>NZ_FUYL01000002.1:360984-591694 GCF_900167935.1 Maribacter arcticus | reverse complement strand
AAATACATTGCTCGCTTGTGGAGCATTACCATCGATACTATACGTATACGATGGGTCGTTCGGAAGTATCGTAATATTTCCAGAGCCATCACAATTGTAAGCAACACTGCTGCTCACAGCAGGTTCTATAGGTAAAGGCGCGATTATAATATTCGGGAGACTTATCGTACACCCAATATTATTAGCATCCCTTACTTGTACGGTATAGGTGCCGTCGGTCAAATTGGCGAAAACTGCTCCTGCGGCAGTCGCTGCAGTCCAAGTTCCTCCATTTAAACTATACTGATAACTATTTGAACCTCCTGTTGTAGGGGTTACGCCACCAACAGTGATTTCTCCTAGTTGATTACACGTATAATCTTCTGTTTGAACGCTCTCAGCGATTATTTGCGGTAATTCGTCAACAGGAACTGATAATATAAGTTCACAATTATTAACGTCCCGTACCCTAACATCATAAGTGCCAGCTGTCAGATTGTTGAACGTACTTACAGACCCAAAGGTTGTTCCTCCATCAATACTAAAAGTATATGGAGCTTCACCACCAGAAGGTGCTAAAGAAATACTACCGTTGGTGCCGCCGAAACAAGTTACATCTAAAACTGTAGATGTTGCCGCTACTGGAGCATCCTGTACAATTGTAATATCATACATTGCAGGACACGCATTAGCTCCTCCGTTGTTATCAAGCACATATACGTCATAGTCTCCTGCGCCTGTAACGCTTACCGGATTGGTCGTAGCATAATCGCCTGCCGTAGGTGTAGCACCATCGGCCACAACTGCATATACATAATTGCCGTCTCCACCAGCTGCCGTTATATCAATATCGGTATCCGTACCACAAGCCGTAATATTGCTTGCGCTTGCACTAACTGTTACTGCAGAGTTAATGGTAATACTTTCAGAATCTGTACAATCTTTACCATCTCTTACATCTATGGTATAAGTACCTGCTAAAAGTCCAGAAAAAACATTAGTTGTACTGAAAGGACCTCCATTTAAACTATATTCAAAATTACCGTCACCACCTGATGTGACATTGGCTGTCAACGTTAATAAAACAGCGTCATCAAAACAGTTTTGATTTGGAGTTATTTCTAAAACAGGAGCAGTTGCCAGATTTAAACTAAACGAAAACGGTATACTACAATTGTTAGCGTCAGTAATGGTACCATTATACGTTCCAGATTGTATTAATCCACTGAACGAACCTGTGGCATTATTGCCAAATGGAGATGCGTCTGGATTGTTCAATACATATGTATAGCTTCCCCATCCACCAGTTGCACTAATAGTAACACTACCATCTGTTAAACAACTTGGTTGTGTTTCTGTTAAATTTGAAATGGTCAAGGCAGAAGGTGGTCCTTCTAATTCATGTGATACTGTGTATGTACAATTTGTATCGGTATCTACAATATCCAACGTATAGTCACCCGCTACTAAACCATTAATATTGTCAATAACTGCTTCTGTACCACCTGTTCTAACAACTCCTGTTGGGCCTGTAACCGTGTAAGTGAAATTTTGACCTACTTGGAAGTTTACATTAAAACGAATGACCCCATCAGCAGCACCAAAACAGCTAATTGGCTGTGTAGTTGTACCGCTTGCTGACATAGGGTTGATAGCATTAATCGTATAGTTTTCATCATAAAAACAACCATCAACATCTGTAACCCTAACCCTATAAGTGTCAGGAGCAAGACCATTAAAAGCAGCTTCGTTTCCTGTAATACTTGTTGGAGCAATTATAGATGGCGCAATAATAGAATACGTATAAGGTGCTGTACCGTTAATTGCGTTTACGGTTAAATTTACTGTTTGTGCTGGACATGTAATTTGAGACTCCACAATTGTTAAATCCGTTGGTGGATTTGGTCTGTCAATTACAATTTGATTTGTTACAAAATTACAGTCGTTAGCATCTCTAATGGTAACGGTATATGTACCATCCGTTAAGTTTTCAAAACGATGTGCATTTGCAGTCGTATCAGGTATAAAGTTAATTCCATCAATACTATATTCATATGGTGCAGTACCGCCAGAAACATTTTGAGCTTCTATAATACCTTCTTGCAAGCAAGTATAGTCTTGAATTAAAATAGCCTCTGCCGATAGTCCAGAAGTTGGTGCTGTAATGGTATATTCTTCATTATAATCACAAGATGAACTGCCCTTACGTTGGTTTATACTTACTATATAGTCACCAGTTGGAAGATTTGGAAAGTTACCCGAAGTATTGGTTGCGATTTCAATATTATTTGAATCGTAAAGGGTAAAGGTTAAACTATACCCATTATTGTTAACTAAGTTATATTGAATTCGTCCACTAGATTCTCCAAAGCAAAGCACGTCTACCACCGTAGTGGCATTAAAATCGGCTGCCGGTTGAAATTCTATTGTAACGGTATTAGAAACGGAATAACAACCGTTTCTATCTAAAACCACAAAGGTATAATCACCTGGGTCAAATATGTCGAAAATTGCGCTCGTTTGAAAATTTGAGGCAGGTATATCTGCATACGTTGGATAAGAAGTGATTGAATTACCGCTAGCATCTGTTTGTTTCCAAACGGCATAAGTATGTGGTGTTCTTCCACCTCCAGAATCCATTAAAATATTTCCTTCCTTACATGTAATATGTTGAGATACCCTTGCAGATAGAAACAAATCATTTTCATCTAAAATTGTAACATTTTTACTTACCGAACATCCATCGGCAGTACGCCCTATGGCTATATAATCGCCAGCTATTAATCCGCTAAACGTGAAATTATTATCGGTTTGACCATTTTCGCTGTCAACTAATGTACCTAGACCGCCATTTGTACCGTCATCTCTTCTTATCTCATATTCATAAGCAGGATCTGCGTTATTAATTTGAATATTTATAGCGCCTTGAGAAAAACACGATTCTGCTGTTACCGTAACCGTAGTAGTAAGAACCCGGTCTAGAACACCTATTACCGGCGTCGTAAATACACACGCATTATCAATTTGATCTCCGTTGATATCCAATTGCGTTACCTCAACTCGATATGAACCATTTTCACCTGTAGTAAAATCAAAGCTAGGTCCGTTATTTGCGCTAAACGGGATAATAATATTATTGGTAAGGTCGTCTACCAATTGATAACCATATCCATTACCAAGATTGGTAATCGAAATATTACCAGGGGTTTCACAAACTATATCTCTATTAGTATATTGTAAATCTAAATCATTTTGAAATCCATTGAAATAGAATCTACTTGTACAACCATTTTGATAGGTAACTGAAATTCTGTACTGTCCCTCAGAATTCAATCTATAGCTACTACCTGTTCCAACCTCGGCCCAAGTACATGTCAGCGCTTTATTGGCACAATCATCCCCAGACGCAGAACAACTTGCTTCATCTAATTTTTCCCAAGTAACATTTTGAGCATCAACCAAATAAACTTGTAATAAGTGAGAGTCATTTATACCACATAAAAATATTTTAGGCAATAAGGAGCTATCTACACTACAGGAAACAATTTCTCCTGGTATATCGTTAGATGGGTCTGTATCACTATTTACTTCATTAAAATATTCTATAATTGGGTTAGGAATAGAACCAGAACCAAAAGGCACCACAGTTATTATTTCTTTAAAGCCTTTACAGGGATCCGCTACTATTTTATCTACAATATATGTGCCTACAACTGTAACAACTAGTGTGCTTGGATCATTATCTGGGTCACCATCGTTAACTTCAATATCGGTAACATCTATTTCTCCATTATTGTTCGTATCAAGATACCATATATAAGAATCAAAACCATCACCAGCATTTAATACCGCGCTTGATCCACAAAGCTCTACGGTTCTTGCAAAAGTACAGTCGGCCAAATCATCCAGCAAAAAATTAGTAGCACCTGGCACTGTAAAGCCACACGCATTAAAATCGGTCACAGAAGGATCATCCGTTACCAAGGCGCTATTATCTTTACCACGATAGGTGCTATAAGCAAGATTTTCAATTAAATCGGAGCACGCATTTATGAAATCAAAACAATTTTCAGCAACCTGTACTCTCATTCTAATAGAATAAGAATCTCTTATCGTTTCAACCAAAATATCTGGAATAGTAAAAACTACCTCCCTTGAAGAAGGGTCATAGATATATGAAACACCAGGTGGTAATATAAAGTCGGTATCGTTAAAAAAGCTACGGCCATCTGGTGGCGACACATTTACAGGTAACACATCTCTAATAGTATATGCTGAACCATCATCATTTCCAATATTATCGAACGTTAAGACATAATCTAAAACTTGACCTAGATTTACTCCCTGACTTGTAATATCTATTCCACCAGGTGTATTCACGCGTTTTTCTAAGACAATGTTCGGCGCAATGATATCAACATCAAATGAAGCAAAGAATATATCATATTTATCTTGAGAAGAGCTTGCTCTTAATATAGCACTAGTGGCATCATTAGGGATTATACTATTGCTAACACCACCATTAGGTATTTCAAACAAATCGACATCCCAGCCCAATGTATTAATACTATTAGGGTTGCGCGCAGTAAACTGGGTGTCATAGATAGAAATGCTGGAGTTGAAAAAGTTGTTAGCTGGGTTTTCACCGTTTGATAATGTATTAAATGTTCCGTTCGCATTAATCTGTAATGCATCTCCACTAATTATATTATCCCCCTCTAAGGCAGCTACGCCCATGTTCGCATAAACAGGAAAAGGAGCTGGTAAGGTAGTAAAGCCATTAATTGGAATATCAACGCTCTGACCAGATTTAATACCTGCATACCCGTCAAAAGTGGTAATAAATTTATCGCCTGGTAAGTTCGGGTCTTCGTAAACAACAACCATTTGCCAACCACCGGAAATTCCACCAGAAACATTACTACCTGAACTAGCTCTAACGTTGGCAACAAAATAATCTCCATTCGGGTTTGTCATACCCGCCACTATAGCGGTTACATCCTTGTACGCAGCATAAGGACTGTAATAACCAAAGTCCGCATCGCCATTTCCATCAAAAATAATCTCATCAGCAGTAATATCTTGATATGCCCCGCCAGGAGTCCTAAATTTAATGTCGTCTATATTACTTCTATCGTTATTTACATAAACAGCAGACCAATATAGCCCCGCATATCGTACCAATGCGCAATCGATGTCGGGTATGTTCAAAGTGGCGCTACTAGAACTAAAGGTTGAACTGTCTCCGTCAATATCAATGTATTGCATATCAAGATTATCATTGTAATCTGATGCAGTACCGGTAAAGTTATATGGATCGTTCGGAGTTCGGTCAGGATAACAGATCCTGTTCTTACCCTTTCCTTCACAATAAGCATCAATACTTGGTGCCACAATGCTATTTGCGATGAAGGTTAATTCACCACGAATATCGGCCTCGTAACGTACTTGAAAAGGCTCTTTAACCTGTGACAAGACAGTTTTTGAACCTAAAACGATGAAGAGTATGAATAATAAAAATTTAGCGTAGGGTTTTCCCATTTGAGAAATGTATTTGGTAAAATCTAAAAAACTAGTCAGTTTGGTCATGTTCTTTACTTATTGAAGAAAATCATTCAATCGATTAAAAATTCAAATCGTTCTAGACGTATCTCTCCTATAACAAATATTCACTATAGTGGCAAAGTGAAGAATTTATTGTTGTGGTATGATCAGTTTCTGTTGTGAAACAGCAATTCGAATGGGTTTGATTTCTTATAAAATGCCTTTTTTAAAGCCTTCAACCACTTTTCAGAGGAATTATAATTTCTTCTTTTGGGCTAAAATCGTTCCATTAATATAAACAGGCCGTAGTTGATTTAAGAGGTGAAAACACAATTTTAACAACGAAAATATTAATAAAAATGAAACCAAAACCTTCCAAGAAAAGGATGGAAATTTCATTAAAATTTTAAAAAATACCCGTCAAAAAATGCTAAAATTCTAACAGGCTATTCTCAAATTAATATTCAAAATACTAACTGAATTTTATATATTTAAAAGAAGGGGGTTTAGCTACTAATTTAATATTTCACCCATAGGTATTATTCATAAAAAACGCCTGCTTTTGGAGTGCTTTTCTAAAAATAAAACATCAAAATCAATAGGTTTATTTAACCTTAAAAGGAGCACTATTTATTGATTTGTCATCTTTTAACTTACTTGATTTAAACAATGTCTATTAAGTTTTCATTTTATAAAAAACTTGTCGTATCATTTCTATAGAAAATTTATTTGGGTTAAATAATAGACTTTTTTCACGTCAAGATTCATTTAATTTATTAGAATTAATACGTTGAATAGAAGGTTGTTTTTAATTACTTGTTAAGAGAAAAGATGTAACAAAAGAGCATTGCGAAACTTGACACTCTGTATAAAAAGGCACTGGTTAAATTTGAATCTTCTGAATTAACGATTTAAAAATGTCATAAGGTTTGGAGTTAGCAATTTTAAAAGTAGAACCCTTATTATCATTACTGTATTTAGCTTTTTGCCTCTAATTACAGAACTCAAAATTGATTCTGTCCATATAGGAAAAGATAAATCATCTTGTAAATCTTAATTTGTCAAAGTCAGCGTTTATAATGGTTATTTGAAAAAATGATATCCGAAAAAACATCCTAAAAATGAGCTTCTACAAGGTGCTCTAAGCGCAATTAAACGCTTTTAAGAACTCCCCAAACAGGTATTATTGAATTAGGCACCACCGCTCTGTTTCAAAGCTTGAGACATTAAAAGAAAACGGTCCTTGCCTATTACTCTACCTCGATTAACAATCAGGTTATAACGAACCTTAAGTAAGTGATATGCGAGCACAATAAACCCGAATTAAACATCTAATAACAAGTTTGGTTGTTTTCGGTTGTATGAAGTTTAAGAAGCTCAAACACCCTCCTAATTTCATACTATTTATAGCATGATTAGTCTTTAAGAATATTTCAATTAGAATTAATAATTAAGCATCAGAATAATGAAGGCCTATAAAAATCAATCAACCTGAAGTAAGTCATTTCATCCACACTAATTAATAGCGACTCTAAAATGCTAATATGAAGAAATTGGAAACGGTATTCTCGAAATCTACTTTAGAAATAAAGTATTAGGTTTTTTAAAGAAAGCAAAATAGAAGAACAAGATGTATTCAACTTCAAGTATAGATTAATACCCTTTTACTTTATAAAACACTTGCCTTAATGTCCGATTAAAACTACATGGTAAGTATTGCCTTAGTTGGTTTTAAGCTCCTCTAAGCCATCTGTTCTTGGTTCACACGCATTATCCACATCTTGTCATTATACGCGTCATTTAGTTTTGAATAATACGATATAAGAGCGTTTGTCCAAGAGTCATGCTTTTTAAGATATACATACCTATAGTTATTCTTTGGGTTGATAAAATAACTAGCGCTTAAGCCAAAAGAATTTAGAAGTTTTACAAATTTCTTTGCGTTATTAGGGTTTGCAAATACATTAGCAATTAAATAATATCCAGATCCGGTGCCTTCAATAACATATGATTTGGGATCAGCATCTTTAGACCCTACATTGTCTTTCACAACCACATTTGTGGTAAGTACATCAGAATCATATTTAGAAGATTTATTTTTTATTTTATTTACATTACTTGCGTAGGCTTCATTGGTATATTTATTGTCAACATTCATAATCCACATAGCACCATCGTACTTACCATTTAATTTAGAATCATACGCAGCTACTGCATCATTAAAGGTTTCATATCGTTGTAGGTAAACATATTTAAGTCCGTTATCTGGATTATCAATGTAATCTGCTTTTATGCCTTTGTTATTTAATGTGGTCAAAAATTTGTCCATGTACTTACCCCCTTTATATACATTCGCAACTACATAATAGCCATCAGTTACATTGGGTAAGTTCTTGAATTTTCTACTTTTTACTCCGTCTTGAACAACTTCGGATTTAGCAACAGGCTTAACTACTTTTCTTGGTCTATTTGCCACAACCGCATCTTTTGGTTGTACGAGGTCATTTGCTTTTGTATCGATTATTTGATTACGCGTAGTGTTCGACTCGGCTACATTTTTCCTTCCAACTGCAGTATTACTACTATTATCTGTAACGGCTACCCTATCTTGTTGCTTCTGATTATTTAAAATGTCTACCGTTGAAGGTTCTTCTATTTTACTTAGGTTTTGAGCCGAGGCAACTCCGGTTTTAGTGTCATCATCCATAAAAAGCTCTTTCGCTCTTTTTTCTAAATCTGGTCTATCGCCGTTTGTTTCATTTCTCACCATTCGCATAACCATTTCAAAACGACGTTCTAAATCAGTTTGGCGAGTGGCTTCCAATGAATCTTGGCGAAACATCAACTCTTCTATAATGGCATCATTTTCCGCCAATTTTTGTTTTAGCTCTTCTATTACTTCATTTGTTGCCATATTTTCAGGCTCTAAATCATTCTGTACTAAATCGTCTTCGTAATCATCTTCTAACATGACCCTATCTTCAGTAAGATTAGGTGAGAAAGAATATGCAAAAGAGATTTCATGAGTAAGTCCGAAATTGTCAAAATTATTAGACAACCCTTTTTCCATGGTATACCCCAAAGATATTCTACGGTTAAGGTTGAACCCTACACCAGCTGCAGCACCATAAAAGCTATCATACCCTGCTTGAATCCACCCTAATTTTGGAAGGTCTAATATTAAACTCCCACCTAAGGTTACATCCTCTACTCCAACTTTTCTAACTCTTGCCAATGGCATAAGTCGTCCTTCCTCAAATATGCCGGCTTGATTTTCAAACTGATGGGTATATTGTAAATGTCCTGAAAAGGTTTTATCCTTAAATTCAGTTAAAGACGCACTAGTTTTAAGATTATAGTCAAATAAGTTTTCTGCGAAAACACCAACATCAAACTTACCGTAAGAAAGGTTTAGCCCAGGTTGAAATGATAATAAGTTTTGATCTTGTAGTCCCGCTAAAAAAGGATCAATTTCTACTGTTGAGGCTCTGCTTTGGTCGAACCCACTATTATAGTAAGATACATTTGCGCCAAAAGTTAAATTACTTTTATCATTAAGCTTTACTCCATAGGCATAATTTGCCAACACCCCAAAGTTACTAAGCGTTCCTGATTGTTGAGAATATAAACTTAATCCAAGACCCGTTCTATCACTAATACGACCACTATAACTTAAGAAATAGTTTTGATTGTTATCGTCAAATTGTACCGATTGGTTTCGGTGAAGCAAGTTGATATACGATTTATCTTCCCTAACCGTTGAAAAGGTAGGATTTATTAAAAATCGGTTATACTTTAAAAGGTTTTGGGCAGGAACATCATACGCAACAAACGGATTCTCCTGTTGCCCGCTAACCTTCATGATAGCAAACACAAATAACAATAGATATAAAACACTTTTCTTTAGCATGGTGAGCTTTAGCTTATCGTATTACGGTGATAGTACCCTGTTTGAGTACCTCACTGGCGTTCCTTATTTTGTAATAGAACACCATATTTTGTTTAGTGAAAGCAGTCGTAGACTGCGGCCAATTATTTTTATAATTGAATTCATTTATAATTTCTTGACCTTGTTCATTGTAGATAATCACATTAACTTCTACTTTGTTTGAATATGAATTTGGAATTACCCATTGGTCATTAATGCCATCTCCATTTACGGTAATTACATTAGGAACTTTAAACGTGTCTAAAAAGGTTACATCTAATTGCTTAATAATCTCACAATTATCTATAGAAGCAATTAACGTATACGTACCTGCTTCAGAGAAAGTAATACTATCAGAGTTACTAATTTCTGATGAATTAGAATCTACCCATCGGTATGCTGTACCTCCAGTCGCAGTTACTATTTTAGTAGTTCCTTCTGGAATAACGATTTCATTACCTGCATCTAGTGTTATCAGGTTCTGGTCTAAAGGTGTAATTGTAATCTCATTTGAAATTAAAGAACAACCATCTCTATCTAACACTAATGTATAGGTGCCAGGAGTTGATACGGTCACTATAGCATCCGTTGTGTTTATTGACGAACCATTTAATTGCCAATCGAAAGATGATGAGCTTAAATCGGTTAATGTGCTTATTGTTATTGTTTCCCCTCCACTACAAAAAACAGTTCCAGAACCTGTAATATTTACAGTTTCACTAGTTAGTAATTGAGCAGATAAGGTATTTGAGTTGATATCAAAAGTTTCAATAGTTGCATTTAAAAGGTAATTACCATTTTCTAAATTTGATGCCAGACTAATATTTTTACTAGTAGCCCCAGTAACATCTGCACCATCTTTTTGCCATTGATATGTAAAAGCATCAATTAATGAACTAGTTACATCTGTTTTAGCACCGTTGTCAGCAACAGCGTTAATTAATTCAATACCTATTGTAATACTTGTAGTTTCACATGCAGTATACGAGCCAGTATAGTTTGTAGTAATCTCGAATGACGCTGGGGATACTACTGTAGTAATCTCTGAATTTTTAGAAGAAACAGAACAAGCGCCACCCGTTTGGGTAACCTCTGCATAATATTCCCCATCTTCAGAAATAGTTAAAGAACTATTCGTTTCACCAATTACTTCGATAGTATTTCTAAACCATTTATAACTTGGTGTATTTGCAGTTGTACTAACGGTTAACACATGATTTTGTGTAGGCAAAAGAACCAAGTTCAATTCATTGTCAACAGTTACGGTATACAACTCGGCATTCGTTATAGTGACAACTTCTGATAGTTCGTTACATATTCCTGTACCAGCAATTTCAACAGCATAATCAGCTTCAAATCCTGCAATTGCAGCATTTACCGTATAACTTGTTCCTGTAGCGCCCAAAATTTCAGTTCCATTCTTATACCATTGATAGTTCCAAGAAGTATTTGTTTGATTTATACTTAATACTTCTGTGTCGGTACTACAAAGAGATGTTTTCGTTGGGGTATTAATAGCAATTCCTGCTCCAGTGCCCCCAATGTTAACATCAACAATATTTGAATCGGTATTTCCTGAACCGGTACATATTGGGCCATAATCAACATACACATTATACATACCCGTTTGGGTTACATTCAATGTATGTCCTTTTTCTCCAGTAAGTTCAGTACCACTTCTAAACCAAATATACTGATAGGTTTCAGGATTTGCGATATTGTCAACTTGAAGAGTTATGGCACTAGTACTACAAACACTCCCAGGAGGAACACCATCACCTAATTCGCTAATATTTAAATTAGACGTCACATCCATATAATACATATTATATGCCGATGATGCTGAACCAATCTTTACAGGATCAGTGCTTCGTACACGCATTTTATATCCTTGACCACGAGTATCGGTAGGGACAGGAAAGCTTGTGTCGAAATCTTTTACCGTATTCTTATCAGTAATTGTCTTGAGTGTTTGTGCGTTAGCGAAACTTCCATTAGCATCAGACAGTTCAAGAATAAACTCGTTACCGACATTTGCGGTTCCTATCCAACTGATGTTAACATAGTATTCATTGAATCCACCGTTACCAGCACAAATGGCGGACCAAGGAGTGCTTCCTGACAAATTTGGATTGTCAGCCGGTTCGGGTGCATTGATTACTATTGCTTGTGCCGATAATTGAATGACACTGAAAAGCACTACTAATGCGCTAAAAATTGATTTTTTGGTCAAGGTTTTCATAAGTATTTGTAGTTATGGGGCCACTACGGTTGAAAAGATGGTTAATAAAAAATTTCACTATTCCATCAATCCATAGACAAATATGTTATTTAATCCGACAAACTGGAATTTAATGTTGTCGGAAGGAAGATTTCTGTTGTGAAACTCATTTTATATAAGGTGTGTTTAATTTAAACCCTTCATTTAAGGCAATTTTGCTACTTTTGTAGACTGAAATATAATGACATGAGCGAGACACCAAAGTCTTTAAATTTTATTGAGCAAATTGTGGAGGAAGACTTGGTAAATGGGTATACCAAAGAAGAACTTCGTTTTCGATTTCCCCCTGAACCTAATGGCTATTTACACATTGGTCATGCCAGTTCTATATGCCTAAACTTCGGATTAGGTCTACGATATAATGCCCCTGTTAATCTTAGATTTGATGACACCAACCCTGCAAAAGAGGAGCAAGAATTCGTAGACGCCATCAAAAAAGATGTGGAATGGCTAGGGTTTAAGTGGAATACCGAACGGTATGCTTCTGATTACTTCCAACAACTTTACGATTGGGCAGTACTTTTAATTAAAGCTGATAAGGCTTATGTAGATAATCAGTCTTCTGAAGAAATGGCTTCCCAAAAAGGGTCACCTACAGAACCAGGAGTGAATGGCCCAAACAGAAATAGGTCGATAAAAGAAAATCTTGAGCTTTTTGAAAAGATGAAAAACGGAGAGTTTCAAGAAGGAACTCATGTTTTAAGAGCAAAGATAGACATGGCCTCTTCCAATATGTTAATGCGAGATCCTATAATGTATCGTATACTACATAAAGCCCATCATCGAACAAATACCGATTGGTGTATTTATCCAATGTATGATTGGACACATGGTGAAAGCGATTATATTGAGCAAGTT
Source organism: Maribacter arcticus (assembly GCF_900167935.1). Classification (GTDB taxonomy): domain Bacteria; phylum Bacteroidota; class Bacteroidia; order Flavobacteriales; family Flavobacteriaceae; genus Maribacter; species Maribacter arcticus. The sequence goes on along the minus strand of NZ_FUYL01000002.1, from coordinate 579,104 downwards.
TCTCATTCATTCTGTACATTAGAATTTGCAATGCACCGTGAATTGTACAATTGGTTTTTAGACCAAGTATATGACCCTAAAAGAATGCGACCGAAGCAAAGAGAGTTTGCTCGTCGTAACCTAAGTCATACTGTAGTCAGTAAACGTAAACTGTTACAATTAGTTGAACAAGGCTTGGTTACCGGATGGGATGATCCTAGAATGCCAACCATATCTGGTTTGCGCAGGAGAGGGTATACGCCAGAGTCAATTCGTAATTTTGTTGATACTATAGGTATTGCAAAACGAGATAACCTTATCGATGTTTCGCTACTTGAATTTAATATTAGAGAGCATTTAAATAAAACTACTCATAGAGTAATGGGTGTTTTAAATCCTTTAAAACTCGTAATCACTAATTATCCTGAAGGTGAGATCGAATGGTTAGAAGCTGAAAATTCGCCTGAAGATGATACTGCCGGAACACGCCAAGTGCCATTTTCTAGAGAAATATATATAGAACAAGAAGATTTTAAAGAAGCGGCAAATAAAAAATTCTTCCGCCTAAAATTAGGCAGTGAGGTTCGATTAAAGAATGGGTATATCATTAAAGCAGAGAGTTGCACAAAAGATACCGATGGGAATGTTACTGAAGTACAATGTACTTATGATACTAAAAGTAAGAGTGGTAGCGGTACAGAAGAAAGTTTACGTAAGGTAAAAGGAACATTGCATTGGGTTTCAATAGCTCATGCTGTACCAACAGAGATTCGATTATACGATCGTCTTTTTACAGATGAAAGTCCTGATACGCATAAAGACAAAGATTTTCTAGATTTTATTAATCCAGATTCTTTGAGTGTAATTACCGGATATGTAGAGCCTGCTCTTAAAAATGCACAACCAGGCGAGCGTTTTCAATTTCAACGAATTGGATATTTCTGTGTAGATCCAGATACTACCAGTGAAAATCTAGTGTTTAATAGAACTGTAGGTTTACGTGATTCTTGGGCAAAAATTCAAGATAAATAAATAGTATAGGTATTGCTTATCATATAAGTCAAATACTATTGAAGATGGTGATATAAAAAAGCCCTTAGACATGCTGTCTAAGGGCTTTTTTTATGCATTAGACCTTTGGGTGTAATTAATTTGACAGGATTGACTTATAGCCATAAATGTGCGTTTTTCGGCTGTTAAAAAAGAAAGTGATGGTTATTGAGTTTAGTTTTTTAGAACTCCATATAAATCCATTAAAAAACCCAAAAACATCTAGGTTTTTGGGTTTTATCAACTTTTATAATTTTGTAAATATTACTTTTTAATAGTTGGTTTGTTGGTTTTTTTCATGCTTTCGCCAATCATATTACTCGCGGTAAAACTAGCCACCATATTATTCAACATATCACTACCCGCTTGTGGTGAATTAGGTAATAGAATTAGATTTGTATTTGTCGCCTCACCAATACTTTGTAACGTATCATAATGTTGGGTTACAACTATTAAAGCTGAAGCTTCTTGAGAATTTATACCAACTTTATTCAACACTTCAACAGACTCTTCTAATCCACGTGCTATCTCTCTTCTCTGATCTGCGATACCTTGCCCCTGTAGTCTTTTGCTCTCTGCCTCAGCTTTGGCCTTCTCTACTATTAAAATACGAGCAGCATCTCCCTCAAATTGGGCAGCAGTTTTTTGTCGTTCAGACGCATTAATACGGTTCATGGCTTCTTTAACCTGAGCGTCTGGGTCAATATCAGTAACCAATGTCTTTATGATATCAAATCCATAATCTAACATGGCCTCTTGCAATTCTGATTTTACCGCTATTGCAATATCATCTTTCTTAACAAAAACGTCGTCCAATTTCATTTTAGGCACTTCAGCCCTAACAACATCAAATACATAAGAAGTAATCTGCTCATGTGGATATTCCAATTTGTAAAATGCATCATACACTTTCTCTTTAATCACTACATATTGCACCGATACTTTTAGCTTAACAAAAACATCGTCAAGGGTTTTTGTTTCAATAATTACATCAAGCTGCTGAATTCTTAAACCGATTCGAGCAGAAATACGTTGTACGAATGGAATTTTAAATTGTATACCAGATTGTCTTACACTGGTAAATCTTCCAAAGGTTTCAATTAAAACTGCCGTCTGTTGTTTCACAATAAATACGCCCGATAGAATAGTGAAAATCGTCAAAATCACAATCGGAATCCAAATAAATGAGCCCATAATTTTTAAGTTTATAGTTAATACTGATAAGATACTAAATACCTTCTTGTTATTAGTAGTATTTCATAGGCAATTGTTACACTAATACTCGTAAATAATATCATAAAAACAACCATAGTCAACTATTAAAAATTGTTCAAAAGTGCTAATTGTGATATTAGCTTCATAATTCTAGTATAAAGGCTATCTTTAAATCAGAGTATTAATAAAATTAATCAAAGTAATGTTAGTTTCTATACAGCCAAAATTACCCATGCGAAACAAGGCGAAAACAAAGAAATACTACATCGATTTCTTAGGATTCACAGCATATGGAAGTAATGAATATCCAGAGTATTTAATGCTAGAAAAAGATAAAATACAAATACATTTTTTTCTTTTTGAAGCCCTTAATCCAAAAGAAAATTATGGTCAAGTTTATATTCGAACTAACGATATTGATACAATATACCAAGTGTTATTAAATAATAACGTGCCTATTCATCCCAACGGTAAGTTAGGGGTGCGGCCATGGGGGCAAAGGGAATTTTCTTTACTAGATCCTGACCACAACTTATTGACATTTGGTCAACCTACTAATTAAGTAGCTGTAATTTCTAAACTATTTTAAACAAAAAGGCAGCTCTAAAGAGCTGCCTTTTATATTCGGGGTTAAGTTTACTTTAAAATTAAATATCAAAACGATCTAGATTCATAACCTTGGTCCACGTCTTCACAAAGTCACGTACAAATTTTTGTTTTGCGTCTTCAGTTGCGTAAACCTCTGCTAATGCACGCAATTCAGAATTAGAACCAAATATTAAATCTACTCGTGTACCTCTCCATTTTACATTACCTGTTTTACGGTTGCTGCCTTCAAATACAGTATCGTCTGCAGAACTAGCTTTCCACGTTGTTGACATATCTAATAGATTAACAAAGAAATCGTTGGTTAACATCCCAGGTTTATCGGTAAATACACCATTAGCAGATCCATCATAATTTGCGCCCAATACACGTAGGCCTCCAACCAAAACAGTCATTTCAGGAGCGGTTAATGTTAATAGGTTTGCTCTATCAACTAAAAGTTCTTCCGCATTAACTGAAAATTTTTGTTTTGTAAAGTTTCTGAATCCATCTGCTACAGGTTCTAAAGCGTCAAAAGCTCCGATATCAGTCATTTTTTGAGTTGCATCGGTACGACCTGCATTAAAACCAACTTTTGCCGAATAACCTGCAACTTTCGCTGCATTTTCAACAGCGGCAGAACCAGCCAAAACTATCAAATCTGCAAAAGAAACTTTCTTATTGCCAGTTTGCTTATCGTTGAACTCTTTCTGAATTTTTTCCAATGTAGCAGTAACCTTAGCTAATTGAACAGGATTATTGACCTTCCAATCTTTCTGAGGCGCTAAACGAACACGACCACCATTTGCGCCGCCACGTTTATCAGAACCTCTAAATGTTGAAGCAGATGCCCATGCAGCAGATACTAATTCTGAAGTTGATAATCCAGAAGATAAAATGCTTTTCTTTAATTCTTGAATATCGCTATCGTTGACCAATTCAAAATCTACACTAGGTACAGGATCTTGCCATAATAATTCTTCTTTTGGCACTTCTGGCCCTAAGTAACGATCTACAGGTCCCATATCACGGTGTGTTAACTTAAACCAAGCACGTGCATATGCATCCTTAAACTCATCAGGATTTTCTAAAAACTTTCTAGAAATTTTTTCATAAGCTGGATCCATACGTAAAGAAAGGTCTGTCACCAACATAAAAGGCTGATGGGTCTTTCCTTTAATATGTGCATCGGGTACAGTACCTGACCCGGCATCCCCAACTGGTTTAAATTGCCAAGCTCCAGCAGGGCTCTTTGTCAACTCCCATTCAAAACCAAATAGGTTTTCGAAGTATTTATGACTCCATTTAGTGGGAGTCTGCGTCCATGCGCCTTCTAATCCACTAGTAATAGTATCTGCACCAGCACCTGAGCCAAAATTATTTTTCCATCCTAAACCTTGTGCAGTTATATCGGCAGCAGCTGGTTCAACCTCCACATAATCATCAGGGCTCGAAGCACCATGAGTTTTACCAAATGTATGTCCCCCTGCTATTAAAGCAACGGTTTCATAATCGTTCATGGCCATACGTTTGAACGTTTGTCTAATATAGTGAGCTGCTTCTAAAGGATCTGGATTTGCATTATGCCCTTCAGGATTTACATAGATTAATCCCATGTGCGCAGCACCTAAAGGCTTCTCCAGTTCATTTCCACCTTCGTCATAACGAGACTTATTTCCTAACCACTCTGTTTCAGAACCCCAATAAATATCTTCTTCTGGTTGCCAAATATCTTCACGACCGCCTGCAAAACCAAACATAGGTAAACCCATACATTCATGAGCCACATTCCCTGTCAATATCAATAAATCTGCCCATGAAATCTTTCTACCATACTTTTGTTTAATTGGCCAAAGTAATAAACGAGCCTTATCTAAATTAGCATTATCAGGCCAGCTATTCAATGGCGCGAATCTTTGATTTCCTGAACTAGCACCACCTCTACCATCTGCAATTCTATACGTACCTGCACTATGCCATGCCATACGAATAAAAAACGGTCCGTAATTTCCATAATCAGCAGGCCACCAATCTTGACTATTTGTCATTAAATCAGTCAAGTCCTTTTTAACGGCAGCTAGGTCTAAAGACTTAAATTCTTCTGCATAGTTAAAATCATCATCCATTGGATCCGCCTTTTTCGAATGCAGTCTAAGAATATTTAAATTCAACATGTTTGGCCACCAATCTTTATTAGTTGTGCCACCGCCTGCTGCTTGATTTAATTCACCGTTCAAAAATGGGCAATCTGCTTCTGAGGATTCGTTCACATCCCAAGCTTCACCTTTTCCGTTACTACTCATGATTATATTAGTTTTTATGTTGTTTTTTTCTATTCTAGTAAAATTATAAATATTTTGCTTATTAAATTTATGGTTTTCATAGATAAAAACTATCGTTGGATTTTAATCATTTACTACATCATTCTCCTTTAAAAAACACACTTAAATATACGCATTTTGAAATTAACAATTTCCACCTACGCCTTGTAAATGTGACCATGGTATGCATAAACTACATGTTAATTTAATTTTAGGGTTTGAAAGCATACAATAGCTCTCTTAAAATTAGTGAATGGTCCATTTCTTTTAACAATTCCTTCTAATATGTCCTTTTAAAAACTGACTATCTTGCACGATAACTAAACCAAAGAATGCGTAAGGAAACCAAAAGACAGCGACAGGCGAAATTGTTACGCATATTTAGAAAAATACATAGAATTACTGGGGCTGCATTATTTATATTTTTCTTTTTTATCGCAATTACTGGACTACTACTTGGCTGGAAAAAACACAGTGGTGGTATAATTTTATCTAAATCATACAAAGGTATTTCAACTGACCTAAAAGATTGGCTTCCCATAGATAGCCTGAATACTTTAGCTAACTATTATCTGCTAAAAACAATTTCACCAGAACTTTCAACCGATATTGATCGTATCGATATTCGAAAAGACAAAGGGATGGTTAAATTTATATATACCGAGCATCTTTGGGGACTTCAACTTGATGGAGCTACTGGAAAATTACTTCATGTAGACCGGCGTTATTCTGATCTTATTGAAAACATACATGATGGTTCAATATTAGATAAGTATTTAGGTACAAGTGACAATCAAGTCAAAGTTTTTTACACCACGGTTATGGGTGTTGCTCTTTTAATTTTTACGATTACTGGCTTCTGGCTTTGGTATGGTCCTAAACGCATGCGAAGAAATAATAGCACTGCATAGAAATTAGCTTTAGCTTTGGGCCCTATAGTATTCACTTCCACATTATGCCAGACCCTAAGAAAAAGGAAAATTCAGAAAAACCTAGTTTACATTCTCGCAACAAACATGCAGGACGTTATGATTTAAAAGCGCTTCGCTTAGTGCATCCTGAACTTAAAGAATTCGTTGCCAAAAATAAGTATGGTAATCTTTCCATTGATTTTTTTAATCCTAAAGCAGTTAAGGCCCTGAATAAAGCCCTATTAATCTCAAATTATGGTTTAGATTATTGGGATATACCAGATGGTTTTTTATGCCCCCCGATACCTGGACGAGCAGATTATATTCATCACATTGCAGATATTTTAGCCGCGAGTAATGACGGAGCTTTCGTTAAAGGAGAGCAGATTATTTGCTTGGATATCGGCGTTGGCGCCAATTGTGTTTACCCGATAATTGGAAATAGCGCCTATGGATGGTCATTTATTGGAACAGATATCGACCCAAAAGGAATTGAAGCTGCACAAAAAATTGTGACCTCAAACCCTTCACTTCATGGTAAAGTAGAATTTAGACTACAGCCAAAACCTGAGCATATTTTCTCGGGAATATTAAACACCAATGAAAAAGTAGATTTAACTATTTGTAATCCGCCTTTTCATGCGACCCAAGCAGAAGCAGAAGCAGGGACTTTAAGAAAGTTGAGTAATCTTAAGAAAAAAAGAGTCAAGAAAGCTGAACTAAATTTCAGCGGACAAGGTGGTGAACTATGGACAGATGGTGGCGAAAAGCGTTTTGTTTTAAATATGATCAATGAAAGCGCACAATTTCCAAAAAATTCCGCTTGGTTTTCTACATTGGTCTCTAAACAATCGAATTTACGTTCTTTTTATGACAGATTGGAAAAAGTGAGCGTTGTAGAACACAAGACTACACCAATGGGTCAAGGAAATAAAATGAGTAGAATAATTGCCTGGACATTTTTATCTGCACCAGAGATGAAAGCTTGGGCAGATGAACGATGGGAAAGTAAATAAAATCCTTCCTTAAAGCTTATTTCGAATTAATATAGACCTGTTTTAAGCCGTTCTAATTAAATCTTATACCCGAAGGGTCGAATTTTATTTTTAAAATCAATTAAAACGCTCTTATGGCAGGAGAAACTGATCTTAATATATTGTTAGAGAGTTTAGAACCGAGTTTAAACCTGGGTAGTTATGTTTTTATATCTCTCAAAGATATCAACGAAATCTTAAGAGAAGATATTCTGTTTGAATTCAAAGAAGCAGAAGGTATTACAATTCTCTTATCCAAAGATAAAGCAGATAAATATAATTTAGATTACGAGTTCGTTGCTTCTTGGATAACCTTAAAAGTTCATTCCGCATTAGATGCCGTTGGTCTTACAGCCGCTGTATCTTCAGCATTAACAAAACATAATATTAGTTGCAATGTGGTTGCAGCTTATTATCATGACCATATTTTTGTTAGTAAAAAAGACACCAAAAAAGCTATGGAAGTTCTGAGTGAATTTTCAAGAAAATAAACTAAGCCATATTTTCCTGAGAATTTAGATTTAACCCAATTTATTTAAGGCAGTTTCAATACGAGCTATGCTTTCCTCTTTACCGATCATAGACATAATATCAAAAATATGTGGTCCTTTCATATCACCCACTAAAAACAAACGAAGTGGGGGCATAACCTTACCAAAAGATAATTCCTTTTCGGCAATCCATGCTTTTACTAGTGTTTCGGTGTTTTCTGATGAAAAATCTTCTATAGGTTTTATCGTAGCTATTAAGTCATTCATGATGTCAGCAGTATCTTCTTTCCACTGCTTTTTAACTGCCTTTTCATTATACTTTTTAGGAGCAATAAAGAAATAGTCGCTTAGTTCCCAAAAATCAGAAACAAATACTGCCCGTTCTTTTATAAGCGTAACAACTTGGGTTACATATTCTAAACTCGAATATAATTCGTTTGTGGTTTGCTTTTTTACCGTAGGCAAAAAGCTTTTCGCTAAATCAACATCTACAGCTTGTTGTAAATAATGCTGATTGTACCATTTGGTTTTTTCAGGATCAAAACGAGCACCTGATTTGTTTACGCGCTCCAAACTAAAGGCCGCAACCAATTCATCTAAAGAAAATAATTCTTGTTCCGTTCCAGGATTCCATCCTAAGAGCGCTAAGAAATTAATAACAGCTTCTGGGAAATATCCTTCCTCTTTATATCCTGCTGACTCATTCCAAGAAAGTGGAAAAACAGGAAAACCTAATTTTTCGCCGTCTCGCTTACTTAATTTTCCTTTTCCAACGGGTTTCATAATCAGTGGAAGATGAGCAAACTCCGGTAAATCCCATCCAAAAGCATCATAAAGTTGTTTGTGTAAGGCCAAAGAAGGGAGCCATTCTTCTCCACGAATAACATGTGTAATTTCCATTAAATGATCATCAACAATATTAGCTAAGTGATAGGTTGGCATACCATCACTTTTAAACAAAACTTTATCATCAAGAACATTGGTGTCAATTTGCATTGAACCGCGAATAATATCATTTAATTCCAATTTTTCATCAGGTGGGGTTAAAAAACGAATAACAAATTCAACGCCATTATCCAGCCTTTGCTGAACCTCTTCTGGCATTAAAGACAACGAATTGTCTAGTTTAAGGCGATTATGCCAATTATAAATAAACGTTTTCCCATTTTCCTCATGGTTTTTTCGATGCCCATCAAGACTTTCAGCGGTATCGAAGGCATAATATGCCTTCCCGTTTTTAATAAGCTCATCGGCATACTTTTTATATAAAGATTTTCGCTCGCTCTGTCTATACGGGCCGTAACCACCATCTTTGCCAATACCTTCATCAAAAGGAATTCCGCACCAATTCAAAGAATCAATAATATACTGTTCTGCACCTTCAACATATCTATTTTGGTCGGTATCTTCTATACGAAGTATAAAATCACCACCATGTTTTTTAGCAAATAAATAATTAAATAGAGCGGTACGAACACCACCGATATGTAAAGGCCCCGTAGGACTAGGAGCAAAACGAACGCGTACTTTTTTCGACATATTCTTTTTATAAAGTCGCAAAGATACACAACCAACCGTTTTTAAAAGGAAAATCTGAAACGCGAATTTGTATCTTTTACTGTAATAATTAACTGATTGTAGCGGTTATATCAAATGAATACAGTTTTGTTTTAACAAATTATTCCCATTAATCATTCGTCATAACCGTTATCTTGGTATAAAAATCGATAATTGCAAGACTTCAACCACATTTTAGACCGATTGAATAAGTTTATTCAAAAACATTACTCTCAAGTTTTACTTAAGGGTGTTTTGTTGTTTTTTGCTTTCGGATTTTTATTTTTTTTAATTGTATTAGGTGTAGAATACTTTTTATGGCTAAATACCCTGGGCAGAATGATTCTGTTCGGTGTATTTATAGTTACTGAACTTTATTTACTTTTCCGCTATATCATGGTTCCGATTTTCTATCTCTTAAAACTCAAAACAGGGATAGGTACTAAGGATGCGGCTTCAATGATTGGAAAACATTTTCCCGAAGTAGGTGATAAACTAATCAATCTGTTAGATTTGGCTGAAGACCCAAAACAATCTGAGCTTTTACTGGCCAGTATTTCACAGCGTTCAAAGCAAATGGAGCCTATACCATTTTCAAATGCAATTAATTATAAAGACGCAGCCAAATATATTAAATACTCACTCATACCCTTACTCCTAATTACTACACTTTACATTACTGGTAACTGGGATTCCTTCTTTGGAACCTATGAGCGTGTAGTTAATTATGAAATGGCTTTTGAGAAACCAGCCCCTTTTCGTTTTGAATTATTGTCTTCAAATCTCAATATTCTTCAAGATGAATCATTCACCATTCAGGTAGCTACGAAAGGAGCTATTAAACCGGAAAATGTATTCATAGAAATAAATGGTCAAACCATTTTACTTCAACTTGAAAATGGTTTTTATGTTCACACATTTGCGCCTCCTATAAAAACAACACAATTTAGTTTTAGCGCAAACGAAGTCAATTCTCGTGAATATACCTTAGTCGCTCTAGAAACTCCATCCATAGTAGATTTCACTATGAATTTAAGTTATCCCACCTACTTAAATAAACAAAATGAAACTATAAAAAGCACGGGGAACGCTGTAATACCCGAAGGAACGAAAGTAACTTGGAAAATAGAAGGAAAACATACCGATAAGATTAATCTCATTCAAAAAGATACTTCAATACCATTTTTAAAAGTAAATAATGCTTTTAGGCTAGAGAAGAGGATCTATAATGATTTGAGCTATCAACTAACTACTACAAATAAAAATATTGCCAATTATGAACGATTATCCTTTGATTTTAAAATTATAAAAGATGCGTATCCTACAGTTAAAGTAAATCAAATACTTGATACTATTAATCCTAACATTTCCTATTTCAGTGGCAGTGCTACAGATGATTACGGCCTACGTAAAATAGAGGTCGTCTATTTTGAAATAACAAACGAGAAAGAAGAGAGTCTAGTTTCATTGGTAAAGCCTTCATCAAATTACGAACAGTTCTATTATACATTTCCTTCTGGTTTAGACATTGAGACAGGTAAAGATTATGGCTTTTATTTTAAAATAACCGACAATGATGCTATACACAATGGTAAATCTGTAAAAAGTCAGGTATTTCAACAAACAATCCTTGACGAAAATCAATTAAAAAATAAAGATTTAGAATTCCAACAATCTTTGATTAAAGATTTAGATAAGTCTTTGGAAAGAGCCAAAGAACAGAAAGAATCATTAGAAGAATTAAATCAAAATCAAAAAGAAAAAAGTAGCTTAAATTTTAATGATCAAAATCAGATAAAAGACTTTCTACAGAAGCAAGAACGACAAGAGCAGTTTATGCAAAAATTTAGCAAAGAGCTTAAAGAAAATTTAGCAAAGGAAGACAGTGATAACAAATTAAACCAATTGTTACAAGAACGATTAGAGCGACAAGAAATAGAGGCTAAGAAAAACGAAAAACTACTTGAAGAACTGAACAAAATAGCAGATAAAATAAACAAAGAACATTTGGCTAAACGCCTAGAAGAATTGGGGAAAAAGCAACAAAACAGTGAGCGAAGTTTAGAACAATTATTAGAATTGACCAAACGGTATTATGTGACGGAAAAAGCTTCTCAATTATCTAGAGATTTAGAAGAATTATCAAAAAAACAAGAAAGTCTATCCACGAAAGGCAAGACTGAAAATAGGCCAGAAAAACAAAAAGAATTGAATGAAAAATTCAATGAGCTTTCTAACGAACTAGATGCTTTAAATAAGGATAATGAAAAGCTAAAAAAACCAATTGATTTAAAAATTGATAACACTAAAAAAGAAGGTGTAAAGGATGATCAAAAAGCAGCTTTAGAAGAACTACAAAAAAAAGAACAAGGTAATGAACAACCTGAGTCAAACGACAAGGCAAACAAAAAACAAAAATCTGCAGCAGATAAAATGAAAGAAATGAGCGAACAATTAGGTGAATCATCTTCAAGTAGTGGTGGTGGCTCTTCGGTTGCGGAAGATGCAGAAATGCTAAGACAAATATTAGACAATCTTATCATATTCTCTTTTAAACAAGAATCACTTTTTGATAAACTAGCACAAAAAGAAGACCAAGATGCTACTCAATACTCTGAAACAGTTCGTGATCAAAATGAATTAAGAGGTCTTTTTGAACATGTAGACGATAGTCTATTTGCATTATCATTAAGACAGGCTGAACTATCTGAATTTGTTAATGAGCAAATAACAGAAGTTTATTATAATATTGACAAATCATTGGAAACTATGGCCGACGGTCAAATTTACCAAGGCATTTCACATCAAAAATATGTACTTACGGCCGCAAATAATTTAGCAGATTTTCTAGCTGAAGTTATGGACAATATGCAGCAAAGTATGCAAATGGGTAAAGGTTCTGGACAAAGCGAAGGCGGTTTTCAATTACCTGATATCATCAAGGGACAACAACAGTTAGGTGAAAAAATGGGTAGCCAAGGAAAATCGGGCAAAGAAGGACAAGAGGGAGAGAGCGGTCAAGGAAAAAAAGGTGAAAAAGGAGAAGGTGGTGAGCAAGGGGAAGGTGGAAAACAAGGTTCTGAAGGGAAAAATGGCCAAAATGGTGAGAACGGAGAAGGTGGTCAGGGTACAGGCGGAAAAAATGGCAAAAACGGTGAATCCGGCACTAGTGGAGAAGGGCAAGGAGGTACAAACGGACAGGGACAAGGGAAAATGAGTGAAGCTGAACTAAAAGAAATTTACGAAATCTACCAAAGCCAACAGAAAATTAGACAAGAACTAGAAAATCAGCTTCAAAACATGATTAATTCAGGTGACCAAAAACTTGGTCAAAAGTTAATTAGGCAGATGGAAGATTTTCAAAACGACCTGTTGGAAAACGGAATTACACAACGTACCATCAACAAAGCCAACACTATACAATACGAATTACTGAAATTAGAGAACGCAGCTTTGAAACAAGGCAAGAAATCTGAAAGAGAAAGCAAGGCAAATCAAAAGGATTTTTCCAATCCAATTACTACTAAACCCTCATTATTAGATAATTATCGTAATGAAATTGAAATTTTAAATAGGCAAAGCTTACCTTTGCGCCAAAATTTTCAAAACAAGGTTAAAGAGTATTTTAAAGCTAATGATTAACTACAATTACCTAATTGATTTCAAATTACCCGCAGAAACCACCTATGATTTGTGGATAACAGAAACCTGTAAAACAGAAGGTTTTTTAATACATGAATTAAATTACATTTTCTGTGATGATGCTTACTTGCTAAAAATCAACCAAGATTATCTTCAACATGATTATTTAACTGATATCATAACATTTGACTATGTGTCAGGAAAAAATATATCTGGAGACTTATACATTTCAATTGACCGTGTAAAAGAGAATGCAGAGGAATTTAATGTTTCCTTTGACAATGAATTAAAACGCGTAATGGTTCATGGGGTTTTACATCTTATGGGTTATTCGGATAAATCGGAAGCAGCTACTGCCGAAATGCGCGCTAAAGAAGAAGAAAAAATAAAGCTGTTCCACGTGGAACAATAGAAGATATGTTTGGAGAAGAATATGATGTTATCGTAGTTGGTGGAGGTCACGCCGGTGCAGAAGCTGCAGCAGCAGCAGCAAATTTGGGATCAAAAACACTTTTGATTACCATGAATTTACAAACTATTGGGCAAATGTCTTGCAACCCTGCAATGGGTGGAATTGCAAAGGGACAGATTGTACGAGAGATTGATGCCCTTGGTGGATATAGTGGTATAGTGTCAGATAAGTCAGCAATACAATTTAAAATGCTGAACAAATCTAAAGGACCAGCAATGTGGAGTCCAAGAACTCAAAATGACAGAATGCGTTTTGCAGAAGAATGGAGGTTGATGCTAGAACGCACACCAAACGTTGATTTCTATCAAGAAATGGTCTCGGGACTTTTAGTTGAGAACAACAAAATTGTTGGTGTAAAAACATCTTTAGGAATTGATATAAAATCAAAAGCAGTAGTCCTAACGAACGGTACATTTTTAAATGGTTTGATTCATATTGGGGAGAAGCAATTTGGTGGAGGTAGAGCTGGCGAAAAAGCTGCAACCGGAATTACTGAACAATTACTAGGCTTTGGTTTTCAAAGTGGAAGAATGAAAACAGGTACACCACCAAGAGTAGATGGTAGATCATTAGACTATTCTAAAATGATAATTCAACCAGGTGATACTATTCCTGAAAAATTTTCATACACCAATACTAAACCTTTAGCACATCAACGTGATTGTCACATGACCCATACAAGTGCTTTAGTTCATGATTTATTAAGAGAAGGTTTCGACAGGTCACCTATGTTCAACGGTAGAATAAAAAGTACAGGACCGAGATATTGCCCATCAATAGAAGACAAAATAAATAGATTCGCTGATAAGGACAGTCACCAAATGTTTATTGAACCTGAAGGATGGGAAACTGTCGAGGTTTATGTAAACGGATTCTCAACCTCGTTGCCTGAAGACATACAATTTAAAGCACTTCGGTCTGTTGTAGGTTTCGAAAAAGTAAAATTCTTTAGACCAGGCTATGCTATAGAATACGACTATTTTCCGCCAACACAATTGAAACACACCTTAGAAACAAAACTAATACAAAATCTATACTTCGCTGGACAAATAAATGGAACCACAGGATATGAAGAAGCAGCATCACAAGGTTTAATGGCAGGTATAAATGCTCACTTAAAATTAAACGAAAAAGACCCGTTAATTTTAAAAAGAGATGAAGCATATATTGGAGTATTAATAGACGACCTTATTACAAAAGGAACTGAAGAACCGTATAGAATGTTCACCTCAAGGGCAGAATATAGAACACTATTAAGACAAGATAATGCGGATTTAAGATTAACACCACTTAGTTATTCTATAGGTCTAGCTAGTGAAAATCGTATGAAAAGAATGGAAGAGAAACAAGAACAATCAGATTCTCTAATAAATTTCTTTAAGGAAACAAGTGTATTACCAAATGAAATAAACCCAATTTTAAAAAGTGTAGACTCCGCCTTAGTGAAACAATCTGACAAAATGTATAAAGCATTTTCTAGACCTAATGTAACCATGGACCACATGTTACAACTAGATAAAGTTTCTAGTTTTATTAACGGAAATAAATTTGACAGCGAAGTTCTAGAGCAAGCTGAAGTTCAAATTAAATATTCAGGCTATATAGCAAAAGAAAAGGTAAATGCTGATAAACTTCATAGGCTAGAATCTGTAAAAATTCCAGCAAATTTTGAATACACAAAACTTAAATCACTTTCATTCGAAGCTAGAGAAAAACTTACCAAAATACAACCAGTAACCATTTCACAAGCATCAAGAATTAGTGGAGTTACCCCAAGCGATATTAGTGTGCTTTTAGTTTTCCTTGGTCGGTAGGAGAAATTGTTCCACGTGGAACATTAAAAAATAAGTTATAATAAACACCAAAGCATGTCACAAAACAAAATTCTTTTAACAACGAAAGATCATCTAATAACAAAAGAAAAATTTTCTCTAGAAATAGATAATGAATATGACATGCTAGTAACAATACCTCAGCCAAAAAAAACAGAGAAATACTACCAAACAACAAATTACATTTCACATTCAGATACTGCAAAAAATTTATTTGAAAAGGTTTATCAAATAATTAAAAAACATACGCTCCGAAAAAAAACAAAATTGATAAATCAATTTTCAAATAACGGAAAGTCATTATTAGATATTGGATGCGGAACAGGAGAGTTTTTGGCAATGGCAAAAAATGATCACTGGTCAACATTCGGTGTAGAACCTAACCTAAAAGCTCGAGAAAAAGCGACATTAAAAAACATAAATGTAGTGGCTGCTTTAGACAATATAGGCAATCTAAAATTTAATGTTATTTCGTTATGGCATGTATTGGAACATCTACCAGATTTACAAAACCAAATTAAAAAAATTACTGAACTACTAACAGAAGAAGGTACCTTAATAATTGCAGTTCCCAACTTTAAGTCAAATGATGCGAAACACTATAAAGAAAATTGGGCCGCTTACGACACCCCAAGACACTTATGGCACTTTTCTCAACAAGCAATTTCTAGATTATTTAAAGAACATCAATTTAGAGTGATTCAAACATTACCGATGAAATTTGACTCATACTATGTTTCACTATTGTCAGAGAAATATAAAAACGGAAAACAAAATTATATTAAAGCCTTTTACCAAGGATGGTTATCAAACTATAAAGCTAAGAGTACAAGTGAGTATTCTTCGCTTATTTATGTGCTAAAAAGAGAACAAAAAGCAAATAAAGCTTAATTAAGAGATTTTATTAAAGCCTACAGTGTACAGTGTTGTTTAATTAAAAATACTTCTTTAGAAGAGCTTTAAATAGGTCTTTAAAATAGGGGTTATCTATATAATTACGCTTAAATATAAAAAAAACCAATACTAAGCTTTATCCCATTTATATTACCCCAGAAAAATAATTTCAATTTAAAAAGCTTTACTACTTTTGCACAACTTAAAAATGAACAAATGAAAAATATTATAGTATTATTAGTTGTAGCATTATTGGCTTCATGTCAACAAGAAAAAATTGGATATGTAGATAATGTAAAGTTGATGGATGAGTATCAACAAAAAATTGATGTTGAGTCAAAATTTAAAGTTAAAGCTGACGCATTAGCTTCAAAAAGAGATAGTATTTCTCAGGTCTTTCAAATGGAAGCACAAGCATTTCAAGCTAAAGCACAATCCATGTCTCAAACTAAAGCTCAAGAAGAGTATGCAGCTATGCAACAAAAAGGTCAAATCATTGGTCAACAATTACAACAGCAAGATCAACAACTTCAATTAGCTGGACAAACAGAAATGGATAGTATTGTTTCAAAAGTTAAAGAAGAAATAAAATCATACGGTAAAGCCAAAGGCTATTCTTACATATTAGGTGGGGGTGATGGTGGCAGTGTACTTTATGGTACTGATGCTAATAATTTAACAGAAGAGATTGTTAAGTTACTTAATGATAAGTATAAAAAATAAAACTTAAAATAAAACTTAAAAAAGCCGGTTAATAACCGGCTTTTTTTATTCTACAATATTATGTTCAAATCGCTCTAACTCATGTTCTATGTTAAATTGATTCTTAGGAAGAAAACCTTTAACAGTAAGTACTATACCGCAAATAATAAGTATAACACCAATAACCTTTTTCACTAAAAATATTCTCTTAGCAGTAAGTTTTCTCTTTAACTGTTTCGCTAATAAAATTTTTAAAATATCTGTTACAAAATAGGAGAGTAGTACTGTTGCAAAAAAAGTAAAAAAACGATTCGGTTGATTGTCCAAACTAGGTCCAACAATAATTATAATTCCTAACCAAAAAACCAATACTCCAATATTTATAAAGTTCAATAAGAAGCCTTTTATAAATAAACCTAAAAAATCTGATTTTCTAATTTTTTTAGATTCATCAGGAATTACATTTTTATCAATTTTAAAAAAAGTAACAAGACCATAAATCAACAGAATAACTCCTCCAAAAACATACAAACCTGGTTGATTACTTAAATTTTCAAGGAGTTGAAAACTACTAAAATAAGCAAGGAGAATAAATAATATATCTGCTAACAAAACCCCTAAATCAAATGTAATAGCAGCCCTAAAACCCTTGACTGCACTAGTTTGCAGAAGAACAAAAAAAACAGGTCCTACCATAAAACTTAAAAAAAAGCCTAAAGGAATTGCTGCCTGTATATCTTCTAACATAAAATTTTACATTCTTTTTATTGTGCCGCCAAAGACAGTTTTTTCTTCTAATTTCTTAGGATTACCATAAACTAAAACCTCACCACCAGCTTTAACTGTAGCTTTTACATAATCCTTAGCATTAATTTCAGCCCTAGATCCAGCATTTACATTAATAGTAGAAAAATTAGTTATAAAAGTTTTACCTTCATAAACACCACCCGTATTAATTTGAACATCCTGTAAATTAGAAGAACCTGTTGTTTTAATGACCCCGCCTGAAACAGACTTGATTAGCATTTGTTCCACTTCTGCATTAACAATAAGCTCACCACCTTCTTGTGCTTTCAATTCTAAAACATCTTGTCTAATAATCTCTTCAGTAACTATACGAGCATCTTCATTAACATCAATAACTAAAATTTTATCTGAATAATATAAATTCACAAAAGTTTTATAACCACTAAAAATCTTACCTATTTGCATGCGTATTTTTAATACACCATCAACATTAACAATAGCAACACTGTTAGTATTTTCACCTGATATTATAGCCTTGTTCTCAGTAGATTTTATAAGATTAATAGATAGGCCATCAAAACCCTTTAATTCCTTAAAGGGTTCCAATTTATGAGTAACCTTACTATCCTGGCCAGTAACCAAAATACATCCGAAGAGAAACATTAAAATTAGCACTTGTTTCATTCTTTACGTATAAATTTGTTTTTAAGAAAAGCAACATTTAAGAGATTGCTTTTCTAATACAGCCACCATATACCAAATTTCGTTCCAAATTATTTTTTCTCATCCGGAATCAAAGCAAAATCTAGATGTCTTTTAATCAGATCGGTACTTTTAACCATAACGGTTATCTCATCACCAAGTGTATATTTCTTCTTGGTACGTTCACCAACAATAGCATATTGCTTTTCATCAAAGATATAATAATCTCCTTTTATGTCTCGAATACGAATCATACCCTCGCACTTATTATCAATAATTTCAACATAAATACCCCACTCGGTAACGCCACTTATAACACCGCGAAACTCCTCATCTTTATGATCTTGCATAAATTTGATTTGCATATACTTAATTGAATCACGTTCTGCGCTAGAAGCTAAATATTCCATATCGGAAGAATGCTTACATTTCTTCTGAAATTCTTCTTCCTTAGCTGAGCTACCACCATCAAGATAGTGCTGTAATAATCTATGCACCATTACATCAGGATATCTACGGATAGGTGAAGTAAAATGTGTATAATAATCAAAAGCTAAACCATAATGACCAATATTATCAATAGTATAAATAGCTTTACTCATACTACGAATGGTAAGAGTATCGACCATGTTTTGCTCTTTTTTACCCTTAACATCTTGCAGTAATTGATTTAAAGAAGAACTAATAGATTTCTTATCCTTAAAATCTAATTTATGTCCAAATTTAGATACAATTCCGTTTAAAGCCATTAGTTTATCTGGATCAGGATCATCATGAACTCTATATACAAAAGTCTTCTTCGGTTTTTGCTTTCCAATAAATTCTGCAACTTTTCTATTTGCTAAAAGCATAAACTCTTCTATAAGCTTATTAGCATCTTTAGATTCTTTAAAATAAACTCCAATTGGTTCACTATTCTCGTCAAGATTAAAACGTACTTCAACTTTATCGAAAGACAATGCACCTTGATCCATACGTTTATCACGCATTATCTTTGCCAATCTGTCCATTATCAATGTTGCTTCTACTACTTCATTAGAAACAGTATAAAACGTATCTCTAATAGATATATCTTGAGGAATAAGACCATTACCTGTTTCTATTATATGTTGGGCCTCTTCGTATGCAAAACGTTCGTTAGAATTAATTACAGTTCTTCCAAACCATTGATTTCTTATCATAGTAGAATCGTCAAGCTCGAAAATTGCAGAAAATGTATACTTTTCTTCATTAGGTCTTAACGAACAAGCATTATTAGATAACACTTCAGGCAACATCGGTACTACACGATCAACCAAATAAACAGAAGTAGCTCTTTCATATGCTTCATCATCTAAAATCGTTTCTTTTTCTAAATAATGAGATACATCGGCAATATGAATACCAATTTCATAATTTCCATTATCTAATTTTTGAAAGGATAATGCATCATCAAAATCTTTAGCATCCTTAGGATCAATAGTAAATGTCAAAACATCTCTAACATCTCTACGTTTTAAAATTTCTTCTTTCTTAATGCTAGTATCTAATCCATCGGCAAAACGTTGGACTTCTGCTGGAAAAGAATAAGGTAATCCATATTCAGCAAGTATAGAATGTATTTCAGTATCATGCTCACCAGGTATACCCAATACCTCGGTCACTCTACCAAATGGTGAATCTACATTATCTGGCCAATCAGTAATTTCAACCAAAACCTTCTCACCATCTTTTGCGTCGCCTAATTTATCCTTTGAAACAAAAATATCGGTATACATTCTAAAATCTGTAGGTCTTACAAAAGCAAATGTTTTTTGCATATCTACAATACCTACAAATGTTGTTTTGTATCGTTCAAGAACCCTTACTATTTCGCCCTCTAACTTTTTACTTTTACTTCTAGGGTAGATATAAACTTCTACTTTGTCTTTATGAAAAGCCTTATTTATTTTATTTGATGGTATAAATATATCATCATCCATGCCTTCAACAACGATATATGCATTTCCTTTTCCTGTAATATCTACAGTACCTTCATGGTACGACTTCGTATTTTCTAATACTTTATATTGACCGCGGTCAACTTCTTCTATACGCTTCTTTTCCTTTAGCTCAGTTAACCTTTTTATTAGGATATTTCTATCTTGAGCATCGGTTATATCTATCTTTGCGGCAATCTGCTTGTAATTAAAACTTTTACTAGGTTCCTTTTCAAGAACAGTAAAAATTCCTTTTGTAATTTCATTCTTTCTATGATTATTCGCCTTCTTATTTCTTTTTGACATTAAACTTTTTATTTGTTGGAAAATTACGAATTATAATCCACTACCTATTAGTCAACCTTTTATTGAAAAGATAAGCTAATGAGTTGTTATTAACATATATATCATAATTCACATTTTTTCTTTTAAATTAAATTAAATTTTGATGATTATTATAGTCTGTTAATAACAGGTATAACTTATTTCATTTTTGCTTGACTTTATGAGATACTAAAAGTTGTTGACAGAACTTTAACCTAATGGTATATTGGAAATCAGTATTTTGAGAAGTTATCAGAAACGGTTTATAACCTCTATTAACATGAAATTATTAATAACTAAATGTAATTTTAATGTTAACGAGAGGAGTTTATTTGATGAAAATCAACTAATACTTTCTAATATTTTAATTATTCTTTAGAAGATTAAAAGTGTAAGCAGATGTCAACTTTAAAAAGCAAATTTTTAAGCATGTTTTTTTAAACAATTTATGCATGAAGTAAACTAGCTTATAACATAGTAATTAACAACTATTATATTTTATACGATAACAATTGTTGTCAACTGCTTAAATTTTGTTGTGAATGCTTGATTATTGTACCTTTAGCCTCCAATTTATCGATCCCCCGCACGATAAATAATGAACAATTAACCTATTAAGAATACGCTTATGAAGATAGCTATTGGTAATGACCATGCTGGGACGGAATATAAACTAGCTATTGTTGGTTTATTAAAATCTATGCAAGTTGAAATAACCAATCACGGTACTGATGGAACAGATAGTGTTGATTATCCAGATTTTGCGCATCCTGTTGCACAAGATGTTGAGAAAGGTAAAGTTGATTTTGGTATTTTAATTTGTGGTAGCGGTAATGGGGCTTGTATGACAGCAAATAAACAGCAAAATGTGAGAGCTGCCTTATGTTGGACCAAAGAAATAACACAACTAGCAAGAGAGCATAATGATGCTAATATAATAAGCTTACCTGCAAGGTATATAGCTTTACCCCAAGCTCTTGAAATTATATCCACATTTTTGAATACTCCCTTTTCTGGTGGAAGACATGAGCGCAGAGTTGAAAAAATTCCTCTTCAATAAAGAGTTATTATTTATCTGTTCATAACCTTTAAAAGGTTTACGTAACTCATTAAAATTTAAACAATTAGTGTATTATAGATATAAACATAACCAGTTAATTACACCAATTTATGTTAGATATTAAAGTAAAAAAATTTAACGAATTAACTATTCAAGAATTGTATAGCTTATTGAAATTACGAAGTGAAATTTTCGTGGTTGAACAAGATTGTGTATACCAAGATTTAGATGGTAAGGATACTAAGTCACTCCATGTTATCGGATTAAAGAATAACGAGGTTGTTGCATATACTCGGATTTTTAAACCGGGCGATTATTTTGATATAGCTAGTATAGGTAGGGTTGCCGTACATAAAGACCATAGAAAGTATGGTTATGGAAAAGATATCATGCACGCCTCAATTAATGCGGTTAATGATAAATTTAAGGAGCAAAAGATTAAAATTTCTGCACAAACGTATCTTAATAAATTTTATACAGAACTCGGTTTTGAAGCTATAGGTGAAGGTTATTTAGAAGATGGAATTCCCCATATTGCAATGGTAAAAGAGTAAAAATGCCCGCTAATAGTGGGCATTTTTATATACATAGATGAATTTGTACGTTTATATTTTAATAGGAGTTTTATTGCTCAAATTTATATCCTCTAACATACTATCTGTAAATTTATAATGCCCCTTTGTTGTAATAATTCTAAAACGGTTAGAATTCATCCGACTTAATGTATCTAAAAACAACCATTTAGATTTTAGCAACCTAGTTTTTGGGGATTTAAGGCTAATATCGAAATAGTATTTTCTACCATCCTTAATAGCAACAATATCTGGGGTTATATGATCTTCTTTACCTTTTCTAGAATATGACTTAGGAGTTTCATAGCCCTCCATATCAGCTTTTATATTCTCGAAACCTGTTGCCTCTAAATGTTGAATTGATTTTTCTAAAAACGCTGTATTATCTAACTTTTCTAACTTTACCATACCTAGTAAAATAATAAAAAAAATGACAATTCCAAATTTTATACGCTGATTAACAATATGTTGAGATTAATTAATACTATTAAAAACGAACAATAGATTTAAGCCTAATTCATATTTAATAAGTCATTTTCTTTATTTGGAGTCTTAATATAACTTCTTGTTTTTCTTTTTTCCATTTCTAAAAGGTTGGTTTTGTTAAACGAAAGTTTATCACCTTCAAATAGAATTCTCCATATCTTTCCCTGTTTTGATTCTGAAATATATAAAGAACCATCAGGGCCTTCTGCAAGACCCATAGGCCTATATTTTGCATCTTGCATATCAACAACTATATCAGTTCCGGTAAATCCATCAGCAAAAACTTCTAATTCACCGGTTGGAGTTCCATTTTCAAAAGGTAAAAATGCAACAATATAACCTGCTTGCGGATAAGGACTTCTATTGGTAGAGCCGTGAAAAGCCACAAAAGCCCCATTTTTATATCTATTTGGAAACATTGAACCTTTGTAAAACAAAAGGTCATTGGGAGCCCAATGTGCAGGTAAACCCATTAATGGATTTTTGTAATCTTCCGTAATTGTTTTTCCATCTCCGCCGTATTCTGGGGCAATTAATCTTTTTTCTTTAAAAGGGTCATAATAAGAATAAGGCCAACCAAAATTATCTCCTTTTTCAATTTTCATAAACTCTTCAGCAGGCAAAACGGCATTCTCCCATTTAGAATAAATATTAGGAGCATGATTATGTAAATAGTCCCTTCCATGTTGAACAGCGTAGAGAGAATTGTCTATACTATTCCAAGAAATACCAACAATACTTCTTATACCAGTAGCATAGTTTTCTCCGTCATATTGAGTTTGGTTAAGTTTATTTTCGTCGAATCGCCAAATACTTCCTAATACATCTAACATAGGGCATGGATTGAGCCCATTTATTTTACCTACAGAATTTGGGTCCTCGCATGCATTTGTTGGAGCACTAAAGGTAACGTACATACCACCCTTACCATCAAATGCTAAAGATTTTGCATTATGCCAACGAATAGGGTATTGATCTGTTAATATAACCTCTAATTTGCCGTCTGGAACTAATTTTTTTTCACTCAGTTTTTGACGATAAATTACCAGTTCTGAACTAAAATATAGATAACCATTGTGTATTCGCATTTCAGTCCCAAAAGCTCCGTCATATGGATAATTACCAAATCGCTTTTTAATATCCACTTTTCCATTATTAGTGGTATCCCTTAAGGCAATATTACCTAATGGACCCTTTGGGTCTTTTAACTTAACATATATATCCCCATTATCATTTACGGCTAAATGTCTTGAAGACCCAATACTATCAACAACCACCAATGCTCCAAATCCTTTTGGGATAAATAGCCCACCATTATTTTTATCAGAAATAGGCTTGCTTAATATTTTTGTGGTCACAACTGTTTCTACATTTGGAACCACCTCTTTTTTTTCTTTACAGGATAAAAGAATGAGGTTTATTGATATTAAAAAATATAAACTTTTCTTCATTTGTGTTTAATAAGATTAAAAGTACATAAATCTACAATTTAGTTTAACTATACCTTAAACCAAACGCTTGGCAATCCCTAGGTCAATTAAAAATTCTAATTTTAGAATTAGATTTATTGGTTTTTCAGATTTATTGGTTTTTGAAAAATAGAGATATCCTTCATATTTAGTATTTAATTCCTTTATTTTTAATTTACCGTGGTGCTCTATATTGGAATCACAATAGTCTGTCAAAACTTTTTTGGATATAGCTTTTTTATTTAGAAAAGAAAGCAACATTTTTCGGTTAACCAATGTTACTTTACATGAAGTAAATATGTTGGGTTCATCTTCATATATGGCAGTTGCTAAAGAGTAGAAATCGGTCTTCTTATATGGATTAAAAAGCCAACCTTCTTTATACTTATCTTCTTTATAGTAGCCTAATTCAAAAGCGAATGTGGGTAAATCTTCATTTATATAATCTAATTGCGCTTTTTCGTCAATATTAAAAATAACTTTTGTTTTCTTATGGGTAAACATAATATCAATACCTGCCATTTGACTTTTCATATCATGAACTCGGCATGTATCATAATAGACTAAACTTTTTTCATAATACACATCTAAAAGACGAGAGAGTTGTTTCTCTTTTCTTAAATCAGATGTGAAATTACTTTTCACGTCGAACTAATTTTATTAGCAAGAACATTTGCTATTTTTTGAACAACCCCCACAACTAAGGCATTACCCATAAAGAATGCTCTTTTGGTATTAGAAATTCCTTCAAGGGCAGTATGGTCATCGGGGAACATGTTTAAACGCTCTAGTTCTAAAGGAGTTAATCTTCTCAGCCCTTTTTTGGTTTGAACCACATGTTTAAAACGAGAAGGACTTTTACCACCTTCACCGGTAATTATTGTTCTTGAAGCATTGTCTAAAGCATCTGGAAAAATCATGCTTCCTTCGCTATACTTATATGAAAACCCTGTCTTGGCTGTTCGTATTTCTTTTTTTGAACCTTTTAAATATTCCCATTTTTCAAACTGATCTTCAGCAATATAAAATTCATCGGGTATTATTCCTTTTTCTAGAATATCACTTAAAACAGTTTTCTTTCCACCAAAATAAGGTAGCGTTTTAGTAGTATGAACTTTTCCTTTTATAAACACACCTGTATTTTGAAAAGGGGATAAATTTCCATCCACATTAAAATTTTCTGATAGCGCGACCAAATCTTCATTAATGGTAAATGAATCTATTTTTGTTGAAGTATCGGTAATAGGAAAAGAAGATGAAATTGTTCCAGAATCAAAAATCCATTCTTTTGGGGGTATATTTTTAAATTGATTGTAAAGTGGCGTTGACTTGTGATAGCCTAAGAAGAAAATACGTCTGCGACGCTGGGGCATACCATAATCTGCAGCATTAATTACCCTCCATTCTACAGCATATCCTAAATCGTCAAGACTTTTAAGCATTATGGCAAAATCTCGTCCTCGTTGGTTTGATGGAGATTTGAGTAAGCGGTCTACATTTTCTAAAAAAAGATACTTGGGCGGATTCTTCTTTTCCGAAAGAATTCTATGAATACTCCACCATAAAACCCCTTTTTTTCCAATTAAACCCTTAGAATTTTGCAAGGTAGTAGCTACAGAATAATCTTGACAGGGAAAACCACCTACTAGAATATCTGCATCTGGTATTACTTTCGTTTCTACTTCAGAAATATCCATATTGCTATGGTTCTGTTTTCCAAACCGGGCTTCGTAAACTAATGATGCATGCTGTGTTTTTGTACTAGGTTCCCATTGGTTGCTCCAGACCACCCTATAGTTGTCTGAGTCTTCTAATCCTAAGCGAAATCCACCAACACCAGCAAAAAGTTCTATGACCTTAAGTTTCTTCATTTGCGATAAATTTACATAAATTCACAAGGCTAATACTATTTGAAATTTTTTTAGGTATGAAGAAAACGCTGTTCCATAAAGCTTTTGTATTGATTTTGATAGCATTGAATATATCATGCGACACCAATTTAGAAGAAAAGAAAATTTCTAACGATGAGATTGATAGCATAAAAGATTTTTTTGCTCCTGATAAGCGTACTGCACTTTTCAATGTAGAAGTTTTAGAAGACCCTTCTGGTTTAAAATTGGTAGGCGAAAGTAATCTACCAAAGGCAGTAGATTCTTTAAAAGCAACTTTAAAGGAGATAGGAATTCAGGTTGTAGACGAAATCAAGATACTTCCTTCATCAGATTTAAAAGGCAAAACGATGGCAGTGATTAATATTTCAGCGGCCAATCTAAGAAGTACCCCAAAACACTCTGCAGAATTAGCAACCCAAGCGATTCTTGGTACAGAAGTTAATGTCTTAAAAAAAGAGGAAGATTGGTATTTGATACAAACACCAGATGAATATTTGGCATGGGTAGATGCTGGGGGTATTCAATTAATGGATGAGAATAGTTTATCGCAGTGGGCAACTTCAAACAAGATTATATATACGAATACTTACGGCCATGCATATGATTTAACTGACACAACCATTCGAGTATCTGACCTTGTTGCCGGCAGTCTTTTGAAGGTCTTAGAGGAAGGAGAAAGGTATTATAAAGTTCAATTTCCAGATGGCAGACAAGCTTTGGTATCTAAAGAAGAAGCAAGTGATTATACAAATTGGCTTTCAGGTTTAACCTATGATGCTAATGCGCTAATTGAAACTTCAAAATCATTAATGGGGGTACCTTATTTGTGGGGAGGGACATCAACGAAGGGAGTTGATTGTAGCGGATTCACCAAAACCATTTATTATATGAATGGTATGGTTATTCCACGAGATGCATCACAGCAGGTACATACAGGTAAACCTATAGATTCCATTGCAGATTTCAGTAAATTAGACAAAGGTGATTTGTTGTTTTTTGGCAGAAAAGCGACTGATTCGACTTCAGAAAAAGTTGTTCATGTGGGTATGTGGATTGGCGATAATCAATTTATTCATTCTTCAAATATGGTGCGGATAAGTAGTGTAGATAAGAACGCCTCTAATTATGATGAATACAATGTTAACCGTTATTTACGAACCAAAAGATTACTTAAAGAGGAAGATAAAAACATCATCAATTTAAAGAAAGCATTACAGATTAAGGGTTAGCCAAAGCAAAGGCAATAATCTGATTTCCTTTTTTGGTTCCTAATTTTTCGCCTCCACATGCAAGAACGATATACTGTTTGCCCTTGTATTCATATGTGCTCGGTGTAGCAAACGAAGCTGCAGGCAGCTCATATTCCCATAGAAGCTCACCAGTTGTTTTATTAAATGCCCTAAAAAAACCATCTTTTGTGGCGGCAATAAGTAATAGTCCGTTTTGGGTAATGATAGGTCCGCCATAATTTTCGGTTCCCGTTGTGGGGAACCCTTTTTCTTTAAGCGACCACGTTTCCCCAAAAGGAATAGACCAAAGAAAATCACCTGTATTTAAATCTATAGCGTTTAGTGTTCCCCAAGGTGGCGAAATACCAGGTAATCCATTACCATCTAAAAACTTAGTATAGCCATCATGTAAGTATGGGTTCTCTTCTGAGGTGTTGGCAATTTCCATTTTTTCTTGATGGGCTGAAGTTTGCTCCTCATTGAACAGAAATTCAATCAAAGCATTTTTTTCTGAATCCGACAATGTCGGAAAACCGGTCATCATACCTTTGCCTTTCGTAACAATAGAAACCACCTCTTCTTTGCTTTTCTTAAGATTAATATCTACTAGAGAAGGAAAACCACTAGCTACTAAACCTTTTCTATCTGACTGATGACAAGTAGCACATTTACCACTATAAATACGTTTACCTAAGGGCATTTCTTGAGCATTAGCTTCATTGACCTTCATCTTTAGATTCCAAGCCATTTCATTAGAATTCACATATAAAATTCCATCTTCAGGATCAACACCTGCACCACCCCATTCAGCAGCACCATCATAACCAGGAAACAACAATGTAGGCTCAAGACTAGGAGGACTATAAACTTCTTTTTCTGCGGACTCAAAAAATTCTAAAAGCTCCTCTTTATTTTTGGCATAAGGGCTAATATCTTCTTTTGTTAGCTCATTCGATTGTCGTGCAAAAGGTTTCGGTTTTGTGGGAATAGGTTGTGTTGGCCAAGCAACTTCACCAGCTAATGTTGATTGTTTAACAGGTACTTCTTCAACATCAAATAGAGGCTCTCCTGTTATTCGGTCAAAAACAAAAACATAGCCCTGTTTGGTGATTTGTGCCACTGCTTTTATCTTTTCTCCATTATGTTCTACAGTTAAAAGGTTTGGTGGGGCAGGAGGATCACGGTCCCAAATATCATGATGTGTAAATTGAAAGTGCCATATATACTCGCCTGTATTTGCATTTAAAGCCACTAATGAATTAGCGTAGAGGTTGCTTCCCAAACGGTCACCACCATAAAAATCAGGAGCAGCAGAACCTGTTGGCACATAAATTATTTCTGCTTCTTCGTCTAATGCCATACCTGCCCAATTATTGGCAGCACCTACCATTGGACTTTTGTAGGCGTTGGGGTCTTCCCAAGTTTCATACCCTAATTCTCCTGGGTGAGGTATGGTGTGAAACACCCATTCTGGTTTACCGGTAATTACATTAAAGGCCATAATATCACCAGGTGCTGCATCAGAACCTTCAGATATTCTTAAAGGCATTACAATAATGTCTTTAAAAACAGAGCCAGGAGTATTAGAAATAACGAACTTTTCTTTTGCAGACTCTGGCATTCCCGAACGCATGTCTATTTTTCCATCTATACCAAAAGAGGGAATAGGTATTCCAGTGAGAGCATCAAGAGCATAAAGATCAGCACCACGTGTGCATAGAATACGCTTGTCATTTCCATTTTCCCAGTAAGACACACCTCTACTTGTAGAATGCCATACTTGAACCGAATCGCCGAATTGCCATAGTTCATTACCTGTTTCAGCATGAAGCGCTACTACGCGTAATGCTGCAGTTACCCCATAGACAAGGCTATCAACAACCAAAGGATTCATTTGCATTTGTCCCCAATCGGGCGCTTCGTATCGCCAAACAACTTCTAATTGCGAAACATTTTGAGGTGTAATTTGGTTAAGGGTCGTAAAATGACTTCTACCAGAATCACCTAAATAAGCGGACCATGTGGTATACCTCTTATCACCTTTTATTGAAGTCTCTTCTTTGCAACTGATAAGAACGAAAAGCGATAGAATACTATATGTAATTATATAGGAGTTGACCCTCATAGGTTACTGTTTCTAATACTTAATTAGTACTTATAAATTCGCGAATATCTTTACTTAACTGAATTAAATCTGGTTCGTGGGTATACATCATATGACCCGCTTCGTAGTACTTCATTTGAACACGTTCTTTCACAATTCCGTTTCTATCAAAAGTGTATTCCGCATCAAAAAAAGGAGTAATTAAATCATAATAACCACTTGCCACCATTACTTTCATTGCGGTATTTCTACGCATAGTTTCACCTAAATCTGGAGCTGTATTTACCGGCATTGGCTCCCAATATTGAGTATCCGGCACAGTTCTCCAGCGCCAATTTGAACCACCACCAGAGGTGATATAAGGTCTGTCCATTTTTATTTTTAATTCTGAAGCAAAGTAATGGTTAAGACTTGCGGTATAGGCAGCACTAATTTGGTAGCTGGCAGCATCACCTAAATGAGGCTTTTCAGACACCTTATCTTCTTCGTCTCCCATAAATCGTCCGTCAAGACGACCAATAGCCAATCCTTTATCCAACAATAATTGTTTTTGAAAGCGACCCATTAGTATTCTTAGGTTTGAACGAAGTATATAGGTTTTGTCAAGCCCAGTAAAATAGGCTAGCTTTTCAGCGATTGCATTTTTTTCTTCATCAGTAAGTAAATTGCCTTTATAAAGTGCAGGAACATAAGTGTTATAAGTAAAATCGCGACATTCTTGAGTGAAGTTTTCCAGTGTTTTACCTTGTCCGGCTTTTTTGTGATACCATGCTGTGGCAGCCATACTTGGTAAATAGGTAATAAATGAAGTAATGTTATTTGGTTCTGATGTAGAGCCGGCATAATCGAGTGCTTGAGAAATTAATATCATTCCGTTCAAAGCCATATTTTGTCCGGATCCTTCCAAAGCTTTGCCAAGAGCTGCGGCACGTGTAGTTCCATAACTTTCACCTGCCAAATATTTAGGAGAAAACCAGCGCTCGTTTTCTGTTACCCATTTACGAATAAATTGGGCGAACGAATCTACATCCTCTTTAAGTCCGTAGAAATCTTTCCCCTCACCTTTTCCAACTAATCTACTATATCCTGTACCTACAGGGTCAATGAAGACCAAATCGGTTAGGTCTAATAAACCATTTTCATTATTTACTAGGTTATATGGTGCTGCACCATCATCATTTTTAGCGTCAGAATCTACTTTTACGATTTTAGGTCCAAAAAACCCCATATGCAACCACATTGAAGCAGAGCCTGGGCCACCATTAAAAACGAAAGTTACAGGTCGTTTAGTAACATCACCCATCGCTGTTTTGGTGTATGCAACCGACCAAAAAGAGGCTATTGAATCACCATCTTTATTCGTTAGAAAAGTTTCTTTCGCAGTAGTAGTATAATCAATGGTTTTACCACCAAAGACTCCTTGATGTTTTGTGACAAAAGATTTGGCTTCAGGTATAGGTTTTGGAGAAGTATCTTTTTTAGTCTCTTGTGCCTGAGAGAATAGGCACAAAAACAAGATTGTAGTTATTAAAAAATGGTTGCGCATAATCTGATTTATTGAATGGTAGAGGTTTTAGTTTGTCAATTTAAAAGTAGGTATAAAATACGAACAGTAACTTTTTTCCATTTAAATCTATTACATTTAAGAGGAAGTTCAAACAAGTAAAATTTAATGGCTCAATTGTCTGCTCCAATTTCTGAACGACTTTATTCCCTAGATGTATTTAGAGGAGTGATTATGTTTTTATTAATTGCGGAAGCAGCAGGATTTCATCATCATTTTTTCGAACTTACCCAAGGCACATTTTTAGAACCTTTAGCATTACAGTTACATCATCATCCATGGAACGGATTGCGATTTTGGGACTTAATTCAGCCTTTTTTTATGTTTATTGTGGGGGTTGCTATGCCTTTTTCGCTGCGAAAACGTCTTGCAATAGGTAATAGAAAAAATATAACTAAGCATATTTTAAAACGATGCTTTCTTTTGTTCAGCTTTGGTGTCTTATTGCATTGTGTTTATAACCATGCCTTGGTTTGGGAATTATGGAATGTTTTAGTGCAATTGGCTTTTACCATTTTAATAGCCTACGCCATTATGGGCATGTCACACAAAAATCAAATAATTATATCTGCCACACTTTTGATATTGACAGAGTTGTTATATAGAGGCTATAACACCGAAGCACCTTATGTAGAAGGGCATGATAGTTTCGGCTCTTATGTTGATATGTTGGTTATGGGAAAGGTAAATAGTGGGTATTGGGTTTTTGTAAACTTTATTCCTACAGCTGCTCACACTATATGGGGCGTACTATGTGGACAACTATTATTACAGAATAAATCGACAGCCTATAAACTAAAAACTTTTCTAATTTGGGGAATTTCGATATTGATTATTGGGTTTGCCTTAGATATTTTAAATATCACACCTATTATCAAACGCATTGCCACCTCCTCTTTTACCCTAGTTTCAGGTGGTTTGGCCATCTTAACCTTAACCTTTTTCTACTGGGTTATAGATGTAAGGGCCAACCATAAAAAATGGGGTGCTGTATTTTCGGTAGTGGGCACTAATGCTATATTTATTTATCTTTTTGCCGAAACAGTAGGAGTACAATGGTTTAGGGATTTTGGTTTAATTTGGACGGAAGGGCTATTAGCACCATTTGGAGTATCTGAATTATTTATTCTGGTATTGAACTCACTGCTGGTATTATTTATTTTTTGGTTCATCACCTACTTTTTAGACAAGAAAAAAATCTATTTCAAAATCTGAAGTATTACGTACTAGAAAACACAATACTTCAATTCTGTTTCTAATTTATAGTTAAGTCATTAACATTACAGATTTGTTATACTACAATATAAAAAGGCGTAAATCAAGCAACATGTATTATATTTAAATGTGAACTTTTAGGAAGGTCTTTTTAAAATATTCAAAAGTAAAACGAGGTATTATGAATCATAAAAAAGCTGCATTATTAATTCTCATGAGGCGCCACTCTTTAGTTCTCATTTTCCTTACATCACTAATTCTTTTTAATACAGTTGAGGTACGTGGTCAAAAACCTTACGAAGGAAAAACAATTTTGGCGGTGTTTGCACACCCAGATGATGAAAGTACAGTAGCACCAATTTTAGCAAAATACACACGGGAAGGTGCCAAAGTGCATTTGGTCATTGTTACAGACGGTAGATATGGTACTAATGATTTTCATGACCATATAGCAGGAGAAACATTGGTCGCTACCCGTAGAGAAGAAATGAAGTGTGCTGCTAATCAATTAGGGGCAGAATTGACACATTTAGAATACCACGACCAGTTAAAAGCTGATGAAGGCTATGATGGTCATGTACCACATGCTAGGGCTATTGTTTTAGAGTTAAAAGATATTATTGAAATGGTTCGGCCAGATGTTCTAATTACTTGGGGACCGGATGGAGGTTCAACCCATATGGATCACAGGTTGGTAGGCGCTTCGGTAACACAGGTATATTTGAGTAAGCAATGGGAGAAACCAATGTCCTTATTCTATTATGGCACACCTTCTGAATCAATAGATGACGCTGACACCAAAATCTTGAGAGGGCAGGATATGAAATACTTAAGAACCAAAATATCATATTCAACGGAAGATCTAAGTAGGGCATTTGATTCATACAAATGTCATTATAGTCAAATTGACCCGAAGCTAACAAAAGAAGAATTTATCAATAGAAGAAATAAAAATGAACGAATCATTTATTTGAGAAAGTTCGAAGCACCTTCTAAAGACTCTGATTCTCTATTTGATTAAATTAGATTTTAGACTTTAAAAAATATCCGATTAAACAAAAAACCAAAAAAATGAAAGTACAATTTCTAAAGACCAGCTTAACTTTTACGGCACTATTATTCTTATTAGGATGTGGTGTATTAATATCTCAACAGACAGAAGATGGTTGGGAAACGATGTTTAATGGAAGTGATTTAAGTGGATGGACAACAAAAATTCATCACTATGAAGTTGGTGATAATTATGGGGAAACATTTAGGGCAGAAGATGGTATGGTAAAAGTACGCTATGATCAGTATGAAGGGGAGTTCAACTACCGTTTTTCTCATTTATATTATAATCAACCTTTCTCTGATTTTCATTTGACTATGCAATATAGATTTGTTGGTGAACTTTATCAAGGTGCACCAGAGTATACCATGAAAAACAGTGGGATAATGTTCCACTCGCAAGACCCCAAAACGATGCTTAAAGAGCAAGACTGGCCAATTTCTGTAGAAATGCAATTTTTGGCAGGAATAGAAGAGGGTATAGAGCGACCTACGGGCAACATGTGCTCTCCGGGTACAGATGTGGTTTATGAGGGTAAGATAGACCCTAGGCACTGTATTAATTCGAGTTCAGACACCTATTTTGGTGATCAATGGGTAACAGCAGAATTAATTGTATTGCATGATTCTTTAATTACGCACATCATAAATGGAAAAACCGTATTGCAATACACAAAGCCACAAATTGGCGGAGAAGTAGCGAATGGTTATGACCCTAAAATTAAGCAAGATGGTAAGCCTTTAAAAGAAGGGTTAATAGCATTACAAAGCGAAGGTCAACCTATCGATTTCAGGGATATTAAAATCAAGAATTTAAAAGGGTGTACAGACCCTAAGGCTAAAAACTATAAAGAGTATTTCGTTGTTTCAGATGCTAAATCGTGTTCTTATGAATAGACGACTTCTATTTTAAAATACCGTTATACTTAGAATTATTTCCTAATAATTCTGTTGCCGCTAAAATAGCTTCATCGTTATTTAAATAATACTGGTATAACCCATCTCTGTAGAAGTATCGTTTTACGATTTCATCTTCTAGATTTTTTTGAATCTCGCTTTGGTATTTGTCAAGAGCATTAATTTTGCCTTTTTCTATATTAGCCAAAAGTGTTTTATAACTATCCTTAACATCGCTTCCCAAGAAGTCATTTTCATCTCCTGAGAGTGCATTTTTAATGGCCTTCTCTGCTTTAGTCTCAAAAGAGAAACTACTTTTCTTTACATCATTTTTAAAAGAACTAAAATCAGCATCTGTAAATTTAAAATCGGTAACCGAGTTATATTTATGCGCATAAAAGTAATTGGTAGCATAATCAAAAATTACATTGTTTTGAAGTAAGGCCAATGTAAGGTCATTGGTTTTAGAGGTAGCCACTTCAATGTCTGGTAAAATTCCACCTCCATCTTGTACTTTTCTGCCATTTCGGGTAGTGAAATCATTATATGCTGTGTTTCTTACGGCATTGCCACTTTCATCCCTATTCCAATAATCTAATGCTTGAATACAGCGGCCAGAAGCAGTGTAGTATCTTGAAATGGTTACTTTTAACTGGGTTCCGTACGTTAATTTTAAGGGGCGTTGAACTAGGCCTTTTCCAAAACTTCTTGCGCCCATGATTACCGCCCTATCTAAATCTTGTAAGCTGCCCGATACAATTTCACTTGCCGAAGCGCTGCTGCCATTTACTAAAACCACTAAAGGAATCTCTTCATCTACAGGTTGATTGTTGGTATGGTATTCTCGATTAAATTTTTTGACTTTAGATTTAGTTGTTACCACTAATTCCCCTTTGGGCACGAAAAGGTTAGTCACATTAATTGCTTCAGAAAGCAACCCACCAGGGTTATCTCTAAGGTCTAGTATTATTTTTTCGGCACCTTTTCCTTTTAAGTCCAGCAAGGCGGCCTTTGTTTGTTCGGTAGCTTTTGCATTGAATTTTGCCAATACAATATAACCAGTTTTATCATCAATCATTTTAAAGTAAGGAACCGCATCAACCTCTATACCTTCACGAGTAATAGTAGTTGTATTCGTTTTACCCTGCCTTTTATAAGTTACGGTCACTGTTGATCCGTTTGCGCCTTTTAAGAGCTCACTGGCGTTTTCTTCAAAATCAGCTACTTTTATGTCTCCTATCTGTATAATCTCATCTCCTGCTTTTAAACCAGCCTTATCTGCAGGGTACCCTTGGTGTGGCTCAATAATTAACAACTTATCTTTAAATGAGCGAACCATAGCGCCTATGCCAGAATATTCGCCAGCATTATTTATGCGATAGGTTTCAACATCTTGTTCGTTTAAAAATTTGGTATAAGGATCCAATTCCTCTAACATGTTTTTAATGGCGGTATCCATTAATTCTGCAGGGTTGGTTTCATCCACATAATTCATGTTCAATTCTTTGAACAGGGTAGTGAAAATTTCTATTTGCTTCGCTATTTCAAAAAAGTCACTTTTATAACTACTCCCTACAAAGAGAAAGACAATCGCTATAATGGGTACAAGTACTTTTTTACTGAGTATTTTTTTCATTAATCTGGAGCTTAAACTTGTTCAATACGAGCTTCATTTTCTGGTCTAATAGCTCAAAGGAAGGCATATCCTTACCAAGGTATAAAAATAGAAACGCAAAGTTTGCATCTGTATTGTTAAAAATCAATGCTTTATTAAGTCTGTAAGACTCTCGTAATAGGCGCTTTATTCTATTTCTTTTAACGGCACTTTTGAAATTTCTCTTTGATACAGTTACTCCTGTTTGAATAGGGGCTTCCTTCTTTTCGGTACAGATATAAATTAACTTCAACGGATATACGGAAACACCCTTACCTTCTTCAAACAATTGGGTGAAGAGTTTTTTACTTTTAAGTTTTTCCTTTTTACCGAAGGATACATCCATTATGAAATAATTATTATGAAGATTTGCCCCCCTTAAAAAGGAGGCGTTGTTATCTTAAATAGTACAATATCCAATTACTCCGCTTGCCAAACATTGTTCTCCAAATTAATGTCAGCCATTAATTGTGATGGATCGATAACAACAGCTTTTATGGTCGACAAAGGTTTATTGATTACAAAATCATAGGTTGGGTAAGCCCAAGGCCAATCTTCTAAAACAGTTCTTTCAATACCAGCATAAGGATTTTCTTTTTCCCCACGCATCATTCGTAAAGGTGCGTAGAATGTTTCTCTTGTGTCGTCTTTATACACCACCAAAACATCTATAGGCATTGGCATTAACCCGATACGTTCTAAGGTTACTTTAGTAGAATTATCTGAAGCTATAACATCTTTAATACCATAATCAATGGTGTTTGTTGTTTGGGTCCAATCAGTTAAATACCAATCTAGTTCAAAACCAGAGACTTTTTCTGCAACTCGTTTAATATCATTAGGAACCGGATGTTTAAACTTAAAATCAGCATAGTATTTACGAATGGTCTCCATTAATTTATCTTGACCAATCACATACCCTAATTGAGATAAGAAAATAGAGCCTTTACTATATGCTGAGATACCGTAAGCAAAATTAAGGTCATAACGATCTGCGTGAGTAGTCTGTGGTTGTTCTTTACCAGATAGCGCTAGATTTCTATACCCTTTGTAAGTACCTTCAAAAGGATTGTCCTTATCCAAGTCCATTATTTCGCTCATACAAAGTTTAGAGATAAAAGAAGTAAACCCTTCATCCATCCACTCGTGTTTTGCTTCATTGGTCGCCAATATGTGCTGAAACCAAGAATGCGCCATTTCATGTGCCATTACACCAACTAAGCTACCAAATTTACGGTCACCAGTTATTAGGGTAGACATGGCATATTCCATTCCGCCATCACCACCTTGTATAACAGAATATTGATCGTAAGGATATTCACCGATATTCTTATTGAAAAATTCCATAGCCTCAACTGTTTTTGGTTGAAGATTTTTCCAGTTTTCTAATATTTTAGGGTTGTTCTTATATAGGAAATGTAATACCGGACCATTTGGCACTTGTTGTATATCGTGAATGTATTCAGGATCTGCCGCCCACATAAAATCATGAACCATGGGTGCTTTAAAATGCCAGGTTAATGTTTTCCCTTTTTGCTTTTTAATTTTTGTTCCAGGGGTTTCGTACCCGTGCCCTATTTCATTTGGGTTTTGAAGATAACCGGTACCGCCAACAGTATACTTTTTATCTAAGGTTAATTTCACATCAAAATCTCCCCAAACCCCTTGAAATTCTCGAGCTATGTATGGGTCTGCGTGCCATCCTTCAAAATCATATTCTGCAAGTTTTGGGTACCATTGGCTCATAGACAAGGCAACACCTTCCTCATTATTTCTACCAGTACGCCTTATCTGTAAAGGAACTTGACCATTAAAAGACATGTTAAAAGTAGACTTACTACCCGGTGCTATTGGTGAATCTAAGTCAACGACTAATACAGTGCCTTCTTCAGAATACATCACTTTCTTACCATTCTGCGTTAAGGAAGTAGCGTGTAGATAACCAATTTCACTTTCTGAGAGGGTAGAAATTCTACTTTTCTTCTCTTTGGATATCATACGACCATCAGGATCAGCAATAGTTTGCAAACGAATATCCATTTCACTACCTGGTTGAAAGGCATTAAAATATAAATGGAAGTAAACCCTTTTCAATTCATCTGGCGAATTATTGGTGTAGACCAAAGTTTGGGTTCCGGTGTAATGAAAACTATCAACATCCATATCCACTTCCATGGTATAGTCTACATGTTGTTGCCAATAGTCAGTTTTGTTCTGAGCTATTAAACCAATAGTGAATAATGCGATAAAAAAACTTAAGATTGATTTAGTCATGTGTATTTTATAAATATTATAATTGAATCTGTCCTGCAGCTACTTTGCTTGCCAATACTAATGCATTGTAGGCATTCACGATTTTTCCAGAAGTTGAAATTTGGTCTAATGAAGCACTTTTAGCATTATCTCCACCTAATATCACTTTAGTTTTAATTGGAAGACCAGATTGCAACAGAATATTTTTTACCTGTGCTGCTGTAAGTGATGGATATTGTGACATTACCAAGGCTGCTACTCCCGCTACGGCAGGTGCTGCCATTGACGTGCCTGGTGAATACTCATATTCATTGTTTGGGAAGGTAGAATAGATATCGGTACCAGGAGCAAAAACATCAACATTTACTTTACCGTAATTAGAATAGCTTGCTACCAATTCTGAACCATATTTCGGATTCAAAGCACCAACGGTTATTACATTATCTGCAATTTCAGGACCGTTGTTCACTTGGTCATTTGGGTAATTACCATTAGTTGGGTCGTCTAGATTTGCACCATCATTACCTGCTGCATGTACAAAAAGCACATTTTTTTCAGCGGCATATTTAATCGCTTCATATACCCATTCTGATTTTGGTGAAAATGATTTTCCAAAACTTCCATTTATAACTCGGGCACCATTATCAACAGCATAGCGAATACCTAGCGCGATATCTTTATCATATTCATCACCATTTGGTACGGCTCTGATACTCATAATTGCAACGTTGTTGGCAACTCCATTTACTCCTTTACCATTATTACGTTCAGCAGCTATAATACCAGCAACATGTGTACCATGGCTTTCATCGTCAACCCTGTTTTTAGGGTTACCGTTACCATAATTTACATCACTTATATCATATGCGTCATCACCTACAGGTAATCTACCGTTGAAGTCTTTATTTAAGTTGTAGTTGAGTTGCTCGGTATAATATTTAACGCCCTCATTTAATTCCTTTAATACCTTAGGGATAGAGTCTTGAATGCTGAACATTTGATTAAGAACAGCAATGTTTCGTTGCATAGCTTCATCAGTTGTCTTTATGCCCGCCAAATCTTCTTTAGTGTACGTATCTTTTTTCAAATATTCTTTAACACCTGCGCCTGCATTTTTAACAGCTTGTAATATTTGCTCGTATTGCTGTTTACCCTGTAGAGCCTCGTTATATTTTGCATCTAGTTTTGTTTTTGCCTTCGAAAGCGTTGCTGCGTCACCAATGTTTAAGCGCAACATACGAACGTACTCTAGTTGTTCATTGTAAGATTCGCCTAAGAAATTGTATCCATGAATATCATCTATGTAGCCATTGCCATCATCGTCGATATTGTTGCCTGCTTTTTCTTTGGTATTTGTCCATAGAACTCCATCAAGATCTTCATGGTTTAAATCAATACCCGAGTCAAGAACTGCTACAATGGTTTTAGTTCCTTTTCTGTTTTTTATAATTTCAGCGTATGCTTTATCAACACTCATTCCTGGTATAGTGTCTGCTACTAAATCTAAATGTCCCCAATTATTCTTTTCACTTGTGGTGAGGTCTGCTATTTTTAAAGGGGTTGTATCAATATTCTCAACGGGAGTGAGAATTAGTCCGCCCCCGCCTGTTGCCGAACTCGTACTACCACAACTGGTTAGTAATGCAACAATTGAAAGAGCAAATAATGATTTTAAATATGTATTTGTCATAAATGGGAACTTTAATATAAATGATTTATTAGTTAATGTATAGTAGTGTAAAGTTAATTGAAGATTTCATCAAAAGAATAAACTTGATTCAATCGAACACCTTTTTCGGTATGTTTTAAGGTACATAGTTGATTATGTGCGTCATGTTCAAAAAATAGATAATAGTTATTTTCCACTGCATCATTTAAGAATAATTCTTTTTCTGTCATGGTAATTAAAGGTCTTGTGTCATAACTGATTACGTAGGGTAATGGAATATGCCCAACAGTTGGTATAAGGTCTGCCACATATGCTATAGTCTTTCCTTTATAAGAAAATTGAGGCAACATTTGTTTTTCGGTATGACCGTCTACGAAACGGATGTCAAAACCTAATGGACTATTATGAAGGAAATTTTCGCTTGTATGGTTAATAAAAGTTAATTGACCACTTTCTTGCATGGGGATGAGGTTTTCCTTTAAAAAAGAAGCTTTTTCTCGTGGATTGGGTTCCGTTGCCCATTTCCAGTGGTTTTCATTGGTCCAGAAACGTGCATTTTTAAAAGCGGGCTCATAACCAGTTCTATCTTTGTTCCACTGTATGGCACCACCACAGTGGTCAAAGTGTAGATGTGTTAAAAAAACATCAGTGATATCATCTCTATGGAATCCAAGTTCTTTTAAAGAAGTATCAATAGAATAGTCTCCCCAGCGATAATAATAACCAAAAAATTTATCAGATTGCTTATCCCCCATACCTGTATCTATTAATATCAGGCGGTCACCGTCTTCTATCAAAAGACTTCTAGCCGCAATATCAATAAGATTATTTGAATCTGCAGGATTTGTTTTCTGCCAAATAGTTTTTGGAACCACACCGAACATGGCACCACCGTCCAATTTAAAATTACCAGTTTCAACAGGATAAATTTTCATAAGGGGCAAAATAATAAAAGCGTATGAAACCGTAGGTTTATTAAGAATATATTATCATTTTAACCATTGAAATAAAAACTCTTATAGAGTTAAAAC
Source organism: Maribacter arcticus (assembly GCF_900167935.1). Lineage (GTDB taxonomy): Bacteria > Bacteroidota > Bacteroidia > Flavobacteriales > Flavobacteriaceae > Maribacter > Maribacter arcticus. The sequence continues at coordinate 538,543 of NZ_FUYL01000002.1, read as the reverse complement.
AGGATAATTTAAAAGACCAAAATAAATATAAACAGGGTGTTTAAGAATCTGCTAATAATAAATCAGTAAGGTTGTGATGTGCGAGGGGTTTGGTTAAGTGTCCTTTAACAACGCTATAGTTTGCACCTTTTTCATTATCTAAAGGATCCATTGAAGAACTTAAGATATATATTTTTGGATGATTTGTTATGGCCTCTGGTAACTTCATATATTCCTCTAAGAATTCAAAGCCAGACATGCCAGGCATTCTTATGTCTAGAAAAATAAAATCTGGATAAGATTCTGGCTGATCCACAATGATGTTTAAAAACACAAGAGCATCTAAGCCAGAATTTTTGACGATAATCTGGGAAACATACTCTTCTTTTGAAACTATAGCCTTATTTATAAAATTGTCAACATCCGAATCGTCTATTAACAGCACTATAATTTCCTCATTCATGTTATTATTTATCTGATCCATTCGGTATTTTTAATGTAAACGTTGAACCTTCTCCTAATGCAGATTTCACCGCTATTGTGCCATTCAATTTTCCTAACACTTCTTTAACGATGAATAAACCAATACCAGAACCCATTATTTGGGAAGATATTCTGTAGAACATATCAAATATTTTATCTAATTGTTCTTCTGCCATTCCTAGACCATTGTCTTTTATCGTTATTATTGCTTCTTTTTTAGAAGTCTTTATAGAAATCCATATTGTTGGTGTCCTTTTGCTAACATCGTGGTATTTAATCGCATTTGAAATAAAGTTATTTAATAGAATTGAGATTCTTTTTTTATCTGAAGCAAAATCAATTTTATCATCGACATTAATCTTCATCTTTATTTTGTTCATGTTTTCTAAATACCAAAAACTTTCTATTGAACTCTCTATTAAATTAGTAAAATTTATGGTTTCTACGTTTACTTTAAGGTGTTTATTTCGAGAATACTCGATAATATCCTTAATAAAATCGTCTAATCTTTTAACAGATTTTTCCATCATATTAAGACTGGCAACTAAACCAGGCTTATTCTCCTCTGTTAAAATAAGGTTTATAAGACCTAAAACTGAAGCTAAAGGAGCTCTTAGTTCATGAGACGCACTGTACACAAAACTATCAAGTTCAGAGTTGGTTTTCTTAAGTTGTATGTTTTGCAGTTCTAAAGCCTCTTCAGCCTCTTTTCTCGTAGTCTCATCAATTAAATTGACCAAATAATGTTCCTTGTCATTAAAAAATAATGACTCTATAGATACTGAAAGAGATATTTTTTGACCGCTTTTTAAGTTTATTTTAAATTTTTGATTTATTACTTTACCATGTTTGAGAAAGTATTTCCAAAATTTTTCTCTTTCATTGTCATCATAGTTTTCCATTACAGCGATGGCAGATTCCATAATTGTTTTTCCGATCAACCCTTCTCGATTAACCTCTAATAGTTTATAAACAACATCATTGGCTTCTATTACTTTTCTTTCGCTATTAAGCATAATTATGCCCATTAAATTGGTTTGAAATGCTTTTGTAAATTTCTCTTTGTTTTCTTTAAGTGCTTCTTCTGCTAAAACACTCTTAGTGATGTCAATAGCAGTACCATGTAATTTTATGGGTTTGCCTTGATTATTATAAACATTCTCGCTGAAACTTAAAATATGTTTAACGGTTTTATCTTTAAGGCAGATTTTATAAACCGCTGGGGTCGTCTGGTCCTCGTCTTGTTTTCTGCTCAAAACCTCTGCTAATACATTAGAGTCGTCTGGATGAATAAATTCGATTGCTTCTTCTATAGTTATGTTATTCTTATTAGGAATACCGTATATTTCAAACATCTCATTAGACCATTCTACGAGATTATTCTCCAAATCCCAGCCCCAATACCCAATCTTTCCTATTCGAATGGCAGCGTCCATCTTATTTTGCAGTTCAAGAATTTTGTTGTTCGCTTCCTTTTGTTCTGTAATATAAACAACGGTACCTCTTAATTTAACAGGTAAATCCTCCTCATTAAAATCAGCTTCCATTTCTATATGCAAGTATTTAATTGAGCCATTGTTGTCAAATATTCTATATGTATATGAATGCGTGCCATTTTCAACAATTGTTTCCTTCAAAACTTTACGGTGAAGATCCACGTCATCTGGATGAATTAAATTTTCAAGCAATGGAATGGTAATAGTGGTGCCTGGCTTAACATTGTAAATTTCATACAATCTAGGAGACCAATTGGCATTTTCTGTTTCAATATCATAGTCCCAATACCCAATTTTACCAATGCGTATTGCAGCATCCATTTTTGTTTGTAGGTCAAGAATTTCATGCTGTGACCTTTTATGCTCAGTTAAATCAAAGGCGATACAACCAATACCAATGGGTTCATTTGATGTTTTGTCACGAATTATAAAACCTGAAAATTCGGCAGGTACTATTTTGTTCGTTTTAAAATTCTTAAAAGGAACTTCCATATTCCACACCCCAGTTTTATGTAAATATGTAAGATGTTTGTTGATTATGTCATCACCATATTCTTCTGGAAAAAAGTCAGCAATAGTAGTCTCAGTAATATCCTTCTCTGCAGAAAAACCAACTAATTTTTTGCCGGCTTCATTTAAGTAAAGTGAATTACCCTCCAAAGATGTTAACCCAATAAAGCCAGGGCTATTTTCAATAATGGCAATCAATTTTTGATTCTCTTGGTCTGCCTTTTTCTTTTTGGTAATGTCCCTAAAGTATACGGTAACTCCTTCTGGGGAAGGATAAAGTTTATTTTCTATCCAAGAATTAAATTGTGGATGATATTGTTCAAATTTAGTATAGGTTTGATTTTTCATGGCATCATGAAAAAATGAATAAGCCTCCGTTTTCGCGAAATCCGGATATTCTTCCCAGACATTTTTGCCAATCAATATTTTTGGATCAATGTTTAATATTTTTGCAGCCCGGGCATTTATGTAAGTATAATTCCAATGACGGTCAATTCACGAAATTTAGCTTCACTCTGTCTAATTTCTAGGCTCGCCTTTTTTGCCTCTGTTTGATCCACAAAGGAAGTCAAGGAGAATTTTTCATTTTCAAAGTCAAACGATTCTTTAGATGCTAATAAATATAAAACCTTGCCAGATTTTGTTTTGAATACCACGTCCAATTTGCCTATCTTGTCTATGGTAGCAAAGTCCGCTAATGACGGGTTAATTTTTAGATTCGCCTCAAAATCAAAAATGCCTAATTCTTGAATTGCTTTTCCTTTTATTTCTTCTAGGGTGTAGCCAATTAAATCTAGAAAATAGCAATTGGCATCCACAAAACGTTTGTTTTGGTCTCTTATCGCCATGCCAATGGTACTATTATTAAATGCCTTGCTGAATTTTTGTAAATTATTTTGAGCAGTTTGTTCTAGTTCTCTTCTTTCGGTTGTATCCCTTATGATGCCTTGTATGGTGTTATCGGGTAACATTTTGGAACTGATTTCCCCATAAAAAACACTACCATCTTTTCGGATTAACTTTCGTTCAGATAGAAAAGGTTTTTCTTTCGTGATTTTAGAAAATCTTAAAGGGGTTTTTGCCAAATCATCTGGGGCGATTATATCGGCAATGTTTTTTTGTGTCAATTCATGTTTTGCATATCCGATCATTTCTGCACCCAAGATATTGATATCTATAATGTCACCAGAATTATTGAAAACGAGTATGCCATCAGAGGCTTGTTCTATTAATGTTTGGTACTTCTCTTGACTTTCCTTTAACAACCCTGTTTTTTCTTGAACCAATTGATTTAGTTTAATGGGTTGTCGTAGAAAAAACATAGTAAAAACCCCGCAAACAAGGGCGAGTAATAGTCCTAAAATGAAAAAGAAAAGAATGGTTGAATAGGACTGTGATCGATTTGAAATCACGTAAAGTTTCATTTCCCCATGGCTGGTCGTTATGGGAACTTTAATAGCTCCTTCCGTTGAAGTTTTAGTATTGTTGTAAAATATTTCTTCCGATTGATCAGCATTGATTTTTGCCAATTGATAGGAAAAATTAGTGTTTTCCAAAGAATCTAGCTGTGCTACAGTTACAACGGTAGACAATTTTACGAGGGTAGCTACAAAGCCAGCAAAACCATTTTCGTTAAACAACGGTCTTCTACTCACAAAACCTGTACCCCCTTGTTTTAAGCTAATTGGACCCGCTGTAAAGTAATCTCTTCTTTTAAGGGTTGTAAGCGCTCCGTCTTGCCCTATAGAATCTTCTAGAATATTAAATCCCAAAATATCATTGCCCTTTAAAGGATATACATGTGTTATAACCCCTTGGTCATCGACAAGTTCTAGGGCGTCAATATGCTTATTACTATTTAAAAGTAACTGTGTAATACTATCAAAATTATTGGGTATACCATAGTTTTCAACTATAAATGACAAGGTTTGGGTTGCGTCAAAACTTTGATCAAAAATGTCCTGTAAGTCTTCTTTTAATTTTAGTACTCTTTCATTCACTTCATGCTGCTGTGCTTCTTGAAGTATTTGAAATTTCTGATAAGTAATTGTTTGAGAAATTATGAGCACTAACAGAAAAACCAGAAAACCTATTAAAAATGGTTTGTTAAAAATAGAATGCTGTTTAGGTTCAGGCATTTAGATTTTTTTTGTAATTAAAATTTGGGTTGGGGTTCATTTAAGATAAACAATTTATATGAATTACTTGCAATAAGCCGTCAGCTTTAAAATCATAAAGAAGGGAGTAATTGATAAGTTATAGTCTTTTCTAACTCCATTACTTGCCAAGGCCAATTTAATATGGTTAAGTATAATTAAAGCGTTGCATTTTTAAAATTTATCTCATGATACATAGCACTTTAACCGCCAAGGGAAACTAATTAAAAATGAGAACTTTAGGCAAAGTTAAAAAAAGCGGATATAAAATTAGGCATTTTCTCTATTTCTTGTAAGAGATATATTATAATTAGCTATTATGATTTGAAGCTCAAAACGAAATAGCTATTTGTGTCAATTGATATTAAAATTATAACAAGCCTTTGTTTATCAATCATATAAGAATGCCACAAACAGCCAATTGTTATGTTTTTTGTTGAACCTTGTTTTTATTGCGCCTATAATTAACTCTTTAACCAACAAGCATGGTTAAATTACTCAATATTTATATTGGTCAAAGAACCAACAGTAAGACATTCTATAGAGCAATGTCAAAAAAACAGTTTTGGTAAAACTACTATTCGGGGTAATTGAAATTGGCTGTCAAGAATTTTGAATGACTCTTTAAACGGAGGATTTTTGAAATATTTACCGCCCAACGTTATTGAATATCTAAAGATTGAAACTTATGTATTTTGACTTAATAGTTGGTTAAGTTGTTTTCCAAAATAGATCATTGCTTTAATTTCTTTAACACTTAGAAGCCGTTCTTTTTTCAAAATTAAGATAGAATTTCCGTTAGTTTCTATATGGTAATATGGATTGCTTTCTAAAAATAGAATTAATTCATTGGAAAATAGATTTTGAATAGCATCTTGATCTTCTCCACTTAAGAAAAAGCGTTTATTAAAATCTGGATGATTCTCTAATTGAATGTCTTTGAAGCCCGCCATGCCATAAATAAAATCTAATAGCCCTTCTTTATCTAAGGTAAACACAGGTATTGTTCGTTTTAGTTTTATGCGTAAAATAGTAGTCTTAACCACTTCTCTAGCTATAAACTCACCCTCACTAAACTCTATATCAAATAAATGAAATGTCTTAGTTTCATCATAGAAGCTGTTGTAGAAAAAAGGCACTTTTCGTGTTCTAAAGAAAATAAACTTCTGTAAAAACGTGGTTTCATTAGACCTATTAGGAAAGTATGACCAATTGTATTCTTTGGCCATAGATTTTAAAAGACTTTGTCGTTTGGTGAAATATTTTTCTATAGGACCTAGCTTGGTCAAAGGCATCAATTTACGAATGGCAAAAGGATGTTTTGAGTCTGCACCATGCTTATCTAGCCCAATAATTTCAATACTACCATCTTTCTTAGAAAAGGTGTCCACATAGTTTTCTAAACCTTCCATTACGGTGTGATCTACAAAACGACATAGAGAAAAGTCTAAAATGACATTTTCATTTTCGGGTATAACATCCAATTTATTCTTTAGTCTGTAAAAGTTTAGAAAACTCGCAAAATACTTAACACTTATATAATAACTGCTACCATCATTCTCTTTAAACATTAAAATATTAGGCTTTGCTAAATGATTAATAAATAGCGATAAGCTTTTGTTTAATACCACATGAATTACAAATGTGACAAGAATTCCCATAGCTATACCTGTTATGAGATTTGTAAATAAGGTAGTTAATAGGGTTGCTAAAAAGATAATAATCTGTTCCTTTCCAATTTGCGCAATCTTAGAGAAATTTTTTGGTGTAGCTAGCTTATAACCCGTATATACAAGTATTGCCGCCAAAGCTGCCAAAGGAATTCGTCGTAATTGATCTTGAAAAAGAAGCACGAATATGACTAGAAAAAGGGCGTGAAAAAAATTAGCAGATCTATTGGTCGCGCTATTATTCACATTAACAGAACTTCTTGCGATTACGGTTACCACATTTAAACCACCCACTAAACCACTTAGACTAGTAGCTAAACCAAGAGCTTTAAGGTCTTTGTTTACGTTAGACCTTCTTCGTTCGGGATCAAGCTTGTCTACTGCCTTAATACTTAATAATGATTCTATACTTGCAATTAGTGTAATCGCTAAGACGGTCATTATAAAATCAAGCTCCAGTGCTTTTGAAAAATTAGGAAAAGCTAAATTGGAGAGCACATTATCAGGAATGTTGACCAAAAATTCATCTTTTAAGGGATACGGAAGATTTAGCGAAACAAAAACATAACTTAAGCTTACCGATAAAATTAAAATCCACATTGGCGCAGGAATAAGGTGTAAATACTTGTTCCTTATTTTAGAATAATTCGCCATGATAACCAATCCAACTAAGCCAATAATTGCTGCAATTAGTTCCTCTATGTGGTAATTTTCATATAAGCCTATTATACCTTCAGGAATCTGTAAGAGCAAATAGACAATGCTACCATGTTCATTATTATGACCTATCATAATATGAAACTGTTTAGCAAGAATACCTAAACCAATGGCGGCTAACATGCCCTCAATTGCAGAGGCCGGAAAGAAATCTGCCAGTCGCCCCATTTTTAAAAATCCAAGAATAAGCATGAGAATACCAGAAAAGACAATAGCAGCTAATGTAAAGAGATAGCCTTCATACAAGTTACCACCGCCTAAGGTTGTTATAGCACCTAATAGAACGATAACTAAACCATTTCCGGGTCCGGTAATAGTTACATTAGAACCCCCTAAAAGAGAAACCACAATACCACCAACGACAGCAGCAATAATACCAGAAATTGGAGGTGCCTCACTTGCTAATGCCAACCCAAGACCTAAGGGTAGTGCAATTAGAGATACCACAAAGCCAGAAAATAAATTCTTGGGAAGTGAACCAATGAATGTAGTGTTTTTCTTTTTTTTGGCTGTCAAATCTATTTTCTAACTATTAATAAATCGGTTGGTAAATCAGATAAAATATATTCTATATCATGTGGAAAAATTCGGTCCCAAATACCAGTTTTTACAGGTGCATTCATCACTAAAAGATCAGCTCTGACTACTTCGGCATAGTGCCCAATCGAATACCCTCTTTTTCCAAATATACTTTGCGTTTTAACATTTATATTTTGAGTAATATTTTTAGGTAAGTTGCTTACTATATTTTTTACCCTTGATTCTTCTCTGTGCCTTAATCGTTGTTTAATAATATTCGCCTTTTTTAACGAGCGGTCATCTTCAACAGTAACATGTATTTCTTTTGGCAAAATTTCTTCAACAATGGTAATTTGTTGTGCGCCAAGTAAACTAGAAAAATAAAAAGCATGTTCTATGGCCATCGGGGTGTCTGGTGCATCTAGCCCGTTCACCACAACATGCATGCAGGGTACTCGTGTTTCTGACGGTTTTATTAATAAAAGAACAGAGCAGTTTACTTTGCGTGTTAGCTTTCTTGCTATAGACCCTACATAAAACTGAAATCTATTCTCATGCTGTAGTGCCCCTAGAATTAACAAGTCAATATTCAGTTCTAAACAAGCTTTGGTTATGACAGATTCAGGATTTCCTTCCTTCCAAAGAACTTCAATAGAAAGGTTTGAATGTTCTGTTTGAGAAATAATGGAATTGATTTCACTTAATTTTTCAGGGGTGTTTTTACCCACATGTAATAAGATTAATTTGCAATTCAGGAAATGGGCAATACGAGTAGATTCTAAAATATTCACCTTAAGCGAAGGTGAAAAGGCAAAGCCGAATAAAATCGATGAATATAACTTGATAAGATTTTGATTAGTTGGTTGTGCCATCCAAGATAGGGCTTAATTATAACAAGGAAAACTCCCATACTAATTCAGGTGTTTAAAAACGCGTTGTTTAGGTGTATTTTTATGGTAATTAATACGCTTTAATTGTTATTTTTATCCAAAATAAATAATATGTTAGAGCTTGCAGGAATCATTATATTAGGGATACTTGCTCAATGGGTAGCTTGGCGTTTAAAATTACCTGCGATTTTACCTTTAATACTTATCGGCCTACTGGTTGGGCCATTTTCTACGCTTTATACTGCCGATGGATCTAAGATAATTGAACCGATTTGGAATGGGGAAAAAGGACTATTCCCGGGCGAAAGTTTATATTACTTTGTCTCTCTTGCGATAAGTATTATACTTTTTGAAGGCGGACTAACCCTTAAGCGTTCTGAAATAAAAAGCATTGGTCCGGTGATTACTAAATTAATCACTTTAGGAAGCGTAACTACATTTTTTGGGGCAGCATTAGCAGCATATTTTCTATTTGGTCTTTCATGGCAGTTGTGTTTTTTATTCTCTGCTTTAATTATTGTAACAGGCCCGACAGTTATTACCCCAATTCTGAGAAACATTCCGCTTAAAAAAGATGTATCTGCAATTTTGAAATGGGAAGGTATTCTTATCGACCCTATCGGGGCATTGGCAGCAGTTTTGGTATATGAATTTATAAGTGTAGGAGAGGGACAGGCATATACAATGACCGCTTTAATAGAGTTTGGTAAAATTTTATTATTCGGGTTTACATTTGGTTTTACATTTGCCCATGCGCTTACTTTTTTGATAAAAAAGAGTTTTATACCACATTACTTGCTAAATGTAGTTACACTTTCTGTTGTGTTGGGAGTGTTCGTAATGTCTGATGTTTTTGCTCATGAATCTGGCTTATTGGCCGTTGTCGTAATGGGGATGGTCATGGGAAACACTAATTTGCCCAATATTAAAGAGCTGCTCTATTTCAAAGAATCTTTGAGCATTCTTCTAATTTCGATTTTGTTCATATTACTTGCAGCCAATATCAATATTGCTGAACTCGAATTAATATATACCTGGAAAACGGTAGTTTTATTCTTATCTATTGTATTGTTAATTCGGCCGCTTGGCGTTTTTCTTAGTTCTATAGGCTCCAATTTGAAACTTAATGAGAAACTATTTATTAGCTGGGTAGGCCCAAGAGGTATCGTTGCAGCGGGTATCGCCTCGCTATTTGGCTCTAAATTATTATCGAGAGGAGAACCAGGTGCTGAGTACATTACACCATTGGTGTTTATGATTGTTTTAGGCACGGTTTTATTAAACGCCACAACAGCTCGATTATTTGCAAAATTAGTAGGGGTCTTTCTTAATAAATCTGAAGGCATATTAATTTTAGGTGCATCAAAAGCCTCGAGGTTAATTGGTGCATATTTACATCAGAATGATAGGCATGTGGTATTAATAGACAATAATCAATCAAACATTGACAAGGCTAATAAATTAGGATTGGAAGCTATTTCTGCCAATATTTATTCTGATAGTTTGACAGATAATATAGAACTTAATGATATTGGATATTTAATGGCACTGACCGGTAACTCTGATATCAATAAATACGCCATCAACAAGTTTCAAGATATATTTGGCGAAAACGGTTCTTTTAGGTTGGTAGATGCAGATGAAATGGGAGACCCAGAAAACAATCCTAAAGAAGGTTTATTTTCCCATACAGATGATTTTATTAAACTAACCGAAGCATCTAGAAAGTTTCCGGCAATACATGAAATTGAACTTCATGATACGGAACATTACGAAGGGTTGATAGAAATTACCAAGGCCGATGCTGATATTGTTCCTTTATTTCTTAAAGATCCTGAAGGGGATATTGAAATTATTACTGCCTTCAGCAAAGATTTCACAGATATAAAGGAAGGCTATAAATTAGTCTATTTGGGTAAAATATTTCCTACTGAAAGTCAAGAAAAAGAAGGCGTTAAAGAAATTTCTTAATCGTTTAGTTTAAGTACGGCCATAAATGCCTCTTGTGGTATTTCTACATTACCAACTTGACGCATACGCTTTTTACCTTTCTTCTGTTTTTCTAAAAGTTTTCTTTTACGAGAGATATCACCACCATAACATTTAGCGGTTACATCTTTACGTAATGCTTTAATAGTCTCTCTAGAAATAATTTTAGAGCCTATAGCCGCTTGAATAGGAATATCGAATTGTTGTCTTGGTATAAGTTCTTTTAATTTTTCACACATTTTTTTACCAATGTTAGCAGCATTATCAGCATGTATCAATGCGGAAAGTGCATCTACCGTTTGTGCGTTTAATAATATATCTACACGCACCAATTTAGATTCTCTCATGCCAATTGGCGTGTAATCGAAAGAAGCATAGCCTTTAGATACCGTTTTTAGGCGGTCATAGAAGTCAAAAACAATTTCTGCCAATGGCATATCAAAGTTAAGCTCAACACGCTCTGTAGTCAAATAGGTTTGATTCGTGATCTGTCCTCTTTTTTCAATACAAAGTGACATAACGTTACCTACGAAATCAGCTTTAGTAATTATAGTAGCTTTAATATAAGGTTCCTCAACACGGTCTATGGTTGATGGGTCTGGCAAATCGGTCGGATTATTCACAATCATTGGAACCTGTGGGTCCTTACGAGTAAAGGCATGGTAGCTAACGTTAGGTACCGTAGTAATTACGGTCATGTCAAACTCACGCTCTAAACGCTCTTGAATGATTTCCATGTGTAGCATCCCCAAGAATCCACAACGAAATCCGAAGCCTAGCGCAGCACTACTTTCTGCAGCAAAGACCAAAGACGCATCGTTCAATTGTAATTTCTCCATAGAAGACCGCAATTCTTCAAATTCTTCTGTGTCAACTGGGTAGATACCGGCAAAAACCATTGGTTTTACATCCTCAAAACCTGCAATAGGGTTGGTAGTTGGATGAGCGGAATCGGTAATCGTATCACCCACTTTCACTTCACGCGCGTCTTTAATACCTGTAATCAAGTACCCTACATCACCAGCCTTAACTTCCTTTTTGGGCTGTTGTGTTAATTTTAAAGTTCCTACCTCATCGGCAAAGTAACTTTTATCAGTTGCAACGAATTTTATTTTCTGACCTTTTTTAATTGAGCCGTTCACTACCCTAAAATAGGTTTCAACCCCTCTAAAAGGGTTATAAACAGAATCAAAGACAAGTGCCTGTAATGCTTCATCTGGGTTTCCTTTTGGAGGAGGAATACGCTCAATAATTGCACTTAAAATTTCTTCAATACCAATACCCGTTTTTGCACTTGCAGGTATAACATCTTCTGCCTTGCAGCCTAAAAGATCAACGATATCGTCGGTAACTTCTTCGGGGCTTGCACTTGGCAAATCCACTTTGTTTAAAACAGGTATAATCTCAAGATCATTCTCTAAAGCCAAGTAAAGGTTAGAAATGGTCTGTGCTTGTATACTTTGTGCCGCATCTACAACCAATAATGCACCTTCACAAGCCGCAATAGATCTAGAAACTTCATATGAAAAATCTACGTGACCAGGAGTGTCAATAAGGTTTAGAATATATTGTTCACCCTTATAGGTGTAGTCCATTTGTATGGCGTGACTTTTTATAGTGATACCACGCTCTCTTTCAAGATCCATACTATCTAACAATTGCTCCTTTTTCTCTCGATCGGTAACCGAACCGGTAAACTCTAACAGTCGGTCGGCCAAGGTACTTTTACCATGGTCAATATGCGCAATAATGCAGAAATTTCTAATGTTTTTCATAGCGGTAACGGTAATAATAGTACAATTTTAAACCAAGAATAGTACTCGGCTTTAAAGAGCAATTGCAAATATAATCTAATTTATAGCGCTAAGCTTGAGTGTAATCGCCAATTTATAGATGTTATCTTTTCTTTGGATTACATAATTTGTAAAGGTTTACAACGTTTTTTTAATTAGATTTGAAATTCAACCAAAGCTACTATTGAAACTACTATTTGCGATTTTAATCTTAACCTTAGGTATCTCAGATTGTGTGTTTAGTCAAACCTATGAATTAAAAGGAGAGGTTAAAGATCAATTTCAAGAACCTGTTGCCTTTGCTTCTGTTTTTCTTTTGAATGTGACCGATTCCACTTTGGTTAAGGGAACTTCTGCAGATGAGAACGGAATATTTTCAATTACAAACATCTCAGAGGGGCTCTATTTTTTGAAAGCATCTTATGTAGGGCAGATGTCAAATAATCTTGCAATAGAGATTTTAAAAGACACAAAAATTGGCGCTGTAATTATAGAGCAACAAGCAGAGGAACTTAATGAGGTTACCGTAACAAGCAACAGACCTGTAGTAGAACGTAAGGTAGACCGCATTGTTTTTAATGTTGAAAATACGGTAATTTCACAAAATAGCTCATGGGATATTCTGCGTCAGACACCAGGGGTAATTGTAATGAATGATGAATTACAAGTACGAAATCAAGCGACTACCGTTTATGTTAACAATCGAAAAGTACAATTATCATCAGAAGAGGTTCGAAATCTTTTAGAAAATTATCAAGGGGAAAATATAAAATCGGTAGAGGTTATCTATAACCCTCCAGCGAGTTACGATGCCGAAGGGGGATCAATTTTAAATATCATTACCAGCAAAAACGTATCTCTTGGGTATAAAGGAAACATCAGTGCAGGGTATACCCAAGGCGTTTTCCCTAAATATAATTTTGGCACGTCTCATTTTTACAAGACTAATAAACTTAATGTGAATGCGAGCTACAACTTTGCTCCAAAAAAGGAATTTAAAAATACATTGAGTAATACTAATTATATTAATGATACAGGTGTCTTTTCTATTTGGGATACTGATTTTGACCAAATAATTCGAAGTAATACGCATAGCGCAGGCCTTGTTATAGATTATGATTTCGATGACAAAAATAGCCTTAGCCTAACCTCTAACGCACAACTACAACCCAAAAGAGAGTCCGACTTTTTTCAGAATACCACCATTAAAAATGGTTCGGGGGTTATAGATTCTACATTTACTACAGGTAGTTATCTTAATGAAATAAAGAATAATATATCTGGAGATCTTACCTATAAACATAAATTTAAGGAAAGTGGAAATCTAAATATTAATACCCACTACACATACTTTGACCTTGATAGATCACAAGATGTGAACTCTAATTATTTTTTACCCAATGGGTCATTTATTCGTGATTTTAACTTCTCAACCAATGCGAATCAACAAATAGAAATTAAAACTGCTCAACTAGATTATAATGACAATTTGGGAAGCGTTTTTTTTGAAACAGGAGTTAAAGGGTCATTTATCAATTCTGAAAGTAAGTTAGACTATATTCTTCGAAATAATGGCCCAGAATTTATACCTAACTTATCTGATGATTATATCTACGATGAAAATGTATTTGCTGCATATTTTAGCTTTTCAAAAGATTGGGAGAAATGGAGCTTAAAAACGGGCTTACGAGCAGAGCAAACAGAAAGTTCAGGTATTTCAGCAAATGTTTCTACCATTAACAACCTTAGCTATTTTGAACTGTTTCCATCATTATATGTACTTCACAATATTAATGAACACCATAGCCTTTCTTTTGATTATTCTAGAAAATTAAAAAGACCTAGATATGAAGATTTAAATCCCTTTAGAACCTACATTAATGAACGAACCTTTGAAGAGGGCAACCCAAACCTAACTCCAAGTTTTAGTCATAATTTTAATTTAAACTATACGCTTAATCAAGAATACTTTTTTGATTTTTATTACCGGGATAATGGTAGGTATATCTCCACACTTACATTTCAAGACAATGAAAATTTAGTTTTAAGGGATATTACCCAAAACGTACTTGCAAGTACTTCCTTTGGTCTTGATTTTACCTATGGTAAGTCCATCACTAATAATTGGTACCTGTATAGTTATATTTCACTCTTTCATGAAGACGAAACATTTATTGCCTTACAAAGTGAAGCCTATTCTTTTAAGAATGAATTCAACGGAGCTTATTTAGATTTAACTAATTATTTTACCCTTTCTAACGACGGTACATTTAAAGGAGAATTGGGCTTTGTATATATGTCAGGCTATTTACAGGGGTCATATATTCAAGAACAATCTACCAATTTAACATTGGGGCTTAGAAAGTCGTTTATGAACAATAGAGCGGTAGTTAGTGTAAGCGCTAATGATCTTTTAGGAAAATACAATGCCTATGTTTCTTCTAAATATTTAAATCAAGACAACCGTTATTTAACTACACCAGAAACACAATACGTCAAGTTTGGGTTCACGTATAATTTCGGAAATTTCCGATTAGAGGACAACCAACGTGATATAGAAAAAAGCGAGCGTGAGCGTCTAGAAAATTAATAATTCATACACTGTCAAGGCATTTGAATTTTCCTTGTTAAATCTTTAACATTTCTTACAGAGTTTTCCGATTTACTTTCCTACTTTTAATTCCTACAACCAACTAAATGATTAGGAATTTCTTTACCACATTGCTTTTTAGCCTGATAGTTTCTCTTACCTACTCGCAAGATTTTGAAATTACCGGTTTGGTCTTAGATGAATACAAAAAGCCGATGGTATTGGTAAATGTTCTTTTATTGACGCAAGAGGGTGATTTTATAAAAGGCACAGTAACCAATGATAACGGCTTCTATCAGTTTTCGGGTATTAAAGAAGGTACATATCAGATTGTTGCTAGCTACATTGAAAACACGGTAGAAAGTCAGTTGATTCAAGTATCTAAAGAGACAGAAATTGAAACTCTTGTTTTGAATAGTGCACAGCAATTAGATGAGGTGGTGGTTACCCAAAAGAAACCAATTTTAGAACATATGGCAGACCGCCATGTGTTTAATATTGAAAATACCGCCCTTTCTGATAATGATATTTGGAGTGTTTTAAAACGCACACCGGGGGTCATGGTCATGAACAATAAATTGTTGGTTAATGGTAGCTCGAATGTGAATATCATGATTAATGGCAAACGAGTTAATTTGCCTGAAGAAGATATTATGAATTTGCTTTCTGGTAACTCGGCAGGCAATGTTGAATCTATAGAAGTGATTACTAGTCCGCCAGCAAAGTATAGCGCAGAAGGCGGTTTATTAATCAATATTAAAATGAAGAAAAATTTAGTCTCTGGCTATAATGGTTCTGTATTCAACCGATATACCCAGGGCGTTTTACCCAAACACACCTTGGGTATGGATCATTTCTTTAAAGGAAAGAAGTTAGATTTTTCTACGAATTACAGTTTTAGCCATAATAGAGATTGGACGAGATATACCGATATCACTAATTTTTTTAATAACGGCCAACCTAGTGAAACTTGGAGGGCAGAACAGAAATCTATTGTTAATAAAAAAAGTCACACCCTAAACTTATTTCTAGATATTCAATTAGATGAGAAGAATACAATAAGTCTAACTTCCAATAGTAGCTACTCCCCAAATGGCATCGATGATTATACGTCTGAAACTGAAATAGAAGACACGAACGGAGTAACCACAGCACTTTTAGCGGGCCTTAATATTTCTAACAAAGATGTTTTAAATACCGCGTATTATTTAGATTGGGTACATAAATTAAACGAAAAGGGAGCCGAGCTTTCTTTCAATACCCATTTCACGTATTATGATTACAGAATAAATCAAGAATTGAATAATGATTTTGTAGAAGGTGAATCTGAGTTTATTACAGAAGATACTTTTAATATTACATCAAATCAAATCATCAATCTGTATAGTGCACAAACCGACCTTACACAACCTTTCGGTGAGCATTCGACGATGGAGACAGGGTTAAGGTATGCGTCAATTAATTCTGAGGCAAGTATAGTTCAATCTGGTTTTGACCAAAATACAGAGAGAGTAGGTCTAACTGAATCAGGTATTTTTAATTATGATGAGAAAATTTATGCAGGATATATTAGTTTAAATAATAGCTGGGAAAATTGGAAATTAAACGTAGGCTTAAGAGCAGAATATACAGAAACCAAGGGCGAATTAAATACCGAATCGATAGCAAATACCAATTCATACATGAATTGGTTTCCTACAATGGCTTTATCTTATACAATCAATAAAAATGCATTTTATTTAAAATCATATCGACGAATCACAAGACCTAGATATAATACTATAAACCCCTTTCAATATTATTTATCGGCAAATTCTATTATAGAGGGTAACCCAAATTTGAAGCCAGCATATAGTGATTATGTGCAGTTCGATTATGTTTATGATAAAGCATATAAACTAGTCTTGTTTGCAGGCAAAAAATCTAATGAACAATCGCAACAAGTGTTTCAAGATAATACCACAAATATCATACGCACACAGTACATTAATCTAGAATCGAATAATTATTATGGTGTAGACGCAAGCGTTTCGAAAGATATTACCTCTTTTTGGAATTTGTTTTTATTGATAAGTCACTATTATGACAAGGACAGCTTCACAGATTTAAACTCCAACACCATTGTAGAAAACTCTATTTGGACCACACATACCCGAGCCACCAACAGCTTTACATTTTTAAATGACAAATCGTTATATGCAGATTTGACTTACATCCATTTTTCACCGAGAATTAGTGGAAACACAAAGTATGCTTCTTATGGTAAATTGGGCTTATCCTTAAGAAAAACCTTGTGGAACAAAGCAGCGAGTATTTCGTTGGCAGTAGAGGATATATTTAATGATGGAGGTATCAAAGGAACAAGAAATTATCTTGATCAAAGTAACAGCACATATTCAAGATGGGAAAATAGATTATTCATTGCAGGTTTCAGGTACAAATTCGGCAACACCAAAATAAGGGATAATTACAAGAGGAAAAACACCGAAGAGGGCAGACGTTTGTAGTGCTATTTTAGTCCATCATAGAGCCGCAAATACCAAGACTTATTAAGAGATATAGACTTCTGCCAATATCATAAATATTTCTTCTGCTTTGCGAACAGTATGCCTCCAATTTTTAAGGCATAGGCCATCACCAAAGCATTTAGATTACATGTTACCGGTATTAGATCATCAGGTTTAAAAATGGGAGATTGCTCTACTATTTTTTGTCGTACTTCCTTCAAGGTTATCCGAATATCAAAAGGAGATAAAACACCAATTATACACAACAACTACTCTTGCCATTCTGCAATAAATAAATTGGTATCTCTTGTTCCTCCATTATTTCGGTTGCTTGAAAAGGCCAAGTATTTACCGTTATTTGAAAACACCGGAAAGGCATCAAAGGTTTCACCATGCGTAACCCGCTCAAGGTTTTTACCATCAATATCTATAAAATATAGATTAAAAGGAAAACCCTTTTCAGCTTCAAAATTACTAGAAAACAGTATTTTTTTTCCTGACGGGTGAAAGAACGGACTCCAATTGGCATTTCCTAAAAAGGTCAGTTGCTTTAGGTCACTACCATCAGCATTGCAGATAAAAAGTTCCATATCAGTTGGCTCTACCAAACCTTCTGCTAATAAGTCTTTATATTTCTTAATGGCTTCTGGAGTTTTAGGCCTCGAAGCCCTAAAGATGAGTTTGGTGCCGTCTGGAGAAAAGAAAGCGCCACCATCATATCCTAATTCGTTTGTAATTTGTTTTACTTCAGTACCATCTAAATTCATGGTGTAAAGTTCCAAGTCACCACTTCTGGTTGAGGTGAATACAATTTTATCACCCTTTGGCGAAACTGTGGCCTCAGCATCATAACCTGGTTCTTTTGTAAGTTGAGAGGTTATATTACCCTCTAGGTCGGCCACGAAAATATCAAAGGAATCATATACAGGCCACACATAATTACCATTTTTACGCAAGGGCACTTCTGGGCATTCCTTATCTACTAAATGGGTAGACCCATACACAAAATGTTTATTGTCTGGAAGAAAATAGGCACATGTAGTACGTCCCATTCCAGTGCTAACCATGGGCGGTTTGGCATCCTTAAAGTTTTCATCAATGTTCATTAAGAACATTTGGTCGCAATTCAAATCCCATGAGGTATTGTTAGATTGGAAAATCATTTGCGTATCGTCCCAACTCCAATATGCTTCAGCATTATCGCCCCCGAATGTAATTTGCCGAATACTTTTAAAGTATTTTTCCTCAGGATAAATTAATGTGTCGTTACCAGCCATTAAGGAGGGTGTTTCAATAGCAACTTCTTTTTGTTTTTTTGGCTCATTTTTACAACTACCAACAATAAATAGAAGTAAAAGCAGGATAATAGTTCTCATAGGATGCTTAATTTTGAAAGAAATAAAATCAAAAATGGCTAAAAAAATTCTATTTCCGTTCATTTTATTTTTGTTACTGGGATGTAAACAAGATATGAAACCTCCATTAAGTATTGAGGATGATGTTGCTTTTTTAGCAAATGATATATTAAAGGGTAGGGAAACCGGAAGCCCAGGAGAAGAAGTTGCCGCAGAATATATTCAACAACGTTTTCAAGACATAGGCTTATCGCCAAAGGGAAATCTAGGCACCTATTTTCAAACCTTTACGTTTACTTCTAAAATAGACCCGCATGGCCAAGTGCAATTTGTAAATGGAGATAGTACTATTACAGGCACCAATGTCATTGGATTTTTGGATAATAATGCGGATAAAACCATAGTCATAGGGGCACATTATGACCACTTGGGAATGGGCGGTTCAGGCTCTTTATATACCGAAGGTGAGGCTGTTCACAATGGAGCAGATGATAATGCCAGTGGCGTTGCAATTCTTCTTCAATTGGCTTTAGAGGTACAAAAAGAAGACTATCAAGAAAATAACTTTCTATTTATAGCTTTTTCGGGAGAGGAAATGGGTTTGTTGGGCTCTAACTATTTTACCAAAAATGCGACCATCGATTTGTCAAAAGTCAATTATATGTTGAATTTGGATATGGTTGGCAGGTTACGGGAAAACAAAACATTGTCTATTACAGGAACAGGCACCAGCCCAATTTGGAATCAAGTATTGAATGCTACGAACACCGATTTTAAATTGGTGTTGGGTGAATCTGGTGTAGGGCCATCTGACCACACTTCCTTTTATCTTCAGAATATTCCTGTACTACATTTTTTTAGCGGCCAACATGAAGATTACCATAAGCCCAGTGATGATTCAGATAAGTTAAATTATCAAGGCATGCGACAGATTCAAGAATATATAGAAGCTGTAATTCTGGAGCTGAATAACAGTTCTAAATTGGCATTTCGGAAAACTAAAAATGAGAGCGAAGAAGTGCCGATGTTTAAAGTTGCATTGGGTGTTATGCCCGATTATCTTTTTGATGGAAAAGGAATGCGTATCGACGGCATCACAGACGATAGACCAGCAGCAATGGCAGGCCTCCAAAAAGGGGATGTTGTTATTCAATTAGGCGATAGTCTTGTAACAGATATGATGAGTTATATGCGCGCACTTTCTAGTTTTGAAAAAGGAAACACCACAAAAGTTATTGTAGACCGTAAAGGCGAAAAAATAAACGCTGAAATCACATTCTAGAAACACGTCATTGCAAGCAAATAGTTTAACGATGTTTAGCAACCAGGCTTAGTCGAATACCATAAGAAAACGTCTTTGTGATGAGCCTTGTTCAAAATTTAAAATCTAAGCACAAGAACCAAAGGCAACGAAGCAATCTGCTAACTAAAGGTTCCCTCGTTCTTACAGATTTTTTCAGCCCTTTAAACAACATTGAAACCTTAAACATTTTGTTATCGTTGTTCGCAAAGTTGTTCTCATTTACCGTCTCGAATTTTTATATAACTTTGCATCCCAAAATTAAAAGAAGCCAGTGCCCAAAATAGGAGACATACAACTGCCTGATTTTCCGTTGCTTTTAGCACCTATGGAAGATGTGAGCGACCCACCATTTCGCGCCCTTTGTAAAGAGCTAGGCGCCGATGTAGTGTATACCGAATTTATATCTTCTGAAGGATTGATTCGTGATGCTGCAAAAAGCATTATGAAACTTGATATTTATGAGAAAGAACGCCCAGTAGGCATTCAAATTTTTGGCGCTAATTTAGAAAGTATGTTACAGTCTGTAGCGATTGTAGAGAAATCAAAACCAGATATTATCGATATCAATTTTGGTTGTCCGGTGAAAAAAGTAGTTTCTAAAGGTGCAGGTGCAGGAATATTGAAAGACATCGATTTAATGGTTACATTGACCAAGGCTATGGTCGAACACACCAAATTACCTATCACTGTAAAGACCCGCTTGGGTTGGGATGATGATTCTATACGAATAGTTGAGGTTGCAGAACGCTTACAAGATGTAGGGTGTAAGGCAATATCCATTCATGGGCGTACAAGAGCGCAAATGTATAAGGGCAACGCCGATTGGAATCCAATTAGAGAGGTAAAGAACAACCCAAGAATGCATATTCCTGTATTTGGTAACGGTGATGTAGATACGCCAGAAGCAGCCCTAAAAATGCGAGATGAATTCGGCTTGGATGGTGCTATGATTGGCCGTGCAAGTATCGGCTACCCTTGGATATTTAGAGAGATAAAACACTTTTTTGAAACAGGCACTCATTTGGCACCACCAACGATGGAGGAGCGTGTAGATGCTGCCCGTCGTCATTTACAGATGTCGATTGATTGGAAAGGTGAAATTTTAGGTGTTTTCGAAACTCGTAGACATTATACCAATTACTTTAAGGGTATTCCGAATTTTAAAGAGTATCGCATGAAAATGGTTACTAGCGATGATTCTGCATCAGTTTTCGCAGCCTTTGATGAGGTAATGGAAAAATTTGGAGATCATAATTTTACCTTGGCTTAAAGTTCAATCAATTTCTTGTTGATACGGCTGCTTGCAATTTTAGAAGCAATAATGCCCAACACAATAATTGTAGCAAGAACAATAGCAATATTGATGAATTCAAATTTTACAGGGTAAGCTAGAGAAGGGGTTATTTTTAACCAACCAAAAGCAAGTTGTGACCATACGATAAGCACACCAATAAGCACACCAATTAATCCGCCAAAACCTGTAACCAAAACTCCTTGTACGAAGTAAATACGGCGTAATTCTTTTATAGTCGTACCTAGGCTATAAAGTGTTTTTGAGTTCTGCTGCTTATCTAAAATCATCATGATAATTGCGCCGACCACATTAAAAAGGGCAATAATAAGCACGAGGGTAAAAATGAGATACGTAGCAACGTTCTCGGTATTCAACATTTTATAAAGTGTACTGTTTAGTTGCTGCCTGTTCTTTAATTCAACACCCGAACCTAAAATTGCCTGAATTTCTGAACGAACTGTACTAGGCTCAACCCCGTCGTCCATTTTAAAATTTATACCTGAAATCTGTAGCGAGTCTTTTTCTAACAATGCCTGCGTTAATCGTAAATCTGCAAATACGTATTTATTATCCAAATCGGCTTCTACGGCGTATACACCACCAATGACCATAGGAATTTGATTGTAAAGTGATGAAATACTTTGTTGCGATATAGAACCTTTACCAGGCTTAAACGCATATATCTGCATGGGACTTCTAAACTGATTGATGGTTACACCAAGAATATTTGCAATACCCAAACCTGATACTACCTGTGTATCATTAACCGTCCAATCGCCCATGTAAAGTGTGCTATCTACTGCGGTGACTTTGGTATAATTACTATCTATACCTTTTATGTAGGCAATATGATTTTTACCTTGGTGTTCTAAGGAAACCTTTTCCTCTAGTTCTTTGGAATAAAAAGCTAGTCCTTCTACAGCATGTAAACGTTGTTCTTGTTCGGGGGATAAGGTAAACGTCTTTCCGGCTACAGGTAAAGCTTTTAATTGTGGGTCAAAAGATTCGGTAAACGAAAGGCTAAAGGTTTTTAATCCGGCGAAGGCCGAAAGCACAATAAACAGTGCTGCAGAACCAATAACAATAACTAAAAAGGTGATAAAATTAATGATGTTAACCGCGTTCTGGGTACTTTTTGAACGTACATACCTTTTGGCGATATAGAGAGGAAAATTCAACCGATTAGGACTTTTTACGCTTAGGTAACAAATCTCTGTTCTCAATAGGGTTTTCCTCGCGTTTTAAAGACTTTTCTATATTCTCGATATAATCTAACGAATCGTCTAAATAGAACAGTAATTCTGGCACCCTACGCAATTGGTTTCTGGTACGTTGCGAAAGTTCATGCTTAATTAATGGCTGGTTCGATTTAATACCCTCCATCAATTCAGCTGCCTTATCGTTCGGAAAAATACTTAGGTAAATTTTCGCGATAGATAAATCTGTGGTCACTGCAACTTTAGACACAGATATAAGGGTATTACGAAGTCCGCCATCAATGGCAGCTTTTTGTAGAATGTCTACAATATCTTTTTGAATGACCCCAGCTATTTTACGTTGTCTTTGCGTTTCCATACTGCAAAAATACATATTAAAATGTATCTTAACCCCTATGTGATGCACTCTGAAGCAAATAAGGCATGAAAAAGATAGAACATTTAGGTATAGCGGTGAAAAACATGGAAGATTCCAATGTGCTTTTCGAGAAATTATTGGGAGTCGCACCCTATAAACAAGAAGAAGTTGCTTCAGAAGGGGTGAATACTTCCTTCTTTCAAAACGGACCTAATAAGATTGAATTACTGGCATCAACAGACCCAACCGGACCTATTGCCAAATTTTTAGAAAAGAAAGGTGAGGGCATACATCATGTAGCTTTTGAGGTGGATGATATTGTTGCAGAAATGGCACGACTAAAATCAGAAGGATTTACATTGCTGAATGAAAAGCCTAAAAAAGGGGCTGATAATAAATGGGTGGCCTTCATTCATCCAAAGACTGCAAATGGGGTATTGGTAGAGTTGTGCCAAGAAATTCGAGAGTAAGGTTTGATAATTTTATAGCCAGCTGTCATACTGAGCGCAGTCGAAGTTTCTTATGGGCGAGAATGATTATTTAGGCATGACCTAAACTGTCAATGAAACACTAGTGATAAGCAAGTAAACTATTCTACAACTATGCATAAAAATCTTGTGTCAGTTAAAAATAAGTAGTAATATTGCATCCGCAATTCGCGGGTTTTGTAACTGGTTTGAGCGCCAGTCTCTATCGATTTTAATCGAAACAAGAGTTTACAGAGCTTCAAGTATTGAATTATAACCGGTCCTATAGCTCAGCTGGTTAGAGCACCTGACTCATAATCAGGTGGTCCCTGGTTCGAGTCCAGGTGGGACCACTTAGTTTTCAAAGGGTTACAGAAATGTAACCCTTTTTTTATTTCTATTGTAACACAATTGTAACGCAAAGTGGTTTTTAAAGATCATTTGAAATATTAACCGCCGAGTTTTATTACACAACTTTTATTCATATTTAAATAGATGAAAATGTTGGTATTCGATAAGTTATTTTATCTGAGCTAATCTTTTTTCAATAAAATTTCTATCGTCATCATTGAATTTTGTTAGAGTATTAGGAACCCATGCTAACTCGGTAAAATCTTTTAAATTATTAATCATATCGTCAAATGTTTCTTCATGCCCATCGTAGGTGATATTTCTCATTGTACGATGTTTTTCTACAATTGACAAAGAACCTCTCCCTAAAATTGTACCAGTGTTGAAATGTTCAAAGTCTAAATCTTTATAAAAATCAACTAAATCCTTAGTCCTAAAAATAGAATCAAGTATGGGATATTCTATAATTTCTTTAAGTTCTATAAGTGAATATGGGTCATTAAGAAATTTATTGTAAAATTCTTGACCTTCTGCTATTAGAGTCCATCTAAAAGCACGGTATTTATTAATAAAAACCCAATCGTAAAGACTTTCCTTATTTTTAATACTATCATCGAAACCTAGCATATAATGGCTTTCATTAAGAAAAAAACGTTCAGCAAGAAAATATAATTGGAATACTTCAATATGTTTTGCTGAGAAAAGCGAATTAAATTTTTGTAAAAGAATAGAAAAAAATTCCTGACAGTGTTTTGTTTCAAATGTTGACAATTGGTATGCTAATCTTAAAGCATATTCATGACCATTACTTGAATCATTCTCTTCTAATAGATATTTTTTATTTTCATTTAAGATTGACCAAAATGCGTGCTCTGAATAATTCATAAATACTTTTGTAAAGATTAATTTAAATTTTATTGGGAATGTTAATATACCTATCCAAAGTCTTACCACTTACAAAACTCCCTATTTCCAAAATTTTGTTAGTTGGTCTATCATACATTACCTCAACCCAAAAATAAGATAGAGAATAAAGTACATATGTTATCCTTCCTTCTTTGACACTATCTACAAATCGACCTTTGGTAAAAACGGTGTCGTATTTATCATGGTCTGATAGTATATTGAAATCGTATATTCCCATAACAGATTGTTTGGTAACGTAAGAATCACCAGTCGCTTGTTGTTTGGTGTTTGTTAAGTTACCTTCTAAAGTTCTCAATATTAAAATTTGAGTCACCTCCCAATGTCCGACCACAATGTTTACAAACATTTGCATCAAATTTTACATACTCTGCACAAAAAGGACATTTTTTTGTGTCGCCTGTTCTTTGTCGTTTTACATTGTCATCATCCGATGAAAAAAATGTAATTAAAAGTCCAATGGGTCCAAGAAGTATACCCAGAACAAATCCCGCACAACCACTATTACCTTTACTATTGGCTATCATTGCTCCAACAATCCCTAAGCCAATCCAGATTACAACATAAATCATATTCCTATAAAATTTAAATTAAATTACCTTTTACGTCACAAAATTCATAATTAAACTGTCATTACTTTTTTTCGTCTTTGACTTCACTGTTCACGAATCTGACCCAATTGCACACAACGGATTTGTGCCTTGCGTTCGGTGTAAAATAGAATGTACTGATGTTTGAGGTTGGTAGAATGTTCATAGAAAGTAAATGTTGAGCCTTGTACGAATGCCACACTGACGCAAAACGCATGTTAGCTGTTGTGGCTTCAATTAACGTGGACTTTGTTCAATTTGTATGTCAATTATTTTATTTATTTCTTGTACTCTATAATTATGAACATCCATAGTATCAAGTGGCGACATCTTTGTCATGAGCTGAATATATTCTTTCATTTTTGGGTTAATTTCTTCATTAGTCGCTTTTTGAGAAACCTCACCCATTATTCCTTTTCGCACCGCATTATTAACCTCGTCCAATAGTTGAATTGCTTCTTGTTTATAAATTTTACTCGAGTCTACTTTAATTTCTGTTGGTTGGGTTGACACCTCTGGGGTTTTATTTTTTGATTCTTCTTGTTGGCCACAACCAATTAAAATCATTAATGCAATTGGTGTTAATAAGATGATTGTTTGTCTAAGCATATTGAACTGCATTTTCATAACATTTTATTTTAAATTGATTAGCTATATTTTGTGTAATTCACGCCAACGGTCTGTGTATGGTTAGTGGCGGATTATGAAGCCCTAAACTTTCGGTTAAGCACAAAATTTGTTAAATGCTTAACCTTGAATTTTAGCATAAAGCCGCCATTAACTATACACTTCTTTGTTATGGGCTTTTATTTATTCAATGTTTTGTGTCTTTCGGTGGGTTTGGGTCATTTCCCAGAAATCCACATCATTTTCTTTTTCGACCTATACAACAAAATCAAGAATAAGTTTATTATCGAACTGAGTTTTGATTTTTCTAGGTTCATCCATGTCTTTTTCATAATCTCAGTTACAAGGGCTCCTTTGCTGCATCAATGTCAGTTCCTTGTCGCTTGCTAGTTCCCTGTATTCGTCCAAGTCCCACCCCCAATCATTACCTACGCAAATCTTATAACCCCTGATGTTCTCACAACTACAATCCTCATCACCGCTTTTCGAGCAACCCAATGTCGCCACCAATAATACCAATGCTAATAGTATTTTTTTCATTCTCGTTTAGTTTGGTTAATATAGAAATTAACGAGAGTAATGTATTTTTAATGTGCTGGAATAAATATGATAATTATCATACTTATCTGAATTGAACAAATCAAATCTCCTTAGGAATATTACTGTACTTGTCCAAGGTTTCACCACCTACAAAACTTTTTATCCCTTTAATCTTGTTATCCTTTGCATTATAGGTAACCTCGACCCAGAACATTGAAACGGCATAAAGGGAATACTTTATTTTCCCCTTTGTAACGGTATCCACAAACTTACCTTTGGTGAATGCTATGTCATATTTGTAATGGTCGGATAATATGTTAAAATCGTAAATACCCATGTATTTTTACTTTGCAATATCCTTAAATAAAAATAATATTGTTTACGGTAAACCGTAAGGTCTATTAATTTATTTAATTCAACATTCTACCGAGTTCCTTCAAAAGATTCTAACATCATATCACATTTGAATAATTCAGTTTTAAGGCTATCCACTTCATTGGTTAGTGCTTCGGCTTCATTGCGTAAAGTATTGGCTTGTTGTCGTATGGTGTTGACCTCATCTTTTAACCGCATATTCTCTTTTTGCAATTCTAGGTTTTGATTGATGCAGCCAGTCAATAGGATAAGTAAAACTATTATTCGCATACTTGAAAAATACAAAACATTGCTTATTCTTCTTTTTTTTTTGAATATTCTGCCTGTTTGTATGTGCTTGTTATATGATTCTAGTTTTAAATTTAATTTATTAACAACACTAAAATAAGTTGGATTATAACCATAATTTTGGACAATGTCCAAAGTTGTGTTTAGAAATTATGATAAGATTGCAGTTCGTCAACTTTTAAAAGAAGTTGGAAAGGAAAGATATGAGTGTGCTTTAAAAGACCAAGGAATAGAGCAAAAACCTTTAGGGATGGATGGCTTCTTTGTAGAATTTGAAGTCGACACAAAGGATATTAACCTTTATTACAAATACCCCTCAAAGGTTACTTTATTTATTATGCCTGTTCTGGGTTATTGGGGTATTCCTTCCAAAAATTGGGAAATAGACCGAAAAGAGGAACATTAAAAAAGGATTAATTAATTTAGTCTTGAAAATACACTAGTCTAATCAAGGTGAATTAAGTAGAACAAATGATTTCTTTGTATGCTATATTTTACCTACTAAAGAATAATAAATAAAATGTTCGGATTTTTTAAGAATAAAAAGTCAATAGATGAAAAATCGATTAAAGATAAACTTGAAACAATTAAAAAGAAAAATGAGATAGTTCAAGTTAAATTGGAAAACATAGCGTCTAGTAATAATAGTGGAATTGATTTAGAAAAGAAGGGAGATATTGATGGCGCAATAGAAATTTACGAACAGAATATAAAAGTAAGAGGTGCAGCAACTCATGCATACGATAGATTAATGATTTTGTATAGAAAAAGAAAGGACTACGTAAATGAAGGCAGGGTGATTAAAATCGCAATAGAAGTATTTTCTAAAGAAAATGAAATGAGATTACAAATGGCATTGGGTAAAGCGAACAGTGAATCTAAAAAACAAGAAATACTCAACGCACATGAAAAATTTGAAAAAGTTCTTGGAGATAATGGTTGGTGGATTTATAATCCATATTTAGTCAATAAGTACCGGTCTAGACTTGAAAAAGTAGATTCTTTAATAAATAAATAAATAATACAGGTACAATACATTCCCTACTAATATCAATTATGTTCGTGGTTTCTAATTTTAAGATTAGTACATTATGAAAAATTATTTTGCCCTCATTGCTTGCTTATGTTTCTTTTCAACAACCTATGCTATAAATCTACCCAATACCCTAAAGCTTATTTCTAATGATAGTGTAATAGTTGACAATGTTGTTTATAGGTTATTCCCTACTGAAAACATGTGGACATTTATTAAGTTAAACACTCGTAATGGACAGATGTGGCAAGTTCAATTTGATGTAGGGGGTGATAATAGATTTGAAACATTTTTAAATGAATTTCCATTAGTACTAGAAGAATTTGAAGATAATGGCAGATTCACTTTGTACCCTACTCAAAACACATACAATTTTATTTTAGTGGATCAAATTGATGGTAGGCTTTGGCAGGCTCAATGGTCAATGAAATCAAAGAATAGGGGAATAATACCTATAAACTAATTTGAAATTTTTTATAAAATTTAAGATTTGATATTGGGATACAGTATTAAAAAAAATTAAAATGCGTTTTATAATTACAGTCTAGATTGAACGTTGTTAAATGTTGAAACACTTAATTTGAAGAACTACTTGCAGAAATATCTATTATTTTTTTAGATAAGTATTTATTGATGGGGAATGTGCGTAATAGTGCGCTTATACAATTGTTGGACATTACTTAAATGAAAAAGAAGCATTTTAAATACGATTCTGAATATTCTATAGGAATGTATTTAAACAAGTACCAATTCTTGCAACAAACAGAATTGGAATTATTTGCTAAAACTCAAAAAGTCTTTACGGAAGATACTCCATGTCATCTTTATTTTATTTTGAAAAGACCAAGACTTTCACTAGACAAAGACTACTTCGTTCAAGATCAAGATTTTTTTGAGTTCAAATACTACATACATGTTCAGGATGAGAAACACGAGAGGCTGTTTAGAATAGGGAAACCTTCTGATTCCAAAAACTTTATGTTGATGTGTGAATATCCGTATGACACATTTAAAATTACAGACAACGGTAAAATAAATGCAAACTTCAAACTAGCTGCTATACTTGACATCATACATTCAAAAAATTCTAAATCTGAGCCTTTACTAGATTATAAAGTGCTTTATGTTGGACAAGCTTTTGGGACTGATGGTAAGCGCACGGCGATAGATAGATTAGGTTCTCATTCTACGCTCCAAAAAATTTATTCAGAAGCAATGCAAAGAAACCCTGATTCTGAGATTTGGTTAATGCTTGCTCATTTCGAAGAACAGAGATTTGGGGCAATGAATGGAAAAATCATTATGCCTACTGAGAATCAAGAGGAGAATATTCAACGTTTTGCCGACTTTATGAATCCAAGTGGCTCGAAATTCTCTGAAGACCAAAAAATAAATTTTACAGAAGCTGCATTGATTCAAACATTTTTACCACGTTATAATAAGGAGTTTAAAGGAACATTTCCTAGCCCAAATCATAGTTCATATCAAGAATGCTATGAATTAGGAGTTAATGGAATTGTGGTTGAGTTAGACACTACAAATGTTGCCCGTTGGTTATACTCGGATCACCTACCAAGAAGACCAGAGGGGCAAATCGGCATTCAATATTGGCAATATGGTGAATTTCATTTCACAACTGATAAGGACAGGTTTAAAATGTTCAACAATGAATACTTTGAATAAAAACCCTATGCTCAACAAAACCTATGGGCAATAGCGACCTACAGGACTCTGCTGCTTATAGATAAACCATTATTTGTAAACTGAAAAACAACTATGAGTAAAGTTTCTAACCTTGATTTAAAAATTCAACTGACAAACGAATTTCTTCGAAATGGTGGATTACAATCAATTCGGGACAATCAATTACTTGAGGACTTAATCAATTTTAATAAAAACGACCTAAATACAGTTACGACAAGACTAAATGCATTTATGTCATCAATTCTTGGTAATCATATTACACCACCTTATTTTTCAGAAAGTCAAATATCAGAATACGAGTCTTTCCTCCAAAAAAGTAATTATTTTGACCAAATACAAATTGACAAGGAAGAGGAGTTCGATAAAGTTTATGAACTCCTAAAGGGGGTAAATCATATGCTTTTTAGAGGTCAAAGAGAATCGCGATGGAGGCTTTATAGCAAATTACAAAGATTTTGGATTTGGCATAAACTGTACGAAACGGAAAATAATTATTTAGATTTTCTACAAAAAATGGTTAAAGCTGGAAAAGCAAAATACCAAGATAAAATGGAAGAAATTTTAGAGGAAAATCATATGGACGCAATAAATGAAATTGCTATTCTTGGATTTTTACAACATCACGAGACACCTACTCCATTATTAGATTGGACTTATAGTTTTCAAAATTCACTTTTTTTTGGAACCGACAATATTGAGTCTAATGTTGGAATGAAAGAAATTGACAACTATTTTAGTGTTTATTATATTCAAGAAAAAGATTTTGGACAAGGTGGTATGAGAAAAATACTGGATGATAGTTTGAACCGACTTGGGACTGAATTGAAGTTAGCTTTTATGGAAAAACTCGCTGTTGATGAGGATGATTTCAAAAAAATGAAAGAACTTTTTGAGGAACGAAGCTTTTTTGACACAAACAGAATAAAAGGTTCAGGTCTTATAAAGCAATTGACAAGAATAGAAAACCTAGTCAATATTCCAGTAACTTATTTTAGTGACAGCGAATCAGATTCTCATCTTATTTTTTCACTTACAAATAGTGGTAATATCAAGAATCAAAAAGGAGTTTTCATTTGGAATGCCGATGTTTCAAAACCTCTTGAAATAAAAGGTAATGAATTGTATAACGAATCTCGGAGCAAAAGTGAACCAGAAGATTACCGATTTAGCGGTTGTTACAACATCAATAAAGAGCTGGCGCCTTACATTTTAGCTAAACTTGAAAAAGACGGAGTTACGAGGGAATTTATTTATCCCGATTCCGATTTGAATACATTGCATATTTATGAAGATTGTAAAAGAGCTACTACTAAATAGAAAAGACATAAAAAAGCTGTTCCGAAAATAAAGAGTTAATGAAAAAACACATCAGCTCTTAAGATAATCAAATTTTGAATTTATTTTTTTACAGTTCACAACATGATCTATTCATTTCATTGGACCTAGATACATAAGAGCGTTATTTTATCGGAGAATCAATACCCATTTCTTTATACACTGATATTAATTCCGTTAAAGTTTCAGATGATAGTCTTTCTAGTGGAAAAGGGGTGTCCGTAAATAAGGGCTGCTCAATCGGGGTTTCTAGTTCTACACTTTCTTTCGGTTTCCCATAGGCATACTCCAACAACAATTTAAGATGTGGAAAACTGTCTTTTGCCTTCGTTGCAATATGCTCGAACGCCTTTTCTTCACTTCCAAATATCGATTCTAAAGAGTTTATTGACAAAGTCCTTATCCTATCCTCATCTGCCTTGGGTTTTCTCCCCGCATAACCCTTGGTCGAATGACCGCCGTTAAATTTTCTACCATCCATATTTCAAAATTAATATTGTTTTAATTATTTAAAATTCTAGCTATAAAATACACTCATATTTAAGTTTTTTATACGGTGTAATTTATCATTGTCTTATCGGTAACTATTCCCACATTAACTAAGTGGGAATAGTTACCGTTTTCGTTATTTAGGAATCCTGGGGATTCATTACCGTTTTGCTTGAAAAGTAATTGTAATTTGTTATCAATTGCATTATAAAAATCTTTGCTGATGTTTTGACCTATTTGGTCTAAGTATCGAAAGTATGTTTGCTTTTTTTCATTAAAGGCATTGGGTCGTTTTTGATTTATGGCATTGTACCAAAATCTATCATTGGAGTATTTCTGCAATAGGTTCTCTTCCCTTTTATTAAGTTGCTTTAGTATTGGAGTAGGATTGATTATCAATACATTTTTTGCCGCAGTCAATAAATCTTTTTTCATTGCAAAATAGACATCCTCTTTTAACAGGTCACCAATATTATAGATGCCCAGTGCATTTATCTTTTTTGATTTTTTGGTACTTATCTCAAACCGAAGCGTCCTATTATCGCAGTAATTTGGAAATTGAAACCCTTTTGAATATAATTTCACCTTCAAGTAAGTGTCGACCTTACCTGTTTTCGGGTTAAAATTAATCGCTTTCTTGCTGTAGCGTAAATCGTCTTGTATAAACTGCTTTCTCGAATGGTATGAGTTAAAAGTTATCAATTCTTTGCTATAACCGTTTATTATGAAATTAACGCCATATTCTAAGTTGTTCACCTGATAATTACGAAGGTTTTCTATTTCAAATAGCCCTATAAACCCTAGAATGATTTGCATACTATTTGATAGCGTAAAATCATTTGCATTGTGTTTGTTGTTATTAAACCAATAATGTGGCTTAAAGCCTATTACAATACGTTTATTGCCCTCTTTTTCGTTCTTTGGCCAATGTGGCTCTAAACGGAAAGTAATGCCTTTAAATTCCTTTGTTTGTTTGTTGAAGATTTCTCCAGTTCTGTCATTTCTTTTCTTGTGATTTTCTTTAAAATACAACAAAGGATTATCCCACAAGCGTAAGACCTCCTTATGGTCTGTAATCCAAAACTGCAACCAATCGAGCATAATTTTTTCTTTTTGGTTATTGAAGTCATTAGCACCAAAAAACAGGGAAATATGTACTTTTCCCTGTTTCATATTCCTACTAAAACAACTCCAATTGATTCGACTTTGGGAATAGTTCTGGGTTTGTAGTTACAGCTTCAACCCAACGATTGGATCTATTACACTTTATGTGACCGACAACAGCGGCTTTTCCTTGTTTAATCCAGTCCGATATTAATTGTGTAACCATGTAGGTTTGGTCTGCATAACCTAATTCAGTAGCGGCCATTCTTCGGCTTTGAGACTGCTTAAATAGTATGTCAAATAGTCTTTTAGCATATGCCTTTTTTGTATTTTTGCCTTGTTCGCTCTCAAACGAATTTTGGCTGTTATTTTGGTTATCCATTATTGCAGCCTTTTTTTATTGTTAGACAAATAGGCTTCTGCTTCTTGCACTATTTCAGCGTTTGATTTTTTGCGCCCCTCTTTTAGGTAATCGATAAGTTCTATATTTGAAAAGTACAGGCGTTTGCTTCGTTTCATTACAGGTAATTCGCCTTTACTTACCTTGCTGTAAATGGTAGGTACTGTAAGGTTTAGAAATTGTGCAGCTTCCTGAACTGTTAAGAGCTGTTCGGGCTGTTCGGTGGGTGTTTGTACCTGTTTTTCAATTAACAGGCGTTTGAGGTCGCTAACTTCTTTTGTTAGCATTGTTACCGCTTTGGGCAACTGGTCGAATGTTAAATTTTGTTCCATAATTACAAAAGATTTTTAATATTTCTTTTGCAATGATCGGTACGGTATTTACGGGTAAAAAGGTGGTATTTACGGGGTTCTTTGTTTCTTTGTTTTTGGTTGGTTTTATCGTGTTAAGGCTTTGTATAAATCATTTTGATTTTCTCTTTCAAAGTGGCTTAAAGCCCCGATAAGTTTAAAGTATTCAGTGTCGTTTGTTAGCTTGTTTTCATTGCTTAACTCTTTGTGTATTTCGCCTAAAGCTTTTGCAAGTTTTGTTTTACAACCTCTTTTAAGCTGTATTGCTTTTTCAGGTATTGAATAGTCATTGTATTCAAAAAAGTTAGTTAGTAAATCGGTAAACAGGTTGTAATCCTGTTCATTAGCAAAGGCGTATTGCCAACCTTTTTTATCCATATTTTCAAAAGTTTCTGCAATTACCCTTTTTGTTCTGTTTTGGTTCTCGTCTATTGGTTGAGGTGGTAAGGCATTTTCTTGCTCCAAATAAGCCTTGTAACGGGCTTTTAAAATTTCATAGTCCACATTGTCTTGAGGTAATTTTTCAAGTGCTGAAAGCTCTAACTTTATCTTTTCCGGAAGGGTATAACTGTCTTTATAAGTTGCTATTCTTTGAGTAAAGAACTTTTCTTTGTGCTGCTCCCAGTTTTCAGGTGTTAAAATACTTTTGTTGTTTTTAACCTTTCCTGTATCAGTATCAAAATAGATTTGGAAAAAATTAAAGCATGCAAGGTTGTTTAATATTCTTGCTTTAGATTCATTCATAGGCGTAGGAACAATAAATTTAGTTTGCCCTTGCTTAAACCCTTGTATAGCTTCTGCAATACTATTTACTTGTATTGCTTTGGTTTCAAAAGGTTCAAATTCGTCCTGCTCTGTGTCTTTGAAGTAATCGAATAGGCTTTTAACGGTTCTGTCTAAGTCGTTAAAGAAAAGCTGTAAGGATAAAAACGTACCATGTGTTTGGCTTCTATATTCAAGGTATAGGCTTTTATACTTAAATATTTTGGATAAATCTTTTTGACTGAAATTCTCTTTTAACTGGCGTATTTCGGTTTCAATTCCATTAAAAGAGTAATTCGGCTCGTTATCAAAATTGCAAACATTCAGCTTTTTTGATTTAGCTTTTATTAAGTCGGCTGTACTGTTCTGCAAGATTTTAAATTTGCTTTCAAGTTCAGCCTGTACTTTATTGTATTGTAATTTGTCTTTGTAGT
The DNA here is from genome assembly GCF_900167935.1 of Maribacter arcticus. Classification (GTDB taxonomy): domain Bacteria; phylum Bacteroidota; class Bacteroidia; order Flavobacteriales; family Flavobacteriaceae; genus Maribacter; species Maribacter arcticus. The sequence goes on along the minus strand of NZ_FUYL01000002.1, from coordinate 503,944 downwards.
TGTTTTCGGGCTTTAATTGGTTGCGTTCTATGTCTAGCTGCTCCAGTTCTTGTATTAAACCGTTATACTGGTTGAAATTATCAATATTTGAATGTAGGTATTCAATAAATTGAAACAGGGCTTTTATTTTCGGTGTAATCATTTGTCTTTTATTCTATTCGTGAAAACCGTGAAAAATGTGAACTTCTAAAAAAAGTTTTTTTTAGTTAGCTTTTTTAAATCCTGCGGTCAAAACGTCCGTTTCATTTTGTATTTGTTCGTTCTCAAAGCTGTCTAAATAACTTTCTGTTACATCAACGGAACTATGCCCCAGTAATTCGCTAATCATTTCAATTTTAACCCCTGAACGCTTTAAGACGGTTGCAAAGCTATGTCGAGCAAAGTACGTGGTAACGTTTTTATCAATGCCTGTTTCGGTGGCTATCCGCTTCATGTACTTGTTTATTAGCTTGGTAAGTTGTTTGTACTTTGCTCTTTTTTGTTCAGCGTTCATTTTGGTGTTGAGATGCGGAAATATAAACGCATTTTTATCTAAAGAGGGTAAGCCCCATTTCTTGATAATGTCCAATGTCTCAGGCTTTAATGCGACCGAAATTCGTTTGCTTTGCTTTTGGCTTCGTTCCGTTTTAGCCCTTTTATAGCTAAACATATTACCGTCTATGTTTTCCCATTTCAATAAACAAAAATCTTTTACATTCATACCATTACATAGATAAAGGAACAGCCAATAATCTTTTGCCATTTCCTTACTGCTTTTTGGTTCTGCTTCATAGTTGTAAATTTTTGCTATTTCTTCAACTGTCAAGGCTTTTTTAGTATTCTTACTAGTGGGAATAGTGTATTTATTTTTGCCATTTCCAAAGGGGTAAACGCTCTTATCTATATTTTGTAAATTATAGATGGCCCTTAGGCTTCTTATGTAAATACCTACGGTTGTTTTGCTGTTACCATTTGTCAGCATCCAGTTTTCGTACTTCTTCAAAAAAGACGGGGTAACCTCGGCGAAGGTCAAATCATTCTTAAATTTCTCAATACTATTTTTTGCACAACCGTAACTTACGGCTGTACCTATTCTATTTTCAAGTTTTAAACTGTCTATGTATTTATCAAAGGCGAAAGAAACGCTGTTTGCGGTATTTCGTTGATCTAGGAAGTGTTCTATAAAAGCATCAAAAGAAAAAACATTAAGATTGTTGATTACATTAATTGCCTTTCTCTCGAAATAATCAACTTTAGTTTTAATTTCCTTTTGGTCAGGCTTTAATCGTTTGCCAAAGAATATCTGCTCAAAACTGTCTTTGGTCAAATCAATTCCAGTTGCAAAGTATTTTCTTTTTCGGTCAAAGGTTACCCTGATTTTGACGGAACACTTCCCGTTCTGTTTTGGTCTGTTCTCGTCCAAATAAATGGCTGCATCTGCTTTTTTCATACCCTAAACTTTAGATTGTGACACAATTGTTACACAAATGTAACACAATAACACAAAACAAACAGAAGTTATTTATAAACAAAGCTATTCGTAAATCACTGATTTATAACTTTTATGGGCTTTTGATAGTAGTTTTGTATTTGTTTGTTTTGTGTGCGGGGTATGACTCATAATCAGGTGGTCCCTGGTTCGAGTCCAGGTGGGACCACTTCCTTTAGAGGTAAACCCTTCAAGAAATTGAAGGGTTTTTTTATGTACAGCCTTGTCATCACACACCTGCATTCTACACAGTAGTTCGCTCAATAAATTCTATGTTGGGGCACGCCATGAAGATTTAGAAAATAGAATTGAGAATCATAACTCTGGAACGTACGGTTCAAAGAATTTTACTTCAACATACTACTTTCTGCCATTCTAACCATTTGCCAGTAAGGAGGTAAATAGTTATTTTCTTTTTCAAAAGCTTTAGTTTTTGTTACTGTAATTAATTTGCATTTATTAAATCGGTCTACGAAATCAGTATTTTTCAATGCGGTAACGGCTCCCATTCCTTCTGGAATAATTCCTTCTTTTCCTATGGTATTGAGAAAAAATGAATATCCCTTAACAACTCTTGCTACAGGTAACATCCAAATATTATAATCTAGTTTTTCACCTTTATTTGCACGGCTGATCAAAGCATCCATTACGGCATTGTCTAAATGATCCTGAAAAAGCACATCCCTATTCCTCCATTCACCTACAACACTAAGCATGGGGTCATATTCAAGATCAGATGGCATTTGGGTCACGAAATTTTCAACACCAAAATTGTTTAGCCAATCAATAATTCCGTTTGAAGAGATGGTAGATTCAAACTCCCATAAATCAACCCCAAATTTTTTATAGGCATATGATCCAACTTCCGAACAGAACATTGCCGAGGCATCGTAGTAGTCCATTTTAAAATCATAAGGTATATGCCTGGTTTTAGATTCCTTAGAAATAAACAAGGACGCTTCATGCGGAAGCATAGGATTAGCCATCATTTGAGCCAAATCTGCCCGAGGTCTCATTACCATAAACCGCAGCTTTTTATCACTTAAATACTCATCTAATGTGGCTATGGCCACTCCTTTTTCAATATGGGCCTCAATAAAATAGGGCTTATTGGTCTTGGAATCAATATGTACCAATGCTACATGTGAAAAATTTCCCGGATAATCATTACCTCTTGAAATAAAAGCGGAAACCTCAGCTCCACCTCGGCTTACGAGCAAATCACCACTATGTACTTTGATGCCAAGAATATCTGCGTGCGGGGTAATTGAAGGTTCGTCTGAAACAATCATTGTTGAGACAAACTGATCCTCATTAGATTGTAATAATATTTCCTCCACTGTAGCTCTCATACCATATAAAATACGGTAAGAGGTATTACGGGAATGGGCATTGGTCATATCCCAAAAACGGGAATCGAACTTCAACTTTTTCCGTACTCGGTTATAAAAATTGATATACCAATGTGTTTTGTTTTCCTGAGCAGCAATAAGTGGAGCAAGTTGGAAAAACTTACGCTCAACCAATCCATAATAATCATCTTCAGGTAGTAACTTTTTATCTTCATAGATCGCTAGAATACTATCTGCTTCAATAGTTAAATGTTGTACAATGGAATCTAACGTTACGGAAGGCATTGCTTTCGCGCGCATAAAATTCGTTTCCAACGATTCCCAAAGGGTATCTTGACCCCAAACAAAAGGAGTCTGTGATGGCTTTTGTAGTTCATGTTCATATTGCGGCAGTGGGATAAGAAGTAACAAATAGAGGCCCACAAGGATCAATAAAATTCTTAAAAATTTCTTCATATATGCATTAAGATAGGATAAATATAATGTAGTAATCAATTGTGCTCATAGGTAAGTTTATTTTTCACCAAGAAAGTAAGAGCCCTGTAGCTTAGGGTTGCAATATAAGGGCACTAAGTATTACGATTTTACAAGACCCGAATTCTCTTCCTGACTATTTTTTTTGGTCATTTTAATCAGTCATCAATTAATAGAATCACAAGTCTGTTACCAACGTAACCTTGGGGTGTTTCCATAAAATACTTGCTGGTAGGCTTGGGGTAATTTCCTTTGTTAGCCATTTAGTATACGCTGCTGTTTTCCCCGTTCCGGTAACTATAAATAGAATTTCTTTTGCTTCTAAAATGGATTTTATACCTAAAGTTACGCCAATCGTTGGGGGAGTTTGCTCAGAGAGAATCATCGTATGATTTTGGGTTGATGCTGCCAATTCAGAAACATAACACGTATTGTGAGGCCATTTTTCACTGGGCTCTATAAACCCCAAATGTCCGTTTTTCCCCATTCCTAAAATGAGGATATCTAGCGGACCTTTCTCATCAAGTTTTTTTTGCATCGAAGCCACGGCGTTCTCTGCTTGAATTTTATCAGTAAGATGTAAAGAAGGAGAAAAGTAATGTGTTTTTTCAACGGGTATTCCCCAAGGAATTCTCACCTCTTTTTCAATGAAACTTCTACAACTATGTTGCTGTTCAGATAATCCCACCCATTCATCCAATTGAAACAAAGAAAGAGCAGTAGTATACTGGCTTGCTGTCTTTGCGATGTTGCGATACATTTCCAAAGGAGAATTTCCGGTGGCAATACCAATTTTACTTACAGGGTTTTTTTTGACCTTTTGAATGAACCAATCGGCAGCCGTTTTGCTTACTTCCTTATAGTCTTTACATTGATGTTTGTTCATTAATACCAGGCTATTTCATTAGTATAAGGAACGCAGCCTTTATATGATCCGGGTATAGGGTTGTATCGTAACCCTTGCATGATGCCAATTTTAGATGAAAAATACCCCCATTGCGTAAGCGACTTAATATCCTTAAAATAAGAAGGGGTTGTACTGGTTGTCGAATTTACCTCCTCGTCTAATTGGGCAATGATATCGTATTGTTTTTCTGCGGTGAGGTCTAAAAACCCACTGCTCAATAATTGGTTTAGTCCAATAATGATGCGGTCTTTTCTTTCGAGTTCATAACAGTCTTCTACTATGAGCCCTATAAAATGCTGCACGTTGGCCTCTTTTGCTCCAGGAGAGCTAGGTGTTTCGGGTAATATAATTTCAACGATAACAGCTAGAAGCGACTGATATTCGTGGTTTAATAAAGAGGGATTACTATCTTCTGCACACCCCTCAAGAAGCCAAGAAAAGGGGATAAAACTTGCGGCAGACCATCGGGCTACTACCCCTAAAGCATTTCGGCGATTTATTTTTTCCATAATAAGTACGGTTTTTTGGCGTCGGTTTTAAAAGGCAACTTGATTTTTTTCCCTTCTCCTGCCGAAGCATATGCTGCGAAAAGAACCTCTAAAACGGCCTTACCATCCTCACCGGTAACTAGGGGAGTTCGGTCATTTTTTACACAGTCTACAAAGTGTGCCATCTCTTGTGGAAATCCATAGTTCCACAGTTCTTCATACATGGTAAAACTCCAGCCTTTTGTATTCCCTGCTTTCTCCACGGCATAGCCAATTCCTTTTTCACTATAGGTTAATATGGAATTTCCTTGTAGCACATCGGCATAGGCGACTCCTTCACTTCCATGAATTTCTGCTTTATCATCCATACCTCCCTTTTTAATCCAGCTTTCTTCTGCAATGGCGGTTACCCCATTGCTAAATTCTAAGATGAGTACGCTATTGTCATCTCCTATAGTTTTGTCTTTATGCACAGAGGTTTGCATTTGTGCATAGACCGAAACAATAGAAGCGTTTGGGTTTAACCATCTGAAGAATTGAATGGCATGGCATCCCATATCCATCATAACCCCACCCCCTGATTTTTCAACATCATAAAAATGGTCTGCGTGAGGACCATCGTGCTTTTCAGACTGTTTAAAAAGTACCGGATACCCTAAAGCGCCTTCATCTAATAGCGCTTTTAATCGCACATATTTAGGTGTAAAACACAATTCTTCTGCATACATCAATTTCACCTTATTTTCTTTACAGGTTTCGATCATAAGATCTGCCTCCTCTAGGTTTAGGCAAAGGGGTTTTTCTACGACGACATGCTTTTTTGCTTTGGCAATTTTTACTGCTATTTCACAATGTAAATAGTTGGGTGCACCAAGAATAACCATATCAATATCGTCTAGGGCTAAAAAGGCATCTATATCAGTAAACCAATTCGGAATCTGGTGTTGTTCTGCAAAGGTTTTTACATGCGCTTCGTTGGGAGACATTACGGCAACGATCACTGCATCGGCTACTGTTTTTAGTGCTTCGGCATGAATATTCGCGATAAATTGAGACCCTATGATACCAACGCCTACCTGTTTGTGTTGTGTGATTTTCATAGTTGTTGTGCTTTTAATTGTTCGGCGGCGTAGGTTGCAGCTCTTGCGGTTAATGCCATATAAAGTAATGACGGACTTTGGTTTCCCGTGCTCGTCATACATGCACCATCAGTGACAAATACATTCTTGCACAGATGCAGTTGGTTATGCTCATTGAGCATAGATGTTTTTGGGTCGGTTCCCATTCTGCACCCTCCCATTTCGTGTATATCAAGGCCAGGGGCCTGTTTAGAATCGTTTTGTTCAATATCTGTACAGCCCATGGTTTCAAACATCGCTTTACTTTCGGTTAAAAAGTCTTGCACCATCAATTCGTCGTTATCGTCATAATTCACATCTGTTACGAGTTGTGGAATTCCCCAGGGATCTTTCTCTGTCTTTGATAAATACACCCTGTTTGATGCTTTCGGAATCGTTTCGCCCTGCATATACATATACGCCTGCCAATCTCCCGGAAGACGAAGACCTTCTTTGTAGGCCGCTCCAATACCAGGTCCATTTTCTGGAGCCTCTTGATTTCTTGGTCGTGATGCGCCACTGAAAATAGTATATCCCCCAACAAAGGGCATATCATGTTTGTATACGTTTCTATAATTGGCTAAAATTAGCTCCGAAGGATTTCTACCATAAACATACGTGTCTTTAAAACCTTCAAACTTGCCCGAAGTCCATCCGCGGTAATTATGAAAACCAATAAAGCGCCCAAGAATATCATGATCATTTCCTAGGCCATTTGGAAACCGATCTGAGGTAGAGTTTAATAGGATAAGATTTGAATTCAGTGCCGAGGCATTCACAAAAACGATACTGGCTTTTAATTCTTGGCGCTCTCCTGTAGTCGTATCTATATACTCAATACTTGTTGCCTTTTTTTTATCGTCGTCATATATGATTTTAACCACCACTGCATCGGAAAGAATGGTTAGGTTTTCTGTTTTTTTTGCTGCGGGTAATGTGCTAGAATTGCTGCTAAAATAGGCACCAAAAGGGCATCCTCTCATACAAAGATTTCTAGATTGGCATTTTCCCCTACCTAATGCTAAATGGTGTTCTTTAGGCTCGGTTAAGTGCGCCCATCGTCCATGTACCAAGTGCCTATCTGGATAGTTGTCTGCTATGGTCTTACTCATGTGCTGTTCCACACAATTCATTTCAAATGGGGGCAAGAACTCCCCATCGGGCATAGAGGCTAACCCATCTTTATTTCCACAGACCCCAATAAAGTCTTCAACCATATAATACCAAGGGGCCATTTCGGTATAATCTACAGGCCATTCAATACCATACTTATATTTGGAAGGAGATTCGAATTCCGATTGGCTCCACCGTTGGCACGCCCTACCCCATGTTAACGATTTTCCACCTACTTGATAGCCACGGATCCAATCGAAAGGCTTTTCTTGTACATAAGGCTGATCCTTATCTTTAATAAAAAAGTGAGCGGTGTCTTCGCCAAAACCTGCCGCTTTAGAAATCAATGGATTCTCTTCTTTGAAGGTATTGGTCATCATACCGCCATGGGGAAAATCCCACGGTTGCAGGTGAGCAGTAGGGTAATCTTTTTTGTGTTCTACATTTCTTCCCCGTTCTACAACACAGGTTTTAAGACCGTTTTCACACAATACTTTAGCGGCCCATCCACCAGAAATGCCGGACCCAATAACGATGGCATCGTACGTTGTATTCATTTAATAAGGATTCTATTTCTTAAATATAACCAATACCTAGGGGAATTTAAAAGCAAAGTGACTTCATGAGATACCCGCCTTGCAGCCTTGCCCTAAGAAATTCTTAATGCTGATGCTCGTGGTTGGTGTAGTGTTCTTTTAGTAAGTCCCTTCCAAAATCGCCATCAAAATCACGCCATACCGTGTGTATGTGGTTTGCATTATTTTGGCTGTTATCAAATTCGATCATAAAGGTTTTGCCCTGTATGCGGTAGTAGTGTGCTTTTCCAAGTTCTGTAGCACCCGCCCATGCAAACCGCATTTCAACGAGTTCTTCTTTACGAATTTTACTTATTCTCGCCATGGCCTGGTCGGCAGGGATAGTGGAAGCATATTCGTAAATAATGTCCATTACAAGTTTTTTCTGATCATCAGTCAGATTGCTGACCAATATGCCTTCAGGGGCTGGTTTCTCTGCTACGGGTTTATTAAAGCTAATAATATCATTGTAGGTTTTGTTACTAATAATAGCCATTTTTCGTTGTTCACTGCTTAGCATATGTATGAGTTGCAAGCCCATATCCTCTTCATTTACCAAAGGGCTAAATCCTTTCCGCTCACCTTCCATGATTCTTCCAGGGTTTGAACCGAAGAATCTAGGGGTGTATGAAACGGCATCTGCAACGGTCGTAAAATGTAGCGAAACATGATGCCCTTCAAAACTCCACATCCATACATCTTCTTGTGTTGGATCACCGTAAATGGAAACGTAATACCGTTCTGGGTCACGGTAAACGGGGTCTCCTGAACTAGCTGCCAGTACGTTTTCTAAGCCAATGATTTCTGTGGTCTGCTTATAGCCGGTATCACTCAATGATGACCGTAGCAGTTTATGAACCAATTCTTTTTGCTCTGTACGTAACTCTTTTAGCGATAGGCCTTGTCGTTCATACGAACTCCAAGGTAGAAAGTGCCAGTCGTCTCGGTCATCTGCATTGAATTCATAGACAATTTGCTCTTTCTGAGCATCTGTCATTGAACGTATAAATTGGTTGACGATGGTTACATCTTGGGAGAATCCCAATACCGGTAAAATTGCAACAACGAATAAAAGGATATTCTTTTTCAGATGTAAGACCATGGTTCAGCTTTTTTATAAGGTTCGAGTTAATACGTTATTTTAAAAATACTACCGCCAAAATCATCACAGACATATAAGGCGCCATCTGGCCCTTGAGCTAATCCGCATGGGCGGTGTTGTAATGTGGCATCCGTTGGATTTGCCAAATCGAAACCGGCAAAATTATCTAGAAAGATTTCCCAATCTCCGCTTGGCTTCCCATTTTTAAAAGGAACAAAGGCTACAAAAAAGCCCTTTTTAAGCTCAGAAGATTGATTGTGAAAAGCGATAAAAGCACCATCTTTATATTTTTCTGGGAACATATCGCCCGTATAGAAAAGTAAGTCATTTGGACCTAAATGCGCTGGAAATGCCACAAGCGGATTAATAAAACCTTCTTCACTGGTTTGCTCACCATCTCCACCATACTCAGGAGCTAGCATACGCTTATTTTTAATGGGGTCGTAATATGTTTTAGGCCATCCAGTATTATCACCCTCCTTTAGTTCGTATAAGGTTTCCGCAGGTAATTCACCGTCTTGTTTTTGGGTATAGAGCTCTGGGTAAAAATTATGAAGTCCGCCACGGCCATGATCGGTCGCAAACAAAGAGTTCGTTTTAAAATTCCAGGTGATGCCAACCGCATTTTTAATTCCGGTTACATATCGTGATCCATCTGCAAAGGACTGATTCAGTTCATCGGCCTTAAACTTCCAGATTCCGCCAGCAGAATCTAAAATGGCGCACGGCATCATTCCGGCACCCGCGTCGTTATCTCTACAGGCATCGTTCCAAGAGCCAATAGTTACGTATAGGTTATCATTATTATCAATGGCAAAGGGTTTGGCATTGTCTGCACCCATATCTATTAATCCGTCTACTATTTTTTCTGGGGTATTGGTATCTATAACTTCATGGGCATCATTCAGTTTATAGCGAAACACTCCGGTATTTGAAGACGCATACAGGTAATTGTCTTTTGCAAGAATTCCGGTACCAGGCACATCGGCAAAGTACTGTTGTTCATCTATGGTGCCGTCTTTATCCGTGTCTTTAAGCAAGACAATAGCTTTACCATCTTTCAGTACGGACCTATTGGCATAGATATCACCATTTTTTGAAATCGTTAGATGCCGAACAGCCCCTAAATCTTTAGCAATTTCTTCTACTGAAAATCCGTCTTGGGCTTTTAAGATGGTTTCATTGTTCACTGTTTTTACAGCTGGTTTCGTTTCGCTTTTACATCCCACGAAAAAAGAGGTAAAAGTAATGGCGGCTCCTACTAAACATAGGTTCTTGATACTGCGTATTAGTTTCATTGGTTGGTTTTAAAAAATCGGTACGTTTTAAACGTTACTATTTGAAAGGCACTTTTACTGCAAAAACTCAAAATAGTCCTGTGAAGTTAAAGTATTGATCCATACATTGTTATTTAATTTTAAATACTTTTATAGTATGAAAACGAAAGCCAAAGTAATTCATCTTCTTTTATTTTTTCTGATTACTAATATAGGAAATGCCCAAGAGGAATTTAAACTCTGGGAAGACGAAAAAAAACCTTTTTATAAGGAGAATGACCTTAAAGAGTTTGAGAAAGAGGCATGGGGAACAACGGCCGTTGGTAACATTACAGAACCAACGTTGACGATCTACAAAGCTGAAGGACAAAATACGGGTAAGGCGGTGGTCATTATACCTGGTGGGGGATATGAATTGGTAGCCATGTACCATGAAGGATATGAATTGGCAGCCCTGCTTTCAAAAAATGGAATTACGGCTGCTGTTTTGAAATATAGAATTCCCAATTTAAAATCTTCTAATGAACCTCACTTGGTACCATTGACAGATGGTCGTAAAGCACTTAAAATGATGCATGAAAAGGCGGAAGCATATGGGATAAACACGAATGAAATAGGGGTTATTGGTTTTTCTGCTGGAGGCCATTTAGCAACAGTTCTTGGGCTTTGGAAAAGTGAAAACGAGAATGAGCATCCAGATTTTACAGGCTTAATTTATGGGGTGACCAATTTAACTGAGGGTAATAAAGGCTGGTTGGAAAGCAATTTGTATCACAGAAAACTTACTGAAGTGGAAATTGTTCAGAATACATTGCTAGACCTTGTTAATGAAGAGACACCTCAAGCTTTTTTAGTACATGCAATCGATGACGATTCCTGTAACCTTGAAGAGACCACGCTGTATGCCCAAAAATTAAGGGAGCATCAAGTTTTATATGAAACACATATTTTTCCCAGAGGTGGTCATGGCTTTGGAGTGGGCAAACCCACTGATGGTACTGATCAATGGGTAGCATTGTTCGTGAACTGGCTAAAGAATAGTCAGTTTTAAGTTAGATCTAGCAAAGCCATGGTGCTATTCATTCTTGATGTGAAAAATGCTCTAGCTAAGAAAAATGAATGGCATTGACTTTTAGAGATACTGTATACTTTAATAAAGTGGTCTTGTCGTATTTTGAAATTAAGATTATAATATCGGAGTCAACACTATATTTCTATAGGCAACAGTACCGTGATCCCCTTGCAAATAAATTGGACCTGGTGCAAAAACATCAGAACTGATTGCTCCACCAGTTGGTCCTTCCGCAGGGGCATTATCAACAATCTTTTTCCCGTTTAAGATGACCGTGATATGGCGGTTTACCAAAGTAATATCCATCGTTTGCCATTCACCACCGGGCTTTTCTGCATTTTCACTTGGGGTAACGCGGCTATAGACAGCACCCATATTGTGGCTATCAAGTTCTAAACCATAAGAGTCTACCACTTGTATTTCATATAATCCTCTAAGGTATACACCGCTGTTATTTCCTTTGGGCACATTAACCTCTAGTTTTAGGTTAAAATCACCAAATTCTTGCTCGGTACGTAGGTTGCCATAACTGATATGCTCGCCATTTTCGGGTTGTACAGGATCATTCTGCATGGTGCCGTTTACTACCTTAAAGCCATTAGCCATGTTAGGATCAATAGATCTCCAGCCAGCCATATCCTTTCCATTAAAAAGTTTTATGGGCTTGCCAAACTTAAGGGTACTTAAGTCTGGCGCAGCACCTGGTGCAGGCATCCGTTTTCCCGTGAAATAATTGAGTTGTTCTCCATTTCCTCCCCAAGATGGTCCCGTCATGGTCCCAGCAATGTCATCGTTCATTTTGGTAATGCGTAGGGTCCAGGTTTTAATATGTTTACGGTCTGTACCTTTCAGCTCTTGTTCAGAAGTACGGGTTACTACCAAGGTATTTTCATCTACCAAGTACATATCGGAAACAGGTAGTACACTACCCCCGATCCATAACAGCTCTCCGTCTAAAACGCCTTGTTGCTCATGCACTTTAAGCCAACCAACGCCACCACCTACAATATCAATGCCCCATGTACCGATAAAACTGTTTTCTAGTTCGGGGTATGATTCACAGGGTGTGTTGGCAAATAGGGGATTCGTAATTATAACGGTAATAAGGGCAAGTACTAATTTTTTCATGGTCTCGATTTGTTTTATGATGGTGGTTTGGTGATACCATTTCAAGGTACCTCTTATAAAAGTAAGGTTTTATTTAGTACGGAAAACCTAATTGGCAAAGTTGAAACATGTTCGTGTTGAGGAGCAAAAAACGTAACAACTTCCACAGCGCATCACCTTTCAAAAAAAATAGGTTTTTCATGAAGCGCAACCCGTTATAGCAACAATTTCAACCCTCTTAGATTACGAATTCAGAAATTAACATTTCCTTTAACATTTTCTTTTCCTTAGGAGTCAGTTTCTACCCTACAAATTCTTAAATTTCTGATTCAAACAAACCAATTCAAAAATGATTTTAAAAAACTCTAGGCGCAAAGTCGTAGTACTGACTATTGCACTAGCCATGTCATGTATACCAATGATTATGGCTCAAAATGTTCCTTCCCCAGAAGATGTGTATGGTTTCAAGGTCGGTGCAGACTACAAACTGGCCGATTATACTCAAATAGAAGACTATTTAAGTAAACTAGATGATGCTTCTAACAGGGTTAAAAAAGTTGAAATAGGCACTACGGTCTTAGGTAGAAAAATGTACATCTTATTCATTTCAAGTGAGCAAAACCTTACGCAACTCGATAAGTGGAAAGACATCAGCACCAAATTGGCACGCGTACAGGTTACTGAAGACGAAGCTTTAAAACTTTCAGAAGAAGGCAAAGCAATCGTTTGGGTAGATGGCGGTATGCACTCTACCGAATTGGCACATGGTCAAATGACCTCTGAACTGGCCTATACCTTGGCAACGTCGGAGACGACCGAAATGAAAAAAATTAGGGAAAATGTCATCACCATATTAATGCCGGTAATGAATCCTGATGGGTTAGATATTGTTGTTGATTGGTATCGAAAGAATATGGGTACGGCCTATGAAACTTCACGGCCGCCAATTTTATATCATTATTACATGGGCCATGATAACAATAGAGACTGGTTTATGAATACCATGCCAGAGACCTATAATGTGACTAAGATTTTGTACAACGAATGGTATCCACAGATTGTGTATAACCACCACCAATCGTCACCTTCATGGACAAAAATTTCATTACCGCCGTATGCGGATCCTGTGAACCCTAAAATTCACCCTGCTATTACGGCTGCAGTGAGTGAAGTAGGTTCAGCCATGACAAAACGATTTTCATTAGAGAATATGCCAGGGGCAATCGCTGATAATTTCTATACCATGTTTTGGAATGGCGGAGGCCGTACCGTACCGTATTACCATAATATGATTGGTATTTTGACCGAAACGGGGCACACAACCCCAACACCTCGATTTTACGACCCAGAGAAACTACCGAAAACAGTAGCTGGTGATACACCGACAGACGGTACCGATATTATGTACCCAGACCCTTGGAAAGGTGGCGAATCGCATTTTCGTGATGCCGTAGATTATATGTTGACCGCAACTTGGGCAACCTTAGACTTGGCTGCAGACCGTAAGAGCAACTACCTACATAACATTTATAAAATGGGCGCTTCGGCCATTGAAAAGTCGAAAACAGAAGGTCCGTATGCCTATGTAATTGGCAAGGACCAATGGGATGCTTTTGAGTCTGTAAACCTTGTAAACGTGTTGCTTAAAGGCGGCATAGAAATTGAAAAGGCCACGAAGAGCTTTGAGGCCAATGATAAGAAATATGAAGCAGGTTCGTATGTTATTTATGCGGGACAAGCATTTCGGCCGTATTTGATGGATTTGCTGGAAAAACAAAATTACCCGACCCGTTTTCAATATCCTGGTGGACCACCGGATACCCCTTATGATTTAGCGGGATGGACCTTACCATTTCAAATGGGCGTTGCCGTAGATAAAATTGCAGCACCTATGGAAATTGCTACCGAGAAAGTAGCTGATGTAGCGAAGTATTATGAGGGCGAAGTAAAGGGCAAAGCTTCTTTTGGCTATGCGTTGAGCGCCAACACGAATGCCTCGGTTATTGCCACCAACAAAATATTAAAGGCAGGTGGTACAGCGTACAAAACCAAAGCGGCTTTTAAATCGGGTAAAACAACCATTCCTGCAGGATCGTATATCGTTTCTGGGGGTAGTGCGTCTATCGATGCATTGGCTAGCGAATATGGTCTTGAGGTTACAGGGTTATCTGCAGAACCAAAAATTGAAATGACTAAAATTCACCTTCCTAAAGTGGGGCTGTACAAGTCTTGGGTATCGAATATGGATGAAGGGTGGACACGTTTTATCATGGATGAATATGCCTTTGAAACCGATACCTTACATGATAAAGATATTCAAACGGCAGACTTGTCTCAATACGATGTGTTGATACTGCCTTCGCAACGCGTGAAATCACTTTTACACGGAAATTCTACTTTAGAAATGCCAGAAAAATTTACAGGAGGATTAGGCCTTGAAGGTTCTGTAGCCTTAAGTAACTATGTAAAGAATGGCGGTACGCTAATGGCTTTTGATGAGGCTAGTAATTACGTGATTGAACAATTCGGGTTACCGATTAAAGATGCTACCGCAGGTACCGATAACAAACAGTTTTTTATCCCGGGATCCTTAATTAAAACAGGCTTCGATACGACGCACCCGTTGGCATTTGGTATGCAAGATACGGTAGCAGTATCGTTCAATAAAAGCCGCGCGTTTGAGATTGAAAAACAAGAGAAAAAAGGAGAAGGGGGTACAGAAGATATTAAAGATGCTCCTGCACCAGAAATTGAGGTGATTGCCAATTACGCCGAAAAAGACTTGCTCATGAGCGGTTGGGCTATGGGTGAGAAAAAATACATTGCTAAAAAACCAGCCATGGTAAAAGCAAAGTATGGTAAAGGCGCCGTAGTGTTATTTGCATTTCGGCCGCAGTTTAGAGCACAACCTCGTGGCACATATAAGCTTATATTCAATACGATATATGAGGGGGCTTCGGATTAAAATTTGAACCCGTGTTACAAATAAAACCCTTCAAGAAATTGAAGGGTTTTTTGTTGTCAATAATTTTGGCTTGGGCTTTCAAAGAACTTTGCAAATATTACTCTTATGTGTGCAATGTAAGCGCACACGTTTTCTCATTATATCTTATAAATCATTTGGTCTTTAGCTCTCAAGTATTCGACCGGCAGATTTTTTACATACCTTTACATTTCAAATTCTGAATTTGGTACCAACAGGATGAGCCTTCCGTTCGGAGCTACTACATTCAATAACAATTTTAGTTGGCAAGCTTTGATTGCCTAAAGGGCGTACACGAATTCTGCCTGTTCCAGGATCTTTGAAACTTTCACATTTAAATTCGCCAACAATAGCCCCAATCACTAATGCTTTTTCCATCGTTAAATTTTCAAGTAAGTTATATGACACTCCTTACATTTTCTTCTATTTTGGTCTAATTCGGCAACGTTAAATCTTCCTTCAATTTTTTCGAATATATCCAAACCTCTACCTAAATTAATCTTCCAACCATTATCTGAAGCTATAAATCGGTCATGGTGTTGTTCCATTTTATAAGTTAGATTAATTCCCAGTCCTTGAACAGAAAGCACTAATTCTTCAAAGAAACCAATTGAATCACTCATATATTCTTCATGATTCCAAGTAACAACCTCTAAGTTTATTTCTTGATCTGGCTCTTTGTTATTTCCAAGCATTACACAGAATTCAAGAAGATTGTTGAACTGATAATACATTCTTATATAAGGGTCTTGTATTGTAATATTGTTTGCTCCTTTTAAATAATTACCGAAGAGTTTTTTAAAAGAGATACCTGTTTGGTTATCTTTTATTTCTACTTCATGAGGTTCTAAGTTAAGTCTTGGTTTCTCAATTCTGGCTTCAGAATTATCTTCATTTAATTCTTCTCGAACTTCAACTTCTGCTCTGTAATTTAAGTTTTCCAAGGTTTCTGGAAACACCTCTTTACCTGAAGAGAGAATAGTATATTTAAATTCTACAGGGTCAGACCTAAAGGTTTCATCAATAATATATAATTGATCTTTAACGCGCTTTCGGCCTTCAATGCTAAAATCTAATAATTCTAAAACTTCTTTTTCTGTTAAATCTTGATGTGGGTAAATCAATTTTACCAATCCGGAAAACGATTTTCTAATAGCAGTTTTATCTCTAGTGGTTAATGACCCGTCTAATCTTATGGTATCATCCAACAAAGTTGAAAAGTCAGACTTTCTTAACTCTCTAAGAATCTCCGCCAAATAATCTACGATAAAACCGTATTCAGTTGAGAATACAGCACTTTTCAAAATACTTACCTCCCAACCAGGAACGTACATATGCATGCGATCTAAAAATGCACCTTTTATATATCCTTCAGGTATGGATTCGAATAAGTGTGAATTCTTCAGCATATAAGGCACATTGTGTTTTGTATTACCTACAAATGCCATTGAAGCTGTTGCTTGATAGGTTTCTTTACCCCTGTTGAAACTTTGGTTGGCCATATAGTTCTGCATAATCTTAACCAAATCTCCATCAGTACGTTTGCCGCCTTTCTCCTGCTCAAACTCATCTAACGCTACTACGTCCCAATAACCTACTAAACCTATAGCTCCTTTACCCGTGTTATTGACAAATAACCTAGCTTTAGAGACGTCACCTCCAGAAACTAAAACACCATGAGGTGAAAGTTCTGAAAACACATGTGATTTCCCTGTTCCTTTAGGTCCTAGTTCTATATAATTGTAGTTATTTTCAACATGAGGAATTAATCTAGACAACTGTATAAATTTATCTCTTTTGTTAAAGTATTCTGGATTTAAACCAATGCTATGCATTAATAAATCTAACCACTCATCTGTGGTGAATTCACTTCTTAGATTAATATATTCTTGTAAATTAATATTTGCAACCTGAATAGGTTTTAAATCCACTACCAGCCATCTCATGTTTATGTCGTCAGCGTGGGAATAACCTACAGTTAAAATGCACCAGACACCACCACCACTTAATAATTTAGGATTGTCCAACACCATTTGATCTGCTATAGGGACTTTACGAATACCTAAATTTGCAAAATCTGCCTCATACATATTGGCTTGGGTATCGTTGAGTGATACATTTATTTTATCAATAATTTTATAGCTTCCAGAATTTCTTATTCTTGCCTTTACAAGTTCTGCGTCAGACCTGTGTACATAATTGTTCTTTATTATATTTCTAACAGTTTCAACCCCTGTTTTTATGATTTCTTCATCATCTATTGCACAGTGTTGACCTAACAAATACTCCAATACATAGGCAGGTACTGGATTATTTCCTTTTACTAATGCGGTTAAATCTTTTCTAACAACCTTCCCTTCAAAGTGCTTTAAAATTTTGTCTTTTAATTCCATAATTAAAATTCATCTTTTTCCATTAATGTATTCACCTTAATCAAGTCGTTTATGCCCAATGGGTTTAATCTTGATTTATCCTCTTTATGATAGGCTTTGAGATAACAAAAACTTGAATTAGAGCCTAAAGTGTTCAGTGACAAGATGATTTCGAAAATGCGTTCTTTTGGGTTGCCTGACGTAGAATTGAATTGTACCTCAACTTCTTTTGAATATAAATCTCCTTTTTCAGAATATAGGCCAAATAATACCTCAGTACTTTTTAACTCATTATCTACAGGTTGATCTTGTAATAAGGTGATCTTAATACTTCCAGAAGATATTCTATCGTTTTGATCTATTCGATTAAAGGATACCAAATCACTTTTCTCTTTTTTTGTATCCTTATAAAATTTAACAACAGGAACCAATAACTCTTGTAAACTGGCACCACCATGAACAAATTGCACTCCTATATTGCCTTGTTTTCTATACCGGTTTATTGCGCGTGGAATCGCAATTTTTAAGTCTGTATCAATATTAGTGGTGTTTTTCATTTCTAGACCATAACCATCTAATTTCGATTCAAAATCATCAGCAACTACAAAACGACTGTGCTCTCTATTAAAGCCTATAGATTTTGGTAATTGTTCTCTGCTCGACTCGGTTAGCTCTGTATTATTGTATAAAAATCCATGATCAGATGTGACTAAAACATGATACACATTCCAACCATAAATTTTCATGATCATGTCTTTGATATCTTCTATGGTTTTAGTCGATGCATTAAACGTTTCGTGCTCCGTTCTTTTTTTATCTCCAATGGCATCCATCCAGTCATGATAGATATAAAGCACTCTATGATTTTTAAAAAAATCCCTACCCTCATCTCGACTTAATTTCATGGCTTGTGAGTAGTCTAAACAAGCACTTTTAGGTTCTCTATTCTGTAAAATTTTAACCCTGTTTGTACTAATTGTAGATTTACCATCTATTTTAAACACTAAATCCTTATCACCTTTTTCAACAGTTATACCTTTATTCGGCAATAAATTAGACATTCCCAAATTAGTATAGGAAGGTAAGGAAGCCAAATAAGGTTCAATTTCCACTAGATTCTTGCTGTCGGCCATAAGTTCATCATACAACTCGTATCCCAATTCATATCTAAAGGCATCCGAAATTATGACCACTATTTTAGAAGTGAAATCTTCCAAATAGTTTTTATAGAAATCAAATTGTTTATTAACGTTAATGTTGTGAAAATTAAAATTGTTTTCCTGTAATATTCTTTGCCACTCCGTATTTAATTCAATTAAAAAACGATCATATTTCCCATTAATTTCATCAAACAAAAGCTTGGCTTTGTCTTCAAACTCAAACAATTTGTCTCTAACGCTATTAAACGCTAGACTAGCCTTTCTGTAGTGGAAGTCAACTTTATATAATTCATCTTTGTAGATATTAATATAATCGTCTGGCGTATTAAACTTAAACGATTTAAACGCATTTAGAACTTCTAACAAGGATGTAACGTGGTAAACAAATACAACCTGTAGTTTTAAGCGCTCTTCCAGAATTTCAGAACGTTTCCATTTAATACTTTTGTCTTTAGTTTCTATAGGTTGTGTAAATACAGTATCGTACAACCCATTTATAATAACATCTAACATCTCTTCGGAATAATATCCATATTCCTGTTCTATACCATACCATTCTAACAAGTTTGATGTTTTAATAGCTATTGCTAACGTATTGAAAACTTCATGTATACCTTCTTTACTAGTGGGGCTAGATTGCCAATCGTAAAAAAAGGATTGTAATATATTGATATCGGCAGTACGTTCTAATTTTAATTTTGAATAGCTATCGGCACTTACAGGTTTACCAATAAAACCAACTAACACATTATATTTTAACTTATTTACAATTTCTATTAGTGTTTCATGATTTAGTTGATGATGCTTTGTGTCCAACAAATTATTAAACCAAAGTAATACGACCTCTTCTAATTCTAATTCTTTTAAATTTCTTAGCGTTTTATCTAATTTATTTTCATCGGTGGCTAGTTCTAACAACCTAGACATGCAACTATTTTTGTCTGTTACTGAATGATAATTCAAAGTAATAGAAATCAATCCTAGTTTTAGATTGTCTTCTGAAAACCGATCTGGATCGAGAATTTTAGCCAATTTTTTCTGATTTCCCTTTAGCTTTAATATGTTAATGTATTGTTTTACTAGTGGTAAATGAAGCTCATTTAATTTATAATCTGATAAGAACTCAGAAGCATCATCTAATCGTAATTCTGTATTGGCTATTAGTAGACCCAGAAAAGGGTATTTGTTAATTTTTGAAGGTGATGGTTTTGCAAAAGGATGATATAAAAGGACCAACTCTTTAGTCCATACAAATTCTAATTTGTACTTTAATTGAAAATAATTGTTAGATACCTCAACCACTTTAATTCCGGCATCTTCTATTTCTTTTAACTCTTCTTTAAACGATCCATCTGCATCAAAATAAAAGATGATGTTGCGGTTATGTTGTTTTAATAGGTTTTTAATTTTCTCTATCATCGCTTTTTCTAATGCATTATTACATGCGTTTCCGCTATCGTTTGTGTTAATTGTGCCTTTACTTTTGCTTTGTTGGCATAACTTTTCCAATTGGCAACCACTTTACTAATAGTTTTAATAATAGTCTCTCCTTTTTTAATGTTATTGGCTTTTGCAATGGTCATCAAATCGGCTTGAGATATTTGTTTATGTTTCCCATTAATACTTAAGGTGTGTTGGCTTACCCATATATTATTTGGATCGTAGGAATAACACACATCATAAGCAGGCGATAATTCCCATTTTTCGCCTTGTTTTAATCGAAATGAAAAGTTCTTTGTATGATCGTCATAGTTTGTTGCCAATACATTAAACACCATACGTCTAAACATTTCTTCTGCTTCGGGATACGGTAAACGCAATACACGCATGGTTTGAAACAGTTGCTCATAACTATAGCCCTGTAAATTGTTATAATCGTAATGTTGTATGCCACACCAGGTTTGAATATGATGTTTTATATTACCATCGCGATCAAAACGTTTGGTCATAAAATGTGCTCTACCGTTTTCTTCTAATAACTTACAGTCCATCATGGTAATTCCAGCATCTTTAGCCATCAAATAATAGGCGTATTCTACACGTCCCCAACCATGTGTTTCTCCAAATTGTGCATCACTTACACCATCTAATTTTAATAACCAATGTTCAAAACCTTCTGGCACTATGGTTTGACCAGATTTCACAGCGCCTGTTTTTTCATTATATGCAATTACCGCTTTCGGTCGTGCTCCACCAGCCGATGTTCCTACCTTTAGCACTTCCATGAGCGCCTTTTCTTCATTATCGTTTAAATTAGTATCTAATTGTTCTTTTTTGGATAGTATTTTATGTGCTGCTTCTACCAAGCTACTAATTTGAATATCAAAGCTATTTTGTGGTGCTATTTGTGCAGGCTCAAATTCTAAAGCTCCCATAGACCGTGTTCCTATAAAACAGAGTTGTTCTACTGGATTCATACTATCTGCAGGACGACCATTTCTTGCTAACCATAAATTAATTAACTGGTTTCCATAACGATCTGGTAATGCATCTGCTAACAAACCAGGCAATCCTTTAAAGGTATCTACACTTTCATTTTTGCCTTTTCGCAGTTCCGGGAACGAAAAAATACGCGATGCTTCTGCGATTGGCATTTTAATAGGCGAGATATCCCATTGTTTTTTAAGAAAGGCTGGACTGTATTGAAAACTTGCCAATTGGTTTTGTGCATCCCAACGTACAGCACCTACCATTTCTCCCCAAAGTTTTATTTCTGCTGCATCTACCATCCTAAATCCTCTTCTTTTTTGGTTGCTTTATTTGTTTTACTACTAGCGCGTTCGCGTTGTTCTTTTTTTAATTTAGCATAGGCTAAAGGGCTAATGGATTCAGAAATCTCAAATACATTCATTACATATAAAAGATCTAATACTCGTAAGGCTTGCATAAGTGTGTTTATTGTAACTGTTTCACCTCGTTCTAATAAACTTAATGTAGATCGGCTCATGCCGGCAGCATTAGCGACCTCCCCTTGTGTCTTATTCTGTTGCAATCGATGTTGTTTAATAAAATTTCCTATCGTTTTTATTAATGCCTCATCTGACATTGAAACCCAATTAATGTTCGATATCTCATTCATAACACTTATTTTTAGACAATAACGCATGATTACTCATACAAATGTATAAATAGTTTGTTATAAAATCTATTTATGTATGACTAATCATTCATTGTAAACTAATATATATCATAACGTATGACTAGTCATACGTTATTTATACTGATTATGTTATTACTGTCATTTCCCAATATTAGTATTGGTAAAGGTGTTTACTATTAGCTTTCACTAAGATTACTAATCTCTTGCTCTTGCTCTTGCTTTTTCTTTAAATTTAATACCTTCATTAATTCCGAAGTAATTAAAACTTTCCGCTCTGTATAAAAGGTTTCAAAGTTGCTAAACTCCAGGCTAGTACTTGGTATAAAATTATCTTCTCTAAACTTTACAGGATCATTTACATTTTTATTCCCATCGAAACTTCCTTCGAACCAATCTTTAAATTGAGTCGCGTTTTTAGATGAATTTTCTCTGCCTTCCATTAATTGTAGGTTAGGAATGGTGTCCTTAAGAGATTGCCAATGTTGCCATTTATCTTCCGGAATTCCCACATCTCTTAGTTTAGCATCACTAAACCTTGAATGCGGATGGATATGATCTTGATGAAAATGGACTTGATTAAATCTTAAATGAGGATATAATAAAGCCAACACAAAAAAGGAATTCGCACTTTTTCTATAATTTAAAAACTCTTCAATATCTTCTTCTGTAATTTTTAGAGTTTTATTAGCCGGTAATTTTAAGTCTAAAAACACATCAAACGGAAATGTACTTTGTTTTAATTGGTATGTTTTTTCTTTTGAACTCTCTTTGTTTTCTTTATCTACAACCTCTTCTCTCAAGGCATTTCTAAAACTAGTAATTACTTGATCTCCTTGACCACCATAGACATTTTTTAACAAGGCATGTAACAGATACTTTTTAATCCCTTGTTTGGATGTTTCACTAGTGTTGCCACCTTTCATGAAATGATAAGCAATTACAATTACTGAGTTTTGAGACGTTAATACCGAACCACTAAAACCAAAAGACTCTAAAAGATTAACTGTTTTTTCTAATGCTGATTTAATATTTTCCCAATTATCTTTTACTAATTGTACATTTTTAGATTTAAACGAATTGACTTTAAATAGTACAGGAAGATCTGACAAGACCAGGCAGCTACGCATTAAAAAATCGTTATTAAACCAAAAGCCATCGCCTTTTGAGTTTAAGTCTTTTAAAAATGCTTCAATTTCATCACGACCATCTTCCCAAGTCGCTACAATGGTAGAAAACAATAAATCTGTTTTAGAGAGTATGGTACCACCACTATTTACACGAATAAAGATTTTTAAAATATCGTCTAAATCATCTTTGGTTACTTTAAAGTAATTAATCAATTCCTCTTCGCAAATGCGCTTGTGTAAATCGCGTAATCCTTTTTTAATTAATCGCTTTTTTTTATTGAATGCATTGGTTTGGTTTTCATGAACACATGCTAATTTCAACGCTTCGAAAATTTCGTCTATTTCCGGGTCGTCACTCCAACGTAATACGTCGCCTACTTTAAACCAAAAGCTTTTGTTCCAAATGCCTTCATTATTTTTACTTTTAATATGTTTAGCTTCTTCTTGTGTTAAAAACCTAAACTCAAAATCTATTTCGCGTTCAATATCAATATCACCTTCATTATTAATATAATATGGTAATGTTAGTAAGTTTAAATACAAAGCAGTTTCTGGATATGCGTAATCTTGTAAACTTCTATGGTATTTTAAGCGTTCTCTATGGGTGCCTTGTAAACCTAAATACATAGAGCTTAAACGTTGTTGCCCATCTAAAACTCCAATAATTTCTGGGTTTAAAAAACTACCTGTTTTACGCTCGTTATTAGGTTTGCGTTCGTCATATTTTCTTAAGAAATTATAAAACACATAGTCATAGGCTTTTTCCGATTTTAATTCCCAAAACAAAAAAGAACCAATAGGGAAGTTGCGCATTAAAGAATCGAACAAATACTCTATTTTATGGCGTGGCCATACAAATTTACGCTGTATGGCAGGTAAAAATGTTTTTTCAGACTCTATATCCTTAACCGCTTGTTTTATAGTTTTGCTGTGGTAACTCATTTATTCTTTTCGTTAGATATTAGCAACAGCTCCTTCAAATTTGGCATAGTTTACCGTTACACCGTCATCTAAATCTATTTCTATTTGTTGGTTGGCTAGTGTTTTTAAAACCTCGTTATAATCGCGACATTCTAACTCCCAATCACGTAAAAGTTCTAACTGTTTTTGTTGCTCTTTGTTTAAGCTGTCTTCGTCTTGGGTTAGCTTATTTATTTCGTTTTTAATATATTCTTGGTGTGGATATAAATAGTTACGTTGTATTTGTTGTACCGTATATTTATCCATACGGTGCATATACACCAATACTTTAAAAGCTGCTTGTTGTGGTTTTTTTACATTACTACTAAACAACCAATAAATAGGTTTCTTTTTATACATGCTGGTATGGTAGCCCCAGAATTTTTCTGTGAGCCATTTGTGCAGATCCATACCTAAAGCGTCTTGTAAAAAGTTGATGTTTTCTGTTAGTGCGTCTTCTCCCCAAATGGTTAAGAGCAAATCTTTGGTACGTGTTAAAGCATCATCTGGAAAGGCGCAATCTTCTCCCATAAGAGGTACAATACCATCATCGTCTATTGTTACTTTTCTTGAGATGGCTTCATTCTTGGCAATAACGGTATAAGGTGCTAATTCTTGCTCTGTTGGGTTTGGGTGTGCAATGCTAAGACATGGTTTATCTAAACGGTAACGTCCCATAAAAACACCCATAACATAATTTATAAATTGGCTTAATATCTCAGTTTTATCAATAGGTAAATTAACAGCTGCTGCACCTTTTTCTCTAAAAGTCAACTCTAAAGATTCTAAGTCTTTACCATTCAATTCTTCTTGTAAAATAGTAATATTTTTTAAAGCTACTTCTGGTGTAAGCTCGTTTTGTAAACCATAAATATCTATAAAAATACGGTTGAGTTCTTCTTCATTAGCATGCAGTTGAAAAAAGTCTTTGGTAACATTGTCTTGCCAGTTTTGGTAGGCTTGTGATAAGGTATTTGCATCGCTTACAAGAGGTGATTGTTTAAAATCCCAAGAAGTTTCTTTGGAATCCCAGTCTTTTTTTGATATTTCAATATTAATCTTTCCAAGTGTTTCTAAACTAGGGTTTTTAATAACTGGTATTTTTTCGATATCTGACTTCGTATAATTTATTGTAGGATTCAAAAGTTTTAAATATTTACCCACAACAATAGAATTGAGAAATGCTGTATTGACAATATCATTTTCAGTAAAAACTACTGGACCACCATTACCAAATAGCACACCATCTGGAACATATCTAAAGGAAGGAAGTGTAGAAGATATCATTGTCCATGTAATACCATTTTTAAAATAGTGATTTGATTCTCGAAGGCGGTGATCGTGACATTCATTTTTAATTTTAGAAGCATTATCTCCAATTAAAATAATATGTTCAAAGTTTCCATACCATTTTCTAAAATTACCTCCTCGAGTAATAGGAAACCAAAGCTGCGAGCTGGGTTTTATATCATTTGAATCCTTTGCTTTTGTATTAACATTATTAAAATCTACTTCATGCCAATATTTTATAAAAATTGAATCTCTTCCAGTTCTTACACCTGGACTTGAATCTGAAATTGATCCCAAATTTTCGTTTTTAAAACTTTGAATTAAATTTTCACTTACCCAATATGCAATAGGGCTTCCGGGTATTTTAGCAAAGTTAGTTTGTGTGATATTTGGATAAAACAATTTTTGTCCAATAGTTGTGCCTTCTTCTGGTATTTTTGTTATGCCTTTATCTCCTCTATATTGGTTAAAATTATATTTGTAATCTGTTTTACCATTACTGTATAGAAAGAGCTTTTCAATATCTTCATATAAAATATGTTGAAAATTACGCTCGTGCAATCTAAAATAACTACCAATAGCACTGTTACTTGCTGTTTTTTTCATCGCAAATGCCACAGAGCCAAAATCGATACCAAATATACCACGTCCCATGTGCAGTAAACTATCAAAGGTAAAAAGGTAAATGTAGCTTGTTCTTATTTTTTCAAAAGAAGATAAAAATAACCAAGACGGTAAATTTATTAATGCAAACCTAGAATCATCTGCTGTTAGATTTGGAATGACCTCCATAAAAATGGTCATTAAATCACTTTTAGTATCAGGATAGTGTTTGTTTACATAAGCCTTTAACTCGGCATTCATACTTTTTTGCCCCATGTATGGTGGGTTTGCCACTACTGCCTTGTATTGCTTTGCCAATACTAAAAAGACTTCTAAAAAGGGTTTTAATAAATTAAAAATGCTGGTTTCTTCAATATTGAGTTGTGCAGTCTGTTCTTTTAAAAGCCAGTTGTGGTAGGTTTCATTTATATGTGTATAAACCTCTGTACTAATGTTTAGTTTTATAGCAGAACCTAAATTTTTTCCTTGACGTAACAAGTTTATGCCATAAAAGAACTCACAGTAATCCCACGGTTTTTCTTTGTCTCCCCAAAATTGTTCTAGCTCTTGCGAGAAATCTACCGCAATGGCTTCGTTACCATGTAATTGTAAACGGTCTATAATAGCATCGTTGAGTATATCTCCTTTTTTGTATGTTATTTTATGTGTTTTGGATTTATTCTTTTTAGTTTCTTCCCATTCTATAGTTACTGGTTCTGCCAACTGCATACCTAATAAATCACTAAAGCTACTTTGTCTTTTGCTGTAATAGGTTGCCCAAGGTATCTTCTGGGAAACTGTAAATATGTGGAAGTATTGGATCTTCTAAAATAGAAGCGTCGTATTGTGCCGCTTTTAATAAGACTGCAAAACGAGAAAGTTGCATGGCACGATCGTCTATATCTAAACCATACAAATTATGACGTAGTATGTTTTGTACTGCTTGATTTGCGGTGTAACCTGCTTCGCGGTACATTTTCATGTAAAGGTCGAAACCGGTAACTAGAATGTGCCCGGAACCAGCTGCTGGATCAATTAGGGTTAGTTGGGTTAGGTCTTTTATGAGAGATTGCTTCGTTGCACTCGCAATGACGTTGTCATTTTCATTTTCTACGAGATACTTCATTTGATCTCGTAAATCGGAATCTGGTTCGTAGTCTAAGTAAATTTTACCAACGGTATTTTCTACCATGTATTTTACAATCCATTTGGGTGTAAAAATTTGGGTTGCTGCTGGAATGTCTTCAGCTCTGGCTTTTATATTCTTTTTAAACCCTTTAAAAACCTCATCTTTTTTATCGGAAATATAAAATTGGTACAACCAGCCAATGAGTTCTACTTCTTTATAGTCGGTTTCGCTGATAGCATCGCTATTAATCAAATCTAATAAGCCATCTATTTTTAAGCTGTTTTGCGGGAATAGGATTTCGGTATAATCGTCTATTCTACCAAAAATATCGTGTAATACGGTATTGGTATGGCATAAATTAGTAACGAGTAATGCAAAAGCTTCTTCGTCTTTATCTTCTTTTAAATACTCTATTAAGAGTTCTTTATCTGCATTATTGGTAATGTTATGTTCGCCACGTTTGGCATTTTGTACAATTAACGGTGTTCTAGAACCTTCTGTATATGCCAATTGTTTTGAAATATATCCATTAGTTTCTAGAATTTTAATGGCCATTAAACGGTTAAACCATGTGTAAGATGCTTCTTCCCGAACATCTTTAAAACTTTGTTTGTTTTTAAGTTTTAACTTTAATTTATTCCATTTTGTAGGTACATTGACATCTGTAAATGGTTGCCCCCTAAAAATATACCCCCCTTGTATAGTATTCAAGTTTTCGATATTTGTGCCATTTTCTTGAAAACTCCAATATTTTAAACGTTGAAATACGCCATCTAACAATAACAAGCGTGCTTCTCTAGCAAAAGATTTAATAGAATTTGTATTCATATTAGCTTACGTAAATTTTATTATTTTTAGCCAACTTCACCATTAAACGCTCTCTAAGTTTAGAAATATAAGCGTCTAATTGTTCTGCATTCTCAATTGTAGTTGGGGGCATTTCTGCTACTAGGGATACATCTATACTGGTTTTGTATTCTTTTCCTGTTTTTTGAGCATCTTCCTTCGCTTTATAATCTATTAAGATTCTAAAGTTTTCTGACCGGAAATCCGATGCCTTTAATTGATAAATTTCTAATTGTGATATCTCATGTTCTTTTTGTATTTTTTTAAGAACAAAATCATCACTGGCAGTTAGATTGGCTTCCTTGATTTCGAGTTCATTTCTTTTTAAATCAATTTCATTGAAAATTGCCTCATAGATTTTGATAACCTCGGTTTTTAAAAGTGCTATCCTCTCTTTTATAGCATCATATAGCTCTTTATAGCCTTTTTTCATTTGTGGAAACCTATCCCAAGGTTCTTGGTCATCTTTAACATAACCCATTAGCTGATCGGCTACTACTTGAGCCGTTTCGTCCAATGCCGTTAGATTGTTTTT
Source organism: Maribacter arcticus (assembly GCF_900167935.1). Taxonomy (GTDB): domain Bacteria; phylum Bacteroidota; class Bacteroidia; order Flavobacteriales; family Flavobacteriaceae; genus Maribacter; species Maribacter arcticus. The sequence goes on along the minus strand of NZ_FUYL01000002.1, from coordinate 475,786 downwards.
ATTATCTGCAATAAAACTTACCAGTTTATCATACGCCTTAAAGTTGTAATCAATAAATTCCTCTATATACTTGAACGTATCCCTTGACTCTTTTAATTGTTCTTTTTGAGCTATTACCTGTTCTACTACTTTTTCTGGATTTCGTTCATTGTACAAATCACTTAAGGATGTATGAAATCTTTTAAGGTGAATGGAAAATGGATACGTTTCGTATTCTTCCTTCATTCGGTTGATTGCCATTAATTGTGGCCCTAACTTCGTTTTAAAGGTAGTAACAGCCTCTTTAAAGTCTGTAGTGCCAGAGGGTACTATGGTTTCTGCAAAAATATCATCGTTCACCGTTTTTATAAAGTTGATTACCTCATCTTTAGAATGGATTTTCTCTTTATGGACAGTAACTGCGTCACGTTCACGGGAGTTTATGGATTTTTCGGCATAAAGTTCCAGGGTTATTTCTTCATTACGCCATTCGAATCGGCGGTGGCCTTTTTTAGCAATTTGCAATAAGACATCCAATGTAGAAATATCTTTCCAACCATAGGGAGCTTTCTCAAATTGTTTAACAATATCTCCAACTACCGGACTTTCTCCACTTAAATTTAATTTATTATTTACTTCTTCTTCTGCAGGTGTCAACTCATTGGTAGTTTGAGTTTGTCTGGACTTTGCATGTGCAAGTAGGTCGTTATTGGAGGAAGCATAGGCATTTGCCAAAGCATTCTTTCTATAAACAGCTTGCATATGATGCATCACCATTTCTTCAAACCTCGAAATTGGTGTATTTCCTTTTATGTCATTGGCTGGGATGACTTGATTACTGGAAATAAAAGCAGTTTCCATAAATTTTTTCTCGAAACGTAACTTAATTTCCTTAAGCAGTAGTTTATTGGTTTCCCTAAAGTTTCAGATCTTGATCCCGTAGCGGCTGAAAAATTGCGGCTAATAAATTTTTGAGTTCTCACATAGTCAGACACTTTTGTAGCAAGGTCCTTATCGTGCTTAAACCAATCGTGAATACCAACAATCATATCTTGAGAGGAAGTAGCATGAGCTAGGTGGTCAAGCTCAGTAGAGTCGTAAATAGAGAACTTAAGGTTGAAATCTCCTCTTGCCCCAATTTCTTTGTCATCTATTTTTAAGGCAATTTTGAAATTTCTATTTCCGTATGAGATATTTGGGTTTGGCTTAACAACTTTTTGTATAACATCGTCATAGAGATAGGTTAGACGATCCTCATTGGTAATAGGTGAGTTTTTAATTAATTGAGCCACTTCAATTTCGTCCTCTTTCAAAAAACGATATTTACCTTCCGCTACTTGTATGATATTTTTGGAAACCAAAACATTTAATACAGAATCAACTTTTTTCTGCATTTCCATTTTTGGAGTGTCCACGGCATCCATTATAAGCAATGCGATATTTTCAATAGTTGCCGGAAAATTAATGCTTTGCACATCACCTAAGTTTGATACCATAAACAATACATTGACAACTCGACGAGCAAAAGGATTGGTCTTGACATCTTCAATATGGTAAGCCTTATCTAAAATGCCTCTGGCATGGTGAGTAAGGTTCTTTTCTAACTGTTCGTTAAAAAAAAGATCAAATGGTACAAAATACCCAAGAGTTTCATCTTTACATAAGTTCGCCGTAAAGTGAGTGATTCCTAAAATAGCACGCTCCGTATTTTTAACCCCTTCACCCACGTAACCAACGTTGCTAAAAGATTCAAAAACATCAGAGACTAAACGAAATTGATATGGTACAAAAGGATAGGTAAGAATAAAATCTTCTTTATCTGAATAATTTTCATATAAATCATGGTCAAACACAAACTGGTTTTCTATGGCGCCTTTATAATCTTTGTAGTACTCATTTAAATAACCTATGCCTTCAGATTTTTTTGACAGAATCCTTTTTTTTGTAATGTAGGCTGCATCCTGGCTTTCTAACGAAATCACAGTTTCAAAACGACCTAAAATCTTACCAAAGTCTTCTCCTTTATTATCTGTGTTGTTGATTAAGTTCGACAAATCTTGTTGGGCAGTACAAACAATCCAAACCTGTGTTCCAATTTGTGTTCCTATCTCCTCTACAATAGTTTGCAAGTTTAATAATAAGGCTGTGTTAGAACCTATGTACTGAGAAACCTCATCCAACAAAAATAACAATCTATAATTCTCGTTTTTTGTTGAAAGGTATTCCTGAATTTCTTTAATGAAAGCCTCAATGGTATAATCTTGGTTTGTATCTAAAATACTCGCCTTTATAGATTCTTTATCAATATCTGCATCAAACTCCTTGGCAATTTCTATTACCTTGTCCAAGTACCTTCTGATAAAACGAATTTGATTTCCATCCCAATTTTCATTAAAAGAAGCTTTTATCTTTTCTTTGAAGGCTTGAAACTGTCCTTTTTCGTCTAAGGGTTTTTCTAGATATAATGCTAAAGCTATATTGGTATTGTTATAACCCCTAAATTCATTTAGTTTTTTGAAAAGTACTCGTGTAATCCTTTCCTTCTCATCTTTATTGTCGGCTACGGCATCAATATTGAACATGATTTCATCAATATCCAAACCATTTAAAGACCTTTTTAGACTCTCAACTTGTGCTAAGCTCGGTTCATCTAATGGGTCTAATAATTTTATTGAATCTTCAAATCGTTTAAGTGCCTGGTCCTTAAATTTCTTGTTAAGACAGTAGAATAAATATTTTATAAAGTGAGATTTACCACTGCCATAATACCCGCTAATCCAAACTCCTGTTTTACCTTCTTTTTTGCTTGCAACGGCGCTTAAGAATTTATACACATTTTTGGTGATGCCTTGAGTGAATTCATACTCATTAATTTCTTGATCAATGTAATATTCCTCCATCTCACTTACTACAACGGCAGGATTTATTCTTCTAGTAATATCTTTATCGTATAGCGTTTCAATGCTCATAGTCATATTATTTTATTATTCACCTAGTTGGTTGTTCAAATGATTTGCACGGTACAAATTATCATCATTTAGTTCATTAAATAAGCTATAGTTAGAATCTTCATACTTCCCCGGATAAAATACAATTACCTTAAATTCCTTGATAAGTCTTTCTGTTTTCTTTAAAAAATCTGAAGCTCTTAAATAGGGAAATACAGTTCCAAACCCATAAATTATTAGAAAAACTCTTTTCTCACTTTTATCTGTAAAGTGATTTTTTACCTTATTTTCGAAATGTGTGTAAAATCCTTCATCTACTTCATCTAGGACCCAATTAAGAGCATCTTGATAATCTTCCTTTTCTTTTTCTATGATTAAATCGAATATGGAAGAACCGGAGAAAGAATCAGCTTTCAAATAGGTGATAAGCTCTTCATAAATATTTATGACCAAACAATCTAAATAGTGGTTAGGCCTTTTTAATTTATTAATTAACTGAGCAATTTGTTCTCTAACCTCATACTCCAATTCAGGTTTATAGGTATAGATGTATGCCGGGAAAAATAAATTCCCTGTTCTTGGCTCCTGAAAACCTTTGTCACTGAGTAAATCGTAGATTTTATCTGCGCTATTCATTGCTTATGTAAGTTCTTTAAGTTCATGGTCTTTGAGAAATAACGTTTTTAAGAACCAAGTATCACCGTTTTTTAATATTGCTTTTAATACCGATTCATTGAAAACCTTCTTTTTTAATTGCCCTTTGTCAATCATACCTAATTGCTTTAACATTTTAAGGGCAACTTGACTAAGTTTATATCTTGAGATTTCCGAGAGTTTTAGTAGTTCATCATGTAAAGCCATTTTTTTGTAAAGGAAATTTTGGAAATCATCATTCGATATTTCTAAATCAATATTGTTCCATTTATACAACACTACCTCCAACATAAAATCTGCTAATAGGGCATATAATTTGCAAGCAGCATAGAATAAAATTAATTTTCGATTAGTCTCGTCATGAATTTTAAATAATTCTATTAATTCATAATCATTTAAAGCTTGTAATCTCTTCTCTAATTCTATTTTAATTCGTTTGCGCGACCCTTCAGAATTGATCGGTAAAATATCAGCATCTAAACCTTCCTTACCCAATAAAAATGCTTTAACGTCTTGTATTGAGTCAACTGCAAAAATCGCCTCTTTATATAATAGTGCGCCGCTTGTAAAACCAGTGGTGTATTTTTTAGTTTCGTAAGTCAATTTTCCTTTTTTAAGCTATTAAAGTTTGATTTTCGGGTTCAAGTTCAAGAGCACTTATATTCTGAATGGCATTTCCAGCTATACCCTTGATAGAGCCGTACATGTCCGTAGCTCCATCAATAATCATGTCTAACTGCTTTTCCCGTTCTTTCCATTGGCGTTTCATAGAACGCTTTTCTGTATCTATTTGATTACGCATATTAACGTAACCGTTAACAATAGCTTCCATTTGCTGCTTAAATTCATTACTTATTAAGTAATCGTATAACACCTGCATCTTTTCTCCTTTTCCCTCATTGGAGATTTTAATCTCGTTTACCCTCAACATCGTATGTCTTAGAACATGGGTTAGGGCCCCTACCTCTTCAAATTTACAAATCCATATTCCATCGCGTTTTCCAAAGCTGGTCATGTCTTTTGGCATTACTTCAGTAACAATAACCCCCTCATCTGCCTTATGTAAACGCATATCACCCTTTAATTTAGATATCCACTGGTCACTAAAAGTTTTAGTACGTTTAGATTCGAAAGCAATAATTCCTGCTTGTTTGCCATTTTGACTTTTAACAATCTGCATACAATCGGCTCCATTAACTCCTTTTTTTACTTCGATAATATCATCAATTGGAAAGGACTCCTGTAATAAACGCTCAATTTCTAACTCTAATATTTCTCCTTGCGATTGCATAGACCCTTGCTCTGCTTTTCGTTTCATGTCATCCATCTGACTTTTTAAGGTATTCACTAATTCATCGCGTTGTTTAATTTCTAAGTAATGCTTTTGCTGTTCAGCTTTTTGAACTTCTTCTTTTATTTTAATTTTTTCTTTTAGCATTTTTTCCTTGACTTCCAATTCCAATTGCTCTTCTCGCTCTTTTAACTTGTTTAGTTTTTCTTGAAAATCTAGCTTCTCCTTTCTAGCTTTTAAGAGCTCCTCTTTTTGTAATCTAATTGTTTCAGCATTCTTTTCATTAGCTATTTTATTTTCTTCTTCAAATTTTGATAAATGTAGTTTTAGCTGCTCTTCTACTTTTTTAGAAGCAAGCCTAGCTACTTCTTCTTTTTGATTTTCAGCTAATTTTTCTAATCTAATTTTTTCTAATTCAATAGTCTTACGCTTTTCCGTAAAAGATGTTTTTATTTCATCTAATTTTTCTTGATACTCCTTTTTAAACCTGTCTTCAATGTCATGACTTAAGGCATTTTCTATATCAAATTGGTGATTACATTCTGGGCATTGAATTTGTGAGACATTTTTCATAATACTATTATTTTTAAGATTATTTGACAAACATAAATCATATGTATGCAGTCTTTCTGCATTAGTCATACGCATTAAGGTTCTTTTGTAATCTACATTTAATAGTGTCTTGAAAATGGGTGGGGGAATAGACGATTATATCTTCACCAAAAGAAAGAATAAGTTTTTCCAATTCAAAGTTTGGAATGACATGTAATGTTATAAAAACAAAGTTTTCATCTCTCTGTTTTATTTTTTGAGATCCATGAAGTGGCTTGGTTTCTATATATGGCCATAATTTACTGTTAACTTTTAGTTCAATAATCTCTGGTTGACCTTCATTTAGCGTAACCCCTATAACATCTTCAAAGTACTCTTCAAAATCAATTTCAGTTTCTGAAAAAGGAATGTCAATTTCATTAACCATGTTAATTCTATCTAGTGGATAATTTGTTAATGATTCATAATTAGGATTTTGGCCAAAAAGAAACCATCGCGAATTAAATTGCTTAAGATGGTATGGAAAAAAGTTGGTGGTAAATTCCTGCTTGCCAAAAGGTTGGTAACTAATTTCTATACATTTCTTATGACTAATGGCATTAAAAATCGGGTTTAAAAATTCAAGCCCTTTTAAAAAAGGATTGTTTTCAAAAGCCATAATATGATTCTCCCTATCCTTTAAAAGAAAGGTTTGGTCTAACTTAGGTAATAATTCATTTACCCATTCGAACTGCGGCATCCCCTTAAAGCGAGTCAATACCATCATTGCCGATTTTAACTGTTCAGCTTCTAGTTCGTTGATAGGATTCTTAGTGATGGAGAAACTAGAATCCAAATATTTGTAAAATGTCCTTCTTCCTTCTTTTAACTTCTCTAATTCTATTGAATACCCTTGGCTAGATTCCATGAACCTAATATCTTCATATAACTGCCTTTTTTTTATACCAGTTGCACCTGGATTATACTCAAAAAGAGCCTCGTTACATATTTCCAATAATGCATTAATATCATAACGACGACCAGGGTTAGAGAAGCATCTGTCAAGTGCTTGGTATCGAATGAGAGCATTTTTATTTATTGGCATATTACCTATTTGTAACTAAATTAAAGAATATGTGCAGAATAACTACACATATAATTGCCTGTTTACGCTAATTTTTTTTCCGCTTAAATTATAAATAGCATTTACACTATTTATTAATATCAACTTCATGCAATTTAGATGCTTTTAATTGATTGCTTTTACGGGTTTCCGTAAGTGTTTTTTATAGGTTTTACTTACAAGGTAAATTAACGCTACATTTTTTGTGACTTCAAAATTTCAACGACTAGAATTTCAGGTTTTGGTGGGGTAAAAGGAATAGCGAAATTTAAAAAAAGCAGGGGAAAAGAAAATTCTTACCTACTTTTTAACGAATGAAAATTAAATCTAAACAGACTACTGGTATTTACCTTACGGAAACCCGTAACCACGGTAAGTAAATTGTGTTATAATAGGTTTAGACAACGTAGTGTCAGTTCGAGTGGCGTCCTGAAAGTGACGTTGTATCGAGAACGCTTTGGTAAACGTGAGCTTCTCGATACTAATTTTCTAGTCCCTCAAAAATTCACTCGAACTGACGGTTTTTGTTTCCTCCCCTTTAAAAAAACCATTTTATTCCCAGATGGCATCGTTTCTTCTTTTTTGCTAACTTCACGGAAACTAGATGATTATGGCTACGTATTCACTGAACATCAACGGAACCTCGCATGAGGTTGATGTGGCCCCGGGCACCTCTTTGCTCTGGGTGCTACGGGAACATCTGGGCCTCACCGGAACCAAATACGGCTGTGGTATTGCACAGTGCGGCACGTGTACCATCCATGTTGATGGCAATCCTGTGAGGGCCTGCATCCTTCAGGTAGATACGATGGCCAAGGGGCAACAGATCAAGACCATTGAAGGACTTTCGGAAAAGGGCGACCATCCGGTGCAACAGGCATGGATTACCGCACAGGCCCCCCAATGTGGCTACTGCCAGTCTGGTCAGATCATGCAAGCGGCTGCGCTGTTAGAAACAAATCCAAATCCCTCACGGGAAGAAATCAAAAGCTATATGAACGGCGTGCTGTGCCGTTGTGGCACCTATTTACGTATCCTAAAAGCCATTGAAATGGCCAAAGAACAAACCTCCAAAACCTCCTAAGGCCATGAAAAACACAAGCACCAAAACGATATCCCCCATGGGCCGCAGGCAGTTCTTAAAATCCTCAGGGGGCGTGGCCCTTTTTATTACGGCTTCCGGCCTTTTGCCCAATATACTGTCCTGTACCGACTCCAAAGGGGTTGAGCGCCAACTCACAAAACATGACGTCACCGCTTGGGTGCGCATTACCGAAGACGGCCAAATCACCATCTACAATCCCGCGGCCGAAATGGGCCAGGGATCTATGACGTCCCTGCCCTTGGTCTTTGCCGAAGAAATGGATGCGGACTGGTCTAAAGTGCATGTGGAATTTTCTCCACAGGAGGCGGACATCTATGGCTCCCCAGGCTGGCAACCCGGTACCAAGCTCATGTTCACCGTGGGCAGCCGTACCACCAATAGCTACTACTCCGTCATGCGAAAAGCAGGAGCACAGGCCCGTTATGTGCTATTGCATTCCGCAGCGGCCCATTGGCAGGTGCCCATTACTGAATTGAGTACGGGCCCAAGTGAGGTCATCCATGAAAAAAGCGATAAAAAAATAGGCTATGGCGCCTTGGTGGCCTATTTGGCCATGCCTGAAACCCTGCCCGATTTTAGCGAATCTGGATTAAAAGACCCCAAAGATTTTCGACTGATTGGCAGCCAGATTCCCCGAACGGAAATCCCCGAAAAAGTGGATGGCAGTGCCCTCTTTGCCATTGATCTTCGTTTGCCCGATATGGTCTATGGTGTTTTAGAACGGGGCGCCCTGCACGGAGCAACACCCACCTTAACCAATGAAGAAGACATCCTAGCCATGGAAGGAGTGCTTAAAGTGGTGCCCTTTGACTATGCCATTGGCGTGGTGGCCAACACCTTGGAGGCCGCCTTGAGCGCCAAAAAGGCCCTTGCTATCCAATGGGGCGATGCCCAGGCCAAGGGATTCAACTCTCAGGAGATCTACCCTACCTATGCTAAGATGGCCAGTGCCCCCGAAAAGGGTAAGACCGTTAACGAATTGGGTGATGTGGACCGTGCATGGCGCACGGCGGCCAAAACCTACGAGGCAGATTTTAAGAACGACTATGTGTACCATGCCCAAATGGAACCCCTCAATGCCATAGTGCAGGTGGCCCAAGATGGGCAGAGTGCCGAAGTCTGGGTGGGCAGCCAGCAAGGTCCGGATACCAAATTAGGTATTCCCGGTCTTTTGGGCATTCCCCATGAGGCGGTCAAGGTAAACCTCCAGTATTTGGGCGGCGGCTTTGGACGGCGGAGCATGAACGATTTTGTGGTGGAATGTGGCAGCTTGGCCCAGGCCATGGCACCACAACCGGTGAAATTGGTGTGGACACGCGAAGATGATGTAACCTATGGCTGCTTCAGACCCTTGACCCTGCAACGGCTAAAAGTAAGTACAGATGCCCAGGGTACCCTCACCGGTTTCTCCCATTGTGTGGTAGGCGATGGTGGTAATTTGGTGGCCAGTGGCGCAGGTAACGACCATTATGCGATACCCAACCAATGGGTAGAATGGCGCGAGGCCTCCCATGGCGTACGCCTAAAACACTGGCGTTCGGTAGGGCATGGGCCTAATAAATTTGCGATTGAGGCCATGTTAGACGAGGTGGCCCATAATCAAGGGGTAGACCCTATTGCCCTACGCAGAAAACTGATGGTCAACGCCACCAGGGCCTTGGCAACACTGGAAAAGGTGGCCGAAATCTCGGATTGGAACGCCCCATTACCCGAAGGCCGCGCCAAGGGGGTTGCCTTTGTGGAGCATGGTTCGTTGGGTACGGGCGTGTGTGAAATTTCGGTAGACCGCACCTCGGGTACGATCAAGGTGCACCGTTTTTGGATCGCTTTAGATGCCGGGGTCGTCATACAACCGGATAATGTAAAAGCCCAAATGGAAGGTGGGGTTATTATGGGTATAAGCTCGGTGCTCAAAGAACAGATTACGGTGGTGAATGGCCAGGTACAACAACGCAATTATAATGACTACCAACTGCTGCGTATGCAAGAGGTACCCGATAGTATTGAAACGGTGATCCTCTCATCTGCGGAGCATCCGGAAGGCGTGGGTGAAACCGCTACCCCCATGGTGGCGGGGGCCATTGCCAATGCCTTTTTACGGTTAACGGGCAAACGGCTACGGCACCTGCCCTTTACCCCAGAACGGGTTTTGGCCGTTTTGAACAGTTAAGGTATTTAAAGGTTAAAACTAAAGCACCTTATCACTTCGAGTAAATTTTCGAGGTACGAGGAAATTAGTATCGAGAAGATAGCGTGCAACAAAGGTTCTCGATACAATTCGTTTGCAGCAATCTACTCGAACTGACCATACTTAAACTCAAACAATAACCCGGATGTCACTTCGAGTGTTTTCAAACGAACTAGAGTGAGATTGAAAAAGTATCGAGAAGCATACATGTTCTAAAGAGTTCTCGATACAAGGTTCCCTTTCAGAATGTTTAGAGCAAAACTGGGTACCGTTTTGAAGCCCCGGAACACAGAAAGCTGGTCGTTTCGTAGTGGGTACACTTCACTTATCCGTGTGTTTGCACACGATTAACCTCCACTGACAACATTTTGTAGGAATTTACTTATAAAAAGTAGTTATTGAGGTTTTCAAATTAAGTTCCGTTTAACCTAAATTAATCCACACTATGAATGAATTCTCGAAACGTAGGGTAAAACTTGTATTTATACTTTCCCTATTCACTACGGGTATTACGGCACTATGGTTTTTTCTGGCCAGAAGTCTGAATTTGCACGAATTGAGCTTGTACATTGCAGCAACGATGCCTTTTTTCATCTGTTCCGCTATCATCTCAAAGGTAGGCAACCTCACTCTGGCACGTTTTATTTATCTAGTCGCCTTTAATATTAGCGTTGCGATAACTTCTTCTTTCATAGGAAAGGCAGGTAGTGTTGAATTTATATTACTATTTGCCATGGCATTACCCTTTGTGTTTTTCTCATTTAGACGGGAAAAATCCTACGTCGCACTTTTTCCTGTGCTATCCATAGTACTTTGGATTCTTCTCTATGTTACGGATTTTAATTTATTTACCATCACAAAGATAGATACGACACTTGCAGACACGTATATTTATCCCGTATCTATTTTCACTACTGCGGTGCTTGTGACCTACCAATTGATATTTTTCTCCATGATCAATGCTCGCTATTATTCCAATATACAAGATGAACGGGAAGATGCCATTGAAGCATCTAATGCCAAGTCACAGTTTCTAAGCATGATGAGCCATGAGATACGAACGCCCATGAATGCTATTATAGGACTCTCTCATATTTTGGGGGATACCAATCCTAGACCAGATCAAGAGGAAAATATAGAAGCCCTAAACTACTCGGGCAAAATACTATTGAATTTACTGAACAATGTATTGGATTATAGCAAGATGGAAACAAGCGGTGTAGCTCTTGATCCCATTCCTACAGATGTTATGTCGGCTGTAAAGCAGATAAAAAAGATTCATGAGCCAGGTTGTTTAGGGAAAGGGATTACGTTTAAATTACAGGTCGACGAAAAACTTCCAATGTTGTTGTTAGATATTGTCCGGTTTAACCAGGTGATAAATAATCTGGTCTCTAATGGCATAAAGTTTACGAAACAAGGAAGTGTAACCCTAAAAATTACAAAACAGGAAGACCGCAATGGTAATGTGCGTATGCGTACCGAAATTATAGATACGGGAATTGGTATTACAAAAGAACAACAAGAGAAAATATGGCAGCCATTTACCCAAGCCTCTATTAATACCAATCGCTTATATGGTGGTACGGGATTGGGTCTTCCTATCGTAAAAAGTATCGTAGAAGCCATGGGCTCTGCGGTACACATAGAAAGTGAAGTAGCACAGGGTAGTCGTTTTTACTTTGATATAGAAGTAAAGTCTATTTCTAACGAGAAGTTGAACCAAGATAGTGGGAAAAAAGAACGTAATCTAAAAGGTAGAAGAATACTACTCGTAGAAGATAACAAAATAAATATCATGGTAGGCAAACAGATATTAGAGAGGGCCAACCTTGTGGTAGATGTCGCCTTTGATGGTCTCATGGCGGTAAATATGGTCAAAGAAAATGATTACTGTGCTGTTCTTATGGATATTCAAATGCCCATAATGGATGGGTATACCTCTTCCATAGAAATAAGAAAATTCAATACCACCTTACCAATTTTAGCGCTATCTGCCTCGGTATTCTTAGAAGTAAAGAGCAAGATAGAACAGAGTGGTATGAACGGATTTATTTTTAAACCCTTTGACCCCGAAGACCTTTACAACAGAATTGAGGCGGTGATAGATATGCCGCTAGCTTCCTAAATTTTAGCATACCCCTACCGTAAACATAAGGAAAACGATGTATTAGTTGAAGCCTGATAATTGGTTTCGCTCGTATTTTTTCTAAATATCTTGTTGATACCATCCTGTTACGCCTTACCCTAACTTAATCAAAATTAATACGGTCGCGAATGGTGCCATCTTCTCTATGAATAATAACATCGGCTTGGTACTTGCGGGCAATGCGTTTAGCTTTGTTAATAGCCGTAGTCTGGAGTCTGTGTTTAGAAGTAATGCGTTTATTGCCTTCGCGCCGTACTGCCCAATCGTTTTTATAGGGTACTACATGTTGGTGCCATGTTCGTCCTCTTTTACCTTGGCGGGCACTATTAAAAAAAACTTCTACCAGTTCAATTAAAATAGTAAGCCAAGATCGGGAAGTGTTGTTTTTGGTCATGGTACATTTAGTCTAGTTTTCGAAGATACTATTTTCAGGGAAGATGGTTAACGAACTTTGGAACACGCGAGCTTCTCGATATATTTTCATTTCCGCTCTTGCTCAATGAAAACACTCGAAGTGACAAAGGAGCTATAATTATCAAATGTCAGTTCGAGTGGCGCCCTGAAAGTGACGTTGTATCGAGAACCCTTTGGTACACGCTTACCCTTTTAGCTGACGTAATATTTCTGCTATGGCAGCATCTAGCTGGGGTTGTTCCCCTTCCAAACGTTGTTTAAAGTTTTCTGGTACGGTAATGTCTGGTGCTACCCCTGTTTTTTCCAGATCTTGGCCATCTAAAGTAAAACAGCCCCATGCGGGTAGGCGGTAAAAAGAGCCATCTACCAACCCTTTGCCCGAGGTAAAGATGATCCAACGGTAGGTTTCCGTCCCTAGGGTTTTACCCAGTTTTAGGGCTTTGAACCCGGCAGCGGTCATTTCGGCATCGCTCAAGCTTTGTTCATTCATTAATAGAATGATGGGCTTTACCGCAGGGGCAAAATTAGGTTGGGGAGCTAAGCCCCCATCCCGGTATTTCCATTTTAGGTAGGGTTTTTGCGATAAAAATTGAAGCACCTCATCATGTACGTTGCCACCGGTATTAAAGCGTAGGTCTAAAATCAAGGCCTCCCGCTGGTTGGTTTCCGAAACCATTTCCCGTTTAAAATGTTCCAGTTCGCTACCGCCCATATTTTTCATATATACATAGGCTATCTTCTTGTTCCCATGTTCATCTACATATTTTTGGTTGGCATCTACCCAGGTATCATAGAGCAAGTTTCGTTGGGCCGTATTGCTTATGGGGTGTAGGTTGATAGCAATCGTTTTTCCATCACGCTTAAAATCCATCTGTATTTCTTTATCCAAGGAAGGTTCGTTAAAGTAGGCTTCTCGGTTCTTCTTCGGGTCTATGGCTTGCCCGTTTACGGCTACTAGTACATCGCCTTTTTTGAGATTTTTTCCGGTAACATCCGCAGGACTATCAGCAATAATGGACTCTACCGTAAAGGGATTCTCGTTAGAAAATTCAATGCCCACGGCCAAGGTCTTGGTTTTATAAAACACATTCTCTTCATCGCCAGAGGAGTTAAAGCCAAAGTGAGAGGTATTGAGTTCTCCTAACATGTCATTGAACAATACCCGCAGTTGGTTGCGGTTGGTTAAATAGGGCAGGTACTGCTCATATTTTTTGCGGAGCAGTGTCCAGTCCTCTCCATGGAAATCGCCATCGTAAAAATTCTCCTCGAAGCCGGCCCAAGCTTCCTGGAACATTTGACGAAACTCCTCTGAAAGATTGCGGCGAAAGGTAAAGTCCATTTCAATTTTTTCGGTCTTGTTTTTTTCGATATCTAACGTATGTAGGTTGCCTTTGCCCAACAGATAATAGCTGTCTTTGGCACCCGCTAGTTGATAGCCGTTTAGTTCATCATCTAGAACCATTTCTATCTTATTCTTTTCAAAGGGTTTGATAATGGTTTTCCACAGTTTTGATTTTCCCTCATCATGGTTGCTGATGTACAGCACGTGCATGGCCTCTTCTTTTTCGATTACGGTGGGGCTCGTTTGCTTCCCGAACGCAGGGCTTATAGCGGTGATGCGTTCCATGATACCATCAGGATTGATGGTAATGGTGATGGGCTTTTTCTTTTCTTCCTCCGCTTTGTCCTTCTTTTCATCCTTTTCATCCTTGTCATCCTTGTCGTCCTCCTTTTCCTTTTCTTCTTCTTTGAACAGTTCATCATACTTTTCATAGGTAAAGGCATCTTCATATTTATCTAAGGGCATCTGGTAAATCTGCGATTCGTTTAGACCATAGGGGTAGCTGGGCTTGGTCAAGTTAGCCATCATGTATAGGTATTTGCCATCAGGGGACCAAACAGGATCGCTTTCGGTAACGCCGGTATTGGTTAGGTTGGTAATTTTTTTGTCGGATAAACGGATGACAAATACATCGTTCTCAAAATTACGGATGGCATTATAGGCAATGTATTTTCCGTTGGGCGAGAAGTGGGGTTGTGGGGCATAGAGCGCCCAAAACTCATCTTTGACCACGGTCTCACTTTTAAAATTAGACAAATCTAACAGGCGTAGTTCATCCCTTCCGCTAATGTATAGGGCTTTGCTGAGGTCTGGATCCAAAACAATATTTACGTTGTTGCGTAGGTCATTGGTATGCTGTTTTTCGGGCACACTCCCATCGGCGGCAATCGTGAACAGGTTGGTATAGCCCTTATAGGTACGGTTGTATAAAAGGGTTTTGTTATCTTTTAACCAGGTTATTTCTAGCACCCGCTCTGCTGGATCGGTAGTTATATGTTTAATGAATTTCCCCTTTACATCAGAAACGAACAGTTCTCCCCGTGATATGAAGGCTAGTTTTTTATTGTCTGGCGAAACGGAAAAATTGCTGATGTTGCCCTGTACCTTAAAATCTTGGGTTTTGGTCAAGGTGCTGTTTTCTGTGATCTTGATGGGGATTTTGGTAGCGGTTTTGGTCGCCACATTGTAGCCGTAAACTTGATAATCTTTCCCAAAGACTACCAGTTCCCCGTTGGCACTAACTTGGGGGCGGCCAATAGACGTTTCAAATTTGGTGTGTTGCACTTTGGCACCATTGACCATTTCGTACAAGTTATATTCCCCATTGGCTTCATCAGATACAAAATAGAGGTTTCCGTCCAGGTCTAAAGTAGCCCATAGATCTTTACCCGCATAGTTGGTGTATTCCTTATAGGTCTTGGTCTTAGGGTTATAGGATTTTATATCGGGATTATAGGCGCCCTTATAGCGTTTGCGATGCGTAAAAATTTTGGCTTCCCAACTTTCATTAAAAAATACTTCTTCCGTCTTTGGATGGATGGCAATATTGGCCACCGTATTAAAAAAGTTTTCAAACAAACGTTTGGGAGTACCACCCATAACAGCCACTTCATACCCCGAATAGCGGTTGTTTCGTGATGAGGTAAAATAGAGGCTCTTGGAATCCCATGCCCAGCTATCCATGTCGTCTGCTGCATCGTTGAAGGTAAGTTGCTGAATACTGCCCCCTTCCATGGGCATTACAAAGATGTCTCTGTTGCCAAATTGGGTAGCACTGAAGGCCAGCCATTTGCCGTCTGGGGAAATCCGGGGTAGGGTCTCTTCCCCGTCCATGGCCGTTAAACGTACGGCGGTACCGCCCGTTGCGGGAACACTCCAAAGATCGGTATCATAGCTAAAAACAATGGTTTTTGCATCGGGAGATACGGTTGGGTCCATTAAAAAATAGGCTTCTTGGGCTTGGAGGTTGCTAACAAGAAAACCGAATAAAAGAACAAGGAATGGTTTAAAATACATGGCGGATTTTTTAAGAAGATGAAAGATACAAAAAGTACCGAAGCACTATAGGTTGCTTGGGGTTGTTGTAGCGGGTTCGCCCTACTACTTTATGAATAGGTGTTATAACTATCGTCTGTAACCTCATGAAATGTCACTTACGAAACAGCATCGCTAGAATACCTATTATAGGTACTTCCGTTACTTTCTGATTTAACCTTCTTAATCATATCTGAGAAAGATGATTTGGCGTGTAGATTAGTAAACCAAAAAATAATCAGTACTTTTATTCGCTAAGAAATCAACCTTAAACCATGACTTTACTAGGCTCGCGTTCACCGGTTTTTAGCAGTTTACGTTGACCCCCTATTTCCCCATGAAACAATTATCGACTCTATTTTTTAAGTTTTTACAGTTCGTTAAAAATCATCCGTTCAAAACCGCTGGGTATTTTTTTGCTTCAATAATTTGCCTTCTCTTTTTACTCGTGCTTACTACCTATTTGGGATTGTTTGGAAGTATACCCCAAGAGGCTGAACTGAAAGCTCTTAAAAACCCCATTACCTCTACACTATATGGTAGCGATAATGAACCCATTGGGTACTATTTTTTGCAAAATCGCTCTAATATAGACAGTACCCAACTTAACCCTTTTCTGGTAAAAGCGCTCGTTGCTACAGAAGATGCTCGGTTTTATAGCCATCGCGGTATTGATTACAAAAGTTACGGCCGCGTATTGGTGAAATCGATACTCCTTGGGCAGGGTAAGGGCGGTGGCAGCACCATTACGCAGCAAATCGCTAAAAATCTCTTTGGCAGACAAAAACAATTTTTCTTATCGACCCCAATCAACAAAATACGAGAACTTTTCATCGCTAGAAGGTTAGAGAATATTTATAGTAAGGAAGAAATCTTACTGCTCTATTTTAACACGGTTTCTTTTGGCGAGAATCTCTACGGTATAGAAAAGGCGGCCGAACGTTTTTTCAACAAAACACCTGCGGAACTATCTTTGGCAGAATGTGCAACCTTGGTAGGTGTATTAAAAGCACCCACGGCTTACAATCCTAGAAATAATCCTAAAAAATCACAAGAACGCCGTAACGTGGTGTTGAAACAACTTTTAAAGTACAACTACATTAACGATAGCACCTATAATGAGGCCTTGACCCCTTTGGAACTGCAGTATACGCCACCAAAAAAAGTATCCTCATTGACTGCCTATTACAAAGAATTCGTGAAGGCCGAATTCGATACTTGGGCGCAAGCCAACCCTAACGAAGGTGGGCATGTGTATACCCTTGAAGCAGACGGACTCAAGATATACACGACCATAAACCCGTATGTTCAAAGATACTTGGAACGCTCTATGACCCGCCAATTAGAACGGTTGCAAAAATATATGGAAACCTATTGGACCAGCGAGACTATAGAAGGAGGCAAAGACGTGTTGATCGATAAGCTTATCGCTGGCCAGCCACCAATAAAAAGGCTTAAAAGTCAAGGTAAAAGTGACGATGAAATTGCAAGGATTACCAACGAAAAGAAGGACAGAAACTATTGGGAAATAGGGGAAGGATTTCAACCCAGGTCGCAGTCGCTTCGTGATTCCATTGTCTCCGCAATTACCCGATTGCATACCGGCATGATTGCCGTACACAGTAAAACTGGCAGAATTATGGGGTATTTGGGCGGAATCGATTACGGCTTCTCTCAGACCGATCAGGTAACCAACAAAAAACAGGTAGGCTCCCTTTTTAAGCCCATTACCTACCTTACCGCACTACAAAGCGGCGAAGACCCCTGTACTTTTTACGATAACGTTTTGCGAACCTATTCGCAGTACGAAGATTGGAAGCCCAGAAACGCGAACAACACCTACGGCGGCAGCTATAGTTTGCACGGGGCATTGGCGAACTCTATAAACACCGTTGCCGTAACCCTACAATTAAAAATGGGCAATGAGCGCGTGATTAACATGGCCAAAAAAATGGGCATTGATTCGGAAATTCCCGATGTTCCATCTATAGTTTTGGGCACCGCAGAACTTAGCCTTCTGGAAACTGTCCGCGCCTATGCGAGTATTTCTAACGGTGGTTACACCATTAGCCCTTTTGCGATAGACCGTATAGAAACCCAAGAGGGCCAACTTCTTTTTGAAGCCAAACCGGCGTATGGAGGTCGCGTAGCAAGTACCGAAGACATAGCGGCACTTCAAAAAATGATGGAGGAAGTCACCACCGAAGGTAGCGGCAAGGCCATGGGTTTTTATGAAATTCCGTTCAATATTATCGGCAAGACCGGCACCACACAAAACAATGGTGATGGTTGGTTTATAGGTGCTTCACCAGAATTGGTGGTGGGTGCCTGGGTTGGTACTTTAGATAAGCGCGTGCAGTTTGGCCGCGGTTCCGGTTCACAAACCGCGTTGCCCATGGTAGCCTCGGTTTTTAAAAGTTTAAGTAGTTGGAAAAACCCTATGCTAACTCAATTTGAATACGAGGAGCACTACTTCCCATGCCCATCATTTTCTGAATTGCCGGCTCCAGAAGCTTATGCGTTCTTTCAATCGGACACTACCTATCTACAGCAATTGAAAATTCGGGATTCACTTGACATTATGAGCAGAACCAAAATTGATTCGTTGATAATGGCCCCGGTTATAGGTATAGACTCTATTGCTATAGACACGGTACTTCAGAAGGAACTTGTGCTGCCCAGTAATTGAGGCCATTTCGTTTTAGCAATAAGCTTGCTAACCCAATTAAAGATCATCTATAGAAACATCGATTTTAAAAACAAGAATACCACTCTTGTCCTTCATAGGCATAGGTCAATTTCGTGTTGTTCTTGCTAAATAGGGTCATTTCGGGATTCGTCTTATAATTACTGACTAAAATAGGTTCCATATACGCTCTCATCGCCTCAATATCTATTTCTTTTTTTGACATCCAAACTAAAGTATACTTGTTTTGCAAGGTGTTCTTTTCCATTGCCTCTGCACTATCAAGTCTAGTACCTTCGTCAACCATTAAAGGGCAATTTTTGCTTATTTCATTCGCTGTTGTCACCAAGGTTTTATCAAAAGATTCGGAACCCTTAAATAACCATTGCGGAGCAAAGAAGCAAACAACGAAGGCTATAGCAGCCACAATCAAGGTGATGAGCTTGTTCTGTTTTACAGGTGTAATCGAAACCGGTTTCGTTGTTTAGGCTTCTGTTTTTACGGTTTCCGTGTTGGGCAGCGCGAACCCACAGCCGGAGCAATATTTTGCATTTTTGGAAAGAATCAAATTGATATGATGGCCCCAGCCGTAAAAATATATACGATAGACACTGAAAATTTCTATAAAACCTCAAGAGGCACCTCGTATGCTTCACCCATGTTAGCAGGTACTGCGGCACTTTTAAAATCCTATTTTCCATATTTAACGGCAGCACAATTAAAAGAAATCATTCTTTCTTCTGGCACTAAATTGGATTTAAAGGTAAACCGACCAGGAAATGAGGAAGGTGATGCGCTTGTCCCTTTTTCCATTCTTTCAAAAACGGGGAGTATCTTAAATAGCGATGCCGCTTTTCAAAAAGTCATGGCCATGGTGAAGTAGTGGTTGTTTTAGTTTAGGCGTCCGTTCGATAAAAATCCTGAAAGAGGTTTTGCATTCCTGCCAACCTTGTAGGCGGGCAACTTTTACTCCCGAAAAGATTGCAAATCCAACTCGAAGTGACAAATAATAATTTTCAACCAAAATGCAACGGCAACTATGCATAAGTTCATTATTTTTAAGTCATCTAAATGTTCCCTATGAAATTGAATCTGCGTTTTAGTACCCTACAGCCTGTTCTAGTATTCATCTTTTTGGCCTTGGTGGCCAGCTGTGCTGAGAAGCAGAAAAATGAGGGCGATGCAACCAAAGCATCAGCCAAAATATACATCACAGCCCTAGACAAATCACAACTTTTACAAGAGCATGATGTAGCTACAAAAAGTACGACTACGCCAGCGGGTACCATACAAGTAGACCCAAGTACCACCTACCAAGAAATTGATGGTTTTGGGTACACCCTTACAGGTGGTAGTGCGCTACATATCAGTAACATGTCCGCACCCGCTAGAACGGCTTTGTTACAAGAACTATTTGGTACAAGCACTAACAGTATTGGAGTTAGTTATTTGCGTTTAAGTGTGGGAGGTTCCGATTTAGATGAATACCCTTGGTCGTACAACGATTTGCCCAAAGGCGCTACCGATGTAGAACTTGCGCAATTCTCATTGGCCTATGATACCTTGTATTTGATTCCCGTACTGAAAGAGATTTTAAAAATATCCCCAGAACTAAAACTCATGGGTTCGCCGTGGTCTCCCCCTGTGTGGATGAAAGATAATAAAGACACCCGTGGCGGTAGTTTATTGCCCGAATATCAAGCGGTGTATGCGAACTATTTGGCAAAATATATACAAGAAATGGCAAAGCAGGGCATTACAATAGACGCCCTCACCATACAAAACGAACCCTTGCACCCGGGTAACAATCCAAGTCTATTAATGCTTGCTGACCAACAGGCCAATTTCATTAAAAATGATTTAGGCCCTACGTTCAAAAACCTTGGAATTAAAACGAAAATTATCATTTATGACCACAATGCCGACCGACCAGATTATCCTATTTCTATCTTAAATGATGCAGATGCGGCCCAATATATAGATGGTTCGGCTTTTCATATGTATGGAGGTGAGATAGAAGCCTTGTCTGAAGTTCATGAGGCACACCCCACCAAGAACCTCTATTTTACCGAGCAATGGGTAGGTGCTCCCGGAGATTTTGCCGGAGATGTCGCTTGGCACAACGAAGTATTGATTATTGGTGCTACCAGAAACTGGAGCAAAACCGTGTTGGAATGGAATGTAGCAGCCGATGAACATCAGAATCCGCATACCGACCGAGGTGGTTGCGACCGTTGCATGGGTGCATTGACGATAATAGGTGATTCTGTAGTCCGTAATCCTTCCTATTACATCATTGCACAGGCATCTAAATTTGTGTCCCCTGGGTCTGTTCGTATGGCTTCAACGACTTTGGACAATGTGCCCAATGTAGCCTTTAAAACTTCCGATGGAGAATTGGTTACCATCCTTCAGAATAAAGAAGCGGCAGCCAAGACTATAGAAATACAACTAGGTGAAACGGCTGTTTTTGTGGAGATGCCGGCAAAATCGATAGGGACTTTAGTCTATAAAAACCCCAATGGATCTTAAGGATTCTACACATTTTAAAAGTGGAAAAAAGGAGTATATGTTATAAAGTTTGTGCGCGGTTCTACAATTAAACGTTTAAAAAATAGTTTGAAGATTTATAGTATAAATTCTAAAATTAAAAGTAGTAGTAAGTAATGGCAAAGATTGAAATTAAAGGTTCTCCCGAAGAACTTGAAAGAGTAGCCACTTTCTTGGCAAACAACAACATAAAGTGAAATGTCGTAAAGGATTACGGAAATCACTCGTTAGACGATATCGATAGGTACGAACATCTTATAAGTAAGTATACGTAAATTTTTTTGTACCTTATTTAAATATGCACATACTATGAAAGGCTTACAAGATATTAAAACAGCAATAGACCTTTATGTAGACGATACCAATACGTCTGCACTAAAGGTCGTAGATGCGCTACACAAATATTACTTCAATAAGGCGGTAACAGCCGAGATTAAACTGTACAAAAAGAAGAAGAAAAAAGTTGCTGAAATTACGAAGGACTTAAAAATATCGCACCGACGGTTTTATAAGATCTTAGAAGATAAAAAGGTGGAGTTCACCAAATACAATAAGACTAAAGAAGAAGAGGCGTAATTGGTAACATTCTTTTATAGAAAAGGATTGAAAAAGTATTTTCAAATCAAGATGGTATCACCTCGTAAATTGCAGTTCTTATAGCGCTTTCGGTTAGTATTCCGTTAAATGTAAAGAATATGAATACCTTTAAAAAGGAGTAGAATTCTAGGAAGTAAGCGTTACATATGTAACCAATCATTAAATAATTCAATATAAAAAGTATGAGAAAAGTATTATTTATTATAGGAATGGTATTGGCTTTAATTACCATCGTGAATAGTTTTTTCACAATGGGCGATACACGTCCATTTTTCGGATTTGAAATGAATATTTGGGTATATCGTTTAATTTGGCTTGGATTGTTCAGTATAATTCTAAAGGGTTATCTCAAAGAATCTAAAAAGTTCAAATAAAGGATGTATTAAAATGTAATTGCCAAAAGTTGAAGGTAATTATACCTCACCAACCTTTATACCTCAATGAAAAAGCGAAAAATTAAAATCAACGATATCATTTTTGTGGTGTTCATAGCCTTGCTTCTAATACCACAGACCAGAACACCGATACAGGTTGCACTCAATAAGTTAAAAGTTGCCGTATGGTCGCCAAGTATTTCAGATACCGAAGACCAAGAACAGGTGGTTCCTTTTGAATATGCGGTACAAGAGCTGAATGGTATACCGAAACGTATTGCCATTGGCCAAGGGAAGGTTACTTTTTTAAGTTATTGGGCAACATGGTGTCCGCCATGTATTGCAGAGCTACCGGGCATTCAAGAACTATATGCCGATTACGGCGACAACGTTAATTTTGTCTTAGTAACTCAAGAAGAGACAGAGAAAGTGCAACGATTTATCACCAAAAAAGGCTATGATTTGCCGGTGTATATACCGCAAATGCAAGCACCAGAACTATTACAAAGCAACAGCCTTCCCACCAATTATATTATAGATGCCAAAGGTGCTATTATTATCAAAGAAACCGGTGCCGCTGATTGGAACAGCGCCAAAGTACGAACACTTTTAGATGAATTACTGTTGAATTAAGCACAACACTAGAGAATTTTTCTATAGGCATTTTTGAATATAGGCAGCCATCATCTCTTTTTTAGCCAATGCCCTTTCAGCAAAATTAAAGAGACTTAAACACCTATCGAGGTTTTGATTTTCGTAAGTGACTTTGTAGTAGGTATTATTATTCAAGTAATCGGTTAGTGCCCGCAAACCATGAATAAAGGGCATAAACACGGCGCCAAGTGGCAAACTTTGCTTTTCTTCTTCCGTCAAAAAAGACTCGTTAGTTGCTAGTCCGTCAACAAAAGCTTCAAACAATTCGCTGTTAAAAGTTATAAGGTCATGATTTTGCTCATCTTCAGGGGCAACATTGACCACAGTTCTAATCGCATCACCAAAATCATAATAGAAATAACCTTTCATAATGGTATCGAGGTCAATGAGGCACAAGGCTTTATCACTGTTTTTAGAGAATAATATATTATTTAGTTTGGTATCATTATGACAGATACGCACAGGCAGATTTTCATTGTTTAAATGCTCTAGTTCCTTTAAAAAATGATGTGCTTTTTTTATCGCTTCGGCTGCAATTTCACGTTTGTCTACTTCGGAAGTTGCTAACGCTTCTTTGAACTCATGTGCCCTATGGTCAAGATGGTGAAATTTAGGCAGGGTATCTTTGAACAGGGTAACATCAGCCTTTTTTAATAGGCTGTGAAAGCCGCCAACGATTCGGCCCGTTTCAAAAGCAGTACTCGTATTTGTGGTCGTGTTATAGGTGGTACTATCGGGAATGTAGGTCATGATACGCCAATAATCACCATTTATTTGAAGGCAATTTTCTCCGCTTTTGGTAGGCAGAAAAGTTATTTGCGCATAGTCATCTGCTGTTAAATAGGGCAGAGCATAATTGATATTATCCATCAATATACCTGTGTTTTTAAACACAATATGATTTATCCTCTGCAGAATAAATTGCTGCTTTTCATCATCGGTAACAAGAAAAGTATCATTTATAAGTCCTGCAGTTAGGGGTGTATATTGAATGTGATTTCCGTTGAGGTTGAATTCTTGAAGTATATCAAGTATGTTCTGCTGTTGAATCATAAATGGGTCATGCAATTTGGTGATTAAAGGTATTGAAATTGCTATAAAAATTGAATCTCTATTGTAGGGTATTATTCAACGATAAATTTAAATACCTCTTAGTCGTTAATATCCACCGCCTACTACTATAAGAAAATAGTACTTTGTGTAGCAAACAAAATGTGTTGTCAAGCATTAAGAATAAGAATTTTAAAAGGAATGAAGCTTTCCATATGTGTAAGTAAGATGAGTAGCGTAATATTAAAAAAGAGGTTTTTTAACTTAATTCTGTGCAGTACATCTAATGGAAATACGATTTTGAAAATATCGAAGTTAATAGCATAACTAAAAATTTTTCCCAAGAATGATTAAGATTAAAGCTTACTTAAAAGTTTCCGTATTATTTTTTACTTCCTATTATGCACAAGCCCAATGTGAGGTTTTTAAAAGTGAGATTACCGATGTGCAGCATTATATGCTACAGGTGAGTCAATTGACCGATTCATTAAGGACATCTGCTGAAACGGCCTCGTATGATGCAAAGTTAAGTACGGCCCGTACAAACACAAAAACGGTTATGTTGCTTATGGGCCAGGCGGTTACTGCAGCTGAAGAAGCTGTTGTTCTTGCTTCAGAAGCGCAATACGATTCTGAAAGTTGCGGATTAGAAGAAGCTATAAGCTATACCATTGATGCCGAAAGAAACGCTATCGATGCACGTGATTTTGCAAGCGAAGCTTTTGAAAATGTAAAGAGTGCATCAAAATCTAAAAACCTTGGTAATTTACAGTTTCATATGAGAAAGGCACAACGTGTGCTTAGAGAGGTACGAAATTCTGCCGATGCTTCAGCTTATGCTGCAGAAATTGCACATTACAGTTGTAGCCATGATATGGATCATACGATGGGGGATAAATA
Source organism: Maribacter arcticus (assembly GCF_900167935.1). Classification (GTDB taxonomy): domain Bacteria; phylum Bacteroidota; class Bacteroidia; order Flavobacteriales; family Flavobacteriaceae; genus Maribacter; species Maribacter arcticus. Next base: position 451,217 of record NZ_FUYL01000002.1, on the reverse strand, counting down.
AATACGGCAAAAATTTAAAATTTAAAAAACCATGGAGATGCATCCATGGTTTTTTTGTGTCTTGTAGTTTCATTAGATAACTTATATATTTAGTAGGTAAGCACTTACGGTTTTATTGATTTAATTTTTTATCTTCAACAGTATTATCTTTTGACCTGGGATAAATAAAGACGTATTAACCATCTAAACCAAACACCATGAGAACTACAAGAACGCTTCGTTTTCTTATTGCCATTTTATCCTTTTCCTATTTGGGATCGGTTCATGCACAAGACCCTACTGTCACAATCACCTTAACGGTCGATACCTCATTACTCGGTGATGACAGAGAAGCACCTGGGGGTTGTACGTTTAAAGTAGTACCGGCCGATAAGATTTTAGTAAATGACCCCAACAATCCTAAAACCTTTTCTATTAGGGTAGAGGAATCGGATATTATCGAATGGCAGGGCTTTACGACCACTGGCGGCGAAGTGAAAATGAAAAAAATTACTTTTATAGGTGGGACCGATATTTTTGAATCCAACCCTGTAAAAGGGCAAAACAGTAATGGTAAGGAAAAGATAAAGGCCAAACCCAATAAAAAAACACCTGCCGGTAAAGACTATGAATATAGTATTCGCTTTAAACCAGATGGTTTCAAATTTTATGACATTGACCCTAGGATCAAGGTTGGAAATCAATAAAAAATGAGTTGGGTAGTGATTACCTTTTCAGGGTACGGTTATGAAAAATAAAATCTATATTAAATTTTTTTTGGTTGTCTTTCTAGGCCTATGGATGGTTCAAGGGCAGGCACAGACGCTACATGAACTGGTGCTAACGGTAGACATAACGAAACCGAACAATGTAGCGAACAATTTTTTTAGTGCGGGAGATAATACTACTATTTTGGAAAGCAGTTCGGGGAAACGATTTGCTATTAGGGCAGAAGTAGGGGATTCCGTATTATGGAAGGCCAAGGCCGCCGGCGAATCACAAGTACCTGTGCATGTTGTTGGTGTCAATTACATCAGTGGGCCGCGTATTTTTAGTTCCAACACCTTAACCGGAAAAAGTTCTATTAAGGGGACCATTATTCGTGGAGGTAAGGAGAATTATGTCTACAAGCTTCACTATACCCTTGGGTCGGATACAAAGGTGTATGTCGTCACCGCTATAATCATGACAAAATAATAGCGATCAACGCTTTTTATATGAAGTTATTTTTTAAATGTAATGGATGGGCAAAAGTAGTCTTGTTGCTGTGCCTTATGGTCAAGGGGATGCCCAGTTTTGGTCAAAATGAAGCACTTGCCGATAGCTTGATTCAGGTGTATGAATCAGGCAACTATGATCCAGCGCTTAAACTTAAAATTTTATCGAGAATAACGGTTTACCTTCCCGATCCTGATCGTATTTTGGCATATAGCGATTCGTTGATGACGGAAGCCATACGGCAAGATTCCACTAAATATATATTTAATTCCCACTTACAGACCGGGAATGCGTTGCAACAAAAAGGAAATTTAAGTGGTGCGTTGGACAGTTATTTTAAGGCCTTGGAAATTACGGATAGAAATACCGAAAAAAACCAGGTGGCCATCATGTATACTGCCATTGCAGCTGTTTATGCTGGCATGAACAATAGGGAAAATGTGAGACAATACTATTCTGATGCCATTTCCATTTTTAAAACGGAACAGGATACGTTAAACTATGCCGTAGCCATGGAAAATTTAGGGGATACCTATTTGGAATGGTCCAAGCCAGATTCCGCATTGCTGTACTTCAACCAGTCTGGCCCGATATTCGAAAAATTGGGAAATAAAATTGCTCTGGCGTATAATTTAGGGAATAAGGGTCTTGCCTATGCACAAAAGGGAAGACCTACCAAAGCGGAGGAGAATATTGAGGAGGCCGTTGCCATATTGGAAGAGTTAGGAGATTACAGGCCCATTACGACCTACCTAAACTATATGTCGGATATCTATGCCGATAAGGAAGATTGGGACGGTGCGTTTGACTATGCCTTACGCTCCTTGGACCTCGCCAAACAGTATGGGTTAAAAGTACGGATAAGCAGTGCCTATTTAAAATTGTCAGAACTATATGAACGTACTGGGTATGCTTCCGCTTCCTTGAACTATTATCGTAAGTATATTGTTTTTAGAGATAGTGTGGTCAACCTCACCGCCGTACAACAAATGGCGGATATTCGTAGAAATTCTGAACAAGCACAGTTCAAGGCAGAACTAGATCTCACCAACCAGCAAAAACAAACCCAAAAAGTAGTGACCATCGCCACTGGCATTGCGTTGTTCTTGATTATTCTGTTAGCTATTGGTTTGTACAGGCGCAATGTGTTCACTAAACGTACCAATGCTATTATCGAAAAGGAAATGGCCCGCTCAGAGCGGCTGTTAGTCAATATCTTACCAGAGGAAACCGCACGAGAGTTAAAGGAATTTGGAAAGGTCAAGGCTAAGAAGTTCGAATCGGTCTCAGTTTTGTTTACCGATTTTGAGGCCTTTACCGCAGCTTCGGAACACGTTGATCCAGAGCTTTTGGTCACCCGATTAGGGTATTATTTCACGGCCTTTGATGATATCATCGAAAAATATGGATTGGAAAAAATTAAGACGATTGGAGATGCGTATATGTGTGCAGGAGGTTTGCCATTCCCAATAGAAGATCACGCTATAAAAATGGTAAAGGCGGCATTTGAGATACTACAGTTTGTAGAGGAAGCCAAGTCTGAAAAGGAAACCGATTTTTCATTTAACGTTCGTATAGGAATCAATACAGGACCTGTAGTTGCTGGGGTAGTGGGCAGCAAAAAATTCTCTTATGATATTTGGGGCGATACGGTAAACGTGGCTTCACGTATGGAAACTTTTTCTGATTCCGGTAAAATCAACATTAGTAAAAACACCTATAATTTAGTAAAGGATATTTTTGATTGTGAATTTAGAGGACAGATTGAAGTAAAGAATAAGGGTCTTATGAGTATGTATTTTGTAAAAGGACCACTTCAAAATATATAGTACTTCGAATAGTGCCGCTAAGAAACACATTAGGCAAGAAAGCAAAATTCAATTGAAATTTAAAATTTATAGACAAAACCGAGCGAATAACTATCTGCGTCATTGGCAAAACTCAGCTGCATATGTTCTCTTTGGTAGGGAGTGGTAAAAATATAGGCGCTACCGATACCGACAACCGCACCTGCCAAAACATCCCACCCATCATGTTTTTGGGCTTCTATACGACTATAACCGGTATAGCCTGCGAGAATATAAGCGGGTATACCATAGCTCCACCCATATCTTTTTTGAATAAAAGCAGCACTTTGAAATGTAGTTGAGGTATGCCCAGAAGGGAAGGCCCTATCTCCATTATTATAAGGTCTTTTTTTATCGGTCGCATATTTGAGTCCGATAGTAACTGCTTGATTAAGGGCAAAGCCTTTGGCAAATTGCCATGAACCTTCATAATCACCGGCTATTAGGCTACCTGTAAGTGCCGTTGCAGGCATAGCGAATAGTAACACATCGCCAGAATTTTGTATGGTTTTATTTTGACCATAAAAAATCGAAGTAGTAGCTAGTATGAAAAGAATTAGAAGTTTTCTGCACAGAATTTTAGGCTCGATAGAAGAAGGCATATCGTCTTGTGTTTGAATTTTAAAAAAAATACAATGCGATTCTTAAGAGAATTTAAAGTTGTACTTAATATGGTGTTATTGCATTAATTATTTTGCGGTTAGGACACACAATGATTTTTCTAAAATAGAAATATCGAGTTGGTTGGTGTCTATTCTGTTGTGTTCACCATCTACTTGAGTATCAAAAAAATCGGAATGATTACGGGTTAGGTGCAATTTTGAGGTCTGAAAGCTTTTCGATTCTTTTAACCAATGTACTTTTCTAATTAGGATTAAAATTCCCAACCACAACATTTTTAATCGGTTAATTTTTTTGATGACCAATACGTCGAGCTTACCATCTTGAAGGGAAGCTTTTGGTGTTAAACTCAATTTATAGCCCATTTCATTAGAATTAGAAATTAAAACGATAAATGGGTTAATCATAGGGGTTTCCCCATCGATACCAATAGATAATGGTTCGTTCTTTTTAATGTCTCTAAAAGTGATGGCACAGGCGCTGATATAGCCTAAAAGTGTTCTTTTTTCAGAAGATTCATAATGCTTTATTAAACGGGCATCAAAACCTACGCCTGTATTGCTAAAAAAATAGCGGCCGTTGATACTCCCAACATCAATATGCTCTTTATGTTTATTTCTAATGATTTCTAAGGCCTTTCGCCTATTCTTCGGAATTTTAAGATTAGATGCTAATCCGTTACCAGAACCCATAGGTACAATACCCAAGGCAATATTGGTGCCGATTAAACAGGTGGCTACTTCATTTATGGTGCCATCACCACCACAAGCAACAATGATATCTGCTTTTTCTAAAACAGATTCTTGGGTCAATAACGTAGCGTGCGCTTTATACTCGCTAATCTTTATAGTCAAATCATGCACACCGCTAATAAAATAGGATTGCAACTCATCTTTGGTCAATGGCGTGTGGCCATTTCCTGCTATCGGATTTACTATAAAATGTATGTGGATCATTGATTAAGTGATTTCAATTGGAGCCCCCCATTATGGTAAAGTTCATCTGCTACTTGATAGTTTGAGATGGCTATATTTTTAAACGATTCATTCATAGGAGTATTTTGTAGGCTATTGTCCATAGCATTCCATTCGTAAAAATTAACGGTTTCTCCATCACCAAGCACCAATACTTTATCGTCTTTCAAATAGCCTAATTTTCTGTAATTACCAATTAGTGCACGTTCATCTTTCGGACCCATTTTAAGGATATCCATGCCAAAAAGGTTACTGTCATATTCCCACCCTAAGGTAGAGAACAAAGTTGGAAAAACATCTATCTGAGAACAAAGCGTATTGTTTTTAGAAGGCTTTAAGTTCTTTAAATTATAAATAAGTGCGGGAATGTGGTAGTTGGCCACATCTAATTCCCATTTACCGGCACTACTTGCACAATGATCACTCATAATAACGAATACAGTATTACTAAACCAAGGTTTAGTCTTTGCTTGTTCTAAAAACGCACCGATTGCATAATCCGTATATTTTACTGCACCATTTCTTCCTGTACCTGAAGGAATATCTATTTTACCTTCTGGGTAGGTAAAAGGTTTATGATTCGAAGTGGTCATTACAAAATCGAAAAAGGGCTTGCCGTTTTGGTGTGCCAAATCTGCTTCCTTAAGTACTTTGTTATAAATATCTTCATCACAAACGCCCCAGGCATTTTCAAACGTAACTTCATCATCTTCGATATTCGTTCTTTTTGCCGTGTTATTTGCATCCAATAAAAAGCCACGGCCACGATCTACGATATTAAAGCCATTGCCTCCAAAGAACGTATTCATATTATCAAAATAACCATCGCCACCATAAAAGAAATTACGGTCATAGCCTTGTTCTTTAAATACTTCGCCAATAGTAAAAAGGCCAGTGTTATTCTTTCTTTTCAAAATACTTCGGCCTGGGGTAGGCGGTATTGATAATGTAATGGCCTCCATTCCTCTAACCGTGCGTGTACCCGTTGCATACAAATTGGTAAAGAAAAGGCTTTGGTTGGCAAGATTATCTAATACCGGAGTGATGTTCTGATCACCCCCTAAACTGTTCAAATATTTACCGCTCAAACTTTCAATACAGATGAAAATTACATTGGGTTTTTGCACCGTTCCTGTGGTGTCTGTCGAATGAATTGTTCTATATATTTCATTTTTGGTTGCATCAACGAAGGTATCTCCATAGGGTACGTATTGCTTTTTAAGAGCAGTAAAAGCATCTTTTTGAGGTATTGTGGTGTAAAATTCAGAATAGGTCAGTTCATTATTGCGGAAGGCGGCAAAAAAGGAATAAATACCAGCTTTTGATAGTTCATTATTATATCTGTTCTTAGACCATTCTGCCTGATCATTGTTTATGAATAAGCCGAATACAAGGCATATGGCAACCCATGGCAGAGTAGCCAATAGCCGTTGTTTAAAGGTAGTTTCATTTTCAAATGTCTTCTGAAATAACTTTCTTTTATGTACTACAAAAAGAGTGATCGCTACTAAAGAAAGTAAAGAGCCGATAAGTAATGGAAGTGGATAAGACTCATTAATATTTTTGACAACCTCATAGGTATAAATTAAATAATCTACCGCAATAAAATTAAAGCGGCGTTGAAATTCATCCCAAAAAGTAAACTCTCCAAAAAAGGAGAAATAGATGATAAGTACGGCTAAGAAAAAGCCAAACCAAGTGCTAATTTTATCGACCAAAGAACCATACCATTTCTTGGGGAAAATTAATAGATAAACCAAGAAGGGCATTAAGAATAGGGAGAGCGTTCCTATATCATAAAATAGCCCAGTAATGAACGTTCGAACCATAGTGCCTATATGGGCATCTACCTCAGAAAAATCCCAAATGAAAAAGGTAAGCCGTACTAAAAATGAAATACAAATAAAAAGAAATACAAAGGCTTTAAGTAGTGAAAAGCGTTTTGGAAACAGAAGAGTCCACATATAAAATGTAATTAGGGTAGTTCGACCCTAAATATATATCTAGATTCTTAAGAGAATTTAAAGTTTTACATGAAAACAATAATTTTTCAAAAGCTAGATTATCTTCCTGATTAATGTAAACAATTTCGATTGTATTACAACAGGGTAGACTAAACTTACTTTTTGGGATGTATTTGTTTCATAATATCTTCTAACATTTCTACCTGTATTTGCTGAATATTTAATAATTCTTGCTGTTGGTGAATTATTAAATGGTCTATTTTTTCATGGAGGGTACGAATTTCAAGCTCGGCCTTTAAATTGACCATATAGTCTTGTTTTGCACGTTCACGATCTTTTTCTTCTTGCCTATTCTGACTCATCATAATTACAGGGGCCTGTAAAGCCGCTAAGCAAGAAAGAATTAGATTTAATAGAATGAATGGGTAGGGGTCAAAACCTTTATTCGCCAATAAAATGATATTCGCTGAAATCCAGAAAAAAATTATAAAGGCAAAAAGTAGGATGAATTTCCAGCTACCACCGAATGTTGCCACCTTATCTGCGAGTTGTTGACCGAAATTAAAATCATTCGAGGTGTCTTTTACATTTTCAGAGATGATTTCATGATCATTCAATGTTTTTAAAACATCTTCTTCTAAGTGCGAAAGTTCGCCTGCCTCTTTAACCAAATAACTAGAAAGATACTTTTGGCGGTATAGGTTTAGTTCGGCAATTGAAATAGAACTTTTTTTATTGAAACTAGGGTAGTCATTTAGAATTACATCAAAAATTGATTTTCTTATTGTATTACCAAAAACTTGCTCGCTCTTTGGAAATTCTTGCTGAGAGATACTACTGATAAATGTATTCATATCACGTTATTTAGCATAATTACGCTATTGAAATTACAATAAATACTGCTACCTAACCCATCGTTTGTATCTAAAACTTGTAAACGATACCCATGGCGTAAGAACCATTACCGCTATCAAAACTAAGCTCAAAATGTTCCTCTAAATAAGGGGTTGTAAATAAATAGGTGCTACCAATCCCCACTGCGGCACCAGCAAGAATATCCCAACCATCATGTCTGTCATTTACACCTTCTAATCGACTATAGCCAACAAAACCAGCAACCAAATAAGCCGGCACACCATATTTCCACCCATATCGTTTTTGTAAAAATGAAGCTCCTTGAAAAGCGAAGGAGGTATGGCCCGAAGGAAAAGCATGGCCGTCTGTTCTACCTTCTGGCCTTGGTTTATTTATAGCATATTTAAGAATCCATGTTGCTGTTAAGTTGGTGCCTAAAGACTTACTTAATTGCCAGAAACCTTCTTTGTCTTTTTTAGCAAGAATGGTAATCAAAGAAACTGCTGATGGGGCGTATTGAGCGTAATCTCCTATGTTTTGGATATGGGTCTCCATTCTAATTTCCCGCGTAGTGTCTTTTTGCTGTGAAAAGCTCATGTTTAATAGGAAGAGGAAAATTAATAAGGAAATAAATTTCATATGATTTTGAGATTTTTGTTCAATTTTATGGAGTAGGATGCGACTATTTAAGTGTTATTTTTTGGCATATAGTATGAAGAATGTTCAAGACATAAGCAGGTCGAAATTGTTCTAAAAATCGGATGTTCGTTATCTAAATAGTCACTTTTAAAGCACTTGATCAAATCTGTTATAAGTAGTTTATTATCAACTTAAATCGCGAATAATTTCCAATGATTAAAAAGGGTGAGAGGGAAAAGGCTCACTTTATCATGGCCTTGAATAAGGTGATTTGAAACAGATTATTGGTTTTGGAATCTATTTATAGGTAAAGGAAAAAAGAATGTTTTGGAATTTTAAAGTAGTGGTGATTTGTAGAAAAAGTGTTCGAAATTTAAATTTCGAACACTTTCAAATAAACACTCAATTCACCAATCATTAAAAAACATCAATCAATATCTTCTTCTATTAGTTCTTTTTTGATCAATTTTCCATTGAAGTCAAGAACAACTTCTAATTCCTCTTCACCTTTCTCTAGTTCAAATTCATACACCGAACCATTTATAGTTTCTGAAATTTCTGCTTCCTCGATTTTATACCCTTTAAAGTCTGAATTCAAAATATTGTTTATGTTTTCTGGAATATCACTTTTCTTGATTTCGTGCTCGGTTTCTTGCCACGTACCATCTTCTAAAAAGTTTGCAGAATATTCAACGCCCTTAATTTTGAATTCAGCTTCCCATTCCGTATCCGATTCCTTATCCCATTTTACCTTTTTTACGGTAAGGAATTTCAGGGTAAAGGCAGCTTTTACTTTTTGTGGCACCTCACTATTGAATCCAAAAGCATAAATGCCCGACCCAATAATTACCGCAAGAACTAGGGTTCCTAATAATTTTATTTTACTCATGATTTCTAATGATTTTAGGATTATTAGTCAAAACTAGCCTCTAAATCTAAAGAAGGTTTTAAGGAAATCTAAAGTGAGCCTTTTGTCTTTTAGCGCAACTAATTTTCAATTGAAGAAAATGCCAGCATAGGTAAAGTTTTGGCGCCTACAAGTACAGAAATAATTCCTTTTTATTTCAAAGCGAGATAGTTATAAGGCATTGAATTACTAAAGCTTCGATTCAATATCCTACCTATTGAATTTTAGTGGGTTAATGGGGCCTCAATGGCTCGAAGTCTTTTATGAGAAAGGAAAATTAAAACGGCCATAAGAACTATAGAAATCAGGGAAGCTGTAAGCGTTCCTAAATCGAGACCTCCTTTTTCTAGTGGTTTGGTCAAGAAATCGCCAAAGGTTGCCCCAAAAGGTCTTGTGAAAATAAAGGCAATCCAGAAAAGTAAAATCTGGTTAATTTTGGTAAAGTAATGTAATAAGACAACTAGAATAATAATACCTGCGGTTACCATTGCCCCAAGGAGATAACTAAATCCGATTACATCACTTAGATAATCCCCAAAAGCGGTCCCCAAGCTATTCGAGAATAATATAGCAATCCAATAATACGTTTCTTTACTTCTTTCGGCTATGGGGTAAACTTCTAGATTATTGTATTTTTTGTACCACAGATAAAGTGATATTATAAGACCGATAAATAAAACAATACTACCCCAAGTATACCCAAGATGTAAGCTACGGTCAATAAAGTCAGATATTTCGGTGCCCAAGGTTGTAGTGGCTATAATAACAAGCCAAAACCAAATTGGCACGTATTTTTTTCGGGTTAATTGAATTACTAAAACAATACCAAAAAAAGCAAAGGTGATGAGTAAGCCCACCGTGTATCCTAAATCTAAAGTTTGCGCAATGAAATCTCCTAAGGTTTCACCCAACGTAGTGGCAACGATTTTCATTAACCAAAACAATAAAGTAATCTGGGCAACTTTGTTTAGGGACTTCATGTGGTTTTCATTAAATTTTATATTTAAAGCCTAATCTAAACAACTGGGTCTCAAAATAATTATGATAGGTTGCGGTGAATCCTTCGTTTCGAACTTCTTGCCTTATACCAAAACGGTTGAATATATCGGTAGCAGAAAAGGTGAGCTCTGCTTTTTTGTTCCATAGGTTTTTCTTGACACCAAGATCTACAGAAGAACGCGCCAATTCTTTCCCTTGAGGAATGTTTTTATCCGAATAATAAACACCGGTCAATTGAAAAGTAAATTCATTGGGTAAACTTAGTTCTGAAGTAAGTTTGGCATTCCATGCATTTGCGGTAGAAGCCTCAATAGTAAAAGGCCGAACAAAAGGGAAAAGCACGGTGCCTTCATATTCATCAATAGCATTTGAGTACCAGTTTACCGTACTTGAAAGGCTCCAATTTTGGGTAAGGTCTTGACTAGCCAACAACTCCAATCCCGTATTTGTAGCTCTGCCTGTGTTTTGATAGATTTTGTTTACGATATCGTAATTAGGGTTCGAATCATCGATACTGAAAATACGCATGTATTGATCTTGTATAATTCGGTGGTACACAGCTGAAAATAACGAGCCAGAATTCCATGAATATTTGTGTGCCACTTCAAAGGCATCTGTAAATTGAGGGCGTAAATAAGGGTTACCAACTTTCAGTAATTCTGGATCATCATATTTAGGAAACACACGTAATTCTGGTTCACCTGGTCTATCGATACGTCGATTGTAAAATGCTGATATTTTATTATGCTCGTTTAGTTTATAGGTAAAACGAGCACTAGGGAAAAGCTCGAAATAGTCGTACTTATCATTGTTTGGGTAGTATGTGTTCGCTGGGTCTAAGTCATAAAAAACATCAGTCTGTTCGGCTCTTAATCCCGCTTCAATATCATAGAATTCTTTCTCTAGAAGGTAATTGATATAACCCGCATATAAATTTTCTCCCCAATCGGAAAAAGAGCCAAGTCCAGGATAAATAATAGATTCATTACCTGGGGTAATCATATAATCTACAGGTAGTCTTCGAATGCGAAGTTTCGCGCCAAGTTCTAGCCTACCATTACTCAGCGGTTTTACATAATCTGAAGATAAACTAGTGGTATTTTCTATAGCTTTTATATTGGTTTTGTCTCTCCCCACACGAACGGCCGAACTATCGTTTAATGAATAGGTTTCATCTTCTAGGCCTTGGGTATATTGAGCATTGGCACTTAAGGTATGACCGGGTTGTTCAAATGAATGTCGATAATTAACTGCGGCATTAATGTAACGGGTAACCTCTTCTTCTTGCCAATTATAAAATCGATTTCTAGTATTGGTATTCAAATCTATAAAAGCAACTTGAGAAGTATCTATATGCCGTTCTCGGTCATATAAACCAGAGAACGTAAAGCTATTGTTGTCATCTAAGTTATAGTCAATTCCGCCATTGATGATAGAACGAAATTGCTTTCTGTTCTCTGGTACTTGAGAAATAATATTGCGATCATCATCATAATTTCTAGTCGTAAATTCATTGTTGGGTAAAGCTTCTTGAACTATAAATTCTGACTGTAGAAAGTAATTGAGTTTCCCTTTTCTATAATTAAGATTTAGACTAGGAATTAGTTTGGGATTAACTGAAAAACTACCTAAATCAGTAGGGGTGTCTGGTCTTCTTTTGCCCAGTGCACCAAGTCCGAAAGAAAGGCCTACATCACCATTTAAACCTTTTTGAGTTTCTTTTTTGTAGATAATATTGACGATTCCGGCAAAACCGTTAGCATCATATTTTGCCGATGGATTGTTGATGATTTCAATCTTCTCAATGTTGGACGCTGGGATGTTAGCCAAACCTTTTTGATTACCAAAACCGGTTAAGCTACTTTGTTTGCCATCAATGAGTACCACCACTTTATCACTACCACGTAAAACTACTTTTCCATCTTGGTCAAACGTAACCCCAGGCATAGTTTTCATGGCATCTAGTACAGAACCACCTGCTTGGGCAATATTATTATCGAGATTAAATGATTTTTTATTGAGGTCGCTATTGGTAGTAGCTTCTTGCCCAACCACCTGTACTTCATTCAATTGTTCTGCACTTGGCTGTAATGCTATTTGCCCTAGGTCGAAGACACTGTTTAATCCGCCAGCGATAAGCGGTTTTTCTACCGTTTCATATCCTATAAATGAAAATAGTAAGGTGTATTTTCCTGTGGACAGGCCTAAAATTTCAAAACGTCCATTGTCATCGGTTATCGCACCGGTTACCATAGAATTATCGGTAGAGTTTTGGACCGTAACATTAGCGAAAGCTAAATTTTCTAGGGTATTTGCATCACGTAATTGGCCGGTAACATTTACTGAACTTTGAGAAAATGCGTTGGTAAGGGAGGAAAAAAACAGTATAACGATTAAAATCTTGTGCATAAAATTAACTTTTGAGAGCAATTATAGGGTAAGAATCTAAAGATAGTTTTAAGAACTCTATTGTTTTGGTAATGAAATGGTAAAATGATGTTCGTTATTGGAATACCTATAGGAAGGTTGAAAGCCATATAAATCACATATCTTTTTTACAATGGCTAACCCTAGTCCGGTAGACTTTACTTCATCTGACTCTTTGTAAAATCGTTGAAACAATTGGTCTGGTTTTAATATGGCGCGTATGCCTTTGTTCCGAACAGAGAGTGAATCTTTTTCTAGAATTATCACTATTGGCGTATTGGGTAAGCTGTATTTTATGGCGTTTGAAAGTAAGTTGTCGCAAAGAACTTCTGCAAGATGGGCATCCATTAAAAGAACAACATCTTCATTGCTTTCAAATAGTATTTCTGACGGATAAAGTTCAGATAGATTTTCAATTCTATCTTTTAGAATATGGTTTAAGTTACACGGACTTATATTGGTGAATTGGTCATTTTCAATTTTGGAAATAAGGCCAAGCTTTTTGTTTAATTGTTTTAGGCGTTGAATATCGTATTGAATGGATGATAATTGTTCAAATTGTAAATCATTAAGGGCCTCGCCATTTATAATGGTATCTACTTTAGCCTGAATTATAGCCAAAGGAGTTTGAAGTTCATGGGAAACATCTTCTGTAAATTGTTTCAGGTTTTTATAATCTGCGCGAACTTTATCTGTCAACATGGTTATTTCTGTATTGAGTTCAGAAAACTCTAAAATGTCACTGTCCATTAATGATATCGGAGTTTCAGAAGTCAATGAAAAAAGCTTCATCTGTTCCAAATTCTTAAAAAACGGATTCCATAATTTTTCAGTTCTTGATTTATTCAAATAGAAAAGGAAAATGAACACGAACAAAATGACAATGAGATACGAAATTACTACGGCAATCAAAATATCTTCCGATTCTACAATAAGTGCACGTACCGTTATGCGGTAATTTTGGTCATTAATTTTAGAAAAGGTGATTAGCTCACGAAACTCTTCTATTTCATTTTGAGAAGGGTCAAAAATCAATGTATCCTTCAAATGTTCAGCCCCTAGATTAGAAACGGTTTCCACTTCAACCATAGGCGCTAGTTGATAAATAGGATTGTTCCCAGAAATTGAACTTTCAATGCGTGCTTCAGTGGATCTAAGTTCTTCTTCTACCTCATTTTGTAAAAGATTTCGAACATAAAAATAAAGCCCGATAGTACTGAAAACCATTAAAATAAGACTAATCCATAGAAATGTTTTAGAGGTCTTTCGCAGTAATTTTATCTTCTTCGTCGGTTCGGCCATTAGTTAGTCTTCCATAAATTTATAACCGCTACCATAGGCGGTTTTAATATATTTTGCACCGGCATCGGTCAATTTTTTGCGAAGGTTGTTAATGTGAACATAGATAAAATCGTAATTATCGACCATATCACTATGATCACCCCATAAATGCTCGGCAATAATTTCTTTAGAAAGAACCCTTCCTTTATTGGTGATGAAAAACAAAAGCAAATCATATTCTTTACGAGTAAGCGACATTGCTTTATCTTTAATATAAGAGGTTCTTGATCTAGTATCAATTAAGATTTCATTAAACTCTAACCGTTCTGTGCCCCCAAATTTTCCTCTTCGTAGTACTGCTTTAATTCTTGAGTTCAATTCGGCCAAATGAAAAGGCTTTGTCAGGTAATCATCTGCCCCTAAATCGAGCCCTTTTAACTTATCGTCTAAGGAGTTATTCGCAGAAATTATAATGGTAGCGGTTTCTTTTTTATTTTTCTTTAATAAATGGAGAATGTCTAAACCACTACCATTTATCAAATTAATATCTAAAACTAACAAGTCGTATTCGTAAAGGTCAATTTTATAAAGAGCATCTTCATAGGTAGATGCGGTCTCGCATACATTCCCATCTTTCTCCAAATAACTGGCGATAGATTGCAGCAGAGCTTTTTCGTCTTCTACGATTAGAATTTTCATAACTATAAATTTAAACTCCCTATCTAAAGAAATTCTTAAGCGATTACCTGTTATAAATAAAAAGGCTAGCTATCAGTCCTTTTTCTTGTTCACTAGCCCTTTAGTAAACTCATTTAGTGTTTCTACTTTTTCCTCAAAATCACCTTTTATGGTCTTTCGATATTCGTTGAGGTTTTTTACAAGATCATCGATATTTTCTGGTATCACATCTTCAAAAAATTGTCGTAATCGTTTAGCAGTAGTAGGTGATTGTCCGTTGGTAGAGATAGCCACTTTTACATTGCCTTTTGTTACAATGCCACCCATATAGAAATCGCAAAATGGCGGATTGTCAGCAACGTTTACAAGAATTTGTTTTTCTCGACAATCATGGTATACTTGCTCATTTACTGCAACAATATCGGTTGTTGCTATTGCCATATGCTTGCCTTTTAAATAAGATGCATTATAAGGTGCCACATTCATTTTAATATTGAATTTATTGGCTAGGTTAATCGTTTCTTCCCTGAACATGGGCGAGACCATTTCAACCTGAGCATTCGGACTTGATTTTAACAAGAAAGTCAATTTCTCAAGGGCAACATTGCCTCCGCCAACTATTAAAATATGAAGGTTAGATACTTTTAAAAAAACTGGGTAAAGCTCATTCCTTTCCATAGGGCATTTTATTTATGTAATCAACTTTAAATCTTGGATATCTTTATTGACCTAAAGCTTTGAAAATTAATTCTGAGGCAAATTTTGACAATGGTAACTTAAGAGCTACCTCTTGACCTTTTATAGACATTTTTCGCCATGTTTTTTGAAGAATATCAATGGTTTTACCCTCCGGATGCTTTAGTGCAAAGGGCTCAAAATAATACTGTAAAAAAACCAAACAAATCACATCTTCTAAACACTGCGTGGCCTCATTATTCTTAAGCTGTTTTTTCTCTAATAAAAAGGTAACCTTGTCTATAGTTTGTTGATCGTAACCCACGTCTTGTAAAATAGCGGATGCTTTTTTAGCATGAAATTTTTTCAAATCTTGCCGCCATCTTAGGTATCCCTCACGGTTCATATCATAAGATTCTCGTGCTATTTCCCATCTACAAATATGTTGACAACGGGCGGTAAGGCGCAATGGTTCTGATGCATTAGGGTCGAATTCATTCAAACGTTCTGTCATTCGAATTCCATAAAGTACTTCTTTAGGATAGGTCGCACCCTCAAAAACTTCGGTATTTGGATCTTGTTTATTGGCCGCATCAAAATGCTGAAAAGCAAGTAATAATTTATCCGTCGTCGCCATTCCTTTAGTCTTTGGTCAAAGCTATTCAGAAAAGCCAACATACACAAAGCCATCTTCTATTTTTACAGGATACGTTGCAATTGCATCTAAACTTCCATTCAAATTTTTACCCGTTTTCAAAGAGAAGGTGTTTTTGTGTAATGGGCAGGCAACTTTTGCTTCCATATGCTGTTCCCCGATTATTCCTCTTGAAAGTGCCATTTCCATTTTATGCGAACAAAGATTTTGACAAGCGTACCAATGGGCATTTTTCTATTTCTGAAATACTTTGTAAAATAGGTTTACCCATTTCTTTTGGTATTAGCTCGGCATATTCCACTTTTCTGTCTAAAAGTAAATCTGCTACTTTGGTAAGTAGTTCGGATCTTTCCTGTTTTGGCATGTTGGCCCATGAAGTCTGTATGGACAATGCCTTATCTAATTTGGTAGTAATAGTACTTTCCGTATCTTTAGAATACGTTTATAATATATCGCCGTTATATGGGTTTTTTGATTGAATATCTTTCATGAAGCAAATTTATAAGATAAGGTCGTGTTTCATTAATTCGGTTCATTTTATTCTTAACCCTTTTAGGCCATTATTACGGTTAATATTTCTTGGTTTAGAGTTAAGCCATAATAGAAAAATAGATGACCTTTGTAATGGTAGAAGTTGATTCTACGTTATTTAAGAAAAAATTTAATCATAAACTTATTAAGATGAACAACAGCGGAAATACATTACTAGCTATCATTGCAGGTTCTGCTATAGGAGCAGCATTAGGAATTCTTTATGCACCGGATAAAGGTGAGAATACAAGAAAATTAATAGCGGATCAAGCAGCTGCCACTAGAGATAATTTTACAGAAAGTGCAATTGATTTAAAAAATAGAGTTGCAACAAGAGTTTCAGACGAGAGAGAAACGTTAGACACACGAGTAGAGTCTTTAGTTTCTGATTTAAGTTATAAGACTGAAGATGTAATTTCAACTTTAGAGAAGAAATTGGCTGAGTTGAAGTCAAAAAATAAGAAATTACAGAAAACAGTATAAATGGGAATTATTGATTCACTTAACGAAACCTCTAATAAAGCTATTGACGTAGGCGAGGTATACTATAAGAAAACTCAAGAGTATTATAGGCTAAAAGTGTTTCAACAATTGACAATGACCACCGGTATGCTGCTGAAAATGGCAGTTATAGGTGGTCTTGCTTTTTTGGCACTTATATTCTTAACTGTTGCAGGTATTATTTATTTAGGAAATATACTTGAAAGCATGGTAGGTGCATGTTTAATTGCCGGAGCCTTGTTTATTGTTCTATTGATTATAGCGTATATTTTTAGAAGAAAGATAGATAATATGCTTGTGAAAAAACTATCGGTTAAATTTTTTAGCTAAAGAATTATGTATAAGAATTTTGACGAAATAGAGTATAATTTAAAACGTTTAAAGTTAGAGCGTGAAATTGCTTTAGAGGAGCTTAAAGGATTAAAACAAGATGTTCAGGAAGATTTGAGCCCTTATAATTGGGTGTCTACAGCATTTTCTGCGGCAAAGAAATTTGGCATGCTTTATTTAATGCGTAAAATAGTCAAGTAGTAGTATTTAAATACAATGGGCTTTTTAGCAATCTGTATATAAAAAAAACCTCTCATATGAGAGGTTTTTTTTATATACGTTTATTAAATAGTTATTCTTTTGTCCAGGCATCAAGCATCCAACTTACTTTTTCGATACTTCCAATGTAACCACCAATCATATCGATTGTACCTTCATCACCAGCAGATTCTGCTTTTTTCACCACTTTACTCATCTGTTTAAGCAAAATCTCGTGTTGGTCAAGAATATGCTTTACCATTTCAGTATCTGATATAAGCGAAGAAGTTTCCTTAATAGAAGACATTTCAAAATACTTCGAAAACTCACTTGTTGGGTTATGTCTTAAAGTTAAAATACGTTCTGCGATTTCATCAATTTTAATTCTTGCGTCGGTATACAACTCTTCAAACTTAATGTGTAGGTCGAAAAAGTTCTTACCTGAAACATTCCAATGGTAACCTCTTAAGTTTTGATAATATAAATTGTAATCTGCCAATAAAGTGTTTAATTCCTTTACGATTGGTTCTATGTCTTTCGATTTAATATCTAAATAACTCATTATAATATGTTTTTTGATTCTACTATAAAGGTAATTGCCTCAGGCATGTTTTATTGACTCATAAGCGATTTTTGTCGACCCATTAACACTATTTAACGCTAAGTAAAATGAGGTTATTTAACCAGTGGCTTTAAGTTATTATAAGATTAGTTTATTTCCCCAAAATGATCATATGCTGTAGAATTTTACTTTAATGAACCCCAATCGAACTGATTATCTAAATTATTCTCTTTATAGTAGTCGGTTAAGCCTTCAGTTAAGAGCAAGTATTCACTCATTCTAATTTTATTTTTCAAAAGCTTATGAGCAACGATTAAGTCTTCACCAAATAATTTTATACTATTTTCAACTTTGGTCAAAGTGATTTCTCTACCGTAATGTAAGATTATTTTTGAGCTTAACTCAAAGTCGGTTTCGCTCATAAATTCTGTAGAACCACTTATGTAGGGTTTACATATTAACATCGGTGATCCTTTCATAACTTATCGTAAAAAAGTTGTGTCGAAAGGTATCTATTATATCAATTTTCACTGTCGCCGTCCCAATAAAATTGTAATCCATTTAAAATAGGCTTTATGAAAAATGTAAAAAGAGGATGTTTCATGAAATTTAGTTCTTTATCAGATTTAGAAATAAAAATCATCAAATAATTGCAAGTATAATAGCAGATGGGTTAATATTTATTTTTTTACAACCAAGGCTTTTCACTTTATAGTAGCAACTTTGTTTAAACAGTTAAGAGGAAAGAAGTTTTGTAGCACTTAATCATTGAAATATTCACCTAATTAATTAAAATCTGTAATATGAGAAAATCAATATTTATGTTTGTCTTTGCACTTATGACGATTAGTTTCGCGATGAGCTGTAGAGAAGAAAAAACAACAGGAGAGAAAATAGAAGAAGGTATTGAAGATGTTGGTGATGGGATTGAAGAAGGAGCAGAAGAAGTAGAAGATGCTGTCGAAGACGCAACTGACGATAATTAGTATAAAAAATTGTTATGAAGAGAAAAGCCAGGTAGTTCAACTATCCGGCTTTTTTGATTTAACCAAGCTATTGATTACTTTTTCTTACCATTCCCTGTTAATACATCTATTAGTCCGTCTTGTAAATTTATCCATAAATAATTGAAGAATGATTTATTCTTTGTGCGCTCTGTTGCGATATTTCCATACCTATAACCTTCCGAATCTGCCTTTGAACCATCATTAATAAGTAAGTTTCCAATAAAAGAGAGTACTTTCTTTACGCCATTTCTTTCCTTATTTAACAATTGAAACGTGAAATCTTCATAATTCATTTTAATATCACCAGTAGCGGTATATTCATCACCAGAAATAGTAAAATAGAGTTGGTCGATAGTGCCTGTGGTTTTTGTTCTAAGATTAGGAATTAAAAAATCATTCAAGTTTGCGGTATTGAAATTGAATAATCCTCCAGATATTACGAATGCATTTCGTGTTTCTTGAACATTAAACTCCCAATCAAGGTTAAAATTACCCGTTCCCATTAAATCGGCATCCATCTTTATTTTAAGATTTTCTTTGTTCGCTGTTAAATTTGAAAAGTTACTTATTGAGGCATCTAACTTTTCAAAACTTAGAATACCAGCTCTTTCATCGTTAGGTAAATTTTCTTCGTAGCGCACCATTCCTTGCTTAATTAATACAGAATCAATATCTACTTTGAACGGAAGCTCTCTGAACAATTCAGCGTATAATGGTCTTCTGTTAAAATCTTCTAACCTTGATTTGTCACGATATACTTCTAAAACAGGTGAATTTAGTAGTAGTGATTTAAAGTTGACCTGAAGAGAGTCGTTTGATACAATGTAATTATGATTTTCAATCGTAATTTCTGGAATATCTAGTGTGAGGTGGTCTCTTTGATAGGTTATTTTTTTACTCAACTCTAATTTGGAAAAGGCAGTAGACAATGAAATGTCGGTAATGTGTATAGACGAGTTATCTAACTCCATAGTTTCCATTTCCAATACTTCAAACTTACCTATAGGAGCTTCTACGTGCTGAATCGTTATTGCGTATTCTGAAAAAGTGAAAGGCACATACTTCTTAATTTTCTGTGGGTCGGTCGCTACATTTTTTAAATTTAAGTCGATAGACTTAACGGATAAAAGTTCTTTTTCATTATTAGAATCAAAAACTTCAACTATACCAGAATCGAAAATTAGCTCTTCAATGAAAATCTCTTTTAAAAGATTGATAGGGTTAGGTTTTGTAGCATCGGCCTTGTTCGAATCTTTAGGGCAAGTCTTGAAATTTAGGCGTGGTTTAGAAAGGGTAAGATTTTTTAAGTAAATCGATTTCTCGAAGAATATTTTCCAATAACTGAAGCCGCTTATCGATAAATTATCGGCATTGATTATAATTTCACAGGATGATGTTTGCCTTCCAAGACTTTTGACCTCTACTTTATCAAATTCTAAACCACCTTTAAAAAGATTAATGTAAAGCCTGTCATAAGAAAAATCGATATGGTCTGGAACCTTCTGGGTTAGAAAAACTACTACTTCCTTTTTCATTTTCCATTCTGCAACCATGTAAGCTCCGATGAAGAATACGATGAGTACTAAAAACCATTTGAGAAATCGGGTCATGACCGTTGGGTTTAACTTAACCTTTTAAAATTATAAAAATTTTAAACCACATGTTAACGATAATATTCAATGGTAAAGAGGATATAGATTTAGTCCGTTTTATTAGTCTTTTCTATGCCTGCACTATCGGGCTCCATATATTGTTTAAAATCTGAAGCACTTTTCAATTCAAGAAACTCTTTGCCTTTTATAATGATAGCATTTTTGAGAAAGCTAGGGTTTTTATCTAAAACTTTTAGCCAATCACCATCATCTAAATTGATATCATCTTCACCATAGGTAGTCTTAAAATCTGGGTGCTCGGTATTCACTAAATCAGAAAGATTTTTACCAAGACCATCAGCTAATTCGGCCCATTGTGTGCCGGTAACATTAGTCTTGGAGATATCAATCGTTAAATGTTTTTTATCTGAAGATTCGACATAAGCATTGAGTTGTTTGCCTAATGAATTTTTCGAACTATAATAAAGGGTTATCTGTTTTTTATCCTTGGCAATTACTCCCATCACTTTTTTTTTAAAAGTAGTCCGTTCTTCATGTAGTAATTAACTCGTTTCAAATGAAAAGTATCTTGAAAGGTTTAAAAAAGCAATGCTTATTCAATTTATGGTACCTTGTTGTTAAACAAAAAATAACCCGATGAATACTATCTTTTGGCTTGCTTATATATCGGTAACATTATGGAGTATTGTCAATATAATTTTCAATGGTTCAAGGGCTACAAAGATGATAAGTTGGTCATTGTCTGTAATAATTTTGCCTTTTATTGGACCGCTTTTGTATTATCTATTTGGCATTAACAGAAGAAAGTTTAAGCTATTCAAATTAAAACAAACAGAAAAGAGAAGGTTGTATTCTGAAACCTATAAAGAGCTAAAAGGTGGTGAGCAAAGTGTACATAAGTTTGACGATTATAAGGATGATAAATTAGCATCACTCATTAGAAATAATAGTTATTTCGCCCCTTATGAAGGTAATGATATAACACTATTGAATAGTGGCGAAGAAACTTTTGGTGCAATTTTCAAAGCAATTGAAGAGGCTAAAGAATTTATTCATCTTCAATACTATATTTTAGAAGAAGGTATGCTATTAGACCATTTTTATGAGCTGTTTCAGAAAAAGGTTAAAGAAGGAGTAGAAATTAGAATGTTATATGATTCGCTGGGCAGTAATTCTATGCGTGGCAAAGTGGTAAAGCGTTTTAAGGAGATAGGAGTTAAAGCATTTTCCACTATGCCAATTAGATTCGGGAATCTCTTGTTTACCTTAAATTATAGAAATCATAGAAAAATTGTAATTGTTGATGGTAAAATAGGATTTACTGGCGGATTCAATGTTTCTGACAAATACATGAAAGCTGTTTCAGATTTAGGAATATGGCAAGATTTGCACTTGCGTATAGAAGGCCCTGCAGTGAATAGTTTACAGCGAGTATTCGTTAAAGATTACCATTTTGCGGGTAAAGAAGAGCTATTACTTCAAGACAAGTACTTTCCTAAAGTTGAACCCTCTGGAGATACAATCGCCCAAATTATTTCAAGTGGACCAGATTCCAGATATCCTGCCATTATGCAGCAATATCTAGCCATGATTAATATCGCTACAAAAAGTATTTGTATTGCAAACCCATATTTTATACCTGGAGAGCCTGTTTTAGAGGCGTTGCGAATTGCAGGGTTAAGTGGAGTAAAAGTTACGTTGCTTACCCCCAAAAAATCAGATTCTCTTCTTGCGCAGTACAGTATGTTTTCAACTTTTGACAGTTTGTTAGAGGTGGGTGCTAATATTTATTTACGACCAGATTTTTCTCATAGTAAGGTCATTATCATTGATGGTGAAATAGCGTCGGTTGGGTCAGGAAATTTCGACTACAGAAGCTTTGAGCATAATTTTGAGACCAATGTTATTCTTTACGACCAAATTAAAGCGACACAAATTGAAGAATTGTTTTTACGGCATTGTACCGTTGACATAAAGCTAGACCTTGATGCCTTTAGAAAACGTTCTCCATTAAGTAAGTTTTTAGAAGGTCTTGCCAAATTCTTTAGTCCTTTGCTTTAATAACAACTTTATTTCGAATTGATTTGAACTATTTATTTCTTATAATTTTAAACATACAAATGGTTGCTTTCGCACAACATATAATTCCTGATGTAATAGAATCAGAGGCAAGAATTGCCTTATCACATTATCCTGAATTAGCTAACACCACAATTGAGTTTAAATTTAAAAAACACATTAAGAAATCTACTATGCAGGCGCAGCCTAAATTTTCAAGTGTATTTAAATCAAAGAATAATAGGTCATATA
This sequence comes from Maribacter arcticus, assembly GCF_900167935.1. Classification (GTDB taxonomy): domain Bacteria; phylum Bacteroidota; class Bacteroidia; order Flavobacteriales; family Flavobacteriaceae; genus Maribacter; species Maribacter arcticus. Next base: position 428,446 of record NZ_FUYL01000002.1, on the reverse strand, counting down.
AAATCTTGATAAGTGAACGTATAAAAATTGCAGACACAGTTTATTATACAAAAGATATACCCTCTAAAATTATGATAGGTTGGTTGGGTCATGAATTAGGCCATGTAATGGATTTTAAACAAAGAAGTGGTCTCAACTTAATTGGTTTTGGTATCAGCTATCTAACCTCTAAAAAATATATTCGTGGTGCTGAGCGTAGAGCTGATTCTTATGCAGTAACACACGGTATGGAAACGTATATTTTGGCAACTAAGGAGTTTATACTTAAAAAAGCAGGCCTAACACAAAAGTATGTAGACCGCATCAAAAACTTTTATTTATCACCAGAGGAAATTATGATTTTAGTGGATGAGCGTGATACGGATTTAAAAGATTAAGGGAGTGCGTTAGTTTTGTTTCTTAACAAAATCTTCCCACTCGGCAAATTTTTCCTCCTTCATCACTCGTTCCATTTTTACCTGACCACCTTTCTTTTTGTTTCTGTTATTCCAAGTATAAAATATTTCTGGATCAACCATAAAAACTTTCACTCCTTTTAATGCTTTAGACCGAGCAACCTTATAATTTTTGTTGGCAGCTTTTAACGATACGTCTAACTTTTTTGCTACCTCTTTAGAATCTTGTTTTGAGGTTGTGCCTAAATACCAAGTATGATAGAATCCATCTTCATATTTTTTTGCACAAAGGGTATATTCTGGTATTTCCATATCGAAAGATTCCATAATATCTTTTAAAGCATCATCTAATTTGTTAACGGATAATTGTGAGCCGACTGTATTTAAGAAAAATTTGGTGCGTCCTGTTATTTTAATTTCAGCACGATCTACGTCAGTAAATTCGACAGTATCACCAATTAAGTATCGCCAAGCACCACTAACGGTACTAATAATCAACACATAATTCTGACCTTTTTCAACTTCGGAAAGTGAAAGAGATGGCGCGTCTTGTGAGAGAGAACCATCATCTAAAATGTAATCAGGATTAAAAGGCACAAACTCAAAGTAAATTCCATTATCGGTTACGAGTTTCATAGCATCAGTTTCTGGTCGACTTTGAAAAGCAATGAAACCTTCAGAAGCTAAATAGGTGTCAATAACGGCAACAGGCTTACCCATTAAAGCATTAAAACTCTTTTCATAAGGCCTAAATGCTACTCCGCCAGAAGTATATACCTGAAGGTTCGGCCATATATCGTGAATGTTGTTGAGGTTGTGTTTTTTGATGACTTCTTTTAGCATTAATTCTATCCAAGAAGGAATGCCACTAAGTGCGCCAATATTCCAATCGGGAGCTTTTTCGGCAATTTTGGCAACCCTATCATCCCAATCTTCAATTTTAGCGATTTCTTTTCCAGGCTTGTAATAACCGCTAAACCAGGAGGGAATATTACTAGCGCTAATACCGCTAATTTCACCTTCAAGATGGTCGTTATTTTCAATTAAATCAGTAGAACTACCGAGCATTAATATTCCGGTCTCAAAAAAATCTGCAGGCAAATCAAAATTAGAAAGTGCTAATACTTGTTTAATGCCAGCTTGCTTGATAGAATCTATCATTTCGTCTGTAACGGGTATTCGCTTACTAGATTTGCCTGTAGTTCCTGAACTTAGCGCAAAATAATCTGGACTACCAGGCCAAGTTACATCCGTTTGGTCTTCGTGTAATTTATGCCACCATTTAACATTGATTTCATTGTAGTCAAAATATGGAACATTGAGTTTAAAGATTGTCTGAATATCCTCATTTTCTAAAATGCTATCAAACCCGTAAGCCTTGCCAAATGAAGTGTCTTTCCCAGATTGTAGTAGGTTTTTGAGTACTTCTTTCTGCTCTTCAATAGGGTTGTCATCACCAGTAATTTTATCAGTTACATTAATGACCCCTTTTATGAAATTTCCAATGATATTCATTTGATTACGGATTTCTAGATTAGGGAGATAAAAATATTTTTTATTCCCTATAAAGATTAACCCGAATCTATTTTAAATAGACGGTATTCAATTTTAGCCTTTAAAATGTATTCATAAAGTGAATATGGGTATTAGCTAAATATGATAAGAACTGCCCCAACTGCAGTTAAGACTAGAATCATCTTTCTAAAAAAAGCTTCTTTAATTAATTTGATAAATCTAACCCCTACAAAAAAGCCAAGCAATATTCCTGGAAGAAGCATAAGGTTTAATGATAATGATTCAAAGGAAATCGTCTCCCAAACGAAAAAATGAAACGGTAGTTTAATAATGTTTATAATGAGAAACAACCAAGCTGCAGTACCGATAAAATGGTTTTTTGGTAATCTAATGGCCAAGAAATAGATATTCGAAAAAGCACCTGCCAAATTACCGACCATTGTTGTTATACCTGCTATTGTACCAATAGAACTTGCAAAGGCCCAGTGGGTGGGTACTGTTTTTATCTTTTTACGATCCCACCAATACATCATAAAAACAGTAGTGATAATAATAACAGACATGCCAATTTTAAAGAATTTTTCGGGTAAATCTTTTCCGATTACTACACCAATCAATACCCCTAGAATCATCCAAGGCAGTACTTTAAAAACGTACTTCCATTGCGTATGTCTATTGTAATAAATTACAGCAAAAATATCAGCCAAAATAAGCAAGGGAACTACCATACCGGTCGATTCTTTTGCGCCAAAGGCTAAGGCCATTAGTGTTACGTTCATAACAGCGACACCTTTTATGCCAGCTTTTGAGAGTCCGATAATAAATGCTGCCCCGTAAGCAAGAATCCAAGCTGTTGGGGTGATTTCAGAAGTCATTGATAGTAGCACGTAGTACGTTTAGCGTATTAGATTTAAAATTATCCGAAAATAACATATCTTTAACAATCAACCTAAAACCAATTTATGGAACTCAGTACTTTAGACTATACTTTTATCATAGTGTTCTTTTCCCTTGTATTAGGCATAGGCGTTTACGTATCAAAAAAATCAGGTAAAAATTCTACAGAATTTTTTCTTTCTGGCCGTACAATGCCTTGGTGGTTATTGGGACTTTCTATGGTCGCGACAACATTTTCAACAGACACCCCTAATTTGGTTACAGATATTGTTCGTACCAAAGGAGTTTCAGGGAATTGGGTATGGTGGTGTTTTTTAATTACAGGGATGCTAACGGTATTTGTATATGCTAAATTATGGCGTAAGTCGAATGTAAATACAGATCTTGAGTTTTATGAAATGAGATACGGTGGCAAACCTGCCAGTTTTTTGCGAAAATTTAGAGCTTTATACCTTGGCGCGTTATTTAACATTATCACGATGGCCTCTGTTACCCTAGCGGCTATTAAGATAGGAGGAATTATGTTGGGGCTTGAGCCATGGGAAACTGTAGTGAGTGCAGGATTAATAACTGTTATTTTTAGCGCCCTTGGTGGATTTAAAGGGGTTGTTTATACAGATTTTTTGTTATTTTTTGTTGCCATGGCAGGTGCAATAGGTGCAGCATATTATTTGGTGAATATTCCAGAGGTTGGTGGAATTGAAGCTTTAATGGCTAATGAAAATGTAGTAGGCAAGCTTAATATTCTACCCGATTTTGACAATACGGAAGTACTTATCATGCTGTTTATTATTCCAATTGCAGTGCAATGGTGGAGCTCTTGGTACCCAGGTGCAGAGCCAGGTGGTGGGGGTTATATAGCACAACGTATGTTAGCGGCAAAAGACGAAAATCATGCAATAGGAGCAACATTCTTTTTCAATATCATGCATTATGCCTTACGACCTTGGCCATGGATTTTGGTGGCGTTAGCATCGTTGGTAGTGTATCCTGATATTGCTAGTATTGCCGAGGCCTTTCCTAATGTTGAGGAAAGTAAATTAGGGCATGATTTAGCCTATTCCGCTATGCTTACCAAATTACCAAGTGGTTTGTTAGGATTGGTCTTGGCATCTTTGATAGCAGCATATATGAGTACCATATCTACACAATTAAATTGGGGCTCATCTTATATTGTTTTTGATTTTTATAAGAGGCAGATTAATCCCAATGCAACCGAAAAACAAATGGTGGCCGTTGGTAGAATTTCTACCGTAGTTCTTATGGTATTGAGTGCATTATTTGCGCTTACCCTACAGAATGCATTTGAGGTATTTGATTTGTTGATACAGTTTGGAGCCGGAACAGGTTTGGTGTTTATACTTCGCTGGTTTTGGTGGAGAATAAATGCGTGGAGTGAAATTACAGCAATGTTCGCTTCTGGAATTCTGGTTATTTCTTTGGCTAAAACTAGCTTAGGCGACTTTCTTTTTGCCGCTGGTACTGGAGTGTTTCCAGAATGGGCAAACTATCCTTTTATAGTGGTTGTTACAACGGCAATTTGGATGTTGGTTACGGTATTAACACCACCTGAAAGCGACGCAACGCTGCGATCATTTTACAGAAAAACCCAACCAGGAGGACCGGGATGGCGAAAGGTGGTTAAGAAAGCGGAAATTGAGAATGAAGAAATTGTGAATACAGGAGAAAAATGGAGTGTACCAGCCGGTATTACTGCAATGCTAATTGGTATTGTTTTAATTTATTCTATTATGTTTGCTACAGGATATTGGATTTATGGCAGAACCACACAAGCTATAGTTTTGACAATTGTTTCAGTTATTTCTGGAGTACTGTTGATAAAAGCTTGGAATCGATTAAAAGATAATCTCTTATAAAGTTATAATGGTAAAGGAAAGAATATTATCAGTTGACATTTTTAGAGGAGCAACTATTTTGCTAATGGTTTTAGTGAATACACCAGGAACATGGTCAAATGTTTATGGTCCATTTCTGCATGCCGATTGGCATGGGTATACACCAACAGATTTAGTTTTTCCTTTCTTTTTGTTTATAGTAGGTACCTCAATAGCTTTTTCTTATAAGGGTAGAAAAGCTAATGCAGAAGTATATAAGAAAATAGGAATTAGGACCTTGAAATTAATTGCCTTAGGTGTTTTTCTTGGTGCCTTTATTATCCATTTTCCGTTTTTTAAGAATTTTCAGGACATTCGATTTCCTGGTGTATTGCAACGAATAGGGGTCGTATTTTTCTTTGCTGCTATTTTATTTATCAATCTTGATTGGAAAAAATTAATTGGGGTAACAGCTATCTTATTAATAGGCTATTGGCTCTTAATGACATTTGTTCCTGTAGAAGGAATTGCGTCAACCTTAGATAGAGCGCCAAATAATTTGGCGAATTGGCTTGATGTACAAGTGTTCGGTTCACATAATTATAAAGCTGACTATGACCCAGAAGGATTATTGAGTACAATACCTTCAATTGCAAGTGCTCTATTGGGTGTTTTTACGGGTTTAATACTCACCTCTAAACATGCAAAGAAGGCAACAATATTGATGGGCCTTGGTGGAAGTTTATTAATCATCGGCCATATTTGGGATATCGTATTTCCAATTAATAAAGCACTTTGGACAAGTAGTTTTGTGTTGGTTACCGCCGGCTGGGCGAACCTCGTTCTTGCCCTCATTTATTATTTAACCGATGTAAAGAAAATAGAATTCGGTTCTGTGTTTCGTTATGCTGGTGCAAATGCAATTGTCATCTACTTCTTATCTAGTTTTATCAGTAAAATAATGGGTCAAATTAAAGTAGGAGAAACCTCTTTACATGGGTGGTTATTTCAAAAAGTATATGTCCATGATTTTCTAGCGCTAGAAACATCGTCTCTCTTGTACGGTCTAAGTGTGGTCTCCTTTTATGGCTTCGTCGGCTATTTCCTATATCAAAGAAAGATATTCATAAAGGTTTAGTTTTTGGTCAATGCCCAAGTGATAAACTGTGGAAATACCTTTCCCCAAGTAGGTAGGTCGTGTTTTCCACCTTCAACTTGAACATAGGTTATATCACCAGGATAAGAGTATCCTTTAGTTTTAAGCTCCTTTATCACATCTAAGGTGTCTTCAATAGCATCGATTATCCCATTGTGGTTTCGGTCCGCAGTTTCGTCTAATGAGCCACATTGAAACCAGAATTTCAAATGTTCAGCGTATGCACCATTTTTTACGACTTCTAGAGCAATTCTACTACGGTCTTTTAGGTCATTTTTTACATAAGGTTTTTTACGCCACCAAAATGATCCGCTAAATACGCCGACTTTTCCAAATAGAGAACTTTGATTGTAAACAATATCGAATGCCGATAAACCACCGAGAGACATACCGCAATAGACCCATTCATTAAAATCTGTAGAAGTTTTGAATTCTTGCTTTAGAAAAGGAACGAATTCTTCAGTAATGAATTTAGAGTATTTTAATGCCTGTCCGCCTCTTCCTTTAAAATCTGCAGTCGAGGCAGTCCCATATTCATGAATACGATTTTCATTACAAGAAAGTCCAACATAAATAAAAGGCTTCATTATTTTTGAAGAAAAAGCTTGAGATAAGCTATGTTCAAGTTTCATTGCTTCAAAGTCTTGCCCATCATTCATTAGTAATACCGAAAAGTCGCTAGTAGATTTCAAATAATCTTGTGGAGCTACAACTCGAAAAAGCACTAAACGATTTAGGTTTATAGAAAAATAACTTCCTTTAATAGTAATGGTCTCTAGTTGAAACTGCATGTATTCTTAGTATAAAAATGCAAGTATAAGTATCCGTAAAAATATATGTCGTGATATTTCAAAATAAATTACATTTGCCGCCCTTAAAACGTTGATTATTAAACATTTTATTTATCTTAATACATGGCGAAAGTAGAACACATACAATATTATTCCAACACCTTAAATAGAAATATTAATCTTGAGGTTACGGGTCATTGGGGTCATCCGATATTAATGTTCCCCTCATCGGGAGGTCAATTTACACAAAATACAGATTTCGGTTTGGTAGGTTCAGTAATGAATTTTATTGATGAAGGTAAAGTGAAAATATATAATGTAGAGACCATTGATATGATGTCTTTCTATGATGATTATATGGATTCTGGCACCAAAATTCATAATTACGAATTGTATATGCAGTTTCTTAAGAATGAATTAATACCGTATATACAAAAAGAGTGTAATACACATCGTATTGGTGTGTCTGGGGTTAGTTTTGGAGGTTTTCACGCAGCCAATACAGCGTTCAGATTTCCAGATTTGATTTCTCATTATATAGGAATGAGCGCAGCATTTAACATACGTTCCATGGCTCCTCAATCTGATGATATGCGAATTTATTATAACTGTCCAGATGAATATATGTTACATGAGGAAGGTTGGAAATATGACCATATGCAAATTGTGCTTGGCACTTCTGATTGGGATATTTGTTTGGATAAAAATAGAAATATGTCGGCCATATTAAAAGGTAAGGGAATTGCTCATTGGTATGATGAGAAAAAATGGATGGACCATGATTGGCCATTGTGGAAAATGATGTTCCCCGAGTATCTAGGCGCCTACTTCAATTGAAATATACTTTCAATTTTGGGTGTTGTCCAAACCAAAACCAATCAAATATCGTATATTAAAGGAGGCAAAAAATTAAAACACATAAAATAAAATGATAAAAAAAGTAGGAATATTATTCGGAATGGAAGACACCTTTCCATGGGCATTTATAGATAAGGTTAATGAATTAGGCAAAGGCAAAATTATTGCTGAGGCAGTTCAAATAGATAAGGTACAACAAGGCATTGATTATGGGTATAGCGTAATTTTTGACCGAATATCTCAAGAAGTACCATTTTATCGTGCGTATTTAAAAAATGCATCATTGATGGGTACGGCAGTTATTAATAATCCATTTTGGTGGAGTGCCGACGAGAAGTTCTTCAATAATTGTTTATCAATGGAAATGGGAATACCAGTGCCTAAAACTGTGCTTTTGCCTTCAAATGCTAGACCTGATAATACTTCAGAAACGTCTTTCCGAAATCTTAAAGTTCCATTGGACTGGGAATATATGTTCGATTATATTGGTTTCCCAGCTTATATGAAACCTCACGATGGTGGCGGATGGAAAAGCGTGTATAGAGTAGAAAACTCAGAACAACTTTTTGAAGCACATAAAGAGACTGAGCAGCTAGTAATGATGCTACAGGAAGAAATTGTTTTCGATGATTACTTTAGAGTCTATTGTTTAGGGCAGAAGTATGTACATATTATGCCATATGACCCAAGAAAGCCTTTTCACGAACGTTATGTAAGCGATATTAAAGCAACTGGCGAAGCTCGTAAGAAACTATTAAAAACGGTACATGACTATACATTGAGACTAAATCAGGCTTTAGGGTATGATTTCAATACTGTTGAGTTTGCAGTACGTGATGGTGTGCCTTATGCAATTGACTTTTGTAACCCAGCACCAGATGCCGATATAAATTCGGTTGGCCAAGAAAATTTTGATTGGATTGTTGAACATTCTGCGAAGTATGCTATTGAAAAAGCCAAAGAGCACAAACCAAACCAAAATAATTCTTCATGGGGAGGTTTTGTAAGAAATTCAATAGCTCCGGTGAAACCAAAAGTAGGTAAGGTTAACTTAAAAACAGCTGCAGAGGCTAAAAAAACTGCCGTTAAAACTGCAGTGAAGAAAGCTCCTGCCAAAACCAAAGCTCCTGCCAAAACCAAAGCACCGGCAAAACCGAAGAAGTAGTAGAATAGTGGCAAATAACTTTAAGAATCAACTGTAATTACATGCATAAATTTACCTTAGGTATTGAAGAAGAATTTCAAGTTTTAGATAGTGATACGTATAGATTACGTTCACAAATGTCGAAAATTATTGACGATGGTAAGGTTCTACTTCAAGAACGAATAAAGGAAGAAATGCATCAGTCTATGGTTGAGATGGGCACCAATATCTGTGAAAACATTCATCAGGTGAGGGATGAGGTTTCATACCTAAGACAACAGGTCATTAAACTAGCAGATGATGAAGGACTAAAAGTTGCAGCTGCTGGAACGCACCCATTTTCTAAATGGGATCAACAATTGATAACCCCTAATCCAAGATATGATGCTATTATCCAAGAAATGGCAGACGTAGCTAGGGGTAATCTTATTTTTGGCATGCACGTACACGTAGGCATACCGAGTAGGGAAGAAGGTTTGGAAATTTTGAACACGGTTCGGTATTTTTTGCCACACCTATATGCATTATCTACAAACTCGCCTTTTTGGGAAGGTCGTAATACAGGCTTCAAATCATATCGAAGTAAAGTATTCGACAAATTTCCAAGAACAGGCATACCTCCTTTTTTTGCTAGTGTGGCTGAGTATGATAAGTTCGTGGATATTTTAGTGAAGACCAATTGTTTGGATAATAGCAAGAAAATTTGGTGGGATATACGATTACACCCTTTTTATCCAACCATTGAATTTAGAATATGCGATGTTGTAATGACTGTAGATGAGGTAACCTGTATTGCAGCGTTAATGCAATGTTTGGTAGCCAAGTTGTACAAGATGAACCGCAAGAATCAGAACTTTAAAAACTATAGACGATTGTTATTGAATGAAAATAAATGGCGGGCTGCTCGATGGGGTATTGAATCAAAGTTGATAGATTTTGGCAAAGAAGAAGAGGTTCCTTTCGCTAAGCTTATGAGTGAACTGTTAGAATTTATAGACGATGTTGTTGACGAGTTAGGTTGCCGGTCTGAAGTTAATTATGTGTACCAAATACTGGAAGCAGGTACTGGTGCAGATAGGCAACTACAAGTTTTTAATGAAACCAATGATTTGGTAGAGGTTACAAAGTATATCGTAGATCAAACAAGAAAAGGACTTTAATAAAGTTAAATAGTATATACGTTTCCAAAATAGCATTTGTTTTGGAACCATTTTTAGTTAGATGAAATGAAGGGGAATTATAATATTGCGGTATTGGATATGAATGCAGGTCAACCCAACGAAGGTATGCGATGCATCACCACGCTTATGGGTGAATTTTTAACACAAGATGGAGTTAAGGGCCGGTATGATATTTTTGAAGTAAGAAACGGACAGGAACTTCCAGATTTAAATGAATATGACATTTTTGTATCGTCTGGCGGGCCAGGTTCACCTTTGAAAACAGGTGCAGAGTGGGAAATTAAATATTTCGAATTTTTAGATTCAATCTTATCCCATAATCTATCTAATGCTCAGAAAAAACATGCTTTTTTAATCTGTCATTCATTTCAATTGGCTTGCCTGCATTGGGATGTGGCAAGGGTTACCAAAAGAAGGTCTACATCATTCGGTATTTTTCCGATTTACAAAACCAAAAGTGGTGAACAGGAGGTTTTATTCAAAGATTTGAACGACCCTTTTTATGCGGTAGATTCGAGGGACTATCAAGTGGTGGGGCCGAAGGAATGGAAATTAGACACATTAGATGGTAAAGTGTTGTGTAGAGAGAAAATTCGGCCAAATGTTCCGTTAGAGCGTGCAGTAATGGCAATTCGTTTTTCCAATGAAATATTTGGCGTGCAATTTCATCCAGAAGCAGATGCTGAGGGAATGCTCCGTTATTTTGGAAAGGAAGAAAAAAGGAATCAGATAGTAAAAAGACATGGCAAGAAAAAATACCTTGAAATGATAACGCAGCTTGATGACAAAGCGAAAATCTGGAAAACCAATAAAACCCTAATCCCAACCTTTTTAAAATTAGCTGCAGAAGCTATCGATAGCCAAAAACTACAAACTGTATGATACCGAAAATTAGGGAAGAGTTTAATGCCACTTATAAAGAAGTGTACTATAAAAATTTGTTAGGGCATATAGTAGATACTTTTAAAGAACCTAGTGCCTTTAGAATTTCTGAAACACCGGTTTTTATAAGTAAGGCTGTCAAAAAAGAAGTGGAAGAAGCTTGCGATTCCATTATTTCTCAATTATGGAAAATTGATTTTTCTGAAATTCGCAGAAAGTTTATTCCTGCAGAACTTCAGTCTCCAGCGCCAATGGGTAATCCCCATTTTTTGGCTATAGATTTTGGACTTTGTGAAGATGGTAATGGCGGTATCACTCCTCAATTAATAGAGTTACAGGCTTTCCCTACATTATTTTTTTATCAACCTTTTTTAGGAGAGGCTTTTATGCAGTATTATCCTAATATGCCAAAAGAAGGCTTTGATTATTATTTGAATGGCCTAGATAAGCAAAGCTATACCGAAAAAGTAAGGAAGGTAATTCTAGGTGATGAAAAGCCCGAAAATGTAATTTTATTGGAACTTTTTCCTGAAAAGCAAAAAACAAGAATTGATTTCTGGTCGACCAAAAAAGCCTTAGGTATAGAAATTGTCTGTATGACTAAAGTTTTGAAGGAAGGAAAAAAATTGTTCTACATGAAAGATGGAACCAAAACACCTATTCACAGAATTTACAATAGGGTTATTTATGATGAATTGGAACGTCTGAAAGACTTAAAAACTAATTTCAACCTGAATGATGATTTAGATGTGGAATGGGTTACACACCCAGATTGGTTTTTTATGATTTCGAAATGTATTATGCCTATGTTGAAGCATAAGAATATTCCGAAATCATATTATTTATCTGATTTTCCGGCCGATTTAGACTTAAATAAATTTGTTTTGAAACCTTTGTTTTCATTTGCAGGTCAGGGTGTTGATTTACATCCTAATCAAGAGACTATCAATGTCATATCAGATAAACAAAATTATATTTTACAGCAAAAGGTTCAATATGCGCCATTGATCAAGACGAATACGCCTAAAAACTCAAAAGTAGAATTACGTATGCTATATGTTTGGAGCGATGAGGAGAATAAGTTAACGCCTGTTATAAATCTTACTCGAATGAGTAAAGGAGAAATGATTAATGTTTCTCATCAAGTAGATGAAACTTGGATTGGCTCTTCAATAAGTTTCTTTGAAAAGTAGTTCTTACTTATTACCCATCAATTTTGCCACATATTTACCAATTACATCAAATTCTAAATTGACAACGGTTCCAACTTTATAGGTGTTGAAACGAGTATGTTCATAGGTATAAGGTATAATGGCTACTTCAAAGGTGTTCTTGCCAGAATTGACAACCGTTAAACTTGTGCCGTCGATAGTAATAGAACCTTTTTCTATAGTAGGGTTGCCAGTTGCCGAATCATATGTAAAAGAAAATATCCAACTACCATTATCTTCGCGTACATCAGTACATTCTCCGGTTTGATCTACATGTCCTTGTACGATATGGCCATCTAGCCTAGACCCCAAAATCATTGCCCGCTCTAAATTAATAGAGTCGTTAGTTTTTAGACTTTTAAGATTGGTTTTCTTTAAGGTTTCTGCAATTGCAGTCACGGTATATGTAGTGTCGGTTAAGCTTACAACGGTCAAACAAACGCCATTATGAGCTACACTCTGATCTATTTTAAGTTCTGAAGTAAGGTTAGATTCTATAGTTATATCTAAGTTGCCACCTTTTGCCTCAAGAGAGGTTACCTTACCTAACGTTTCAATAATTCCAGTGAACATGTGTCGTTTAATTTAAGTAATTTTGGGTATTCAAAATTGAGTACAAAGGTACAGATTATCATGGAGGAAAATAGTAAAATAAGGTTAGGCATCTCTATAGGAGACTTAAATGGAATAGGCTGTGAGGTGGCGTTGAAAACATTTGAAGATAGTAGAATGTTAGATTTTTGCACACCTATAATCTTTGCTTCTAATAAAACCGTTTCCTATCAAATGAAGGAATTGGGACTTAATATCGTATTTAATGGAGTGCCAGATGCTTCTAAGGCAATTGACAATAAAATTAATATCGTAAACGTCTGGAAAGAGATTCCTAAAATCGAATTTGGGCAATCTACAGAAGAAGGCGGTACATATGCTATCAAATCTTTAAAAGCAGCTGTTGAGGCTCTTAAGAAAGGAGACATTGATGTATTGGTTACTGCCCCTATCAATAAGAACAATATTCAATCAGAAGAATTTAAATTTCCTGGGCATACAGATTATTTGGCGCAAGAACTTAAAGGAGAAAGTTTAATGTTCATGGTTACTGATACATTAAAGGTAGGGTTGCTGACAGACCACGTTGCTGTAAAGGATGTTTCTGCAGCAATAATTCCAAGATTAATTCGCGACAAAATCAATACCATCGAAAAATCGCTTATGATGGATTTTCGAATTCGTAAGCCTAAAATTGCTTTACTCGGTATAAATCCGCATAGTGGAGATAATGGAGTAATTGGCAAAGAAGATGATGAAATTTTGAAGCCAGTTATTCGTGAAATGTCGGATATGGGGCACTTGGTCTACGGACCATATTCTGCAGATAGTTTCTTTGGCTCTGATGGATACAAAAAGTTCGATGCTATTTTAGCGGCATACCATGATCAAGGATTAATTCCTTTTAAAACAATTTCTTTCGGTCAAGGTGTTAATTTTACAGCTGGTCTAGATAAGGTAAGAACATCACCGGACCACGGTACTGCATATGAAATTGCAGGAAAGGGTGTGGCTGACGAAAGTTCGTTTAAAGAGGCCGTGTTTATGGCTTTAAAAATTTTCAAGAACAGAACCGAGTATCAAGAGCTTACACAAGATGTCTTAAAAAAGCAGCGTTTAAAAAGAGAACGCTAGTATTTTTATAAGCCAAAAAAGTTATAAAGATAAATAGTTGATAACTATTGCCTTTTATTAAAAAAATAGTATCTTTGCACCCGCCTTTTATGGGTCGATATTGTTAAATTAAGTGTGTACGTGATGAAGCAAAAGGAGTTTAATATTCCTTTCTCAGGATTGAAGCAAGGAAAACACAACTTTAATTACCAGATTGATAATACGTTCTTTGATTCTTTTGGATACGATGAGTTCAATGCTGCCAACATCAATTTAGATGTTGTACTGAATAAAACCAGTACGATGTTAGAGGTTGATATGGAGGCATCAGGCACGGTAAATGTCAATTGCGACATTACGAGTGAGCCTTTTGATCAACCAATAGATGCAGGTTTGCATTTGGTTGTTAAATTTGGTGAAGAATATAATGACGAGGATATTGAAATCCTTATTCTTCCTCACCGTGAACATGAGTTGAACATTACACAGTATGTGTACGAAATGCTTGTATTAGCAGTTCCGCAAAAAAGAATTCATCCTGGTATTGAAGATGGCACTTTAGAATCTGAAGTGTTAGACAGGTTAAAAGAGCTTCAACCAAAAGAGAAAAGATCAAACAAAGAAGAAAACGATCCCCGTTGGGATGAATTAAAGAAACTATTAACGGATAAATAAGGTTTAAATGGCACATCCTAAAAGAAAAATTTCCAAAACAAGGAGAGACAAGAGAAGAACACATTATAAGGCAGTAGCACCTACTTTGGCCAAGGATTCCTCAACAGGAGAAATGCACTTGTACCATAGAGCTCACTGGCACGAAGGTAAATTACACTATAGAGGTCAAGTTTTAGTTGATAAAACTGAAGAAGCAGAAGCTTAAGACTTTTTTAAATGATACATAGCTCCCACTTCGTAAGAAGTAGGGAGTTTTTTTTAGCCCAATTTGTTTATTATCTCTTCGTCGTACACATGACTTAAGAGTAAAATGTTATTTGTTCAATAATGGGAAATTTTCAAATACCAGATAACTTTAAGAGAAAAGTCGCTGAAAATCATTATTTTTCATGACTTTTGACTCGTTTTTTAAGTTTTTTACAAGAAAGCAAATAAAGTATGACCAAAATTACAGCAGCTATAACCGCGGTAGGAGGCTATGTTCCCCAATTTGTAATGACGAATAAAATGCTTGAGGATTTGGTTGATACCAATGACGAATGGATTACCACAAGAACCGGTATAAAGGAAAGAAGAGTATTAAAGAAAGAAGAAGGGGAGGGCACATCATATTTAGCGATTAAAGCAGCTCAAGATCTTATGAAAAAGAAAGGTCTTGATGCAGCAGAAATAGATTTGATAATTGTCGCGACTGCAACTCCAGATAGTATGGTAGCTTCAACGGCAGCTTTTGTTGCTTCTGAAATTGGAGCGGTTAATGCATTTGCATATGATTTATTAGCGGCTTGTTCAAGTTTCTTATTTGGCATGTCGGCCGTAGCTGGTCATATAGAAACGGGTCGTTATAAAAAGGTTTTATTGATTGGTGCAGATAAAATGTCGTCAATTATAGATTATACCGATCGCACTACCTGCATTATTTTTGGGGATGGTGCCGGTGCTGTTCTTTTTGAACCAAATACTGAAGGATTAGGTTTGCAAGACGAATATTTAAGAGCAGATGGTAATGGAAGAAAGTTTTTAGGCATGGAAGGTGGTGGCTCTATAATGCCTGCCACTATAGAAAGTGTTCAGAATAGAAAGCATTTTATTTTTCAGGAAGGAAAAACGGTTTTTAAATTTGCAGTTTCGAATATGGCAGATGTGGCCGCCAAAATCATGACAAGAAATGATTTAACTGAAAAGGATGTTAAGTGGCTGGTACCGCATCAAGCAAACAAACGTATTATTGATGCTACTGCAAGAAGAATGGGAATAGATGATTCAAAAGTAATGATGAATATTCAGCGTTATGGCAACACTACGTCTGCAACATTACCGCTTTTATTATTTGATTACGAAAAACAGCTTAAAAAAGGAGATAACTTAGTATTTGCTGCCTTTGGTGGCGGATTTACATGGGGTTCCATTTATTTAAAATGGGCATATAATTAACGAACAACTACCAACATAACTTATATAAATATGGATATTAAAGAGATTCAAAGCCTTATCAAGTTTGTGGCTAAATCTGGTGCAAGCGAGGTAAAATTGGAGACGGATGATATTAAAATCACAATCCGTACTGGAAGCCTTGGGAATGGTAATTCTGAACCTACCTATGTGCATACGATGCCAATGGCGCAGCAAGCAATGTCAGCACCAGCACAAACAGAGCAGCAACAAGCAGCAATAAATAGCGCTGCTGAAGCTGAAAAAAAGAAGTCGGAAGACGAAAAATATATTACAATCAAGTCACCTATCATTGGTACTTTCTACAGAAAACCTTCTCCAGACAAACCAGTTTTTGTTGAGGTTGGTGATACTATAGGTAATGGTGACGTACTTTGTGTTATTGAAGCGATGAAATTGTTCAATGATATCGAATCTGAAGTTTCAGGAACTATCGTTAAAATATTAGTAGACGATTCTTCACCAGTAGAGTTTGATCAACCATTATTTTTGGTAGATCCTTCTTAACTAAATTTTGAGTAGTAATTGTTAGATACTATTGTTAGAATGGTATGTAAGAATCATGTCGAACCTAGAACTTAAAATTTTAAAGATGTTTAAAAAAATACTGATTGCAAATAGGGGAGAAATCGCTTTACGTGTTATTCGTACCTGTAAGGAAATGGGTATTAAAACCGTTGCTGTTTATAGTAAGGCCGATGAGGAAAGCTTGCATGTGCGTTTTGCAGATGAAGCTGTTTGTATTGGGCCAGCTGCAAGTAGCGAATCCTATTTAAAGATTCCGAATATAATTGCTGCTGCAGAAATCACAAATGCAGATGCCATTCACCCAGGTTATGGTTTTCTATCAGAAAATTCGAAGTTCTCACGTATTTGTGCAGAGCACGAGATAAAATTTATTGGAGCTTCTGGGGATCAAATTGACAAAATGGGAGATAAGGCCACGGCCAAACAAACCATGAAAGAAGCTGGCGTACCTTGCGTACCTGGTTCAGAAGGTCTTTTAAAAGATGTTGCAGATGCCAAAAAGATAGCTAAGAAAATGGGCTATCCGGTAATGATCAAAGCTACTGCAGGTGGCGGTGGTAAAGGTATGCGTGCTGTATTTTCTGAAGACAAAATGGAAGAGCTTTTTGATAGTGCGGTTAATGAAGCTACTGCTGCCTTTGGAAATGGCGCTATGTACATGGAAAAATTGATAGAAGAGCCAAGGCATATAGAAATTCAAATCGTTGGTGATCAATATGGGAAAGCATGTCACCTTTCTGAAAGAGATTGTTCTATACAAAGACGCCATCAAAAACTAACAGAAGAAACTCCGTCGCCATTTATGACCGATAAATTACGGGAAGCAATGGGGGAAGCTGCGGTTAAGGCTGCAGAGTATATTAAGTATGAAGGAGCTGGGACTATAGAATTTTTGGTTGACAAACACCGTAAGTTCTATTTCATGGAAATGAATACCCGTATTCAAGTAGAGCACCCTATTACTGAGCAAGTAATAGATTACGATTTAATTCGTGAGCAAATTTTAGTGGCTGCTGGTGTGCCTATTTCAGGTAAAAATTACCTTCCAAAACTACACTCTATAGAATGTAGAATTAATGCAGAGGATCCTTATAATAACTTTAGACCGTCACCAGGTAGGATTACCACCTTACATATACCAGGAGGTCATGGAGTTCGTATGGATACGCATGTATATAGTGGGTATAGTATACCGCCGAATTATGATTCTATGATTGCAAAGTTGATAACGACAGCCCAAACAAGGGAAGAAGCAATCAATAAAATGAAGCGTGCACTTGACGAGTTTGTAATAGAAGGTGTAAAAACTACGATTCCTTTTCATAGGCAGTTAATGGACCATCCAGATTATTTGGCTGGAAATTATACAACAGCCTTTATGAATAATTGGAAAATGAATCCACCCAAGGAAGATTAACACAAAACTCCAACAGCAATGTTGGAGTTTTTTTATTCTTATACTTGTCTCTTAAACAATGTTACTCTTAAGGTGTTTAAGTATCTTTAAATCCAAACTGTATCATCAAAACTGATAGATTCATATTAATGACAAGAATTCTACCAATTGCATTTATTCTAATTGTCCTTTTATTTGGATGTAAAAATATATCATCTGAAAAGCCAGATATCTCATCTAGAGAAGATAAAGAAGTAGGAGTTTCAAGACCAACAATAAGTTTTACTTTCGATGATGGAATTACATCAGATATAGCTGGTATTAAATTTGAGGAATGGAACAGTATGATATTATCGCATCTTGAAAATGAAAATTTAAAAGCTGTGTTCTTTGTAACGGGAAAGAACAAATTAAATAAAAAAGGCCAGAATTTATTGAATAGTTGGAATGATAAAGGACATAATATAGCAAATCACACCTTCACCCACCCTAATTTCAATTCTCAAAAAAACAATGTTCAACTATTTAAAAACGAACTAATACAAACGGATTCTATTATTTCAAAACTGAGTAACTGGGTCAAGTTGTTTCGATTTCCATATTTGAAAGAGGGAGCAAGTAAAGCAAAAGTAGATAGTATCCGAAACGTACTTATAGATAACAATTATAAGAATGGATATGTTACAATTGATGCATCTGATTGGTATATAAATCAACGTTTAATTAACCGTATAAATGCAGTTGGCATTGAAAATACCAAAATAGATAAGTTTAAGAAATTCTATATACAGCATTTGATAGATAGGGCTAATTATTATGAAAAGCTTTCATATCAAATTAATAAGAGACATATTAATCACACCCTTTTACTCCATCATAATTTAACATCTGCTTTATTCTTAGGAGATTTAATTAAGGATTTCAAGAAAAAAGGGTGGACCATTATTAACGCTAAAGAAGCTTATCAAGATGAAGTATTTGAAAAGCAACCAAAGTCAGAATATGCTGGTGAAAGTTTAATATGGTCGTTAGCGAAACAATCTGGTAAATTTGAACAATCACTTCGATATCCTGCGGAAGATAGCAGGTATGAAGAAAATGCCATGGATTCACTAGGATTATAATTTAAAAGACAAATTGAATATGAACCTTAGCTACTGGGAGCGCAAATCTTGGTTTTCGAATATTGATTTTACCATAATCGGCAGCGGCATTGTTGGTTTAAACTGTGCCATAGAATTAAAAAATAACTTTCCACAAGCCCGTATATTGGTTTTGGAAAAAGGCACCTTACCACAAGGCGCTAGTACGAAGAATGCAGGGTTTGCTTGTTTTGGCAGTATTTCAGAAATTTTATCCGACCTAAAAACACATTCAGAGCAAGAGGTCGTAAATTTAGTTAGTGATAGATGGAAAGGTATTCAGGCGCTACGTAGTCTATTAGGAGATTCATCAATTGGTTTTGAAAAACATGGAGGACACGAACTTTTTTTAGAAAGAGACGAGGAACTTTATCAACATTGTCGCAAGAATATAATTGAGATAAATAATTTATTGCGACCTATTTTTAAGGAGGATGCTTTTGAAACCGCACCAAACCAATTTCATTTTAAGGGTATTAAAAACGAATATATCTCCCAAGTTTACGAAGGTCAAATCAATACGGGAGAGATGATGAAATCCTTGTTGCAGTTAGCATTGAAAAAAGGAATCACCATATTAAATGCTACTAAGGTCGATTCGTATAAAGAGTCTGGCAACAAGGTTACAATTTGCGCAAATGATTTCGAGTTTCAAACCAGTAAGCTA
This sequence comes from Maribacter arcticus, assembly GCF_900167935.1. GTDB lineage: Bacteria > Bacteroidota > Bacteroidia > Flavobacteriales > Flavobacteriaceae > Maribacter > Maribacter arcticus. The sequence continues at coordinate 409,056 of NZ_FUYL01000002.1, read as the reverse complement.
TTGATAGCCACAAATGGTTTTGCTTCACAATTGCTTCCAGAAAAAGTAAGCCCAGCGAGGGCGCAAGTTCTTATTACGAAACCTATTCCTAATTTATCTATCAAAGGAACATTCCATTTAGATGAAGGCTATTATTATTTTCGAAATGTGGGTAATCGTGTACTTTTTGGGGGTGGTAGAAATTTAGATTTTAAGAGAGAGGAGACCTACGATTTTGGAACTACCAACTTGGTTGAAGACAAACTTAAAGAATTATTAAAAACAGTTATTCTGCCTAATAATGAATTTGAAATCGATTATAGTTGGAGTGGAATTATGGGCGTTGGCCAACAAAAAAAACCAATTATAAAACAACTTACCGAAAATGTGGCTTGTGGAGTGCGTTTGGGGGGTATGGGAATTGCCATAGGGACAACAATAGGCAAGCAGTTGGCAAGTATTTTCAAATAGCTTGTATTCCTTTTAACTTGTTTTTTTAAATCTTATCCGAAAGACACGTATTCTCTTGATTTTATTTTTAAATTGTACATCCCCTTGGCTTATCTATTACCCGGATTAATGTATCGGTTTACCTAGAACAGTAGACTACTAATATGGTTTGTAATAGCATTGAATACTATATGAAAGAATTGACACAAAGGAGTGCCACGGGTAAAATGTTAGCTGTGTTAGTGGTTATGTGCATTTTAGGATGCGGTGCGTCACAAACGCACTACCAGCGCGAATATGCTAAAGTGTGGAAAGAATTGATAAAATCTCAAGCATGGCAAGAGTCTTTGCGTGCAAACAATACTGAAAATACAGAAGCGTTATATGCTAGTAATGATAACGAGGTTTTACTAGCCAATGATGCAAAAATAGAAGCTGGTTTTGAAGACCGGTACCAGGCTCTGGTATCAAAGGCATATTTTAAAATAATTACCGAAGCAGAGAAAGCAGATGCCCGTATTTCTGCAGATTATAAATTATTGCAAGACGATGAATTGTCTATATCAATTAGTAAAAAGCAAGAGCATGAAATCACTAAAAAATATGAAGCTCATAAAGCGATGTTGAGTGGGCTAAAGTCTTGGAATATTTTTAGTGAGGACCGTTCGGGTGATTTAGATTATTTTAAAATTGAAAATGAAGGTGCTATCCTAAGAATGATACAATCTGGCGATGCAGACCATCAAATGGTAAATTACTTGATTTATAAATTAGCAGATTTATACCACGTTGAAGAAAATTGAAGAATTCGATACCTTAAAGAATGAAGCTTACAATTATTGTGGGCAATTTGTGGCAGAGAGGCTAGGAAGAATACAGAGGCAGATAAAAGAACTTGAAACTGCGCTAACATCAGAAACAAAAAGTAGTGCGGGTGATAAGCATGAAACTGGCAGGGCAATGATTCAATTAGAGCGCGAAAAACTGGGTCAGCAATTATCAGAATTAGAAAAAACACAACAACTTCTTTCTAAAGTGCCAAAAGACAGGAACTCCCAATTGGTTGGTTTGGGAAACTTGGTAATGACCGATTCCTTCGCATATTATATAGCGATATCTGCAGGAGAGTATAAAAATTCGACCAATTCTGTGTATTGTATATCTGCCGCTACTCCAATCGGAAAATTGATTTACGGTAAGGCTATCGGAGACACTTTTCATTTTAATGGCAAAACCTCAACGATACTAACAATTCAATAATATTTCGTATAAAATATTTGGCTATCTTAAAGCCGGCATATCTTTTTTTGCCTAATTAATAATATGGATAAGAAAAGAAAATTACGAAGTAGCGAGTGGTTTGGTGGTAACGATAAAATGGGTTTTGTTCACCGATCTTGGTTAAGAAATCAAGGATATCCCGATGATTATTTTGAAGGGAAACCAGTAATAGGAATTTGTAATACCTGGTCTGAACTAACACCATGTAATGGCCACCTTCGAGATTTTGCTGAGGTTGTAAAAAGAGGAATTTTAGAAGCAGGCGGATTTCCTTTAGAGTTTCCAGTAATGTCTTTAGGCGAGACTATTATGAAACCCACTACCATGTTATTTCGCAATTTAGCGAGTATGGATACAGAAGAATCCATTCGCGCCAATCCATTAGACGGAATCGTTTTATTGACAGGATGTGATAAAACCACACCTTCCACAATAATGGGCGCGTGTAGTGTAGATCTACCTACCATTGTTGTTCCTGGCGGGCCTATGTTAACAGGTCGTTTTAGAGGAGAGAAGATAGGTTCTGGTTCTATGAACTGGATGATAAAAGAGCGCCAAGAGATTGGAGGATATTCAGCAGAAGATATTAAAGAAGCAGAAGTTTGTGTTGCTAGAAGTATTGGGCATTGCAATACCATGGGTACCGCTTCAACTATGGCTACTATGTGTGAAGCTTTAGGGTTAACATTACCAGGCTTTTCTTCAATACCTGCAGTTGATTCAAGAAAAAAATTATTCGCTCAATTATCTGGAAGGCGAATTGTAGAAATGGTAAAGGAAGATTTAAAACTTTCTAAAATATTAACTAGAAAAGCGTTTGAGAATTCGATTGTAACCAATGCTGCCGTAGGTGGCTCAACAAATCTTATAATTCATTTAACAGCAATTGCAGGTAGAATAGGAGTGAAATTAAATTTAGAGGATTTTGATATTGTAGGCAGTAAAGTGCCTTTGCTTGTAAATTTAAAACCGTCTGGAAAATATTTAATGGAAGACTTCTTTTATGCAGGCGGATTGCCAGTGGTCATGAAAGAATTGAAACCATTGTTACATGATGAGACCATTACTGTTAATGGTAAGAAAATTACAGATAATTACGAAAGTGAAGTATGTTATGACAGAGATGTTATTGCAGCTTTGGAACATCCTTTTCAGGAAAAAGCGGGAATTGCCGTATTAAAAGGGAATTTATGTGAAAATGGAGCCGTTATTAAACCCTCGGCAGCTACACCAAAATTGATGAAGCATCGTGGTGAAGCGGTTGTATTTGAAAGTATGGAAGACTACCATGAGCGGATTGACGACCCAAATTTAGAAATTGATGAGAATAGTGTGATTGTTCTTAAGGGTGTTGGTCCAAAAGGATATCCAGGAATGCCGGAAGTGGGTAATGTTGACCTTCCTAAAAAACTATTAGCAAAAGGAATAACTGATATTATTCGCATTTCAGATGGGCGAATGAGCGGAACAGCTGCGGGAACGGTTATTCTTCATGTATCTCCAGAATCTACGGTTGGTGGAACGTTAGCATTTGTGAAAAATGGTGACATGATAGAATTGAATGTGGAAAAACGTTCACTGCATCTTGATGTTGAATTAGAAGAGTTAATTAAACGAAAAAAAGAATGGGTTGCCCCAGAACCGTTAGCTAAACGAGGATATGTTAAAATGTATATTGATCATGTAGAACAAGCCGATAAAGGAGCTGATTTAGATTTCCTTGTAGGTGGTTCAGGGTCAAAAGTAGAACGAGATTTACATTAAACTATGGAAATATTCTATTTAATAATTGCAGTTATTGCCATCATCATATTAACGACTAAGCTGAAAATACATGCTTTTTTAGCGCTCTTCATTATTTCTATTTTATATGGAATTTTTGCTGGCATGCCTTATGCCGATATTATAGTATCTATAAATGAAGGTTTTGGTGGAACATTGGGAAAAATAGGTTTGATAATTGTTCTTGGAGTCATCATAGGGGCATTTTTAGAGAATACCGGAGGCGCTTTCGCAATAGCAGAGAAGGTGTTGAAAATTATTGGAAGCAAAAGAGTGCCTACGGCTATGGGTATTATTGGTTATATCGTGTCAATTCCTGTTTTTGCAGATAGCGGTTTTATGCTGTTGCATCCGTTGAACAAAAGCCTTTCTAAGAAAGCAAAAATATCGATTGCAGGGCCGGCAATAGCCTTAGGTTTGGGTCTAATGGCTTCTCATACTATGGTGCCACCAACACCTGGGCCCATTGCAGCTGCAGGAATATTGGACGCAGATTTGGGGTTGGTCATTGCCTTTGGTTTTCCCACTAGTTTAGTAGCTTTGATTGTTGGGATTATTTTCGCGAAGAAATATGCTTCAAAAACGTATATAGAGCCAGATGTTGAAGATGTATTAATAGCCGAAAAGGAAATAAAAGATTCTCCAGGAGCGCTTAAATCCTCCATTCCAATTCTTGTTCCGATTGTACTTATTGTATTGAAATCAGTTTTAAATCCAACAAGAACAGGATTGGATAACGGTTTTATAGACTTCATAAATTTTGTAGGAGAGCCGGTAATATCCTTGTTAATTGGTATTTTATTATGTCTATTATTACCCAAGAAGTTAAATTATGATATGCTATCATCTTCTGGGTGGGTAGGTAAAGCAATTAAGGATGCCGCATCAATAATTTTGATAACAGGAGCAGGCGGGATATTTGGAAAAATTTTACAGAATTCAGGTATTGCTGATATTTTAGGACAAACCCTAACTGAATATAATATGGGTATATTCTTGCCTTTTGTTTTGGCGGCAGCTATAAAAACAGCCCAAGGTTCTTCAACAGTGGCTTTAGTGACTACAGCATCTATCATTATGCCCATGATGTCATCACTTGGTTTTGATTCTGAAATACAAAAAGCCTTGGTTGTAATCGTAATCGGTGCGGGATCAGCCGTTGTTTCTCATGCCAACGATAGTTTCTTTTGGGTCGTAACCCAAATGAGCGGTATGAATGTGAAAACAGGATATCGATTATTTAGTTTGGGAAGTGGTTTACTTGGACTTACAGGCGCTATTACCGTTTTTATCTTTTATTCAATCTTTGCATAAACGCATATAATATGAAAGTATATAATACTAAAAGTGGAATTCTAATAGAGAATGAATCTAGATTCCACCTACTTGAACAAGAAAATTGGGACGAGTTTATTAACGATGATGGCATTATCGCTAATACCCAGTCAAAACTAAATGAGAGCAATAGAATTAAGGATGCCAGTTCTATTTTAGAAAACGAACTAAAAGCTCCTGTTCAAAGTCAAGAAATTTGGGCAAGTGGTGTCACTTATTATAATAGTAAATTAGGAAGGGAAGAGGAATCTAAAGAATCTGGGGGAAGTAGTTTCTACGCTAAAGTTTATGAGGCTGATCGTCCAGAATTATTTTTCAAAGCTACGGCCCACCGTACGGTGGGTAATGAAGGTATTGTTCGAATTCGAAAAGACTCAACGTGGAATGTTCCCGAACCAGAATTAACCTTAGTCATTACATCTAATGGTAAAATTGTAGGATACACCATAGGTAACGATATGAGTTCTAGAAGTATTGAGGGGGAGAACCCGTTGTATTTACCGCAGGCTAAAACCTATGATGGTTGTGCTGCACTAGGCCCTTGTGTATTGCTAACCAACGAACCCTTGCCAACGAACACTAAAATAAGTTTGACCATCAATAGGGCAGGGAAAAACGTATTTAAAAAAAATATTGGTATTGACCAAATAAAACGAAAACTAGTAGATATTGTAGAATACCTTTATAGAGAATGTACGTTTCCTAATGGTAGTTTATTAATGACCGGCACAGGTATTATACCGTCAAGCGATTTTACATTAGAGATTGGTGACGAGGTTGTTATTTCAATAGATGGCATTGGCACGTTGATAAACCGTGTGGGTTAAAGCTCTGGTTTACTTCGATTCAGTTTTTTAAGAGAGGCTATTTTTTTGCCCTTCAATCTTTTTTCAATCGACGACCTGGTTGGTTTGCTTTTTTTTCTAGGCTTTGGTACTATTAAAGATTTTTCAAGTAATTTAAAAAATCGTTTGATTACCAATTGTTTGTTTTGGTGTTGACTTCGTGATTCATCACATTGTAAAATCAACACGCTGTCATTGGTTAATTTGCTATCAAGTTTTAATTGAATTCTTTTCTTTTCTCGTTCGGTAAGTCCATTAGAAGTATTTAATTCAAAAGAGAGTTCTACTTTAGAGGAAACCTTATTTGCATGCTGACCACCAGGGCCACTACTTCTAATAGCCTTAAACTGTAATTCAGTACTAATTTGGTCTTGATTCAAAATAGGATTTTTACAAAAGTAATTAAAAACAAATGTTCCTACTTTTCAACGAAAAACTGTGTATTAGAGATGACTTGTTTTTCAATAATGTTAATGTAAGCTTTATCTTTTTTTAGATTGAATCGGCTTCTTGGATACGCTGATTGATAGTTTCAATAGCCACGTTTAAAAACACCTCTTTACCCTTTGGTAGCAGTTGGTTAGCATTAAAAAAGATGACTTCATTATCGGTACTTCTACTTTCGGTTAAAAAGTGACTACCCATAGGATATGCTTTTTCAACAGTAACCTTTAAACCTGAAGACGGTGATACTCTAAACTCATGCGTATACACGATAATTTTTCGTTTCGTATTTGCATAGGTTTTAAGTACATCTATAGAAATCAAACTTGCTTCACCAAAAAGGGATGCCACATATAAGCTCTTCGGATTTTTGTAAAGTTCCATCGGCCTAGCCCTCGCAATTATTTCTTTGTCTCTTAAAACAACAGCGCGATCAGCAAATGGTAATACATCGTTTACATCATGTGTTGCAACAATGGTGGTAATTCTATTTTCTTTTAAGTAATTGAAAATATTTCGTCGTAGGCTATTTTTAAGAAAATTGTCGATATGCCCGAAAGGTTCATCTAAGAGTAAAACTTCTGGTTTTTGAGCCAAAACCCTCGCAAGGGCAACTCGTTGCTGTTGACCACCGCTTAGGGTTTTTACCTTTTTGTCAGCAAACTCCGTAAGCTCAATCATTTCTAGAAGCTCTTGAGTTCTTTCCTTAAGTTCTTCTGGATAGAAAACAGATAGGTATTGACTGATATTTTCAGCAACGGAAATAAAGGGCATCAAATCAAAATCTTGAGAAAGGTATTTCATAAATGGAGCTCCTGGTACTAAGTTGTAAGCAGGGCCTAGAATTTGCTCATCGTCCCAGTAAATTTCACCTTGCTCCAAGTCCATCAACCCATAAAGGAGTTTAAGTAAAGTACTTTTACCGCACCCACTTTCTCCAATTATGGCGACATGCTCTCCGCGTTGAATCCTTAAATCAATAGATTCTAAAACTTGAAGCCTATCATAAGAAAAAGAAAGATTTTCTACTCGTAACATGTATTTATTCTTTGAATTGCAAAATTGAAAAATCCGCTTCTATTTGAAACGGATTTTTCAATAATTTATTGATAATGAAATGGTTTTACTCTTTAAAATCTTTTAATACACTTTTGTTTGGTAATTCTTTATATCCCATATTAAATAGGGTAAAGCCAAATATGTCGGCATATTGCTCAATTGTTTTGCTTACAGGTGTTCCGGCACCATGGCCTGCATTGGTTTCTATACGAATTAGGGTTGGGTTTGCACCTACCTGTTTTTCTTGTAATTCTGCAGCAAATTTAAAACTATGTGCGGGCACTACGCGATCATCATGATCTCCAGTAGTTACTAATGTAGCAGGATAAGAGGTTCCGGCCTTAACATTATGAACAGGGGAATACCCTTTTAAATATTCGAACATCTCTTTATCATCTTCTGCCGTACCATAATCATACGCCCATCCGGCACCAGCCGTAAATGTATGATAGCGTAACATATCCATAACACCAACAGCGGGCAAGGCCACTTGCATTAAATCGGGTCTTTGGGTCATAGCGGCGCCCACTAATAGTCCGCCATTAGAACCGCCTCTAATAGCGAGGTATTCTTTGGAAGTATATTTATTCGAAATCAAATATTCAGCTGCTGCAATAAAATCATCGAATACGTTTTGCTTTTTGGTCTTGATACCCGCATCATGCCATTTTTTACCATACTCACCACCACCGCGTAAATTTGGAACGGCATAAACACCGCCTTGTTCCATCCATACGGCATTGGTAATACTGAAAGAAGGAGTAAGGCTAACATTGAATCCGCCATAACCATATAATATAGTAGGGTTTTTACCATTCAGTTCTACACCTTTTTTATAAGTAATAATCATGGGTATTTTAGTGCCATCTTTAGAAGGATAAAATACTTGTTTAGACTCATAACCTTCTGGATTGAAATCGATTTCTGGTTTCCAATACAGTTCATATTTACCGCTTTCAATAGCGTATTTGTAGGTGGATCCCGGAGTGTTATAATTGGTGAAGGAAAAATAGAATTCCTTGTCTTCTTTTTCGCCGCCAAAACCACTTGCAGAACCTAAACCTGGCAATTGAACCTCACGCACCAGTTTGCCTTCATAATCATATTGAAATACTTTCGAGATGGCATCAACCATATATTCGGTAAAAAAGTAACCGCCACCGATATTCGGACTAAGCACATTATCTGTTTCAGGAATAAAACCTACCCAATGCTCTGACTCCGGATTTTTGGCATCAACAGTAACTATCTTTTTGTTGGGAGCATTTCTATCGGTAACTATATACAGTTTTGACCCAACATTGTCTATTACATAATTATCTGATTTTGTGTCTTCAACTACGGGAATAAGCAGACCATTTGGGTCTTCGAGATCTTGTATAAATAGCTTGTTTCCCGACGTAGAAATCGATGCGCTAATCACTAAATATTTATTATCTTCTGTAACACTACCGCCAACATATCGATGTTTTTCTAAGGGAGTTCCTCCATAAACAAGAGCATCTGTTTTTTGAAGAGTTCCTAATTTGTGGTAGTACAACTTATGTTGATCTGTCTTTGCAGAAAGCTCACTACCTTTTGGTTTATCATAACTAGAATAATAAAAACCATCATTACCTCGCCATGAAATTCCGCTGAATTTTATATCTACCAAGGTATCTTCCATAATTTCCTTGGTTTCGGCGTTAAGTACAATCGCTTTACGCCAGTCGCTACCACCTTCTGAGATAAGATAGGCAGCTAATGAGCCGTCTTTGGTAAATGTTAAGCCAGCTAAGGAGGTTGTGCCATCTTCTGAAAAAGTATTAGGGTCTAGAAATACTTCTGGCTCTTCATTACCTTTTGCTCTATAGACGACATATTGGTTTTGTAACCCATCATTTTTATAGAAATAGGTGTAGTCTCCTCTTTTTCGGGGAGAACCTAGTTTTTCATAATTCCATAATTTTTCAAGCCTATTCTTTAAATCTTTTCGAAAAGGTATTTTTTCTAAATAACCAAAAGTGGTCTTATTTTGGTCTTTAACCCAAGCTTCTGTTTCTGTACTTCTATCATCCTCTAACCAACGGTAGGCATCTTTAACTTCTGTTCCAAAATAAGTGTCTATGGTATCAACTTTGTTTGTTTTGGGGTAATTCACAATAATAGGTTCGGGTTTAGATTCATTTTTACATGAAGAGATTAGGATAATGGCCAATAAGCCAGGCAATAATTTTTTCATTAGTAGCAGTTTTTGACTAAAATACCATAAAAAAACCTTCAAAACAGATAAGTTTTGAAGGTTTTAACGTTCTTTAAATGTGATTTAAACTAGTCCTTTTTCGACTAAGTATTCTGAAATTTGTACAGCATTCGTAGCGGCACCTTTTCTTAAGTTATCGGCAACTATCCACATGTTTAATGTATTTCGTTGTGTTTCATCTCTACGTATACGGCCTACAAAAACTTCATCTTTATCATGTGCGTATATAGGCATTGGGTAGGTGTTTGTATCTGGGTTATCTTGAACCGTTACACCAGGCATTTCGTTTAAAAGTCGACGTACTTCATTTAGCTCAAAGTCATTTTCAAATTCAACGTTTACAGATTCTGAATGTCCACCGGAAGTTGGTATACGAACGGCAGTGGCACTAATTGAGAATGTACGGTCATCTAATATTTTTTGTGGCTCGCGTGCTAGTTTCATCTCTTCTTTTGTATAGCCATTTTCCATGAACACATCACAATGAGGCAAAGCATTTCTGCCAATTGGGTAAGGATAGGCCATTTCACCTTGTATGCCTGCGATTTCATTTTCGAGTTGTTTTACAGCTTTCACTCCAGTACCTGAAACAGACTGATAGGTTGAAACAACAACACGTTTCATTTTATATTTTTTGTGCAATGGATATAAGGCCATTACCAATTGTATTGTAGAGCAATTTGGGTTAGCGATTATTTTATCATTTGCGGTAAGTTCATGAGCGTTTATTTCAGGAACCACTAATTTTTTGGTGGGGTCCATTCTCCAGGCAGAAGAATTATCTACTACCGTTGTGCCTACTTCAGCAAATTTTGGAGCCCATTCTAAAGACGTGTCGCCACCTGCAGAAAAGATTGCAATATTTGGTCTTGCAGCTACAGCATCTGCCAACCCAATTACGGTATGTTCTTTACCTTTAAAGATCATTTTTTTACCAACGGAACGTTCAGAAGCAACCAACAATAGTTCCGTTATCGGAAAATTACGTTCTGCCAATACTTTCAACATTACTTCGCCTACCATGCCTGTGGCACCTACAACAGCTACTTTCATTTGTTAGTTCATTACAATTAAGCGGCAAAAATAACCATTACTATAATCTGCACAAGGAAAAGAATAAAGAATAATCAAAATATAACAAAATGTTTAATTTGTAACAATTAAAATATTAACAAATAAAATAGGGTGTTTGGGTAGAACTCAAAAAAGAACCGCCAACAATGTTAGCGTAACAAAGTTGACGGTTTTAATGAATATCAGTTGCAGTGCAACGGTACCTTGAAAAAAATCAAGGAGTTATTTTCTGATTACTTTTTTAAAGCATCACGAATTTCTACCAAAAGTTCTTCAGCAGTTGGCCCTTTTGGAGCCTCTTCTACTGGAGCTGGTGGAGTTTTTGTTTTGTTGTAAGCTTTAACAATCATGAACATTACAAATCCAACAATGATAAGGTTAACAATGGTATTCACCCATGCTCCCCAACGGATAGCATTTTCAGGAGTCGTAACAGCACCATCAGCGCCAACTACAGCTTCGTCTAATACAATTTTCATTTGTGAAAAATCAATTCCACCCGCAAAGTGACCTACAACTGGCATAATGATGTCAGCAACAAATCCGTTCACTACTAATCCTACTGCACCGGCTAAAATAACTGCTACAGCAAAATCAATGACGTTACCCGTCATAATAAAATTCTTGAATTCTTTTAACATGTTTACTTAATTTAAGTTAATGGTTATTAATATAGTATGGCAATTTACTAAAATTTTTCAAACCTTAAAAAAATGTTAATAAATTCAATCTAGGATTAACCGTTTTATGCGCTGCGACAGTCCAGTGATTAACTCATATGAAATAGTATTAGCGGTCTGGGAGAATTCTGAAGCAGGTAATTCTTTTCCGAATATAATTACTTCATCCCCTTCAGAGCATTCAATATTCGTTACATCAATCATAATCATATCCATACAAACATTTCCAATTATTGGGGCAAGTTGGCCATGAACACTAACAAAGGTTTTTCCATGGCCGTATTCTCGACCTATTCCGTCTGCATGACCCAAAGGCAAAGTCGCTGTAATGATTTCTGAATTCGAGGTATACTTACGGTTATACCCCACAGATTCCCCAGCTGGGATACTATGTTTTTGTGCAATTATAGTTTTTAAGGTTGCCACAGGTATTAAATGAGTATCTACATCTGGTTGGTTTCCGTAGCCATATAAACCAATTCCGCTTCTTACCATGTCATATTGCGCTTGAGGGTAATTTATAATTCCAGATGTATTGAGAACATGTTTTAAAAGTTTGGTGTTAAAAGTGGCGTCTGCATCTTTACATATAGCCTCAAAACGTTTTAGTTGCAAGTTTGTAAATTCAGTTTCATCACTATCTTCTGTAGCGGCTAAATGAGATAAAATAGCAACAACCTTAACGGCATCTTGTTTATTAATGAGTTCTGAAATTTCTGGTAACTCTTTCGCAGATAAACCTAATCTATTGAGTCCGGTATTAAACTTTAAATGTATAGGATAATTTTTAACACCTAGTTCTTGGGCCGTTAAGATAAAATCTGATAAGATAGATTTTGAATAGATACTCGGCTCAAGGCTATGTTCAATTAAAATTTCAAAATGAACCTTTTGTGGGTGAAGCACTAAAATAGGTGCAGTGACCCCCGCTTCTCTTAAATGAACACCTTCGTTAGCATAAGCAACAGCAAAATAATCAACACCCAAGTTTTGTAAGTGTAAAGAAATGGCTTGCGAATCACTACCATAAGCATACGCTTTTACAACGGCTAAAAACTTAGTTTCTGGCTTTATTTTTGAACGTAAATATTCGTAATTATGCTGTAGTGCTTTTAGGTCAATTTCTAAAACTGTTTCTCTCGTTTTAGTTGTTTCATTTCTTTTTGATACCATCTATTTCCTCAGATTTAACATCCATGGTTTTCACCTTTTCTTTTAGCATTGCTTTATAATATGCGCCACGACTTAAGGGTTCATATTCATTTACCTCACCTAACATAACCAGTTTGTCATTGCTAGATTTTCGAAAACTATAATTGGCTAAATTACCTGTTCGTGTACAAATGGCATGTACTTTAGTTACATATTCGGCCGTTGCCATTAGTGCTGGCATTGGGCCAAATGGCTTTCCTTTAAAATCCATATCAAGACCGGCAACGATAACTCGAACGCCTTTATTGGCTAAATCATTACAAACGGTAACTATTTCATCATCAAAGAACTGCGCTTCATCAATACCGATTACATCGCAAGTATCTGCAAGTATTCTAATGTTCGCTGCGGCAGGTACAGGCGTAGAACGTATTTCATTGGCGTCATGTGAAACTACCATTTCATTGTCATAACGAGTATCTACCATAGGTTTAAAGATTTCAACCTTTAATTTGGCGAACTGGGCACGTTTTAGTCTTCGAATCAGTTCTTCTGTCTTTCCAGAAAACATAGACCCGGCAATGACTTCTATCCACCCGAATTGTTCTTTAGGATTCACTGTGTTTTCAAGAAACATTTTGTAATTTTAGACGAAAATAAGGGGTTTTTCGTTTATTATTTTAGAATGATAAAGTTATTAAAAAAAGACGCCTTCTTGGTCTTGACATAAAAAATTGTGAGATGAAAAATAAGTTGAAAAAGGAGTTGAGGAAGTTGTCCACAGAAATTCTAACTGCAGATAATCTAGATGATATAGCGGGTCTATATGAATTGTCTAAAAATCTTTACGAAAAATTGGCTGTGCTAAGGTTTATTGAACTGGAACTTAACGACATGGAAGTAGATGTTTCTAAAAATGCTATTGCCGCTAAGTTCGAAGAATTGGCGAACGCGGTTTTAGATTCTAATAAGTCAGTACCAGAGAATAACCCGCACGATGAAGATATTATGATACCTGGCATGGATACTATTAAGGATATGGTTTCTGAAATGCCAAATAATGAAGAGTTAGAAGATGTTTTGGCTGAGTTTATGTCCAAACCTAACTATATGAAAAATGACATGGAACTTTTTATGCCTTCGAATGAGGATTTAAGGAAGAGTGAAGCATCGCCCAAATCTTTAAATGACCGTTTGGCAAAAAAAAACGTGAAGGTTGATCTTAATGATCGTTTGGCATTTGTTAAGCATTTGTTCAATAGTAGTATGGAAGATTATAACCGAGTGTTATCTCAATTAAATACAATCGATTCTGAGGAACGTTCTATTTCTTTCATTAAGAATATGGTAAAACCAGACTATAATAATTGGGTTGGTAAAGAGCAATATGAAGAACGATTTATTGAATTGGTCGCCCGTAGATTTGCTTAATAATAACAATAATTGAATTACTCACCCAGCCACTTGTATTGGGTTTTTACTCGATAATCGAGATTTAAATGAACTGAGGTTTGCCTTGCTATGTTTAAGTCGTTTGGTTACGAATATCTTGGGCTTGCCCCGAGATTGTTTACTTTAGAAACACATGGGAAAACTTTATTTAGTTCCGACTCCGATAGGCAATTTAGAGGATATGACCATTAGGGCTATTCGTATACTTAAAGAGGTTGATTTAATTCTAGCCGAGGATACTCGTACTAGTGGTAAATTATTGCATCATTTCGAAATTGGTACACCTATGAAAAGTCACCATATGCATAATGAGCATAATATGGTCGATTATTTAGTAGGTAGATTAAAAAACGGGGAGAATATTGCATTGATTTCTGATGCTGGCACACCTGCTATATCAGACCCTGGCTTTTTATTGACTCGTGCCTGTGTAGAAAATGATATTGAGGTAGATTGTTTACCGGGCGCTACGGCATTTGTACCAGCATTGGTTAATAGCGGGTTGCCAAACGATAAGTTTGTTTTTGAAGGATTTTTACCTGTTAAAAAGGGTAGACAGACTCGCCTGAAGTTTTTAGCGGAAGAATCACGAACCATAATTTTCTATGAATCCCCTCATAAATTATTGAAGACGCTTGCAAATTTTGTTGAATATTTTGGAGCTGATAGACCTATTTCCGTTTCTAGGGAATTGACCAAGCTTTATGAAGAAACCGTTCGTGGTTCAGCTGAAGAAGTTTTAAAACATTTCACAGAGAAACCACCTAAAGGAGAAATTGTAATCGTTGTTGGGGGGAAAAACAAATAATAATGACATTAACAGAGTTCAAGAAAATAGTAGGCACTAGTCCGACGGATATAACTTTTTCCGATACTATGGCGGTAATTGAATCTAATTACACTTTTACGCCTACGGCATTTTCAAATGGCGATTTAACCAATGAAGCGGGTCAAAATTCCGGTTCATGTAAAATATTTGCTTTTGCTAATAAAGTAGGATTCACAAAACAGGAAACATTGGCTTGCTTTGGCTCTTATTATTTTATTGAGGTACTTCAAGAACCATACGGCGAAGGTCATCAGAATATCAGGAATTTCATGAAAACAGGATTTGAAGGCTTAACTTTTGAAGGAAAGCCTTTAAAATAATTTCAGGATAGGATTAAAAATACCTTAAATTGTTACCATGATAGCACCATGGGTAATAGCCACAATCACCGTCATAGCTGTATATTTTTTAGACCGATGGGAGAATAGACACATAAAATCTATTTTTGATTGGGTGCCTGCCATCCTTTTGGCCTACATTATTCCTGCTATTATTTCCTTTGCATTAAATGCCGATTATTCACAGGCGAGTATTCATGATTTCAGTAAAAATTATTTTATCCCCTTAGCTATAATTGCTGTGATGAGTAGTTTATCGCTTACTCAGCTAAAAGCGATTGGATTAAAACCCTTATTGGTTTTTGCATCGGGATCATTGTTCATAGCAGTATTCCCTATAGTACTTTTATTTCTTTTTTCTGAGACCGAATTGGTGTCTGAAATTATAATTAGTGATGGGTATTGGATGGGCATTCCGCCTATTGTAGGAAGTTGGATTGGGGGCAGTACCAGTCAGTTAGTCTTAAAAGAATTGGTAGAATGCCCTGAGAATATATTCCTTACCGTTTTAGTGATGGATAATATTCTGGTGAATGTTTGGACCATTCTAATGTTTCAAAGCATAAAAAAAAGCGACAAACTTAATACATGGTTTAAAATTACCGATGTTGCTATTCCAGAAGATATTCGGGTTGAGAAAGGTGTTAGATTAAATCCGTTGGTAAGTGTAGCTATCTTATTAGGAATAGTAATTCTTTGTAATTATTTAATAGAAGGTTTTGTTGTGAAAGTAGTACTGTTATCCTTTTTAGGCTTGGCAATCAGTAATTTTATAAAACAATGGAATTACAAATTCGCCTTAAAGGCAGGTGGAATACTAATTATTGTGGTTATGGCTGTTTTAGGATTAAAACTGCAAATAGCAACGCTTGGTTTTAACGTGCCTTTTCTTGGATTTTTGGTAGTTTGGTTGGTTGGCCACTTTTTGTTTATGATACTTATTGCCAAACTCTTAAATGTTAATATGGCATGGGTGCCAATTGCAAGCATGGCGAATGTTGGTGGAATAGCAACGGCGCCAGCTGTAACGGCAGCCTATAATTTAAAATGGATGCCACATGCTATTGTTTTGGCTATTTTAAGCATGGCGACAGGAACATTTTGGGGAATGTTGACCATTTGGATGTTGAAGTATTTTGTAACCTAACGCAATGGAAAATTTATTAACCGAAATAAGAGGATGTGAAGTGTGCAAGGCTCATTTGCCATTAAAACCGCGACCAATAATTTCTGGTTCAATAAAGTCAAAAATAATCCTAGTAAGTCAGGCGCCAGGTAGAAAAGCCCATGTTGAAAATAAAGCTTGGGATGATCCTAGCGGTAAAAAATTAAGAGAATGGTTGGGGGTCAATGAAGAAGTCTTTTATAACCCAGATAATTTTGCAGTATTACCAATGGGTTTCTGTTATCCTGGGAAAGCAAAAACAGGTGATTTGCCACCAAGAAAAGAGTGTGCACCGTTATGGCATTCTAAAGTATGGGAACAATTTGAAAATGTAAAGCTGATTCTATTAATAGGTAAATATTCACAAGACCAATATTTGGGAAAATTATCTAAAAAGAACTTGACAGAAAATATAATGCATTATGAAGAATACTTACCTAAGTTTTTTCTTTTACCACATCCATCTCCAGTAAATCACTTTTGGCGCAGAAAGAATCCGTGGTTTGAGGAAGATATTGTTGAGGTGTTACAAGATTTGGTAGCTGAGATTTTATAAAGTAAATCGACATTGAGCGCCCGATTACTATCCGGCGCACAATAACGAATTTTTAAATTTTCAACAACCTAAAACCATCAATTAATAAACAGATCCATCATGTTTTCCTTTCTCCCAGCCGTGCTTGCCTAGGTATTGGTCGGCACTATCGACAGCTCCGGTTTCAATAGAAGTTCCCATAGAATCGTTCCAACGATTAAGGTATCCAAAGAGAGAAATAACACCTAACATTTCTACTATTTCACCTTCATTCCAGTAGTTATAAAGTCGTTCTTTTATTTCAGCATCTACGCCATTTGGTACTTGAGAGGCTTGCAAAGAAAAATCTAATGCGGCACGTTCAGCTTCAGAAAATGCAGCGTGGGTTCTGTATTCCCAAATATTATCCAATTGCTCTTGTTCTGCACCATAACGTTCTGCAGCACGAATGGCATGTGCTTGGCAGTATCGACAACCTGTAGCATTACTGCTCACCCATGCAATCATTCTTTTTAAAGCAGATGTTACGCGTCCTTCATTCGCCATCACCGCTTTGTTGAGGTTAATAAAGGCTTTTGAAATAGCAGGTCTGTGCTGCATGGTTAATACAGAATTAGGGCAGAAACCAAGGGTTTCATTGAAAAAAGCCGCCAATTCTTTCGTTTCTGGATCATGATTTGGGTCAAGTGGAGTTACTAATGCCATAGGTATTTTTTTAGTGCTTATTAGATTGTGATTAATCTAGATACTGTTGTTAATGATTGCTTTGATGCTCAAAATGACAGCCTAGATTATCGTATTTTTGTATCCTTACAAGAAACAAAAAATTATGAGCACAACAAATCATATCACCACGAAATGGCTAGGCAATATGGCCTTTGAAAGTAATAATCCATCAGGACACTCTTTAAAAATCGATATTGCCAAAGAAGATGGCGGAAATGGTAGTGGATATAGACCGAAGGCACTAATGCTATCCGCACTAGCAGGGTGTTCAGGTTTGGATGTAGCTGCTTTGATTAAGAAAATGAAACTTGAAGTGGATGATTTTCAAATCGAAACTATTGCAAACCTTACAGATGAGCATCCTAAGTTTTATGATAAAGTAGTTCTAGAATATCATTTTCATGGTAGTAATCTAAATGAGAAAAAACTTCAGAGAGCAGTTGATTTATCAGTAGAAAAATACTGTGGCGTTATGGAAATGTTCAGAAAATTTGCTGAATTAGACATAAAAACTGTTTTTCATAAAGGCTAAAGTTCAAATACAAGAGTCAAGCTCAAGTTCAAAAAATAACGGATGGACAAGAAATTTGATTTAGAAGATAGATTGGTCAATTTTGCTGCCACTGCTGTTCTTTTCTGTAAATACTTACCTTCTGATTTAACCGGTCAATAGTATGGAAATCAATTGTTACGCTCTACAGGTAGCTCAGCTTTGAATTTTGGCGAAGCACAAGGAGCAAATACGGATAAGGATTATATAAATAAGGCTTCCATATCTTTAAAGGAGTTTAAGGAGTCAAGGGTTAATCTTAAAATATTATCTAAAGTCGATTATGGTAATGCTTCAAGAAGAGTTGAATTATTAGATGAATTGGAACAATTAATTAGAATTATAGCAACAATTATCAAAAACAAAAAGTAAAGTTTGAGGTTGAGTTCTTTCTTGATTTTGAACTTGATTTTTGAACTTGACACTTGAATAGTAAAAACTCATGCGTTGGACAATAAAACCTAAACCTAAGCAAGAAGACATTGACGTTCTGGCCAATGCACTTCAGGTAGATGATTTGGTAGCGCAACTGCTTTTGCAACGTGGAATTACAACGTTCGAAGGGGCAAAATCATTCTTTAGACCACAGTTAAGCGAGCTTCATGATCCTTTTTTAATGAAGGATATGGATATTGCCGTAAAGAGAATTGAAGAAGCCATCGATAATGGTGAAAATATTTTGGTTTTTGGTGATTATGATGTTGATGGTACTACCGCAGTTGCCTTGTTGTCGTCATACCTTTTAAGTTATTACCCTAATGTAGCTACTTATATTCCAGATCGTTATGATGAGGGTTATGGGGTTTCCTTTAAAGGAATAGATTTTGCCGAGGATAATGGATTCTCATTGATTGTGGCTTTAGACTGTGGAGTTAAGGCTATTGATAAGGTTGCCTATGCAAAAGAAAAGGATATCGATTTTATTATTTGTGACCACCATAGACCTGGTACAATATTACCCAATGCTGTAGCTGTTTTAGACCCTAAACGTGAAGATTGTTCATATCCTTACGATGAATTATGTGGTTGCGGTGTCGGTTTTAAGCTAATTCAAGCATTAGGCTCACGCCGAGGTGAAACAATTGATGATTTAGTGTATTACCTTGATTTAGTGGCTACTGCAATTGGAGCGGATATAGTTCCAATAACCGGGGAGAATCGAATTCTGGCTTATTATGGCCTACAGGTTATCAATCAACAACCTAGAATCGGTTTTAAGGCAATCATAGATCAGCTTAATAAAAAGGAGCTTACTATTACAGACGTTGTATTTATAATTGCGCCTAGAATTAATGCTGCAGGTAGAATGAAACATGGTCAACATGCGGTAAATTTATTGACAGAAACTAGTATGGACCAAGCGATGAAATTCGCTTCAGAAATAGAAAAATTCAACACTGATAGAAGAGGGCTAGATCAAGAAATTACACAAGAAGCATTGGTTCAGATTCAAGAAAATGATGAAGAAGAAGGCTTCACTACTGTTGTTTATAAAGATACTTGGCATAAAGGGGTAATAGGTATTGTAGCATCTAGGCTTATTGAAACATATTATAGACCTACATTGGTTTTTACAAAAAGCGGAAAAAAATTGGCAGCATCGGCTCGTTCTGTAAAAGGTTTTGATGTGTATAACGCTTTAGAAGGATGCGCTGATTACATAGAACAGTTTGGAGGACATAAATATGCAGCTGGTCTTACTATGCTTGAAGAGCAGTATCTAAATTTCAAGCATCAGTTTGAGAAGGTGGTCAAAGAAAGCATAGACCCACAATTACTTATACCTGAGATCACTATTGATACGGAAATAGAATTAAAAGATATTACCCCTAAGTTAATGCGAATATTAAAGCAGTTCGCACCATTTGGTCCTGGTAATATGTCGCCTGTATTTATGGCTGAAAATATAAAAGATACTGGCTATGCCAAAGGGGTGGGCGCAAATGCCGCACATTTAAAAATTTCTGTGGTACAGCAAGACAGCTATAAAATTGATGGTATCGGTTTTAATATGGGCGAAAAACTATCTTTAGTGACGAGTAGAAAATCATTTAGTGCAGTTTTTTCACTTGATGAGAACGAATGGCAGGGAAATGTAAGTCTTCAACTAAAACTAAAGGATATAAAATGAAGATAGAGCATATTGCTATTTGGGTTATCGATTTAGAAATAATGCGGTCTTTTTATGAAACTTATTTTAATGCAGTTTCAGGGGAAAAATATGTTAATCCTATAAAGAAGTTTTCATCTTATTTTTTAAGTTTTAAAGAAGGGGCAAGGTTAGAAATCATGCATAAACCATCCATAAATACACCTTCCAATTCTGAAGTAATATCTACAGGTTATGTTCATATGGCTATTTCAGTAGGAACAATAGAAAAGGTAAATTCTTTGACTGAGCAATTAAGATTCAAAGGGTACACCATTTCAGGTGAACCAAGAACAACGGGTGATGGGTATTACGAAAGTGTTATTCTAGACCCAGAAGGTAATCAAATAGAAATCACAATTTAAACACGCTATTTATAATTATTCTAAATAAGATTCATATATTTATATGAAATAGTTAGATAGTTATGAATGAGATTAGTCCTATTTATCAAAATGACTTTGGTATAGCGTTTCAGTGGAAACAAGATAAGACCCAAAAAACTAATAAAGTTCAATTGATTTTTAGAGATATTGGATTGTTGCTAACACCTACCGAGATTCAATATTTTTCAAAATGCATAAATGAAACTTTGCAGAGTGGTAAGGGTAATTTATGTGAAGACTGTAAAGTAAAAGGGGAATGTAGATCATTGCTTTTAAATTCGCCAGCGCATCAAATAACCTTTGCAGTAAGTTTTCAAGAAGTAGTAGAAATTAAAGATTTAATAAAGGGTACACTGTTTAAATTACAGTTAGATTCTTTTTTTGATGAAATGGGGATTGATTAAGTGATGAAAATTACATAGCACTTTTTAATTTTTATAAAGCAACAATAAGTTTCACTATCATGAAACGGCAGGTTATTTATTAAATATCTTTGCCCTTTATTTAGCTATTTACATATGAACGTAAATGACCCTTATGCAGCCTTAAGATATAAGGAATTCAATATTTTTCTTTTAGTTCGCTTTGCAATGGTATTTGCTTGGTCAATGCAGTTTATTGTCATAGAATGGCAAGTGTATTCTATGACTAAAGACCCTTTGTCATTAGGTATTATTGGTTTAATGGAAGTTATACCAGCCGTGAGTATGGCGCTATTTGCAGGTCATATTGTAGATCAAAAAGAAAAACGGAACCTTTTAATGAAATGTATTTTAGGCTTTTCAGTAATAAGTTTCGGTTTGTTTATATTGAGTTTGCCCTCGGTTATAGAAACCTATGAAACAAAGGTGATATTGTACGGAATTTATGCATTGGTGTTTTTAGGTGGTTTGGTTCGTGCCTTTTTAGGTCCCACTATTTTTTCATTAATAGCTTTAATTGTTCCTAAAAAAACATACCCAAATGCCGCTACTTGGAGCAGTACTACATGGCAATTGGCTTCAGTGCTTGGTCCTGCTTTGGCTGGTTTTTCAATTAGTTTTATAGGAGTACATTGGTCAATGTGTATCATATTTGGTTTTTCATTAATAGCTTTAGCGGCCCTTTTTAAAATTTCAAAAAAGCCAATTCTAAATCCTAAAATAGGGGAACCGGTTTTTCAAAGCTTAAAAGAAGGACTAAATTTTGTTTTTAAAACACGTGCTATATTAGGAGCATTAACCTTAGACATGATTGCGGTATTATTTGGTGGCGCTGTTGCTTTATTACCAATTTTCGCACAAGATATTTTACATGTAGGGTCAGAAGGTTTCGGTGTATTAAGAGCGGCACCTGCGGTGGGTGCGGCAATTACAATGTTAGGTTCTACTCGTTTTCCGCTACATAAAAATGCGGGTAAAAAATTATTATTTGCAGTATTTGGTTTTGGTATTTGTATGATTGTCTTTGGCCTATCTACCTATTTCTGGTTATCTGTAATTGCATTGTTTTTAAGTGGTGCCGTTGATGGTGTATCTATGATTATACGACAAACAATATTACAATTAAAGACTCCTGATAATATGCGAGGACGTGTTGCTTCGGTAAACTCAATGTTCGTTGGTTCATCTAATGAACTAGGAGCGTTTGAAAGTGGAGTAACCGCTAAGTTGATGGGTACGGTAACTGCAGTTGTATTTGGAGGTACGATGACCTTACTAACTGTTGGTCTTACGGCAATTGTTTCACCTGGTTTTAGAAAACTAGATTTGCAAAAAGATGTTGAAGAGCATGAAAGCTAGGTATTTCAATATTTATCATAAAAAAGAGCCCTAATTAGGGCTCTTTTTTACTGTAGGTTACACTTAAGATTTGGGAATCAATATTTAAACTTAACAACACTGTAAAGATATAATGAAGTACTAGTTTTATAAAACTATTGATGTGAACTCTAAAATATATGTTGTAAGAAAAGGATTATAACATATTTTAACGAGAATTAGAAAAAAAGGAATTGATTATTTAAATTCTTTTAAAGAAAGTTCTTCTCCGTCAAATTCTGCGTAGGTGTAGAAATTGACCCAATCTCCCAAATTAGTATACTTTGATGTATCGTTCAATTCTATCTCTAATGGAAGGTGTCTATGACCAAATATAAAATGGTTGTAATGATTTTTCTCTAATTTACGATGAGCGTATTGAACAAGCCATTCTTTATCATCTCCTAAATATTTGGCATCATCATCACCAGAAATCAATTTATTCTTTACAGAGAAGTATTGGGCTAAACGTACCCCAATATCTGGATGTAACCATCGAAAGAACCATTTAGCAACAGGATTGGTAAATACCTTCTTCATTCGTTTATAGCCTTTATCATCAGGTCCGAGCCCATCACCATGGCCTATAAAAAAGGAAGTGCCATTAATGTTATATTGCTGAGGTTTGTGATAAACAGGAATATTAAGTTCATCCTCGAAGTAGCCATTCATCCATAGGTCATGATTACCTACAAAATAAAAAAGAGAGATTCCTGAATCAGAAAGTTCCGCTAATTTGCCCAGTGTTCTTGTAAACCCTTTAGGAATTACCGTTTTATATTCGAACCAAAAGTCGAATAGGTCGCCCATTAGAAAAATAACACCTGCATCAGACTTAATAGAATCTAACCAACTAACGAATTTCAATTCTCTAAGCCTACTTTCTTTCATAGTAGGTGCGCCTAGGTGGTTGTCGCTAGCAAAATATACTTTTTTCCCTTTCGGAAGTTCAATGTTCGTCATTAGGATGTAAATATATAAAAACTGTTTTGCGTTTAGCGGCGGAATAGAGTTCTAAATACGATATCGCTTCTGTTTGAATATAAATTTAAGCGGTTAAATCTTTTTCTATAAGTATTATTTTTATGGGTAGATGGTCGCTATACCCTTTTAGATTAAAAGTAGAGGAATTAGGCCTGCCAAACTTTACCGGCTTCTTATACGAGCCTGAAGTAAGCTCAGGATAATCTATAACAGAAACCGTGCTCAACTTAAAGGGTAACGATGTTTTTTTAAATAAAATACTTTTTGAAATCATAAATTGGTCAAGTATATTATACTCATTTCCGAATACAAAAGTACCTATCTGTGTATCTAAAACCGGTGCATAACGTTATAAAAGTATTTTAATCGAACTCTATTACTTTTCACTAAAGCCCTATTATTTATTGATAAAAGGTACTCCGTGATAGATTTGTTAGAAGGATTGTCGTTAAAATCACCCATTAAAACTATAGAAGCATCTTCTCCCTGCTCCTCATATATTCTTTCAATCCAATAGGAGAGGTTTTCGGCAACCATAATTCTGAATGGTTCACTTGTTAGTTCACCACCTGAGCGAGATGGCCAGTGATTTAGTATACAGATGAGCTTATTACCTGTAGTAGTATTTATATGTACTTGAAATAAATCTCTGGTGGTGTTTCGTTTTATAACCCTAAGGTTAAAGGTATCTTGCTCAGGGACATATTTAGCATTGTCATATATTAGAGCGGTGTCAATACCTCGCTTATCATCCCCTTCTGAAATTACAAGGCCATAATTCTTGTTTAGTGACATATTCATGGCAGCAATCAGAAGTTTAATAACATGTTCGTTTTCTACTTCACAGACGCCTAAAATATCAGGACCATTATTATTATTGAATTTGAATATTATCGAGGTAAGATTGACTATTTTTTTGTCTAGAATAACTGAATCCCATCCCTTAAGTTCAACACCTAAATGGTCATTTAAAAATTCACTTCTACGGGGTGAATTTTCGATATCAAACAAGTTTTCAAGATTCCACCAGTAAACATGATGATTTACCATGTTGTTGTATATTAGGGCATTAGCCTTAAAATAATACAATATTTGTAGATAAAAACGATGTTTGCCGTTAAATTTAGATAAACTTAATTATCACTGGCATACCATTCTGCAAAAGAGGTATCTGTTTCTTGAAGTTTAAGAGAAAATAATGAAATGTTTTTTGGAAGTCTTGACTTTATTTTTGCGGCAAAATCAATAACCATATTCTCACTTGTTGGCTGGTAGTCAGCTAAGATTACATTATGGCCTCTATCTGTTAATTCTTTTGCCAACTCAACATGCGGTGTATTTTTGTTAAAGACAGTAGCATGGTCGAATTTGTCTACGATATCTTCCTTCACGATTTTTTTTAAATCGCCGAAATCAATGACCATTCCTAATTTTACATGAGAAGTATCCGTAATTGGTCGTCCAATAACCGTTACAGATAGTTTATAGCTATGGCCATGTACATTTCTACATTTTCCATCATAGCCATAAAGTGCGTGACCTGTTTCGAAATTGAACTGTTTGGTAATACGAATGTTGCCCATAGCATTTAATTATACGGCAAAGGTAGGGAAACTTTAAAAGGATTTATATGGAAGAAATCAATCTAAAACAATCTTGGTATTTCCAGAGAATAAGCTTACGTGGCAGCAGTCTGCACCGACAATGAACTCTTCTGTTACCACTTCATTATCTGAAATGTATCCAATAAAAGAAATGGTCACTTTTGAATTCTGATATTGAACCCGATAGGCGTCGCTAAAAATTGGATAATAGCCAGTATCGCGGTAATTTTCAAATTCTTCTCTACTGTAAGGAATGGTCAAATCTTCCTTAGTTGTAATATCGATTACCTTATAACTATCAAGAACAATTTTAACACTAGAAGTATCTTCAATCGTTACGCCTATAGTTACATAATTTTGAGTGCATACAGTATTTACACCACAATTTTCTTTACTTTTTTCATTGTCCTTGGAACAGGCTAGAATAAAAAATGCCATATATACCATCGTAAGAAATCGAAACATAATCACATCTTTTATTGAAGATACATAATGCGATAAAACATGCGTACGATTTACCTTTTATACTTTCTTTTTGTGCGTACTTTATTTACAAAATAGATGACTAATACAGATAGCGCAAGAACTGGAAAAACAAGGTTACCGTTTAAAAATTGAAAGAATTCCATAATAATGATTTAGAAACAAAACGAGCGGTTGTTTCAGTTATTGTTTATTTTTTGAATTTTGACAAGGCATTGCGCGTAAAGTCAGAAAGGGCTAATTTTCCCGTTATGGCTGCACGATCTGTCAATAATACATCCCAATGGTCGGTACCTTCCCACAAAACTTTCTTCCATTCGGTTAATGCATCAGCATTATAACTTGCTAGCTTATGAATAAAGAAGTCCAATTCCTTATCCATCTCCTGAACAGATTCATACACTTTTGAAAACAAGCCTTTTTCTTGTGCCCAATAAGCACTTTTCCACTCGGTAGGGGCAAGTGATAATTCTGCTAATGCAGCAGTGCCGATTTTTCGTTGAACAGCAGGTGCTATGACCAATGGAGCAATACCAATGCTTAGTTCAGAAAGTTTAATAGATGCATCAACATTAGAATAAACATAGTCACAAGCAGCGGCAAGACCAACGCCTCCGCCAACGGATTTACCATGTACACGGCCAACAATTACTTTCTTGCATTTACGCATAGCGTTTATGACATGAGCAAAACCACTAAAAAAAGCTTTGCCCTCTTCTAAGTTCGAAACGGCTAACAACTCATCGAAAGAAGCGCCTGCACAGAATGCTTTTTCACCTTCAGATTTTAACAGGATAACCGATACACCCTCATTTTCAGATAGCTCATTTATAGTATTTGTAAGTCGCAGCAATAAATCTGCTACAAACGAATTGCTTGCTGGGTGGCCAAATTCTACGTGGGCTACCTTACCATCTATTCGAGTGTATAAACTTCCATTTTTTCTTGATGTACCCATAGCATTTTGTTTAATTCAAAATTACTGATTTTGCAATAAAGGTTTAAATTTTCTTCTAAACTTCCACACTAAAGCACCACCTCTTATTAACATCCAAACGGTAAACGACAGCCAAATACCAGTAAGTCCCCAGTTTAAATACTTTCCCAAAAAAAGTATAGGAACAAAACCTAAAAAAGTAGCCACCAACAAAGTATTTCGTAAATACTTCATTTCACCAAGACCTTTAAACACTCCGTCTAGAACAAAAGCGATACTATTGGTAGGTAACCCAAGAATTATGATATAAAAAATACTGTAAAATGCAGAGAGTACCACACTTTCGTTAGAAAATAGACTACCCAAAGGTTTGTAGAAAATGGTGGCCATCACCATAATAAAAACGCTTACATATAGTCCATAAGTGGTAATCTTTTTAGCCAATAACCACAGTCCGGCATAGTTTTTTTCACCCAATAATCGACCCCCCATAATATTGCCAGCTGCGCCATAACCATCAATAAAAAATGCGGAAAATAGCCAAAGATTTATGGCGATGGTATGTGCGCCAATATATTTATCGCCTAATGCGGCCGCCTCCCTTACTGCTAATATTAAGGCTGTGTTCAATGCAATTGCCCTAACAAAAAGATTAAGGCTCATAATAACCAATCTCCCTAATTCTGGATGTAAAGGAAATTTGAGCTTTAAACTAATATCTGTCTTGGTCAAGAGTAGGTAGAAGGCCATTAGTGCCATAACAGCTTGGGCGAGAAGACTCGCCCAAGCTGCGCCTTCTAAATACATAGGTTCAAGTACACCTTCAATGCCATATACGAATGCGAAATCGAAAACTACATTTAGTAAAGCTCCCGTAATGGCAATTACCATGGGCCAATACGTATTCTGTAAACCTCTAAAAATACCCATAACTGCAAAAACAAAGAGGGTTAAAGGAAAACCCCATACTCGTATGGAGTAATAGCTGATGCAATACTCTAATATTTTTCCTGATGCATTTAGTAGTTCGAAAATCTCTTTAATGACAAAAATGGTAGAAAGTAAAAGGAGAATGCTTAACGCTAGATTTAAGTATATGGCTTGAGCGGGTAAGGTTTTTACCTCATCTAATTTACCGGCGCCTAAATACTGTGAGATAATAGCAGATATGGCACTTCGTGTTTGACCAAGAATCCAAATAAGCATTGAAAGAAATGAACCAACAATACCTGCGGCTGCGAGAGATTCTAGTCCGTCTACGGGTATATTACCTACAATAGCCGTATCGGTTATCGATAGCAGAGGTTCTGCGATACCTGCGATTGTAGCTGGTATAGCTAATGCATTTATAGATTTAAAATTAACGTAAGTTTTCAAAAAATAGGGTTTCTATAATACGAGTTCATAGCAATGAAAAGGATGTTCGCTTTGCTTTGGAAAAAAGATATCTCCCAATCTGGTATAACCACGTTGCTCGTAAAATTTCTGATTTCGCTTATTTTGGCTAAAGGTATCTAACCTCACGGAGAGGGCATTGTTTTCTCTGGCAAAGTTTTCTCCGAAATCCATTAAGCGTTGTGCGAAGCCCTGCCCTTGATATTTAGGATGTACCCCTAAACGATGAATGTAGTAATTCTTGTCGTTTTCTGTTAACCAGTCTATCGAACGATACTCCTCGTCCATAAAAAGCGAAACGACAATGCATCCTACGATGTCATTATACTGATGAAGCACATAAAGTTCATTGCGTTCAATATCATTTTCAAATGCTTTTTTAGACGGATATTCTGTTGTCCATTGGTGAATACCATTTGCTTCCATGGCTAATCTACAAGCATCGGTAATGGTTAATATTTCAGGTATTTGAGATATCTTTGCCAGTTGAATCATAAAAGCGATTTATATAAATCGTAAATTTAGAGTAATAATCAACAATTTTTATCATGATGAATATTCTTGTTCCAATAGGGACCTCCACAAATGCGACCGAAACATTACAATATGCAGTAGATTTTGCAGAAGCCTTTGGTTCGGAAATTTATGTAATGGAGGTTTTCAACGTAACCGGAAAAACGGGTACGTTAACCAATGTAACTCAAAAAATCGCTGACAGTGGAAAAGAACGATTGAAAGAAATTATAGGAAAAGTTAACACAAAACAAGTATCTATAAAAATTGCAAGCTTTAATGGTGAGCTAAAAGACGGACTAAAAGAAATTGATAAAGAAATAGGTCTTGATCTAATTATTTTAGCGCCAAGAAGTAATGATATTCAAGAAGAGTATTATTTAGGACAAACCTCTGGGGCAATTATTAAAGAGACCAATATACCTACATTGATAGTGCCGAAAGGAACAACGTATAAGGCATTCAGTACTATTTTGGTAGCTTTTAAATCGGGTATACTTAAGAGAAAGAGAATTCTTGATCCATTAATTGAAATTAAGAATAAGCACAAGTCGAAGGTGAATCTTTTAATGGTGAAAACACCGGGATATTCAGACGATGACTTAAAGATAAATACGGCTTTAATGGATATCAGTTCTCAGTTGACATTTACCGAAAACCCAACGACGTACCATGGTGTTTTAGAGCACTTTCAAGCAGAACACCCAGATTTGTTATGTGTATTTAGAAGAAAACGTGGCTTTTTCAAGAAGTTATGGGAGAAGAGTACAATTTCTAAATCTGAATTCTATGCGCCCATACCAGTATTAGTGCTAAGTGTAAAGAAAGATTAAGTAGTACTTTGATACGATGCTAAAATGTATTTCCTTTGATCCACTCTAAAAAGCGGGGGATTAGCTCAGTTGGCTAGAGCGCTTGCCTGGCAGGCAAGAGGTCACCGGTTCGAATCCGGTATTCTCCACCATATTATATAGGGCTTCAAGAGTTTTTGACTTTTGAAGCTTTTTTCATTTGTACAATTTTTGCAGGCAAAATAGGGGTAACATCAAATTTGATGTTATTCAAGTTAGATCCTTTCCAAAGATTACTCACTGCTTTCTTAAAAACAACAAAATTAAGTATGCACTTTAACCTTATAGTGTAGTACGGAACCATATACCTAATAATGGTTGTAGTAAGGAGAGCATCAATAAAAGAACAAGAATTTAACCCTTTTATAGATACTAGCATCCATGGTTTCAAATATGACTTAAGCAACCATTTTTAGGAAAATCAGTTTTCCATGATGCATCACTTAAAATCAATGTATTACCATTGAAACAAAATATATAACATTCATACATTTATCTGGTATATTTGGTTTTCAATGAACTGATATTTTTCTATTTAGTTAAAAAGGATGTTTAAAAATGCGGGATAAATCGACTCTTCAGGAATTAGAAGAACAAATTGTTGAACTAAAGATGCAAAATGAAATTTTGCGATTACATTCTTCATTTCAAAACAAGGAAGAAATAGAAAACCATACCCAAACTATCCTTAATAATATGGGGGATGCTGTTTTTGTAAAAGATGACCAAAGTAGGTTACTCATTGTCAACGATGCTTTTTGTGAACTTTTTAATCTTCCACGGGCCAATATAATTGGCAAAACGCTTGCCAAGGATGTTTCCCCTGAGGAGCGGGAAAGTTTTTTAAAAATAGATCAGCAGATCCTTTCCGATGGATTGGAAAATATAAATGAGGAGTCACTTACCGTAAGAGGAGGCGAAACCTTAATAATTTCTACCCGCAAGTCGCGGTTTATAGATTCTAATGGGGAAAAGTTTCTTGTTGGGGTAATTCGTGATATTACCGACTATAAAAAAGCAGAATTGGCCTTAAAGGAAAGCGAGGCTCAATTTAGAGAACTAAATGTTACCAAAGACAAACTATTTTCTATAATCGGTCATGATTTAAGGGGACCATTTATTAATATTTTGTCATTATCGGAACTTTTAATTGAAAACACGAAGGAGGTTGATGTCGAAGGCGCTGACCAGTATTTGGATATGATTAATGCAACGGCCAAAAGCGCTCTTACCTTACTTGATAATTTATTACGTTGGGCAAAATCGCAAACGGGACAGGTAAATTATACATCAAAAAAAATAGGGCTGACATCTATGATCCATGAAGTCTTGGAACAATCAAATTCCATTGCAAAAACTAAGGATATTACTTTAAAGAAGGTTAAATCAGATGATATTGAAATGTATCTGGATGAGGAAATGTTCAAAACAATTTTACGGAATCTTATTTCAAATGCAATCAAATTCACAAAACCAGGAGGTAAAATACAGGTTTACGTTGCTTCAAAACAAAATCAAGTAGAAATTACGATTTCAGATAATGGGATCGGGATAGCAGAAGAAACACGTAAAAAGCTATTTGGTATATCTTCAAATATTTCCTCTCTTGGTACGGCCAATGAAAAAGGGTCTGGCTTTGGATTATTCCTTTGCAAAGAAATTGTGGAAAAGCTGGGCGGGAACATTTGGGTCGAAAGTCAGGTAGGAAAAGGAAGTGATTTCAAATTCACGTTACCTTTGAATAATTCAATGGTAAATCCCGCTAAAATTGTATAGCGCAATAATTGGGTTTATTTCTAAAATTTTGGCGTTAATTGCCTCTTTTGTCATTAGTTGAATTCAACAACATACATGTCACTAGATGTATCTTTAAAGGACGTTTTGTTTTTGTCCATTCGTATTTCAGAACACTTTAATTATATTAGGGGACAAACTATCTGCTTATGCCTAACTATAACCTGAACATCAATAATATTCAAAAAAGCGTAGATACAGACACCGATACACCGTTATTGTATGTCCTAAGGGATTACCTTGAGCTCAATGGCCCTAAGTTTGGGTGTGGCCTAGCGCAGTGCGGATCGTGTATGGTGTTGATAAATGGCCGTGCTACCACAACATGTATGTTGCCTGTTTCCAGTATTGGGCAATCTAAAATCACCACTTTGGAAGGTCTTACAGGAACTACCGGTAAACTGCATGCGGTTCAGGAGGCTTTTGTGAAGGAACAAGCCGCGCAGTGTGGGTATTGTTTAAATGGTATGGTGATGGCAGCTGTAGGTTTGTTGAACAAAAATCCAAGTCCCAACGAATTGGAGATAAAAAAAGCCTTGGAGCTAAACTTATGCCGTTGTGGTGCTCATAGCAGAATTGTGCGTGCCGTCAAAATCGCTGCAAACTCTTTTAAATAATCATGAATGACAAATTTTCCAAGTGAATCTAGAAGAAGGTTTTTCAAAGACCTAGGTTATGTAAGTATTGGTTTTACGTTGTTCAGCAGTTGTTTGGGTGAAGAAGACCAGATAATGGCGGAAAGAGTTCCATACAATGATACCCTTCCGGGTAGTATGAGAAGGGAAAACCATGTGAATGCTTGGTTACAGGTACTGGAGGATGGCAATATTCGTGTATTATCGGGAAAGGTAGAATTAGGACAGGGTATTCGAATAGCCATCCGTCAGGTGGCGGCAGAAGAGCTGGATATGGATTTGGATAAGGTTGAAATCCACCTAGCGGAGACCGGGGTTACCCCTAATGAAGGTTACACGGGCGCTAGTGCGTCGATTCAAAACAGCGCGATGTCCGTTCGCTATGCCGCTGCCACGGCTCGCATGGAACTACTGGAACTCGCAAGTAAAAAGCTTGACATCAAGGTAGATGAACTCTTACTGTATAATGGCCGTGTAAAGGTAAGGGGCAGCAATAAGTACCTTACATTCCCCGAAATTCTTGAAGGCGTTCAACTTGAAAGAGAAATAACTACCCCCATCCAACTTAAAAAGAAGACCGAATACCGTTATGTTGGAAAAGCTATCCCAAGACCGGATATTGAAAAAATGGTTCAGGCGGAAGCTACCTATATTCAGGACTTACGTTTCCCAGATATGGTGCATGCTAGGGTAGTTCGGCCCACTGGATATGAATCCAAACTAGTACAAATTAATGCGTCAGGATTAAAAGCGGAGGTATCCGGGGTGCTTAAAATAGTGGTCCTAGGTAGTTTTGTAGGGGTCATTGCCCAAAGGGAATATCAAGCCATAAAGGCCGAAAAGCACCTTAAAAAGCATACCCAGTGGACAACCGTTGCGCCTTTTCCCGAAACAGAAAATTTGTTTACCCGTATTAAAAAGATTGCCAATAAGCCAGAGACGATTAGGAACGAAGGTGATTTTGAAACGGAAACAATACATACGCAAATAATTAAATCTACCTATACCAAACCTTACCTTATGCATGGTTCTATGGGGCCGGCTTGTGCCATAGCAATGTTCAATGGGGAGGTATTACAGGTATGGTCTCATAGTCAGGGCATATATCCTTTGAGAGATGCATTAGCATCAATGCTAGAAATGGATCTTGACAAGATCCATATAATTAGTGTTCCCGGGGCCGGATGTTATGGCCATAGCACAGCGGATGATGCTGCGACCGATGCAGCACTTTTGGCAATAGAGTATCCAAAAAGACATGTGAGAGTACAATGGTCCAGACATGATGAACAATCTTGGGATCCTTATGGCCCGGCAATGATTATTGATTTAGCGGCAAGTCTGGACAGGAATGGAAGAATAAATTCATGGAAATCAGAGGTATGGACAGACTCGCACAGTACACGGCCTAATAGTGACGCGGGGACTATATTGGCTGCCCGGTATTTAGAAAAACCTTTTCAAATGAAATCTCGAGGATTTTTAGCCGGGGGTCATAGAAACGCGGATCCATATTACCGCATTCCGCACTTAATGCTGAAGGCACATTATTATGATGGCCCGTTAAGAGTTTCCTCTTTGCGTAGTTTAGGATCCTTTGCGAATATTTTTGCTGTGGAGTCATTTATGGATGAATTGGCGGAGAAAGCAGGAAAAGATCCCTTGGAATTTCGTTTGGAACATTTGGATGACGATAGGGGCATTGCAGTTATTAAAAAAGTAATGGAATTGACCGCTTCGTTAAAAAGTAAAGATGGTGAGGGAATTGGCTTTGCCTTTATGAGATACAAAAACACAGATGCCTATGCCGCAGTTGCTGCTCATGTGTCTGTGGATAAGGAAAATGGTAAAGTTCGGGTTTTGAAACTATGGGCAGCTGTTGATGTGGGGGAAGTAATCAATTTGGATGGTATCATCAATCAAACCGAAGGCGGCATGATCCAAGCGGCTAGCTGGACATTAAAAGAGCAGGTGACTTTCAACCCCCATGAAGTGACCAGTACAGATTGGATAACATATCCTATTTTACGTCATTCAGAAATTCCGGAGGTAGAAGTGGCTATAATTGACCGCCCAAACGAGCCTGTATCAGGTGCTGGGGAAGTTCCTATGCCCCCAACTAGTGCTGCAATTGCGAATGCAGTTTATAGGGCATGCGGCACTCGAGTGTATGATTTGCCGATACGAATACATAAAAAATAGTAACCTCAATACAACTGGGAAAGGTTACCATAATAAAAAGTTGCCCTAGATTTGAGATACCATTTAATTTCTCGGTAAAATACACTCTTTTTAGGGTATTGGAATAGGTGTATTTTTTAGTCAACAGTTTAAATACATTACACAACATATATTCTGGTCATTGTAGGAATAATCATAGTTTTATAGCAACGAAAAGAATGCTATTTACCAATGAAAGCATATATAACCTTAATTACAATTTTTATCTTTGGGGCAGCGGTTTTAAACGCCCAACAAGCCGGGGATTTTAGATCGATAGCTTCTGGAAACTGGACAAGTGTTGGTATTTGGGAGACCTATAATGGCACCACTTGGGGTGCGGCAACATCGTATCCTGGCCAGCTTACTGGCACTAATGACGTCTTTATTATTGGCGGTAATTCAGTCTCTATTTCTTCCACTATTTTAAATACCATAAATTCTATACTTATAGGCGACGGTACGGCGGCCTTGGATAATTTTTATGTAAGTGGAACATCAAGCCTTAATACACAACTTGTTACTATTGCAAATGGGGGGGCATGCAGAATGGATTTCCAATGTAAGTTTATCGCTTCCGGCAGGAGCTTCATTCCAGATTAATCCTGGGGGAGAACTTGCAACGGATAGACCGTGTAGTGCTTCAAAAAGATTGATTATAGGGGCCACTGTTTATTCTACCTGTAACGGGGGTGCAGGAGCTCAATATGATTTCACGGATTTAAATGAATCCGGGGGTTCTTTGTCGGTTTCGCCCACCTCAGATAGTCCAATTTGCGAAGGTGAAATCTTGAATTTGTATGCAAATCCATCCGGTACGGGTGCTACAGGCGCATCTTTTCTATGGACCGGGCCTAACGGATTTACCGCTACAACTTCTGATGCAACCGTTTCGGGTCTTGCTCAAGGGGATTATACCTATACGGTAACGATTACGGACTCCGCAGGAAATACAAATACTAAATCCGTAACGGCAATAGTTTTGGCTACACCGCAAATAACAAGTACAACTCCAGGTTCAAGAAATGGTTCTGGTACCGTTCTTTTAAACGCTATGGCCTCTTCAGGTGTACTCAATTGGTTTTCAAATGCTTCGGGAGGATCTAGCTTGGGCACAGGATTTACCTTTATGACACCCAGCATAAGTGCAACCACCACTTTTTATGTAGAAGCATCGGAAAATGGTTGTGTATCTGCTAGAGTTCCTGTCATGGCAACAATCAATGGTGTTACCGATGTCATAATTAATCCTAGAATAACCTATCGCGTTAAAATAAACTAGTAACGTAGGTATGCTTAGTAAGGCATAGCTATTCGTTTACTTTAGGGTCTTGTTTATTCTTACACGGAACACTTTAGAAAATTTTCAGGACTTAATTGAGATCAGCGGTATGGGTATCATCAATACTACTGATATCTATGGAAACCCCTGTGCCATAACGCTTGGTTAAATAGGTGAATTTTTCGCCCCATTTTATTTCTTGGGCTTTATAGGAAGACCGTGAATACACGGTTTGGGAAAAGGATTCGTCAAATGCCTTTATCATCACAATAAATTCTGCGTCTTTTATCAATACTTCTGAGGCAGAAAGTCCGTATAACGGACTTGATGGTGTTATAGGATGAACTATGGTCCACATGGTAGGAAAAAACACCACTTTGGTGCGCTCCAATTCCAACAAATGAAAATCCCTGAGGTCTGTAGTATCCCGTTTTAAAGAAAGGGTGACGGAAACTTCAACTTCCAATAACTGGTTGTTTTTAGGATTGACTACACGGAACATGAAACCATTTATTTCCTGATACGGCGCTATTACGGCATGGGTACTATATTTTATAGTGGCATAGGGTTTTGAAAACCTACCATACATTAAACCCGTAGCCAAAGCAAATAATAAAAGGCCTAATAGGGATTCAGTGGCTGCCACCATATTGGCTGCCAAATTCAATGGTGCAACTTGGCCGTATCCTAAGGTGGTGATGGTTTGTGCGCTAAAGAAAAAAGCTTCTGTAAATTGGTCAAGTGGAGTTGTTCCATGGATTCCGGTTAGATGCTCCATGCCAATAATCAAATATAGACTCGCGAATACAATATTGATGGTAAAATAGCCTAGAGCAAGGACGGTCAAAAATTTCAACCAAGACATAGAGACCAAGGAATGAAAGATATTAAGTTGTTCCAGAAAGGATACATTTTGTTTCCGTACATTAAAGGTGCCATCCTTATTTAGTGCGCGGTAACCTTCGGCTACCGTTTTAGTATCCAATCCTAAATCATTGTGATTGTGCTTATTCTTTGGCTTCATTACAACTCCAGTTTGCTCCGCTTACGTTTGTCATAATCCCAATAGTCTTCTAAATGATTCACTAAAGTTCTAAGCTCCTTGATATAAAATTTTTAGGCCTTTTCCTTGATTAATTTTTTACTTAGCTCCTCTAAAGACACACCTTTTGTTTCTGGCATCATAAAATGCACCCAGAGTAGTTGTAGCACCATCATAAAGGCAAAGAATAAGAATACGGTGCCTGCGCCTATCGTAGAAAATAAGAACGGCACAGCAGCTGGTATGGCCGCAGCCAAAATCCAGTGTACAGAGCATCCAAAAGCTTGTCCGCTTCCGCGTAAATGATTAGGAAATATTTCAGATATAAATACCCAAATAACACTTCCTTGTCCGATAGCATGAGCCGCTATAAATAAGAATAAGAAGATTGGCACAGCCATTCCTTGCCACTCAAAAAAGAAAGCGCACGCAACAAGAGATAGTGAAATAATATAGCCTATAGAGCCAATATACATTAATTGTTTACGGCCTAATCGGTCAATTAAATTAATACCTAATAATGTAAACAACATATTGGTTACACCAATACCTACACTGCTTAAAAGGGCAGTACTTTCTCCTAAACCAGCTTCTTCAAAAATACGTGGAGCATAGTATAAGAATGCGTTTATTCCAGATAGCTGATTAAAGAATGCAATAGAAAATGCTAGGATTAAGGGGAATCGATATTTTTTCATGAATATAGATTCACCGGTAACGTTGTTTTTATCGTCTTGCTGTATTAGAGATACAGCCTCATTTACATCTTGGTTTGGGTCGATAAGTAATAATACTTTTTTCGCTTCATCAATTCTCCCTTGGGTTATTAACCATCTTGGGCTCTTTGGAACGGTAAGGACAAATACAGTATAAATAATAGCAGGAATACCTTCAACTCCAACCATCCAACGCCATGCATTTTCACCTAATCCGCTAAGCATATAATTAGAAAGAAAGGCAATAAGAATACCGAATACTAAACTGAATTGATAAAAACCTACTAGTTTACCTCTCTTGTCAGCAGGTGAAATTTCAGAAATATATGCAGGTGCTGCGATGGTAGATACCCCTACACCAATACCACCAATAAATCTAAAGATAGCAAAGGTGATTGGGTCATTAGATAAAGCAGAACCTATAGCAGAAATACTAAAAAGGACCCCTATCCAAATTAGTGTATTTTTTCTACCGTATTTATTGGTTGGTATTCCGGCAAATAAAGCACCAAGAACGGTACCCCATAAAGCCCCAGAAATTACTACCCAACCATGAAATGAATCAGAACTGTGCCACAATGCTTGTAATTGTTTATCTGCACCGGATATTACTACGGTATCAAAACCAAATAAAAAACCTGCTAACGCTACAGTGATAGACCAAACTAATATTCTGTTCATTTCTAAAATTTATGTTAATGTTAAATATAATCAATCAAATTGATTAATTCTTGTTCTTATTCGACAACAATAAAATACTATAAATGGTAACTTGTATGTATAATTAAAAATACAACAATGAAAGATTTAAAAAATAAAGTGGCTTATATCACCGGAGGCACCAAAGGTATTGGTTTTGGTGTTGCTCAGGCATTATTGAGTCAGGGTATGAAAGTAGCCATAAGTGGACGGTCTCAAAAAAGTGTAGATGAAGCCTTAAAAGATTTCAACAATGTGTCTGTGTTGGGAATTGTTTCTGATGTAGCTAAAATGGCAGATGAAAAAAATGCCATTTCTAAAATTATGGAGAAATGGGGTCAGGTAGATGTTGTTTTGGCAAATGCCGGTGTAGGTAACTTTGCGCCAATTGATGAGATGACAGATGAGGAATGGCACCAAATGATAGATACCAACTTAAGTGGTGTTTTTCACTCCCTTAAAGCCTCTGTTGAAGCTTTAAAAAAATCTAAGGGATATTATATAACGTTGGCGAGTTTAGCGGGCACTAATTTTTTTGCAAACGGAGCTGGTTATAATGCATCTAAATTTGGGGTAGTTGGCTTTACCCAAGCAGCTATGTTAGACTTAAGAAAATATGATATTAAGGTGTCTACAATAATGCCCGGGTCTGTAGCGACACATTTTAATAATCATGAGCCAGATGAAACTGATGCATGGAAAATTCAACCAGAAGATATCGGACAATTGGTGGTAGATTTATTGAAAATGAACGAAAGAACATTACCAAGTAAGATAGAGATGAGGCCTACACGACCTGATAAAAAATAAAGTTAGACCTCTTTCTCTGTAAACGGAATTTCAGAATTACAAATTTCTGTAATCAATTGACCAAGTATCTGCTCGAAATCATGAATCACATTAGCGTCTATAATGTGATTTTTGACTCCTCGGGCAGATTCTTTTTGAGCAAAAAGCAATGTACCTTCCGCGAAATTTTTTAACGAGATAATTCCAGCTTGTATTGATAAGTTCTCTTTATTATATGTTTTAAAAAACATCAATCCGTAACAAAGTAGCTGAAAGGCTTTACTGTACTGATACTCCTCAGATAATATTTCCCAGTCCATTATTTCTACATTCCTTCTTTCTACCTTTCCTGTTTTGTAATCTATGATACGGGTAATACCATCAAACTCATCTACACGATCTAGTTTACCTTTTAACTTAATTGGAAAATCAAGTCCTTTTATTATAAGAGGAACTTCTAATGATTGTTCTAAAGCGATAATTTTTATTTCATGATCAGCAATGACTGCTATTTCAGCATCAATAAATGTTTGAATGTATTTAAGGATAACGTGAAATGAAATATAATTTTTACCAGAGCTTATATTCCCCTCTTTGTAAGTCTTTTCAAAGTTAAGTGAAACAATTCGTGGTATATTTTTTTTAATGCCATTTAAAAGCTCAACGGTAAGGTTGATTCCAACTAATGGAGTATAAAGTTCTTCTAAGCTGTCATGAACAATGGTGCCAAAAGTATTGGGAGCAAGGGTTTCCTCAACTTGTAAAACATCGTTAATATTCAGTAGGTTCTGTTTGTAAAAATCTATAGGGTTTCTAATATAGTTGCTTAAAGAACTAGGTGAAAAACCTTTTTTAGCCTTCTCTTGAATTAATGAAACTAAACTTTTTGTTTTAAAAATGGTTTCATTTTTTTTGGTAACTGTTTGTATTTGAGGAGTAGCAATATACTCTGTAATATCTGTTCTATTTTCATCAGTAAGAAGTTGTGTAATCAGTCTGCTTTTTTCGCCACCCTCTAAAGCATCAGGTTCCGTATTGTATAAAATATATACGTTCTTGGCTCTTTGTAGTAATCTGTAGAAATGGTAGGTATAAACCGCGTCTTTTTCTTTATATGTAGGTAGACCATTTTTAATTTTAAGGTCGAATGGGATGAATGAATTATTAGATTTACCTGAAGGTAATACACCTTCGTTAACTGAGGTTATGATAACAGTCTCAAAATTGAGTAGTCTACTTTCTAACATTCCCATAATTTGAATGCCTTCTATTGGGTTACCTTGAAAGTCTAAGGTTTCGGTACTTAAGAGTTGTTTAAATAGATGCTTGAAACTTTTGAGATTATTTATATAAGAAAAAGTAGCACATAAATCTTTTAGCTGATTAAATAGCGTATAAAATTTATAAAGCTGTTCTAGTAATAGCGCATTTTCTTTTACTATTTCTATTGTTCTAATCGATTGAACAAGTACTAGGAAGTTATCAATTAAGTAATTCGGATTGTTATTAGTATCCTTGAACAATAATGATACGGTAGCATTTGTTGGTATTAACTCTTCAATTTGTAAACTCGAGATATACGACCAGTTATTTGTTTTTATTTTGGTTATTAATGCTTCGGCTGAAACTTTATTTGCATCAAAAAGTAATACAGCATAAGAATGCGTGAGTAAGTTTAAAAGGTTTTTGTAAAACCACCCTTTCTCTGTTTTTTGCTCATGAAAGTCTATTAGATTCGTAAAAAAACTAGCTAATGGTGTTGATTCTAGTTTTTGGCCCATAGTAATATTGGTAGCCGAAATATTATCAGGAATTGAATTTAATAGCGGGTTTAATAATTCTTCATTACCTAATACTATAGCGGCATTACTGAGAGATTCTGGATGTTCATTCTGAATTTGGTAAAGTAAATTACCTACATAATTTACCTGTGATATGTTCTTTGGAACACCAATTATTTCAATATGTTTCTTAGTATTATAGTGATTGGTTAGTCCGTTAAGAGTTTTACCTTTAAGTACGTTCCAAGTATTTTGATAGTGTCTTATAAAATAACCAGCATCATGAATTGTGTCTTGTAAGAAGTAGGGGTCTATGTCCCAATAAATAGTTGCATCTGTTTTTTCGAGAATAGTTTGAATGAGGATGCTTTCAGCACTGTTTAAGGCATTGAAGCCAAGGAAAATATGCTTCTTGGTAATTTGAGCTATGTAGCTAGGTAATTGTACTACAGAAGTTCTGTATATAAGCCCTTGATGACCTATACCTTGTTTTGTTAAGTTGGCATTGAATTGATTATAGATTTCTTCTAAATATCTCCAGAAATGAAGATAATTTTCAATCATCTCCGATTTTTCTGCATTCAGAGACCAATGATTTACTTCTTGTATGGCCTCTATGTTTTTATATAGTGTGGATGCATCGACTAAATACCTATCTACTTCATTAAAATCTTGTAATAATATTTGGCCCCATTTTAGAAATGAATCAAACGATTCTTTTTCATAATCACCAACGCTTAAATAGGCGTTGTAAAGTTCAAAGAGTTGTGTGGTGGTATTTGCAGAAACTAAGTTGGAAACTTTTTCAATAAAGTCTTCAATGCTATAAATTTCAGGTGCAAGAACGGTTTTTGAAATTGTTTTGGAAAGTATTTTTTTTAGAAATACACCGGCACGTTTACTGGGTAAAATATAAATAACTTTACCAGTGTCTGGGTTTTTACTTATTACATCTCTGATTACGTCTTCTATAAAGCTCTGCATATAGTAAAAATAAAAAAGCTCCGCATATAGCGGAGCTTTTTTTTATTAAAAACACTTAGGTTATTCTAACTTATTTTACTAAGTTGATTTCTACCCTTCTGTTTTGAGTTCTACCAGCTCTTGTGTTATTGGTAGCCATTGGCTTAGATTCACCATAACCAACTGCAGATAATCTAAACTCTTCTATTCCTTTGTCAACTAAGAATTCTTTTACAGAAAGAGCTCTTGACTCAGAAAGACTTTGATTTAATTTTTCGCTACCTACGCTGTCAGTATGACCTTCAACAGTAAACTTAGCGTTAGGGTATTCTTTAAGAATAGTGATAATGTCAACCATTACAGAAGTAGATTCAGCTTTGATTGAAGATTTACCAGTATCAAATAAGATAGTTCTAGCGTAATCGTTCAATTGTTTTTGAACTTCTTCAGTTACTTCAGGACAACCAGCGTTAGCTACTGTACCAGCAACATCAGGACATTGATCATCTTTGTCAAGTACACCGTCACCATCAGCATCAGCCCAAGGACAACCTTTGTTTTCAGCAGGACCAGCTTCAGAAGGACAAGCATCATCTTTATCAGCTACACCATCGCCATCAGCATCAGGACAACCAGCTAAAGCAGGAAGACCAGCTTCGTTAGGACAAGCATCATCTTTATCAGCTACACCATCGCCATCAGCATCAGGACAACCGTTCATTTCTTTAGAACCAGCTTCGTTAGGACAAGCATCTTTGCTATCTTCAATTCCATCGCCATCAGCATCAGGACAACCGTTGAATGCTTCAAGACCAGCAACTTCTGGACAAGCATCATCTTTATCGTAGATACCATCACCATCAGTATCAGTACCACCAAATTTAACTGAAATACCAGCTAAGTGTTGGAAATGTTTTACACCGTAATCTTCAAAAGCATGCTTGTAAGAAGATTGTAATGTAAGACCTAAGTTCTCTGTAAACCAAATGTTAAGTCCAAGACCACCATTTACAGTTCCAGCTCCGATTTCATCAACCCAAGTATAACCACCACCAATCTCAATAAAAGGATCAATAACAGTAGTTCTTTTGATTAAATCATATTTTATTGTACCATCTAAAGCATAATAAGAGAAATCATCAACGCTAACATCACCTAATTTGCTGATTTTGTTAAGAGATCCTCTTGCTCCAATAGAGAAGCCGTCACCAACACTCTTCGAAACTCCTACATAAGAGATAGAAGGTAAAATATTCCAGTGATCGTTCACATTAACGAATTCATTACCAAAAGAACTTACATCCCCAGTAGGATATACGTCAACGGCATTAACCCCGAACTGTACTTGCCAAGGATTATTCTCGTCTTGCGCTTGTATGCTGTTGATACCTACGACAAGTAGGGCAGCAACCATTAATTTGCTAAGATGTTTCATTTTCAAATTTTTAAGTTTAAGTGTTTATTAGCTACAAATGTAACTTGTTAAATATTATTAACAAAATCAATTTCCTATTTTTTTAACGCATTTAATAGATTAAAAAGCGCATTTAAACGATTTTCAGTTCTTTGCCAACTTCAGTAAAGGCCTTAATCGCTGTGTCTATATGCGCCTTTGAATGGGCTGCTGATAGTTGAACTCTTATTCGTGCTTTCCCTTTTGGTACTACAGGATAGAAAAAACCGATAACATATATGCCTCTTTCAAGTAACTTATTTGCCATTTGTTGTGATAATTTGGCATCATAAAGCATTACAGGAACTATTGCTGAGTCTCCATCGACGATATCGAAGCCTGCTTTTTTAATTCCTTTTTTAAAGTATTCTGTATTTTCTTGTAGTTTATCGCGTAAAGAAGTATCGTTTTCTAACATATCAAACACCTTAATAGATGCTCCAACTATAGCTGGGGCCAAAGAGTTTGAAAATAAATACGGTCTAGAACGTTGTCTCAGTAGCGTAATGATTTCTTTTTTACCAGTGGTGTAACCACCCATCGCCCCACCTAATGCCTTGCCTAAGGTGCCGGTTATAATGTCTATTCTACCCATAACACCTTTTTCTTCTAAGGTGCCTTTTCCTTTATCACCAATAAAACCTGCTGCATGGCATTCATCTATCATTACTAATGCGTCGTACTTATCGGCTAAATCACAGATTTTATCTAAAGGGGCTACAATACCATCCATAGAGAATACACCGTCAGTTACGATGATTTTAAATCTAGCTCCGTCTTCATTTGCTTTCTTAAGTTGCTCCTCAAGGTCATTCATATCACTATTTGCATATCGATATCGTTTAGCTTTACATAATCGTACACCATCTATTATAGAAGCATGGTTTAAAGAGTCTGAAATTATTGCATCTTCAGCAGATAGTAATGGCTCAAAAACACCTCCATTTGCATCAAATGCCGCTGCATATAATATAGTGTCTTCTGTTTCGTAGAAATGAGCTATTTTTTCCTCAAGGGTTTTGTGAATATCCTGTGTGCCACAAATAAATCTTACTGAAGACATTCCAAAACCATGGGTGTCCATAGCATCTTTAGCTGCTTGAATAACATCTGGATGAGATGAAAGCCCTAAGTAGTTATTGGCGCAAAAGTTAATAACCTCTTGCCCTGTGTTAATTTTAATAACTGCATCTTGTGGCGAAACTATTATTCTTTCTTCCTTAAAAAGGCCATCATTTTTAATGGATTCAATTTCTTGCTGTAAGTGTTCTTTTATTTTTCCGTACATATTTATATATATTCTAATTGTATTTCTGTATTAATATACACAATGATTTTGTGGTCAATTATATAGCCCATATTTGAAAAGTTTTCGGCATAGGTATTCAATTGATTGCGATATTTAGCATTACGTTCACCCGTTTTGTAATCAATTATGGTAGCGTGGTTCCCTTTAAGAACAACCCTGTCTGGTCTTTGTATGGTGCCATTAGCCATTAATATATCTCGTTCGTTTAAAACTTCAAAACCAGTTTCGTAAAAATGACTTAAATCTTGATGATAAATAACGCTTTTAACGATTGCTTTTATTTCTTCCTTTTCCTGCTCTTTAATGAAACCTTTTTGAATGGCCATTTGAAGAGCTCTTTCTAAATCAGCCGTTGTGTAAATAGCTCCTAATATCGTATGAATCACATTACCTTGATTAATAGCAATGTCTAAACCTTCATCCCATAAAACACCGGCTAAAGCTAAAATTTTGAAATCAGGTCGATCTTTGTTGGTGTATATATAAGGTACATTTTTTTGAATAATGTTTGGGGTGCGTTTTGTTTCAACACTTTTTAGTTCACCAAAATCATATTCCAATTTGCCTTGTGTGTATAAGCCTTTGTTCTTTAAAAAATGAATAAACAAGCCTGAATAATAGTTTGGATTATGGTCACCTTTTTTATCAAGATTATTTGAACTTATAATGAATAATGCATTTACCGCTCTTGTGAGTACTACATATAATAGATTAAAAGTGTCTAGCTGTAGTTTTTGATGATCAAGGTCGTATAGCAGTG
Source organism: Maribacter arcticus (assembly GCF_900167935.1). GTDB lineage: Bacteria > Bacteroidota > Bacteroidia > Flavobacteriales > Flavobacteriaceae > Maribacter > Maribacter arcticus. The sequence continues at coordinate 364,594 of NZ_FUYL01000002.1, read as the reverse complement.
ATTCAAACTCACCATACTCTCGTACTTCTTGTTTTTTATTAATCAATACTTCTGAAAACCCAAGAAATTCTTCTTTATCTACCGGAAGCCATAATTTCGGATCAATTTCTTCAAATACATTAGAATTGGCGTACGGGAATATGACCACAGGAAATTCCAATCCTTTGGATTTATGAATGGTCATAATCTGTACAGAATCTAAATTTTCTGGAGTACTTATACTTGACGAATTTCCTTTTTTATCCCAATAGTCCAAAAACGATTGCATATCTGAACCATATTTTTGCTCAACATCAAAAACTAAATCCATAAATGCAGAAAGATGTGCGTCTGAATTAGGAATGAGGTTAAAGATTTTAATTGCATAAGCTAGGCCGTCAAAAACCGAGGCCTGTCTCAATTTTGAGGCATCAAAGCCATATTCCTCAAATAAGTGGGTGTCGAGGTGGTTTAAATTTTCAAAAATATATGCGTGCCTATCTTCTTTTTCTTCTGATAAAAAATTTAGTATTTCAAATTGAATCTCTAGCTCAGTTGGCTGAACCATGTATCGTATTAATTGAACCAGAAAAATGGCTTTAGGGCTACCACTTAATAATAAAGAATCTGAAGAAACTACGGGTATTTTATTTTGCATCAGAAAATTGGCTAGTAATAAGCCGTGTTTCTTTTTTCTTATAATAATACAGATATCACTATAGGTATACCCTTGTAATAAGCATTTGTTGATAGCTGTTAAGGTTTCTAAAGCATATTGCTCGTCACTCTCTTCTTCTAATAATAATAGGTTGACATACCCACCATCTTTTTGGTTTACTTCTTGCTGATTGCCAATTTTAAAAAACTCTTGATACATTGTGTTTTCTAAAAACGGACTAATACTTTGAAAAAAGCTATTGTTGAAATTTATGATTTCAGCGTAGCTTCTGTAGTTTTTGGGCAGGGTTACAAGCTCAGATTCTATGGTGAACGGGTGCTTCTGTTGTGTTGCTAATTCAATAAATTGTTCAGCCTTGCCACCACGCCATCTATAGATGGCTTGTTTAGGGTCGCCTACCAAGAATAATGATCCTGTATCACCAAGTTCATCTTCGCCTTCCATGGCATTACCGATTAATGGAATAAGGTTTTCCCATTGCATCTGCGAAGTGTCTTGAAATTCATCTATAAAATAGTGCTTGTATTTTTCACCTAGTCGTTCATAAATAAATGGTGCTGGCTGATCTTTAATCTCCTTGGCAATCAAGGTGTTGAATTCAGATATAGATAGCTGGTCTTTTTCTTCTTGAATAATTTTTAATTCTTTTTGAATGGCGTTTAATAATGCAAAAGGAACAATGTTTCTATTAATATTTTGTAGATAACTTGTTTTTTGAATAGTTGACTTTATTTCTTTTAATAATCGACTGAATTCAGAATGTAAACTATCAATAATTGACTTAATATTATCGGGGGTAGATTTATTATAAGGTTTTGAAGTATCAAAATTCTGATTCCATGCTGCAGAAAAGTTGGTAATAAATTCACCTCTAGAAATTTTCAAAATTAATTTTGGAAAATAGCCGCCGGTAAAATCGGTAAATTCAAGGTTATTGTTGGAAAATAGGTCTAAAATTGAATCAGCATTCTCTATTATTTCAAATTTATTTTTCCTAATTATATCTTGATTTTTATCTTTAAGTTTTAAGAAATCTCCAATTTCTACATCCTTTAAGTGCTTAAGATGCTCTGCGTTGTTTTCATCGAATATAAGCTTACCGATTTTTAATAGGTCAAAGCCAATATCCCAACTTCTATCATCTTCTATTTTTTCAAGAGCAAAATCTAAAAGCACTTTGGTAAATTCAGGGTCTTCACCTGCTTTTCCAATGACTCTTTCAACAGCCTCTTGTAATAGCAAATCAACATCTAATACGACTTCAAAATTTTGCGGAATTTTTAAGTCCTTCGCAAAGGTTCTTATAAGCCTATGTGTAAATTTATCAATGGTAGAAATATCAAAAAATGCGTAGTTGTGTAGTATTTGTTTTAATCTAAGTTTGCTTAAAGAGGGTAGGTCTTCAAAGGTAAACAGGGTCTCATTAATAATATCATTAAATAAGGGAGAAGCTTCTTTAGCAGATGTGGTTGTGGAAAACTCGTAAAGGCTATTTAAAATACGATGCTTCATCTCATTCACAGCTTTATTGGTAAATGTTATAGCTAATATTTTTCTAAAATTTTGAGGAGATGCTAGTATAATTTTCAAGTATACTTTAGCAAGGGCATAGGTTTTGCCGGATCCTGCTGAAGCATTATATATGGTAAAAGAATTACTAGACACTTATTTTTACTGCAAATTAAGGATTCCTATACAGTTCTTAACAAATTATTAGATGAATATAAATGTTAAAACTCGTAACTTTGAAAGACAATTAATATTAATTTAAAAACAAACAAATTATGGCTTTTCAACTACCGAATTTGCCTTACGCATATGATGCTCTTGAGCCTCATATTGATGCAAGGACAATGGAAATACATCATACAAAACATCATAACGGATATACTGCTAAGTTAAATGCCGCTATCGAAGGTACTGATCTTGAAGGAAAATCAATTGAAGATATTTTAACTGGTTTAGATATGAACAATGGAGCTGTTAGAAATAACGGTGGAGGTTTTTATAATCATTCTTTATTCTGGACAATTTTGTCACCAAATGGCGGAGGTAAGCCAAGTGGCGAATTGGCTAAGGCTATTGATAGTGCTTTTGGTTCTTTTGATGCTTTTAAGGATAAGTTCACTTCTGCAGCCGGAACTAGATTTGGTTCTGGTTGGGCATGGTTGTGTGTTCATAAAGGTGGTAAAGTAGAAGTATGTTCTACACCTAATCAAGATAACTCACTTATGCCTGGTGTAGGTTGTGGTGGTCACCCTATTTTAGGTTTAGATGTATGGGAACATGCTTACTACCTAAATTATCAAAATAGAAGACCTGATTATATTGAAGCATTTTTCAATATCATTAATTGGGATGAAGTGTCAAAACTTTACGCTAGTAATAAATAATCTATAGAAGGCAAGTGCCTTATGGACTTTGTAAGAAACCGCTTAAGAAATAATCTTAGGTGGTTTTTTTTGGCTTAAAATAGAAAAGGGCGGAGAAGTCTCCACCCTTTTCGTCCCAAATCTTACCATAAACTTAACCTACTTATGCTATGGCGGGACTAAATTACTGGTATTGAGTAAATAAAAAAAGAAATTTTAAGAAAAAAAACAACTTTTATTTAGTAAAAGTTGAATTTCAGGTGGTTATTTGGATAGCTTATGAGTAGGTAGATAACCCGATTGGTATAAAATAAAAAGACGGAGCATAGCCCCGTCTTTTTCCCCAAATCTTACCATGAACTTAACCTACTTATGCTATGGTCTTCCAAATATATAGGTAGTTGATGTTTTATAGCAAGCTTTCCGTTGAACTTCCTGAACAATGGTTGTAATACATTATGGTTGCTTCTAAATTTTTTTTAGGTAAAAGGAAGCTAATTAGACGTAAAATAAAAAGACGGAGCATAGCCCCGTCTTTTCCCCAAATCTTACCATGAACTTAACCTACTTATGCTATGGT
>NZ_FUYL01000002.1:0-360799 GCF_900167935.1 Maribacter arcticus | reverse complement strand
CCCCAAATCTTACCATGAACTTAACCTACTTATGCTATGGTAACTTTAAAAGTAAAGCTGGTTAGTTTATTTCGACTATTCTATCGATGAAATACATTTTTTGACGATGAAATACATAAAAACTATGCATTTCATCGAAGATTTATTTAGTATGCTCGTTCGTTATTTCCTTCATAAAAATTAATGAAAGCTCTGTTAACAACCCTATTTCCACCAGGTGTGGGGTAGTTGCCTGTAAAATACCAATCTCCTAAATTTTTAGGACAAGCTTCATGTAAGCTTGAAATTGTCTGGTATATTATAGTTACTTCAGCATTAATATCTTCGGAACTCAAAAGCTCTCCTATTTTCTTTGAAATCTGTTTCGCAGAAAATGGTGTATAGAAATCCTTAACATAATTAACTACATCTTTGTCCTTACTCTGTACTTGGGTCAAACATTTTTTATAAATTCCTTCTACAATGTGCATTGAATTATGGTCTTCATGTAATGCTAATGCCGCTTTGAAGGCTATAAAATCTTCTAATTTAGCCATATCAATACCATAACAATCAGGATACCTTATTTGAGGCGCAGATGAGACAACTATTATTTTCTTTGGTGATAGTCGATCCAGGATTCTTAAAATACTTTTTTTAAGGGTTGTGCCTCTAACAATACTGTCATCTATAATTACAAGATTATCACCTTCTTTAACAGATCCGTACGATATGTCATACACGTGAGCAACAAGGTCATCTCTGCTACTATCTTGAGTTATGAAGGTTCGAAGTTTAGCATCCTTAATAGCCACTTTTTCAATTCGAGGTCGAACCTCTAAAATTTCGTGCAGTTGTTCGCCAGTTATATTCGGGCCTAATGCTAGTATTTGCTCTTCTTTTTTCTTGTTCAAATAGTTTTGTGCCTCTTTTACCATTCCGTAAAAAGACGTTTCAGCTGTATTTGGGATATATGAGAATACCGTATTCTTGATATCTTCATCGATAGCTTCTAGAATTTGAGGAAAAACCAATTTACCTAAGGCTTTCCTCTCCTGATAAATTTCTTTGTCACTGCCTCTAGAGAAATAGATGCGTTCAAAAGAACATGCTTTTCTTTCTTTCGGTTCTAGAATTTGTTTTATAGCACTAGTTCCATTTTTCTTAATGATAATAGCTGCGCCTGGATCAAGTTCTTTTACTTCTTCATAAGGCACGTTGAATACTGTTTGTATCGCTGGTCTTTCTGATGCAACTACAACAACCTCATCGTCCCTATAATAATAAGCAGGCCTAATTCCGTTTGGATCGCGTAATACGAAGGCATCACCATGACCTAACAAGCCAGCCATAGCATAACCACCATCAAAATTCTTTGCGGCCCTTCTTAATATTTTATAAACTTTTAAACGCTCGGCAATGATAGGGGAAGCCTGTTGTTTTGTAAAGCCTTCTTTTTTTATTTGTTTGTATAATTTGGCAACTGCATCATCTAAAAAGTGACCAATCTTCTCCATTACAGTAACGGTATCGGCCATTTCTTTGGGATGCTGCCCTAACTGAATTAAATTATCAAACAGCTCATGTACATTGGTCATGTTGAAATTACCTGCCACAATAAGGTTACGGTGCATCCAGTTGTTTTGTCTTAAAAAAGGGTGTACGCTTTCTATGCTGTTTTTACCAAAAGTTCCGTAACGTACGTGACCAAGAAGTAATTCCCCTATATATGGTATATGTTTTTTCTGAAGCGCAACATTGTCTTCGTATTCAGGATGCTCTTTTAACTCCTTATTAATACGATCATTAATTTGTGCAAAAATATCCTGTATAGGTTGTTGCTCACACGATCGTACACGGCTCATGTATCGCTCACCTGCTTTTACATCTAATTTAATGCTTGCGAAACCTGCACCATCTTGACCTCGATTGTGTTGCTTTTCCATCATTAAATACATTTTATTTACACCATAAAATGCTGTTCCATACTTTTCCTTGTAATACTCTAATGGCTTTAGTAGCCGTATTACAGAAATACCACATTCATGCTTAATAGCGTCACTCATTACCTTTTGGTATTAAAAAAACCCCAATAATTTGGGGCTAGGGGTTTATTGTAATTCGATATCAAACTGAGTCAGTCTTTTAAACTGATGCAGTCTTTCCTTAATCTCTTTATGATTTAATTTGAGCATTCTTTCCGTGCCAAATTTTTCAACACTGAACGAAGCCAAATTAGACCCATGTATAACAGCCTTCTTCATGTTTTCAAAAGAACTATCCTCACTGGCAGCTAAATATCCTGCAAATCCTCCAGCGAATGTATCACCAGCTCCAGTTGGGTCAAAAACTTCCTCTAAAGGTAGTGCAGGGGCAAAAAAGATTTGGTCTTTATGAAATAATAAAGCACCATGTTCTCCTTTTTTAATAACCACATACTTAGGACCCATTGTAAATATTTTTTGAGCAGCTTTAACCAAAGAGTACTCTCCAGTCAACTGTCTGGCTTCCGCATCATTGATAGTTAAAACATCTATATGCTTAATGACCTCCATTAATTCATCTAAAGCATTGTCCATCCAAAAATTCATGGTGTCCAAGATGATAAGTTTTGGTCGTTTTTTTAATTGATTAATTACACTTAGTTGTACAAAAGGGTGAAGATTGCCTAACATGACAACATCGGCATCATTGTAACTTTCTGGAACTACAGGTTTAAAGTCTGCCAGCACGTTTAATTCTGTTGCTAACGTATCTCGCGTATTTAAATCATTGTGATATAGTCCTTTCCAGTAGAATGTTTTACCACCTTTTACAATTTCTAGGGCAGAGATATCGATTTTTCTATCGGTCAATAAATCTAAATATTCTTGAGGAAAATCATCACCTACTACAGAGATAATGGCCGAATCCACACCAAACTGTGAAGCTGCCAAGCCAATAAAAGTGGCGGCACCGCCTAATATCTTATCTGTTTTGCCAAAAGGTGTTTCAATGGCGTCAAAAGCGACAGTTCCTACGATTAAAAGTTTGCCCATAAAAATGTAAAAATTTTAAGCTGCAAATATAAGGATTTGAAAGGCGAATTAAAACGGATTAACGTTTACTCAAAGGAATAATTGTTAAAAGGGTATTTAGAAAATAAAATGCCAATTATTTCCTGCCAAAATCAGCAGGAATTTCACCCCATGCTTTTGTTTCCCATTTTACAATAGGGGTATCGTAAGGATTATTTTTTAGCCATTCGACAGCTCTTCGTATAAGCTCGAACAAATCTTTGTTTTTAGCTGATTCTGTCAGTTTGGTATTACAGTTTTTTTTACGAACCCAGCTCATGGCCGTTCTCGAATCGGTATAAATAATACGGTCACTGTTACGTTCCTTTAAATAGGCAAGGCCGTGTACAAGAGCCAAAAACTCACCAATGTTGTTGGTGCCTTGGGGAAAAGGACCTTGTTTGAATAATTTTTTGCCGGTTTTAGTATCTACACCTTGGTACTCCATAACCCCTGGATTTCCACTAGATGCGGCATCCACTGAAATTGAATGGTAGTTAGGTAAACCTATTTTTAGGAGCTCTTCTTTTGACAATGAAGATGTTTCTTTTTTCTTTCCTTTATAGTCGTCATAATTACCATTGAAAGCTTTTTGGGCAATAGTAAAGCTTTCAAAAGATTTATATTCTGCACCTGCATAACCTGTGATTGCTGCTTTGCATGTTTTCCAAGAATCATAGATTCCTGGTTTTTTTCCTTTCCAAACTACATAGAACTTTCCTTTTTTGGCCATTACTTTTTGAATAATATATCGTCAATAACTTTAGGGAAATACTCATATTCTAATTGGTGCACTTTTGAAGCAATGTCATCAGCACTGTCTTTAGGGCTAATAGAAGTTTTTGCTTGATGTATTATGGCACCTTCATCATAATGTGCATTAACATAATGTATGGTAATGCCAGTTTCTGGTTCTTTATTCTCTAATACTGCGTTGTGAACATTCATGCCATACATGCCTTTACCGCCATATTTTGGAAGTAAGGCAGGATGTATATTGATAATTTTATTCGGAAAAGCATTGGTGATTGGTTCAGGTATTTTCCAAAGAAACCCAGCTAATACAATAAGATCAGGGTTAAGTGATTGCAGCATTTGTAAAACGAAATCGCTTTTTGAAAATGCCTGTCGGTTAAAATAAAGGGCATTTATTTCAAGTCTATTACAACGTTCAATGACTTTGGCATCGCTTTTGTTAGTTAATACACAGGATATAGTGACGTCCTTTCGCAATTTAAAATAGTTGGCAATGTTTTCGACATTCGACCCAGAACCTGAGGCAAAAAGAATAATTTGTTTGGTTTTCAATAGAAATGGTCTTTAAAAGAGGGCAATCAACTAATTAAGTTCGGAGTAAAAATAGTAAACAAGAAGCTAGTCAGGATTTAGAAAAAAACGATTATCATTTATAGTTCTAATAACTCACCTCTTTCAATACCCTTTTTCAACGTTACCGAAATAAAATATTAATATGGTAAAATTACAGCACTTGTATTTAATTTTATTAAATTACAATACATTTTAACGACAATTAGTGTAATTAAACCAAAGTTTTTTATTTTTGCCTACAATTTAAATTTTTAAAACAAATATTATTATGTCAGACATTGCATCAAGAGTTAAAGCTATCATCGTTGATAAATTAGGAGTTGATGAAAACGAAGTGGTAACGGAAGCTAGCTTTACTAACGATTTAGGCGCAGATTCATTGGATACAGTAGAGTTGATAATGGAATTCGAAAAAGAATTTGATATTCAAATTCCAGACGATCAAGCCGAAAATATCGCAACTGTTGGTCAAGCCATCAGCTATATAGAAGAAGCGAAGTAAAATCATGTATTCTTAAATAGAATTCAAATTATCCATGTGGTAAATGCTCCGCATGGATAATTTTTTTTAATTTACGCTTGGTTTAGATTTAAACAAATAAGAAGTTAAATGCAGTTAAAGCGAGTTGTAGTTACAGGATTGGGGGCACTTACCCCAATAGGTAATAATATTGAGGAATATTGGGATGCATTAGTTAGCGGTAAAAGCGGCTCTGCACCAATAACCTATTACGATACAGAAAAGTTCAAAGTTAAATTCGCGTGTGAGTTGAAAAACTACAACATCGAAGATCATTTTGAAAGAAAGGAAGGTCGTAAGTTGGATAGATTTGCGCAGTATGCCCTAATATCTTCTGATGAGGCTATCCTTGATTCTAAATTAGATTTAGATAAAGTCGATAAATTTCGTGTTGGAGTTATTTGGGGAGCAGGAATTGGAGGTTTAGAAACTTTTCAGAATGAAGTAATGAATTTTGCTAATGGAGACGGTACCCCTAGATTCAACCCATTCTTTATTCCAAAGATGATTGCAGATATTGCACCAGGAAATATTTCCATAAAGCATGGTTTTATGGGGCCTAATTATACGACTGTTTCTGCTTGTGCCTCTTCGGCCAATGCAATGATAGATGCCTTAAACTATATACGTTTAGGACATTGCGATGTAATCGTAACAGGAGGTAGTGAAGCTGCAGTTACTATTGCAGGTATGGGTGGTTTCGGAGCAATGCACGCATTATCTACTAGAAATGAAAGTCCGGAAACGGCTTCAAGGCCTTTTGATGCAACCAGAGATGGTTTCGTGTTAGGCGAAGGCGCTGGCGCATTGGTTCTAGAAGAATATGAGCATGCAATTGCAAGAGGAGCAAAAATATATGCTGAAGTAGCAGGTGGCGGAATGTCAAGTGATGCTTATCATATGACAGCACCTCACCCTGATGGAATCGGAGTGGTAAGAGTAATGGAGAACTGTTTAAGAGATGCTGGTCTATCTATAGAAGATGTAGATGCCATAAATACTCACGGTACTTCTACACCACTTGGTGATGTAGCAGAATTAAAAGCGATTACTAAAGTATTTGGTGAGCACGCAAAAAATATAAATATAAATTCTACAAAATCTATGACAGGACATTTATTGGGCGCTGCTGGGGCTATTGAAGCCATTGCCTCAATTTTATCTATGGAACATGGTATTGTGCCACCTACAATAAATCATACTACGGTAGATGAGAATATCGACCCTAGTTTAAATCTTACTTTAAACAAGGCTCAGAAACGAGATGTGAAAGTAGCCATGAGTAATACATTTGGCTTTGGTGGCCATAATGCATGTGTGGTTTTTAAAAAATTAGATTAATAATTTTATGTCTTTTCCCACAAACTTATTTAATTCCCATCCTAAAGAGGATGGGGATTTTTTTTTGGGGGTAACCAAAATTTTAGGATTCAAACCCAAAACATTGTCATTCTATAAAAAAGCCTTTTTACATAGGTCAATGAATAAAAAGGACGATAAAGGGAATGCTATGAATTATGAACGATTAGAATTCTTAGGCGATTCTATGTTGGGTACCATAATTTCGAAGTATTTGTATAATGAAGTACCCGAGGGTGATGAAGGTTATCTTACCAAAATGCGGTCTAAAATAGTAAGTAGAGAGCATCTTAATGAGCTTGGTAAAGATTTAAGGTTAATCAATTTTGTAGAGAGTAGAATTCCTAAATCACACTTCGGTGAAAACATACATGGTAATGTTTTTGAAGCACTGGTAGGTGCAATCTATTTAGATAGAGGCTATAATTACTGTGATAAGTTCATTAAAAAGAGGGTAATAGAGCCTTATGTTGATATTGAGCAATTAGAGGGCAGAGTTATAAGTTATAAGAGTTTAGTTATTGAGTGGTGTCAAAAGCAAAAGAAAACATTTGATTTCGATGTTTATGAAGACACAGGAAATGATACTTTAAAACATTTTGCCGTTAAACTTTCTATTGGAGGTAATGTGGTGGCGAAAGCTAGGGCAACTTCAAAGAAGAAGGCAGAAGAGAGAGCTTCAAAAAGAGCATTTTTTGCACTTCAAGACAAGATGGAGAATTAATCTTCAGCCGAAATCGTAAAATGCTAACATTTTAATAACTTATATAGCAGTTATATCAATTTGTGAAACTAGGCTTTAAAGCTTATTAGTTTTATATTTACGCTTTTCTTGGAGTATGGCAGCTATTTATAAAATAAACGATGATTTTTATGATGAATCTTTTATACTAATAGCTTTACATACTACTTTAGACGATTATGCTTTAGTCTATGGATTAAATCAAAGTTTAAAAGCAAAATTTGTAAGAGCAAGAAAGGATTTTAATCTTGCTGAAAATAAATCATTTCCAATTTTTGAATGGGATGACGAATTTCATGACATGTATTGGGTATTAGTTGCAAATCACAGTAGCGAACAAGAACTTATCCCCAATAATGATTTATTCCAGAACGAAACAACATTTACTAAACCAAGGCTTATACCTGAATATAAGGATGTTGATTATCTATTAAAAATAGAAACAGAGAAGGAATTCGATACAAGCTCGTTAATTAAAAATATACTTATGTTGCAAAGAGTTATGGCAGCGTATGAGATAAGTACAGAAAAACTAAAATCAAAGAACAATTTAATATTTTAAAAATGCCAACTTTAAAAAAGACGAAAATTGTAGCCACATTAGGGCCTGCAACTAGCAAGAAAGAGGTACTCAGGAGCATGATCAATGCAGGAGTAGATGTCTTCAGAATAAATTTTTCTCACGCCGATTATGATGATGTAGCCGAGCGCGTTAAGATGATACGTGAATTAAACGAAGAATTGGATACGAACACATCCATTTTAGCAGATTTACAAGGACCTAAATTACGTGTAGGCGTAATGGCAGGTGATGTAGTAGTTAGTCCTGGTGATGAAATAACATTTGTTACCGGTAAACCTTTTGAGGGTACTGCTGAAAGAGTTTACATGAACTATGAGAAATTTCCTAGAGATGTTAAAGCTGGGGAACGCATTTTATTAGATGATGGTAAGTTAATGTTCGAAGTAGTGAAAACTAATGGCGAAGATGAGGTACTGGCAAAGGTTATACAAGGTGGTCCATTAAAATCTAAGAAAGGGGTAAATTTACCGAACACTAATATTTCTTTACCAGCACTTACAAAAAAGGATATTAAGGATGCCGAATTTGCAATTTCACTAGAAGTGGATTGGATTGCACTTTCGTTTGTTCGTTTCAGTCAAGATTTGATTGACCTTCAAAATATCATAAATAAACATTCTGCCTATAAAATTCCAATTATAGCAAAAATTGAGAAGCCAGAGGCGGTTGAGAATATAGATAAAATTATAGCGTATTGTGACGGAATTATGGTTGCTCGTGGAGATTTAGGTGTTGAAGTTCCTGCTCATGAAGTTCCTTTAATTCAGAAGCAATTAGTACTACGTGCTAAAAAAGCTAGAATTCCTGTAATTATTGCAACACAAATGATGGAAACCATGATTACTAGTCTTACCCCGACTAGAGCAGAGGTAAATGATGTTGCCAATTCAGTTATGGATGGTGCAGATGCTGTAATGTTATCTGGTGAAACTTCGGTGGGTAATTATCCAGTTGAAGTGATTGAGAAAATGTCAAGTATTCTAAAAAGTGTTGAAAATTCAGATTTAATTCATGTACCTCATGATCCACCACATATTCGTACAAAAAGATTTATCACAAAATCTATATGTTATCATGCTGCCTTAATGGCAAATGAAATAAAGGCTAAGGCAATTTCGACTTTGACCAATAGTGGTTATACTGCTTTTCAAATTTCAGCATGGAGACCAAGTTCACACATACTTGTATTTACATCGAATAAAAGAATACTTACTCAATTGAACCTTTTATGGGGAGTAAAAGCTTTTTATTATGATAAGAATGTTTCTACTGATGATACGATTGATGATGTAAACCGTATGGCATTCAAAAAAGGATACATAGAAGTTGGCGACATGTTAGTAAGTCTTGCTGCGATGCCTATGAAAGATAAAGGTATGGTTAATACACTAAGAGTAACTGAGATAGAATCTGGCGATATTTAGTCGTTCTATAGAAATGAGTAAAAAGGGGTCACTGAAAAGTGACCCCTTTTTATTGTCTTATTATTTATTTAAGCAACTTCTTTTTCAAAGGCAATGAAATTAACCACCTTTCCTTTTTGGTCAAAGACTGGTTGACCTTGAATCCAACAGTTATAGGTAGAACCATCTTTACGATAGTTAACTACCGTAACTTCGAATGGCTTATTGGTCTTAACCGCTTCAGAGACTATTTTTAGAGTAGATTTTGAGGTTTTAATGCCTTGAAACATTTTAGGATTTTTACCTAAAATTTCATTAGGGTGATATTGATTCATCTCCCAAATATTTTTTGTAGCAAAAACAATATTTAAATTAGTGTCGGTTACGACTACTACATTCTTATTGACTTTCAATCTCTCATCCAAAACTTCAGTATCTATATTCCAAGAATTTAATGACCCTAAATTCATAAGAGCAATCATGTCCTCATCAGAACTTTTAATACTTTCAAGATTTTTAGCAAAGAAATCCCATGAAAGCACTGGTAAAACAGTATAGTTTAAACTTTTTCTAAACTTGATTACGGCATTATCGTAATCTTTTAAATCTATCATGTAATCTAGCTAAGGGTAATGGGTAAATTTTCTTTTTCACAGCAATTTGCTATAAAGCTAAAAAAACGTTTAAAACAGCAATAATGTTAAGCTAGGATTAACACAAATGTTTAATATAATTTCACTAATAACTTAAATTACAATTAAAAAGTTGAACATAAATTCAATGAAAAAACTTTAAAATTGGGGACTAACCCAAGTTTAAATGGTCTGTTTAGGGTACAATTATTGTATAAAAACAAACCCTAATAGAATTTTGCTATTAGGGTTTATGTATTAATTAGAAAGTTGAAATAAGTTTATCAATTCCATCCACCGCCTAAAGCTTGGTAAACATTTACTCTTGCCATTAATTGGTCTTTTTTAGTTTCCACTAACTCCATTTTTGATTCTAAAGCTTCACGTTGCGTTAACAGAACCTCAATGTATTCAATTCTTGCTGATTGAAATAATCGCGTAGATAAATCAATAGATTCTGTCAAAGCCTTCACTTGATTTTCCTTTAAATCATAGCTCTTTTTAAGATTCTCTATTTTAGAAAGCTGATTCACAACTTCTATATAACCATTTAAAATTGCCTTTTCAAACTCAAAAACAGCTTGTACTTGTTTTGCATTTGCCGTATTGTAGTTTGCCTTTATGGCATTTCTGTTAATTAATGGCCCTACAATATCACCCATAGCACTGTACATAAGCGATTCTGGAGTAGCTGTTAAATACTTTGGATTGAAAGCCTGTAACCCAATGCCAGCTTTTATACCTATGCTAGGATAAAAATTTGCCCTAGCGACTTTGATATTAAGCTTGGCTGCTTCCAATTCATATTCCGCTTGTCTAATATCAGGTCTGTTTTGCAGTAACTGTGAAGGTACACCCGAGTAAATAGTGTCCATCTGTGTTTCGATAAAACCTGCTGAATTACGAGCAATATGTTGAGGTTGACGCCCAATTAAAAAATTGAGTTTGTTTTCCATTTCAACAATTTCTTGTTGTACCTCAAACTTATGGCTTTGGTTTTTAAAGACCTCTGCTTCAAACCTTTTAACAGCAAGTTCAGTAGCACGGGCAGCTTCTTTTTGCAAGCGCACCATTTTAAGGGCATTTCCTTGTAATTCAAGATTTTGCTCAATAAATGCCAACTGATTATCTAGCGCCAAAAGCTCATAATAAGAATCTGCAATTTCTGCAATGATTCTAGTTACCATGAAATTTTTACCCTCTATACTGGAGAGATATTCTAGAACGGCTGCTTTTTTAGAATTACGCAGTTTTTTCCAGATATCAAGCTCCCATGAGGCAAAAATTCCTGCAGAGTAATCTGTTAGTGGCTCAGGAAATTCTTCCCCTTCCTTTATTTCCAGATTTTTTTCAACAGCGCCATTACGGGTGTACTCACCAACTTTTTCAACCTCGGCTCCTGCGCCATAAGTAATAAAAGGTAAGTATTCTCCTTTTCTAGCTTTAACTTCATTCTGAGCTACATCAATTTGTTTCAACATGATGTTCAACTCTTGGTTATTAACCAATGCTGTGTCAATAAGCTTTATCAAGTTATCCTCTTTGAAAAAATCTTTCCACTGAATGATTGCACTGTTAGTCGTATCAGTCGATTGTTGCGCATACTGCGACGGTAGCTTTTTATTTTCTTGTTTAAGTTCTTTTGTTGGAACACAAGAGTAAAAAACACTAACGCTTAGTATTAGCACCAAAAGCAGTTTACTACGCTTCATAAAGAATTTTATACTATTAATCATTGTTTTCTCTTTTGGTTAGTTTTTTAATCATTTTCTTTAATTCTTTGATTGCTTGTTTGGTTTTGCTTTCACCTTCACTAGCTCTCATGAATTCTTCAGAAATAGGCTCGAATGATTCATCTTTAATAAGACTACGTCCTTCGGCAAGTTTTGCAAATACATAGTAGAGTCCAGGAATTACTATAACCCCGAAAATTGTACCGATAAGCATACCGCCAAGAGCAGAACCACCAATAGTTCGGTTACCTATGGCACCGGCACCTGATGCAACTATTAGAGGAATTAATCCTGCAATAAATGCAAACGATGTCATTAAAATTGGCCTGAACCTTGCTCTAGACCCTTCTATTGCAGCTTCTAAAACAGTTGCACCTTGTCTTTGTTTTTGAACCGCAAACTCTACAATTAAAACCGCATTTTTACCTAAAAGACCTACGAGCATAATTACACCAATTTGGGCATAAACGTCGTTTGCCAATCCCGTCATTTTTAATAGTAAGAATGAGCCAAATATACCTGCTGGTAAAGAAAGTATTACAGCGAATGGTAGTAGAAAGCTTTCGTATTGAGCGGCAAGCACGAAATAAACGAATATCAATACCACGATAAAAATGTATAATGATTCGCTACCTCTGTTGGCCTCGTCATACGATAAACCTTCCCAGGCAATATCATAGCCTCTAGGTAAGGTTTCTTTAGCTACTTCTTTAATAGCGTTAATGGCATCACCAGTTGTGAAACCAGTAGCTGGTAATCCGTTAATAGCAGCAGAATTATAAAGGTTGTACCTGGTAATCTCATTAGGGCCCAGTTTTTTCTCCATAGACATGAATGCTGAATAAGGTACCATTTCACCTTCTTCATTCTTAACGAACAATTTTTCTAAATCTGAAGGTAGTGCTCTATATTCAGGTGCAGCCTGCGTATACACTTTAAAGAATCTACCAAAACGAATAAAACCTTGCTCATAGGTACTACCTATTAAAATGTTAAGGTTTTCCATTGCCTTACCGATGCTTACACCTTTTTGCATGGCAATCTTATTATTGATTTTCAATTCGTATTGCGGGTAATTAGCAGAGTAAAAAGTAAATAGACCTGTTAATTCTTCACGCTCGCTTAAGGCTTTCATGAAATCGTTATTGATTTTTTCGAATACATGATAATCAGTGTTCTCGGTTTTATCTAGTAGACGCATTGAGAATCCGCCAGAAGAACCAAAACCAGGTACTGCAGGAGGTTCGAAATATTCGATTACAGCGCCTAAGTCCTTCGTTTCCTCTTCAAGCTCTTCCATAATTTCGTGTACAGAGTGTTCACGTTCGCCCCATGGTTTAAGGTTTATTAAACAAGTACCAGCGTTAGAGCCCCTACCTTCTGTCATGATTTCATAACCGGCCAATGAGGAAACTGATTCCACACCTTCCATTTCTTCGCAAATTTTCTGCAATTTTCTTGCAACATCATTGGTACGTTCTAGCGTTGCACCTGGTGGTGTTTGAATAATCGCATAAATCATACCTTGATCTTCGTTGGGTATAAATCCAGCAGGAAGTGATTCATTGGTAAAGAATATAGCTACGCAGAAAGCGATTAGGAGTCCAAAGGTTACCACTCTTCTCGCTACTATTTTATTTAAAAGCTTTACATAACTTCCTGTAAGGCGCTCAAATCCTTTATTGAACCAGTCAATGAATTTATCGATGGGAGATTTACGTTTTGGCTTACCATGATTGTTTTTCAACATCATAGCACAAAGAACAGGGGTAAGGGTCAAGGCAACTATAGCCGAAATTACGATTGATCCTGCCATAGTTATTGAAAACTGCCTATAGAAAACCCCAACAGGGCCAGACATAAATGAAATGGGAATAAATACCGAAACCATTACCAAGGTTATCGCGACGATGGCACCACCAATTTCACCCAAAACTTCAGAAGAGGCTTTGTATGGTGATAGGTTTTCTTCTTCCATTTTTACGTGCACGGCTTCCACGACGACAATTGCGTTATCTACAACAATACCAATAGCCAATACCAATGCGAATAGGGTAATTAGGTTAATTGATAACCCGAACATCTGCATGACAAAGAACGATCCGATTAAAGAAACGGGTACCGCTATAATAGGTATTAATGTAGAACGCCAATCTCCTAAAAAGAGAAATACAACTATTGCCACAAGAATGAAGGCATCTCTTAGTGTGTGCAAAACCTTATCGATAGAGGCATCTAAAAAGTTCGATACATCATAACTTACTTGATAATCTAAACCAGGAGGAAGATCTACTTTTAGTTCCTCTAATTTAACTTTTACAGCATCGATAACATCTTTACCATTACTACCTACAGTCTGTTTTAGAATCATAGAAGCAGAAGGATGCCCATCTAAATTGGAGTATATATCAAAGAATTCACTACCCAATTCAACATCTGCTAAATCTTTCAATTTTAGAATTTCACCTTCTTCGTTGGCTCTAACGATAATGTTTTCATACTGTTCAGGCTCATTGTATCGACCTTCATAGGTAAGAACATATTCTAATGATTGCGATTTTTTACCAGAACTGCCTCCCAATCTTCCTGGCCTGGCGATTATGCTTTGTTCTTGCATAGCCTCCATCACTTCTTCTGCAGAAACATTATAGGCACGCATACGGTCAGGTTTTAACCAAACACGCATGGCATATTTTCGACTTCCTAATATCTGGGCACTTGCGATACCATCAATTCGTTGAATCTCAGGTACGATTTTGGTATACGCATAGTTATATAGAAAAAGCTCATTATCATCTTCATTGTTACTATACAGGTTTACGTACATTAACATACTGGGCTGCACAGGAGTAATTACAACACCTTCCATCTGTACCAATTCTGGTAAATTGGGCATTACTTGATCTACTCTAGTTTTCACCCTTACTACAGCCTGGTCGGGATCTGTGCCAGGTTCAAAAATGATACGTAATGTTCCTTCTCCAGCACTTGTAGCATCTGAAGCAACATATCGCATTCCTTGTACCCCGTTAATAGCGGTTTCTAAAGGAATAATAGTTGAATTAATAAGCACGTCTGCACTTGCACCTGGATAAGCGATGAAAATATTCACCGTTGTAGGGGCAATTTCAGGAAACTGGGATATTGGTAATTGTTTGATTGCCAATAACCCTGTAAAAACTATAATTACCGAAATAACAATAGCCAATACTGGTCTATGTATAAATCTTTTGAACATATCTTAATGTATTTGGATATTGTTATTCTGTGTATAGGTCTAAACTTGACAGCACTTTCTTAGGTGATACAAATTCAGATTCTATCTTTTGATTATCTTTAACCATACGTATACCGTCAAGAATAATTCTATCCTTTTCAGTTAAGCCTTTGGTTACAACAAATAAGTTGGACATTTCTGCACCAATGAAGATTTCACGTTGTTTTACTACATTGTCTTTGTCAACAACAAACACGAATTTTTTATCTAAAATCTCGAAAGTTGCCTTTTGCGGAATAATCAATGCGTCTTTTAAAGGAACCGTCATAAGAATACTTCCAGTTTCACCGTGTCTTAGTATTTTATCAGGATTAGGAAAAGTTGCCCTAAAAGCGATGTTACCTGTTGCATTGTTGAATTCACCCTCAATGGTTTCAACAATACCCACTTGATCAAATAGCTTATTATTAGCCATTAACAGACCAACTTCTTTTTTGGTGTCTTTGTCAGTACTGATGATATAATCTAAGTACTCAGCTTCTGGCACATTGAAATAAACCCACATTTTAGAGTTATCGGATAAGGTGGTCAATAATTCGCCCTCATCTAATAGACTTCCTTCTCGTACATGTAAGTGATCCATAATACCATCAAATGGCGCACGAATATTTGTAAACCCTAAATGGGTTTGTGCTAAGGAAACCTCTGCATTAGCTTTGTCAAAACTTGCTTTGGCCATGGCCAACTCATTTTTTGATACAACATTACCATCTAATAATAACTGAGTATTTTGTAGCTCAATTTCTGCAACTTTCGCTTCTGCTCTTGCTTTTTGTAAATCTGCCTCGTAAATGTTAGGCATAATGTTGAACATCTGCTGGCCCTTTTTAACGAATTGGCCTTCATCAACATGAATTTGTTTTAAATAGCCCCTTTCAAGAGCTCTTACTTCAATATGCCGTATAGAGTGTATTTGGCTTACATAATCTTTTGTAATTGATGTATCCTTTTTAATAGGACTTGTAACTAGGAATTTGGCGTGTTCTTCCTTTTTCTCTTTTTTTGATTCGCAACTTGTATACAAAAACAAGGCACACACTGAGGCAAACAGGAGAGTTCTCTTGGTCATAAATTTTAAATTAAAATGATTGGTACTATGAATTTTTAGAAATGCGGAAACGCATTAATTTTTTTGATATTATCAGCGCTTATTAGATTACTGAAGTATATCGAAAGTGGAGTTGTAGGCATTATTAACTAATGGCCCAAAAATTAATTATAAACGAAATACTTGGTATAGGACAAAACGCCTATTGACCAAAGGGTAAATTGTAAACAGCATCAGTAGTTTGGTGCTGTTTTTTAAGTAACTAAATAAAAATAAAATTGATAAAAGGTAAAACGATGCAGAAGTATAGTATACTTTTTCGCCTTTTTTGAAAAATGTATTTTCACTTTCCTCTTCTTCAATCTCAGCGGCATCAATTTCCAATACCTTGTCAACTTTATCTGAAGTGCCACTTATGATAGCATTCTGATTGTGAACGTTTGAGGTAAGATCCGTATTTGTGGATAAGGTGTTTTGGTAAGCAATGGTGTGTAATGAAGTATTCTCTATATTGAAGTTAGCAAATAGAGGACTGCATATACTTGAAAGAAGTATGCAGATAGAAAGAAGAAATTTTAATAAACTCTTTTTCATTTAAGGGGTCAAAATTATTCTAGCCAAACGGGATGCACAAGTAAAGCACGTTAATATTTGTTAACATTTATAATTATTAGATAAAAGTGGTCAATTGAGGGTTGAATACTCAGAAATCGAACTTTAATTGCACTAATATTGATTTATTATCAATCTTTTTAATAGCCTTACTATCAGTATTTAAGTTAGAAAGCGAAATACCCAATAGTCGAACTGAGTTTTGTAACTCTTCTTGATACAATAATTCTTTCGCTGTTTCTAGAATAAGAGTTTTGTCCGCAATGAAGTATGGTATTGTTTTGCTTCTTGTGTTTAGGGTAAAATCACTATATTTTATTTTAAGAGTAATGGTTTTGCCAGCAATAGCAGCTTTTTTAAGTCTTCGTTCAAGCTCTTCCGCAATCCGCTCTAAACGCTCTAACATGAATATTTCACTGCTTAAGTTTTCATTGAACGTTCGTTCTGCACCTACAGATTTTGGAATACGATGAGGTTTAACCTCACTAGTATGAATTCCTCTAACCACATTATAATAGTAGCTGCCACCCTTACCGAATTTTTCTTCTAAGAATTCAATGGGTTTAGTCTTTAGGTCGTTACCTGTAAAAATGCCCAATTGATACATTTTTTCGGCAGTAACCTTACCCACACCATAAAATTTACGAATATCAAGAGCTTCTAAAAATGAAATTACTTCTTCAGGGTTTACTGTTTTTTGCCCGTTGGGCTTATTAATATCACTAGCTACTTTAGCAATGAATTTATTGATAGATATTCCTGCGGATGCATTCAAGCCTGTTTCTTCCAGAATTCGTTGCCGAATTTCAGTTGCTAATAAGGTTGCCGAAGGATTCCCTTTTTTATTTATCGTAACATCTAGGTACGCTTCATCAAGAGATAAAGGTTCGACTAAATCAGTATACTCGAAAAAGATGGACCTAATTTTTTTAGAGATCTCTTTATAACGTTCAAACCTTGGTTTTACAAAGGTAATATGCGGACAGTTTTTTTTAGCAATATAACCGCTCATGGCACTTCGCACACCAAATTTACGAGCTTCGTAGTTTGCAGCAGAAACAACACCTCTCTTTTCGCTGCCTCCAACAGCCAACGGCTTCCCTTTTAAATCAGGATTATCCAATTCTTCAACCGATGCATAAAATGCATCCATGTCGACGTGGATAATTTTCCGTAAAGGCATTTCATTGGGCATAAGCAAATTTAAGACTTATCTTAGTTTAAGGATAGTAGATGTATCGAATCATATGATAGAAATTGAGCGTAAATTTTTGGTAAAATCAGATTCTTATAAGTCTTTAGCAAAGTCTAAAACACGAATAGTTCAAGGGTTTTTAAATACCGATGCCAACAGAACGGTTAGAGTAAGAATAAAAGGGGATGTAGGATTCATTACCGTAAAAGGCAAATCTAACGAAGCGGGTACCTCTAGATTTGAATGGGAAAAGGAAATTTCTGTAGAAGACGCAGATAATTTGCTGGAGTTATGTGAAAAAGGAATTCTTGAGAAATGCAGATATGAAATTGTCTCAGAAAATCATGTGTATGAGGTTGATGAATTTTATGGTGATAATGAAGGATTAACTGTAGCTGAAATAGAATTAAATTCTGAAAATGAAAGGTTTCAAAAACCTGATTGGTTGGGAAAGGAAGTTACAGGTGAGGTTAAATATTACAATTCTCAATTAAGTAAAAAGCCTTTTAAGAAATGGTAGACTTTTATATTATAAGGGTTTAATTGTCGTGTTTGCAAAGTATACTTAAACTTAATTTATTGAACTCAGGTTACCAAATTACTAAAAAAAGGTAAGTCTTAAGTTTTTTGCTTCTTTTAGTATTACCCTTTGTAATTTAAGTCTATTCCCTGCATGAATCATTTACACATCTCTATTGCCATCCACCTCCAAGAGAACGGTATAGTTCTACAGTAGCAGACAATTGTGTAAACTTGTTATTAATCAGGTTAATTTCAGCGTTTAAGGAATTTTCTCTGGCAGTTAACAGGTCTAAATACGTTAGGTACCCGTTATTCAATAATTCTTCAGAATTACTTTCAGCTCTTTTTAAGGCTGCCACTTGTTTGGCTACAAACACTTCTTTTTCAACCGAATTGTTGTAATCATATAATGCTTCAGACACTTCTTTTCCAGCGATTAAAAGCGCTTTTTTAAAGTTTAATAAAGATTGCTCTTGTTGCGCTTTGGCAGCTTCATAGGCCGTTCTTATCTTTCTGCCATTTAAAATAGGTTGCGTAAGTCCGCCTACAAGATTGGCAAAAATAGAGCTCGAATCTAACCAGTTATCAAGTGCCAAACTTTGAAGTCCGCCTTGTGCCGAAAGCTTAATAGACGGGTAAAAATTACTTCTAGCAACATTGGTCAATTCAAAACTACTGACTAAACTGTATTCCGCTTGCATAATATCGGGTCTATTACGAAGTAAGAGGGCCGGCACACCAAGTTTCATTTCATTTGCCAATGACTGCTCGTTTAACGCACTACGTGTATACGACTGCGGTTGCTCACCTAATAAAATACTAAAGGTGTTTTCTGTTTTATACAATGAGTTTTTAAGGTCTAATAATTGACCTTGCGCGCTATAAAGTTGTGCGGCAGTTTGGTCTACACCAACCTGGTTGGCTTGCCCTGCTTCTTTAAGAGCTATAATAGTTTCCAAACTTTTAGAACGGTTTTTTATAGTTTCCTCTGTTACCGAAATCTGTTGGTCTAAAGCTAATATTTGGTAATAAGTAATGGAAATTTGTGCCACTAGACTAGTTTTTACAGCTTTGTGAGCCGCTACAGTTTTAAGGTAGCTTGCATCACTTGCTCGTTTAGAGCTTCTAATTTTGCCCCAAATATCAGCTTCCCAAGAAATAGTACCTGAAGTTTCATATTGGTTAAAAGGCTGTGTGAAGAAACTTCCGAATTGTCCATTTTCACTAGTTCTTGCCGTTCTTGTTGCGGTAACCGCACCATTTAAGGTAGGTAAATATCCTGCCTTACCCTGTTTAACATATGCCTCGGCAGCTGCAATACTTTGTAATGCGATACGAATATCTAGGTTGTTGTCAAGTCCCCTTTGTATATACGTTTTTAAATGTGAATCAGTAAAAAGGTCTTTGTAAGAAACTGATGCAAAAGACACACTGTCTTGTGGCAAATTATCGGTTCTATACAGATTTTCTATTTCTACTTCTGGGCGCTCGTATGTCTTTGCTGTAAAACAAGACGACAGCAAAAGCGGGAGTAAGGCTACCAGTATAAGTTTATTAGTTATGAATTTGTTCATGATTTCTCTAATTCTTTGATTCTTCAATAGTTTCTTGTGGAGCACCAGTAATACGCTCTTGTAGGGTTTGGAAAATGACATATAACGCCGGTATAATAAATACCCCGAAAATGGTACCTATCAACATACCACCAACTGCACTCATACCAATAGACCTATTGCCAATCGCACCAATACCTGTTGATAAAGCCAGTGGCATTAAACCAAAAATAAAGGCAAATGAAGTCATCAAAATAGGTCTAAGACGTGCCTTTGCACCGTCTAAAGCCGATTCTAGAATAGACATACCATGCTTTCTACGTTGAAGAGCAAATTCCACAATTAGAATAGCATTCTTAGATAGTAGACCAATCAGCATGATTAGAGCAATCTGAAAGTATATGTTGTTTTCAAGGCCTGCTAAGTTTATAAACCCGATTGCGCCTGCAATACCCACAGGTAATGAAAGGAGTATAGCAAACGGTAAGATGTACGATTCATACTGAGCACTTAATAAGAAGTATACAAATACCAAACTCAGAATAAATATGATGATAGTTTGACTACCTGCGCTGTTTTCTTCTTTGGTAAGGCCCGAATATTCGTAGGTGTAATTGGTAGGTAAAACCTGAGCGGTAACCTCTTCAATTGCTTTAATGGCATCACCAGTAGAATAACCAGGGTTCATGGCGCCATTAATTTTAACTGAGCTTAAAAGATTAAATCTACTTACGATTTCAGGCCCATAGATCTTCTTTAACGAAACGAACTGAGATACAGCAACCGATTCACCATTTCCGTTGGTCACAAAAATATGATTAAGTGATTGTTCATTAGCTCTGTCTTCAGGTTTTGATTGAATCATAACACGGTATTGCTTACCAAACTTATTAAAGTCAGTAGTATACAAACCTCCATAGTACCCTTGCATTGCGCTGAAAACATCTGTTACGGCTAAGCCAGCAGTTTTAGTTTTCTCGACATCTACTTGCACTTCATATTGTGGGAAGTTTGGGTTAAACTGAGTAATAGCATATTGCACCTCGGGTCTTGCATTTAATGCAGCCAAAAACTCGTTCGTAGTTTGACCCACAGTCTGCCAATCATCGGCATCTTTACTCTGTAAGTTCATCTCAAAACCTGTAGAGTTACCAAAACCTTGAACACTAGGAGGTGTAAAGAAAAAGGCTTTCGCATCCCTTAAACCAGCAGTTTTACCGAAAAGACTACCAACCACGGCATCTACAGATTGTGATGGGTCTGTTCTTTCACTCCAGTTCTTAAGTCTAAGTACAGAGAAGGCATAAGAACCACCATTTACCCTGTTTAACAAGCTAAAACCTGTAATATTCATTCTAGCTTCTATGATGTCCATTGAAGCATAAATAGAATCAAGTTTCTTTACCGTTAATTGTGTTTGTTCTAATGTTGTGCCTGGTGGTAAACTAATATCAGCGAAAACAAGGCCTCTATCTTCATTTGGAATAAAACCAGCAGGTGTTGTATTAAATAATAAAATGGTTATTGCTGTAAAGATTACCAGTGATCCGATGGTAATCCATTTTCTATTAGCAATGAATTTCACTGACCTAACGTACTTATCAGTCATAGCATTAAAACCAGTGTTAAAAGCAGAAAAGAATCGTTTGGTAATGCCTTTTTTATGTTCTTCGGATGGATTATGCGGTTTTAAAAAAAGTGCAGCCAATGCCGGACTCAACGTCAACGCGTTTACTGCTGAAATAAGAATAGCAATTGCTAAAGTGATACCGAATTGTTGGTAGAAAACCCCTGAAGAACCACTAATAAAAGAAACTGGAATAAATACGGCAGACATTACCAATGTAATTGATATGATGGCTCCAGAAATCTCTGACATAGCCGATTTGGTGGCAATTTTTGCGTTCGTAGCACCTTCTTCCATCTTAGCATGAACCGCTTCGACCACTACAATGGCATCATCGACCACAATACCAATAGCCAGTATCATAGCGAAAAGGGTTAACATGTTAATGGAGTAACCAAATAACGAGAGAAAGAAGAATGTACCTATTATCGCTACAGGTACTGCAATGGCTGGTATTAAAGTAGACCTAAAATCTTGAAGAAATAGGAATACTACAATGAACACCAATAAGAATGCTTCAATAAGGGTTTGCACGACATGCCCAATAGAAGCGTCTAAAAAATCTTTAGTGTTAAAAGGAATCACATAATCCATCCCTTTAGGAAAATCTTGCTTACTTTCTTTTAAAATGGTCTGAATGGAATTAATAATATCATTTGCATTTGAACCAGATGTTTGAAATATACCAAGAACGGTACCGGGTTTACCCATACCTTCGTTTTTAGTGCCATAATTGAAGGCACCCAATTCAACTTCCGCAACATCTTTAACACGCAAGAACTGTCCGTTTTCTTGAGCTCTAATAATGATATCTTCATATTCGGCTACTTCTGAAAGACGTCCTTTATATTTCAACACGTATTCAAAAACACCATCGGCATTTTCACCGATTTTACCAGTAGCCGCCTCAAGGTTTTGTTCTCTAAGTGCATTTTGAATATCGGATGGCATAAGGTTGTAAGCTGCCATTTTATGGGGGTTCAACCATATTCTCATGGAGTAATCTTTGGCACCAAAAACTGTAACGTTACCAACCCCTTTTATACGTTGTAATTTGGGTACTAAGTTGATTCTTGCGTAGTTTTCAACAAATGTGGCATCGTAATTTTCATTGTCTGAGAATAATGAAAAGAACATAAGTGCACTAGTTTGCGATTTTTGGGTGATTACACCAGTTTGTACTACAGCTTGTGGCAAAACACTATTGGCACGAGCTACTCTGTTCTGTACGTTTACTGCCGCAATATCTGGATCTGTACCTAGTTCAAAAAATACATTTATGGTAGCAGCACCATCGTTACTCGCAGTAGAAGTCATATATAACATGCCTTCTACACCATTAATTTGTTCCTCAAGTGGTGTAATAACACTATTAAGTACAGTCTCTGCGTTTGCCCCTGTGTATGAAGCTGTAACCTGCACTGTTGGAGGTGCGATTTCAGGATATTGTTCAATAGGTAGTGTAGTTAAACCTAAAATACCTAGAATAACTATGATAATCGATATCACCGTAGATAGGACGGGACGATCTATAAATTTTTGAAACATTTCTCTATTTATGTATTATAATGAATAGCGGACTCTTACTTAACCGGACTAATGGTCATTCCGTCTTTTATTTTAGTTACGCCTTCAAGAACAATAGTAGTTCCTTCTTCAATTCCTTTTTCAACGATAAACCCTTTTTGAGTATTCGCGACTATTTCAATAGGCATAGTGGTAACGGTATTATCATCTTTTAATATGTAAACTAGTTTCTTACCTTGAAGGTCAATTGTTGCTACCTGAGGAATTTCATATGCACTCTTGAATATTGTTGGAATTTTAATTTTTCCAGTATTACCACTACTTAATAAATTATTCTTATTATCAAAATCAGCTCTAGCAGTTACACTACCGGTAGTACTATTTATGATAGTATTTATCATAGCAATCTTACCAGGCTCAGCATATTCTTCGCCATTTATCATAACTAAGGTCACACTCGGAGCCTTTTCAATATCCAAAAAGTTTTTATCATTTTTCGGCATAGACTCTTTAAGTTTTAGAAGCTCTTTCTCATTCATAGAGAAATACGCACGAACCTCACTAACATCAGAAACTGTAGTTAATGGCTTGCCCATAGCAGCACTAACCAAAGCACCTATTTTAAAGGGAATTTCACCGATGTACCCATTAACCGGACTAGTAATTCTAGCGTAACCAATATTTGATGCAATACTCTGGTAGCCTGCTTTTGCTTGCTCAAGTTTTGCCTTTGCGGTCTCAAGTTGTACTTCGCTAATAATATCTTTTTCAACTAGCGGTTTTAGTTTGTTTACTTCAACTTCTGCAACACTAACCAATGCTTTTGCAGCATTAGCATCTTGATTTAAAGTTTGAGTTTCTAATTTAAAAAGTAGTTGACCTTTTTTAATTTTCTGACCTTCTTCTACATAAACTTCCTTTACAAAACCAGATACTTTTGGCCAAATTTCTACATTTTGTTTACCTTCTAGAGTAGTGGAAAATTCGCTAAACACGGTAAGGTCTTGCTTTTTTAATTCTCCTACTTTTAAACTTGGCGGAGGTGATACAGCAGCTCCTTGTGCTGATTTTTCAGATGCTCCAAAGCAGGAACTCAAAAGAAGGGTAGCACTTATTATTCCTATAATTGATAACTTTTTCATTTTGGAGGGATGTTTGTTGTATTAAATTATTGATTGAGCCTTATTAAGGTTTTGTAAATTCAGAATGTTCGGTAAAAAACGAACCTGACGAATAAAAAATTATGACTGTTGTTGTTTTAGTTCAGCAATGGTCGTTTTTAGAGTTGTGGTCATGTCGGCTATACATTTGGTATACGTAATTCTTTTATTTTTGTTTTCTTTATGTTTTTCTGGTCGATATTGTTCATTATATTCTCCAAGTTTATGAAGCATTTCGCTTTCCTTTTCTAATTTTTTCAATGAACGATCTAGC
This sequence comes from Maribacter arcticus, assembly GCF_900167935.1. Classification (GTDB taxonomy): domain Bacteria; phylum Bacteroidota; class Bacteroidia; order Flavobacteriales; family Flavobacteriaceae; genus Maribacter; species Maribacter arcticus. Next base: position 336,668 of record NZ_FUYL01000002.1, on the reverse strand, counting down.
TTTTTAATGAAGAACGTATTCTTTTCAGCTATTTTAAAATAGCGCTTACGATCTCCTGACTTTGTAAAATAGTTTACAAAATCCATTTGTAGTAATAGATTGAGTGATGTTGATATTGAACTTTTACTAGCACCTCTTTTAAGTAGACAATCTTCAAAAGTTAGTCCGTCTTCATCTGTGACAACCAAGTTAGCGAAGATTCTAGCAGCTAATGGCGGTAGGTCATACTCAGATTCAAAATGAACCCCAAGCTCTTCAATTAACTTATTTTTTATTTCTTCTTTACTCATAATAATAAAATTACCACGGCAAAGGTACTGTTAGTTCGGAAAGAAACAAACCAAAAGAACCTAAAATTATTTAAGAAGCGTTAAAATTTTGTTAGAGTACTTATTAGCCTAAGATGGCTTATTGTTAATAAACGATTCGTCTGTTTTCTTATTTAGATAAAATTCCTTGTGATAAGCATGGTTTTACTATTGGAGGTCCTGAGAAAAACCAAGAATCTAAAAAAGTTTACATAAAGAGCAGTTTATTTCGCGTAGATTCCCTCCTTATCTAAAATGGGAATGGTAATAAGATTACTTTCTTTCACACTATTCTGTTCGAAAAGAAATCGTTTTTCAAATAATTTATTATCCGCATAATACGTGACGTAGAATTCATTGTTTAATGCAAGTACATCACCTTGAACTACTTCAATCTTCTTATACGATTTAGCAGCTACTTCACCAATAGAATGCCTCATAATAGAGGTTTTACGATTACCTTCATATCCTTTTGAAACAACCATTATCAATTCTATAGGTGTGACTCGGCTGTTAATGATATAGGCATTCCAGTCTTTGTCCAAAAATTCTTCGTTCCATTCACGAATAATGGCAACATAAACATCTTTGGCAACAGGTATTTTAATATCTTTTTTCACAAGTTGATATTAAAGAGCGCTTCTAAATTGCTCTAGAAAACGCAAATCATTTTCACTTAACAATCGTATGTCTGAAATTTGATGTAACAATAGTGCTATACGGTCAATACCCATACCAAAGGCAAAACCGGAATATACTTCTGGGTCGATACCACAGTTTTTAAGCACATTAGGGTCTACCATACCGCAACCCATAATTTCTAACCAACCAGTACCTTTAGTCATTTTATAATCGGTCTCTGTCTCTAAACCCCAATAAACATCAACTTCTGCACTAGGTTCCGTAAACGGAAAATAAGATGGTCTAAGTCTAATTTTAGATTTTCCGAATAGTTCGGTAGTGAAATATTGTAGTGTTTGTTTTAAATCGGCAAAAGAAACATCCTTATCAATATACAAACCTTCTACTTGATGAAAGAAACAATGTGATCTTGCTGAAATTGCTTCATTTCTATAAACTCTACCTGGAGATATAGTTCGTATAGGAGGTTTGTTGTTCTCCATATATCGTACTTGAACCGATGAGGTATGCGTACGTAACAGAATATCTGGGTCGGTCTGAACAAAGAAAGTATCTTGCATATCACGTGCCGGATGATATTCGGGCAAATTTAATGCGGTAAAATTATGCCAGTCATCTTCAATTTCTGGACCTTCTGATACATTGAAACCAATTCTTGAAAAAATATCAATTATCTGATTTTTCACAATAGAAATAGGGTGGCGTGAACCAAGCTCTATAGGGTTTCCTGGTCGAGATAAATCACCAAACACCTTTTCATCAGAGTTTCTGTTCTCTAGCGTTTCTTTTAAAGCTTCTACTTTTTCGGTAGCAGCCTGCTTTAATTCGTTTATCGTTTGACCGAATTCTTTTTTCTGTTCATTTGGAACATTCTTGAACTCGGCAAAAAAGTCATTTAAAATTCCTTTTTTACTTAAATATTTAATTCTAAACGTTTCTACATCTGCTAAATTATCAGTTGTAAAAGCATTCACTTCAGAAATCTGTTCCTTTATCTTATCAATCATACATGTTGATTAAAGCGGCAAATTTAAAACTTTTAAAACAGGTAGAATATGTTTTTATCGGTTTTGATGGTTTAGTTCGAAGGGTATTTATCTTTTACATTCGCTTTCACCCATGTAAGACATTCATCAAATGACTCAAAGATATGCTCATCGGGTATCAAATCAGGAATAAGTCCAACACGCTCCATCATATACCTAGGTTGTTTTAAAACTTCTACAAACAATACGTTAATGCCAGATTTTCTAAGGCTGATCAACACATCTTCTAGCGTATAAAGGCCAGATTGGTCCATGTATTGCATACGACCCATTCTAATGATTACGGTAGAGGCAGTTCTAGGAATTTGGTCTGCCATTTGTTGAAATTCACTTGTAGATCCGAAAAACAGAGGTCCTTTCAAATGTTTAATAAATACTTCTTCTTGCAAACTCTTAGGAAAAGCAGCCTCATCTGGCCAATTTACTTCCTTTTCTAGTGTTTTAACATCGGATCGTTCTGCAGTTAAATCACCCATTTTTTTCATGAACATCAATGAAGCTATCACAAGGCCTACACCAACGGCATATACTAAATTCCATATGGAAGAGAGCACAAGAACAACCAACATGATTACCACCTCTGAGCTAAATTTTATAGGACCTAAACTCAAATCTTTCGGCAAACTAGGTATTGCCTTTAGGCCTTTATAGTCCATAACACCGATACCAACTGTAACCAAAATACCAGCAAGTACAGCAGCAGGAATTTGAGATGCAACTGGGCCAAGTGCTAATAATACAATCAACAATAATAAACCGGCAACCATACCGGATAATTTAGTTTTACCCCCTGCATTAATATTTACTACAGTTCTAATTGTAGCTCCGGCTCCTGGGATACCTCCAAAAATCGCTGCAATACTATTACCTATTCCTTGTCCAACTAATTCTTTGTTAGGTCGATGTTTTGTTTTGGTCATGTTATCTGCTACTACCGAAGTTAGAAGAGAATCAATTGCACCTAAAAGTGCCAGTGTAAGAGCGGTAAAAATATAGGGGGTAACCGAACTCAGCTTAAATTGAGTAAAAATACCAAGATTAGGTAATGGAAATCCGCTAGGTATTTGTTCTATTGGTCTGTAGTCTAATCCAAAACCATAAGCCACACCTGAAACGGCTACCAGAGCCACCAATGCACTAGGTATAGTTGTGGTAATGCGTTTAAATCCATAGATAATAATAATCGTAGATAATGCAAGAATTAATTCAAGCCAGTTGATATTTTTTAAAGCCCTTGGAAATATTTTTATAGCTCCAATGACCCCAGAAGCTTCAGATTTTGCGAGTGTTTGTGCTTCTTTAAGCATGTCGGCTTCTGTAATCTGTTCTGCTCTTTTTATGGTCTCTTTAAAATCTTCTAATACCAAAATACCTTCACCAGCCTCCTCTTTTAAGATATTATCTAAAATTATCTCTTCAGCCATAGGCTTATATTTGTTTACATAATCAGCATCTTCTTTTGGGTAATAACCAATTGCAGGTAGAATTTGTGTCACTAAAATAATTACACCAATAGCTGTCATAAAACCAGATACAACCGGGTAAGGAATGTATCGAATGTATTTTCCAACACCAATTAGGCCAAGTCCAATTTGCATTAAACCGGCCAATAGGAATACAATTAAAATAGCGGGTAATGCTTTTTCGATACTTCCATCATTTATTGCTACTATACCTGCAATAACAACCATGCTTACAGCAGTCATTGGAGCTGTAGGTCCTGAAATCTGAGTATTTGTGCCGCCAAAAAGTGCCGCGAAAAAACTAATGAAAATTGCTCCATATAATCCGGCGCTTGGCCCCATTCCTGAGCTTACTCCAAAGGCAAGTGCTAACGGCAATGCAACAATACCTGCTGTTATGCCACCAAATAAATCTCCTTTGAAATTTGAGAAAAGTTTCTTCATAAAATAAAAATTAGTGCTATTCGATTAGTTCAGGGTACACCTGGGGAATTTTGGTTAATCTAAATGATAGATTTCCATTATGTTTTTAAGATAGCCTTCAAAGTCTATTTTAAGGTCTATTAATTTTCCAGTATGTACGTCAAATATCCATCCATGTACTTTTAATCCATGGTCGCGAAATGCTTTTTGTACTGTTGCAGTTTTAATAAGGTTTACGCATTGTTCTTTCACATTCAACTCTACGAGCCTATCATATTTTTTTGTTTCGTTTTCAATGGCGTTTAGTTCCTCTTTATGCAAACGATATACATCACGTATATTTCGCAACCAAGGATTTAACACCCCTAAATCTGCCGATTGCATAGCGGCTTTAACTCCACCACATGCATAATGACCACAAACAATAATATGTTTTACTTTCAAATAATCGACAGCATACTTTACTACAGATAAAACATTTAGGTCGATACTGATTACCATATTGGCAATATTTCTATGAACAAAAACTTCACCTGGTTTTGCACCCATAACTTCTTCTGCAGTTACCCTGCTATCTGAACAACCAATATATAAAAGTTCAGGATTTTGACCTTCGGCAAGTTCTTTAAAATAATCTGGACTTGTTCTTAATTTTTCAGAAATCCACTTTTCGTTGTTTTCAAAAACAGTATCTAAGTTCATGGTGTGAATTTTTTTACAAAGTAGGGCTAATTCTACACTAATACTGTAAAAAAGGACGACACCGTAACCGCCCTTTTTAAAATAAATTATAGCAAGCTATTAATAGAAAACTACTTCCCCAGTAGATATGTCATACATTGCACCAACTATCTTAATTTCGCCATTATCTTCCATTTCTGCTAAAACAGGGCTATGTTGCCGAATATTATTGATTGTTAAAAGCACATTTTTTTCAGCAACTTTATCAACGAACTCAAGATTTTGAGAATTTCTTTGACTTTCATCTTTAGGCTCGGTTACGGCATCGACTGCTGGTTCTATCTTATTGATTAAGGCAGTTAAATTACCCAATCTGGCATGGTCACAGGCTCCTTTTATTGCTCCACAGCTCGTATGACCTAGAACGACAACCAATTTTGTGCCGGCAAGTTTACAGCCAAATTCCATACTGCCTAAAATATCTTCGTTAGAAAAGTTACCTGCAATTCTAATACTGAAAATATCACCTAATCCTTGGTCAAAAACTAATTCAGCTGATACCCTTGAGTCGATACAACTTAAAATGGTAGCGAAAGGAAATTGCCCTTCGCTTGTATCATTAACTTGTTCTAAAAGATTTCGGTTAGCTTTTAAATTATTTTGAAAACGTTGATTACCTTCTTTTAAGAAGTCCAATGCTTTATTAGGAGTCATTGTGGCTTGTGTCTCTTTTGTATGTGCTTTCATAATTTTTTATTTAAAATAATTATTTTATAATGTATTATTAGATTGTCCCATTAAAATAAGCGGAACGTTTAGTGTGTCGATAACATCACTAATTTTTGAGGTAATCGAATCGTTTTTACTTCTTTTATTTGTTCTATTAAGGCAAAGTAAGCTTATGTGGTTTATCGATAAATAATTTGAAAGGTTTTGAATAGAATTATTATTTTCTTCAAACACAAATTCTATTTCACTTCTTTTTTTAGATTCTTGGTTTATTTTAGGAACATTCGGGGTTTTTGAAATTTTGAATGATGTTAATGGTTTTTGAGAGTGTAGAAGCAAGTCTTGAACAAAACCTGTAATTGAAGATTTCTCATCACCATTTAATACACCAAGGCTCAATTCATTATTCAATTCTAGAATATTGTTCTCATCAGTTAAGAATATAGGACCATCATATTGATCTAATACAAACTGAATAAGGTTGTCTCCTACCAAATTGAAAAGTTTGGTTTTTTTCTTGCCAAGCACAATTATATCAGGTTTTTCCTCATTTATATAATGGGCTATTTCATTTTTAAGATTACCTATAGTAAATGAATACGTTATAGGCATGCCAAAATCTTTAGAGAATTCATCCACAATAGATTTAATTCTATTTTCCATTTCAAGATATTCACTGTTGATAGATCTAATTGCAGAAAGTTGATTTTCCTTATTAACTACATCTGATGCTTTTTTTACATGGAAAAGCCCTATTTCACCATTAATCATTTTAGCAAGACTTAGAGTGCTTTTCAAAGTATTACTCAAAGATTCTTTCAAATCGGTGAAGACTACAATTTTATAATTATATTTTTTCATCTTTTAAATTTTAAATAAGCCATAATGGTTTTAGCTTAAGCTTAATTTCGATTTTGGTCTTTCTTCAAAGAAACCGATAAAGCTTGGTGGGTTTTCTACAACACCCCGTTTTGATACTAACTTGATGTCTATGTTTCGTTCTTTAGCTTTAAGGCTAAAGTCATCTAAAATTTCGATAATGTCATGATCTAAATATCTGGTTTTTAAAATATCTATTTCTAAATATGTATCTCTTGGTAGACTATCTAACTCTTTCAAAATTGCACCTTTATTGAAAAAAGTCACTTCTTCTGCTAAAGTCATTTTTATTTTGTGTTTGCCGTTACTTTTATCTTCAATATGAAGAAAGTGTGAGTTTTGATAGCTTTTTAAAAGAATAACCACGATCCCTACTGCCAAACCTAAACTTATACCAATCAATAAATCGGTGAAAACAATACCGAATACAGTAACAAAAAATGGGATAGATTGTTTCCAGCCAAGGCGATACATTTTCACGAAAAGCGCAGGTTTGGCTAATTTAAAACCTACAATGAAAAGTATTGCTGCTAAAACTGATAAAGGAATCATATTCAATAAGGTAGGAATAAGAATTACAGATATAAGTAATAAAAAACCGTGAATAATTGCAGAAAGTTTTGTTCTACCATTAGATTGAATATTTGCAGAACTTCTAACAATTACTTGGGTAATTGGCAAACCACCTATCATACCTGAAATAATGTTACCTGCACCTTGAGCTAAAAGCTCTCGATTAGTTGGCGTAACATTTTTATGTGGGTCTAACTTATCGGTAGCTTCGACACATAATAATGTTTCTAAACTTGCCACTAAAGCAATCGTAAATGCAGTAATCCAAATTTGTGGGTTTGTAATAGCACTGAAGTTCGGGAAGCTAAACTGACCTATGAATGAGTCTATATCTTCAGGTACAGGCACACTTACCAAATGATCCGAAGAAATGGCTAACACTTCACTATTTTGAGTTAGTATAAAGAAAAGAATACCGACAGCTACCGCTACCAATGGGCCTTGAACCAATTGAAAAATTTTTCCTTTTTTGGAGAGGACTTTATCCCATAATAAAAGTATAGATAAACCTATAATTGCTACCAAGGTAGCCCCTGGGCTTATGTTATTTACAGTATCTAGAATTTCAGTAAATGTATTTTTGCCATCTACTTGAAAAAATGCCCAATCACCTTCTGGGTCAGGGTCATAACCAAAAAAGTGTGGTATTTGCTTAAGAATTATTATAATTCCTATTCCTGTAAGCATTCCTTTAATTACAGAAGATGGAAAATAATAACCAATAACTCCTGCTTTTAAGAAACCGAAAATCATTTGAATTATGCCTCCTAAAACCACGGCTACCAAGAAATTTTCATAACCACCTAAGGTGCCAATAGCTGTTAATACAATTGCAGCTAAACCTGCTGCCGGTCCACTTACGCCTATTTTAGAGCCACTCATGGCACCTACGAATATACCTCCAATAATACCTGCAATTAAACCTGAAAATAATGGAGCCCCACTTGCTAGTGCAATACCTAAACAAAGGGGAAGTGCAACGAAAAATACTACGATACTCGCTGGAATATCGCTTTTGATATGTTTGAACATGTAAATTAAATGATTGTGTCCTATTTGTTTTAAATAGGACAGATTAGTCAATTGAATAAAAAACTGTAAAGACTAACTTAAATGTTCAGGAGGAGGAGATAACACTTCTAATGAAAGGTCAAAACAACCAATAATGTGGTGGTTTAGTCTTATTGTATTTTCATAAAGAGCAATCATTGAAAAATCTAGCGAATTTTCTTTGACAAATTTTTCCTCACCCATTGATTTTTTGCCTGACTCTTGTTGTTCCTCCTCATTGAGGTTAGTCACGACAATAGGGTTGTCAATATCGCATAACGTGATTATGCTTGGTGCAGTAACTGCAAAAAGCCATAATAGTAATAAAGTTATGCGTGCTATATATTTCATTGACTTCAATCAATGACGAAGATAATATTCTAACGTTTAAATACTGTTAACAAATTTCTAAAAATCCTTTAACAATTTCAATTCATTTTTTTGAATCCATCCTGTTTTACCATCTGCCAGCTTTATCTTATTCCATTCATCTAATTGGTCTAGAACGTTCACTTTAGTGCCGGCATGTATTACAAAAACCTGTTGACTGCTAGCATTTGGCTCAGATTTTATGGAGCTTTCTTCTGCAAAAATTATGGCAGGTTGTAAATCTTTAAAATCACTTCGCTGTATAAATGCAAATACTATTGCAATGATACATATGAATAAGGCAAGTATACTGCCAATGAATGACCATCGTTTTAGAGTAGATGAGTTAGCATAATAAAAAAGAATGTACAAAAGAACAAATATGATTATTAAGGCAACAGCTAAATAAGCCCATTGGTCGAAAGTTAATTTACCCGTTACACTTTTGTGTAATTTAGATAATCCAGTCTCAGGCATCGTGTCAATAGCATCTATAGTCATATTCTGAGCATAGCTAAGATTGGTTTTTACTTCTTCATCATTTGGCGATAGCAATAAGGCTTTCTCATAAAAATAAATACTCTCAGCTATATTGTTGAGCTTGTAATATGAGTTGCCTAAGTTGTAATAGACAGCAGCTGAGTGCTCACCATCATCTAGAATATCGGTGTAGAAGGCTATAGCTTTTTCATATTCACCAGAATTATATGCAGATGTTGCCTCGTCGAACAATTTATTGCTCTGAGCAGTGCATAATAGAACTGTAAAAAGGCTAAAAAATATAGCTAGCTTTTTGAACATGCTTATAATTGTTTATCCATTTGGGAAATTACCTCGCTTGCCGTTTCATAATCAGCTTGCATTTGCACATCAGAGAAAGGACTATATCTAGCCGCTTCGCAATTTTCTAATAATGCTATAAAACCTTGAATGGTATTTGTTTCTATTTCTTTTTTATTCAATAATTCGACAATTTTATCTTTACTGAAATCAGATGTCTCAATCTTCAATTTTGCCTTCAAATAGTTATGTAAAGCCCTTTCTAAGGCAACATAGAAAGAGTCCTTATTACCTAGTTGTTTTTTAGCTGCAGAAAGGTATTTTCTTGCTAATTTATTTGCTCTTCTTATTTTATTGCCAGCTAAATCGCCAGCAAGTGCATCTCTTTTCTTTCTAAATATAATGGCGAAAGGAATTAATAAAAGCGGACATAATAACCAAAGATAGAATGATGTGGAGCCGAAAAAATAAGAAACAGATTTGCTAGTTAGGTTCGGGGTCAGTTTTATGAAATTAAACTGATTTTTACTTGCTACAACAGATTGTTTTGCGCTATTTGTAGAAGTTGCCGAATTACTATCTGCACTCAGCGGACCCTCTAAAACGTTAATGACAATTTCATCTGAAGTTAATGTTGTATATTTTTCGGTTGTTGGATTGAAAAAGCTAAAACTTAATGGTGCTATTGGGTATTTACCTCTAAATGACGGTACGATAGTGTATTGATTGCTGACCTTACCTTGCATACCTGCCAGTGTAGTTCTAACCCCTTCAGTAAATTCTGGCTCATAGACTTCTAAAGCACTTGGCAATTCAAGTTCAGGAAGTTTAAAAAGTTTAAGGTTTCCTTTTCCGTTTACTTCAACGATTGCCTGTAAAGATTCGGTTGCATTTAAACTTTTCTTACTTGTAGTAACGGCAAAATCAAAATCACCTACAGCTCCATTAAAATCAGAAGGTTGGTTAGCCAATGGTAATGGCTTTACGTTAATAGTTCTATTACCAGCAGATACTGTTTTATTGGTTTGGGCATACATTCTTTGTCCAAAAAAGTCACGTCTTCCTGTCGGCACATCTACTGTAACATCTAGAGAAAGAGGTTCAATATCCAATTCTCCAGATTTTTGAGGGTAGAGAACAACACGTTTTAAAATTACATATCGATAAGGCTTGCCTTTATAAGTTCCGTTTTGGGCACTTAGAGCAGAAACTTTAATATCTTGACTCCAGAAATTATTGTAGGTAGGATTGTCTAAAGGTTGATAATTGGATACGCTAATATTTGGACTCACATATAATTTATAGATGACCGTAATAGCTTCGTTCAAAAACGGGTCGGTCTTAGAAATTTCTGCTACTAAATGTAGATTCTCATCAGCTACATCATCTGCGGTCATTTGATCACTCGGTTTATCTACTGCAGCAGTCACCTCTACTTCGCTTGCAAGCGATTTATAGGTTTCGCCACCAATAACAATTGTGGCCTGCTTAATGGTGAATTTACCTTTTGCGGTTGGTGAAAGTGTGTAAGAGTAAGATTTTGAATAACTTCTAACCCCATTAATCCATGATGAGCTGATTGACTGTGATGGCCCCATGATTACTTTAAACCCTGAAAAATCTGGCGGATTAAAATTATCACCATCACGGTTCATGACAAAGTCTACCCTAAGCCTTTCATTTAAACCAAGCTTAGGTTTGCTCAGTTTCATTTCAAAAGTTACAGCATCATTATCTTGCGCCATCATCAAAAATGATGATAGAAATACCGTTAGTACTAACGTAAGTTTAGTTATGGACTTTGAGTCTACCAATCTTTTTCATTTTTAATCTTAGCACCTTTTACTTTCTTGGCATCAATTTTGTCTTGAACCTTTTTTTCTGCATTTTGCATAGCTCTTAACAAGTTTTCAACCTGTTGTTTTGAAAGTTGATTGGGCCTAGGTTGCTGTTGTTCTTGTTGATTGTCACCTTGCTCAGGGTTTTTCTTTTGATCTTCTTTATTATCGCCTTCACCTTCTTTGTTCTCGTCTTTTTTCTCTTCATTTTGATCGCCTTCATCACCCTTCTCACCTTCGTCTCCTTTATCTTTCTTATCCTCGTTTTCTCCCTTGTCTTTTTTCTCCTGGTCTTTTTTCTCTTTGTCTTTATCCTTATCGTCTTGATTTTGTTTTTTCTCCTCTTCGTCTTTTTTCAAAAGTTCTTTTGCCAAGGCAAGGTTGTATCTTGTTTCTTCATCGGTTGGGCCATTTCTTAAAGCTTCTTTGTACGCTTCTACTGCTTTAGCGTAATCTTTACGCTTCATAAAAACGTTTCCCATATTATGATAGGCCTTATGTTTTTCCTCTTTTGATGTTGATGCCTCGCCAGCCTCTTTAAATCTGCCAAAAGCTTCATTATACGTTTCATTGGCATAATAGGCATTTCCTAAATTATAAGGAGCAACGCTATTATCAGGACTTTTTGCGATTGCCTTTCTATAATCTACTTCAGCGGCGATAAAGTTATCTTCAGACAATGCTTTATTGCCATCCCATGTCAGATTGGTCGAAGATTTTAATGCCTTTTCTTTTTCTTTCACGTCAGCTTCTTGTGCAAAAGTAGACAAGCACACAAAAGCGAATAAAAATACTATGCCTATTTTATTCATGTCTTTTCTCATTGAACAAATTAAGATTCTTTAACCACTTGGTCTTACGGTCCAAGATAAAAATATCTAAAAATAGAAGCAACAATGCTGCTCCAATAAACCATTGAAATTGGTCTTTATATTCTGCGAACTGTTTGGCCTCAAATTCCTTTTTATCCATTTGTAACAATTCATTTTTAATAATTTCTACAGCAGCATCTGTGTTTGAGCCATCAATATACTGACCATTACCTTCACTTGCAATATCAATAAGAACCTCCTTATTTAGTTTGGTAATCACGGTTTCACCTTGATTGTCTTTTTTTAGACTTTCTAATATTCCATTTCTTTTAATTGGAATAGGCGCTCCTTTTTCTTTTCCTACTCCAATAGTATAAATAGTGATGCCTTCATCAACAGCATCTTCTACCGCATCTAATGTAGAGCCTTCAGAATGGTCCTCGCCATCAGAAATAATGAACAATACCCGATTGGTTTGTTCGGCATCATCATAATAGGTCGTTGCAAGTTCAATGGCTTGGTCGATAGCTGTACCTTGTGATGTTAGCATATCGGTATTCATGCCCTGTAAGAACATCTTTGCAGCACTATAATCTGTAGTTATGGGTAATTGAGGATAGGCCTGACCTGCGTAAGCTATTATGCCAATACGGTCGCTTGCCAATTGATTTATAATTTCTGATACTAATCTTTTTGCCTTTTCAATTCTATTTGGAGCAATGTCCTCTGCCAGCATACTTTTAGAAACATCCACTGCAAAAACAATATCTACCCCTTCTCTTTTTACGGTTTCTAATTTTGTACCAATCTTAGGGTTTACCAAGCCAACAATCAATAGGGCCAATCCAAGAATGAATACAATAAGCTTTATGACACCCTTGTTGGAAGAACGATTAGGCGTCAACCTTTTTAATAGCTCGGTGTTTGCAAATTTCTTTCGTGTACTTTTTTTCCATATTAAAACCAATAGAAACAGGATCACTATCACCGGAATGATAATAAGCAAGTAGAAATATATTTTTTCGTCTAACTGTACCATATTATACAAAACTTCTAAAAAGCGTGTTTCTTAAAATCCATTCTACTAATAGGAGCGCACCTGCCAATAAAACCCATGGTCTAAATTTCTCTTCATATCGGTAATATTTGAATTCTTCTATCTCCGTTTTTTCCAATTTATTGATTTCGTCATAGATTTCTTCTAACGACTCATTATCCGTAGCTCTAAAATATCTACCGCCGGTAGCCAGTGCTATATCTTTTAATAATTCTTCATCTATTTCAACTTGGCGCATACCATACCTAAAGGAACCATCTGCATTATAGGAGATAGGTGATAGTGCATTACCATTTGTGCCTAAACCAATAGTGTAGGTTTTTATGCCATATTCAATAGCTAAGTCAGAAGCTGTTTGAGGTTCTATAAAACCAGAATTGTTAACACCATCGGTCAACAAAATGATAATTTTACTTTTTGCGGTACTTTCTTTAAGTCTGTTTACTGAGGTAGCTAACCCCATACCAATGGCAGTACCATCTTCCAATTGACCATAAGTAATCTCAGAAAGGGCGTTTAGTACAATTGATTTGTCAGTGGTAACCGGTGTTTTGGTATAACTTTCAGCTGCATAAACAACAAGTCCAATCCGGTCATTTGGTCTTTTCTTGATAAAATCTGCCGCAACATCTTTAAGGGCAGATAGCCTGTTTGGCTTAAGGTCTCGTGCTAGCATACTAGAAGACACATCAATAGCTATAACGATATCAATACCTTTAGTTGTTTTGGTTCTAGTAGAAATATCTTCTGTTTGCGGTCTTGCCATAGCAATAATAATAGCGCCAAGAGCTAATAGTCTTAGTATAAAAAGACCAGGTTTTAATTTTGGCAAAATGCTTTTATAGCTAAAACCTTTTGCACTAGAAATACGAAGCGAAGCAGTCTCTTCCTTTTGTTTAAAGATATACCACACAATAGCTAATGGCAGTATTAATAACAGCCAAAAGAAATCAGGATTTGCAAATGATATATTCTCGAACATTTATGATTCTGTTTTAACTTCTACCGATGCCAAAATTCGGTCAACTATTTCTTGGGCATATGTGTCATCTTCTAACCAGGTAAGAATAACATATTGTTGAAAACCTTTGCCACCAAAAAGTAATACGGTGTACTTCCCATCAATCAATTCTTTAGAATTAGGTATTAGAAACTCACCGCTGCCATAAACCTTAACCCCTTTTACACCACTAATTGTGGAGAACTCTTCTTGTTTAGTGATAATATTTTTTGCTCCTTGACCTTCAAAATTGGACAATATCTGTTCAATCGTTTTTTCGAAATCAGGTTCAGCATCTTGTTGGTTTAGAGTAATCGAAGTAGTACCTAAGCTAAAAAGACCTATAGGACTGGTATACCCAAATGCTTGTATGTCTGCAATTGCTGCTTTTGCTTCTGGTGGCAGCTTAACTTCTTGTCGCACTAAAACCTGTGGTGTCTCTAATTGAACTGGTGGAAAACCGTAATTACTACGCACCCATTCTCCTTCTAATAATTCTTTAGTTGGATGTCCGAAAACAGAATCTTTTAAATAGCCAAAGCCATATTTTACACCAGCTATAGTGGTGCCTATAAGAATAATGGCTACAACAGAAACAATGGCAACCATTATCTTCTTCTTTTTCGCTTTACGCTCAAGTTCCTCTTGGTATTCAGCTTGCTCTAACAATTCATCTTCGGTAGGTTCTGGGAGGGCGTCATGGGTTTTAACCACAATTTGTTCTACGAGTTTTCTGTCTTGCTCGGCCACTAAAGTCGAAGGCTTATTTTTAGCAAATTTCACTAAATCGGCCGTTTGTAATATTTGTTGAAATTGTTTAATGGTATCATCGTCCAATTTCAACTCACCTGCATCTTTTAAAAGCTCTAATTTTTCAATTAACTGACCTGTAGTACTTTCTAAAGCTGAAACATGTGCGTCTTCCTCTAAATAAGAACGAACAATAGAAGTAAGCTCAGAGTAATATTGTTTATACTCGTCTTGAATTAAATATTTAGAATTTTCTAAACGTTTTAGTTCTAATAACGCTCTATCATAAGGTGGCAGAAGAGCTACTTTCTCCTCTTCTGTTAATGGTTTTTTGCGCAATACTAACCAGTAGAAAAGCGCTCCAAATACAAGTAGAACCAAAATGCCAATGAGTATATATTTCCAAAATTCGATATTGCTTTTCTCAACATTAATCAGCGGTTTAATGTCGTACATTTTTTGATTCAAAGTATCTACAGGAATAGTAGCTACATTAATCAACATAGAATCGGTCATGAAACCCATTCCGTTTATTTCAATTCGTTGAGAGGGTAATTTATATGCCCCAGAATCGAATTGAGTAAGTGCGTATATTTTTTGTAATGTTAAGCGGTCCTTTTTCCTAGTGGTATCGGTCGCAAACGCTTCTACAGTTTCTAACGGAGAAAAAGTTTGTCCTTCAGGAAAAATAACTGTAGATGTGGTGTCAATATCAACGGTCACTGTCCAATGTACTTGTTCACCAATTTTAATATATGTGGTGTCTATTTCAGTACTTACAGTGGGTCTCTCTTGAGCAAAACCTTGAATGATGAAAAGAAGAAATACGAACATAGGCATGCTTCGCCGTAAGTTCGAAATGCCTTTTTTAATTATACACGTATTATACATCATTCGTATCAACCTCTTCTTTTAAAATAACCCAATAATTTTTTCACATAACTTTCGTCAACCCTACAATCTAATGTTCCACAGCCAGATTTAGTAAACGATTCTTTAAAATACGTAACTCGTTCTCTATGAAATTCTGCATAGGCATTTCGTACTTTTTTAGATTGGGTATTTACCAATTGTAATTTTCCGGTTTCAGCATCTTCAACTTGTATCATACCTAGATTAGGTATTGACTCTTCACGTTCATCGAAAACTCGTATTCCTGTTAGGTCATGTTTACTGCCTGTAATTTTCAGTGTTTTTTCATAACCATCATCAATAAAATCAGAAAGCACAAAAACAATAGCTTTCTTTTTCATTACGCTGCTCAAGAATTTCAATGCCTGTGCAATATCTGTTTTATTGCTTTTAGGTTTAAATTCTAACAACTCACGTATTATGCGTAAAGCGTGTGTTTTACCTTTTTTTGGTGGTATAAAAAGTTCAATCTGATCAGAGAATAATATGATGCCGACTTTATCATTATTCTTTAAAGCACTAAATGCTAAAGTTGCCGATATTTCGGTAACAATTTCGTTTTTAAATTGATTGGTAGTTCCAAAAAGTTCTGAACCACTTATATCGACCATGAGCATCATGGTGAGTTCTCGTTCTTCTTCAAAAACCTTTATGAAAGGTTCATTGTAACGAGCGGTAACGTTCCAGTCAATGTTTCTAACATCGTCACCAAATTGATACTGTCGTACTTCACTAAATGTCATACCCCTACCTTTAAAGGTAGAGTGATATTCCCCACCAAATATATGGTCAGATAGACGTCGCGTCTTAATCTCTATTTTCCGTACTTTTTTGAGTAGCTCTTTGGTATCCATTTTGTTTTTAAAACAGGAGTTGATTTTTAAGAAATCAGCATTGAAAATTATGCAATTGAAATAGAATTGTCAATTGCTAACTGATTACTGAAAATTAACTTTATGGTACTTCTATCTCGTTTACGATTTTATTTATAATATCTACAGAGGTGATATTTTCGGCTTCTGCCTCGTAAGTAATTCCAATTCTATGCCTAAGAACATCGTGTACAATAGCACGAACATCTTCTGGTACTACATAACCCCTTCTTTTTATAAAGGCATAACATTTAGCAGCGATACCTAAATTGATACTTCCCCTTGGTGAAGCACCAAAACTAATTAGAGGCTTTAAGCTTTCTAAATTGTATTTTTCAGGATATCTAGTAGCGAAAACAAGATCAAGAATGTATTTTTCAATTTTCTCGTCCATATAAACTTCGCGAACAGCTTTTTGAGCACTTAGTATTTGTTCTATGGATACTACGGCATTTACCGTTTCATAGTTGCCTAATAAATTCTGACGCATAATCAATTGTTCCTCGTTGATTTTCGGATAATCGATAACTGTCTTCAGCATAAAACGGTCGACCTGTGCTTCAGGAAGTGGATATGTTCCTTCTTGTTCAACAGGGTTTTGAGTGGCCATTACTAAAAAGGGCTTGTCTAGAATAAAAGTTTCATCACCAATAGTCACTTGTTTTTCTTGCATCGCCTCTAAAAGAGCAGACTGTACTTTTGCAGGAGCACGGTTTATCTCATCAGCTAAAACAAAATTGGCGAAAATAGGACCTTTCTTTATAGAAAAGTCATTCAACTTCATGTTATAAATCATTGTTCCTACAACATCAGCAGGTAATAAATCTGGAGTGAACTGAATTCTGCTAAAACTTCCTTTAACTGCTTTTGAAAGAGTGTTGATCGCTAGTGTTTTTGCTAAACCCGGAACACCTTCCAATAAAATATGTCCTTGTCCTAAGAGACCAATTAATAATCTTTCGACCATATATTTCTGGCCTACAATTACCTTATTCATTTCAAGCATCAATAAATCGATAAAAGCACTTTCTTGAGCTATTTTCTCATTTACGGCACTAATGTCAATTGAGGTATTTTCTTCCATTTAAAACTATATATTATTGATTGTTAACGCTTCTAATTTTAACAGTCATGCAAATTGAAAATTTATTCAGTCAGTAGCTGTTAATGATAGGTTAAAAAATGCGAAAACCCCTTATTTTTATGAAGCTTTTAAGGGAATTCTTTTTAAATTCATTAACCTATGAACAATACATTGAAATATTCGAGAATTATCGCTGGTACTATGACCTGGGGTAAATGGGGAAAAAAACATTCCACCAAAGAAATGATTGAACTGATGAATCATTGCTTAGAAAATAATATCACGACATTCGATCATGCAGATATTTATGGCGATTATACCACGGAAGAACAATTCGGTAAAGCATTTACGGAAAGCTCTATCAAAAGAAAAAATATTCAAATAATAAGTAAATGTGGCATTCAGTTCGATGCAGAAGAAAGATCAAATAAAGTAAAGCATTACGATTACAATAAAGATTATATCATTTGGTCAGTAGAAAGATCTTTGAAAATGCTACGGACTGAGTATTTAGATATGCTCTTATTGCATAGACCTAGTCCTTTAATGAATCCGTCAGAAATAGCAGCGGCTATAAGTAAATTGAAGAAAGAGGGAAAAATCAAACAATTTGGAGTGTCAAATTTCACGCCTTCACAAATTAAGTTAATAGAAAAGGAAACTAAGGTCGATGCCAATCAAGTAGAATATTCATTATCATCTAATGAGGTAATGAACGATGGTACCTTAGACGATTGTATTATTAATGAACGTTTGGCAATGAGCTGGAGTCCGCTTGGTAATTATTTTAGGGAAGAATCTCAAGCAAACAAGAGGATAAAGAATGTTCTGAGCGATTTAACCAAGAAATATAATGCAACCGAAGACCAATTATTACTAGCTTGGATATTAAAACATCCATCTAAGATTCATCCTGTGGTTGGCACAGCAACGCCGAAAAGATTAAAGTTGGCAATGGATGCCGTTAATATTGAAATGGAATTACAAGATTGGTTTGCGCTTTTAGAGGCAAATGAAGGAAACGAGGTTGCTTAAATTAAAAAGAAAATGAAAAAAACAGCATTTATAACAGGAGCTACAAGCGGTATAGGTAAAGCCACTGCAATTAATTTTGCCTTAAACGGTATAAATTTGGTTTTGTGTGGCAGACGTCAAGAGAGACTAGATGTCCTAAAAGAAGAACTAAGTAAGGAGGTGAATGTTCACACCTTAAATTTTGATATTCGAGATAAAGATTCGGTGCAAAAAGCGATTTCCTCATTACCAAAAGACTTTGCTAAAATTGATATTTTAATAAATAATGCAGGTAACGCGCACGGTTTAGATACCATTCAAGAGGGTAGTATTGATGACTGGGATGCCATGCTAGATATTAATGTGAAAGGTTTGTTATATGTATCGAAAGCTTTAATACCACAAATGGTTGAACGGAAATCGGGCCATATCATAAATATTGGATCTACTGCAGGTAAAGAGGTTTACCCAAAAGGTAATGTGTATTGTGCCAGTAAACATGCCGTAGATGCTATAAACCAAGGAATGCGAATAGACTTAAACCCGTTCGGTATACGCGTGGGTGCCGTAAACCCTGGCCTGGTGGAAACAGAGTTTAGTAATGTTCGATTTAAAGGTGATGAAAACAGGGCAGAAAATGTGTACAAAGGTTTTGAGCCACTAAAACCAGAAGATATAGCAGAAATAATTCACTTTGTAGTTACTAGGCCCTATCATGTAAATATTGCTGATTTAGTAGTTATGCCTACCGCTCAGGCATCTTCAACTATTGTAAACAAATCCTAATCCTTTTGAATTCAGCAAACGATAATAGTCAAACACTTATAAAATGATTAATAAACGCTTATTGGTAAAAAACTTACTCGCACATAACGACGAGAATAGTTTTTACGATAAAAAGCGCTTCATTAATATTGGTGAAAAGGAGGGGAAGGCGAAATTTTTAAAACATGTTTGTGCATTGGCCAATAGTAACCCTTCAAACAATTCATTTATTGTTGTTGGTGTTGAAGATGAGGATAATATAATAGTAGGGGTTGATTTTTTTGATGATAGCAAGATTCAAAATTTAGTCAATGCTTATTTAAATAATCCTCCTCGTATATCTTATGAGAATATTCCATTTCCAAATTTACCAGATGGTAAGGTCGTTGGTCTAGTAACCATAAAGTCTATTGGAAAATTATGTTCATTAAGAAAGAACATTTGGAAATATTATGGTGGTTCAGTTTTCTTTAGAGAAGGCAGCATTAGTTTGCCAAAAGCCTACGATATTGAATTGAAGAGTATTAATGTCGATGCTGTGGCCACTATAGAACAACATGCTAAGAATAATATAGAGCTCACTTTAGATGGTGTTATTGACTTTTTAAACTATCGGCACAAAGATTTAGAAAGTGATTATAAAGTGTTTAAAGAACAATTTGTGGTCTGTTGGGCTGGCAATAGAAAAGTAGTCAATGGTGAAACATATTATTATAGGGTAGATATTGAATTGATCAATGAACAAGTGAAATTGTTTTATTCAAACTTAGACGAAATTAAGATTAGTATTAATGATGATTCTTTCACTATAATAGAGTTTGTAGAACTAGGTTTGGGGGCTAAGCAAAAGTATTATCCTTTAGAAAAAGTGGTTATCAATTTTAGTGAAAACGGCACGTATCAAATTAATAGTGATTTACTATTTAATCCGCCAAAATATAATAGAAAAAAACTAGAAAAAATATACGCAAACAATAATGCTTTGGTAGTAAAAACGGGTAGTAGTACAGCTTTAATACCAGCTGAGGTTAGAAGCTTAAAATATTTGGCAGATTCTTATCTCATTTGTTACTTAAACGGATTTGAGGATGCTAAAGAGGAAATGGAAAGAGCAAGACAAATCTTAAAATCTAAATATCCAGGCATTAATGCTTCGTTGAAAGAGGCGCTTCGAGTTCTTAGAAAGGTGAAGTATAGTTAATTGTTAGTTATCCAAAGCTGTTGAAAAGGTTTCAAAGGCAGTTCATTATGAATAAGTTCAAAGGAATTTCCTGTTAGTAAATCAACCGAATTTTTACCAGTAAAAATTCCGATTGAAAGTAGCCAACCAATATCTATTTTTTCCGTAACCTCATTAAAGTTAGATAATACCCAAATGTTTTCGGTTCCATTGGTTCTTTGAAAAACAAAAATATGTTGATTAGGGCAACCATGTATTTTTACATCGTTTAAATCTTGAAAAATGTCATGCTCTTTTCGTAAGCGAATCATATTTTTTAGACCCTGATAAATAATCGCAGAAGGGCTATCATCTATTTTTTTTAATTCAGAAACAACATTCCAATTGTGCATAGGTCTATTGACCCAGCGATTGTCATTTACATGGTCATCGTTTTGCTCGTAGGTATAGTCATTCAGTGTACCAATTTCATCACCGGCATATATCATAGGTATTCCTCCATAGGTCAAGATGATACCGTGCATCATTAGAATTTTTGCAATGGCATAATCAATAATATTTTTATTCTTCAGTTCCAATGCAGTTTCCAGCCCTAATAATGAGGCTGCACTACCCGTAATTCTACCATCTCCGTTTTTGGGATTGTACATAAACATTAATCCTTTGGCCGGTGACCATTCTAATTTACCAGTATAATAACTTAGTATAAATTGTTTATGGGCAGTAGGGTCTGAACCCATAGCCCGTACAAAATCATCATCATAACCAAGGCCTATATCATCATGGCAACGTATATAATTAATCCAAGTAGCATCGTCAGGCTTATTAGGGATTTCATTCAAGCTCATTAGCATTAAAGAGGCTTTTTTGGTTGCAATTGAATTCCATAACAAAGCCATTAAAGAGGCATTGTAGGCAACTTCACATTCATTACCCTCTATCATATCTTCTCCAAAATATTTAATAATATTTCTAGGAGCTACAATTGCCTCAGCCAATAAAATAACCCCTGGCGCAATAACTTGTAGGCACATTCTGAAGAGAGAAATAAGAGTATGGGCTTCCGGTAGGTTTTGTGAAAGCGTCCCTAATTTTTTCCATAAAAATGCTAGGGCGTCAAAACGGATAACATCTACCCCTAAATTAGCCAAGGCCATTAAATTGCTTAACATTTCAATAAACACTTCAGGATTTCTATAGTTTAAATCCCACTGGTAATTATTGAAACAGGTCATTACCCATTTTTCCATTTCCTCATTATAGGTAAAATTACCTGGTGCCGTCTGAGGGAATATTTCTGGTAATGTTTTCTCGAACTCATCTGGTATAAGGCGGTCAGAATAAGTGTAATAATAATTTTGATGATGCAGGCTTCCACTTTTTGCTTTCTGGGCCCATTCAAATTCATCGGAAGTATGGTTAACGACAAAATCTAGCATTAAAAATATTTTTTTCTCCCTAGCTTTTTTGGTCAAAGTAAGAAAGTCATCCTTAGTGCCATATTGACTATCAATTTCATGATAGCTATTTACCGCATAGCCACCATCATTTTCCCCTAAAGGTCTTGTGGTAATTGGCATTAAGTGCAGAAAATTGATTCCAAGATTTTCAAAGTATGGCAATTTTTCTTTTAGACCATTAATGTCTTTATTAAACCGGTCTACATATAGCTGCATACCCACCATTTTCTCACTTTGATACCAGTTTCCAGAATTTAAACGCTCTATGTCCTGCTTTTTTAATTCTGTAGGGCGTTCTTTAAAAAGATAGTCTAATTGGTCTAAAAGCTTAAAAAAATATGCTTTATGTTCAGTGTCTTTGTATAAAGAAAAAAACTGCGTCTTAATAAGTGAAAGATTGGTAGACAATCTTTGGTCGTATAAAGATTTTAACGGTAACGCGCCTTTTTTCTTTTGACTTTTTGAGGCCAATAAGCGGTGTAGTTCAGCTTGGTTCATTTTAAGAATCTAATTGTTGTAATGTAGGTAACGATTCAATGGCGCCAAAATTAGTTGTGGTTATAGCACCAGCTTTGTTCGCCCTAGCTACCATATTGGTAAGAATGCTTTCATCTGCCAATAATGCATCAATACTAGAATGTTTGGCAATTTGTTGCAATAGACACCCTATAAATGCATCGCCTGCGCCAGTAGTGTCTATAGGAGTGACTTTAATACTTGGTATTGTTTTTTGAAATTTTTTAGTACTTAACCATGTTCCTTCACTACCAAGAGTAATAACGATTATTTCAGTACCTATTTCATGAAGTACTTCACATGCTTCTTTTACATCTTTTTTGCCTGACAGAAGCTGAGCTTCTTCTAAACTAAATTTACACAAATGTGATTTTTCAATGAAAGATTCACATTTACGTTTAAAACTATCAACTTTATTTTTCCACAGGTCTACTCTATAATTTGGGTCAAAACTGATAAAAGCATGTTTGGTCAGTCCATCAAATAAATATCTACTATAGGCTTCCTCTAAAGGGCCCCCTAAAAGAGCGGTAGCAGCACCAAAATGCAGGATATTATTTTCAAAATAAGATTTATAAGAAGAATCATAGGTAAGTTCTCTATCTGCCCCACGGCTAAATACAAAATCGCGTTCACCGTCTTCATCTAAAGAAACAAAGGCTAATGTGGTAAATGTATCAGATTTTTGTGCTAACGAAATATCTACTTTTTCAGTTTCTAAAATCCGTAATAAAAAAGTACCGAAAGGATCGTTGCCTACACAGCCAATAAAGACACTGTCACCGCCTAACTTACTAATGGCACACGATACGTTTGCTGGCGCACCGCCTGCTTTTTTTGAAAATTCCTTTGCTTTTGTTAAATCTTTGCCTTGGTTTTCAGCAACAAAATCAATTAACAATTCGCCAATGCAAAATATTTTTTTCATAAATCTAAATGAAAATTAGAAATTCTAAGTTAATTAGAATTTGTTGCTACTTCCTAAATAATCTTAAGGAATTATTAAATTTTGGTAGTTGAGAGGCTATTTTTTAGAATTAAAACGCTTCTTTTTTTGGGTCTGAGCATGAATTCCATATCTTGAATTGCATATTTAAAAAAACATTCTGACTATGAGCATATTTGACGAAATTAAAAAGAAACTAAGTCATGAGTTTATTGATATAATCGAATGGCTCGATACCAATAACGAAACCATCGTACATCGTTTTGAGCGCTACCAAAACGAGATTAAAAATAACGCACAGTTAATAGTTCGTGAAGGGCAAACTGCAGTTTTTATTAATGAAGGGCAATTGGCAGATGTTTTTAAACCTGGCACCTATACCTTAAACACTAAAAACCTTCCTATTCTAACTACCTTAAAAGGGTGGAAATACGGATTCGACAGTCCGTTTAAGGCTGAGGTTTATTTTGTAAATACCCGCTTGTTTACCGATGAGAAATGGGGGACAAAAAACCCATTTATGTTAAGCGACGATAGGTTTGGGTTGGTTGAAATACGAGCTTTTGGAACCTATAGCTTTAGAATTAGTGATCCAGGTAAATTTATTATAGATGTAGTAGGTACTGACGGTAATTTTACTAATTATGAAATTAACGAACACTTAAAAAGTTTAATTGTTACTCGCTTTACCGATACGGTAGGCGAAGCCAATTTGCCAATTGAGTTGTATGCGGCAAACACTAGTGAGCTTTCAGAAACATGCCAAGTGGTTATGCAACCTGAGTTTAATAGAGTTGGTATTGAATTAGAAAAATTCTACATCGAAAATGTATCGATGCCAGAAGAATTGAAGAAGGAAATTTTTGAATATAGTCGATTAGATAAGTTAGACATGGCAAAGCTAGCACAATTTAAAGCTGCTAAAGCAATGGAGTTAGCTGCTAAAAATGAAGGTGGCACAGCTGGTGCAGGTATGGGTATGGGTATGGGCTTTGTATTGGCACAACAAATGGGAGGTATGATGGGTCAGCCTGGTACACAGCCATTCGGTGCTAAAGCAACACAGTCACAGGCTCCACCACCAATGCCTATTCAAGTAAGCTATTTTTATGCGGTTAATGGTCAACAAACGGGGCCAGTTTCATTTGAGAAATTGAAAGAATTGTTCGCTAGTAGAACAATTAATAGAGACTCATTAATTTGGAAACAAGGTATGGCCAGTTGGACGGAATTAAAGGAAATAGAAGAATTAAAATCCTTCTTAGGAGGAAATACTCCGCCACCATTACCAACGGCATAACCTTAAGCTAAAAGCAGATAAACATGCCCTTTTATTGTAAGGGATACGCGTTATGGACGATATTCAAAAATCGGAATATAAAAAAGCATGTGCCAATTGTGGTGCCGAGTTAAGATTTAAACCGGGCTCACATCAACTTACATGTGAGTATTGCGGATATGAAGAATTCATTGAACAATCTAAAAGTAGTTTTGAGGAACTAGAGCTAGAACATTACTTAAAAATTGTTGGTGAGAATGCCTATACGGAAACTATTGAGCTGTTACATTGTAAAAATTGTGGTGCCAATCAACATGTAGAAGAAAATTACAAATCGCTTAATTGTGTCTATTGTAGCGAACCATTAATTCGAGAAGATATTGAAAAAGAAGGATGGATTTTGCCTGGAGCATTAGTGCCTTTTCAACTCGACTCAAGAAAAGCTCAGTCCATTTTCAAAGATTGGGTTAACAAAATATGGTTTGCACCTGACAATCTTAAAAAAGCTGCCCTTGACGCAGAGGGGCTGCATGGACTTTATTTGCCTTACTGGACCTTTGACTCTAACCTTAGAGCGTCTTATCAAGGGCAACGCGGCGATTATTATTACGAAACACAAACTTATAATAGCGATAAGGGTAAACGCACAAGACAAGTTAGAAAAACAAAATGGACCTATACTTCTGGTAATATTGAAGGTTTTGTAGATGATATTCTTATAAATGCTTCAGAAAGGAAACGAAAAGAAATTCCGACTAAAGTAGCATTCTGGAATCTTAAAGATTTGGTTGTTTTTAATTCAAAATACCTTTCTGGTTTTGTAACCGAAAAATATTCCGTTTCATTAAAAGAAGGGCATCATAAATCTTTTCAAGAGGCTAAAAATATTGCCTATAATTGGATTCGGAGAGATATTGGCGGCGATACCCAAAGAATAGCGAATGCTGATATTAAATTATCAGATGAAAAATTCAAACATATCTTGCTTCCAATCTATCTTAGTTCATATAGATATGATGGTAAAGAATTCAACTTCTATATTAATGGTCAAACAGGTGTTTTAAGTGGAAATAGACCATATTCTTTTTGGAAAATCTTCTTTTTAGTGCTTTTTATTCTTGTGGTCATAGCAGTATTTGCGATTTTTGCTAAATGAGTTTAAAAAGAACGCTGGTCGTAGGTGATATACATTCTGGATTAAAAGCTTTAAAGCAAGTAATTCAAAAAGCGACGATTACTGATAAAGACACTTTAGTTTTTTTAGGAGATTATATTGATGGATGGAGTGAGGCTGTTGAAACTATAAACTATCTACTACAACTTAAGGAAAAATATAATTGTGTATTTCTAAGAGGAAACCACGATGAACTCTGTTATGAATGGTTAACGGGTGCAGCTGACAACCCAACTTGGTTTATGCATGGTGGTGAAGCAACAGTGAATTCTTATGCTAACATCACTGAAGAAGCCAAAAATATGCATCTCAAGTTTTATGAAAACTTAGAGAATTATCATCTAGATTCAGAAAATAGACTGTTTTTACACGCTGGTTTTACTAATTTAAAAGGAATAGAATTCGAATATTTTAAAAAGACCTTTTATTGGGATCGTACTCTTTGGGAGTTGGCTCTTTCATTAAATAAAGAATTAGACAAAGAGCATATACATTACCCTAGAAGGCTTAAAAATTATTCAGAGATTTATATTGGGCATACGCCAGTAACCCGAATAGGAAAGACTACTCCGCAAAATGCGGCAAATGTTTGGAATATTGATACTGGGGCAGCCTTTAAAGGTCCATTAACGGTATTTGATATAAACACTAAAAAATATTGGCAAAGCGAGCCAGTTTATACGTTTTATCCCAATGAAAAGGGCAGAAATTAAGAAAACCATTAACTTTACATAAAAAGGAGTTGTTTTATTAACGAACTTTGATAAAAATCATATTATGCCGATTAAGAATATAAGATTAGAAGTAATGCAGGCATTAGAGCCACAGGTGGAGGGATTTATGGAATCTTTCCTTATAAAGCCTGAAGATATCTGGCAGCCAACAGACTTTTTGCCTAATTCTGAAAAAGATACTTTTTTGCAGGAAGTAAAAGAACTACGAGAAGAATCTAAAGATTTAGGATATGATTTCTGGGTTACCATGGTCGCAGATACAATTACTGAGGAGGCCTTACCAACCTATGAATCTTGGTTGATGGATGTTGTTGGTATTGACCAACATGGGGATCATAAAACTAATGGTTGGGCTAAATGGGTACGTGCTTGGACTGCAGAAGAGAATAGACATGGAGATGTGTTGAACAAATATCTGTATTTATCCGGAAGGGTAAATATGAGAGAAGTAGAATTAACTACACAACATTTAATTTCTGATGGGTTTGATATCGGTACGGATCGTGACCCATATAAGAACTTTATTTATACATCATTTCAAGAATTAGCTACAAACATTTCGCATAAGCGTGTAGGTCAAATGGCTAAGAAAAAAGGAAATGTCCTTTTAGGTAAAATGTGTACTATAATTGCAGGTGATGAAATGAGACATCATTTGGCGTATAGAGAATTTGTGAAGACCATTTTTAGCGAAGATCCATCAGGTATGATGATTGCTTTTGCAGAAATGATGAAGAAAAAAATTGTAATGCCTGCTCACTTTTTGCGAGAATCTGGTGGTACGATAGGTTCAGCATTTGAAAACTTCTCTAATTGTGCACAACGTTTAGGGGTGTATACAGCACAAGATTATGTTGAAATTTTGAGTAAACTAAATGTTTTTTGGGAATTAGAAGGGATGCGTTCATTGAATGAAGAGGCTGAGAAAGCCCGTGACTATTTAATTAAGCTACCGGCAAGACTCGAAAGAATTGCAGAACGCATGAAATTTCCACAAGATCAATACCATTTTAAATGGGTTGAAGCAAACGGAGCATTATAAAACAAAAAATCCCGATCAGTTATGGTCGGGATTTCTTTGATTGAATTCTAAATTATAATTTACCGTGTTTGTGTTCTTCTTGCCACTTGGCTAATTCTTCCCATTTGCCTTCATAACACATTTTAGATTGCATTGGCCAAGAAGCTGGATCGTGAATTTTATATCTAGTTCCGCCAGTATCCAATATTTTTTGGCATTCGGCTAGACTTGTTTCAGAAAGCGCTTTCCATGTTTTTATGCCATGATCTTTAAACATGCCTTCAATTTTTGGTCCGATACCTTCCACTAATTTCAAATCATCTTGTTTAATGTTCTTGCCAAATACAGCTTTTGCAGCAGATGCATCGAATGCTATAGTCTTACTTGTCGCAGCACCAGCAGCAAAAGAGGCGGCAGAAGCGCCAAGATTTTTGCTTGGAGTACTTGGGGCAGGTTTTACAATTTTGCTAGCGGCAATAACTTTTTGGTTACAAGCATCTAAATCAGCTTTTAACTTACTGTTGTTTGTTTTAAGATTTGATATTTCGGTAGAATTATCTTCCACTTTCGTAGATCCTTTGCCAATAAGATAGCCTAATATACCGCAGATGATTCCAACTAAAGCCGGAATTAACCAGCACCAAATATTCATATTTTCAAAATTCATGATTTACTTATTTTTAAGATTAGTGTATGTTTTAATTTAATGTGATTACGGTTCGGCTATTTTTATCTTTTCCTTCTTCTGTTGTATCGTTTGCAATTGGTTCTGTTTGACCTTTAGATGTTGCCACTATTTTATCTGAAGCTATTCCGTTATTTTTTAAATAGTCTTTCGGAAAGTGGTATGCAGTCGCTTCGGGTTCCTTGACGATTACTTGTTCTGTAGTTGGCTCTGTTGGAGCTGTTGCACCGCATTCGCTACAACAGGTTATGTAAAAAAATGTGCCAGCTACAATGGTAATCAACATCAATAATAAATTGGTTGTTGTTTTTGTCATTGTAAATAATATTCAGTGTTTAACATACAATGTATTAAAAAAATCTTAAAAATGTTAAAACATTGCGACCTAATTACCTTAGAGTCAATGATTATGTGAATTTCCAAATATACTTAAATGTTTGCCAACTATACGATCATATAGTTTGACGGTGAAAATTGTAGGGTACTGAACAACTTTTATTTGCAATTTTGCGTAAATAATTAAAGGTATATTTCTCCCCACAACGCTTGGGCATTGAGTATACATTTTAAAGTTTTGAGTTAGTTGGTTAAAAAATCCTGTCTTCGTAAAAGTCGACAGGATTTTTTTATGCCTAAAATTGGTATACTAGTATTCCAATTACACAATATTTACGTGAAACTGTACAAATGTTGAAAGAATAAATAAGATATTTTGGTAGTTTAATACGGAGGATAATTCACTATACCCATGAAGAAAAAAACAAAAGGTATAATAAATTTCCTTTGCATGTTCGTAGTATTGGGCATTCAAGCCCTATTACACGGCAGCTGGTCTCACGAATCATCGAATAGAAAAACAGCTTAATGAGTGAACATGCAAAGGAAATAATACTTATGTTATAAATCGAACTTTATACCTTGGGCTAATGGTAGTTCTGTGGTATAGTTAATGGTATTGGTCTGTCTTCTCATGTATACTTTCCAAGCATCAGAGCCGCTTTCTCGACCACCCCCAGTTTCTTTTTCACCACCAAAGGCGCCACCAATTTCTGCACCTGAAGTACCTATATTAACATTAGCTATTCCACAATCACTTCCCCAAGCAGAAAGAAAACGTTCCGCTTCACGAAGATTATTGGTCATTATTGCTGATGATAGACCTTGAACAACACCATTTTGTATTGCTATTGCATTTTCAACATCTCCAGAGTATTTTAAAAGATATAAAACTGGGGCAAAAGTTTCGTGCTGTACAATTTCAAAATTGTTCTTAGCTTCGGCAATAGCAGGTTGTACATAACAACCACTTTCATAACCTTTACCTTCTAATACACCACCTTCTACAACTAGTTTGCCACCTTCGGCAACTACTTTTTCTAATGCCTTCTTGTACTGTTCAACTGCATCTGTATCAATTAATGGACCTACATGATTATTTTCATCTAATGGATTTCCAATCCTTAATTGTTGATAGGCTGCTACTACAGCATCTTTAACTTTGTCATACATTGAGTCATGAATAATCAATCTTCTAGTTGAGGTACAGCGTTGACCAGCAGTACCTACTGCCCCAAATACAGCTCCAATTACTGTCATTTTTAAATCGGCATCTGGTGTTACAATAATGGCATTGTTACCACCAAGTTCTAATAATGATTTACCAAGACGCGCTGCTACAGTTTGAGCAACAATTTTACCCATACGAATAGAACCGGTAGCAGATACTAACGGAATTCTGTTGTCTTGTGTCATTAGCTCGCCAACTTTATAGTCGCCATTAATAAGACAAGAAATACCTTCTTGTAAATTATTGGCTTTAAGAACTGATGAAGCTATATTTTGACATGCGATACCACATAAAGGTGTTTTCTCTGATGGTTTCCAAACACAAACATCGCCACAAATCCAAGCTAATGCTGTATTCCAGGCCCAAACGGCCACGGGAAAATTAAATGCAGAAATTATTCCCACCACACCTAAAGAATGATATTGTTCATACATTCTATGACCAGGTCTTTCAGAGTGCATTGTTAGTCCGTGTAATTGACGAGATAGACCAACTGCGAAATCACAGATATCTATCATTTCTTGAACTTCACCTAAACCTTCTTGGTAACTCTTACCCATTTCATAAGAAACTAGTTTACCTAAAGGTTCTTTTAGTTCTCTTAGTTTGTCACCAAATTGTCTCACAATTTCACCACGTAGTGGTGCCGGTTTTGTTCTCCATTCTTTAAAAGCAACGGTAGCTGTACTCATTACTTTTTCAAAATCAGCTTTAGTGGTTGTTTTCACTTTAGCGATTAACGAACCGTCTACTGGAGAGTATGATGAAATGATATCTCCTGATGAAAAATTGTTGGAACCTGTTGAGGTACCTTCATTAACATCTTTGATTCCCAATTTTTTTAGGGCATCATGTATTCCAAAATCTGCTGCTATTTTTGACATTTTATAACTTTTTATGCGTTTTCTGTTAGATATACTACAAAAATACGAAGAATATTATGCTTTAGGCGAAACAAAAGCCTACAATGAAAATTTTATGATACTCCATAGTACGATTCCTATAAATGCGGGAACACTTTGAATATAGAAAATCTTCTTAGTGACCGAAATGGCACCATATAATCCTGCTACGAAAACACAGCCCAAAAAGAAGAGGGCAACGTTACCTGACCAAACTGAATCATTAATCAATATAGACCAAATTAAGCCTGAAGCTAAAAACCCGTTGTATAGCCCCTGGTTTGCGGCCATTTGTTTTGTAGGTTCAAACAAATCTTGAGGAAAATTTTTAAAAACCTTTCTTCCTTTTGTAGTCCATGCAAACATTTCCATCCAAAGAATATAAATGTGCGTCAGTGCAACAAATGCGGTAATTATCTTTGCGGCTAACATCATTCTTCTTTAGCAATAAAGCGTTCGTCTACAGGCATTACAGTGCCGCAATTATCGCAGGTTCTTAATGCTTTTGAGCTATAAAAGTGCTTAAAATGAGATAGAAAATCCTTTTCAATGTTATGAAGTGTAAAATACGCTTCATATAATTTGTGATTACAATTATCACAAAACCATAAAAGTCCGTCATCAACATTCATATCGGCTCTTTTTCGCTCAATGACCAAACCGATAGAACCTTCTTTTCGAACAGGTGAATGGGGCACTTTCGCAGGATGCAGATACATATCGCCTGGCCCTAACTGCATTGTTTGTTTTTTACCATCTTCCTGAATATGAATTTCAATATTGCCTTCTAACTGGTAAAAAAGTTCTTCTGTTTCGTTATAATGATAATCTTTTCTAGCATTTGGCCCTGCTACTATCATTACTATATAATCGCCTGAATCTTTGTAAAGATTTTTATTGCCTACAGGGGGCTTAAGCAGCGCTCTGTTATCTTCAATCCATTTGTTTAGATTGAATGGTGATTTAATACTCATTAAATTAATTTTATCTGAAAGTTAAATAAACCGTTGCCTCTTACCTAAAAGTTAAGCATAAAAAATGCCTTTGAATAACAAAGGCATTTAATAATAAGTTATAACTAACTATCTAAAGAATACCTGAGTAAAGTAAAGGTCGCCATTACTATTTGGTCTTATGCTTATAGCTGTATAATTATAATCACCTTCAAGATTTTGTCGATGTCCTGGGCTATCCAACCATGCCTCGAAAGCAGCTTCTAAAGTATCATAGTTTCTAGCTACATTTTCTGCTACAAAAATGGCTCCTGTTCTTTTTGAGATATTTTCTGCACGTTCAGAAAATTTGTCGTGGCTGGTAATGCCATTTTCAATCATGTAGCTGGTATGAATACCTGCATAATAATAGGTAGTGCTTTCAAATTCCATTTCATTTAATCCGATACTAACTCTATAGTTATTGATCATTTCGAAAAGTTCTGCTTCAATGGTATTATGAGCATCAGATGAAACCAACGTCACTTTAGCTGATAAGTCATCGTTATTTACTTCGTAACCTGCAAAATTTTGGTATTTGGAACAAGAGGATAATAAGATTAAAATTAATGCTAATGTAGGTAATGATAATTTCATGTTGGGGAACATTTTTATTTTAATAATGTCACAAAAGTAGTGTCAAGGCTCAGTTCTAATAGCATAATATCCATGTCGGTACTTAAAAACTCGATAAGCTGCTAAATAAGGTCCTATGGGGTCTAATCGTTTAAATCCACATTGAATTTCGTCGAAGAATTGCGCATTTCATATGATTTTTCTCACTTTATCCTTGAAAGAATTCACTTAAACCTAGATAAGCTAAAATATACCCTTCAATACGGAGATTTAAAGGTTTAAATATGCTTCTAACCATATTTGCTTTATTGCTTGTAAAAAAGTTGCGTAAAATAAAAATTTCCTGAATTATCCTTTTTAACGCTTATACCTGTGTGAGTGAAGTCACCTTCCATAGTTTTTCTATGACTACTACTAGTGTACCAACCTTGAAAAGCCTCTATTGCCGATTGATAATCTTTGGCTACATTTTCCGCTACCATTTCAACTTCAACTTCAGAATTGATGTTGGTAGCTCTTGAGCTGAAATTATCGTGGCTAATACTCCCTTTTGCAATCATATAATCAGTATGAATGTTGGCGTATTTATAGGCTATATTGCTAAATTCGAGAGCATTGGTATTTAAAGTTAACCTGTGCTGATTCACAATATTCAATAGGTCCTGCTCTATAGTTATAACATTTTCTGCTTCTAATACAGGCGTCTCTTCAGGAGAATCGCTTGTACAAGAATTAAGAAAAAGCAATAAAAAGACAGGGACCGCATAAAGCAATCTCATTTTCATATAGTGTCTTTTTGTTATAGCCTTTCGGCTTAGCGCAGTAGGTAAGTAAGTTGAGAATGTTCTAAGTTCTCTATCGATAGGGGATACCGATAAAGTAATATTATATAAAAAATGGATTCAGTAGATAATCTATATGTTATATTCGATGAAGTGGTTAAAATCTAGGAATAAACGCTTTATGTACTAGTTATATAGAAATAGAATCTTTTGACGATTGTTTTATTAACATATTGTTTTTAAGTACTTTATCAAAAATAAGCGCACCAATGTCCTTTATCGGTTGATATAGCATAGACTCTTTTTTAGTATTCTCATCCATTATATTTAATGTGCTATCCATACGGTCAAAAAATATTAAAGCGGCACCTAATAAGATGGCTATTTTTAAGGTGCCAAATATAGCGCCGGCAATTTTATTTAAAAGACCTAACATGGCAAAATTTGCAACTTTCGTTAAAATCTTACCCGCTAAGTGAACTATAATTATGATAAGAACGAAGGTGACTACAAAAGCGATAATACTCATATTATGTTCATCCCATTCTAGATGTTCTGATAAATAATCGCCAGTTATATATGAAAAATGAATTGCTCCATAGATGCCAGCAATTAAAGCAACAATAGATGCTATTTCCATAAAAAGGCCATTTTTAAGACCTTTCCATAAGCCCCAAACCAAAGGAATTCCAAGAAGTATATCTAAAAGCCCCATTCGTGAAGTGTTTTAACAAATATAGAACTTTGATTTGTACCTTTGAAATGTCTAAACATAAGTGCAGCTAGACATAAATATATGGCAAGGGATATACAATTAAAAGAACGATGGGATTATTTAGTAGAAAAACTATCAATAAAATTTTCCGATGGTGATCCATTAGAATTGGATGCGATAATATATTTGGTAGGTGTTCAAGAATTAGGACAATACCATAGAAAATATAAGAAGGATGATAAGTTAGATTTGATGCATATTTCTATATGTAGACTTTTGGAACCTTATGGTTTTTATGAGTTTAGTTTTTTTGATGAGGACGGATGGCCTCATTATACTATAAATGAAGAATTACCCCCTTTAAAGGCAGGTGAACAAACAGTGTTGATGAAGGAGGCTATTGTTAATTATTTTTTAGAAAAAGAATTCATTAAATAAAATTTAGCAGGCGTTATTTTAGCTATAATTTTCACTTCAAAAAGTGCTTTGATGGCATAAAATGTTTTTCAGGAAGTCTTCATTAACTTAATTATTTCCTTTTTTGAATTAGCAGTCAAAACCGCTATATTTAAAGAAATAACACACACAGATGTCAAGGCAATTTATAATATCATTAGATCAAGGTACTACAAGCTCTAGAGCTTTATTGGTGGACCATGATGGTGCTATCCAAGGGATGGTTCAGAAGGAGTTCAAACAAATTTTTCCTAAATCTGGCTGGGTTGAACACGACCCCAAAGAAATATTATCCTCGCAGATGGAAGTTTTGCAAGAACTCTTGAAGAAAGAGAAGGTCAAACCATCAGAAATACTGGGTATTGGTATTACTAATCAAAGGGAAACTACGGTCGTTTGGGATAAAAACACCGGTGAACCAGTTTACAACGCTATTGTTTGGCAAGATAAGAGAACAGCCGATATTTGTGAGCACTTGAAGAAAATTGGACTTACTGAGCATGTTAAAAAAACTACAGGTCTGGTTATTGATTCTTATTTTTCTGGCACCAAGGTTAAATGGATTTTGGATAATG
Organism: Maribacter arcticus; assembly: GCF_900167935.1. Taxonomy (GTDB): domain Bacteria; phylum Bacteroidota; class Bacteroidia; order Flavobacteriales; family Flavobacteriaceae; genus Maribacter; species Maribacter arcticus. Next base: position 302,061 of record NZ_FUYL01000002.1, on the reverse strand, counting down.
TAGAAGGTGCCAAGAAGAAAGCTGAAGCTGGCGACTTATTATTGGGGACCATAGATACTTGGTTGGTCTGGAACATGACGAAAGAGCATAACCACTATACAGATTATACGAATGCATCTCGTACTATGATATATGATATCGTAAACTTAAAATGGGACGATAAGATGTTGAAAGCTTTAAGCATTCCTAAAAGTATGCTACCAGAGGTAAAACCATCTGCGGCTGATTATGGTGATTTTGAATATGAGGGTGTTAAAATACCTATTGCTGGCATAGCGGGTGATCAACAAGCAGCACTTTTTGGTCAAGGATGTTTTAAGAAGGGTTCAGCAAAAAACACCTACGGTACTGGTTGTTTTATGTTGATGAACACAGGAGAAGAACCGCAGTTTTCAAATAACGGCCTATTGACAACGATTGCCTACGGATTAGATGGTAAGGTGAATTATGCATTGGAAGGGAGTGTTTTCATAGCAGGTGCAGCTATACAATGGTTAAGAGATGGTTTAGAACTAATAGAAGATGCTAAAGAAACTGAAGATTTAGCTAATTCAATAGAAGGTGAAAACCCTGTTTATGTAGTTCCTGCTTTTGCGGGTTTAGGTGCTCCGTATTGGGACATGTATGCAAGAGGAGCCATATTTGGACTTACAAGAGATACAGGCAAAGCGCATATTGCTAAGGCTACGTTAGAATCACTTGCTTATCAAACTAAGGATATTCTAAAAGCAATGGAAGATGATTCAGGCATTCAGTTAAAAAACCTGAGAGTTGATGGTGGTGCGTGCGCCAATAATCATTTGATGCAATTTCAGGCTGATATTTTAGATTCTGAAGTTCACAGACCAGAGATTATAGAATCAACGGCTATGGGGGCAGCGTTTTTGGCAGGTATACAAGTTGGTTTTTGGAAACAATCTGATATTGATGAAAACCGACCGATGAACCGAATTTTTAAACCCACTTTTGATAGGGTTAAAAGAAAACGCTTATATAAAAAATGGCAAAAAGCGGTTGAGCGTTGTAAAGGTTGGGAAGAAGATTGATTCTTAGACATCTAAATTTTACAATTAAATAATTTTATCAAGCAAAAATTAGTGAAATGCTACCCCTATCTTTGATGTTGAATATGGGTATGGTACTATCTAATAGGCTATTTATTTAGGTACTACGTGCCTTAATAATTAAATAAACATCTACTGATGAAAAACATAAAATTTACCAATTTAGAGCGTCAAAAAACGATTGATGCCTTAGAAGGAGAAGAATTTGACCTTGTGGTTATTGGTGGAGGAATAACCGGTGGTGGTATAGCTTTAGATGCTGCGTCACGTGGTTTGAAAGTTGCCTTGCTTGAAAAAGGCGATTTCGCCTCGGGTACAAGTAGTAAATCAACTAAATTAATACATGGCGGTCTTCGTTATTTAAAACAATTTGATTTTTGGTTGGTTAAAGAAGTTGGTTCTGAACGCGCTATTGTTCACAAACTAGCTCCACATTTGGTGCTGCCTGAAAAAATGTTACTTCCTTTAATCGAAAATGGTTCTTACGGTAAATGGCTTACTTCAATAGGTCTTAAAGTTTACGATATTCTAGCACAAGTTTCAGGAGATGACAAACGAAAAATGTTGGAAAAGAAAGAGGCAATGAAATTGGAGCCTTTGTTACCAAAGAAAATTCTGAACGGTGCAGGTTATTATGCAGAATATAGAACAGATGATGCCCGTTTAACCATTGAGAATATTAAAACAAGTTTACTATTTGGAGCACAAGCGTTGAATTATGCTAAAGTGAACGAGTTTATATATGAAAAGGAAAAAGTTGCAGGTGTAAAGGCAACTGATGAAACCACAGGTAAAGAATTTACCATTAAATCTAAATTTGTAATCAGTGCAGCTGGTCCTTGGGTAGACGAATTAAGGAGTTTAAATAATTCTAAAAAAGGAAAGCAATTACATCTTACCAAAGGTGTGCACTTGGTTTTTCCTTATGAGAAATTGCCGGTAAAACAATCTTGTTATTTCGATATACCAGATGGTCGAATGATGTTTGCTATTCCAAGAGGTAAAATTACTTATGTAGGTACAACAGACACTAATTATAATGACAGTAAAGATAATGTTCGTACAGATTTAGCAGACGCTATTTATTTGATATCTGCCGTAAATAATATGTTTCCAGACATCAATTTAGAACTTGAAGATATTGTTTCATCATGGGCAGGTCTGCGTCCATTAATACATGAGGAAGGTAAATCTGCCTCTGAATTGTCGAGAAAAGATGAAATTTTTGTTTCTGATACTGGTTTAATAAGTATAGCTGGCGGTAAATTAACCGGCTATAGAAAAATGGCTGAACGTGTAGTTGATCGCATTGCTAAAAAAATGGAAGAGGAATATGATACCAAGCTAAAAGAGTGCTTTACTGAGAAAATATTCTTGTGTGGTAATGATGATTTTAAAAAGTTTAAACACGTAAAAAAATACATTGCAGAAATATACGATAGAATCAAAGGAGATAAATTTACGGAACATGACGCTTGGTTTTTAGTGACCAATTATGGAAAGCAAACAGAGATAATTCTGGTTAATTACGCAAAAATTGTTGAGAAAGATAAATATGTTCGCCTTGCAAAAGCAGAACTTGCTTTTGGTATTGATTATGAAATGATTCAGAACCCTATGGATTTCTTTATACGAAGAACAGGAAGGTTATATTTTGATATTGATAGCATTAGAACCCTTATGAAACCTATCTTAAAAGAATTTCAGAATAGATTTGGGGTTGAAGATTCAGTTGTAGAAGAGTGGAAAACCATTTTAAAAGCCGAGATAAAAGAGCATTCAGATTTTTCATTGGAGAGGCGCTAATCTAATTTGTCCGTCAAATCGAGAAAAACTTTTTTAGGATTTTTGTTTTCGTAAAGTACTTGATAAACGGCATCAATAATTGGGGTTTTAACCTTTTTCTTGAAACCTTCTTTTATAGTGAAAGCACTTTTTGCAGCATAATACCCCTCTGCAATCATACTCATTTCCATTTGAGCACTTTTTACGGTATACCCTTTACCAATCATATTGCCGAACATTCTGTTTCTGCTAAAGATGGAATATCCGGTTACTAAAAGGTCTCCTAAATAGGCAGACTTGTTAATGTTTCGGTCAATATTGTGAATACGTTTGGTATAGCGTTTCATTTCTCGAATGGCATTGCTCATCAATACGCTTTGAAAATTATCACCATAACCCAATCCGTGAGCGATACCAGCTGCGATAGCATAAATGTTTTTTAACATGGCAGCGTACTCTGTGCCAATAATATCTTTACTGATATTGGTTTTAATATAGTTGCTAGATAGGTTTTTAGCAATTAATTCAGCCTTGTCTTTGTCAGCACATGCAATGGTCAAATATGAAAGCCTTTCCATAGCAACTTCTTCAGCGTGGCAAGGTCCTGTTATAACCCCAATATGTTCAAAAGGAATTTTATAGATTTCATGAAAATGTTCGCCAACAATTAAACCAGATTCTGGCACGATACCCTTAATGGCAGAGAATATAATTTTATCTTTTAAAGGAGATTTAAGTTTTTTTAATTCGCTGACTAAAAATGCAGATGGAACTGCAAATATTAAAACATCTGCAAAATTTACAGCTTCGTTAATATCATCGGTCAAGAATAATTGTTCAGTTTTAAATTCAACTGATGTAAGATAATTTGGATTATGTTTTTGAGTTTTTATATGTTCAATAGCGTCTGAATTACGCATGTACCATCCTACCATTTCTTGGTTGTTGGTCAACATTTTTACAATGGCAGTTGCCCAGCTACCACCACCTAATACTGCAAATTTCGCATTCTTTTCCATGCTACAAATTTACCAATATTTTGCGTGCTCATCATCAGCTTAGCATCAGTGTTTTATAAATTTTGGCATGGTGATTGTTTCTATGTTAGTAATCTTAAAATAAAATCATATGAAAACAATAAAACTACTTACAGGTTATTTTCTTTTGGCCACTTTAATGGTTTCTTGTTATGCAGATGTAATCATAGAAGATGATTTTATTGAAGAATCTGCTTTTAATACAGATCAAGTTTTACAGAGTTTTGATTTATGGTATATAGACATAAATGCAACTCAAGGTAATGGTGAGGTTCCTTTTTTGCAAAGAGCTTTTACCGTTTCATTTGATAGAGGTGTGCTTTACGCCAACAATAATATTGTTGGAATAGGTAAAACGGGAGGCGGTTACGGAATAGATGTTGGAACATATGGCACGCTAAGGGGTATTGTAGATATAGACCATGATATTGATGGTCGTTGGGCTTTAGAAGTGTTTGCTATAAATAGAAATACAATAGAACTATATGATGCCAGAGGTGACACCTCTTATTTTCTAAAAGGATATCAAACAAATACGTTCGACTATGATATGGTTTTCTATGATAACATCAATTACTTCATTCAAGAATATGATGCATGGGAGAAAATATACACTAGTGAAATTGGAGCATTGAATGATTTTGATGATGAGAATTATGTACAGTTTTTACCTAATTTTTTTAGATCGTCTTTAGATTCGCCAAATACAAGTATGGCCAATTTACAATGGGATTTTGAAGGGGAATACGAAGTATATGATATACAAGGTGATAATTCTTTAAAAGCCTTGACGTTGGACTATGATTTCTTTGGTGATGACTATTTTGAACTTTATGTGATTAATGATAGTACAATAGAATTATATCATCCAGATAGTGCAACTACCTATGAGTTTAGAGGTAGAGGTTATCAAGAGTATTTAAAATCTGGAAAGGGTGATGGCAGTAAGAAAAGAATTAAATCTTCTAATCCTATAATGAATGTGAAAAGGAAGAAGGTAAAATAGTTTTAAGTTAGTTGATTTGAAAATTGCCCTTTTTTTAAAAAAGGGCAATTTTTTTAATCTTATCGTAAGACTTTGAAATGATTTAACTTAATATCATCTAATCCTTTTTCATCAAAAGGATATTCTAAATCATCTTGAATATTATAAAGGGAAATAAGAATAAACTCAGTAAGCATTACCACAAAATAAACAGCTATATGATTATAATTTTTTCCAATTTCAGATATAATGGTAGGTGCATAAATTAGCGGGAAAATGTATATAAAAACTTCACAGTAAGCCTTTAAGCTTACTGGGGTTCTATGTACATGAATACCATTCAAATTGTCAATGGCCTCGTGTAAGTCACACAAATATTTAAACAGTTTATCCTTTAAACCTTTAGGGATAGTCTCCCTTCTAGAATGAATAAATTCATAGACCTTGTCAACTTCCTCATCTAAATCTTTTATGCTGCTTTGTTGACTTTTAAGATGCAACAAAGTTTTATCCTCTATGTTTTCCAAAAGATGTTTTAAAATTACCTCCTCCTCCTCTAATAAAGTACTGGTCGTAATAAAATAATACAGGGTTTTCATTGCACTACGGTACTGGCTTAAATGTTCCAATGCCTTTTCCCGTCTTCTAAAAGAACCTCTAATGGTAAATACTAAGGGAAAAATAATGGCGATACTTAGCAGGGTTAAATCAACTTTGAAGAAAATCTCAAAATGATAACAAAGAAAAACAGAGGCAAAGGAAATGACCATTACCAATAGCGTCTTGTAATTTAAGGAAGAGAGATAGCGTTTAATAACTTTATTTTTAATACTTTAAATGTAAAGTTAATTGATTATGGGAAAGATGCAAACTAATCTAGGACTACTTACTATTTGCGTTTTTTTATCTATGTCATGTTTTGGTCAAAAAGATGACAATAGCAAAAAGCTAGGTAAAGTCTCAAAACTATTTAGTACTGAAGATGTACTTGAAGTTCAAATGGCCTATAGTAATAGGGATCTTAAAAAACTCACCAATGATAGCACGTACATTAATTTAAATCTTACTTATAGAGATGATTTAGATACCCTAAGGGGGCTACCAGTGAGGGTTAGGGCAAGAGGAAATTTTAGACGTAAAAACTGTTATTTTTCACCTGTTAAGTTAAAGATTAAAAAGGAAGACGCTAAAAGAACGGTATTTAAAGGTAATAAGGAATTGAAATTGGTATTTCCTTGTTTAAAGGAAAGTAATAACAATGATAATGTAATCAAGGAATTATTGGCCTATAAACTTTATGAGGTAATATCCCCTTACCATTTTAAGACAAGACTTCTCGATTTTACACTAACCGAACCTAAAGGCAAAAAATTACAGGAACACAAAATAAAGGCATTTTTCATTGAAGATATGGATGAATTGGAAGATCGTTTTGGTGCTAAGGAGATGAAAAGGAATGTACATCCGTTACAACAAGATTCTTTGTACTCCATCCGTAATTCAATGTTCCAATATATGATTGGTAACACCGATTTCTCAACCGGCTACCAACATAATCAAAAACTATTGTTCTTAAATGGGTACTCCATTCCCATTCCTTATGATTTTGACATGTCTGGATTATGTGACGTAAGTTATGCCGTTGTTTCACAAATAGAAGGTGTAGAATTACCACTAGAGTCGGTTACAGATCGTCTGTATAGGGGTTTTAGGCGAACAGATGCCACCATGTACTCCATAAGAAATGAGTTCTTGGAAAGTCAATCAAGAATGATGGAAATAGTTGAAAACCATAAGGACTATTTTGAAAATGCAAATGAGTTCGAAAAATGCAAAAAATACCTTTTGGAGTTTTTCAATGTAATGGCGAATTCTGATAAATTTAAATCTCAAATTCTAGATAAAGCAAGAACAAAATAGGAGTTTTACGTTTATTAGTTTTCAAATAACTCTATAAGTGGTTTTCCTTGGGAGGCACTTGGTAGGGGTATGTTCAAGAACATAGACAAGCTAGGGGCAATGTCTATTGGATTCACCGCCCTAACAGATTCACCGCTCTTAATACCTTTGCCCATCCAAATAAGGGGTACATGTGTATCATACGAATAACCAGACCCATGTACGGTGCCATTGACCATTTCAACATCAATATTGGGATTTGGATGGATTATGGTGCCAGAGGAATAGCTTATTATTACATCACCAGATCTTTTTACATGATAACCATTTTGAATGGTTTTTCGAATTCCTTCCTCATAAACGTAGGTTTGAAGGTCATCTGCGGTAAGTGCAAAAGAAACTTCTGGTAAGGTCATTAAGTAATCTGCAGCCTCTTTTTGAATTATTGGTAAGGTTAACTTTTGTTCGTCAACAGTAACTTTATTTAAATACAAGTTATTTCCATTCACAGCAGTTATCCATGAGGCTTTCCCATACTTCGTATCTAAAAATGCTTCTAAGTTTCTTGCATCGCTAGTAGTTCGTGCAATCGCAGCATCTAACTTGTGATTATTTAAAAACGACACGTTTTCTATAGCTCCATGGTCTGAAGTAAGGAATAAGGTGTAGTTTTCCTTTCCTATTTTAGTGTCCAATGCCTTTAAAAGTGTTGCGATTTCATTATCTAATCTTAAATAGATATCCTCCATCTCCACAGATTGTGGTCCGAAGGTATGCCCAATAACATCTGGCACAGAATAGCTAATGTTCAAAAAATCGGTGTACTTATCTTTTCCTAACTTTTCTTCCTGTATTGCAGTAATGGCAAATTCTGTAAGTAAGGTGTTTCCTTTTGGAGAAATCCATAATAATTGAAATTCACTTCCATTATCTCTATACTTTTCCCTCATAGTCTTAAAATTGTAAGGAAATGTTGGGCTGATCTTTCCGCCTAGTGAAGGTTCATATGTATTATCGTCTGGCGAACTTGATATATATGTTTCAATAGGGTAAAGGGTATTCCAGGTTTCATCTAAATAGGCATCTGATTTCTCTTGTTTATTAAACTTATCGACCCAATTGGGTAGGGTTTCCATATAAAAACTACTACTTACAAAATAGCCAGGGCTTGATTCCCAATCATGCCAATAAACACCATCTGCAGATTTTCCGCCTGGTAAAATAGCTCCCCTATCTTTGATGGATACACTTATTATTTTTGATTTAAAATTGCTTATCTTTTTTAATTCATCAGTTATGGTTGATGACATTAACTTATTGGGGGATACTCCATATGGGTTATCATTTACAGATCCAACTATTTTTTCTAGTGAATCAGACACATTTTCTTCTACTGTATTGGTTTCTCTGTCAAACCAAGAATTACCGATTATACCATGATAAGAAGGGGTGGTTCCGGTATAAATTGAAGCATGGCCTGGTGCAGTTTCCGCAGGAATATAATTAACATTTGCGTTTTTATAATTGAATCCATTGCGTATTAATCTTTTGAATCCATCTTCGCCATACCTATCCTGATATTTATAAAGATAATCTGCTCTCATTTGATCAATAATAACTCCTACCACCAATTTAGGGTTTGAATCATCTTGTGCTTTGGTTTGAAAAAAAGACAAAGAAACCAATAGAATTGTGGATATCGATAAAAGTTTAAATGAATTGTTTTGCATAAGATTTATTGTTTCTAGTTAATTTGTCCCCAATCTCTTCAAAAACTTTCTATATCTAATTTATTTAGATAATATTAGAGCGTAATCGTTTTTTAAATGCCGAAGGATTCTCACCTGTAACTTTCTTAAACGTTCTGTTGAAATAAGACAAACTTTCAAATCCGCATTCAAAGCATGTTTCACTAACATTTTTGCCAGTAAGTAACATACGTTTAGATTGGCTGATACGATATTGATTTAAAAACTCTATAAAAGTACTGCCTGTGGCTTTTTTAAAATAGCGGCAAAAAGCTGGTTTTGTCAAATTACAAAATTTTGCAACTTCATCTACAGAAATTTTACCTTGATATCGTTCATCGATTAAGGCGTAAATGTCACGAATACGGCTTTGTTCTTTTTTGCTATACCTATTTTTATAAGGCTTTTTATGTAAGAGCTCAAACTCATTGCTTTGAGACAATCTTTTAAGAATACTCATGATGGCCATGAAATATTCAAAAGGTTTTAGAGTGTGAAGTTCTTTTAATAATTCGCCAACAACTCTTTTCGTTTCTCCATGAAATGCAAGTCCATATCTTGATAGGTCTAGTAACCGGTTCAGGCTTTGCAATTCTGGTATTGGCTCAACAAATGTATTTTTAAATGAAGGTTTAATATGTAAGACTTCTTCTCTGTAAACAGTCTTCACTCCGTAGTCAAAATTTAAGTGAGGAATGTTTGAACCTATAAGAACAAGGTCGGTTTCCTCATATTCAGAAATATGGTCGCCAACATGTCGTGTTCCACTTGCACCTTCTATATAGACCAATTCATATTCTGGATGAAAATGCCAGTAAAAAAGATGACTCAATTTAGGGTCATGTAAAAGCCTAAACGGACTTTTACTTAATGGGTCAATGGTTTCAAGTTCAATTTTCATGGCTAAATGTAACAAAATTACGTATAAATCAACATAATCGACCTAATTAAATCAATATAGTTCAAATTATGGTCAATATTGCGGTAGTTTGAATTTTAAATGCTAAGTAGTTTTATAAAATGCTTTAAACTTAAATTTCAGACAAAATGCAACAAACAAATAACAAAGTAGAGCAAGGAAATAAAGCCCATGAAGAAATTCCGGGTAACCCATCTACTGCAACCAGCAGTAGTCAAAGCCTGAACGATCGTTCTAATGGAAAACCCTTGCGTGTATTAAGTGAAGACGATTGGCGGTTTTGGATGCAAAATGGTTATATAGTAATTAAGAATGCAGTATCAAAAGAACAAGCAAGACGTACAGCCGATTTTCTTTGGGAATTTGACGAAAAGAGTCCTACCGATTCTTCTACTTGGTATGCGCCACCACGTGCTGAAATGAAAATGAAAGAATTAACGGGTACAGGTATGGTTGAGGTATATAACCATCAACATTTATGGAATAACAGGCAAACGCAAAGAGTATATGATGCTTTTGTAGATGTTTGGGGAACAGAAGAATTATGGGTTACCATTGATCGAGCCAACCTCAATTTTCCCTTGCCAGTTGGTGTAGAAAAGAAGGGGTTTATTCATTGGGATTATGATCCAGAAACCAAGCCGCAAAATGTGCAAGGTGTGTTGGCACTTGCGGATCAAGACGATGAGAATATGGGTGGTTTTCAATGTATACCTTGGTTGTACCGTAACTATGACACTTGGAAACTTACGCAGCCAGAAGATAGGGATCGTTTTCAACCTAGTCTAGAAGGTCTAGAAGATAAAATCGTAAAGGTGAAGATGGAAGCGGGTGATTTGCTAATTTTCAACAGTACAGAACCACATGGTATTCGGCCGAATAAATCTAAAGATAAAGTGCGTATAGCGCAATATATTTCTATGATGCCAGCAGAACCTGAAAACGAAGTACTTAAGAATTGGAGAATTAATTCTTGGAAGAATAGAATCGCACCTGAAGGATATGCCTTTCCTGGAGATCCTAGAAACTGGGAGAAAACGAAATATGATACAGCGGAGTTAACGGATTTAGGAAAAAAATTACTAGGGTTAAACGACTGGTAGATTCTCATTAAAACAAAACATTTAACTATGCTATCAAGCTTAAGTTACTTAGATATTGCGATTATACTTATCTATTTTGGAATTATCTTATGGATTGCCCGTTGGGCATCAAAAACCAAATCGGAATCCGGAAGTGCGGTTGATTATTTTTTAGCTGGTAAGAGCTCTGGATGGTTGGTTATTGGAGCCTCTCTATTTGCTTCAAATATAGGTTCAGAGATTATCTTAGGCGTTTCAGGAGCCGGTGCACGGGGTAATATGCCCATGGCGAATTTTGAAATTATTGCCTCGCTTGTATTAATACTACTAGGTTGGGTATTTGTGCCTTTTTATCTTCGAACTGGAGTATATACAATGCCCGAGTTTCTTGAAAAAAGATATTCTAAGGCCTGTCGTAGTTACCTTTCGGTTATTTCGATTTTAGCCTATGTGATTACAAAAATTTCGTTAATCATATTTGCAGGGGCCTTGGTTTTTGAAACTATCGGAATCCCTTTTTGGTCTGGTGCTATAATTACTGTTGTTGCAACGGGTTTCTACACGGTATTAGGCGGACTTAAAGCTGTGATTTATACCGATATGGTACAAGCCTTTATTTTATTAATAGGCACCATTGCGGTAACGGCATTTGGATTATATGCTTTAGGCGGATGGGATCATATGATTGATGTTCTCACTATTGCATCTGCCCAAGAAGGCAATCCACCTACTGAACAGTTTTTTAATCTATGGAGACCAATGGCTGATACGGAATACCCGTGGACAGGTATGCTCTTCGGTGCTCCTATCTTAGGGGTTTGGTACTGGTGTACGGATCAATATATAGTACAAAGAACACTCTCTGCAAAAGATATCAACAACGCAAGAAAGGGAGCCTTATTTGCGGGGTATTTGAAATTACTTCCTGTATTTATATTTTTTATTCCAGGTGTAATCGCCTATGCTTTATTGCAAGAAGGAGCTATTGATTTTTCAATGGAAAATGCAGATCAAGCCCTTCCTGCCATGATAAATGGATTTTTACCCTCAGGCTTGAAAGGCTTAGCCATAGCGGGACTATTGGCTGCATTAATGAGTTCGCTTTCATCTGCGTTTAATTCGAGTTCCACGTTATTGACAATCGATTTTTATCAAAAGTATAAGCCTATGGCTACTCAAAAAGACCTTGTAAGTTTTGGGCGTATTGCTACTGTTGTTTTGGTTATTGTAAGCCTTGGTTGGATTCCTTTTATGAAATCATTAATGGGTGGCGGTATTTTCCACTATCTACAAAGTGTACAAGCCTATATCTCACCACCGATTGCTGCGGTCTTTCTCTTTGGATTATTTTACAAATGGATAAACGCTAAAGGCGCTATTGTCTCTTTATGGGTAGGATTTGCAGTTGGAGTTTTTAGACTAGTAGCCGAGTTTTTAAGTAATGAAGGAACTATTCAAGTAAATGAAGGGTCTTTTTTAGGAGTCTTTTTAGGTATTAATTTCTTGCACTTTGCGTTATTCTTGTTCCTTTTGTGCGCTGTGATATTAATGGTAGTAAGTAAAATGGGTCAGCCACAACCTGCCGAAATGTTAGAACTAGTAACATTTAAGAGGCGTTCAGAACGGCCAAAAGTTAAATGGTCTTCTGATGCAACTTTAACTGTAATTTTAATAGGTCTTGTGCTTGCTTTATGGTGGTTGTTTAGTACATGGGGAATAGCAAATTAGAATAGATAAGGAGACAATGGATTTAAAAATACAAGGAAAAACAGCTTTCATAACAGGGTCTACTGCTGGTATAGGTTATGCAACGGCAAGGGCTTTGGCTAGTGAAGGGGTAGATGTTATTCTTAACGGTAGAACAGAAACCAAACTGCAAGAAGCAGTGCAAAAATTACAAAGAGAATTTCCCAATAATACTATTTCAGGACTATGTATTGATTTCAGCAATACAAAGCAGATAGAAGAGCAATTGGGCAGACTTCCTGAGATTGATATTCTTGTGAATAATGTGGGTATCTACTCATCAGTGTCATTCTTTGAAACGAAAGATTCAGATTGGCAGCAACAGTTTGAAGTTAATGTGATGAGTGGAGTGCGCTTATCAAAAAGAATACTACCCAATATGTTGACTAATAATTGGGGTCGTATCTTATTTATTTCGAGTGAATGTGCCACTTTGGTGCCTGTCGATTTGATTTCCTATAGTATGACTAAAACTGCAATTTTAGCGGTTTCAAGAGGTTTAGCGCAACTAACTAAGGGTACTGGAGTAACGGTGAATACCATAATTCCAGGGTCTACTTTGTCTGAAGGAGCTGAGCAATTCTTAGAAAATGCCGCTCAAAAAGAAGGAAAAACAAAAGCTCAAATTGAAACCTCTTTTTTTACCGAAGTGAGAAGCTCTTCACTATTGCAAAGATTTGCTAAGGTTGATGAAATTGCAAATACGATTACCTATATGGCAAGTTCTCTTTCTTCTGCAACAAATGGGTCTGCTATAAAGGTTGATGGAGGTAGTATGGGAGGGATTCTATAATTACCACAATTTGAAAAATAATTCTGATTTAATATAGATATTTTAAAAAACTGATTGTCCATCATTTTAATCAGCGTTTTTCTATAGGTATTCTATCAAAACGATATGAGTAAAGAAATTAAACCCGAAAAAAGAATTGGTAAAAATGAAAAAACAGAATAAAAACCTATTAAGGCATATAGTAATTTTTAAATTCAATGATGACGCTAGTGAAACAGATGTACAAAAGTTAAATAACAATTTCAATGAACTACCAGAGCATATTTCAGTAATTAAAGATTTTGAATGGGGTTTAAATGATAGTCCAGAAAATTTCCATCAAGATTTTACTCATTGTTATATGATTACATTTAATTCAAAAAAAGATAGAGATAGTATTTATACTCCACATCCAAAACATCAAGAGTTTGTAGCTAGTCTACAGCCTCATTTAGAAAAAGTATTTGTAGTTGACTATTGGGCAAAGTAATTTTATGAATAATTGAGGTTTCGATTTAATTGGGTTTTTCAAGTAATTGATTCTTTTGCAGAACAATAAGCCTTAAATTTGCGCCCTTTAAAAGTAAAGGTACATGGCGAAGATTTTTAATTTATTCAATTTTAAACAAAAAGTAGATTATAAGACAGAAATCCTATCTGGACTCACGGTAGCCTTGGCTTTAGTACCAGAGGCGATTGCGTTTGCTCTTATACCTGGCTTTTCTCCATTAACAGGACTATATGCAGCTTTTGTATTAGCACTTATTACTTCAATTTTTGGTGGAAGGCCTGGTATGATATCTGGTGCAACAGGGGCTGTTGCGGTTATATTTATTGGTTTAATATTAGAATTGAAACGTAATTTTCCGGGTATAGAGCCAGAGACAATTTTAAATTATGTTTTTGCCACGGTCATAATTGCGGGGCTATTACAAATTTTAGCCGGAGTTTTAAAGCTAGGAAAGTTTATACGTTTAGTGCCGCATCCGGTAATGTTCGGTTTTGTAAATGGTTTGGCAATTATCATATTTATGGCACAATTTCCAAACTTTTATCAGAAAGGCACCGATAGTTTATTGACAGGTATGAATATGGTAATGATGTTAGGTCTTACTCTTCTTACGATGCTTATTATTTGGGGGCTTCCTAAATTAACCAAAGCAATACCATCCTCATTGGTAGCTATCGTTGTAGTTTCGGCAATAGTAATAGGGTTTGGAATTGATACCTTAACTGTTGCTGATACAATGAGAGAAGGCGAATCTATTAAAGGTGGATTCCCACCACTATCCATCCCGCAAATACCATTAACTTTTGAAACTTTTAAAATTATCTTTCCATATGCGGCAATTGTTGCTGGTGTTGGTTTAATTGAGAGTTTGCTGACATTGAACATTATAGACGAGATTACCGAAACTAGAGGTAATAGTAATAGGGAATGCATAGCACAGGGTTCCGCCAATATTCTATCTGGATTTTTATCAGGTATGGGTGGTTGTGCAATGATTGGTCAAAGTTTAATTAATACATCTTCTGGAGCAAGAGCAAGATTGTCAGGTATAACTGCAGCAGTAATGTTGTTGGTATTTATTATGTTCGGTTCTAGTGTAATCGAACGTTTACCTATGGCTGCATTGGTAGGGTTAATGTTTATGGTAGCCATTGGTACTTTTGAGTGGGCAAGTTTTAAGACCTTTCGTAAAATGCCAAATTCAGATGTAGTTGTAATGATTTTGGTAACCTTAATTACAGCAATCACACACAATTTGGCTGTTGCCGTTCTTTTAGGGGTTATAATATCTGCATTGGCCTATTCTTGGGAGAATGCAAAAAGAATTCGTGCGAGAAAATATATTGATGAAAATGGAGTAAAACACTACGAAATTTATGGTCCTTTATTTTTTGGTTCTACTACTCTTTTTAGTGAAAAATTTGATGTTCCAAATGATCCAGAAAATATAATAATCGACTTTAAAGAAAGTAGGGTAGCGGATATGAGTGGCATAGAAGCCTTAAATAAAATAACGGAACGTTATGCGAAATTAGGGAAGAAAGTTCACTTGCGTCATTTAAGTAATGATTGTATTCGTTTATTGGAAAATGCAGAGGAAATAATTGATGTGAATGTCATGGAAGATCCTACCTACAAGGTCATGGTTGATAAACCTCTTTCTAAAACAAAAGATGCAGAAACCAAAAACCCATTTAAACTTTGGGGTTTATAGGAGCCAGCACATTAGTCATTGTTGTTACCTAAAATTATAGATAGCGTAAAAGACTCCTAAGACTATAGCTAAAGAGAGTATATAAATACCTGTTTTTTGTATGCTATCTTTTTTGGCTTGAGCTCTTATTTTATCACGTACCATTTTACGCTCAACATCGGTAAGTTCTTTAAAGTGAAGTTTTGTTTCTTGTGAGTAGTCAAGATAATCTTTACGCAATTCTCTAAAGCTTCTACTTTTTTTAAGTAAAACCCTATTTGACTTTAAAACCTGTGTAGCATGCCCTGAGAATCCCATCGTCATATCTTTCTTATATGTAGAGAAATTGAAGGTTTGGTTACATAAAATCTTATTTATCGAAGTGTTTAGGTAATACTTTTAAGATTTTATTGCTTTCAAATTTTCAAGGTTAGCATATCTTTTGTAGCAACTTACTAAATGTAAGATTGGCTAATAATAAATAGAGATAGTAATAGGAATATTGATGCAGGCATTGACTGTTTCGGTGAATCTTTAATCTTTACATGCATTAATATTGCTCCTACCATTAGTATTGCCATTATACCGGCAGAAGGTAGGGTTAACATAGGAACCCAAATAGAAACTATTAAGCCTAGGGCACTAAGTACCTTTAAGGCACCAATGATATACATAGTAGATTCTGATAATCCATAAGCGGCGAATTCTTCTTTCATTGACGAAGCATTGCCTCCCCTGTACATTGTTTTCTTATTAAATCGAAAAAACCAAACATTAATGATGGCTACGAAAATAATTACTTTGGCAAAAATGACAACAAAATCCATATTGTTTAATATATTTGAAATAAAATTAAACAAAATATTTTAAAGTGAATATAATTTTCTCTGATTTTAAGGAATATTTGTGGGTTACTAAGGTAATTATTGTTTTTTCAGGACTTTCGTTTCTTTTTTTTGGGATTAGCTGTTTGTTTTCAAATTTCATGGTAATTGAATTTAAACGTTATGATTTGGAGAAATTTAGAATTATAGTTGGATTACTACAATTATTAGGTTCGGTTGGGCTTTTTATAGGGCTGTTTTCTAAAAACTGGGCAATGTTAGCAAGCTTAGGTTTAGCTATTTTAATGGCTTTTGGGTTTATGGTAAGAATTAAAATCAAAGACCCATTTTTTTTAGCTTTTCCATCATTATTCTACGCGCTACTAAATATGATACTATTCATCATTATATTCCGATTTGAGAATAAGTAGTCAACAAATCACTGTATTAAAAGATAAAATTGATTGGGTCTTTAGTTATTTGCTAAATTGTATCATAGATTGAAAATAGAGTATTAACAGAGCTTTTACGTAAATAAGTATGTTATTGCCTTAATTTTTAAAATAAAAAATTATGCTCCTTAATGTTTTAGGTACAAATTTGATTCCTTGTTGTTATGAGCCTTTAACGGGCTTTTATAGAGATGGTTTCTGCAAAACCGGTGCAGAGGATTCTGGCACCCATACCGTTTGTGCAGTGATGACAGCAGAATTTCTAGAATACTCTAAGGAACAAGGAAATGACTTAAGTACCGCTAAGCCTATGTATAATTTTCCCGGACTAAAGGTTGGTGATAAATGGTGCCTTTGCGCCTTACGTTGGAAACAAGCTGCTGAGGCTGGTGTTGCACCTCCTGTAATTTTAGAAGCCACTCATAAGAAAACATTAGACCTTATAGATTTCACAATGCTTTTAGAAGCTAAGTACTAATATTTACACTTATTTTTAAATAAGAGTATTCAATACCATTTGGCTAGGTATAATATTTCACGTTTAGTATTAGACAGAATTAAATTGTGCTTATTTTTAGAATATGAAATACAAATCGTTGGTTGCTGTTTTGTTATTAGGAATAGTATTGAGCCTGGTAAATAGTTGTAAGATGAAGGAGATAGAAAATGAAGAGATTCTATTTGTTGGTACATATACCAATAATGGGAGTGAAGGTATTTATAGGTATAACTTCAATCTTGAAACTGGACAATTAGAGAATAAAACCCTAGCTGCTACTATTAAAAACCCTTCATATTTAACCTTGTCTCCTGATAAGAATACAATGTATGTAGTTAGCGAGGTTGATAATTTTAAAGAAGATAATGGCTCAATTACCACGTTTAGAGTAAAAGATACAGTGCTTATAGAAGTAGATGTAAAGTCTACTTATGGAGCTAACCCTTGTTATGTTGGCGTTAATGAAAGCGGCGATTTGGTCGCAGTGGCGAATTATACAGGAGGAAATGTTGCAGTTTATAGTGCTGCGCATAATGGTAACCTTAATCCTTCACCTCAAATTATTGACCATAAGATTTTAGATACAACCAAGACTGCTCATGCTCATATGGCTAAATTTATAAATGGAGAATTATTTGTGTCTGATTTAGGATTAGATAGAATTGAAAAATACCGTAAAACGGATGGGCAATTTTCAACGAGCGAGCACAAAGAATTGGTTTTAGCGGAAGGTGCAGGGCCTAGGCATTTTGTGAGCTCTAACGACGAAAAATTTATTTACGTAATTAATGAATTGAATTCAACCATTACAGTTTTTGGATTGGATGATGAAAAGTACTATGCTATTGAAACTCAAGAAACCACAGCCTCTAATTTTGAGGGGGAGAGTTTTTGTGCCGATATTCACTTATCTTCAGATGGTAAATTTCTTTATGGTACAAATAGGGGAGAAAACACCATAGTTATTTTTGAGGTTGATCAAGCAACCGGTAAACTGAAACTATTAGGTAGAGAATCGGTAAAGGGTGATTGGCCTCGAAATTTTTCAATTGATCCTAGCGAAAACTTTATACTGGTAGCAAATCAACGTAGTAATAATATCGTTGTCTTTAAACGAAATATTGAACTCGGTACTTTGAGTTTCGTTAGCCAGGTTGATTTGCCTAGTCCAGTTTGTTTAAAATTTAATTAAGTAGTTTTAATAACCTTTAAAAGGTCATGCTTGGGCACTACGCCTGATTGTCGCCACACTTGCTTGCCGTTTTTAAACAAAATCATGGTAGGCACTCCTCTTACCTGATATTGCGTTGCTAATGCTTGGTTCTTATCTACGTCTATTTTAATGACTTTTATTGAATCACCTAAATCACTTTTCACGTCTTTAAGAATTGGAGCCAATGATTTACAAGGCCCACACCAGTCAGCAAAAAAATCAACCAGTACAGGTGTTTCTCCTTTTATTATTTCAGAAAATGATGATTTCATAGTTCTTGATTTTTAATGTTCAAAATTTAATATGGAATAATTTTTATCCTTTTAGAGTAAAATTAACAGACCCCAGTTACCGGATCACAACTATTACCTTCACTTATAATCTTTAATGGTGATACTTGTTGAAATGCTTCTAAAAATACTGATGCTGGCTGTGCGCCACTAATACCATATTTATCATTAATTATGAAAAAAGGTACACTATTGACACCACGCTGTTGATAATGAGCAATCTCTTGTTTAACAGCATATGCGATGCTATCATCTTCTAGAACTTGTTTTGTTTTTTCGGCAGACCAATCATATTCAGCCATTATTGAGCTTAATACATCAATGGTATTCAAGTGAAGATTTTCATCAAAATAAGCTTTCATAAAACGCTCTTTCAACGCATCTTTAAATCCTTCTTCGCCAGCTACATGCAATAGTTGATGTAGTTGAAGTGTGTTGACAGCAAGCCATTCTTGTCCGAAGTTAAAAGTAATGCCTTCTTCCTTCCCACTTTCTTCTAAACGTTTTGTCATTTCTAGAGGGCCTTCTAAACTTCCGAATTTATTGGTTAAATAAGTATCTCTATCCAAACCTTCTTTTGGTATATTAGGATCTAATTGAAATGGATGCCATTCTATTTCTATAGGAATACCATGCCATTGTTTAATTGCTTTTTCTAATCTTTTTTTACCAACATAACACCAAGGGCATGCAACATCAGAAACTATATCAATTTTTATTTTATCGTTTTGCATTAGATTTTTCATTTCTATTTATAGCATCTTGGTCGTAAATACACAGTAAAACCTACACGACTTAATGTACTTAATTATACGATTTGATTTAATAATTTAAATCAAAAAAATAGAAATGTGGTACTAACTAAAAAACCCTTTCAAGCTATTGAAAGGGTTTTTTATAACGTGTGTGAATTGTCTTAAAGCGTTCGTAAATATTCTGCTAAATTTCGAGCGTCTTCTTCTTTTAAATTCTGGTTAAGCATGATGGCATTATTATATTCTTTCAATAATGCTTTTGCAATAGGATCTTCTTTCAACATTTTATCTGGGTTGATAATCATATTCATAACCCATTCAGGACTTCTACGTTCGTAGACACCTTTTAATGCTGGCCCGATCATACGTTGCTCGGCCATATGACATGCAGTACATATTGCTTGAAACTTTTCTTTACCTGCAGCGGCCATTTTCTCATTAACAGCATCGTCAAATTTAACGCTGGTTATTGAGCCTACTCCTTTATTATTAAGGTCAACAGGTACACCTTCACTCGCTGTTTCTGTTTTAACTTCTTTTTTGGCTCGGTTCATTTCAAAACCTTCTTTTTTCTCTTCTTTCTTCTCGCCACAGCTGATAATCATCGTGCTAAGGGCTAATAAAGTGAATAATTTACGCATACGTTTATTATAATTTAATTATTGTGAGTCAATTGAAGGACTAAGATAGGAATTTTTACGTGTAGCTCTATCCTATAATAAAGTGCAATTTAACTTTAAAGTGATTTTTTAACAATAGTATTGTGATACATTGTTTTTTTAAAATGATGAACTTAGATTAATTAAAATTCGAAATGAACTCTAAAGTACGACGTTCGGTATAAGTGAAATTGTCAGGACCATAAAAACCTACATGCCCTCCATATTTTGGAACTTCTAAGAACAAGGTTTTATGTTGTTTGGCAATATCAACAGGGTAGCATGCTTCTCCTAAAAAAGAATCGTTTTCAGCGTTAATTAATAAGGCGGGAATTTCAATAGTGTTTAAAAATTGAAGACTACTACACTGCGCATAATAATCCATAGCATCTTTAAACCCATGTGCTCTGCTCGTATAAATATCGTCAAAATCTTTCAATGTCTTTATTTGTTCGATATCCAAATCTGATATCATGTCTGGATATGACTGTTTTTTCAGCTTAAGTTTTTCAACTAAATTACCCTTAAATCTTCTTGCGTATAGAAAATTTTTAAATTGTAATAACTGATGAAGCGAATCTGCTAATTGACAAGGTACAGAAATAGCTACTGCGCCTTTAATTTCTTTAGGCAGTATACGCTCTTCACCTAAATACTTTAGTAACAGATTGCCGCCGAGACTAAATCCGTGTAAAAATATAGAGGAGTATTTATCTAGTTGAAGTACATGGTCAATGACAGATTGTAAATCTTCAGTAGCGCCAGAATGGTACGATCGATATAAATTATTCATTGAGCCACTGCAACCCCTAAGATTAATGGCACAGACATCGAAACTCGATTCGGTTAATGCTTTAGCGCTTCCTTGTATATAAGCGCGTTTAGAGCTTCCTTCAAGGCCATGTATAATAAGAACAAGTTTTTTAGATGGAGATTTTGAATAACTCCAATCCAAATCCAAAAAATCAGTATCTGGTAAGGTTAGCCGTATTCTTATTTGTTCTATAGGCTCAACAGTTCGAATTAACCCAGAATATATCGTCGACAAATGTCCGTTTTTAAAAAGTAGTGGCGGATTGTATGACGAGTTAAGTATGGGCATTACAAGTATTAAGGGATTTTTTGAAATAGGGAATAAACAATCTACATTTTAAAATATACCAAAGACACTGAAACAGGATTGTAAGTTTTTATTTTGGATAGTTTTCAAGAACCTTAATTTGTTCTTCTATAGCCTCTTTAAATTCTGACTTCAAATGTGATACTAACTTGGCTACAGGTAAGCTATCTGTAATAAGTGCAGAACCTTGGCCTGCCGACCAAATAGTTTTCCATGCTTTTGCCTCGGTATCTAGCTCTTTACCAAAATCAATTTTTCGGTCTTTTTTAAGATCTTCTTCGGTTATTCCGGCAGCTTTTAAACTAGCTCCTAGAAAATTCGCGTGAACTCCAGAAATTGCAGCAGTATATACAACATCACTAGCGCCAGCATCAATAATCATCTGACGATATTCTGGTGTAGCCTTACTTTCAATTGTATTAATAAAACGAGTACCCATATAAGCTAAATCAGCACCCATTTGCAATGCCGATGCAATATCTCTACCGGTACTGATACATCCAGATAGCAAAATAGTTTTATGATAGAATTTCTTTATTTCAGCAACTAAAGGCATGGGGTTTATTGTGCCTGCATGACCACCAGCCCCAGCAGCTACTAGAATTAACCCATCTACACCGGCCTCAGCAGCTTTTTCTGCGTGACGTTTTTTAATGACATCGTGAAAAACTAGTCCGCCATAACTTTGAATGGCATCGACAACTTCAGACACCGCACCTAATGAGGTTATTATTAATGGAACTTTATGTTTGACACATAATTTAACATCTGCCTCTAACCTTGGGTTTGTAGGGTGCACAATTAAATTAACACCAAATGGTGCCGCTTTTTTACCAGTTTGCTCTTCAAATTCTTTTAAAGTAGATTTTATTTCAATTAACCATTCTTCAAAGCCTTCACTCGTGCGTTGGTTTAATGCAGGAAAAGTGCCTACAATACCATTTTTACAACATTCTATTACCAATTGCGGACCTGATATTAAAAACATGGGAGCGGCAACTATGGGTAATGATAATTCTTTAATGAAAGCAGGTTTTTTTGACATACAGAAATAAATATTTTCAACTCGAATTAAAAATAGGTATAAAAAACCATGTTCTTAATTCCTTAGGTTTCAAAACTATGTTATTTTTATCAAGTATTATGCATGCATAACAAAAAAAGGCAGAAGATGTACTTGAAAGATTTTGAAATAAGATGGAGCGACGTGGATGCAAATCGTCATCTAGCGAATTCAGCATATATTAATTTTATGAGCCATACACGTATTTCATATTTGATGGAATTAGGATTTGACCATAAAACAATGGCAATTCATGAAATAGGACCTGTTGCGTTTTATGAGCATTTGTATTATTTTAAGGAAGCATTTATTGGTAAACCTATTAAAGTGTCTTTGGAAATAATGGGAATGAGTGAGGATTGCAAATTTTTTGAATTTCATCATAATTTTTATAATCATAAAGGGGAGAATATTGCCCATTGTGAAATGATGGGTGCATGGATGGATTTAAAGACTAGAATGCTGACAGGCTTAACGAATGAATTTCTAAAATCATTTAGTGGAGTAGAAAAAGCGAAGGGTTTTAGAGTTCTTACTAAAGAGGATTCACGCAAATTTGCTAGATTTCCTAAAAATCTATAAGTCTACTATTGTAATTCGGTAATTGAATTGTGATCGATTCCTTAATAGTATTTTAATTATTTGTTGATAACGCTATTTTAGTATATTTACGATATGGTGAGCTTGCCAGAAGAACTATTTCAAGAGACATACGGGAAAGTGAAGAAATTGATCGTTACCAAGAAATTGGCACCAGGTCAGTTAATTACGCTGCATAGGTTATCACATACACTTAATATTAAAGATGATACCATACCCGTAGTATTGCTTCAATTACAAGAAGAATCTTTATTGGTTGGTACGCTTACTAATGGACTAACGGTTCTTGAGCTTTGTGAACAGGATATTTCTGAAATGTTCGATTGCAGAATCGCATTAGAGACAATGACCGTAAAACTATTTACACGTAATGCCTCGCAGTCGAGAATTGACGATTTGCGAAATCTTTTAGTTCCGTTCGAGAATGGACCACAGAACGCATATGTTTTCCATAAAATAGATAGATATTTTCACGAATATATTGCCAAAAATTGTGGGAATAGAAGGTTGTATGAATTGTTTAAGACTGCCAAAATATTACCGTTCATGGATCTTGTAGGTCTAGTAAGGCCATTGAAATTAATAATGCAAGAGCATTTAGATTTAGTCTCTGCAATGCATCATAGAGATGAAGAAATGGCTGTTAATGCAATACAGACACATCTTGAGAATGCAAGAAAATCACATATATAGTCAATCAGTATTAAGCCTATAGGGTTGTACTATTTTAATTTTTGATAAAACCTATTCGGTTTTCTACTGGCGAGATATACCCCGACCAACACGAAACATGCTGCAACGATTTTTATTAAGGTGAGGTTGTCTTGACCGGTGAAAATGGCATACCCTATGCCAACCAAAGGTTGAACATAAACAAAAGCACTTAGCGTAGAAGCCTTTAATTGAGTTAATGCAAAAATGTTAAATAGGTAAGTGCAGAATGTGGTGCCTAAAATAACAAAAGCGATTCCACGATAAGCTTCAAATGGCAGGGAGCTCCATTCTATCTGCATAAATTCTTCTAACCCGAAAGGTAAACAGATAAGGACACCTAATGAGAATAACCACTTCATAAATGTAAATGGGTGATATTTGGTAATTAGTGCTTTTACGACTACTAAATAAGAGCCATAAAATATAGAATTAAGAAAAATAAGGAAATTTCCCATCGGTATATTAGGTGCATCTTGGCGCACTTCTGATCCATATAGAATTAAGCCTAAAGCGCCAAATAGGCCTATTCCGATGCCTAATATCTTTCTGCTTGAAATTTTTTCCTTTAGAATTACTGCAGATAAAACAAGAACAATAATTGGAGTGGTAGTTATTAAAACGGCGCTATTTATAGGCGTAGATAATGACAGTCCTTTAAAGAAAACGAGCATATTTAAACCCATACCTAAAAAGGCGCAAACAATCATTCTTAAATAATCTTTGGGATCAATCTTCTCTTTTGGCCCCAAAGGAGAAATGAGCCAAAATAAAATTGCAGCACCTAGTACTCTTAAAATAATAAAACCATAAGGTTGTACGTAATGTGGCATTATACCTTTTGCAACGGTATGGTTTATACCATAAATAGTGGTGGCCCCAATTGCAGCGATTATTGCTAATAGACGTTTATTCACGAATGAATGGCCTTTTGAGCGGCCTCTACAACCTTTTTGCTATTACCAATAAATATTTGGTCGTCCACCATTATAACCGGACGCTTTAAAAAAGTATACTGTTCTAAAATCAAAGCCTTAAAATCATTTTCGGTAAGATTTTGCGCTTTTAAATTTCGCTCACGATATAATATGGCTCTTTTGCTAAACAATGCCTCGTAGCTATTAGATAAAGCATGCATTTGTTCTAACTGAGATTCCGTAATGGGCTCAGATTTTATGTCCTGTAGTTTAAAATCATTAAGAGGTTGTAATTCTTTAATAATTCGTTGGCAAGTAGAACAAGTACTTAGGTGATATATTTTTTTCATGCTTTGCGGTGTTGCTTTAATTGTATTTTAAACCAAAAAAAGGTGTAAACAACAAATTTCAAATAGGCTTTCTGGTTTACAAAGAAACTTATTTCCCATTAATTGTACTATTTTTATGCTCCTTTAAATGTGAAATAATGTCTAAGAATTTATTTGAAATCACCCTACAGAATCGAAAAAACTTACACTCGATACTTACAAAAACTCCAAAAGAAAAACTTCTTAATATACCAGAGGGCTTCAATAATAATATATTTTGGAATATAGCTCATACCGTAGTTACTCAGCAAATTTTACAATATAAATTTAGCGGACTTCAAATGCGTGTGCCAGATGAGTTGGTGGCTAAATTTATGAAAGGGACAACCCCAGATGGTACAGCGACTGATGAAGAGATTATGATGGTGGCAGATTTTTTAATCTCTACAATAGAATGGTTAAAGGAAGATTATGATACAGACCTATTTCAAAATTATCAAGAGTATACTACTAGTGCGCGTGTAACGCTTAAAAATATTGATGATGCGATTGCATTTAATTTATTTCATGAAGGGTTGCACATTGGTACAATCATTCTATTGTTAAGAGCGGTTAGTTAGGGCATTACGGAAATCTTTAAAAAATTATTAGCATCATTATAAGGTATAGTTAATATAATGGGGCCATCGGCAAATGATGCGATTTCATAAGGCTCGTAAAATAGTAATAGGCCTTTATCGGTATAGCCAATATTTTCTGGTAAATAGAAACGTTCTGTTTCAAACATAAAGCCTGTACTATTTATAGTTGCATCTGCGGGCACATCTTCTTGTTTTCGAAATATAGTTTCAGTAAATGCTTTGAATTCATCTTCATTTTTGAATAATTCTTGGCGGTCTAATTCCACTTTCTTGATTTTGTCAAAGTTTAAAAATCGATTGGTGCCATAGCCATGTGCACCACCTGTGTATATGTATGATTCTAATTTTATAGTTAATACATCTTTGTTTTCAAAAATTATTGAGCCATTTATTTTAGCCTCCCAAGGCATAGATTCTTCCGGATATTTGCCATTCAGTTCTTTGTAATCCTTTACAAATGCTTCAGTAGCTCCTTCAATAGTCTGAGCATTACTTTCTTCATCAAAATTCAGGAGCGCAATAATCTCTTCTTGAAGGGCGATATTAATGGTCTCACTTAATTTTATTTGACCCAATGCTTTTGGAATTTCAATGGATACTGAAGTGCAATTCTCACAGGCATCATTAGATATATTTAATGTTTCAAAGGTGAGAGATTCCTCAGTATTACAAGCAACAAGAGAAATACAAATAAGTAGGTAGAGTAGCTTTGATTTCATGAAAAAATTAGATTTAATGTAAAAATACACCTTCATTGTATTCTCCAAAAGATAACAATACATTTGTGTGCTAAATACTTTAAAAATGGCCACTAAAAAATATAGGTTTAATACAAACACCATTCATGGTGGTCAACAACCAGATAAGGCATATGGAGCAGTAATGCCGCCTATTTATCAAACATCAACTTATGCGCAGACAACCCCTGGTGGCCATAAAGGGTATGAATATTCGAGAAGCGCGAACCCGACCCGTACTGCTTTAGAAAATTCTTTGGCAAGTATTGAAGATGGTGAATTTGGTTTAGCGTTTGGTAGTGGTCTTGCAGCGATAGATGCGGTCATAAAGTTATTAGAACCAGGTGATGAGGTAATTTCTACAAATGACCTTTACGGAGGTTCTTATAGAATATTTAAAAAGATATTTGAGAAATTTGGTATTGTTTTTCATTTTGTGGGCATGCAAGGCACCGATGCCATACGTGGCAAAATAAATTCAAAAACCAAATTGGTTTGGGTCGAAACACCAACAAACCCTATGATGAACATCATAGATATAAAAGCAGTTGCCGAGTTGATTAAGAATAAGAATATTCTTTTAGCGGTAGATAATACTTTCGCAACGCCATATTTACAAATGCCGTTACAATTAGGGGCAGATATTGTAATGCACTCAGCAACTAAATACCTAGGTGGTCATAGCGATACTGTTGTTGGAGCTTTAGTGGTAAGAGATAAGGAATTAGCAGATAGGCTTTATTTTATACAAAATGCGAGTGGTGCGGTTTGTGGGCCAATGGATAGTTTTTTGGTTTTAAGAGGAATTAAAACGCTACATGTAAGAATGCAACGCCATTGTGAAAATGGAAGAGCAGTAGCTGAATATCTAAAGAATAATTCTAAAGTTGAAAAAGTATTTTGGCCTGGTTTCAGTAATCATCCTAATCATTCAGTAGCAAAAGAGCAGATGAAAGATTTTGGCGGAATGATATCATTCGTACCAAAAGGAAGTAAT
This sequence comes from Maribacter arcticus, assembly GCF_900167935.1. Taxonomy (GTDB): domain Bacteria; phylum Bacteroidota; class Bacteroidia; order Flavobacteriales; family Flavobacteriaceae; genus Maribacter; species Maribacter arcticus. Next base: position 275,013 of record NZ_FUYL01000002.1, on the reverse strand, counting down.
TACGAAGATGCAATTAAGATTGTAGAACGTTTAAAAGTGTTTACTCTAGCAGAGTCCTTAGGAGGTGTTGAAAGTTTAGCTGGTCACCCAGCAAGTATGACGCATGCGAGTATACCTAAACTAGAACGTGAAAAAATCGGCGTTGTTGATGCACTAATAAGACTTAGTGTAGGTATAGAAGATTCGGAAGATTTAATAGCAGATTTAGAGCAAGCAATAGGATAAACCGTAATTCGTTAAATTTTACGCATTAAGAATGGGTATTTTGTTGCTAAAACAACAAATTTTATCAATTTTAAAAAAATAAGCAATCAAATTACATAAATAGCATAATTTTGCCGTTATATTTTGAAATCAATAATTTAACTAAGTGTAAATAGCTTTATGGACGATAAAATAAAAACATTTATGGATGAGGTTACCGCCAGAAATGGCCACGAACCAGAATTCATACAAGCGGTACAAGAAGTAGCAGAAACAGTAATACCATATATTGCTACACAAGAAATATATAATGGTAAGAATATTCTTTTAAGAATGGTTGAGCCAGAGCGTTTAATTTCTTTTAGAGTAGCCTGGGTAGATGATGCTGGAGAAATACATGTAAACCGTGGATATAGAATACAAATGAACTCTGCAATAGGTCCTTATAAAGGTGGTTTGCGTTTTCACCCAACTGTAAATGCGAGTATTCTTAAATTCTTGGCTTTTGAACAAGTCTTTAAAAACAGCCTTACAACACTACCAATGGGTGGTGGTAAAGGTGGTTCTGATTTTGACCCTAAAGGTAAATCAGATGATGAGGTAATGCGTTTTTGCCATGCCTTTATGTTAGAATTGAATAGACATATTGGTCCGAACACAGATGTACCTGCAGGAGATATTGGTGTTGGTGCTCGTGAAATAGGTTTCCTATTTGGTATGTATAAGAAGATACGTAATGAGTTTACCGGTGTGCTTACAGGAAAAGGTTTGTCATGGGGTGGTTCTAAAATTAGACCAGAAGCAACAGGTTATGGTACTGTGTACTTTGCAGAAAGTATGTTAAAGACTAAAAATGAAACTTTTAAAGGTAAAACAGTTGTAATTTCTGGTTCAGGAAATGTTGCTCAATATGCTGCAGAAAAAGCAATTTTACTAGGAGCTAGAGTGGTAACTCTTTCAGATTCTAGTGGATATATCTATGATAAAGATGGTTTAAATGATGAAAAACTAGCTTTTGTAATGGATCTTAAGAATAATAGAAGAGGACGTATTTCTGAGTATGCAGATAAATATGCTTCTGCAGAATTTCATGAAGGTAAAACTCCTTGGAATGTTAAATGTGATATCGCATTACCTTGTGCAACTCAAAATGAGTTGAATAAAGATGATGCTAAAAATCTATTAAAAAATGGATGTATGTGTGTTGCAGAAGGTGCGAACATGCCTTGTAATGCAGATGCTGTTCATGTGTTTAATAATGCAAAAGTATTGTTTGCACCAGGTAAAGCATCTAATGCTGGTGGTGTTGCAACGTCAGGTTTAGAAATGTCCCAGAATTCATTACGAATTAGTTGGACACGCGAAGAGGTTGATGAGCGTCTTAAAGATATTATGGAAGAGATACATGCTTCATGTATCGAATATGGTAGAGAAGAGGATGGATTCTGTAACTACGTTAAAGGAGCCAATATTGCTGGTTTTGTAAAAGTTGCCGATGCAATGCTTGCTCAAGGAGTTATTTAATTTTTAAGCATATACCTAATGTACTAGGATATAATTTATAATGCGGGGCTCTATTTTAGAGCCCCGCATTTTTTATGTAGAATATCGTCGCCGTTGTACAAACTATTATATTTGTTGAAATAGATGGTTCATTATGCAGGTAACAACAAAAGCAATAGTATTTTCTGCAATAAAATATGGTGACACAAGTCTTATAGTTAAAGCATTTACAGCCTCAGACGGTATAAAATCCTATTTATTACGAGGCGTGTTAACATCTAAAAAAGGGAAATTAAAGACAGCTTATTTTCAACCTTTAACACAATTAGAAATTGTTGCAATCCATAGAAATAAAGGAACATTAGAAACACTACGCGAAGCTAAGGTTTACTATCATTATCAATCCCTTTATGCTGATATGGCCAAAAATGCTATGACCTTATTTTTAGCAGAGCTATTGGTTAATAGTATTCGGGAAGAAGAACAAAACGAAGAATTATTCGAATTTTTAGAGGCTTCATTTCAATGGTTGGATATGCATAAAGATGTAGCAAATTTTCATCTATTTTTTATGCTATCAATTACTAAATTTTTAGGGTTTTATCCTGATGTGTATCAGATAGATAAGCCATATTTTGATTTGTTAGAAGGTGAGTTTGTTTCGGTTGAATCATTAAACCCGATGCTTAGAGGTGAAAATATATATTATTTCAAGACCTTGTTGGGCATAAATTTTGATGATATACATAACGTAAAGATGAAAAAAACTAACCGCCAAGAATTATTAAAATCCCTGATACTTTATTTTGAATTACACCTACAGGGTTTCAGGAAACCAAAATCACTTGCCGTGTTAAATGAAGTTTTCAACACATATGTATAAATTTCTATTTGTTGTATTTTTTTTAATGACCATGTTTAGTCATGCCCAAGAAATAACTGTTTTAGATGCGGATAGTGGCGAGGTAATTTCAAACGTTGCAGTTTTTAATAAAGATAAGTCGAAAGTAGCATTGTCAAATTTTGATGGAGTACTAGATGGTTCAATTTTCACTAACAAAGAGCGACTTATTCTAAGACACATAGGCTACGAAGAATATAAATCAACCAAGCAACAAATTAGTAGGCAAGGTCAAAAGGTGTATTTGATTATGAAGGCCCAGCAATTAGATGAAGTTGTAATGTCTGTTTCTAAATGGGAGCAACAGAAAAGGGATATTCCTAATAGAATTATTTCATTAGATGCTAGGTCAATTGCTTTTTCATCGCCACAAACATCTGCAGACTTACTTCAAAATAGTGGTAAAGTTTTTGTGCAAAAAAGTCAATTAGGAGGCGGGAGCCCTATGATTAGGGGTTTTGCAACTAATAGGTTATTGCTTTCTGTAGATGGTGTTCGAATGAATAATGCAATTTTTAGAGGAGGAAATATTCAAAATGTAATCTCGATAGATCCTTTTACTATAAAGAATACTGAGGTAATATTTGGGCCTGGTTCGGTTATTTACGGGAGTGACGCTATTGGTGGGGTAATGAATTTTTATACCAAGAAGCCTATTTTAAGTCAGAACGATAGTCTTTTGGTCCACGGTAATGCCAATTATAGATTTGCTTCTGCAAATCTGGAAAGCACAATTCACGCTGATGTAAATATTGGTAAAAAATATTGGTCCTCTTTAACAAGTATTACCTATAATAACTTTCAAGATTTAAGAATGGGATCGCATGGCCCTGATTCATACTTGCGAAATACATTTGTCCGCACTAAGAATGGTATTGATGAGTTGGCAAATAATAATTCACCCGAAAAACAGGTTTTCACTGGCTATGACCAAATAAACCTGATGCAAAAATTTCTGTATAAACCCAATTCGAAATGGGATTTAAATCTTGGTGCATACTATTCAGAAACTTCAGATTATTCTAGATATGATAGATTGATTAGGCCTACAAGTGACGGGTTAGGACTACGGTCAGCAGAATGGTATTATGGACCTCAAAAATGGTTCATGGGTAATGCTCAAGTTCAAAAAAAAGGAAATGGAAAGTTTTATGATGGTTTAAAATTAGGTCTTGCCTATCAACATTTTGAAGAAAGTAGAAGTAATCGAGATTTTCAAGATGTGGTCTTAAATACCACGATAGAAAAAGTAAATGCTTTGAATATGAATATTGATCTTGAGAATAAGAAGATGGGTAATTTTAGGCTGTACTATGGTAGTGAGTATATTTTTAATAAAGTTGGGTCGAGTGGTTTTGACTTAAATAGTACCACAGATGAAAAAATTGAGTCGGCCTCTCGTTATCCAGATGGTTCAACATGGCAAAGTTTAGCAGGTTATTTGAATGGGGAGTATAAAGCAAAACCAAATTTTACAATTATGTCTGGCTTGCGGTATAGTCATGTATGGGTCGATGCTGTTTTTGATGATACTTTTTATGATTTTCCTTTTGAGACTGCAGATTTAAGCACAGGAGCTTTAACGGGTAGTATAGGTTTCAGCTGGTTTCCAAGAGCAAATCTTCAAATTACCTTAAATGGGTCTACAGGTTTTAGAGCCCCAAATATTGATGATGTCGGTAAGATATTTGATTCTGAGCCAGGGTCGGTAGTGGTTCCTAATCCAGATTTAGAGCCTGAATATGCATACAATGCAGAAATTGGTGTCCAACGAAATATTAACGATAAGTTTATTTTAAAAGGAACTGCTTACTATACGTATTTGGTAGATGCTTTGGTGCGACGAGATTTTAGTTACAATGGTGTTTCTGAAATTGAATATGGAGGTGAGCTTAGTAATGTGCAAGCAATACAGAATGTGGCTAAGGCTTATGTTTATGGCTTTGAATTTGGTTTAGAAGCATACCTTAATGAACAATGGTCTTTATCGTCTAACTTGACAATAACTGAAGGTGTAGAAGAGGAAGATGATGGTACTGAAACACCTGCTCGTCATGCAGCACCGACTTTTGGAGATTTTCATATTGTATGGAAAAACCAAAGACTGCGAACAGATTTGTTTGTAAATTATAATGGCGAAATTGAGTATAAGAATCTCGCAATGTCAGAACAATCTAAAGAATATATCTATGCTTTAGATGAAAACGGTAACCCGTATGCTCCTTCTTGGTACACCTTAAACTTTCGGTCGCAATACGATATTACCAATCGTCTAAAAGCTACCGTAAGTTTAGAGAATATAACAGACCAGCGGTATAGAACATACTCATCTGGTATTGTAGCCCCGGGACAAAATTTAATACTAGGAATAGGGTATCATTTTTAACAAAAAAAAGACCCGCGTAAAACGGGTCTTTTAAAATTATAGAGTAGTAAAATTTAGTTTTTAACTGCCTTTTCTATTTCGTTGGCTTTCTTTGCTGCTGCATCTGCTGCATCGTTAGCTGCCTTTTTTACATCGTCACCAGCTTTTTTAGCAGCGTCTATTGTGTTTTCGCCAGCTTCTTTTACTGATTCTGCAGCACCTTCACCTGCCTCTTCTAAATCTTTCCCAGCTTCTTTCAAATCTTCACCTGCCTCTTCTAATGCAGCGCCAGCTTCTTCAGTTGCAGATTTAGCTTTGTCAACAGTATCTCTACAAGAAAATGACATACTTAACGCTAAAATTGTTAATGATCCTAAAATTACTTTTTTCATCGTGTTATGTTAAAATGGTTATTGTTTGATGTTATTTACGGTTCAAGTCGAATTTTAGACGTTAAACTTGCTATTATTTAATACAATCAGTTAGTTAGGGGTATATCAGTGTCGTCAATTACCTCAAATTAAATCTAAATTTTATAATTTTGCTGCCTTAAAAATCCAGTACCATAAGCATTTCGTATGAAGTTCGCAGAATATAAAGGTTTGAATTTACCAAAGGTCGCAGAAGAGATACTTGACTACTGGTCAACGCATGCCATTTTTGAAAAAAGTATATCTACCCGCGAGGGTAAGGAAAGTTATGTGTTTTATGAAGGTCCGCCGTCAGCAAACGGTATGCCCGGCATACACCACGTAATGGCGCGTACGATAAAGGATATTTTTCCGAGGTACAAAACTATGAAAGGCTTTCAAGTTAAACGAAAAGCTGGTTGGGATACGCACGGATTGCCTATTGAGTTGGGAGTTGAAAAAGAGTTAGGTATTACCAAAGAGGATATTGGGGTTAAGATTTCGGTAGAAGAATATAATGCTGCTTGTAAAAAGGCAGTAATGAGATATACCGATGTTTGGAATTCTATGACTGAAAAAGTGGGTTACTGGGTAGATATGGAAGATCCATATATCACCTACAAATCCAAATACATGGAAACCGTTTGGTGGTTGCTAAAACAAATCTATTCTAAAGGACTAATATATAAAGGTTACACGATACAGCCTTATTCACCAAAAGCAGGAACAGGGCTAAGTTCTCATGAGCTGAACCAGCCCGGTACATATCAAGATGTGACAGATACTACGGTAACGGCACAGTTTAAAGCGGTAGAAGAAACATTGCCTGAGTTTTTACAGAACGAAGGAACCATATTCTTTTTGGCATGGACGACCACACCTTGGACATTGCCTTCAAATACAGCTTTGACGATAGGACCAAAAATAGATTATGTTTTGGTTGAGTCTTATAATCAATACACTTTTGAGCCAATGAATGTTGTTCTTGCCAAGAATTTGGTAGGAAAGCAATTCGCAGGAAAGTTTAAGCAAGTTTCTGAAAAGTCAGAATTATTAAATTATACTTCTGGTGATAAGAATATTCCTTTTTACGTTGTAAAAGAATTCAAAGGAAAAGACTTGCTAGGTATTCGATACGAGCAATTATTGGATTATGTGCTTCCGTATGAAAATGCGGAAAATGCCTTTAGAATAATTGCTGGTGATTTCGTAACTACTGAAGATGGTACAGGTATTGTGCATACGGCACCGACCTTTGGTGCTGATGATGCTTTTGTAGCCAAACAAGCTGTGCCAGAGATTCCACCAATGTTGGTATTGGACGAAAATGGAAATTTGGTTCCTCTTGTTGATTTACAAGGTAAATTTAGACCTGAGTTAAAAGAATTAGGCGGCAAGTATGTCAAGAATGAGTATTACGAAGATGGTAAGGCGCCAGAACGTTCTGTAGATGTTGAGATAGCAATACGTTTAAAAGAAGAGAATAAGGCGTTTAAGGTTGAAAAGTATGTGCATAGTTATCCTAACTGCTGGCGTACCGATAAACCTATTCTATACTACCCGTTAGATTCATGGTTTATAAAGGTGACCGATGTTAAGGATCGCATGTTTCAATTGAATCAAACCATAAATTGGAAACCAAAAGCTACCGGCGAAGGTAGATTTGGAAATTGGTTGGCAAATGCTAATGATTGGAATTTATCTCGATCAAGATACTGGGGAGTTCCTTTGCCTATTTGGCGAACAGAGGACGGTAAAGAAGAAATAATTATCGGGTCAGTTGCAGAGCTTAAATCAGAGATGACAAAAGCTGTAGCAGCGGGAGTTTTACAAAAAGATATATATGCAGATTTCATAGTGGACGATATGTCTGAAGAGAACTATGATAAAATAGATTTACATAAAAACATAGTGGATCAGATCACTTTGGTTTCTGCTTCTGGGAAACCAATGAAGCGTGAAAGTGATTTAATAGATGTGTGGTTCGATAGTGGCTCAATGCCATATGCACAATGGCATTATCCATTTGAGAACAAAGATTTAATAGACGAAGGAAAAACCTTTCCGGCAGATTTTATTGCCGAAGGCGTAGACCAAACACGTGGTTGGTTTTATACGCTGCATGCTATTGCAACTATGGTATTTGACTCGGTAGCCTATAAGAATGTAGTTTCAAACGGACTCGTTTTAGACAAGGAAGGTAAAAAGATGTCTAAACGATTGGGCAATGCGGTAGATCCTTTTGAGACTATGAACGAGCATGGAGCGGATGCTACTAGATGGTATATGATTAGTAACGCTAACCCTTGGGATAATTTAAAGTTTGATACCGAAGGTATCGCGGAAGTAAAAAGGAAGTTTTTTGGTACGCTTTACAATACCTATTCCTTTTTTAGTCTTTATGCCAATTTAGATAAGTTCACTTATGCAGAAGACGATATACCTATGTCTGACCGCACAGAGATAGATCGTTGGATATTATCTGAATTGAATTCTTTGATAAAAACTGTTGATACCGCATATGATGAGTACGAACCAACACGTGCAGCGAGAGCGATATCAGATTTTGTTCAAGAGAACTTAAGTAACTGGTATGTTCGTTTGTGTAGAAGACGCTTTTGGAAAGGGGAATATGCCCAGGATAAAATTGCGGCATATCAAACCTTGTATACATGTTTAGATGTTGTTGCTAAATTATCAGCGCCGATTGCTCCTTTTTTTATGGATCGTTTATATTTAGATTTAAATAGGGCAACAGTAAAGAAAGGTTTTGAAAGTGTACATTTGGCAGATTTTCCAGTTGCAGATGAATCTCTAATAGATAAAAGCTTAGAGGTGAAAATGCAGAAAGCGCAGATTATATCTTCTTTAGTGTTATCCATCCGTCAGAAAGAGAAGATAAAAGTACGTCAACCTTTACAGAAAATTATGATTCCTGTTTTAGATAATAAGGATAGGGAAGAAATTGAAGCGGTATCAGAATTAATAAAATCTGAAGTTAATGTTAAGGAAATTCAGCTGCTTGATGATGCTTCTGGTATTCTTGTGAAACGTATTAAGCCGAACTTCAAGACGTTAGGTCCAAAATTCGGTAAAGAAATGAAAGAGATTGCTCAGAAAGTAGGAGCTTTTACTCAGAATGATATCCAAAAAATTGAGCAGGATGGCGAATTATCAATACAATTAGGAAATAAAAGTATTAATTTACAGTTACAAGATGTAGAAATTACTTCTCAAGATATTGAGGGTTGGATGGTGGCAACATCTGGTAAGTTAACAGTTGCACTAGATGTTACTATTAATGAGGATTTGAGAAATGAAGGTATCGCAAGAGAATTGATAAATAGAATTCAAAATATCAGAAAAGATTCTGGTTTTGAAGTAACGGATAAAATTGATATTAAAATTTTAAAAGACGGGTTTGTTGAAGTTGCGGTTAAGGGTAATTTAGATTATATTAAAACAGAAACTTTAACGGCTTTATTAAGTTTTGAAGAAGAATTAAACGAAGGCATCGAAATTGCTTTTGACGAAGTGAACACTAAATTGTTTATTGAAAAACATTAAAAGATGGCAGAAGATTTAAAAGTAAGGTATTCTGACAAAGATTTGGCAGAATTTAAAGTATTGATCGAGGAGAAAATAGAAAAGGCTAAAAGTCATTTAGAACTTTTAAAAAGTGCCTATATGAACGATGGTAATAATGGTACGGATGATACTTCACCTACTTTTAAAGCTTTCGAAGAAGGATCTGAGACCATGAGTAAAGAGGCTAACACCCAATTGGCTATTAGGCAAGAGAAGTTTATTCGTGACCTTAAGAATGCAATGTTACGTATTGAAAACAAAACCTATGGTCTTTGTCGTGTTACGGGGAAACTAATTAATAAGGAACGGTTAAAACTGGTTCCTCATGCTACACTTAGCATTGAAGCTAAGAATATGCAATCATAATTAAAACGCCTTTAGGGGCGTTTTTTAATACGATAATGTTGAGAACTTGTGTTGTATGTTGTCTGTTATTGATTTCGTTTGGCCTAAAGGCACAAAAGAAATTGCAAAGAATGATCTTGGCACAAGATATTAGTTTGATTCAAGTGAATTCGGCTAATTGTTTTAAGATTGAAATGCATACCGGTCAAGGCAATGAGGTAGCTATAGAGGCTGAAATAGAAGGTGAATATAGTCAAGACTTAGACTTAAAGGTTGACGTAAACGGCTCTACAATTTTAATTGAAGCTGGTTTTGTGCCAAGTTTTGAAAACCCTAACGATAAATTAAGCGCTCATAAGGTAATCTCAATAATGTTGAAGCTTACTATTCCAAAAAATAAAAATGTAGAAATATATGGCACTAATTCAAGGGTAGTCATAGATGGTACATATAAAGAGGTAAATGTAGCTTTATCAGATGGTGTGTGTCAATTAAATGAAGTTTTGGGAAATGTCAGTGTAAGAACTCAGAGTGGTTCTATTGGTGTGTTGACAAAGTCTGCTCAGATAGAGGCGAATAGCAAGTATGGTAAAGTCTCGCTAAACCTAATTCCAAAAGGATTGCCTATTTATAAGCTACAAACAGTTACTGGAAATATAGAATTAATTAAAACCGAATAATATTTATATTTTTGCCCTCATTGATTTATGCCCATGAATATTAAAAAATCTGTACTATTTATTTTATTGATTCTAATTATTGATCAATTAAGTAAAATTTATATAAAGACCCATTTTGTGCTAGGTGAATCTGTTGAGGTATTTAGCTGGTTTAAGATTCTTTTTATTGAGAATGAAGGCGCAGCTTGGGGAGCCAAATTGAGTGATATTTTACCTATTTCTGATGATATAGGTAAATTGGTACTTACTATCTTCAGATTGTTTGCAATTTTCGGAATAGGGTATTGGCTTTTTGATGTAATTAAGAAAAAGGCTTCTACAACATTAATTTGGGCAGTTTCTTTGATTTTTGCTGGTGCTTTAGGTAATATTTTAGATTCCTTATTTTATGGTATCATTTTTAATGATAGCTATAACGGGGTTGCTGCTCTTTTTTCAGACGAACCTTATGGTAAATTGTTTTATGGCAAGGTGGTAGATATGTTATATTTCCCGATGGTAGATGCCACATGGCCAAGTTGGATGCCAGGAGTTGGTGGTCAAAATTTTAGATTTTTCGAGCCCGTGTTTAATATAGCGGATACGGCGATAAGTACAGGTGTTGGTATTTTATTGGTATTTAATAAAAAGGCCTTTCATAAAGAAGAAGACTCAACAGTTGTAGAGAATAATTCTTCTCAGAGTCAAAATAATTAAAAAGTATAGGTTTTAGCCGGAGTTACGCAATAATCTAACGGAATATCGGTAGGTGAAATGTCTTGGATTAAATCTTCTGGCTCAAAAAGAGATAAACCTATTTTTACTACACCGGCCTTACACTTACTTAAAAACCGGTCATAATATCCTTTGCCGTATCCAATTCTATTGCCAAATTTATCGAACGCTAATAGCGGTATAAAAACAACATCAAGTTTATTAGGAGGTACTGTAATACCATCAACGGGTTCTGGTATATTTAATGAATTAGTAATGAACTTCGTGTTATCGGTAAGTAAATAGTGTTCTAACTCTGTATTTGAAATTACTTTTGGTACAATAACATTCTTATCGTAGCCAAGAAGTATAGAAATAATACCTTCTGTGTCTATTTCAGTTTTTTTTTCAATAGGAAGAAATATGTGGAAATATTGATTTTCCCATATAGGTAACTGCAATATAGAATTTGCAATAGCAATACTTTGCTGGCCTAAAAGAGTGGGGGTAATTGAATTTCGTAACCTTGAATATTTTAAGCGTAAATCCTTCTTCAGCATAGTGAAGTAGTGTTAGCTCTAGTGTTTTTTAATTTATTCTTTACCTGCAACAGCAAAAAATACCTTAAAAAATAACATTAATATAAGATATGTTCCTAAAGTGATTATATAGCTTTCCATGATATTCTGGTATTATTAATAAACTAACTTGTGTTGTTATCGAGTTAAAAATAAGTAAAATAATTAATACATATCTATGAAAAGTACTTTTTTATCGTTTAACTGCACTAATTTTTGTAAAAATTAACATACTAGTAAATATCCAAACAGGAAATTTGATATAAACAATTGATAATCAAGTATTTATGATATTAGCTAAATTATCAACTTGGCAATGCGGTAAAATAAGGGTTCATATTTTTAAGATTTACCAGTTTTTAATTAAAATAATGCCATGTTCGCAATTTATTCGAAAACTACTTTTTACAGAATTTTGTTTGTTGATTATAGACATGTAGTGTAATTTAAACTGATTAATATAGACTAAATTAGTAGTGTCAAATTATGTCTGAAATCCCCTTAAATATACAATTAAGTTCATTGCCCACTAGCCCAGGGGTCTATCAATTCTATGATAGTAATGACGGTATTTTATACGTTGGCAAGGCTAAGAATTTAAAGAAAAGAGTTTCCTCTTATTTTAATAAAAACCATGAGTATGGTAAGACTCGGGTATTGGTAAAAAAAATAAGTTCTATCAAGCATATTGTTGTTCCAACAGAGTCAGATGCCTTATTGCTTGAGAATAATCTGATAAAAGAATTAAGGCCTCGGTATAATGTATTGCTAAAGGATGATAAATCATACCCTTGGCTTTGTTTAAAGAACGAGCGTTTCCCAAGATTTTTTCCTACTAGGAGAGTTATAAAAGATGGGTCAGAATATTACGGTCCGTATACTAGTATGAAAACGGTTCGAATTCTTTTAGATTTAATAAAGAGTGTTTACCCTTTGCGAACATGTAATTATGATTTGTCTGCAGAAAAAATAAATGCGGGTAAGTATAAAGTTTGCTTAGAATATCATTTAGGTAATTGTAAAGGCCCATGTGAGGGCCATCAAACTTTTGCTGAATATGACCGACAAATAGAAGACATACGTCAAATTGTTAAAGGAAATTTTAAGTCGTCAATTACCTACTTTAAAGGTCAAATGAAAATGTTGGCCGCCGAAATGAGATTTGAGGAGGCTCAAAAAATTAAGGATAAAATAGATGTACTGAAAAACTATCAGGTAAAGTCAACTATAGTGAATCCTAAGATTAGTAATGTTGATGTGTTCAGTATAATTTCAGACAATTCTTTCGCTTATATAAACTTTCTACAATTGGCCCATGGTTCAATTATTCGGTCGCATACGATGGAAATAAAAAAGAAACTTGAAGAGCAAGATGAAGATTTACTAGAGCTTGCTATTGTTGAAATTAGAGAGCGTTTTAAATCAGATTCTAAAGAATTATATGTTCCTTTTAAATTAGCTGTGTCTACAGGGTTGAAAGTTACTATACCGAAATTAGGAGATAAAAAGCGTATACTAGACTTGTCTGAACGTAATGCCAAATTCTTTAGGCAAGAGCGGTTTAATCAGATTAAGATAATTGATCCTGACCGTCATACGAATAGGATTATGGCTCAAATGAAGAAGGATATAAGGTTATCTGCAGAGCCTAGGCATATAGAATGTTTTGATAATAGTAATATACAAGGGAGTAATCCGGTGGCGGCATGTGTTGTTTTTAAAGATGGTAAGCCTTCTAAAAAAGAGTACAGACATTATAATATTAAAACGGTTACTGGGCCAGACGACTTTGCTTCAATGGAAGAAGTTGTTTATCGCAGATATAAGAGGTTACAAGAAGAAATGCAACCACTTCCTCAGCTTATCGTAATCGATGGCGGAAAAGGGCAATTGTCTTCTGCCTTAAAAAGCCTTGATATTTTAGGGCTAAGAGGGAAAATTGCTATTATAGGGATTGCGAAACGATTAGAGGAAATCTATTTTCCGGAAGATTCGATTCCTCTTTATTTAGATAAAAAGTCTGAAAGTTTAAAGATTATACAATTTTTAAGGAATGAAGCGCATAGGTTTGGCATAACCTTTCATAGAAATAAAAGAAGTAAAGGAGCTATTAATTCTGAGTTAGAGGGTATAGATGGGGTTGGTGAAAAAACAGCTCAACAGTTATTGAAAAAATTTAAATCTGTTAAACGCGTAAAAGAGGCTACTATAGAAAGCCTAAGCCAAGAAGTTGGAGCGTCAAAAGCCAAGAAGATATATGAGTCTTTTCGTAAAGAATAGTTTCAATTTAAATAGTATATTAATGGTAGTGACAGTTCTGTTGCTTAACTCTTTGTGTCTAATTGCGCAGACAGATTCTGATAAAAAAAGACCAAAGATAGGATTAGTTTTAAGCGGAGGTGGAGCAAAAGGAATGGCGCACATTGGCGCTTTAAAAGTAATTGAGGAGGCAGGAATAGAATTAGATTATATAGGAGGTTCAAGTATGGGCGCAATTGTTGGTGCTTTGTATGCTGCGGGTTATACGGCTACGGAGTTAGACTCCATGTTTAATGAAACCAATTTTGGAACGCTTATTCAAGATAATCTTCCAAGAAGTGCTAAAACATTTTATGAAAAAGAGGACGCTGAGCGGTATTCGTTGACCCTGCCTTTCAATAATTTTAAGGTTTCCGTTCCACCTGCCTACTCAGGTGGGCAAAATATTTATAATGAATTGGTTAGGCTTTTGTATCACGTAAAAGATATTGAAGACTTTGATAAATTACCTACTCCGTTTGTTTGTGTGGCCACAGATATAGAAACAGGTAAGCAGGTGGTTTTAGATTCGGGTTATTTGCCTGAAGCAATATTGGCCAGTGGTACATTGCCTTCACTCTTTGAGCCTTCAGTAATAAACGATAAGGTTTTAATAGATGGTGGCGTGGTCAATAACTATCCTATCGATGAGGTTCTGGCTATGGGTGCAGATATTATTATTGGTGTAGATGTGCAGCATGACCTATCCGATAGAGAAGCGCTTTTGTCTGCGACAGAAATCTTATTGCAAATTAATAATTATAGAACGGTGGCAGATATGAAAATAAAATCTGCAAAAACCGATGTCTATATAAAGCCACAAATAGAAAAATATTCTGTAATTGAATTCAATAAGTTAAATGCTATTATTCAAACAGGGGTAGATGCTGCAAATTTAAAAATAGATGAACTTAGAGCATTGGGAACAAAGACTAAGAAAGATAAAAACTATATGACTGCCGTCGATTCGGACCAACAGCTAACTATAAATAGATTGTTGATTGATGGCAACACAAGTCATACTAGAGGATATATAAAAGGGAAGCTAAGATTTAATTTAGATGAATCTATAAGCTTTAAGAAATTGCAGCAAGGCATTGGTAATTTGGCCGCCACAGGTAACTTTAAAACCATTAGATATAAATTATTAAATAATATAAATGATGGTGAAGATTTAATTTTACCCTTAGATGAAACACCCAATACCTCTTTTTTAAGATTAGGTGCTCATTTTGATGATTTATATAAAAGTGCTGCAATAATCAATCTTACCAAACGTAGAATATTATCTAAGGATGATGTAGCGTCTTTTGATTTGATTCTAGGGGATAATATTAGGTACAATTTTGAATATTATGTAGACAAAGGTTCGTATTGGAGTTTTGGTGTTAATTCTAGATTTAATGATTTTGAACAGGAGATAGATTTTGACCTTATAGGAGACAATTTTGATGTTACCCCAAGTTCTAGAATTAATACAATTAACCTTGCTGTATCTGATTTTACTAATCAGCTATATATTCAAACTGTTATAAAAGAGGAGTTTGCTTTTACTTTAGGTGCGGAATTTAAGTATTTGCAATACAGTACTAGAACATTTGGTGATATTCCCAATACTGACCTAACTATAAATACCACTACAGATAATGGGCGAACATATTTTGAAAAAAGTAATTATGTAAGTGCATATGGGGCGTTAAAGTTAGATACTTATGATGACAAGTATTTTCCATCGAGAGGCTTATATTTTAGTGGTGATATGCATTATTATGTTTTATCGTCAGATTTCAATAATAACTTTAAAGATTTTTCTATTTCCAAAGCTAGAATGGGTATGGCCTTTCCTTTAGTGAAAAATCTATCCTTAAATCTAGAAACCGAAGGCGGCTTTAAATTGGGAGTCTCTAATGTTACCACATATGATTTCGTTCTAGGCGGTTATGGCACTGATTTTATAAATAATTTCACCCCTTTCGTCGGTTATGATTTCCTAAGCCTGCCAGGTAATAGTTTTGTTAAAGCATATGCAAGATTAGATTTTGAGTTCGCGAAGAAAAATCATGTAATGTTCACTGCTAATTTTGCCAATGTAGATGATGATCTTTTTAGAACTGGAGATTGGTTCAAAGCACCAACATATTCTGGCTATGGGGTTGGGTATGGTTGGGAGTCATTTTTGGGTCCGGTTAATCTTATGTACTCTTGGTCACCAGAAACTGAGAGGTCACAGTTTTTCGTAAGTGTGGGCTATTGGTTCTAGACAGAAAACAGATTTGAAACTCATCAAAAAAATTTCTAACTCCCCTTTATTCTTAATAGTTTCCCAAATATTAATCTGAAGTGTGAATAACTGTTAAGGTTATCATTAAAGTAAGTTAAACCGTACGTTGGGTATTAAAATGTGTCTTAAATTTACACTAGCTAAGGGGTGGTTCCCTTACAACTTTAAGTAGTGGTTTTTCATAATTTAAAGTTTGGTTGGTTATTTAGGAAAAGCCCAGTTTTTAGACTGGGCTTTTTTTATGCAATACTTTGGAATAAAATTTGTTTAAGATAGTGTAACAGTAATAATTGAGAGCTCTCAATTATTACTTTTGCTTTAAATTAAAGGCTATGCGAAAATCTATCATACTAATCTTTCTTTTTTCTTTTTTTATTGCTCAAAGTCAAAATGAAAATTCTGCTTTTAGCGTTGGAGAGTGGTTGAAGTTTAGAATGCATTATGGGTTTTTAAACGCTAGCTATGCCACATTGCAAGTTAATTCAGCTACTATTAATGAGAAGCCAGTTTATCATGTTGTTGGGCATGGTGAAACAACTGGTGTCGCCAGTTGGTTTTTTAAGGTAGATGACACTTATGAAAGCTACTTTGATAAAAATGATGGAAAACCATATCGATTTGTTCGAAAAATTAATGAGGGCGGTTATACAAAAGACGTTGAAATAAACTTTGATTATAAGCAGTCGAAAGCTGAACTTAATGATAAAAAAAACAAGAAAAAGCTTAGTTTTACATTACAGGACAATATACAAGATTTAATATCTGCTTTTTACTTCTTAAGGAATAACTATAAAACGGAAGACCTTGAAGTGGGAAAGGCAATTACCCTGAAAATGCTTTATGACGATGATGGTATTTTTAACTTTAAACTTAAATATTTAGGTAAGGAAGTTGTCAACACAAAATACGGGAAAGTAGAATGTTTAAAATTTAGGCCTTTAGTTCAATCTGGTCGTGTATTTAAAGAACAAGAAAGTTTGTCGTTATGGGTTTCTAATGACGAAAATAGAATACCGATTAGAATTAAAGCAGATTTAGCGGTAGGGGCAATAAAAGCAGATATTGATGGGTATAACGGACTAAAGCATCAGTTTAAAATTATAATGGATTAGCCAATAGATGGAAGATAAAGAGAAGATTAAATCCCAAATATCTAAACTCGAAGAAAAATATAAGGATTCTGGGCAAGATCTTAGCTCTTATTTAGATGGCTTATTACACCAACGTTATTTAACGTATTGGGACTATATTCATTTAGATACCCTTTTAAGTTTACAAGTTCCTCGAACACATTTTCCCGATGAAGAAATCTTCATCATGTATCACCAAATTACCGAACTCTATTTTAAATTGATTCTACATGAGCAAAAGCAATTGGTAGATGATAAAAGTGGTAATCTTGATTTTTTTATTGAGAAATTAAGAAGAATAAATAGTTACTACACCGTGTTAATATCCTCCTTTAGTGTTATGATTAAAGGAATGGAGCGTGAGCAGTTTTTACAATATCGTATGGCTTTGCTTCCTGCAAGTGGCTTTCAATCTGCGCAGTTTAGAATGATTGAGATTTACGCAACACCTTTAGAAAATTTGGTTCATGTGTCAGAAAGAGATCAATACTCCTCAGAAAGTAAAATAGAAGAATTGTACGAGCATATTTACTGGAAAAAAGGAGCTACCGATATTAGCACCGGCGAAAAGACCCTTACCTTAAAACAATTTGAATATAGGTATACTCCTAGATTGATTAGAATAGCAAAGCAAGTAAAAAGCACAACTATCTATCATAAATACCTAAGTTTGCCCGGTGATTTAAAGAAAAATGAATCATTGGTTGAAGCGCTAAAAACCTTAGATATAAATGCTAATATCAATTGGCAATTAATGCATATGGGTTCTGCTCATAGATATTTAAGAAGAGAGTCTGGTGATATTGAAGCAACTGGGGGCACAAATTGGAAGGAATATTTGCCACCTAGTTTTCAAAAAATTGTATTCTTTCCAGAGTTATACTCAGATCAAGAATTAAATAATTGGGGTAAGCAATGGGTATACCATATGCTAAATCCAGATAAATCAAAAATGAAGTAATGCAGAAATATTGGGGCATAATATTGGCATTAACTGTTTTAGCGTCTTGTAAAGATGATGTAGAGCATAAAAATGACATTGCACAAGAAATTAGTGTGCCAAAAGCTGATGTTGTAAATGAGCAATTTGGCTTTAATCTAGATGAATTTAATGTTCAGCTAGATACTATTAAATATGGAGATAGCTTTGGGGAATTAATGATGCAAAACAAAGTTGCCTACCCAAAAATAGCAGCTATTTCAGAAAATTATAGAGACACGTTCGATGTTCGTAAAATTCGTGTAGGTAAACCATATGTCATTTTAAAATCTAAAGATACTATTGCACAGGCTCAAATATTCATTTATGAGAACGACCCTATAAATTATACGGTCATAGATATGAGAGATAGTGTAAAGGTGTATACAGATAAAAGAAAGGTGAAATATGTTCGACGAGAAGTATCGGGTATAATTGAAACCAGTTTATCAGAAGCAATCTTAGAACAGGGTATAGATTATAACGTAACTCATAATCTAGCGAATGTATATGCTTGGACAATTGATTTTTCAAGACTACAAAAGAAAGATAAGTTCAAGGTAATCTACAATGAAAAGTACATTAATGATTCAATCTATGCGGGAGCAGAACCAATAGAAGCTGCGTTTTTTGAGCATAATGGAAAGCCTATTTATGCATTTGCATATGAGAACGATTCGCTAAAAAGTATAGTAGATTATTTTGATGAAGACGCGAATAATTTAAGAAGAACATTTTTAAGAATGCCTGTTGAATATGGCAGACTATCTTCTAGATATAATCTTAAAAGGAGGATAAAACATTACGGTTTTAAAGTAAGACCACATAAAGGAACGGATTATGCTGCACCAATAGGTACGCCAATTATGGCAACCGCAGATGGCACGGTTATAGAATCAACTCGACGAGGTGGTAATGGTAAGTATGTTAAGATTAGGCATAATGGAACTTATGCAACACAATACTTGCACATGAAAGCTCAGAAGGTTAAAAAAGGTGAGTTTGTTCGTCAGGGTGATGTTATTGGTTGGATTGGGATGACCGGCAGTACAGCAGGGCCTCATGTTTGTTACCGTTTTTGGAAAAATGGGAAACAAGTAGATCCTTTAAGAGAAGAGCTGCCACAGGCAGAACCTTTGCATGAAACTTTAAGACCAGAATATTTCACTTATATATCCCCTTTAAAAGAACAGTTAGATTGTATTATATATCCTAAAGTTTTTTTAGAAGAGGAAGAAGATTTACTAACACTTAACCAGGAAGATGGCATTAAACAAAACTAATCCAACACAAACAGAAGTTTGGAAAAAGCTAACTACTCATTATAAAGAAACGAAAGATGCACATTTAAGAGATCTTTTTTCTTCGGATGCAAAAAGAGCGGAAAAGTTTACGTTGCAATGGAAAGATTTTCTTTTTGATTATTCTAAAAATAGAATATCCACAGAAACCATGCAGTTGTTACTTCAATTAACAAAAGAGGTAAATTTAAAGGGTGCTATTGAAGGCTATTATGATGGTGACATTATAAATGAAACAGAAGGTAGGGCAGTCTTGCATACGGCATTGCGGGCTAAAAAATCTGACAAAGTATTGGTAGATGGCGTCAATGTTATCCCAGAGGTTTATGAGGTTAAGCAGCATATTAAAAAGTTCACCAATAAAGTTATTAATGGTGAATTGAAAGGGTACACGGGTAAAACATTTACCGATGTAGTAAATATAGGTATTGGTGGTTCAGATTTAGGTCCGGCTATGGTAACAGAGGCTTTAAAGTTTTATAAAAATCATCTATCAATTCATTTTGTAAGTAATGTAGATGGTGATCATGTTCATGAAGTTCTAAAAACCTTAAATCCGGAAACAACCTTATTTGTTGTAGTATCGAAAACGTTTACAACGCAAGAAACTTTAAGTAATGCTACCACTATTAAGAAGTGGTTTTTAAAGCATGCGACTCAAGAAGATATTGCAAAGCATTTTGCAGCGGTGTCAACTAATAGTGAAAAAATTGCTGAATTTGGAATTGATGAGGCTAATGTATTTCCTATGTGGGATTGGGTTGGAGGTAGATTTTCATTATGGAGCGCTGTAGGACTAACCATTGCTTTGGCGGTCGGTTATGATAATTTTGATGCCTTATTACAAGGTGCGAATGAGGCTGATGTTCATTTCAAAGAAACAGAGTTTTCTGAGAATATCCCTGTTGTTATGGCATTGTTAAGTGTGTGGTATAATAATTTTTATGGTGCAGAGACTGAGGCAATAATTCCTTACGCACAATACTTAAGTAGATTTTCTGCCTATTTACAACAAGGTATAATGGAAAGTAATGGTAAAAGTGTAGATCGTACTGGTAAAGTTGTTGGTTATGAAACCGGCACCATTATATGGGGAGAGCCAGGTACGAATTCGCAACATGCTTTTTTTCAACTCATACATCAAGGTACTAAATTAATACCAACTGACTTTATTGGGTATAAGCACTCATTGCATGGTGATAAGGACCATCATAATAAATTGATGGCAAATTATTTTGCACAGACAGAAGCGCTAATGAATGGGAAAACTAAAGCAGAGGTGATTTCCGAATTAGAAGCTAAAAACGTAGCGCAAAAAGATATTGATAAACTTGCACCGTTTAAGGTCTTTGCTGGTAATAAGCCAACGAATACCATTCTTATTAATAAATTAACACCAAAAAGTTTAGGTTCATTAATTGCCTTTTATGAGCATAAAATCTTTGTACAAGGTGTAATTTGGAATATATTTAGCTACGATCAATGGGGGGTAGAGTTAGGTAAACAACTAGCAGGTACGATACTTAGTGATATTGAAAATTCAGATATTTCAGCACATGACAGCTCTACATTGAGACTTCTTCAATATTTTAAGAAATAATTTAGAATATTGATAAGACTCTTTAAAAAGAGTATAACTATTTCATTTACAGTTCTATTATATAATTTTTTCAAGTATTTTTGCAATGCTGATTTAACGTTATCTTAACGTTAGAGGACAAAAATTAGAAGACTTTTGCAGCAAGTTAAAAACTAACAAATACTTGAAAAAATGAAAAAAATGTACTTTGCAATTGCGGTATTTTTAATGACCGTAACTGCTTTTTCACAAGGAACTATTACTGGTACTGTGCTAGATGGTGATTCTAACTCACCTTTACCTGGTGCAACTGTAATGGTAAAAGGTACCACAAATGGTACTTCATCTGATTTTGATGGAAATTTCACAATTAATGTAAGTTCAGCAACTGGAACTTTAGTAGTGTCTTACATTGGATTTGATTCTAAACAAATTTCTTTTACTGCTTCAGGTAATATCGGTTCAATTGTTTTAGAGCCTAATGCTGAAGAATTAGAAGGTGTTATTGTAACTGGTGTACAAGATATTGCTAAGGATCGTAAAACTCCTGTTGCAGTTTCTACCATTAAAGCAGAGGAAATTCAATTGAAATTAGGTTCTCAAGAGTTTCCAGAGTTGTTAAATACAACTCCATCTATATATGCTACGAAATCAGGTGGTGGTTTTGGTGATGCACGTGTAAATATTCGTGGTTTCGACACTAATAACTCAGCGGTAATGATAAATGGTGTTCCGGTAAATGACATGGAAAACGGTCAAGTATACTGGAGTAACTGGGCTGGTCTTTCAGATGTAACATCTGCAATTCAAGTACAAAGAGGTCTAGGTTCTTCTAAATTGGCAGTATCATCTGTTGGTGGTACAATTAATGTTGTTACTAAAACATCATTGAATGCTCAAGGTGGTGCTATAGGCGCAACAGTTGGTAATGATGGTTATGTTAAAACATTAGCTTCTTATTCTTCTGGACTTTTAGATAATGGATTATCTGCTTCTATGTTAATTAGTAGAACAGGTGGTAGTATGTATGCTGATGGTACTGAATTTGAAGGGTACAACTTCTTTATGGGATTGGGTTATACTGCTGGTGATCATAGTTTAGAGTTTATGGTTACAGGTGCTCCTCAATGGCACAATCAAAGAAGTAGAGCTACATCAATTGGTACTCAAATTCTTTATGGTGATGGCGATGGTGAGCCAAACAGAAAATATAATGAAGATTGGGGTTACCGAAATGGTGAGGAATATAGCTTTCGTCGTAATTTCTACCATAAACCTGTTATTAGCTTAAACTGGAACTGGAAATTAAGTGAAAAAACTACTTTAGAAACTTCTACCTATGCTTCTTTTGGCCGTGGTGGTGGTACTGGTGAAATTGGTGAAATTAATGGAAATAGACAATTTAGACTTCCAAGAACTGCTGATGGTTTAATCAGAGTTGATGATATTGTAGCTTATAACAGTGGTCAGTTGGTGTCAGATTTTAGTGATACTCCAAGAGAGCAAATTAATGGTCAATACGTAAATAATAGTGATCAAAATGCTAATGAAAATAACACTAACGGTATTTCAAGAAGAGCTTCTGTAAATTCTCATAACTGGTATGGAATTTTGGCTAACTTCAATAACCGTATTTCTAGTGATTTAACTATTGATTTTGGTGTTGATCTTAGAAAATATAAAGGATATCACTATAGAAGAGTGAATGATCGTTTAGGTGGTGATGTTTATCAAGAAACAGATAATAGAAACAATCCAAACCAGTTATTCTCTGAAACCTATAATGCAAACCAACCATGGTGGGTATTTGGTAACATTGATGATGAAGAAAAAATTGATTACTACAATACCGGTTTAGTAAATTGGTTAGGTCTTTTTGGTCAAGTTGAATATAACTTTACTGAAGATATTACAGGTTTCGTTCAAGGAGCATTATCTAACCAAGGTTTTGCAAGAGAAGAATTCTTTAATGAAGTACCAGCAGCTAAAACTGATTTCGAAAATATTCTTGGCGGAAACGTTAAGGGTGGGGTAAACTGGAACGTAGATGCAAGAAATAACTTTTTTGCTAATGCAGGATATTATTCTAAACAACCATTATTTGATGCGGTTTATATCAATTTTGGAAATAACTTGAATCCAAATTTAACCAATGAAAAAATCACTGGCTTCGAATTAGGATATGGTTACAGAAGGTCAAAGTTTAGAGCAAATGTTAACTTGTATTACACAAGCTGGAAAGATAGATTTGAATCTACTGGTGCTACATTCAATGCAGGTCAGCCAGATGAGATTCGTGGTACCGCTAATATTTTAGGCATTACTCAGGTTCACACAGGTATTGAGTTTGATGGTAGATTCCAAGCTAGTGACAAGTTTGCACTAACTGGTATGATGTCAATTGGTAACTGGGAATATAAAGATGATGTTACTGCTACTTATTTTGATAACGATCAAGCACCTATTGTTATAGGTGGGGTAGAGCAGGTTGAAACGTTAGCCTTAGATGGTGTTAAAGTTGGTGATGCAGCACAGTTCACTGCATTCATAGGTGCTGATTATAATGTAGCTAATAACTTAAATGTTGATTTTGGATATCGTTTTGCGGGTAATCTATACGCCCAATTTGATGCTACAAGTGTAGGTCCTGATGGTGCTTTGAAATTGCCTTCTTTTGGTCTTGCCGATGCAGGTGCAACATATAGCATTCCATTCGATGATAAAAAGTTAAGCTTCAGATTAAATGTAAACAACCTGTTTGATACAACGTATATCGCAGAGTCTGATACTAATATTTTTGCACAGCCTGGTGATGATACTTATGATGGTATTAATACTAGCAACCGTGTATTCTTTGGTTTCGGTACCACTTGGAACTTAAGTGCTAGATTTAATTTCTAAACTAGTTCTTTGATATGATTTAAAACCCTGCCAATTGGCAGGGTTTTTTTATGCTTAAAATTCAGTACTTTTAAATCTTAATAAATGAAATTATGGAAGAAACAGGATTAGCGTATACTTGGGTGCATTCTTTACACTCTTATTTGGCCTATATCGCATTAGCGGTATTGATTTTAGCTGTTGCAAATGCAATAACTGGTTTAATGGGAAAAAGAATTTTTAATATGGGTAAAGATTTAAGGCTAAGTCTCTTCGCCTTGATTTTGTGCCATATACAATTGTTGGTTGGTCTGTTGCTTTATTTTGTTTCGCCAAGTGGTTTAAGTGCTATTCAAGAATTTGGAATGGGAGGTTTAACCTCTGCAGCTCGCTTACTTGCAGTAGAGCATCCATTTATTAATATTTTGGCAATCGTTTCAATAACTATTGGTTGGTCTAGACACAAAAAGTTTGTTGAAGGAGATAAAAAATTTAAAAGTATCGCTATTTTCTACGGAATTGGCTTGGTGCTTATATTAAGTAGAATACCTTGGGGACAATGGTTTAATTAATCAATTAAAATTAATCAATGAATAAAATTACATCTACATTATTGGTGCTATTATTTAGTGCCTCATTATTAGCTCAAAAACAAGAATTGTTTAATGGTGAAAGCTTAGAAGGCTGGTCTGTTTATGGCACTGAAAAGTGGTATGTTGAAGATGGGCTTTTAATTTGTGAAAGCGGTCCTGATGCAGAGTATGGATATTTGGGTACAGACAAGCATTATAAAAACTTCATTCTTGATCTAGATTTTAAACAAGAAGCAGACGGTAATAGCGGAGTTTTTATCAGGTCAACAGTAGATGGTACGACTGTTAGTGGTTGGCAGGTAGAGGTTGCTCCTCCTGGCGCGTTTACCGGCGGTATTTACGAATCTTATGGTAGACAATGGTTGATTAAACCTACACTAGATAAAGACAAGGCATTAAAGTTTGGTGAATGGAACCATATGAAAATTAAAGTGGACGGCAAAGTAGTAACCTCTTGGGTAAATGGTGTCGAAATGGTTTCTTTAAAGGATAGGCTTATTGGTAAAGGAGAAGGAGCTATTTTATTACAAATACATTCTGGTGGTGGTATAAAAGTAAAGTGGAAAAATATCCAAATAGAAGAATTGGATTAATTAGGATTGCTGAATCCTAAGGAGCCTTAGGGCTTTGCTTTTTTAATCAAATGAAGATAAACGGGAAAATGGTCGCTATATCCCCCAATATAGCTGCCTCCCGCATAGGTGCGTAAGGGATAGCCTTTATATTTTCCTTTTGGGTCCATTAAATAGCTGGGTGTAAAAATACCTGCTTTCCAATAACTGTACGTATGTTTTTCTTTATCTAATAGTGTAGAGGTCATATATAGTTGGTCAAAAAGATTCCATTTATCTCTATATGCCAAAGAACCTTTTCCTTTTTTATAAAGCTTTTCCATAGGGCCATAGAGGCTAAGAGAATCTAGATTTTTATAGCTCTTCTGTACATTTAATATTTTTTTAAAACTAGGGTCAACAGGGTCATCATTAAAATCACCCATGCTAATGATCTTGGCATAGATATCTTGCCTTCTTACAGAGTCTATAATGCGTTTGTTAAGTTTAGCTGCCTCTAACCTATAAGGTCTGCTTCTGGCCTCACCTCCACTTCTAGATGGCCAATGATTTACTAAAAAGTATATTTTTTCGTTGTCCAATAATCCTTCAACGATAAGTTGATCTCTAGTGTAGTTGCGTTTTCCATCTAAATCGAAAAGTAATAACCGATGACTATTAAAATTTACGGGAATAAATGCATCCTTTTTATATAGCAGCGCTACATCAATACCACGTTCATCTGGCGAATCGAAATGTATAATACCATAATTGGTCTGTAATAGATTACTATGGTGTACCAAATCTTGTAAGACACTTAAGTTTTCAACTTCACAAACACCAATAATATCAGGAGCAGTTTTGTTTTCTGAAGAACCAATTTCAGAAATCACTTTAGACATCTGAGCAATTTTTTCTATATAGCGTTCTTCCGTCCAGTGATCTTTGCCTGTTGGAGTCCGGTCATCGTCAAAAATTAATGTGTCATTTTTCGTGTCAAAAAGATTTTCCAAATTGTAAAAAGCAACGGTTCTGATTTGATAACTGGCTGCCTCTTGTGCAATTAAACCCATTTGAGAAAAAAGTAAAAAATAGAATAGATATAGCTTCATCGAGGGCATTGTGTCTTAATTATTAGCTAGTATACGGAATTTTCACGTTAATTATTTCTTAAAAATGTATCTTAATGGCTTAGTAACAATACGTTGAGTTTTTAAATGATAAAACATTTACTGTTTTTATTAGTAGTGTTTAAAATTTGCACCCTACAATCTCAGGCCACTTCTACTATTATAGGAGTTGTCGAAGAGACAACAAATAGGCAGAAAATTACGAATGCAGAAGTAATGGTTGAGGGGAGCGTCTTTTCAATTGGCAGTAATGATATGGGAGAGTTTAGCATTACTACTTCGAAGAAAGGACAATTTATTTTAAATATTACTGCACCAGATTATGTTATTAAGCGAATACCTATTTTTCTTAATGGTGTTGATTTAGACTTAGGAACAATACGTTTAGAGCGTGATATAACTTTTGAGAAAATTATTAATCTGGTAAACATTACTGATGATGAGCTGCTTGATGATGAAGTTAACTCTAATGCATTAGCGTTGCTTCAGTCTACTAAAGACATTTTTCTTAATAGGGCTGCTTTTGATTTCGGACAAGCATTTTTTAGGGTAAGAGGATATGATTCACAATATGGTGAGGTGCAGCTAAATGGTATACCCATGAACAAAATGTACGACGGTAGACCACAATGGAATAACTGGGGCGGGTTAAATGATGTTATCAGAAATCAACAATACGCTAATGGGTTAAGTGCTTCCGATTTTACTTTTGGTGGTATACTAGGAAATACAAATATAGATTTACGACCATCAGGGTTACGACCTGGCACTCGGCTATCATCATCTTTATCGAACAGAACATATAGTGGTAGGCTTATGGCAACTTATAATTCTGGAGTTAAAAAGGAAAAGTATGCTTATATGCTTTCGGCTTCTAGAAGATGGGCTAAGGAAGGTTATATCGCTGGCACTTTATATGATTCATATTCTGTATATGGCTCTTTTGAATATCTACTAAATGAGCAAAATACACTATCTGCAACTGCTATTGTAGCTTCGAACAGAAGAGGTCGTTCTTCTGCAATTACCGAAGAAGTATTTCAAATTCAAGGAAATAGATACAATCCATATTGGGGTTTTCAGAATGGTAAGATTCGAAATTCTAGAGAGCGAAATATACGTGAACCATTATTTTTATTGAACTATAATCATGAATCTAACGGATTAGTAATAAATGCAGGTTTGGCTTACCAAACCGGAATTTATAAAAGAAGTAGGTTGGGTTATTTTAATGCTCCAAATCCTGACCCTACTTATTATAGATATTTACCGAGTTTTTATTTGAATAGTCCAATTGGGGCAAATTTTGAAAGTGCGGTTTTGGCTGAAGAAGGTTTTATTCAAAACGCACAGTTGAATTGGAGCAATATATTTAAAGCTAATACCAGTTTAGGCCAAGAAGGTAAAGCCGCATATGTTTTGTATGATGATACGACAAAAGATAATCAGCTTGCGGCTAGGGTAAATACTAACATAGATATTAATAGTCATTTAAGGGTTGATTTTGGACTAACCTATAAACATTTAATGTCTAAAAATTATGCTCTAATCGACGATTTGATAGGCGCTGAATTTCATCGAGATATCGATACATTTTCTGAAACGCTTAACGATATCGATGGAGATGTCAATAAAAAGAAAGGCGATATTTTTAATTACAAATATGATTTTGAAGGGAATATGACAGACATGTATGCCCAACTAAATTTAAACTATAATAAAGTAAATGCATTTATTTCTGGTAAATACAGCTATGTAAATTATCAAAGAAATGGATTGTTTATGAATGAACGCTTTTTAGAAAATTCATACGGTGAAAGTGAACGAATACGATTTTCGAATTGGTCATTTAAATCAGGAATCACATATAATATAACGGGAAGACACTGGGTTACTGCTAATGCAGCATATATTAATAGGGCTCCGGTACTTCAAAATGTTTTTATAAATCCGAGGGAAAATAATGCTATTGTGCCTAATCTGCAAAGTGAAAAGATTACAAGTGTAGATGCTAATTATTTTTTGAGAATGCCAAAACTTACAGGAAGGCTTACAGGTTTTTATACCCGCTTTCAAGATGGCACTGATGTAAATTTCTTTTTCGTTGATTCTGGTATAGGTTCAGATTTTGTGCAAGAGGTATTGACCGATTTAGATAAATTGCATTTAGGTACTGAACTAGGCTTTGAATATCAGCTGTCAAGCGCGGTAAAATTGTCATTGGTTACTTCGGTTGCAAAGTATCTATATGCTAGCGACCCTTTCGTAACAATTAACTTTGATACTGCAGGGGCGACCGAAGATTTAATTGATGTTTCTGGTTCAAAGTTTTTAGGTCAATCTGCTATTAAAGGATATAAATTGGCTCAAGGGCCGCAAAAAGCAATTGCTGTAGGTATTGAATATAGGGATCCAAAATATTGGTGGGTAAGCATGACCGCGAATTACTTAGCCAATAATTATGCAAACATTTCTACAATAACCAGAACTAAAAGTTTTTTAATAGATCCAGAAACGGGACAAAGATTTCCAGATGCTACTGATGAAAATGTTCAAAAGCTTTTAAAACAAAATCGGTTAGATAATTTCTATTTATTAAATCTAGTTGGAGGTAAGTCTTGGTTAAAGAAGGGGAAATATTTTAGTGTCTTTGCAAGTGTCAACAATGTCTTTGATACAGCCTTTAGAACTGGTGGGTATGAACAAAGCAGAAATGGTAATTATGGACAATTGAAGCAAGATAATTTTAGCGGTAACCCATCTTTTGCACCAAAGTATTGGTATGGTTTCGGTAGAACCTATTTTTTAAATATGGCGTTTAGTTTCTAAATATGATGTGATTAAGATGATTTTTAAAAACAATTTTTTATTTAAAATTTATGTTTTAAGCATTATGCTAGTGTTTAGCGCATGTGTAAAAAATAGAGACTTTGATGAACCTGAATTAGTTTGTTCTGATGAAGATTTCAGTATCTTAAGTATATCAGAACTAAAAAATTTGTACGCTGGCGAGACTGTTCAGATTCAAGAAGATTGGGTTGTTAAAGGGTATGTTGTTTCTTCTGATAAGTCAGGTAATTTTTTCAATATACTTCATTTTCAAGACGCATCGAGTAATCCTACAAAGGGCTTACAAATAGAATTAGAATTAAGAGATTCCCATTTATTTTTTGATATTGGCCAGACAGTTTTTATAAAATTAAAAGGTCTGTATTTAGGTCAATCGAACGGTTTATTTAAGATAGGAGGTGTATTTACCTCTTTTGGTAATCGTAGTGTAGGTAGGTTACCTAACAGCGTAATTTTTAATCATATTTTAGTGTCCTGTGACCCAGTTGAAAACATATTGCCAAAATCGGTTTCTATTTTAGAGTTAAACGAAAGTATGGTTAATACGTTGGTGCGTATAGCTAATGTTGAGTTTAAAGAAGATGAATTAGGTAAATCTTTTGCAGTTGAAAAAGAAGAGACACAAAGAACTTTAATTGATTGTGATGATAATGAGTTAATACTTTTAAATAGTGGCTATTCTGATTTTCAAGCGCAAATTATCCCTGATAAAATGGGAACCGCTACTGGTGTTTTAACGATGGATAAAAATGAGTTTCAATTAATTATTAGAACGGTAGATGATTTAGATTTTAATAAAGTACGCTGTGAAGAGTTAATAGATGAGTTTACATCTAACTCTATTTTTATTTCTGAAATTGCTGACCCAAATAATAATGCCGGAGCTCGATTTTTAGAATTATATAATTCTTCAAATGAAGCTTTATCATTAAATGGCTGGACCTTGGTGCGATATACGAATTCAAGCACAGAAGTGAGCTCATCTATAGACTTATCTGACTATAGTATAAACGCCAACGGACTTATAGTAATTTCGCCAAATGCTTTAGAATTTGAAACGGTCTATGGGTTTTTACCAACAATTACTGTGGGTACAAATTCACCAGCAGATTCTAATGGCGATGATAATATTGCTTTAATAGACCCTTTCGGTACTGTAATAGATATATTTGGTGTTATTGGGGAAGATGGTAGTAATACAAACCATGAATTTGAAGATGGCAAGGCAGAAAGAAAAATAGAGGTCATATCAGGAAACACGGTTTTCACAGAAAGTGAATGGATTATATATAATGACACGGGTAATAATGGTACTGTAAATCTACCACAAAATGCTCCTCTAGATTTTACGCCTGGCGTAAGATAGCATCACTCTAATTCTTGTGAATCAATTATTTTTTTAACAGCACTATCGGTTAAGGGTTTAACGATATAATCTTTTACCATGCTGTAGTTTTTTGCCTTTTTCATAAGTTCTGGGCTTATGAAAGAACTGGTGATATAAATTTGAACATGTGCTATTTTATCTTCAGGTAGGTCTTGAAACTCTTCTAGAAATGACCACCCATCTCTTCGAGGCATATTTAAATCAAGAAAAATTATAGTGGGTAAAGGTATATTTTCTACTAATAGACCAATTAAACCATCAAGTGCTTCTTGACCACCTGTGTAATACAAGATGTTATCAGAAAAGTCAAAATGTTTTAAAACTCTTTTACTACTTATAGAAAAAAACTCGTCATCATCAATGATGCAACAGCTATGAAATTTGCTCATTCTTAATTAAATCTTTCTGTGATTTAGGTTTGTAAAAAGTCTAAATAATAAAGGGCGAAGATAAGTAATTAGTTAGGTGTTGAAGTAATTAAGAGAATAATTTACAATAACTTTTATTAACAAAAAACAATATAAGTATAACATTTATAGGGTGTTAGGCTTATATTTATTAAAACTAAAATACCAAGATGTCAGTATAGATTATACTGTTGTTGCGCTTATGATTTTGCCTAAATCATCCGGTGTAATGGGTTTTAAAATATACGTGTCAACTTGATTATAGTGTTTAACACGCTCTAAATCTCTAGGGTCTACTGAAGAACTAATAATATATATAATGGTCTTTTTTGATATCTCGTGACGGCAATTTTCATACTCATCTAAAAATTCCCAACCGTTCATAATAGGCATATTTAAATCTAAAAATATCACTTCTGGCAGAAGGCCTCCCTCATTAATGATTTCTTTAAGGCCGTCTACTGCCTCTTGGCCGTTATTGTAAACGATTATATTTTCTGCAAAATCAACTTCTTTCATGATTCTTTTGGTACCGTATATAAAAATGGGGTCATCATCTATAATACAACATACTTGTACATTCTTCTTCATAATATATTTGGCTTTAGCTTTGTTTTAATTCTATAAAAATGGTGGTACCTTCATCTATGACACTTTCTATTTTAATGCTTCCACTCATAGCTTCTATTTGATTTTTTGTGATGAATAAACCGATGCCTTTCGCGTCTTTATGTTTATGGAATGTTTTGTACATACCAAATATTTTATTGCCATGCCGCTTTAAATCGATTCCTTGTCCATTATCTTTAAATGTAATTAGCACAGTTTCTTTTTTAAGCTTCGATTTTATTTCAATAACAGGGGTACGGTCTAGGGAACTATATTTTAATGCATTGGTTAGAATATTTAAAAATATACTTTCTAAATATGCAGGTACAGCATTTACAAAATGTGATTTTTCAATATCAATTTTTATAATGGCGTCATGCTCTTCTAATAAACCGCCTATACTCTTTTTAATATGCTCAATTGTATTTAATACGCTAGTACTTTGAAGATTCTCTAGAGCTCCTGTTTTAACTTGAACAACATCATTTAAATGCGTTATGGTTTCAGATAGACTTTCAGCAGCATCAGAAATCATTCGATTAATATTTTTCAGTTCTTTTTTATCTTCTTCTTGTGACAAAAATTTCGTAAGCATTGTCATGTTAGTTGAATGTGAGCGTAGATTATGAGAAACGATATGGGCAAAGTTCATTAGACTATCATTTTGACTTTTTGTGACTTCAACCAAGGATTGTAATTTTTTTTCAGATTCGATTCTATCTGTTATATCTAGAATTTGTGCTATGGAATGGATAGGATTTCCGTCTAAGTCTTTTACGACCGTTACCCCTAAAAGTACGTGCACCAAATGACCATCTTTATGGAAATATCTTTTCTCTAATTGATAGGTGTCTTTTTCCCCCTTATAGGCTTTATCATGAACTTTCGTACTTTTATCCAAATCATCTGGGTGGGTTATATCCAAGGTTTTTGATTGTAGTAGATCTTCTTCTGAATATCCTAGAATATCTGATAAACTTTTATTGACTTTTAACCAATCATGTTGGGGACTCACTAGTGCCATTCCTATGGCCGCATTTTCAAATGTTTCTGTAAAAGACTCTATATTTCGTTCTAATTGGAGCTCTGTACTTCTTAAAGCAGTAATATCTAAATTGGAGCCAATTATTTTTTCTATTTTCCCATCATTTCCACTTTGGGCTTCCCCAATCACTACTAAATGAATTATTTTCCCATTGGGTTTAATGCCTCTGAACTTTATGTTGAGAGGAGCATGATTATTGATGGTTCTTTGCAAAGCAGTTGTGACTTTTTCTACGTCTTCCGGGAGAATATGCTTCAACCATTCATCAAGAAGGTCAGCGGTGCCTTTGGGAATGCCATATATGTCATACATGTTATCATTACATTGAACCGTGTTATTTGCAATGTGATATTCCCATATGCCTATATTGGCAACACGGGTAGCCACATTGAGTCGTTCAGACGTTTCCTTAAAATTATGTTCAGCTTCCTTTTTAGACGTGATATCCTGAACCTGAGAAATCATATAAGAAGGGTTGCCATCCAAATCTTTTACCATTGTTGTAGTAAGTACCACATAGACAAGACTTCCATTTTTGTGAACATACCTTTTCTCTATTTGGTAGCTCTCAAGTTCATGATCTAAGACCTTTTGCAATAGACTTACGTTTTTTGCTAAATCTTCTGGGTGGGTAAGGTCTTGAAATGTTAATTCTGTTAATTCATTGGCACTATACCCTAAACTATTGGCAAGACTTTTATTGACCTTGATGAATTTTCCATCAAAGCCTACCATTGCCATGCCAATTATGGAATTATCAAAGGTCTTAATAAAGGATTCTTCGTTTCTCTCTAATTTTAACTGTGTTCTTTTAAGTTCTGTAACATCCCAGTTGGCACCGGTCATTTTAATAGCTGTGCCATTAATATCTTTAATGGTTTTTGAAATACCTTTAATATGTTTTACACTTCCATCCTGTAATATTATCCTAAACTCCTCATCAAAATCTTTTTCTCCAGAGATAGCTTTGCTGGTTGCTGCTAAGGCCCTCTCTTTATCCTCTGGATGAAGGGTAGATTCCCAGGCTTCAAATACTCCTGAAAATTGATCTTTGGCCACTCCAAAGACATTATACATTTTATCATCCCAAACCAATTCATTTTTCTGAATATGATACTCCCAAATACCAATATGGGCAGTTTGTGTAGCAATTTTTAAGCGTTCCGTAATTTCCTCATGTGCTAGTTCAATTTTTTTTCTTTCATCAATATCTTGAAAAGTACCAATAATTCGAATCACCTTATTGTCAAGCATCTCAGGCTCACCTATTGCCCTTACCCATACTTCATTGCCTTTTTGTGTAATAATGATTAATTCGGTGTCCCAAGGTTTACCTTTTTCAATTGCAGCACTGACCAATTTGGCTATTTTATCTCTGTCAAATCCTTCTTTATAGAAATTGATACCCTGTGCTAAATCCGTCACAAAATCTTCTGGTACCTCGTGTATGTCCTTGGTTGTTTTGGTCCAATAAAGCGAATTTTTTTGAAGGTCAACCTCCCAACCTCCTATTCTTGCTACAGTTTCCGCCTTTTGTAGTAGTTCGAGCTCTCTTTTATCAGCGGTAATATCTTCTAAGTAAATAACTAATCCTTCTAAAATATTAATATCGTTTCTAATTGGAGAAATCTTCCATTTAAGCCATTGTACTTTTCCGCTTGGTAAAATGAATTTTTGCCCAGCATTTATGTTTTCTTTACCAGTTAATCCTACTTTAATTGCATAATTGAATAAAATTGGCATTTCTGAAATGCCATCAAAAAGAGGCTTACCAATTATATCTGTTTTGTTTGGCGTAAAATCGCTTTGCCATTGGTTTGAGTAGTTAATAAAGTTTAACTTAGTGTCCACGATAGCAATTGCATTGGGTGACTCTTTTAAGAGAAAATCAGTGGCTAATGTTTTCAATCTGGTTCTGTTTATAATTTAAAGGTACATATTTCTAATAAAGTAGGAAAAAATAGTTAGTAAGTAAGAAAATACTTCAACTTAAATTCTTGCATGTGATTTTACAGATTCATGAGGTTTAATAATAATTTACAGCTATGAACGAATTCTTTTTTAAAGCAATTAGAGAGGGTAATTTAAACGAGGTTAAACCTATGTTAGAAAAGAACCCGGTACTAATTAATAGTAAAGATGCTCGGGGGTCTACACCATTGATTCTGGCTACGTATTATGATGAAATGGAGATAGCAACTTTGTTGTTAGATAAAGGAGCTAAAATAGACGCTGTTGATGCTTCGGGAAATACGGCCCTAATGGGTGTTTGTTTCAAAGGGTTTACCGATATAGCTAAACTTTTAATTGAGAAAAAAGCTCAATTAAATGAGAGAAATGCAATGGGTGCAACATGCCTTATTTATGCCGCTCAGTTTAATCGTTTTGAGATTGCTAAATTATTGATAGCTAATGGCGCGGATAAAACCATTAAAGATAATAGAGGTAATTCAGCTTTAGATCATGCCAAAACCCAAGGTTTAAATGCTTTCATTGATTTACTTGAATAAGTTGTTTTATGAAAAATGAGAATAATACTTTAAAAATAGCTCTCGTTCAATCCATTCTACATTGGGAAAACCCAAATGCCAATAGAGCAATGTTCAGTGATAAAATTGAACAAATTGAAGAAGATATTGATGTTATTGTTTTGCCAGAAATGTTTACTACTGGTTTTACTATGTCACCACAAAATATAGCAAGTGAAGAAGGTTCCCTAACTTTAAGTTGGATGAAAGAGATAGCTACTCTAAAAGACTGTGCAATTATTGGTAGTATAGTTTATAATGAAAAAGAGACCTATTTTAATCGACTTTTTTTTGTAAAACCTGATGGCGAAACCTATACATATGATAAGAGACATACGTTTACGTTGGCAGGGGAACATAAAAAATATCAATCTGGTAAACAAAGATTGGTGGTAGCTTATAAAGGATTTAATTTTTGTCCCTTGATATGTTATGATCTACGGTTTCCTGTTTGGAGTAGAAATACCGAGAATATTGACATTTTACTTTATTCAGCTAATTGGCCAGCGCCAAGAATAAATGCTTGGAATGCTTTATTGAAAGCACGTGCCATTGAAAATATGGTATTTTGTATTGGAGTCAATAGAATTGGAGAGGATAACGAAGGGCATGAATATCCAGGTCACACAAGTATATACTCTCCGCTCGGTAATGAAATGGCTCTCTCTAAAAAAGAAGAAATATTAATTGTTGAGATTACTAAAAATGAGATTGAAAAGCTGCGTAATAAACTTACATTTTTAGAAGACCGAGATCAATTCAATTTATTAGATTAAAGGTTTCTATTTTTTCCCAATTGGCTCGCAACTCTATTAAGCTCGGGTAATAACTTATCTTTTCTGGTTGTATTTTCTTTAAAAAATTACCGGTATCCCATTTTCTATTTTTATTGGAATCAAATATGACTCTAGCCATATACTTGCCAGGGTTTAAATTATTGAACGCGTAGGTTTGCGGTTGGTTTGCATAAATTTCCCTTTGTAGGTCACCCTTTTCATTGGTAAGTTGAACAATTATAGGGTATTTAATATTATTGCCATTTAGTTCTAAACTAAGATTACCATAATCTGCAACGCTTTTTGTTCTTAGATTATATACTACGGTATCATTGGTATTATCAAAAAAATCTGTAATCGCTCCGGGTAAAAGTTCAATTTTATAGCTTTGATTAGGCAGAATTTTAAAATCAAAATTTAACTGATTTTCGAGAGTGTCTAACTTTAAATTATTGGCTACCAGTAACGTATCCTTGTCAGTAAGTTTAATTTTAGTAGAATCAAAACTAACCAATGGCGTATTAACTAAAATATTAATTGGTTTATCAAATTCAATATTGCCCTGTTGGTTTAATGATAATCGTAAAGAATCAAAAGCAACTTTGCGGCTTTTTACATTAAAGGTGTCAGAAACCTTTAAATTATCATTGGTAATAGCAAAAAGGATAGAATCCATTGCATATGGAGTAAACCAGAAATTTAAGGTGTCTTTTTCCCTTTCTTTGGTGATTATTGATTTTACGGTATCGGGTAATTTGGTAATCGTTTCAATATTTATTGCTGAACCGTCGCCATAATATCCAAAACTAATTTTATTACTTGCCCCCATACTAGGAACAGCAACACCATAATCAGGAATCTCTTTAAAAAGATTTAATAAGTATATAGAATCTGTAGGTAAATTTATGGTGTCTTCTACAAAGCCAATTTTATCTGTCTTCTGATCAAATAAATTATTGCCAGCATTATCTTTAAGGGCAAATAATGCATATTTACCTTCTTTTAAATTTTTAAGCTTAAATATTACCGAACTGTCAAGAGTATTAGTGATATAATTAGGTGGTTTTTTATAAAGGGTAGAATCGGTGTAGCTTGAGTCTATTTTATAAAGCATTACACTTACAAATTCATCGACTTTTTTATTAAATGCATCTTTTATTACCCCTGTTAGTTCTAAAGAGTCAATATAATCACCAGTGGAAAACACGTAGGTAAAAAATGGAAGCGGATTTTCTTCATTGTTATCTACAATACCTTGTCCAAAATTTAAAGTATACGTAGTATTATCGGCTAAGGTATCCTTAATCGTAATTTCAACATATTTATTAGCGTTGCCCTGCGGGGAAAGAATCGGTGTATACTTTAAAGGAGGAGATATAATAAGTTGTTTTTGAATGTCTTTCAATTTTACCAACTCATTAAAATAAAGTCTAATTTTTTGTTCCTTAAAATTAATAGACATATTGGGTGGTTCTGCCCTTATTAATTCTGGAGGTGCAATATCTTTAGGTCCTCCAGTAGGTGTGCCTCGTTGCGCACATTGGTATGAGACTAATACAATGATAAAAACAAATATAAATCCAAGAATTTTTCTACTCATAAGTGCGATTATCAATCACAAAGAAACAACATATTTTATAGAAAACTAAGCCTTTGGTACAACTGCCATACTCGACATATAAATGGTTATACCTTCAATGTCTTTGAAGGTATTAGCACAAATCTCCATCGTAGCACCGGTAGTAATAACATCATCAACCAATAAAATGTTTTTGTTTTTAAGTATTTGTTTATTATTAATTTCATACAGAGACCGGTTATCATGCCACCTGCTTAATCTATTCTTTTTGGTCTGTGTTTTAGTATTAGCTGTTTTTATAAGTATATCATCGGCATAACTGGCATTAATGTGTAAAGCAATTTGTTTAGCAAAGAGTGCAACTTGGTTATAGCCGCGTTGTCTCAATTTTTTTCTATGTAATGGAACAGGAATTACAAAATCAATGTCTGTTAAATGGCCTTGTTCTTTTAAAATCTGTCCCTGCCAATCACCCAAAAATTGTCCAATACTTTCTTGATTCTTGTATTTTAAAAAGTGAATCAAATTTTTTACTATTCCAATTTCGGTAAAGAATAAGAATGAATTTGCCTTTTTAATGTTAATTCGACCATAAAAAATACGGTCAACGGCATTTTCTTCGTTAAAGTTATACTCGGTGAGAGGTAATTGATGTCGGCAAGATGTACAAAGAAAGACCTCTCCTCTATATAATCGTGCATTACATCCAAAACATGATATGGGCAACAGTACGTTGGTAACATCCTTTAGTATATTTGAAATTCTGTTTTGTATCAAATCTTACAGATTAAATTAACCTACAGCCCACCTATTAAATGGACAGTCAAGATAACAAATTCAATTATAAAATAATACTCGCAGCATTTGTAGCGGTTATTATAGCATTATTGATTGCATTCTACTATAGTTACGCTCAATCAAATGCTCAAATAAGTTTCTTAGAAGATGAGAAAGCGATTTTGATAAAGGATCTTACCATCATGAAGGCTGACGTAGATCGTTTGTCTGCCAAAAGCGAAATGAATGAAATTGAACTTCAAGATTCTAAATACAGGGTTCAAGAACTTTTAGATTCAGTAGGACGATTAAATTTTACTGTTCAAAAACTGAGAGAATTTAAAACAGAACTTCGCAGATTAGAATCTAAGAATGATAGTTTACTATTAAAAAATAACTTTCTACGATATAACAATATGCTTCTCACCGATAAATACGATGAATCGCGTAAGCAAATAGAGCAATTGAGAGCTAACTCAAATTCTTTGGCTGAGGCAGAAGCACTACAAAGAAGAAAGATTCTTGAATTAAACCAAAAATTAAAAACGAAGAGCTATCTAAAGATGGCCAATGCAGAAGGCAGTGGTTTTAGACTTATTAGAAACACAAGGCCTACAAAGACCAATAAGGCTTCTATTATTGAAAAATTAAGAGGATGTGTCACTATTTTGGCCGATGAAAGCGAGGCAAATAATGATAAAATTATTTATTTACAGTTTTTAGATCCTAACAAACAAATTATAGAAGACAATGCGAATACCATTACCGTAAACGGAAATGTATATAGCAAAAGAGTAGAATTCGTTTTCACAGGTATAGATACGTATGTATGCGAGTCTATTACCATACCAGAAGGTTCATTAATGGAGGGTAACTATACCTTAAATGTCTTTGAAGATGAACGATTGATTACTTCTTCAGAATTTCAATTGAAATAATCATTCTTTTTTTGGGCTAATATTCTATTTTTGCCGCATGGCAAAGCAAGAAGATGATTTTAAGCGTGTAATATCTCACGCAAAGGAATATGGTTACGTATTTCAATCAAGTGAAATTTACGATGGTTTAAGTGCTGTGTATGACTATGGTCAGAATGGTGTTGAGCTAAAAAAGAATATTCGCGAATATTGGTGGAAAGCCATGGTACAACTCAATGACAATATTGTTGGGTTAGATGCAGCGATTTTTATGCATCCAACTACTTGGCAAGCCTCTGGTCATATTGATGCATTCAATGATCCATTAATAGATAATAAGGATTCTAAAAAAAGATATAGAGCTGATGTTTTGGTCGAAGATTATGTAGCCAAAATAGACGCTAAAATTGAAAAAGAGGTTAGCAAAGCTCAAAAACGTTTTGGTGATGCTTTTAATAAAAAGACATTCTTAGAAACGAATCAACGAGTAGTTGATTATCAAGAACAAGGGAAAATCATTTTAACTAGATTGGGTAAATCATTGCAAAATGAAGATTTGGCAGATGTTAAAGCCCTTATTGAGGAATTGGATATAGCCTGCCCTATGTCTGGATCTAAAAACTGGACCGATGTAAGGCAATTCAACCTTATGTTCGGTACTAAGTTGGGCGCCAATGCAGAAAGTGCGATGGACTTATTTCTTAGGCCAGAAACAGCTCAAGGTATTTTTGTTAACTTTTTAAATGTTCAAAAATCTGGCCGAATGAAGATTCCTTTCGGAATTGCACAGACCGGTAAGGCTTTTAGAAATGAAATTGTTGCTAGACAATTTATTTTTAGAATGCGTGAATTTGAGCAAATGGAAATGCAATTCTTTATACAGCCTGGCACGCAAAAAGAATGGTATGAGATTTGGAAAGAGAAGAGAATGAAATGGCATTTATCTTTAGGCTTAGGGCAAGATAATTACCGTTTTCATGACCATGAGAAATTAGCACATTATGCTGATGCAGCTGCAGATATAGAATTTCGTTTTCCTTTTGGATTTAAAGAATTGGAAGGAATACATTCCCGTACCGATTTTGACTTAAGTAGTCACGAGAAATTTTCAGGAAAGAAACTTCAATACTTCGATCATGAAGTGAATAGAAATTATGTGCCATACGTACTTGAAACTTCAATAGGTTTAGATAGAATGTTTTTAGCGGTGTTCTCAAATTCTCTTAAGGAAGAAGAATTGGAAAATAATACCACCAGAACTGTTCTTAAGTTGCCAGCGGTTTTAGCTCCTGTTAAAGCAGCCATTTTACCATTGCTTAAGAAAGATGGTTTGCCAGAAGTGGCGCAAAGCATCGTAGATGATCTTAAATGGGATTTTAACGTTACTTACGATGAAAAAGATGCTGTCGGTAGGCGTTATAGGAGACAAGATGCTAATGGCACACCATTTTGCATTACCGTAGATCATCAAACTTTAGAGGATCAAACAGTAACCATTAGACATAGAGATTCGATGGAGCAAGAGCGTGTAGCGATTTCAGCTTTAAACGGCATTATACATGCAGCTGTTGACATGAAGACTTGGTTGAAAAAAATGGAATAAGCTAAAGCGTATAGCTTAGTTTTAAACTTCCATAATAATTTATATTGTTCCCAGGGTAGAAATACCTTGGGGCATTCCCCCCAAAGCTACTAGCATTTATCAACACGGATTGTGCGTACTTGGTATCTGTTAAATTGTTGATACCAAAATCTAATCCGAGTAATAGTTTCTCTAAAATCTGTTTCTTGTACCCTAATTTTACGTTGAGTAAATTAAACGATTTACTATAAAGAGTGTTGCCATCTGTCAACGGAATCTCATCTATAAATTGATGTATAATATTTGCATATAGGCCGTTACCGAATGTAGTCTGTACTCCGGTATTTAATTTATGTTTAGGAACACCAGTTAATGAATTTCCACTATAATCTTCATTTGCTTCTTCATCAATAAATTCAACAAAAGAATGATTGTTAAATGTGTAGCTTATAAATGGGGTAAGTATTATTTTACTTGAAATATTGAATTTGTAATTCCAATCTAAATCAATGCCTTGATGTTTTGTCTTACCGGCATTACGACCAATATACTGGTCATCACCAACCCTTTTCGCAACAAGTAGATTCTTTATAGGCATTAAATAGAAAGCAATATCTAGTTTCATTCTATCATCTTTGCTTTTATGTTCAATACCGAGTTCATAATTAGTACCTGTTTCCTGAACTATATCAGGATTTATAATTCCATCGGGAGTTAAGGTTTCTTCCAAACTAGGATTTGAAAAACCACGACTAATATTCGCATACAATTGACTTGTTGCTGTAATTGAATAGTTGACATCTAAACTAGGTAAGAAAAGTGCTTTAAAGTTTCTATTTGCGCTAGTGTTCGTTCCTCCTGAATTAAACAAGTCTCTAAAGTCATATTGTGTTTTATTAACGTTTAAGCCCAACTGCGCAGTAAGTTTTGTTGTAAAGGGGTATGAGATGGTAGCGAAACTATTAACTTGGCTTCGAAATTCTTTGTTTTTAGATAATCTATCACCTTGTAAACTACCGTTACCATTATTTTCTTCATAAAGATTTTGAAAGGTTCCCCATGCATATTCATCTTTATATAATTCGCCCCCGAAGGTATAAGAAAGTAAGTTTTCAGAAATATTTAAATTCCCAGAAAACAAGGTTCGTAGACCATATCCGTTTGTATATTCATCTAAAATA
Organism: Maribacter arcticus; assembly: GCF_900167935.1. Taxonomy (GTDB): domain Bacteria; phylum Bacteroidota; class Bacteroidia; order Flavobacteriales; family Flavobacteriaceae; genus Maribacter; species Maribacter arcticus. The sequence continues at coordinate 233,386 of NZ_FUYL01000002.1, read as the reverse complement.
TTAAAAGGGCGAGGTTCATAATGGTCTAAATACGTGTAGAATAAACTTGTAGTATTTTTTAGTTTTGTGCTAGCTTTATAGGTGTGTGATAGGCCAATAAGGCTATAGTTATTGTCTTCGTAACCCTGTGATGCTTTCCATGTGAATGCAGCTTGTGTTGGGTCTTCATCAAAATCTGCTTGACTAATTGAGCTAGCTATTTGAGCTGAGTAGTCAATATGGTTTACTAAAAGACCTAACTCGCTTTTTTCGGATAGCTTAAAAATTGAGTTTAAAAGAAATCCGTCACGTTCAAATCTATTGTTTTCGCGGTATCCATCAATTTCCATATGTCCGTATTGTAAGGTCATATAAAAATCATCTTGCGAATGCGTAAATCCTAAACTATTTTTAAATAAACCATAAGAGCCAAGGGTAGAACTATTAGTAAGTTTTGTAGGTTGGCTGCTCAGTTGTTTGGTGTTTAAAATTATAGAACCGCCTAAATTTGTACCGAAGCCAGTTCCCTTGGGACCTTTAATGATTTCCACTGAGGTTAAGTTTTCTAAATCATAAGCTTCAATAGTAGAAAATCCCGTTCCATTTGTTACGGGTATGTTATTATAGTAAAGTCTAAGTTTGTCGGTGCCAAATGCTGTTCTTGAACCTACCCCTCGAATGGTAATTCTATTGGTATTCAGGGCGCCAGATAATGCATATACTCCAGAAATTTGATTGATTGAGCTTATGAAATCAACAGGGCTATAATTTTTAAAAACATTTGCTCCAATTATTTGTGATGGAATAATACCTATCGCGTTTTTTGCGGTAAGTGTGTCAATTAAAATAACTTCATCTAAAATGGTGACACTATCCTTTACAGATTTAATTTGCGCCCTTACACTGAAAGCGATTACAAATAAAAGAATGAATAAAATAGATTTTTTCATAGGGAATTAAAACCTCAAAAATACTTATTAAAAACGAAAACCTATAGAAAGGCCAGTCCTAAACATAAAGTCATTTTGAAAATCTTCAGGATTAATATTTCTTCCTAGTCCACCATTTATCTCAATGATAAATCGCTGGCTTCTAGTAGTCCATTTTGAACCCGCACCTAAACCAATAGCGGTTGTTGAGTAATCATAATTTCTGCTACCCAATTCTTGTGAAACTTCATCGTTCTCACCAGTATAGTACAGCCCAAATACCTCGGCAAAGAAACCACTACGAGGCTCATAGCCGAAATAAGCTCTAAAATTAGGGCCAATTCCAAAGTTTCCATTGTAATTAGTTGCATCACCATTAAAATAAATGGATCCCCCTATACTAGTATCCTCATTTAAATAGTATTCATAAGATCCTTCTACAGCGGTGGTGACCAAAAACTGACCAATATTGAATTTTATCTCATGGCTATTTAAGTTATTGTGATAGGCTTGCGCAAATGAATATGTTGAAAATGTAAATAATAGAACCGAAAGTACAATCTTGTTCATGAAAATATTTTTAGTAATGGTACTAGCAATACAAATAATGTTCCAAAGCTATGAAATTTGGATATTAATAGTTTGTATGCCCACATAATCTATTACACTTTTCTATTTTTAACCTAAAAACAAAGGATGAAAATTATTTCCTACAATGTTAATGGAATCAGAGCAGCTGTAAAAAAAGGGTTTTTAGACTGGCTGGCTACGGTATCACCAGACGTTGTTTGTCTACAAGAAATAAAAGCTAACGAGGATCAATTGGATCTTACTTTATTTGAAGAAGCTGGATACAAATATAATTATTGGTTTAGTGCTCAAAAGAAGGGGTATAGTGGCGTTGCAATACTTTCTAAAACTAAACCTGATACTGTAGTATTTGGTACTGGTATTGAATATATGGATTTTGAGGGTAGAAATATTAGAGCAGATTTTGGAGATGTATCAATCATGAGCATGTATTTGCCTTCAGGTACAAATATTCAGCGACTAGACCATAAACTGATGTATATGGCAGATTTTAAAGAATATACAAATGAATTGCGCAAAACCAATCCGAACCTTATTATCCTTGGAGATTATAATATTTGTCATGAAGCAATAGATATTCATAACCCGGTTGGTTTAAAGAATGTATCAGGATTTTTACCTGTAGAACGTGAATGGATTGGAGATTTTATCGATAGTGGTTTTATAGACAGTTTTAGAGAATTCAATTCTGAACCAGATAATTATACATGGTGGAGTTATAGGGCTAATGCCAGGAATAATAATAAAGGGTGGCGGTTAGATTATGGGATGGTCGCAAAGTCTTTAAAAAATCGATTATCTCGTTCGGTAATTTTATCTGGTGCTAAGCATAGTGATCATTGCCCTATATTGATAGAGATAGATAGTTAGGCGTATGAGTTACAGGTGCCCTCAATATATTTAGTAGTTTTGCGTTTTAATTATGAAAAAATCAAAATTTAATGATTTATACTAATTTACCACATACCGATATTGAAGTAAGTAAATTATGTTTGGGCACAATGACTTGGGGCAATCAGAATACGGAAGCCGAAGGTCATGAACAAATTAATTTTGCAGTGGATAAGGGTATAAATTTCTTAGATACGGCAGAGTTATATCCAATACCTGCTCATAAAGATAGATACGCAGCCACAGAAAAAATTATAGGTAGTTGGATCAAGAAGAATGGAAATAGGGAAGACCTGGTTCTTGCATCGAAAATAGCAGGAAAGGCAGAGATGTCTAAATTCATTCGTACAACAGGTTTTACACGCGAATCAATTATTGAAGCTGTTGAAGGTAGTTTGGAGAGATTACAAACTGATTATATAGATTTGTACCAATTGCATTGGCCAGATCGTAGTACCAATTATTTCGGACAACGAGGTTTTACACATGATATAACAGATCATTGGGAAGATAATATTCATCAGGTTTTAGAAACATTGCGAGATTTAATTCGAGAGGGTAAAATAAGACATGTGGGTGTGTCTAATGAAACCCCATGGGGTATGATGCGTTTTCTAGAGGAAAGCAAAGTTCATGGAACACTGCCCAGAACTATAACCGTACAGAACCCTTATAGTCTTTTAAATAGATTGTTTGAAGTTGGTATGGCCGAAATATCAGCTAGGGAGCAAGTTGGCTTGTTGGCATATTCTCCATTAGGATTTGGTGCCTTAAGTGGTAAATATTTGGGTAATCGTATGCCAGAAGGTTCACGTTTAGCTCTTTTTCCTAATTATAGTAGGTATATTGGTACTACTGCAGTAGAGGCAACAAAAAAATATTATGAGTTGGCGCAAGCAAATGGTCTTACCTTGGCTCAGATGGCGTTAGCTTTTGTAAATTCAAGATCCTTTGTGACAAGCACGATTATTGGAGCAACCACAATGCGTCAACTAGAAGAGAATATTGGAAGTATAGATGTTGACTTGTCTGATGATATACTTCAAAAAATTGAGGCGATTCATAATTTAATACCTAATCCTGCACCGTAATATGGAAAGTCTTGTTTTTTTAAAGGTTGGTTTTTGGCAAATAGTAGTTATACTAGCCGTAGTAATAGTTATTATGGTATTTGCAAGGATAATGCGGGATAAGCGTTAACCGAATAGGTTGCGGGCAACTTCTTCAATTTTAGAGGCCAATAGAATTTTTATCTTTGTTGATTTGAGACCTATTTTATTGTTTTTGGACACTATAATTGTGGTGTAGCCTAATTTTTCTGCTTCTAATATACGTTGCTCTACACGTTGAACTGGTCTAATTTCACCAGCCAAGCCAACTTCTGCGGCAAAACAAATTCCTTTATCAATTGGTATGTCTTCATTACTCGATAGTATGGCAGCTATAACAGCTAAATCAATAGCTGGGTCATCAACAGATATTCCACCGGTAATATTTAAGAAAACATCTTTTGCACCTAATTTAAAACCAGCACGTTTTTCTAAAACAGCCAATAGCATATTTAAACGTTTGGCATTGTAGCCTGTAGTGGAACGTTGAGGTGTGCCATATACCGCAGTACTAACCAGTGCTTGAATCTCAATAAGTAGTGGGCGCATACCCTCAACGGTAGAGGCAATTGCCGTACCACTTAACCCATCATCATTTTTAGAAATCAGTACTTCTGATGGGTTATTGACTTCTCTTAAGCCACTGCCTTGCATTTCATAAATACCAAGTTCTGCTGTAGAGCCAAATCTATTTTTTAATGATCTTAGAATGCGATACACATAATTACGGTCACCTTCAAACTGTAAAACGGTATCGACCATGTGCTCCAAAATTTTTGGTCCTGCAATAGAGCCATCTTTAGTAATATGACCAATGAGAATTACGGGTGTATTGGTTTCTTTGGCAAATTTTATAAGTTCAGCAGTGCACTCACGTATTTGTGAAATACTACCTGCAGCAGATTCGATATAATCTGAATGTAGGGTCTGAATTGAATCGATAACTACAATGTCTGGCTCCGTGGCCTCAATCTGCTTAAAGATATTTTGTGTCTTTGTCTCTGTTAGAATAAGGCAGGTTTCACTATTTGGGTGAATTCTATCGGCCCGCATCTTAATCTGCTTCTGACTTTCCTCTCCAGAAACGTATAAAGTTTTATAAGGAAGTTTTAAGGCAATCTGAAGTAAAAGGGTGCTTTTTCCCACACCAGGTTCTCCGCCTAATAAAACTAAAGCGCCAGGCACTAATCCGCCACCTAAAACCCTATTGAATTCAAGGTCGAAGGTATTTAGGCGAACTTCTTTTTCAATGCTAATCTCATTTACCAAAAGTGGTGTTGAGACTCTTTTTGAAGTTTGCGAAGGTAATTTCCAATTTACCTTTTCCTCTTTTTGTACAACTTCTTCAACAACGGTATTCCATTGTTTACAGGCAGAGCACTGTCCTACCCATTTAGCATATTGTGTTCCACAATTTTGACAAAAAAATGCAGTTTTTGTTTTGGCCATCTTTAGCTTTTACTGAAAGAGCTAAAGGTAACAAGAAGTTTGAAATGAGCGGATGTCGCTTAGTAATTAAGCGTTAATTATCTTGTGAGCTTTCTTTTTTATGAGCGCTAAATGCTAAGAAAAAGGATGCCCAGGCCATAAATAGGGCAATACCACTGTAGGGAATAATAAAATCTCCTTTCAATCCGAAATAGGTAAACAGTACTCCGGAAAACACGAAATACATTGCGTTAATTTTTATCATAATAAGTAGGTTGGGCTAATTTGGGAACTAGCTGTTTAAATATATTAAAATCCGAAATCGGCTTTTAATGCATCCATTTTTTCAAGGGCCATTTCTTTAGTTAAAAAATCTATTTCTTCCATTTGAAAAGCTTTTTCAAATGTTTTAAGCGCTTTTTTAGGTTCTCCTAATTGTTCATAATATTCGGCTTCAAAATAAAAGCCGAGCATAGTTTCAGGATATTCTTTTTTGCAAAGATCAGAAAGCGGTTTTAATGATTCAAAATCTTCTTTTTTTCTTGAAGCTGCGTATATCGCCATGATATCATTCAGTTCTACAGGCTTGCTAAAACCGAATATGTCAACAATACCTTGGTATTTACTTTCTAAATAATTAAAAACCGGTTCTTCGCTAGTAAGTATCTGTGTTTTATATTCTTTAGGACTAATAGGTTTAAACATGCCGAAAATATTATCAAATGCTTTGCCTATGCCATATGTAGCTACTGAAATGTGGTCGGCATTTTTATATTCATCGTAATAGTAATGTAACGATTCTTTTTCCAAAGCTTTAATACCTTGGTCCATAGCTGCTATTCGTTGAGTAACCTTGTTTTGCTCACCTTCTACTATAACCTGATAGAATATTTGATTTTCAAAAGTATTAAGTCTCATTGGCACTCTAGTTTCCATTTCTGGAGCGAGAGTAGGCGAAATACTTATATAAGCATCAAAAATTGAATTATCCTTAAATAACCAGTAATTCATGAAGTTAGCTGTGATGTCGTAACCCACAATCATTTTGAAAGGAGCAGTGCTATAGTTTAAGTCTAAATATGGAATAAGTTCCATGCCTATAAACTCATAAAAGCTTTTACCTTTTTCAGAAGGTAAACCGCTTTCAGCATCAAATGCACAATCTTCAAATCTTAAATCATTCTTGCTTTGATCTATACCAACGACGATGCTTTGAGGCATGCCATGAAAACGACTATAGAATTTTGAGGAGGCAACAACTTGTTCAAAAAGATATTCTCCATCAAGAACTATAATAAGAGGATATTTTTTGTCCTCATCCATATTCTCAGGAAAATAGTAATGTACGTCTCGTCTTTCTTGAAGTTTAAAAGACTCAAAAATTTCTTGAGTTGTTTGAGAATAAGATATTACGCCAAATAAAAGTGCGAATATTAGGGCTACAAAACGCATATATGGTAATTGTAAATAGTACGGAAACTATTTGATTCTGTTCAATAACGGTAATAAAATAAAAGATATTGCACCAAAAACTACTATCATTAATGTTTGGGCAATCCAAATTATCCATCCGAAGGCATCACCAGAGACGGCACTGATGCCGAAAATTGTTAAAGCACTACTAACTGCGATGGGGTAAAGACCTATGCCTCCATTCGTGGTTGCCATGGCAAAAGCGCCTGCTACAAAGGCTACGAGCAATTGACTTAGGGTAAGAGAAATAGTTTCGGGTACTGTAAATTTTATAATCCATAGCATGCCTATATAGCATCCCCAAATAAACAAAGTATGAAAAATAAAAAGCCACTTATGCTTCATTTTAAAAATACTGAATACACCATCAAGTAATCCCTTTACAAAGGTTTTGATTTTCTGAGCAAATGCATTTTTAGATTTTTTAATCAGAGCAACGAATAAAATGAAGAATATAATTCCTGTGCCAGCAAGTAGGAGAAGGCCGTTTAAATTAAAGCCACGTTCTTGTAGCATGTTCATAATAACATCTGTCTGTAGTAAAAATGCTAAAAGAACAATTGAAAGCAACATTATTACATCTATGACCCTTTCGGTAACTATAGTTCCAAATCCTTTTTCAAAGGGTACATTTTCATAGCTGGTAAGTGCAGTAGCTCTCAAAACTTCACCTGTTCTTGGTATGCCAAGATTTGCAAAATACGAAGTTAAAATTATTAAGATATTATTGCTGATACGAGGTTTGTAGCCTAAAGGTTCTAAAAGGTAATTCCATCGAACTGCTCTAGAGATATGACCTAGAACACCTAAAAGAACAGAAAGGAAAACGTAAAGAGGATCCGCTTCCTTAATATAAAAAATTATTTCTTTTCTATTTTCAGGTGTGGTCGAATTATAAGAATACCAAACTAAAAAAACTCCCAATGCTATTGGGAGTATAATTTTAAGATTTTTTTTTAGCGTATTCGTCAAGATTAAGTCAATAAGTTATTTTCTTCATTTGGAAAAACCAATGACGGATTGAATTTTTTTGCTTCTTCAATATCCATCCAAGTATACGAAATTAAAATAAGCACATCACCTACCGAAACCTTTCTTGCCGCCGCGCCATTTAAAGTGATTTCACCACTTTTTCTTGGACCAGGAATAATATAAGTTTCAAGACGTTCTCCATTATTATTGTTTACAATCTGTACTTTTTCACCACGAATAAAGTTTGCGGCATCCATAAGATCTTCGTCAATAGTGATGCTTCCTACGTAATTAAGGTCTGCGCCGGTAACTTTTACTCGATGTATTTTTGATTTTACTACTTCTACTTGCATAATGCAAAATTAATTAATTAAGGGCAATGTTATCTATAAGTCTTACACCTTCTACATAAACAGCAATAAAGGCCCTATATTTTATTTTAATATTTTTATTCTTTGCTGGAGTCAAAGTTTCAACGTCAGTAATTTCAAAATATTCTAGTTTAAAATCGGTACTGTTCTTAAATTGCTTTGCTACCCAATCTTTAACATTTAATACACTTTCCATGCCAAATTTATGTTTGGCAGTTTTCAAGGTTTCGTAAATGAATGCAGCATTTTGTCGTATTGTTGGGCTCAACCTTTCATTTCTAGAGCTCATGGCTAGGCCATGATTTTCACGTACTATTTCGCAGCCAATAACCTCAACAGGTATTTTCTGTAGCTCTACGAGCTTTTGGATAATACGTAATTGTTGAAAATCTTTTTCGCCGAAATAGGCTCTTTTTGGTTTAACAAGACTAAAAAGTGCTTCAACAATAGTTCCGACCCCATTAAAGTGATTATCTCTGAACTCCCCTTCCATGACTTTATCAAGACCAGCAAAGTCATAAATTTTGGATTTAACTCTGTCCTGATAAATTTCAGCGATTGAAGGTGCAAAGACAATTATGTTCTTTGAAATAGAAGATATTAAATCAACATCATCAACTAAAGTCTTTGGATATTTTTCAAGATCCTCAGTATTATTAAACTGGGTAGGGTTTACAAATATGCTGACTACTACATTTTGATTTTCTGTCAGGGCTTTTTTAAGAAGAGACATATGCCCTTGATGCAGAGCTCCCATGGTCGGTACCATACCAAGGTTAGTTGAGTCATCGATTTTATTTAGTTCGTCTTTAAGTTCATTTACGGTCTTAACTAACAGCATTGAAAAGTTCATTAGCGAGCAAACTTACTATAATTACTGCTAATCTCTATATTTTTTGTAATTTTGCACTTACGTTCCAGTGAAAAATAAAATATAACCTTTATGAATGGTAAAAAGATATTGTTTGTATCTTCTGAATTAGTTCCTTACTTACCCGAAAACGAAGTTTCTTTAATGTCTTATGAAGCGCCTAGAATGGTCAACAGCAATGGTGGTCAAATAAGGATATTCATGCCAAGATATGGGAACATCAATGAAAGAAGGCATCAATTACATGAAGTAATTCGGCTTTCCGGAATGAATTTGGTAATTAATGATATGGATATGCCATTAATCATTAAAGTAGCATCTATCCCAAAAGAAAGAATACAGGTTTACTTTATAGATAACGAAGAGTACTTTAAGCGTAAAGCAACATTTACCGATAAGCAAGGAAATCTTTTTCCAGATAATGACCAACGCGCAATTTTCTTTGCAAAGGGTGTTATGGAAACTGTGAAAAAATTGAATTGGTCTCCTGACATTATTCATGTTCATGGATGGATGGCTAGTTTGTTACCATTGTATTTGAAAAAATATTATGCTGATGAACCACTTTTCGCTGATAGTAAAATTGTATTGTCTGTTTATGGTAGAACTTTCGAAGGTGCGCTAGATAAGGATATGATTAAAAAAATAGCTTTTGATGGTATTCCAGAAGAGGCGATTGCTTCTTTAGCAGAACCTACCTATAATAATTTGTTAAAGATAGCTGTAGATTATTCAGATGCTATTATTTTAGCGTCGGAAGACATTCCAGAAGAATTAGAAAACCATATTTCCAACCAAGAAAAACCAGTGTTACCATATGTACCCGTTCAAGAATTTGAAGAGGCATATGCTAATTTTTATAACACAGAAGTTTTAAAATAATCTGAATGAATTTTTTTGATAATTCCACTACTCCCAAATTATTGGGATTGATATTGATATTTGGTTTTTTGATATCATGTGAACAAGATTTAACCACTGTTGGTGCTGGTGTTGTAGGTAATGAGCCATTTACTACGGGTCAAGAAACGTATGATGTTTTTGTGTACAATAAGAATATTGAAGCGGTTCAAACTAATAAGTTGCCAATTTATCAATTAGGTGTTTTTAATGATCCAGTTTATGGTAAAACTCAAGCGTCTGTAACATCTCAAATGTTTCTTAGTGTAGCTAATCCTTCATTTGGAAGCCTTTCTCAAAATAAAGAAGATAAGGCAGGCAACTCTAATGAGTTAATAACCACCATTGAGGAAAATGAAACAGTAAAAGAAGTATATCTTTATATTCCATTTTTAACAAAAAGTATAGCCACAGATAGTGATAACGATGGTGTGGTTGACGAATTTGATAAAGTGCCGAGTGAGGATAATGATAATGATGGAGATGGAGTTCTGAATTCGGTTGAAATAGCGTCTAATACAGATCCTTTAAACGATGCTAGTGTAGATGAAGATCGCGATGGTATAAATGATAAAGATGGTACAGCAATTTTTGTAAATAATTTCGCCAAGAAAATAGAATTAGACAGCATTTACATCAAAGGTCAAAATTATGATGAATTAGAAGGGTCGGCATTGCCTAAATTCGACTTGAAAGTAGAGAGGTCAACCTTTTTTCTTCGTGATTTAGATCCAAATGCCAATTTTCAAGAATCACAAGAGTATTTTTCCAATCAAGAATTTTCTCCTGAATTCGTTTCAGACTTGTTATTTGAAGGTGTTGTTGAAATCAATGATGAAGAAATATTAATCGCCAATGACGATGATTTAACTACTGAAGATGTAGATGAATCATTAACTTTTAGAAAGCTTGGTCCAGGTATTCGAATTCCTTTAAATAATGAATTTTTTCAAGTGAATATTTTGGATAAAGAAGGAAGTTCAGAGTTGTTGAGCCAATCTAACTTTACTGAATTCATAAGAGGTATGCATTTTTCTATTTCGGATGAAATGGGTGATGATGTTATGTTTCTTTTCGATTTAAAAGATTCGAATGTTACTATGACTTATAGCTATACGAGTTATGATACTAATGGTACCTTAGCCGATACAAGTGATGACAAGCCCAATGTTATAAAGGAAAATGATTTTGTTTTTTCATTTTTATCACAGGTTCAGAACGGTCCTGTATCTGGTAATGCGGTAAATACCATTATCACAGAAAATTATGGACCTCAGATAATACAAGCCTTAGACAACACAGAAAACGCTTCAAGAATTTATTTAAAAGGTGGGCCAGGTACTTATGCTGAAATAAATTTGTTTGAAGAAAATGGAAGCGAGAATATTGTTGAACAAATACGAAGTGAGAATTGGGTGATTAATGAAGCTAATCTCGTTTTTTATGTCGACAGAGAGCAATTAGTTGCTAGTGAGTTAGATCCTCCAAGGCTATATTTATATAATGCGGAAAATAATTTCCCTTTAATTAACCGTAATACAGAGCAAACAGATGCTACTGTAAACGAGTTGTTTGGTACCTATTTAAATTATGACGGTATTGTAGAAAAATCGAATGGAAAAGGTGTTAAGTATTCAGTGAAAATAACTGACCACATCAATAACCTGGTAGTTCGAGATTCTGCAAATGCAACGTTAGCTTTAACATTGTCAACTAATATTCAAAATTGGAATGTTAATGAGGCAAAAGTTGGTGGCGTTGAAAAAAGAATTGCGACAACGTCTAATTTAACTCCTTTGGGCACTGTTTTATACGGTAGCAATCTTCAAGTTACTGACCCAAATTATGATAAGCGATTAAAGCTTGAAATATTTTATACAAAAGCTAAGTAAATAAGGTATAATCATGGATTTTGGTATTTGTTTAGCTATACATACCATTTTAAAGAATATTCACGTTATACATCTTAAATAGGTTAATTTTTAATCACGTTAACATAATTTCGTGAAGATTAATTTTGCTTAAAATCATCAAACTATAGTATTATGTGTGGAATTGTAGGTTATATAGGTTATAGGGATGCTTTTCCTATTATAATAAAAGGTCTTCAGCGTTTAGAATATCGTGGATACGATAGTGCGGGGATTGCTTTGTTTGATGGTAGTCAGATTAACCTCGCTAAAACTAAGGGTAAAGTAGAAGATTTAAAGAAGAAGGCTGAGGGTATTTCTCAAAAAGGAAGTATAGGTATTGGTCATACACGTTGGGCTACACATGGTGTTCCAAATGATGTGAATTCTCACCCACATTATTCGAATTCTGGAGAATTAGTAATTATCCATAACGGAATCATAGAGAACTATGAGGCTATTAAGCAAGAATTGACTAAAAGAGGGTATAAATTTCAGTCCGATACTGATACGGAGGTATTGATAAATCTTATTGAAGAGGTTAAGAAAACAGAAGGCGTAAAACTAGGTAAAGCTGTGCAAATTGCATTAAATCAAGTTGTTGGGGCTTATGCTATTGCAGTCTTTGATATTAAGAAACCAGATGAAATCGTGGTAGCTAAGTTAGGTAGTCCTTTAGCAATTGGTATTGGTGAAAAAGAATTTTTCATTGCGTCAGATGCTTCTCCTTTTATAGAGTTTACAAATAATGCTGTTTATCTTGAAGATGAGGAAATGGCTATTATTAGGCTAGGTAAAGAAATAAAGCTTAGAAAGATTAAAGATGATTCAGTTGCATATCCTAGAATTTTAGAATTGCAAATGAACTTAGAAGAAATTGAAAAAGGTGGTTATGACCACTTTATGCTGAAAGAGATTTATGAACAACCAAGGGCTATTAAAGATACCTATAGAGGACGTTTATTAGCTGATCAAGGGTTGATTAGAATGGCGGGAATTGACCAGAATATGGAAAAATTCCTTAATGCCAATAGAATTATTATTGTTGCTTGTGGTACTTCATGGCATGCAGGTTTAGTTGCAGAATATATATTTGAAGATTTAGCGAGAATTCCTGTAGAAGTTGAATACGCTTCAGAATTTAGATATAGAAATCCTGTGATTACTGATAAGGATATCTTAATAGCTATTTCACAATCAGGTGAAACAGCGGATACTTTAGCGGCAATTAAACTGGCTAAGGAAAAGGGTGCTTTTGTTTTCGGAGTTTGTAACGTGGTTGGTTCGTCAATTGCAAGGGAAACTGACGCAGGAGCTTATACTCATGCTGGACCAGAGATAGGTGTTGCTTCTACAAAAGCTTTTACGACGCAAATAACTGTACTTACCCTAATTGCCTTAAAATTGGCAAAAGCAAAAGGTGTTTTTTCAGAATCTAGATATCATGAGTATTTAACTGAATTAGAGACTATACCTAGTAAAGTAGAAAAGGCATTGCAGTCAAATACATTGATTGAAATTATTGCCGATGTATATAAGGATTCGACAAATTGTCTTTATTTAGGAAGAGGTTATAATTTTCCGGTTGCCTTAGAAGGTGCCCTTAAATTAAAAGAGATAAGTTACATTCATGCAGAAGGTTATCCAGCTGCAGAAATGAAGCATGGTCCAATAGCATTGATTGATGAGCATATGCCGGTTTTCGTAATAGCGACCAAAAAAGGTCATTATGAAAAGGTAGTAAGTAACATACAGGAAATCAAATCAAGAAAAGGTAAAATTATAGCTATTGTTACTGAAGGTGATGAACAGGTAAGAGATTTGGCAGATCATGTAATTGAGGTGCCAGAAACTTTAGAAAGTTTAACCCCATTGTTGACTACTATACCATTACAATTACTTTCTTACCATATTGCGGTAATGAGGGGTTGTAATGTAGACCAACCTAGAAACCTTGCAAAATCGGTAACGGTAGAATAAACTTTAACTAATTATATTTAAAGGGGCATGAAATATTTCATGCCCCTTTTTTATTGCATATATGTGAATTAAACCGGTATATGATTATCATAATAATACTATGCATGCATAATTTTTTTCAAATTACTATTATTCGCATAAAATAATCTGTATCTTGAGCCCCAACTAATTTTAAACTTTAATTAAGAATGAGAGCAATACTATTTATAGCATTGATGGCTATTGGTACATTTGGGTTTTCCCAGACCAATATCAATGGTAATGTTGTTGATCAAAACAACGAGCCTATCCCCGGGGCCAATATTGTAATTGTTGGCACGACCATTGGAACAGTAACTGATTTTGATGGTAATTTTAATTTGGCTACTTCTGAAGTTCCGCCATTTAAAATAGAAATTTCCAGTATTGGTTACTCTAGTGCTACTGAGGCTATTACTGGTAATAATCAAACATTGACTATTTCTTTAAATGAGTCACAAACTTTTCTAGATGAAGTTGTAATATCAGCATCTAGAACACCTGAACGTATTTTTGAATCACCCGTTACCGTAGAACGTATGGGACTAGAGACTATCAAGAGTACTACTGCTGCAGATTTCTATGGCGGACTCGAAAATTTAAAGGGTGTAGATGTCAATACAAACAGCCTAACATTTAAATCTGTAAATACAAGGGGTTTTGCATCATTTGCGAATACACGATTTATGCAATTGGTGGATGGTATGGATAATTCTACACCAGCCTTAAACTTCCCTATCGGTAACTTGGTAGGTATGGTAGAAACAGATGTTTTAAGTGTTGAACTGTTACCAGGAGCATCTTCAGCTCTTTACGGAGCAAACGCATTCAATGGAATTTTATTCATGCGAAGCAAAAGTCCATTTGATTATGAAGGTATTAGCGTATCAATAAAACGAGGCATCACTTCGCAAAAAGCTGCAGGTGATAATGCTTATACAGATTTAGGTATTAGGGCTGCACACAAATTCAGTGATAAGTTTGCGGCGAAAGTAAATTTCGGTTACCTAAAGGGTACTGATTGGGCTGCAACAAGTGAAGTTGATAAAACAACTCCTGGTGGAACAAGAGCCGATTTAAACTATGATGGTATAAATGTGTATGGTGATGAAGTATCAACAGATATTAAAGGTGTAGCGCTTACTCTTGAAGGTCTGGGTATTTTACCTGCTGGAGCTAATGCCCTAGTGCCTTCTCAGGTTGTAAGTAGAACCGGTTATAATGAAAGCGATCTTACTAATTATAATGCAGAAAGCATTAAAGCTGATTGGGGTTTATATTATAGACCAATAGAGGATAATAGTTTAGAGCTTTCGTATGTAGGCAAAGTAGGTACTGGTAATACCATTTATCAAGGAACAAATAGATATAATATTAAAGGTTTCTTTCAAGAACAGCATAAGTTGGAAATTAAGAATGACAACTTTTTTATAAGAGGGTATTTGGTAGGCGATAAATCGGGTGATTCCTACGATATGGTTTTTACCGGTATTAATATCAATAGAGCTTGGAAAGATGATAATACTTGGTTCGGAGAATATACAGGTACTTATGTACTAGCTACTCTGGGGGGTGCTACAGATGTACAAGCACATGCTGCTGCAAGAGCACAAGCAGAGTCAGGAAGATACTTACCCGGATCCCCCGAATTTCAAGCGGCATTCAATAGAAGTGTCAATGACCCTGATTTAACTACAGGATCTAAGTTTCAAGATGCTTCAAAGTATTATCATGCAGATGCTAATTATAATTTTAGTCACCTGATTGATTTTGCGGATATTCAAGTTGGAGGTTCCTTTAGGGAATACAGTTTAAATTCTTCAGGAACTATTTATACAGATGCTGACGGACCAATTAATTATTCTGAATTTGGAATTTATTCGCAAATTCAAAAAAGTCTTCCTTTGGAAGGTGAAAAAAGTTTAAAGTTGACAGGTTCTATTCGTTATGACAAGTCTGAATTGTTTGACGGATTTTATTCCCCAAGATTATCCGCAGGGTTTACTATAAATAGAAATCATAATATAAGAGCTTCGGCTCAAACAGGGTTTAGAAACCCAACAACTCAAGATTTATTCATAGGATTAGATGCGGGAAGAGCAATTTTAGTTGGTTCAGCGGCGAGTAATCTAGATCGATATTCTACACCTTTCGCTGTAAGCGGTGGCGGCCAATTATTAGGCCAACCAGCAACAATTACCCAAACAGGTGCTGCAGCATATAATAATTCATATTCGTTGGCCTCGGTTACTGAATTGGGAGCAACAGGAAATCCGGCAGTATTGGAGATTGCAAATCCAGACATTATTAATCCTGAAAAAGTAACTTCTTTCGAAATTGGGTATAGAGGTAAAGTTGAAAAATTAGTAATTGATTTTAGCACCTATTATAACAGTTATAAGGACTTTATTTCACAAGAAGTCGTTATTGCTCCTTATTATGGTACTGTTGGTGATGGGGCATTATCTGTTGCGGCAATTGCTAATGGTGATTATCAAGCGTATAGTGCATATACAAATACAGATGCAGACGTAAATTCATATGGCGCATCTTTAGGATTAAGCATGAAAGTTCTTGGTAATTTCGACCTAGAAGGTAGCTATACCTACACGAAACTTGATTTTGATCGTGAAGCAAATCCAGATGTGATGTTAAATTTTAACACACCTGAGCATAAGTTCAAAGCTTCTTTTGGGAATAGACAATTGTTCGACAATTTTGGTTTCAATGTTTCTTATAGGTTCAGTGATGACTATTTCTGGGAGGCTACATTTGGAAACGGTGTTATTCCAGAATTTCATGTTGTGGATGCGCAGATTAACTATGATGTTCCTAGTATTAAGTCTTCATTCAAATTGGGAGGTACCAATTTGACTAATAAGGAATACTATACGGCATTCGGTACCGGATTCATTGGGTCTATGTACTACTTATCTTGGACAATAAACAACTAATTTTAAATGAGAGTTGAAATGAAAAAAATAAAATTTATATATATATCACTTGGGGTTTTAGCTTTTACGGCTTGTAATGACCCAGAAGACGTGGACATTGCTCCAGAAGTGTTAGTTGAAGAGTCGGTTGCATTAACAGCGGGGTCTGCAGATTTTTCTAACTATGTTTCTTTAGGAAATTCTTTAACCGCTGGTTTCACTGATGGTGCCTTATTTCAAGCAAGTCAGACTTTGTCTTTGCCTAATTTGTTATCACAAAAATTTAGTTTAGTAGGTGGTGGTAGCTTTACTCAGCCATTAACTAATGATAACATTGGTGGACTTGCCGCTGGGGGTGCTAGAATACAGGGTCCAAGATTAGTTTTTGGGGGTGCTGGCCCAGTAGGGTTAGAAACCTTAATTGGTCCCGTAACTGTAACAACAGATATTGCATTAAACAATCCTACGGGTCCTTTCAATAATTTGGGTGTACCTGGTGCAAAAAGTTTTCATCTTTTAGCCCCTGGTTACGGTAATTTGGCAAACGTATCTTTAGGACTTGCAAATCCGTATTTTGTAAGAATGACAGGTTCAACACCAAATGCAAGTGTTTTAGAGTTGGCGGTAGCACAAGCACCTAGTTTTTTCACTCTTTGGATAGGTAATAATGATGTTTTAGGTTATGCAACTACTGGTGGTGACGGGACTAATCCTATTACTCCCGTTTCGGGAGCACCTGGTGTTGGTTTTGATGGTAGTTATGGAGCTTTAATTGCTACGCTAACTGCTGGAGGAGCACAAGGGGTTGTGGCTAACATACCTAATGTGACCGATGTTCCACATTTTACAACGGTACCTCATAATCCTGTGCCTTTAGACGCTGCAACAGCTGCTGCTGTAAATGGTGCGTATGCTCCTTATAATGGGGGATTACAAGCGGCATTTGGTGCTTTGACAGGAACAGGGCTATTTACTCAAGAAGAGTTAGATGCAAGAACCATTAGTTTTGCTGCTGGAACAAATAATGCAGTAGTTATAGAAGATGAAACTTTGACAGATTTAGGTGCGATTAATCCTGCTTTTGCAGCATTGCCTAAAATAAGACAAGCTACTGAGGCTGATTTAATAGTTTTGCCAGCGGCCAGTTTTATAGGTACTCTTGCTGTTCCGGGTAATCCTTTAACAGTAAATGGTGTTGCAATTCCTCTTGCTGATAAATGGGTACTTATACCTAGCGAGCAAGCTGAAATTGCTATTGCGACTGAAGCATTCAATCAAATAATAGCTGCCGCAGCAAGTCAAGCTGGCTTGGCATTAGTAGATGCAAATTCATTACTGAATCAATTGGCTAATGGCGGAATAACAAGTGGAGATTTCACATTGACATCTAGTTTAGTAACGGGTAGTGCTTTTTCATTAGATGGTATTCACCCTACTGCTAGGGGATATGCATTATTGGCTAATGAATTTATGAAAGCCATAGATGTAACATATGGTTCAAATTTTGAAGCTTCAGGTAATTTATTGAACGTTGGTGATTATCCAACTAACTTCTCTCCTATACTTCAATAGAAACATATAGAATAGTAATATATAAAAGGTGCCGAATAGGCACCTTTTTACTTTTGTAAAAAAGGTAAAAAACAGTTTTTGTTTAAATCTGAATACTATATCTTTGCAGCCTGAAAATGAGAGCATTTTTAAGGTTATATTAAACGTAATACATAAACATAAAAGTAATGTCAAAAGTTACAGGTAAAGTTTCGCAAATCATTGGACCCGTGGTTGATGTAGAATTTCAATCAGGTGATGTCCTGCCTAGAATATATGATTCCTTGGAGATAATAAAGAAGGATAAGTCTATTTTGGTATTGGAAGTTCAATCTCATGTTGGCGAAAATACGGTTAGAACTATCTCTATGGATTCTACTGATGGTCTAAGTAGAGGTGTTGATGTAGTTGCTACAGGAAGCGCTATTCAAATGCCTGTTGGCGATGATGTATATGGTCGTTTGTTCAATGTAATCGGTGATGCTATCGATGGTTTAGGAAACTTACCTAAATCAGGTAAAAATGGTCTTCCTATTCACAGAGAAGCTCCAAAATTTGAAGATCTTACAACTGCTACAGAGGTATTATTCACAGGTATTAAAGTTATCGATTTAATTGAACCTTATGCAAAAGGTGGTAAAATTGGTTTGTTTGGTGGTGCTGGTGTAGGTAAAACTGTATTAATTCAGGAATTGATTAACAATATTGCCAAAGGGCATGGTGGTCTTTCTGTTTTTGCAGGAGTAGGTGAAAGAACTCGTGAAGGAAATGATTTACTTCGTGAGATGTTAGAATCGGGTATTATAAAGTATGGTGATGATTTCATGCATTCTATGGAAGAAGGCGGTTGGGATTTATCCAAAGTAGATAAAAAAGTAATGAAGGATTCAAAAGCGACTTTCGTTTTTGGACAAATGAACGAACCACCGGGAGCACGTGCAAGAGTTGCTCTTTCAGGTTTAACAATAGCCGAATACTTCCGTGATGGTGCAGGTGAAGGTCAAGGAAAAGATGTACTTTTCTTCGTAGATAATATTTTCCGTTTTACACAAGCAGGTTCTGAGGTTTCGGCGTTATTAGGTCGTATGCCTTCTGCAGTAGGTTATCAACCGACTTTGGCAACAGAGATGGGAGCCATGCAAGAACGTATTACTTCAACAAAGAGAGGTTCTATTACTTCTGTGCAGGCGGTTTATGTTCCTGCAGATGATTTAACGGATCCAGCACCAGCGACAACTTTTGCTCACTTAGATGCAACAACGGTATTGTCTCGTAAAATTGCTGAGCTTGGTATTTACCCTGCGGTAGATCCATTGGATTCTACTTCAAGAATTTTGACTGCTGAAATTTTAGGAAAAGACCATTATGCATGTGCGCAAAGAGTAAAAGAACTTTTACAACGATATAAAGAGCTTCAAGATATTATTGCCATCTTAGGTATGGAAGAATTATCTGAAGAAGATAAATCAGCTGTAGGTAGAGCAAGACGTGTACAACGTTTCTTATCTCAACCTTTCCACGTAGCAGAACAGTTTACAGGTCTTAAAGGAGTTTTAGTAGACATTAAAGAAACAATTAAAGGCTTTAATATGATTATGGATGGTGAATTAGATCACTTACCAGAATCTGCTTTTAACCTTAAAGGTACAATTGAAGAGGCTATTGAAGCAGGTGAAAAAATGTTGTCTGAAGCTTAAAACTAGTAAACGGTTTGCGGTGCTAGTTTTACTACTGAGTACTGAATACTGAATACTGAATACTGAAAAATTATGTATTTAGAAATTGTATCACCAGAAGCTACATTATTTGCTGGGGAAGTTACTTCAGTAACCGTACCAGGTATTAATGGAGAGTTTCAAATGTTGAAAGATCACGCACCTATTGTTTCCTTATTACAAGAAGGTAAGGTAAAGTTTGAAGGGAATGTTAATTTGGATAAGGACTATGCCTCAAAGTTCAGTAAAGATGCTGATGGAAATACGGTATTACCAATTTCTAGTGGTACTATTGAGTTGAAGAACAATAAAGTTATTGTACTAGCAGATTAGTGATTACATAACTTAATAAATTAAAAAGGCTACACTGAAAAGTGTAGCCTTTTTTTATTCCTTTTTATAAGCTAAAATATCAGCTGGCTGACAATCTAAAGCTTTACAAATTGCTTCTAGTGTAGAAAAACGAATAGCCTTAGCTTTTCCTGATTTAAGTATAGAAAGGTTGGCTTCAGTAATACCTATCATTTCAGCAAGCTCCTTACTTTTTAAATTCCGTTCTGATAATACGTTATTGAGATTTACGACTATACTCATAGTTATATAGTTATATAGTTAGGTCGTTTTCAGATTGCACAGTATATCCTTTTTTAAAAATGTTGGTCAGAAATAAAGAGATCACTCCAAATATCAAAAGTAATATCAAATTATGAACATCTCCAAAATCTGCTTTTTTCATTATTGGGTAATGAATAACAAAGTATAATACAGGTCCAATAATTAAGTTTAGAATGGTAAAGAGCGTTAGGTTTTGGATAATCTTTTTATTGAAAATGATTGATTCTTTTAATGCTTTAAAAATATTAGAAATTATATAAAAAAAGAGAACTCCAAAAAATAGGACTAAATGTATGGTAAGAATGTCACTAAATTGATATTCACCTTTTATAGAAGTTCCCGTTAAGGGTATCTCCATATCAAATCTACCATTATTTGTGCTAAATCTATTGGTAGTAAATGCAATGAAAATGTAGCTTAGAAATAAAATCAGTAAGATTGAAATGGTTCTGAATAAATAATAAAATAGATCGGAGAGAGACTTAGGGCCAAATATTTTCATGAATTTGAGTTTATATGGTTAAGTCGTTTTCTTTTCTTAACTCATAACCATCTTTAATTAATTGTGAAATTATACGGATGAAAATGGCTATAATAATTAAAGGAAATATTTCACTAAAAGTTATATTTAGATTGTAGGCTTTCAATTCTCTGAAGAATGCAACATTTTCTAAGCCAGTTTTTATTAGTATAATAGAAATAATTCCAATGGAGTAGACAAGGAACCCATTTCCAAGTGCTTCAAAAATTTTACCATTTTTTTTAGTGAAAAGTAAATCTGTGTTATCGCCAAATGTTATTTTACTAAATTTAAAAAGTAGCCAAAGCATATAAATCATAAAGAGAATTTCAATAAATGCGAATAATTGAATTACGCTATAGCTCGGGATTTCTATAAAGGATTGATTTGTATTTAACTGTGTCGATATATTTTTAAAAAGGAAGTAAACCTTATCTATTATTGAAATAATGTTACTGAAAATAGATAGAAATATAGTAAAAAGCAAAATATTAACTAGAATGGTAAATGATGAGTATTTGCTTTTCATAATTTAATAATTATTGTTTAACGATAACATATATATAAAAATTATCGAAAAACAATAATAAAAAATAAATTATCAATTAATTAAGAAATTTTTAAGGAAATCAATTCCCAGTCTTGCCCTAAGCTGTGGTAGGTGCATAGTTTTTCAAATCCTGCTGCCAAATGAGCGTTTAAAGAACGTGTATTTGTTGCATCAACTTCTGTAATAATATATTCATACTTGGGATAGGAGAATTTTTTCATTGCACCATATAATCCTTTGAAAACACCCATCTTTCTGTGAGTTTTAGCAATGCAAATTTGACCCATGGTTAGAAAATTTTGAATATGGTTGGCATCCAATTCATTGAACATAGGCCTTAAAACTGATATTTCATCTTTAAAATCTTCTGTCATGCTAAGTGCATAGGCAATAACGATTTCATTATCCTTTGCTATAATATGTGGACAATAGTCATTCATGCGTTTTAATAGTTCAAAATCATGTTCAACCGTTACAAATCCTTCGTGTTGCATTTCTTCGATAGAAATAGCTGATTTTAAATTCATTCGCTGCAATGACAGAATTTGTAATAATTCTTCGCTTGTGCTTGCAGTAGTATAACTTATATTCATTTATTCAACTTTTAACCAATTATTTCGTGCCTTTAAAACTTTTTTCGAAAGCTTCTCACCATTTTTTTCTTGTAAACTAATGGTATAGCTTGGGTCTGACTCAAGAATCACTTCTGTATTTCTTTCCTGAGTGTCTCTTAAAAATGTAACCGAAAGCTTGTCATTCGGTTTAAACTCTTTAATGAAGACATCAAATTGAACTCCGTTCGGAAATGGTTTTCCATTAATTGACGTAATGATATCATCTTTATCTAGGGCTGCTTTATATGCCGGACTACCAATTTTTGTATTGGTTTGAATCTTACCGTTTAAATCGTCTGTTATAGATACTGCGGCGCCAAAATAGGCGGCATTAGGTTCTTGGGAGTAATTTACGCCAACCGAGCTTAAAAGTTCGGCATACTTGGGCATATCGCTTTTGTAGATGAAGTTATTGAAGAAGTTATTCCCAAATACATCACCTGCATATAAGTTCAATGATTTGTTTAAATTTTCTATAGAATATGGTATCTCTGTTTTTCCATAAGTGTCCCAAACCTGCTTCATAAAATCATCTAAATTCAGGCCTTTCTCTCTTAAGGATAAATCTAAAGCTAGACCAAGAACGCTTCCATAAGAATAATAAGAAATAAATGTATTCTCTCGGTTTACAGGGTCAACTGAAGTAGATGCATCTACAAATGGTGCCTGAAAACTCATTTCTATAGGATTGAAAAACTGTCTGGCTGGAGAATTCCAAACATAATTAAAGGTACCTGTTAATCCCTCTACGTATTTTTCTGGTGAAATTAACTGTGCTCTACAAAGTATAAGGTTGGTGTAGTAACTTGTAAAGCCCTCTGCAAACCAAAGTTCTCCACTCATATTGGCTTCTTCAAAATTAAAGGGCTCTAATGTTTTTGGTCGAATACGTTCAACATTCCAACTATGAAAAAATTCATGAGAGACTGTTCCTATATTTCCTTCCATACCCCCGTTTGCCAAAGTTCTGGTGCTAGTTAATATGGTAGAGTTTCTATGCTCCATACCATCACCAGAGGCATTTGGTGTGTAGCAAGCTAAAAAAGTATAGGAGCCATAATCAAAAGTGGGTAGTGCTCCAAAAACTTCCTTTTCAGTGATTACTACTTTTTTAACCTTTTCAAAATATGCATCTGCTTCTTCCTCAGTTCCTGGATCATGAAGAGCAAGTTTTACGGTTTGATTGTCAATATTGAATTCCCTAACCTTATGATTACTTAGTTCTGTAGGGCTATCCATAAAATAATACAGGTCTGGGGCGCTATAATTATTATCCTTTAAATGGGGTAGTTGGGTGGCAACTTTCCAATTTAAATCTTCTCTAAGGTTAAAGTCAACCAAAATCTTACGCTTTGCTAGGGAAGGAGCATACATAAAGGTTGCTGGTATATTTAAATGAGCATGGCTCTCATCTATCTGAGAATAGGTACCATCACCTCTATTTGCAAATAAGGTGTATTTTATATTTACCTGACCATCATGACCTGAAACCTTCCATTCATACGGATTCTCTTTTGTTATTTTCAAAGGATTACCCTCACCGTCATTCGCAGTAAAATTGTATACATTTTTGGCAAATTCATGCAATGCATAGCGCCCTGGTGAGGTTCTGCTCATTCTTAACGCTAAAGTGTCTGTAGTAATTTCTTCGAAAGATGCGACTATAGTAGCCTCATGGTGAACAGCATTTTCAAAAGAAATAGAATAATTGTTAATCTGTGCAGATAGTTGAATTGACTGAAAACCAGATAGAAAAATTAGGAGTAAGTATCGCATACAATGATTTTATAGCTAAGATAATGAAGCTAATTCATGTATTTGAAAACTTTAATTTTATATTATAAAATGCTACTTAGGTGAATTCGGTAGGGTATTAATTTTCAAACTTTGCTACAACAGTTTTTTTAATTCCCTTTAATATAAAGTCTGTAATGGGTTTAGTTACAAATTCCTCTACCAATGGCTTTTCTTTTAGTTTGTCTATGTCTTGTTGATAGGCGGAAGAGGTTAGAACAAAGACCATACAGTTTTCAGTACTTGCAATTTTTTCAAATTTCTCCATAAACTGCCACCCATTCATGACAGGCATATTTAAATCAAGAAAAATAATATAATTGACCTCTTTTGAATATTCTTTGGTTAGAAATTCAAGTGCAGTTAAGCCATTTGAAAAATTGTGTATATCACCTTCTAGTGCTGCGGCCTCAATTCCTTTTTTTAATAAAAAAGTGAATATAGGATCGTCTTCTATTAATAGTAATTGGTAAATCATTTAAGTTATTCTGTATCTATTGCGTTGGCGGTAGTTTTGATTATTTCTTTAATAACGGAATCAATTTCATCTGCCGAAGTAATTATATAATTGAGTATACGTTGTTTTTCTTCAAATGGAAGATTCTTTTTTTCATCTCTTATTAAATTTATCAATCCCATTAATCGTGCTACAGGAGCTCTAACAATATGAGATTGCGTCCAGGCGATTTTTTTTAACTGCTCATTCTGTTTTTCAATAGCGTTTAAATGTTGAACTTTAGTGGTTACATCTTTAGAATTGATTACAATTCCATTAATTGTTGGTTCATAAAGCTTATTTGTCGCAATGGTTTCCATCCATATCCAATTACCATCTCCATGTTTAAACCTAAAAGGCCCAATTGTAACTTGTGGTATTTCAAAAATCTTAATAAATTGATTATGAATGGTTTCGTAATCGTCGGGGTGAACGTAGTCAAAAGCATTAGTGCCAATGAATTCTTCGGGTGTTATACTTAGTATTTTTGTGGATGTAGGACTGGCATAAGAAAAATTTGCATGCTCATCAACAATACAAATCATATCGCTACCTTCTTGCACCAATGTTTTAAAGCGCTTTTCACTTTGTTCTAATTGTACTGCAGCTTTTTTCTTTTCTGTTATATCTTTTGAGTTAAGAATTATTCCATTTATAGAAGGGTCATCTAATTTGTTTGTGGCAATAGTTTCAATCCATACTAATTTACCTTCTTTGTTCTTAAATCTAAATGGTTCAATAGTTATCTGTGCTTTATTATATATGGTTTGAAACTGATTGTAAAACATTTCATAATCATCAACATGTACAAAATCAAAGACTTTATTACCAATAAAACCTTGGGGTGTTGTATTTAAAATTCGTGTTGATGTCGGACTTACATAAATAAAATTCGCGTCCTTATCTAATATGCCAATCAAATCACTTCCTTCTTGTACCAATGTTCTAAAACGACGCTCACTATTTTCCAATTGAAGTTCAGCCTTTTTCTTTTCGGTAATATCTCGAGCTACACAATAGATTACTCCATCTTTTTCGTCCCAGTTAGAAGACCACAGCATTGGCACAATCGTTTTATTCTTATGTAGATATCTGTTTTCAAAATTGACAACTTTTTCACCTGCTAAAACAGAATCTGCAGAGTCTTGTGTTAATGCAATATCTTCTTCATAAACTAATTCTTTATAATTAGTGCCAATTAAATCTTTAGGTTCATAACCCCATATTCTTTTGCAAGCCTTATTAATACTTAAGAAATAACCTTCTTCATCTATAGTGCAAATAATATCTAATGAGGCATTCATTATTTTTTCCATTTCTTCCTTTGCAGTCAATAAAACTTGTTGAGACAAAACCTCAGATGTAATATCTTTTGAAAAACAGGTTATGCCAATTTGTTTACTTTCTTTATTATACAATGGGTTAAATGATGTTTGATTATAACTTGTTAAGTATTTTGATGGATCTTTAATTTTATGTTTAATTGAAAACCTTTCACCTGTTGAAGCTCGGTTATAGAAATCCTTCCATTTATTATTTATTTCAGCATTAAAGGTTTCAGAAATCACATAATCACCTTCCTTAATAAAATGACCTAAATTTCTTTTTATCAGTTGATGAAATGAGGTGTTAGCAGTAATTAATTTTAAGTCTAAATCTATAGCCCACATAAAATCTTTTGTGCTATTAATCATGGCCTCTTGGTTGTTCTTCACCCTTTCAAGTTCGATACGATTATGGACTTTTTCAGTGATATCCTGCAAGGTGCCATACATTAATAGTGGTTCTTGCTTATCGTTCCAAGACAGAACTTTGCCATTTTCATGAACCCATTTAAATTGACCATTCTTATGCATTATTCTGTACTGAATTTCACAACCTACAGATTGGTAATCGCAACAATTCAAAAATTGTTCCTTAACCATGGCTAAATCTTCTGGGTGAATAAGACCTAACCATTTATTGGTTTTAAAATGATGTATTGGCACTTTATCCAAACCAATTATTTGGAGTGCTTCATCGCTGAGCATGATGGAGTCTTCTTTAATATTACGCTCCCAGACACCAATTTCTGTAGCCTTTACAATATTTTCTAATAGTTTGCCTTTTCTTTCTAAATCTATTTTTTGATCTTCTTCATTCTTTTTTGACCTTCTTAACTCAAATAATTTTACAACTTGTTTGGCTAGGGTTTTAAGGCCATTTATTTGCTGTTCACTAAGTTTTCGAGCTTCATAATCAATAACACATAAGCTCCCAAGACGATTACCATTCGAAGCGGTTAGTGAAGCACCTGCATAAAAGCTAACTCCTGGATTTTCTTTTACTAGAGAATAATTCGTAAATCTTTCATCATCATTAGTGTTTTCAACAATCATTAAATCTTTGTCATTACTTATAATATGTTTGCAGAAAGAATCTTCTAATGATGTTCCATTGAAATCTAAACCATGGTGAGATTTAAAAAATTGTCGTTTATTATCTACTAATGATATAAGACTAATTGGGGTTTTGCAAATAGAAGCTGCAAGTGATGTAATGTCATCATATATGGATTCAGGAAGAGTGTCCATAACATCGAACGACATTAAAGTTTTAATTCTTTCTTTATCTAAAATATTATTCCCTTCCATAGTATCATCACAAACTGAGATAAGCAATTTCCAAAGTAGGAAATTTCTTTAAAAAAAAGAAGCAAAAGTATGGTATATCTTTGTCAATAGAACATCTGGCATTAATTTTATCCTATAAAAATATTTTTTTAATTTTTGTAAGTGGTTATTAATCAGGTATGTGAAATGAATTTCGTATTGAAATTGAGGTTTGCTTGGTGAATTTTGAATATTTTGAAGTATATAGTGAGAAAAACTTTGTCAATTCGTTAATTACGTTAGTTTCATTTCATAGAAAAGCTATTTTTGTTGAATGAGCCAAATACCCAACAAATTGCTTAATATTTTAGCAAGCCGTAAAAAGGAAGAGACTTTTCGGCAATTAAACGCTATAAATGGTTTAATTGATTTTTTATCAAATGACTATTTAGGTTTTGCAACAAATGAAACCTTGTTTTCAAAAACGTTTCAGTTGTTATTAAACGAAAGTGTTGCTTCAAACGGATCAGGTGGATCAAGGCTATTGTCGGGTAATCATAAATTATATACTATTCTAGAACCATTATTGGCGACATTTTATAAATCAAATGCCGCGCTTGTCTTTAATTCTGGTTATGATGCCAATATGGGGTTGTTTAGTGCCATACCGCAACGTGGAGATTTAATTTTTTATGATGAGTTCGTTCATGCCAGTATTCGAGAAGGTATACGTATGAGCAATGCGAAGGCGTATAGTTTTTCACATAATGATCTAAATAGTTTAAAAGAGAAAGTAGAATTAAATTCTGATAGAAATAAGAATGATGAACTGGTTATTTATGTAGTTACGGAAAGTGTTTTTTCTATGGATGGTGATACTCCTGATTTAAAAGGATTTGCAAAGTACACCAAAGCGAATGGTTATAATTTAATAGTAGATGAGGCTCATGCAGTTGCGGTATTAGGGGAAAACGGTGAAGGTTTAATACCAGCGTTAAGACTTGAAAATGAGATATTTGCAAGAACGGTTACTTTTGGAAAAGGGTTTGGTTGCCACGGTGCAGCTATATTAGGTTCCGAAGATTTGAAAGATTATTTGGTGAATTTCGCCAAACCTTTTATCTATACAACAGCATTAACACCACATACTTTAGCATCTATAATAACAGCGCATACATTTTTTAAGGAATTGAGTGAGGAGCCAAAAGACATATTAAAAGAGAACATTGAGTTTTTCAAAAAGCAAATTAGTTCTCAAAAGATAAATGAATTTTTTATACCTAGTGATACTGCTATACAAGGTTGTATTATTGCTGGTTCAAAAAAAGCAAAACTAGTTTCTAAAAAACTCATTGACAAAGGCTTTAATGTAAAAGCGATTCTTGCACCAACAGTGCCAGAAGGGCAAGAAAGACTTAGAATTTGTTTACACAGTTTTAATTCAAAAGAAGAAATAGGTCTTTTAGTAAAATTGTTAGCGGGCTTTATTTAGATATATATGGAAGATAAATTTTACCAACTTGCCACTTTTGAATATGTAGCAGATGTACAGATAGTGAAGGGGAAACTTGAATCTGAGGGGATACCGGTATTTCTTAGAGATGAAAATACGCTGAATTCAGACCCTATAATCAGCAATGCTATTGGTGGTGTTAAATTACAGGTTTATTCTAAAGATAAAGAAAGGGCAGTAGCTATATATAATGAAATTAGGGCTTATGCTATTGATAATGAAGGCGAACCAATTGTTTGCCCAAATTGTAAAGCTCAAAAATCAGAAGCCTATTATAATAGGAAAGGAGTTTTTTATAAACTTTTTCCATTTTTTGAAAAAAGAAAATATAAGTGCCTAAATTGTGGTATGATCACTAACTTAAAGTAAAAACAGAATGCAGAAGATTTTTGTTACCGGAATTTCAACAGGAGTAGGAAAAACTATTGCTTCGGCCATTTTTACGGAAGCTTTACAGGCAGATTATTGGAAGCCTATACAAGCAGGAGATTTAGATAATTCAGATACCGACAGGGTTAAAAGTTTAATCTCGAATAGTAAAACCAAATTTCACCCATGTAGTTATGAGTTGACATCTCCTATGAGTCCGCATGCTGCTGCTGAAATCGATGGTATTCGAATTGATAGATTTCATATCAATGAACCTGAAACAGAAAATAATTTAATAATAGAAGGATCTGGCGGAATTTTGGTTCCCTTAAATGAGGAAGATACTTTGTTCGATATTATTATGCCAGATTATAAGGTTGTCGTTGTGTCAAGAAATTATTTAGGCAGTATTAATCATTCTTTATTGACCATAAATTGGTTGCAGTATAAAGGATATGAAGTTTCTGTTCTGTTTAGTGGAGAATCTAATCCACAAACAGAAAATATTATTTTGTTAAAAACTGGGGTATCATCATTAGGTAGAATTGATGAAGAGGAAAAATTTGATAAAGAGGTCATTAAAAAATATGCCGATAAGTTTGAAGGCATATTAAGGTCACTCTAAACGTTGTAGAATTTCTGCATTTTCAACGGTAGCAAATGTGTGATAATGTTTGGCTAAATACGCGTCAATATATTCATTTTCTTCAATTTCTTTCTTGTCCAAAATCCGTCTGCCTTTGCGTATGACAATCGTTTTTGGTTGTAATTCCTCCATAATAAATTTCAATTCTTCTATAGAATTTTTTCTTGGGTTGTCAAAGAAAGTAAAAAGTTCATCTCTACAAATGTTACTAGGGTGGGTCGAAGCAATCGTTGGCGGTAAGGTGTCTAAATTCCAATAACCGATATGGTATTCAAAAAACAATATGTTTTTAGTTTCTAAGTTTTTGTTTTTAATATAAGCAGGGACAGAAAATCCCTCTCCATTAAAGAAGGTGTTGCGTTCATATTTATTCTTTATAATATTGGCATATTCCAAATAACTTTCCGCTGGTATTAATAAAACTAGGAGTAGTGCATATTTCGGTACTTTAGCCTTATAAGCTGTGGTCAGTTTCTGAATGACAATTGCAACCAAAATCAATAGCATAGGGTGTAATTGTATAAGGTAATGGCCATTAATTCTTCCGCCTTTTACAAAAGACACCAATACACCGGCAATAGCAACTAGTAATATTAGTATCGTTCTATTTCTGAAATTAAGACTGCTGCTTTTATAAGCGTAGAAAAGAAAAAGACCAATAATGACAAATATTGGAGCTAGTTTAAAAATAGAATACCTTCTGGCTTCTGTGTATTCTAATGGAGCTAAAACCACAGATTCCCACCAAATAATGGCTTGGTTAGAAAGATAGTAAGGCAGTATTGTGGCAAAAATAACAGCTAAAACACCCACTCCAAATAATATTACATGAAGCAAATTGATATGCTTTTTCGAGGATAATGCTTCGTAAATAAGATAAAGGCCGATAAAGAATATAGGAAAAGCCATATTCAATTTCACCATAACGGTAGCTCCCATTAATAAGCCTGCCAAGAAAGTAAAACCTAATGTCTTTTTACTTTGTAAAAAATAGAGGGCTGGTATAAAAAACGCGATACAAATATGTTCTGACATTACGCCTTGTAGGCTTCCGAAAAGACTTAAAAGAAAAATACAAAGCAAGCCAACAATAATAGAAGCCTTTTTAGATAGTACCAAAAATGCTATCTTATAAGTATAGTAAGCAGTAATGACAACTAAAAAAACGCCTGCTAATCGTATGGCAATAAAGCTTTTGCCGAAAACAGATATAATTGCCGCAAAAAAAGCAAAAGTTAACGGAGGTTTTAAATCCCATAATTGGGTATAGGGTAGAAAACCATCTACCCACGATTGGCCTAAAAGAATAAAAGTACTTTCATCTCGGTCAATATAATCTCGAAAGAAAAAGGGAAAACGAATAAAAAAGGTAACTATCAAAAAGATTAGGAATACCAAGCTACTCTTTAACTCGAAAAAATCTAAAAATGCTTTTTTGTTTCTTTTTGAGGGCATCTCTTTGTTGCGGTTTATTTCCCGATCTTTGCAAGATAGATAAAATGACGAATTATAAATTCTATGACCGTGGAAAATCTATCTACTCGAGATAAAAAACACTTATGGCATCCGCTAACGCAACATAAGTTGAATAAACGGCAATTGGCTATTGTTAGAGCTAAAGATGCGCTATTGTTTGATGAGAATGGAAAAGAATATATTGATGGTATAGCCTCTTGGTACACGGTAATGTATGGTCATTCTAACAAGCATATTGTTTCGGCAATGACCAAGCAAATGAATAAGTTGGATTTTGTAATGTTCAGCGGTCTAACACATGAACCAGCAATTGAGTTATCTGAAAAATTGATGGAGATTTTGCCAGCAAATCAGGCAAAGATTTTTTTCAATGATAATGGTTCTACCGCAATTGAAGCGGCAATAAAAATGGCATTGCAATTTTATCATAACAAGGGTGAATTAAGAGATACGCTTATAGCATTTGAAAATGGATTTCATGGCGATACGTTTGGTGCCATGAGCGCATCAGGACTTTCATCATACAACGGTCCTTTTGAAAAATTTCTTTTGAAGGTTGTACGAATACCTACACCACAAGAGAATAATATACAGGAAGTAAAAAGTAGGCTAGCTAAAATTCTGCAAGAAAACAAATGTGCAGCTTTTGTGTTTGAGCCTTTAGTTCAAGGTGCAGCTGGTATGAAGTTTCACTCGGCCAAAGGTCTTGATGAATTAATTAATCTGTGTCAAGAAAATAATGTTTTAAGTATTGCCGATGAAATAATGACCGGTTTCGGTAAAACAGGAAGGAATTTTGCTTCAGATTATCTTGAAAACAAACCTGATATTATTTGTTTAAGTAAAGCACTTACGGCAGGTATGTTTCCTTTAAGTATTACAAGTTGTTCACAAGCAGTTTTTAATCGATTTTTAAGTGATGAGGTTCATAAAGGGTTCTTTCATGCCCATACATTTAGTGCACATCCTATTGGTTGTGCCGCTGCTTTAGCGGGTATTGAACTTTTAAATTCACCTGAAATTGCAGAAAGAAGAAAATATATTGAAAGCGCCCATAATTCTTTTGCTACAAGAATTGAGAAGCATGAAAAAGTTGGTAATGTAAGAGTGATGGGAGTTATTCTGGCCATAGACTTAAACATAGAAATGGAGCGCTATGGTAATTTACGTGATGACTTATATGATTTCTTTGTAGAGAGAGGGGTTTTATTAAGACCGCTCGGTAATACAATTTATGTGCTACCGCCTTATGTAATTACAAATTCCGAACTTCAAAAAATTTACGAAACCATTACAGCCGCACTAGAAACTATTTAGATTACGATTTTGAAAGAGAAAATATCCATAACAGCTATAGCATCACTCTCACCTTTAGGTAGCACATTAGAAGAAACTTGGCAGTCTTATCAAAATAAAGAACATTGTTTCTCATTGGTAGATAATAATGGTGAAAAGTCTTGGGTTGCGCCAATGTCTAAATCGGGGAGATTACTTGTAGAGAAGCTTCGTGTATCTGATTCCAAGTACAGGAAATTAGACGATAGTGTCTTAAATGCAATGGTAGCTTCAAGATTGGCTGTAAGAAATTCTGGATGGAAAAGCGATGTAGAATTCGGAATCAATTTAGGTTCTTCTAGAGGGGCAACTAAGTTATTCGAACAATTTCATACAGAGTTTTTAGAAACAGGTTTAGCATCTACTTTAAGTTCGCCCACCACCACGTTAGGTAATATCTCTTCGTGGGTGTCCCATGATTTAGGAGCTACAGGTCCTGAAATTTCTCATTCCATTACCTGTTCCACAGGTTTACATTCTGTATTAAATGGTGTTGCTTGGATTAATAGTGGTATGGCCAATAAGTTTTTGGTAGGCGCAAGTGAAGCACCATTAACTGATTTTACGATAGCCCAAATGAAGGCTTTAAAAATCTATGCAAAATATGACGAGTCTGGTTCGACTTCGATAGATAATTTATCAAAGGTAATAGAGCGTAATCAAAACTATCCTTGCCAAGCATTAAATTTAGAAAAGGAGAATAACAGTATGATTCTAGGCGAAGGAGCATCGGTAGCGTGTTTAGAAAAAGGAGTTGTAAAAAATGCTTTAGCTACAATTGATGGATTGGGCTATGCAACTGAAATTTTAAAACACAACACATCCATTTCTGCAAATGCCGTTTGTTTTCAAAAATCGATGAAAATGGCCTTGGGTGATTTACACCCTTCTGAGGTTAATGCAATAGTAATGCACGCTCCAGGAACTATAAAAGGTGATTTATCAGAGTATAATGCTATTCAGAAAGTTTTTGGCAGCAACATACCTTCGTTAACAACCAACAAATGGAAGTTAGGTCACACTTTTGCTACTTCGGGTATGCTTAATCTAGAGATGTCACTTTTAATGCTTCAATTTAATGAATTCATACCGGTGCCATTTTTAAAACAAGAAGGGGTAAAAAAAAACATTAAGAAAGTGATGGTGAATTCTGTTGGTTTTGGCGGAAATGCAGTAAGTATTTTGTTGTCTAAAAGTTAATAGCTAATTCGAGGCTTCCAAATAAAAACGCTTGAAGTTTTTCTCTAATTAGCTTTAAGTACTATCTTTCAAATATCAACTAAATAGGATTTTTATGGAAACTTGGTTTACTGCATTAACTGTTTTTGAGAAAGTATACTGGGTAGTTGCTTGTATTGCATCTTGCTTTTTATTGATTTTTTTGGTTATGACTCTTTTTGGGGGAGATGCAGACGAAATGAGCGGAGATGTAGATACTGATATTGATGGTGACCACGGGGTAGGTTTTCAGTTTTTATCCTTTAAAAATTTAACAGGCTTTTTTACCATTTTTGGATGGACCGGCATTGCATGTTTAGATAATGGGCTTTCTCACACTCTTACAGTAATTATTTCAGTTATATGTGGCTTATTAATGATGGTTGCTATGGCATCCCTTTTTTATTATTTGGCCAAATTACAGAGTAGTGGCACACTAAAATTGAGTAATGCGCTGAATCAAGTAGGGGAAGTTTACTTAACTATAGGCGCCAATAGATCTAGAATTGGTAAGGTGAGTATTAATGTACAAGGCACGTTAAGAGAATTAGAAGCCTTAACAGATGAAAATCAAGATTTAACACAAAGCAATGTGGTGCGTGTAAAGCAGGTGACCGCAAATGGAATATTAATCGTTGAACTATTAAATAAATAACCCTATGCTATTACCATTACAATTAGGTGGAGGTGCATCTTTGATTGCTATCGGATTTGCAATTCTCTTTTTCTTTATCATTATAATTTCCTTTATCAGAAGGTACAAAAGATGTCCTTCAGATCGTATTCTTGTAGTATATGGTAAAGTAGGCGGTGGTAATTCTGCGCGTTGTATTCATGGTGGTGCAGCATTTATTTGGCCGGTAATTCAAGACTATCAATTTTTAGATTTGACGCCCATCTCTATCGAGGTTAATTTGGTAAATGCTTTAAGTAAGCAGAATATACGTGTAAATGTACCTTCAAGATTTACTATAGGGGTATCTACGGAGCCTGGTATTATGCAAAATGCTGCAGAGCGTTTACTTGGATTAGGACAAAATGAAATTCAAGAATTAGCACAAGAGATTATTTTTGGTCAGTTACGTTTGGTTGTAGCTTCCATGGATATTGAAGAAATAAACTCAGATAGAGATAAGTTTTTAACCAATATCTCACAGAGTGTAGAATCAGAATTGAAGAAAGTTGGTCTTAAGCTGATTAACGTAAATATTACTGATATTGTTGACGAGTCTGGTTATATAGAGGCATTAGGTAAAGAGGCGGCTGCACATGCTATAAACGCGGCACGTAAATCAGTTGCAGAAAAAAACAGAGATGGTTCTATTGGTGAGGCAAATGCAGTACAAGATGAACGTACTCAAGTTGCAGCTGCAAATGCAAAAGCGGTAGAGGGTGAGAACATCGCAAAAATCAATGTGGCTAATTCAGATTCATTACGTCGTCAACGTGAAGCGGAAGCAGAACGAACCGCGATTGCATCAGAAAAGGTACAAACTGCTAAAGCATTGGAAGAATCATATGCAGCTGAGCAAATGGCCGAATTAGCAAGAGCAGAGCGTGTTCGTAGTTCTCAAATGGCTGATATTGTCGTTCCGGCCGAAATAGATAAGAAAAAGGTTGAGATTGATGCTGAAGCTAATGCTGAAAGAACAAGACGTATTGCTAAAGGGGAGGCAGATGCCATCTTATTTAAGGCACAGGCCGAGGCACAAGGGCTTTTAGAGGTTTTGACGAAGCAAGCGCAAGGTTTAGATGAAATAGTTAAAGCGGCAGGTAATAGTCCAAAAGATGCCGTACTATTATTGATTGCTGATAAGCTTCCAGAATTGGTTAGAACTCAGGCTGAAGCTATTAAAAATATTAAAATTGATAAAGTGACCGTTTGGGATTCTGGATCCAAAGGAGAAGATGGAAAAAGTTCTACGGCTAATTTCATTTCTGGCATGTATAAATCGGTACCGCCACTTCAAGAAATGTTTAATATGGCAGGAATGCAGTTACCTGAATATTTAAAAGGCAAAGAAGTTGCCTCCGAGTCAATTGAAGAACAAACTAAATCTTCAGGTGCAACTAAGAATAAAGAGGGCAAATAATTTTTCATTATCCTGATTTTAAAAATCGTATAATTAAGATATAAACTAGAATTCCACTATTTTTGGGGCAGAAAGAATATGAGATTATATGAGCGAAGCAAGACATAATTGGTCAAAAGAGGAAATTCTAGAAATATATAATAAGCCTTTAATGGAGCTTCTTTATGAGGCTGCAACTGTACATAGAAAGAATCATGACCCCAATACGGTACAAGTTTCTACGTTACTTTCAATAAAGACTGGTGGTTGTCCTGAAGATTGCGGGTATTGCCCTCAAGCAGCTCGTTATCATACCGATATTAAAGGTAATGATCTTATGGCTGTTTCTCAAGTTAAGGCTCAAGCATTACGTGCGAAAGCATCTGGGAGCTCAAGAGTTTGTATGGGTGCCGCTTGGAGAAACGTAAAAGATGGCCCTGAGTTCGACCAAGTTTTAGAAATGGTTCGAACTATTAATAAATTAGATATGGAGGTATGTTGCACATTGGGCATGATTACCGAAAATCAGGCAAAGCGTTTGGCAGAAGCCGGACTTTACGCCTACAACCATAATTTAGATACTTCTGAAGATTATTATAAAGACGTTATTTCTACACGCGCATTTGAAGACCGTTTAGATACTATAGAAAACGTTCGTAAGAGTAATGTAACTGTTTGTAGCGGTGGTATTATTGGTATGGGTGAGGCTTTAGAAGATAGAGCGGGCATGTTAGTTGCTTTAACATCTTTGAACCCTCAACCAGAATCTGTTCCTATTAATGCGCTAGTTGCTGTTGAAGGAACACCTATGGAAGATATTGAGCCAATATCTATCTGGGAGATGATACGTATGGTGGCTACTACAAGAATTGTAATGCCGGAGACTCAGGTTCGTTTGTCCGCAGGTCGTACTCAAATGAGTAGAGAAGGTCAAGCAATGTGCTTCTTCGCTGGTGCAAACTCAATTTTTGCAGGTGATAAATTGTTGACTACGCCAAACCCAGATGTAAATGAAGATATGGCCATGTTCAAAATGTTGGGTTTGAATCCTCAAAAACCATTTACAAAAGTCTCTCAGCCAAAAACAGTAGAAGCAACAGATTCGCAATTACAGGCAATGGGTGAAAAACCTAAATGGTCTCGACCGGGTCATTCTATCGAGCGTAATGAAACTGCTAAGCAAAAGGCTAAAATTATCGATTAGTATTACATTAATACATTTTTAAGAATATCTTTTCTATTCGTTAATTACCTTTGGCTTCCCTAAAAAAACCATGAGTAATTGAAGTTAGCAGAAATTCCAAGGGTAAATAATATTACCAAGGAAGATTTTATCGAGAACTATTTTAAACCTCAAAAGCCTGTAGTTATACAAAGGGCTATTGAAGGTTGGCCGGCTTTTGACAAATGGAATCTGTCGTACATAAAAAGTGTTGCGGGTGACATTACGGTGCCTCTGTATGATAACAGACCAGTACAGCATAAAGATGGTTTTAACGAGCCACATGCTAAAATGAAGATGGCTGATTATGTCGATTTATTGAAGCGCGAGCCGACTAAATATAGAATATTTCTTTGGAATATTTTAAAAGAAGTGCCCGAGTTACAGAAGGATTATACTTTTCCTGATTTTGGATTGAAACTACTTAAGGGACTGCCTATGTTATTTTTTGGGGGTAAAGATTCGTACACCTTCATGCATTATGATATTGACTTGGCAAACATATTTCATTTTCATTTTGATGGAGAAAAAGAGGTCATTCTATTCCCGCAAGAGGAAACAAAGAATCTTTATAAAGTACCACATTCATTAATTACGCATGAAAGTATAGATTTTTCTAATCCCGATTATAAAAAATGGCCGGTATTAGAAAAAGCTTCAGGATTTAAGACTACACTTTCGCATGGTGAAGTTTTATATATGCCTGAAGGATATTGGCACTACATGAAGTATAAATCTCCTGGGTTTTCAATGAGCCTTCGTGCTATGTCACGTAATCCAAAAAATTTAGCTAAAGCCTCCTATAATATATTGATTATGCGTTATTACGACGTGCTGATGCGTAAATTGAAAGGTCAAAATTGGATAGATTGGAAGAATGAAGAGGCGATTTCTAGAACCAACAAAAATCTTGAAGCATTTGTTAAAAATTAAGATGAATTTTATTTTATGAGTTCTTGTAATTTCTCATAAACTAGGTGGCTTTCCCATCCTCTATAAAGTAGATAATCAGCTAGTTTTTTCCTCCTTTTTTGAATATTAGACTCTGAAATTTGCCCTAATCTTTTTATTGCTAGGGTGTCTAAGGTATTTAAATACTCTTGAGGGTCTATTTCTTTTAAAGCAGTAGTTATGTTGTATTTAGAAATGTTTCTAAATTTTAATTCGTTGACAATTCTATTCTTTCCCCACTTTTTTATATTGAATTTACCTCTAGCAAAACTCTTGGCAAAGCGTTCCTCGTTCAAAAATCTATCTTCGATAAGCTGACCGATTATAGTATCAATAGCTAGCGGAATCATACCCATTTCTTTCAGTTTGCCATTAACCTCTTTATGGCAACGATCTTGATAGGCGCAATAACTCTCTATTTTTTTTGTCGCTTCTCGAATGGTATATCCTTTTGTTTTCTGATTCATATTTCTCAAAAATACTAAACAAAAAAAGCGACTCCGTTAGGAAGTCGCTTTTTTTACTTAATATATTGTTTTGCCGTCTTTGTTCTTAAAACGGTATTCAAGATACGTATACGCATCACGTGGTTGTATTTTGATCCATCTTTTGTATTCTAAGAACCATTTTGTTCTCATAGATGGAAATCCTTTAGTTATATAGGCCGCTATAAAAGGATGTATATTTAGTGTTATACTATTGTCCTTTGCTGGCCCTTTTAGGAGTTTTTCAAGATCCACTGTAATTTTGTCTATTAAAACAATAGGTGCTTCCACCTCTTTCCCTGCATTATTAGGGTCCTCTTCGGTTGTTTTAATATTCATTTCAGGGCGTACCCTTTGTCGGGTAATCTGAATCAAACCAAATTTACTAGGAGGTAGTATTTTGTGTTTGGCGCGATCATCACTCATCTCATCTCTAAGATGTTCAAAAAGCCTCTTTCTATGTTGTGCTTTTACCATGTCGATAAAATCAACTACAATAATGCCTCCCATATCTCGTAATCGCAATTGTCTTGCAATTTCTGTGGCTGCCAAAAGATTAACCTCAAGGGCAGTGTCTTCTTGGTTTTTAGCTTTATTGGATCTATTTCCGCTATTCACATCTACTACATGTAGTGCTTCAGTATGCTCTATAATTAAATAGGCACCTTTGCTCATAGTGGCAGTTCGGCCAAAAGAAGTTTTTATTTGTCTTTCTATACCAAATTTCTCAAAAATAGGTACACTAGAGTCATAGTGCTTCACGATATTCTCCTTGTCTGGAGCAATTTCTGCCACGTACTCCTTAACTTCATTATATAAAGTAAGGTCATCTACATGAATACCCGTATAACTATCATTAAATACATCTCTTAAAATTGAAGATGCTCTATTAAGTTCAACAAATACTTTTGATGGTGTTTGAGCACGATTTAATTTTTTACACATTGCTGTCCATTTGTTCAGCAAGTTTTCTAAATCTTTGTCCAGCTCCGCAACTTTTTGTCCTTCTGCAACTGTTCTAATTATTACACCAAATCCTTTTGGTTTAATACTTCTAACTAGACGTTTTAATCTGTCTTTCTCTTCCTTGCTTTCTATCTTTTGGGATACAGAAACACGGTCTGAGAAAGGAACCATTACCAAGTAACGTCCGGCAATTGATAGCTCGGAACTAATTCTTGGTCCTTTAGTAGATATAGGTTCTTTTACAATTTGAACCAATAAGGATTGGTTGGCTTTAATGACATCGGTTATTACACCGTTTTTGTCAATATCGGTCTCGAATGGAAAGCTTTTTAAGGAGTAATCCTGTAATTTTCCTGAGCTCACTTGTTTTATGAACTTAAGCATTGAAGATAATTGAGGACCAAGGTCATGGTAATGCAAAAATGCATCTTTCTCATAACCAACGTTAACAAACGCAGCATTGAGACCGGTTACCGGTTTTCTGATTTTAGCGAGAAAAATATCGCCTACAGAAAAATCATTACTATTTTCTTCTTTATGCAGTTCAGTGAGTTTTCCGTCCTTTAGCAAGGCAAAGTCAACGGCTTGGGAACTAGATCTTACGATTAATTCTCTATTCACCTGAATATATTTTTAGTCGTTCCAACTAAATGTAGGGAACGAACTGATTAAACAATACCATAGACAGATACCATTGTACCTGCCGAAATCCAATATATGGATCTCTATGTCAATGAACGTAAAAAGAAAAAGTAGTTATAAAACTACTTTTTCTTGTGTCGGTTAGCTCTTCTACGCTTCTTGCGCTTGTGTGTAGCTACCTTATGTCTCTTTCTTTTCTTACCACTTGGCATAAAGTTCTTTTTTTAAGATTAATTATTTTACGTGTACGTTGCTCTTAACTCCTTCTACAAAAACCTTTGCAGGTTTAAATGCTGGAATGTTGTGAGCGGGTATTTTAATGGTTGTATTCTTGGAAATATTTCTACCGGTCTTTTCGGCTCTGGTTTTAATAATAAAACTTCCAAAACCTCTAAGGTATACATTATCACCACTTTCCAATGATGTTTTTACCTCTTCCATAAAGGATTCAACTGTAGCTTGTACATCTCCTTTTTCAATTCCCAGCTTATCTGAGATTTTCGATACAATTTCCGCTTTCGTCATCTTTCAATATTAGATTTTCTGTATGTTTTTTCGGGTTGCAAATATATAAATTAAATTCAATCTTTCTTTCTAATGGGTTAATTTTAAGTATATAAACTGCTACTTTTATCACTTAGTATTGAAGAGCATGTCATTTTCGGGTATAATTTTAGATTGGTATCATCAAAATAAGCGTTCATTACCATGGCGCAAATCTTTAGATCCGTACAAAATATGGCTTTCAGAAATTATTCTTCAACAGACTCGGGTAGCCCAGGGAGCACCGTATTACTTAAGGTTTGTTGAGCAATTTCCAACTGTACATCATATGGCCAATGCAAGTGAAGAAGAAGTTTTAAAACTTTGGCAAGGTTTGGGCTATTATTCTAGGGCTAGAAATTTACATGCTACCGCAAAAATTGTCGTTAATCAATATAATGGAGAGTTTCCAGATACCTATAACGAGCTTTTAAAGTTGAAAGGTGTGGGTGATTATACTGCAAGTGCCATTTCTTCTATATGTTTTAACGAACCTCAAGCAGTAGTAGACGGTAATGTGTACAGAGTTTTATCTAGATATTTCGGAATCGATATCCCAATTAATAGTGCTGAAGGCATAAAGTATTTTAAATCATTGGCTGAAAAAGTAATGGATGTCAATGATATAAGAGATTATAATCAAGGTATAATGGAGTTTGGTGCTATACAATGCTCACCAAAAAAACCACTTTGTTTACACTGTCCTTTAAATGAAAGCTGTGTAGCGCTGCAAAAAGGAATTGTTGGTCAATTGCCCGTAAAGCTGAAAAAGACAAAAGTGAGAAATCGATTCTTTAATTATATTATACCTATATATATTGATGCAGACGGAAATCGATTTACAAATCTTCAACAGAGAAAAGGAAAGGGTATTTGGCAAAATTTATGGGAGTTTCCATTAATTGAATCAAATTCTATGTTAGAAATTGAAGATGTAGATAATAGGTATAAGCAATTATTTGAAGGTAATGGCGAAATTGAATTAATCGAATTTAATGAGGTTGCTATCATCCATAAGTTATCACATCAGCATTTACACACTAAATTTTGGATATTAAACACTAACACTGAAATTCCGAATCAAATTTCCTTTGAAAAAATCAAGAATTTTCCTGTGCCTGTTTTAATTGCAGATTTTATTAAAGCGTTTAAATTTTAGTACTTTTGATTTTTATATCTTTAAGTTATGAGCGGTACATTAAATAAGGTAATGTTGATTGGACATTTAGGTGATGAGGTGAAAATGCATTATTTTGAAGGAGGCGGCAGTATTGGTAGATTTCCAATTGCCACAAATGAGACATACACCAATAAATCTACTGGTGAGCGAGTTACTAATACCGACTGGCATAACATTGTAGTTAGAAACAAAGCTGCCGAAATTTGCGAAAAATACCTAAGTAAAGGCGATAAAGTATATGTCGAAGGAAGGTTGAAAAATCGTCAATGGCAAGGTGAAGATGGTAACACAAGATATAGTACTGAAGTACATGTAACAGATTTCACCTTTTTAACCACCAAAAAAGATGCTGGGGCAAATGATAACAGTTCTGTTTCTATTACCCCAAAAGCAAGTAATGATAACAGTAAGCCAGTTAAGGCTCCTGCACCTTTAAGCCAAGAGGCCGAGGATGATCTTCCTTTTTAATAATAAATAATAGATACTATTGGACCCAGACCCCTTTCCGTTTTTAGTGACTTCATTGGCTGTAAACGGTGTGTTTACAATTAATATAATCGTACTATGTGTATTGCTTATGTGCTCTGCTCTTATTTCTGGCGCTGAAGTGGCAATGTTCGGTCTTTCGCCAAATGAAATAAAAGAATTACAAGATGAAAAATCGGCAAAAAGTACTATTCTTATTAAGTTGCTTGAGCGCCCAAAAAAACTACTGGCTACCATATTGATTGCCAATAATGCCATTAATATTGGTGTTGTTTTATTGTTCAGCATTATTGGAGATACATTGTTCAAAAATGTTAATCAAGTATTATTTGGAGTAGTATCTGTGCGATTTTTACTTGAAGTAGTTGTAGCGACTTTTCTAATTTTAATGTTTGGTGAAATTCTACCTAAGGTCTATGCTAATAGAAATAGAATGAGTTTTTCGCATTTAATGGCATTTCCATTGCGTGTATTAGATTTTGTTTTTTCGCCATTAAGTTTACCTATGCGTTCAGGAACATTGTTTTTATACAACAAACTAGGCAAAAAGAAATCGAATTTGAGTATAGATCATTTGTCTCAAGCATTAGATTTGACTTCTCATGGCGATACGACCAAAGAAGAGAAGAAAATTTTAGAGGGTATCGTGACCTTTGGTAATACAGATACGAAACAGGTAATGCGCCCTCGTATCGATATTTTTGCCCTTAATGAGCAGATGAAGTTTCTAGAAGTTATAGGTGAAATAAAGAAAAACGGTTATTCTCGTATTCCTGTATTTGGTGAAAACATAGACACGGTTAAAGGCGTTTTATATGTGAAAGATTTGTTGCCTTATTTAGATAGAAAGACTTTCAATTGGATGACGTTGATACGTGAACCATACTTTGTTCCTGAAAATAAGAAGCTTGATGATTTATTGGCAGAATTTCAGGAAAAGAAAAATCACTTGGCAATTGTAGTAGATGAATATGGTGGTACTTCAGGGTTGGTCACATTAGAAGATATTATTGAGGAAATAGTTGGTGATATTAGTGATGAATTTGATGATGAAGATTTGATTTTTTCTAAATTGGATGATTTTAATTATGTTTTCGAAGGCAAAACTCCACTTAAAGATTTTTATCGTGTAATAAAATTAGAGGACAGCGATATCTTTGAAGAAAATAAAGGAGAATCAGAAACCCTTGCAGGTTTTGTTTTAGAGAAAGCAGGAAGCTTTCCAAAACGAGGTGAAAAGATATTATTTGAATCTTATACTTTTATGGTTGAGGGTATGGATAAAAAAAGATTGAAACAAATAAAAGTAACCCTGCCCCATGAAGCTTAAATCGTTAGTAGGTATTTTGAGTGTAGTTCTTTTTGTCATGAGCTGTCAAGATGAGCCCATTCCTAAACCAAAGGCTAAAATTCGTTTAGAGTATCCGCAAGGTAAGTTAGCAGATTTAGAAACTGAAAATTTTAGTTTTAAATATAATCAGCTAGCAGTGGCTAAGTTGAATGGAGATAAGGCATATACCATTTCGTATCCAGAAATGAAGGGAGCTATTTTTCTTAGCTATAAGAAAGTAGATAATAATTTGGAACAACTAATCAACGATTCAAAACGACTTAGTTACGAGCATGCTGTAAAAGCAGATAATATTGTGGAGCAACCTTACGTAAACCCTGATGAAAAGATATACGGAGCTTTATTTGAAGTTCAGGGCAATGCTGCTTCACAGTCACAGTTTTTTGTAACTGATAGTGTCAATCATTTTCTTACGGGCTCGGTTTATTTTTATACAAAACCTAATTATGATTCTATTCTACCGGCGGCATCATATCTTCAGAATGATATTAGGGGAATTATAGAAACCCTTAGGTGGAAAAACTAATTGTATACTATGATGACAAAAGATAATCTTTTAAACTGTCATAAGCGAATACAGCCATTTATTCATAATACCGCAGTGCTTACTTCTAGATTAATAGACAGGGAAGTAAATGCAAATCTCTTTTTTAAATGTGAGAATTTTCAAAGGGCAGGTGCTTATAAAATGCGAGGTGCTACAAATGCAATTTTGCAATTATCGGAGAAACAGAAGAAAAACGGAGTGGTAACACATTCATCTGGTAATTTTGCCCAAGCATTGTCTTTGGCAGCACAAAGTGTTGGTATAACTGCGCATATCGTTATGCCAAATACAGCGCCAGAAGTTAAAAAAGTTGGCGTAAAAGAATACGGTGGCAATATTTATTTGTGTGAGCCAACAGTGCCGGCTAGGCAGGCTTTAGCAGATGAAATTGCCATAAAGACTGGTGCAACATTTATACATCCCTCTAACGATGCGAATGTTATACTAGGTCAAGGTACAGCTGCTTTAGAATTACTAAAAGAACATCCTGATTTAGATTTTATTTTTTGTCCTGTTGGTGGAGGCGGACTCATAGCAGGCTCGGCGTTAGCTGCAAAATATTTTGGGGATAATTGTAAAGTATATGGAGCAGAGCCTTTTGAGGCAGATGATGCTTATCGTTCTTTATTGAGTGGAAAAATTGAAGGTAATGACACCGTTAATACCATTGCAGACGGGCTCAAAACTACATTAGGTGATATTAATTTTCCTATAATAAAGGAGCTGGTTAGCGGAATAATTAGAGTACATGAAGATGAAATTATAGCCGCAATGAAACTTGTTTGGGAACGAATGAAAATTATCATTGAACCATC
Source organism: Maribacter arcticus (assembly GCF_900167935.1). Classification (GTDB taxonomy): domain Bacteria; phylum Bacteroidota; class Bacteroidia; order Flavobacteriales; family Flavobacteriaceae; genus Maribacter; species Maribacter arcticus. Next base: position 188,768 of record NZ_FUYL01000002.1, on the reverse strand, counting down.
TAGCGCGGTAACTTTAGCTGCAGTTATTAGGCAATCTAAAGAGAACCCAGAGGCTTTAAAAAATAGAAAAGTGGGAATTATAATTTCAGGTGGAAATGTCGATTTATCTAATCTTCCTTTTTAATTCTCTAAGTTCTCCTAGAATTGTTTATTGCTTTTTTAAAATTTCTTCAGCACGTTGAATGCTAGAATTGATATCCTCTTTCACTTTTTTAACCTTCACTTCTTCTTCCTTTAGCCATTGCTCTTTTTCTTCAGAAAGTTCTTTTCCGTTCATTATTTCTTCAGGATCAAAACGATTTCCAAAACCTTGCATCCAATCCATCATAGATTTATTTGCTTGTTGTAAATCTTTCATCGCTTTTGCTTCTATAGACTCTGCGCCAAGTGAATCTGCTATAGGTTTTAATTGCCCTACTAGTTTACCTAAAGTTCCCATTTTTGGCATTACTTCATTATGAATGTCCATAACTTGTTCCATTCGTGAAGTTTCTTCTGCCTTTTTAGATTCCTTACATGAGGTTATGCTTAGTAGGCCGACGATAGTTAGAAGTGTAAATAATTTTTTCATTTTAATTTTTATCTTTAGTGGTAACTGAATTTATAGTATACTCGTAATCCTTTACTTTGGTGCTCGTTATTACAGATTTCAAATCTTCAATAGAAACTAAATTTTGGTCGAAAGTGACAACTCCATTTTTATCTTTAAAACTAACTTCTGCTGAGATAACACCTTTTGTTTCATTTAGGTTCGAAGCTATCTTGTCTGCACAACCTTCTTGACAAGCCATACCATCAATTTCGAGAGTAACGACTGTAGATGAGGCAGATTTAATTACAGTAATTGTGTTAGAAGTGTCTTGAGCTACCAAAATATTTGCTGTTAAACAGAACATAATAATGTTTAGAAGTAAATAGTTGATTTTCATTTTAACATTTTATGGTTAATAAAAAGTAATACTTAAAAAGATGCTTTTGTAAAGATAGCAAATATCGAAAATGCATACCGTAAACAATTATTAAAATAAGAGCTTAGACCAATCATTATCTTAGAAAAAAAGCCACTTTTGCTTAAAATTTAAGGAGTTGAAAAATATTGATCAAAAGTGGGGTTACCTTATTATTCTATCAATGATATGGGGTTCATCTTTTATTCTGATTAAAAAATCATTGTTGGGCTTTACACCTATTCAAGTTGGGGGGCTACGTATTTTATTTGCTTCCCTTTTACTTTTTTTAATAGGCTTTAAGTCATTGAAAACTCTAGAAAAAGCCGATTGGAAATGGGTGGTTGTTGCTGGTCTGTGTAGTTCATTTTTTCCTCCATTTTTCTTTGCTTTAGCGCAAACGGAAATAAGTAGTGGCATTACATCGATTTTAAATTCTGTTGCGCCATTGTTCACCACTTTGGTCGGAATTGCTCTTTTTGGACTAGCCTTAAAAGGCCGGCAGATTCTGGGGGTGTTTATTGGGCTATTAGGAACTGTAGTGCTTATCGCTGCAGGAATGGAGAATAACATCAATCAAAACTATTGGTATTCGTTCTTTATTATTTTTTCTGCATTAGGCTATGCCTTTAATATCAATATCATTAAAAAGCACTTATCACATTTAAGCCCATTGGCGGTAACGACTGCAAGTTTTGGAGTATCTTTTTTTCCAGCTTTAATTTTGCTTATATATTCAGGGGTTTTCAGTCATTTTGTAGATAGTGCTGCTATGCAGCAAGCAGTTTGGTATCTGTTGGCATTGGCATTATTGGGTACAGCATTGGCGAACATATTATTTAATAAGCTTATCAAGCTTTCTAGCCCGGTTTTTGCAGCGTCCGTAACATACTTAATACCTCTTGTAGCAGTATTATGGGGCTTTTTAGATGGTGAACGAATTTCAATGGTTCAGTTATTAGGCGGACTGATTATTTTGTTTGGTGTATGGCTTGTAAATCGAAAAAAACAATAATTAGTGGGGGTTAAATCAAAAACAACTGTAACAAATAAAATATAGTATTGTCTTTTAACAGAAGTAATTAGATTAAAAACTAGAACTCATGAAAAAATTAATTTTTACTGCTTTAACCTTGGTATTCATTATAGGCGGAATTCAAGCTCAAGAAAAAACATATAACGTTAAATCATTTGATAAGTTAATTGTAAGTCCGCATATTGAAGTAAACCTTGTTGAAGGTGATGAAGAAAGCGTTGTAATTGATAATGCAAAAATTTCATTAGATAAAATAAACGTAGAAGTAGAGGGTAGAACCTTACGATTGTACTTAGATGGTGCTAAGATGGTAACAAAGTCTGAGCGTATATCTAGTAATCAATGGCGAGGCAGTAAGCCATTATATAATGGTACCATGGCATCGGTTACAGTAACCTATAGAAAGCTCGAGAATTTATCTATTAGAGGCGAAGAGATAGTAAGATGTAAAAATCTTTTTAATGCCGATGATTTTAAAATGTCCTTGTATGGTGAGGCAAAAGTTTATTTTGACTCGGTTTCTATAGATGAAATGACCGTTGCAATTTATGGTAGCAGTTATTTGGAAATTGGTGAAGGCACGGTATCACGCCAAGTGTTTAGAGCATATGGAGAAAGCGAAGTAAATACCGAAGGTATGGTTGCTGACGAAACTAAAATTACCGCCTACGGTGAAAGTAACTTTAGGGTGAATGTTGTGGACCGATTAAAAGTTACATGCTATGGTGAAACTAATGTAAACTATTCAGGTAACCCAGAGGTAGATAAAGGATTAATTTTTGGCGAAGCGAGAATAAGAAAGATAGGATAGTAATTTAGCCTTTCAGGAAAAAACAAAAAACCCGCTAGATAGCGGGTTTTTCTATACTTAATAATTCAAATGTTATTCAAAATCAATAGCGGAAACACCATCATTAATCTTAATTTCAGAAACTATGAACTCAAAATTTTGAGGCCCCACTGTTTGAATTAATTTAAATGGGAATAAAATTCCGTCTACTTCTTGGTAATTTTCAAAGTTAGAAGTACTTGTCATTTGCTGTCCTTGCATTTCGGTTATATTAACCTCTTGCAGTTTTAGTCCGGTTTCTATATCGTAAAAGGCCAATTTATTGTCGTTTACCTTTAGTTTGTATGCATTTTTGTCGCCAACCATTTCCATGCCTTCTAATGATATTCCTTCAAGTGTCGCATAGTTTAGTTCAGGAAAAAGTGCTGACTCCTCTTTAATTTTCATGACTTCCTCCTCTGAGAAATCTTTACGTTGGCCTTGTGCTACCATATAGCCACTATCACCATTAAGTACTTGCTTGCTCATCGAATTCCCCATCATTTTTACATCCTGCATAAATTGATTATTAGTGGTTTTCTTCATTTCTAGCTCAAGCTTCATTCCTTGCATTTCTGCAGCAGCAGTCATGGCGTAAGATTTAGCGGCTTCCAATTTGGCTTTGCCTCCGATTGATTTAATGTATTTTTCAATAACTGTTTTGACTGTAATGCCTTCAGGTGCCGATGCTTTATAATCAGGAGTTTCGATTCTATCGGCTGTTTTAGAATAAGACAAAACAGGTAATTTTTTACCATGGAAATCAATATTTTCAAGACTCGATAAAATTTCACTTCCTTTTCCTACTACTACAACGCGTGCATTGTTAACATTGAAATACTTTTTGGCAGCTAGTTCTACATCCGCTTTACTAACGTTCTCTAGTTTTTCTAAAAATGATTTATAAAAGTCTTTTGGTAAATCTTCCTTTTCTACATTCAAAGCATACCTTGCAATGGTCTGTGGGTTTTCTAAAGCCATTATAAAACTTCCGGCATATAATGCTTTAGTGGTTTTAAGCTCTTTTTCAGTGACCGGTTGAGCATTAATAAGCTCAAGTTCTTTTAATATTTCTACTATTGAACTGTCGGTAACCATGTTTCTTACCTCTGCTGAAGCTGTGAATCTTGAAGGAGCGTATTTGTCATTTCCTAATGAAGTATATGCTCCGTAGGTAAACCCTTTATCTTCTCTAAGATTTAGGTTTAGCCTACTATCAGAACCGCCTCCTAAAATTTGATTTGCTAATAATGCGGCAATAAAATCATCATCTTTCATTTTTAGGGTAACAATATTCTGTACGGTAATTTCAGATTGTACAGCATTGGGCATGTCAACTAAATTTATCTGTGTGTTCGGTACGTTTTTAGGTTCCGAATAGCTGAAACTTGGCGGTACGGCCTTCGTCCATGAGGTGAAAAAGGTGTCTGTCAATGTCTTGACTTCATCTAAGGTTACGTCTCCAATTACAATTAGATAGGCATTTGAAGGCACAAAATAATCCCTGTAAAATTCCTCTACATCAGCAAGGGTAACATTATTTACAGTTTTCTCAGTAGCGAATTCCCCATATGGGTGGTTTTTCCCATAGGCTAGTGCGCGTTGTACTCTACCTGATATAGCAGAAACTACCTTTTCTTCAGCTTTAAGTCCTGCAAGAATTTTATCTTTTTCCTTGTCAAATTCTTCTTGTGTGAAGTTTGGATATATAGCAGCATCGGCCATAAGTTCCATCATCCTAGGAAAATATTTAGAAAGAGATTGAGCGTAAGCACCTTGTGAACTATAGCTAAGTCGAGCGCCTAAAAAATCAATTTCTTCGTTGAATTCATCTTTGGCAATGTTTTTAGAGCCCTTGCCTAGTAGGCTTCCTGTTAAACTGGCAACGCCAGCCTTATCACCTTCTAAAATAGGTGGATTATCTATTGACAATTGAATGGATACTCTAGGTAATTTATGATTTTCAACAACTAAGACTTTTAAGCCATTATTTAGATTAAAAGTTTCGGGTTCGCCTAAATTAATTTCTGGCGCCGCACCCGGTGTTGGCATAATAGAACGGTCTACTTGCGCTTGTAAGGCGAAGAAGCAGAAAAGGGTGAATAATAATATATATGTAGTTTTCATAATTTTTTAGTTTGCAGTATTTTGTTCAGGTAGGTATTCTAACACCAATCTTTGATTAGGATTTAAATATTTGTTGGCTACTTCTTTTATTTCCTCTTTAGTGATAGATCTGTAAACTTCTATTTCTTTATTTATCAAAGAAGTATCGCCATAAAGCATATAGTATTCAGCTAAAGAATTTGCGATGCCTTCAACACTAGAATTACTGTTCACAAATTGATTTTCAAATTTATTCTGTAGTTTTTGATAATCATTTTCAGATATAAGATTAGTTCTCAATTTCTCGATTTCTTCCTCCATTTCTGTGTTAAGCATTTCCAAGCTGGTTTCCCCTACAGGCAAGGCAAAAACAATATACATGCCGTAATCTTCTTGTGTAGCAGGAAAAGCGCCTACCTGTAATGCTTGCTTTTGTTCGTCAACTATTTTCTTGTAGAGTTTAGATGAAGGTCCATCACTTAAATAAGTAGATATCATATCTAATACCTGACTGTCTCTATTTTTAAGTCCGGGAGTTCTATAAGCAATCATTGTAGCCGGAATTTGAATATTTGGGTCGTAAGTTTTTGCGTTGATTTGTTCTAAAATAGGTTCCTCTTTAGGGAAGTTTCTAGAAATTTCTTGACCTTTAGGGATGGTGCTGAAATAATCTGAAATCAGCTTTCTAGCATTCTCTTTTTTAAAATCGCCTGCAATCACCAATACGGCATTATTAGGGACATAGAATTTTTTCTGAAATGCTATGAATTCTTCTAGAGTAGCAGCATCTAAATGGTCCATTTTGCCAATTACGGTTTCCTTATAAGGATGATTTTTAAAGAGATTCTTCTTTATGTTTTCAATAAACTTACCATAAGGTGAATTATCTACACGCAGCCTTTTTTCCTCCTTTACAACTTCATTCTGCGTATCGACCCCCTTTTGGTTAATGACAGGATGCAACATTCTTTCTGATTCTAACCAAAGGCCTAATTGTAAATTGTTTGATGGGAAAACCTCATAATAATATGTTCTGTCTTCATCTGTAGTGGCATTTCCAGAACCGCCATTTGATGATACGATTTGATCCCATTTTCCTTTTTCTATGTTTTCAGTACCTTCAAAAAGTAGATGCTCGAAAAAATGTGCGAAACCAGTGCGTTCTGGGTCCTCATCTTTAGAGCCTACGTGATAAAGAACAGAAATTGAGATAATAGGTGCCGTATTATCTTGATGTAAAATTACGTGAAGGCCATTATTTAAGTCATACTCTTCAAAATTAACCTCTTGTGCGAAGGCTAATAATCCATTAAATAATATGGCCGTGACCAATAGTAGTTTGTGTTTCATTAGCATTTTTTTAAATATTCCGAACTATTAGTAGGTATTATTATCGTTTTGTTACGTCAAAAAGCCATTTTGTAGGAACAATCCTCAAGATATGTATTCTTTAACAATTTTTATCAAAGTTATTGTTGTTTATTCATTATCTTAAATGTCTAAACAAAAAAAATATTTTCAAAGATGAATAACTATGCCTTACCTATTCGATTTGGAGTTGCAGCTAGTGGGTGTTTAATTGCTTACTTTTTAATATTATCTCTACTGGGATTGCATACCAACGTGTTTTACAGTCTTTTTAATACAATCATTACTGGATTTGCAATTTTTGAAGCCATCAAGTATTTTAAACTAAAAAAAGGGGGCTCTTTTTCTTATGCAACTGGTTTTATGGCTGGTTTAATTACAGGTGGGGTTGCGACATTAATATTCACCATATTTTTCGCGATATATTCTACTGAGCTTCAGCCGGGTTTTCTAGAAGAACTATCAACGCGTTGGGCAAATACGTATCGAAGTTTTGAGGCCATTGTATTTTTAGTTGTTGCAACTATGGGTTTTACGACTAGTTTGGTGTTGACACTATCATTTATGCAACTTTTCAAAAGTTCAAATACCACCAAAAATAAGCGTAATTAAAAATCTTAAAAAACGCTTGTAAATTCATGATTAAGAATTATATTTGCACCCGCCTATGGAAAAAATCCATCAGGTTTAATTTTTACATTTAACAATATGTACGCAATTGTAGAGATGGCAGGGCAGCAATTTAAAGTTGCAAAAGACCAGAAAGTGTACGTTCACCGTTTACAGGTAGAAGAAGGTAAGAAAGTCACTTTTGACAATGTACTTCTTTTGGCTGATGGATCGAACGTTACTGTTGGCGCCCCGGCTATAGACGGAGCCGCAGTAGAGGCTAAAGTCGTTAAACACCTTAGAGGTGACAAAGTAATCGTTTTTCATAAGAAAAGACGTAAGGGTTACAGAAAGAAAAATGGACATCGTCAATCTTTAACTGAGATTGTAATTGAATCTATCATTTCAAAAGGAGCTAAAAAAGCAGAAGCTAAGAAAGCTGAACCAAAAGCTAAAAAAGAAGAAGCTAAAGCCGCTCCAGTTGCAGCTAAGCCAAAAGCTAAAAAAGCTACAGGTAAAGGTGACGATTTGAAGAAGATTGAAGGTATCGGACCAAAAATTGCCGAAACTTTAAGTGCTGCAGGTATTTCTACTTTTGCAGAGCTAGCAAAAACTGATTCAGCAAAAATTTCTGAAATTATTGCTGATGTACGTGGAAATCATGTAACAGATACTTGGCCAAAGCAAGCACAATTAGCTGCTGATGGTAAATGGGACGAGTTACAGAAATGGCAAGACGAATTAGATGGTGGTGTGGCTAAATAAGCTGACCCATTAAGTATAATAATATTTAAAACCTTAGACAATGGCACATAAGAAAGGTGTAGGTAGTTCGAAAAACGGTAGAGAGTCAGAATCAAAACGATTAGGTGTTAAGATTTTTGGTGGTCAGGCTGCAATCGCTGGTAACATTTTAGTTAGACAGAGAGGAACAAGACACAATCCTGGTGAAAATGTTTACGCAGGAAAAGATCATACATTACACGCACGTGTAGATGGTTTAGTAAAGTTTACGAAAAAAGCTGGTGGAAAATCATTTGTTTCCATTGATCCTTTCGAAGCTTAAACTAAATAGCACATTATAAAAAACCTCTTCAGAAATGAAGAGGTTTTTTGTGTTTAATAATTTTTGAAGTATAATATAATACTACTATTACAAAAGTTTCTCTCCAATTTCAAACCAAGAGTTTACACGTTCAAAACCTTTTGTATTAACATTGTGTGGTGATGTAAATTGTAAGCCACGACCCTCGAAATTCTCTAGGTTATAATTTCTATCATCAATTAATATATCACCCTTTAAAACATGCTTATGTCCACAAAGAATTCGATTTTGCCATGGTATAAAAGGAAAATGCTCATCTAGCCATTCGCTCTTCTCTTCAAGAGAATTTGGGAACTGCATTGCTGCAGATGCTATATAAACTTCATGTTTACTTGCTAATTTTGATAAGATTTCTTGACTGCCAGGTATAAGTTTAAGGTTTCTGAAAAAACCTCTTCTAGTAGCATGTTTTCTAACACTATCTTGATGCGCTTCAGGTACCATTCGCCATACTTCTGATCCAGAGCATAATTCCGAAGTTAGTTCACCATTGAATTCGGCATTGTAAAGCTCTATATGAGCACCATAGGTGTCAGCAATTACCTCATCCATATCTACAAATAGTATCATATAATTTTATTTTTAACGAAGTACGGAAAAACGCTTTTAATGAGAAAATGAAAATTATAAAGTTATTACTTAATGTTTACGATATACTTATAGACAGGACTATTAGAAGCGAATAATCTAAGGCCTAATATTTATTGAAAATCGGTATGAAGTCAATAATATAATTATATCAGCATAGGTTTCTCTATAAATTTTAGCTACTTTAAAATATAATTTTAAACAATCTTAATCATGAAAAAATCAATCATTTGTGTTGCAATGGCTAGTACGTTATTATTCTCTAGTTGTTTGGGTTCTTTTAGCGCTTTTAATAATTTAAAAGACTGGAATCAAGGCTTATCAGATAGTAAGTTTGTTAATAACCTTGTATTTTGGGGATTGAACATTATTCCGGTATATGGTCTTTTCTTTTTAGGTGATGCTATTATTTTTAACGTTATAGAGTTTTGGAGTGGATCTAACCCAATTGCGATGGAAGAAGGTGATATAGAAACCCAAATGGTAGAAAGAGATGGTAATACATTTGAAATGACCGCTACCAAAAATAGATTGCAAGTAACAGTGGTAGAGGGTCCTAAGAAAGATAAGAAAATTGATTTGGTGTATAAGCCAAGTGAAAAATCATGGAATGCAGTTCGTCCAAATGGAGAAATAATAAAACTATCTTCTTTTGAAGAAGGATTTTATATTGTTTACATGCCTAACGGAAAAGAGGTTAAGATTAATCCGTTGAGTTCAAAAGAAGAAGGTTTAGCTCAAATTAAAGAACAAACCGATTGTTATTACTTAAATGGTATGTTGGCTGAAAACAACTAAAACTAAGAATTTTAAACAAAAAAAGGTCCTGATGAAAATCAGGACCTTTTTAATTTATAACCGATATTTTAATATCTGTAGTACTCTGGTTTATAAGGCCCTTCAACAGTTACGCCAATATATTCAGCTTGTTCTTGCTTTAATTCGGTAAGTTCAGCACCTAAGCGGGACAAGTGAAGTTTAGCTACCTTTTCATCTAAATACTTTGGTAGCATATATACATTGTTGTCATAGTTATCACTATTCTTCCAAAGTTCTATTTGAGCCAAAGTTTGGTTCGTAAAGGAATTACTCATTACAAAACTTGGGTGGCCAGTTGCACAACCTAAGTTTACCAATCTACCTTCGGCTAAAATGATAATGTCTTTTCCTTTAATAGTGTATTTATCTACCTGAGGTTTAATTTCATCTTTGGTATTACCATGATTCTTATTTAACCAACCCATATCGATTTCATTATCAAAATGACCAATATTGCAAACAATGGCTTTATCCTTAAGCGCTTCAAAATGCTCAGCTCTAATAATGTCTTTGTTTCCAGTAGTAGTAATAACGATATCGGCATTACCAATAACCGTTTCAAGCTTCTTAACTTCGAAACCGTCCATGCAGGCTTGTAATGCGCAAATTGGGTCGATTTCTGTAACGGTAACAATTGACCCAGCTCCTTTGAATGATGCAGCAGTACCTTTACCTACATCACCATAACCTGCAACAACAACACGCTTACCCGCGAGCATTGTATCTGTAGCTCTCCGAATGGCATCAACAGCACTTTCACGACAGCCATATTTATTATCAAATTTCGATTTAGTAACAGAATCATTAACATTTATTGCGGGCATAGGTAGTGTACCTTTTTTAACGCGCTCGTACAATCGGTGAACACCGGTAGTGGTTTCTTCTGAAAGCCCTTTAATGCCAACAGCCATTTCTGGGTATTTATCCAATACCATATTAGTAAGGTCACCACCGTCATCTAAAATCATATTTAATGGCTTTCTGTCTTCACTAAAAAATAAGGTCTGTTCTATACACCAATCAAATTCTTCTTCATTCATTCCTTTCCAAGCATAAACAGGTACACCTGTTGCTGCAATTGCAGCAGCAGCTTGGTCTTGAGTGGAAAATATATTACATGAGCTCCAAGTTACTTCAGCACCTAAAGCCGTTAGTGTTTCAATTAATACAGCTGTTTGAATTGTCATGTGAAGACATCCGGCAATACGGGCCCCTTTTAAAGGTTGCTCGTTTTTATACTCTTCTCTTAACGACATTAGTCCTGGCATTTCTGCTTCTGCCAATTCAATTTCTTTTCTTCCCCAGTCAGCAAGGGAAATATCCTTAACCTTATAAGGCACATACGGAATAGTTTTCGTGCTCATATCTTTATTATTTTATACTTTCGTTTATCTGTGATAAGCAATTTTTAATAAGCCACAAAGGTACGAATAACCCTAATAATCTCATGCCGCTTTACAAAACTATAACATTAAATGAAGAAACTTCCTTAGCAATTTGGAAGGTTGACGAGACTGAAGATAAGCTTTGGGAGAATATTGAACTTACTACACATTGCCAAAAAAGATTCGATGGTATGAAGTCAGAGTTACATCGAAGGGCTTTTTTGAGCATACGGCATTTATTAACTACATATGGGTATACCGATTTTGATTTGATTTATGATACAAACGGAAAACCACACTTGAAGGATGGTAAATTTATTTCTATTACACATTCACATAATTTTACAGGAATAATTGTAAGTGCCTCTGAGGAGGCAGGTATCGATATTGAAATGCAACGAGATAAGATTCTTCGCATAGCACATAAGTTTACGCCATTTGAAGAGTACCGAACCTTAGCGAATACTGCTGCAATTATTAGAAAATTGACAATTGTTTGGGGAGCTAAAGAATCGCTGTATAAAATTTATGGGGAGCGAGGGTTAAGTTTTTTACATCATATAAATGTGCATGACTTCTCATTTGATGATAATAAAACATCAGCACAAATAATTTATAAAGGTATCTTATCAAATTATGGTATACACTTTTTAGAATTTGAAGATTTTACTTGTGTATATGCTACAAAAAACAAAGCATAAGAAATCATTATATTAATAGACTATTTATGGAAATTTCAGTAGAATTAACTTTTTCGCCACTACAAGACGATTTTGAGGAACATATTATTCAATTTATTAAAAAACTTAGAGCATCTGGCTTGACTATTCTTGAAAATCCGCTTAGTACTCAAGTATTCGGATCTTATGATACGGTGATGCAAGTGCTGAACCAAGAAATCAAAATAGCATTTGAATTAATGGATCGCGGTCTTTTGTTTATGAAAATCGTAAAATCGGATAGAAGCGACTATGAGCCCCATTTTTGATTATTTTTTTGGTCAATACAGTACGTATGACACTTTAGATATCACTCTTGAGATTATTGCTGTAATTTTCGGTCTTTTTTCTGTTTGGTTTTCCAAGCAAAATAATATTTGGGTATATCCTACGGGGTTGCTAAGTACTTCAATTTTCGTATACTTACTTTTAAAATGGGGTTTGATTGGCGATATGCTTATTAATATATACTACTTTATAATGAGTTTGTATGGTTGGTATATTTGGACGAGAAAGGTGGACGCCGAACATTTTACACCAATTACTAGTGCTACAAAAAAGGAACATAAAATTTCTTCTTTAATATTTATAGGTACCATAGTATTTGTGTTTATCGTTTATCAAATTTTTGATAAGTGGACTAGTTGGACTGCCTATGTCGATACGGTAACAACTGCTATCTTTTTTGTGGGGATGTGGTTAATGGCCAAAAGAAAAGTAGAAAATTGGATATATTGGATCATTGGTGATATAATATCCGTTCCATTATATTTCTATAAAGGATTTACGTTTACTAGCTTTCAATACCTAATTTTTACAATATTGGCCGTTTATGGTTATTACGCATGGAAGAAAAATATAGACAGCAACCTTCAAACATCTTAAAAGTCGTACTTTTTGGACCCGAATCTACAGGTAAAACTACATTATCTGAGCAATTGGCGCGATATTATAATACAGTATGGGTGCCAGAGTATGCTAGAGAATATTTACAAGATAAATGGAATGACGAACGTAAAACCTGCGAACCTCACGATTTGCTTCCAATTGCAGAAGGGCAGATGCGACTAGAAAACGAGTTGACCAAAAAAGCAAGTAAAATTTTGATATGCGACACTGATTTATTAGAAACAAAAGTATATTCGGAAGCGTATTATATTGGAAATTGTGATCCAATTTTAGAAAAGTATGCCTTAGAGAATACGTATAATCTGTATTTGCTTACGTATATTGATATTCCTTGGGAGGCTGATGATTTAAGAGATAAGCCTGGCGAACGAGAAGAAATGTTTTCTTATTTTAAAGGCACTTTAGAAAAATACGGTAAAAATTTTATTACCTTGAAAGGGAACAAGAAAACACGTTTAGAGAAAGCCATTAACCATATAGATCAGTTATTAAATAAATGATACAACTTACAGAGAACGACGAAAAGCAATTAAGGGAAAAAGGAATTTCAAAAGAAAAGGTGATAGACCAAGTCAACACTTTTAAAGAAGGTATTCCTTTTGTTCAACTAAAAAATGCAGCTGTTATTGGAAATGGAATTCTCAAGTTTACTGAAGCAGAGGAAAAGGAGTTAATAAAATTGTATGATTCCAAATTAGAAGATTTAGATATTTTGAAATTTGTGCCAGCTTCTGGTGCTGCTTCACGCATGTTCAAGGCATTATTTAATTTTTTAGAAGTTTATAATCCAGAGGAAGAAACCCTTGAAGCATATTTTGAAAGAACAAACGATAAGGATTTAAAGGTCTTTTCAGAAGGGTTAGAACGTTTGCCTTTCTATAAGAAGGTTATAGAAAGGTTGCAAAACCATAATGGTTCTACTGGTAAAAAAGTACACCGATTTGTATCAGAGTTAATGGGTGAGAATGCACTTAACTATGGTTTTTATCCTAAAGGATTATTACCATTCCATGATTATAAAGATGTTGCCGCCACTCCTTTTGAGGAGCATTTGAAAGAGGGAGCTTTGTACGCCAGTAGTAATGGTAAAGCAAAACTTCATTTTACGGTTTCTGAACAACATGAAGAAATGTTCAAAGATGAATTTACACATGCCGGACCTAGAGTTTCAAAAGATACAGGCTTGGAATATGAAATTGTTTATTCTTTTCAAAAATCATCTACCGATACCTTGGCGGTAGATGTGGATAATAAGCCCTTTAGAAATGATGATGGGACAGTATTATTTAGACCAGGAGGCCATGGCGCATTAATTGAAAATTTGAACGACCAAGATGCAGATATTATTTTTATTAAAAATATAGATAATGTTGCTGTCATGAAAGATGCTAAGGCTGTAGCGGACAGTAAGAAGGTATTAGCAGGGATTCTATTAAAAGTTCAGCAAAAGGCATTTGATTATGCCGGGCAGTTAGATAGGGGAGACTTATCGGATGCAAATATTTCTAAAATTAAAGCATTTTTAAACGAGCACCTAAATGTTAGGTTTACTAAAAATTTCGATTCAAAATCTAGATCAGAAAAAACAGGAATTCTTAAAGATAAAATCAATAGGCCCATTCGCATAGGTGGTATGGTTAAAAATGAAGGTGAGCCTGGGGGTGGTCCGTTTTGGGTGTCAAATGCAAAAGGGGAGGTTTCTTTACAAATTATTGAATCTGCTCAAATAGATATGAGCAATAATGCACAAGCAGATATTATGAAGAACTCAACACACTTTAATCCCGTTGATTTGGTGTGTGGCGTACGTAATTATAAAGGAGAGAAATATGACCTTATAAAGTTCGTAGATGATAAACAAGGATTTATTACCGATAAAACAAAAGATGGCAAAGAATTAAAAGCATTAGAACTTCCAGGTCTTTGGAACGGAGCAATGGCATTCTGGAATACCATTTTTGTGGAAGTACCTTTAGTAACCTTTAATCCTGTTAAAAGTGTGGTTGATCTTTTGAAAGATTCACATCAGGCATAATTAAAATAAACATTAGAGTTAAAAGTGTGTAGTTTCTACACGCTTTTTTCATTTACGCACACTTTTAACCAGTTTTTAAGTCAACGGATATTATTGCAGATTGTTGATGGTTAATGTTTTAAGGTAAACATTGAGCCGTAAGATGTCTTGGCATAATTTTTCTAATACGGTTTATAAGATTGTTTAATTTAAAAATTAGTTTTTGCAACAGCTTTAGCAATAGGTAGTTTAATAATGAGAACTGCAGCTACTCCAATTATATTTAATGAAGGTATAATGGAAGATGTATTTTCACAAGATTATACTGAAGTAGCCGCTTCTGATGTGCCAACGCCAATTATAGAAGCATTAGAGACAGATTATGTTGAGGCGATGTTCAATAAAGCGTATGTTGATGATGAAAATAAGTATAAGTTAGAAGTGTCAATGGAAGATGGTACTTCGATGGTGCTTTATGCAGATGCCAATAATAACTGGCTAGAAATGTAATTCCCCCTATTCAATTTAGTTATTAATAAAGAGCTGCTTCGGCAGCTTTTTTTACAGCTAAAACTTTAAAATTTAGTTATTGGGTAATCCATTTGCAGGTTTACTCCGTAAATAATTAAGATTAAAAATGTATTAACGATTAAAATAGTTAGGATGAAAAATTACGCGACACTTGTTTTATTGGCTTTGGGGATGATGTTTAATGTTACGGCAATGACTGTTTCAAATACAGTAGAAATAGAAGCAGTAATGAATACGGTTGACGAATATGTGAAAATCAAATCAAATGAACTAACCCCTCCGGTCATAGAGGAGATATTAAAACAATATCCGACATCTAAACTTGGAGCTGCATATAAGAATGATAAAGGAGAATTTAAATTGGTTATGGTTCTAAAAAGTGGAACTAGAAGAACTGTGTATATAGACCAACATGGTAATTGGATCAATAAAAAATAAGGCTTAGATTCTTAGCTTTTGAAAAAAACTGCAAAATGCGGTTTTTTTTTATTTAAAAATGTGACCAACCAAAAAAAGTGGTGTCTTAATATATGAAGCAAGTTATGAATCAATGGTTACTATAGTTTTTATTTCAATCACAACAACAATTTTAATTTTAGCATTAGCTATGATTTCAAAAATATGTTGGAAAAAATAAAAAATCAAAATATCACTTTCGCGTAAACACTAACCGTTAACTATGAAGGTGCCACCAAGAAGAAATTGTTTTTGAAATAGCCCCCAAATTGGCATTACTTTATTTGATTTTTAAAACAAATAGAGACGTTAATTTACGATTTTAAGACAGAAGTTTGATAGGTGGTTGGAGGGAGCTGCGTTTGCAGCTCCTTTTTTTAATTTAAAAGTTCTTTAAAATAATAGTTGTTTACTATGTGATAAATATACAGTAGCGCACAAAAGACACATAATCACCCATTGATGAAAATTTGTTTAAATAATTGGTTAGATATGTAATTATAAAAATGCTTATTTGTTCAAGTTGGTTTGGTCAGAAAAGGGTAGCTATATGCTACCTTTTTCTATTTTCATTAAAAATATAATAAGAGGCGATCACACCTAAAATAACCGTAAGCAAATAACAGATAGTAATCTTAAAAGTGAATTTATTCTTTTTCGAATTCATAAAGTGATTATCTGAACGTAGCATAACTCAGATAATAAGTTCTTAAATGATCTTAATTAAGCAAGTTGTTATTTTTATGAAATTCTTTATGTGAGATGAAATTACTGCATTACATTTGCAGCATCTCAAAGGGGTGCCGAATTCTGAATATTCATTTAGAACAAAGCTGAGATTATACCCAAAGAACCTGGGCGGGTAATGCTGCCAAGGGACAATTCAAAATTTAGTTTATAAATTTTGGAGTAAGATGGCATATGAACGATTTGTTTGTATTAAGTCTTTTGGAAACCGAGCTTAGATGCTCAAAAATCAATTCTAACTTAGAATAATAGCCCCTTTTATTCGTAATAATTTTACGAATGAAACTATCTATTTTCGCAATTACAGCGTGCTTTACGCTGAGTATGGGGCTACAGGCCCAAGAACAGGAAGCTGACTCTTTAGAGGGTCAAAAAGTAGTGCTAGACGAGGTTTTCGTTTCGGCCATTAGGGTGACCAAAGAATCACCAGTAACATTTTCCAATCTTACAAAAGAGGATATTAAGCCCAGAAACTTGGGGCAAGATATTCCTGTTTTAATGAATTTTTTACCATCCGTAGTAACTACAACAGATGCAGGTGCCGGTGTAGGGTATACTGGTATTAGAGTTAGGGGTAGCGATGCTACGCGTGTCAATGTTACTATAAATGGTATACCTTATAATGACGCTGAGTCTCAAGGTACATTTTGGGTTAATATGCCAGATTTTGCCTCTTCTACAGAAAGTTTGCAACTACAGCGAGGTGTGGGTACTTCTACCAATGGCGCAGGTGCTTTTGGGGCTAGCTTAAATGTATTGACAGATGGTTTTTCTGAAAATGCCTATGGTCAAATAAGTACCTCTATTGGTAGTTTCAAAACGTTGAGAAATAATTTAAAATTCAGTACTGGACTTTTAAATAATCAAGTAGAAATTTCCGGCAGATTATCAAAAATTAATTCAGACGGGTACATTGACCGGGCCGAGTCAGATTTAGATTCTTATTTTTTACAAGGAGCTTTTAGAGATGATAACACACTAATTAAAGGACTGCTATTTGGCGGTCATGAGATTACTTATCAAGCTTGGAATGGGATTGATGCTCAAACTTTACAGGATGATAGAACATTTAATCCTTCAGGAATTTATACTGATTTAGATGGTAATACCCAGTTTTATGACAACGAGGTAGATAATTATAAGCAGGATCATGCCCAGTTATTATGGAATGAAAAGATTTCAAATTTCTGGAGTACCAATATTGCTTTGCACTATACTAGAGGTAGGGGTTTCTTTGAACAATATAAAGAAGCAGATGATTTTTCTACCTATGGTTTTGAGCCCATAACTTTTGAGGGGGAAGTAGTGAATACTACAGATGTAATAAGAAGGCGTTGGTTAGATAATAACTTTTATGGTACAGTGTTCTCTGCAACCTATAAAAAGAAGAGTCTTAATCTAATTATGGGCGGTGGTTTCAATAAGTATGAAGGTGACCATTTTGGCGAAGTAATTTGGGCAAGGTATGCAAGTAATAGTAGTTATAAAGACCGTTATTATGATGATAGTTCGTCTAAGACTGATTTCAATTTGTATACCAAAGTAAATTATCAATTAACCGACCAATGGTCATTATATGGTGATTTACAATATAGAACTGTAGGTTACAAAGCGAATGGTGGCGATACAGGAATTGTAGATGATACCTTCAATTTTTTCAATCCAAAAGCTGGGATTACTTTTGACTTGAATGCGAATAACAATTTTTATTTGTCATACGCAGTAGCGAACAGAGAGCCAAATAGAAATGATTACGAAAGCGGAAATCCGAAACCAGAAAAGTTGAACGATTTTGAATTAGGATGGCGGTATGTATCGACCGATGTACAGCTTAATACGAATGTGTACTATATGAGCTATAAGGATCAGTTGGTTCTTACTGGAGAACTGAATGATGTTGGGGCACCATTAAGGGAAAATATAGGTGATAGTTATAGATTAGGACTTGAAATAGATGCAAACATTCGAATTAATGATAAGTTTAGTATTCGACCGAACGTTGCTTTAAGCACCAATAAAAATGTTGACTTTTTTATTGATAGAGATGATGTGTTGCAAGATTTGGGGAATACAAACATTGCATTTTCACCATCTTTAGTTGCAGCTAATATCCTTAGCTATACACCAAGTGAAGCAATGAATTTATCACTTTTCTCAAAATATGTAGGTGAGCAATATCTTAGTAATACAGATACCGAAGCATCAAAATTAGATTCTTATTTTACTACAGATTTCAATATTACTTATGAAATTAAAATGAACAGAATTTTAAAGTCCATCGTAATTTCTGGGTTGGTGAATAATATTTTAAACGAGAAATATGTTTCTAACGGATATACGTATTTAGATTCTTGGTCAACACCTGGAAATACTTTTGAAGTGCAAGGGTTTTATCCACAAGCCGGTACAAATTTTTTAATAGGAGCGACACTTAGTTTTTAAAATATAAAGCCAACTTAAAGCATAGTTATTTTATCTTAAATATTTGTTTATTACGTATGAAGTAAGGAAGAAAATTCTAATTTTAGTTAATTAAATTCTAGGGTAATGGATCGTAATATTCCTGTATTTGGTAGCAGATTGAGAAATAATATTGTTACTGTTCCAGAGGTAATTTCGCAATGTTCTGGAATACGGGTTTTTGGGCAATCTATAAAATCGTTCTTATTTAGTACCGATGTTGCTATAATTAGAAATACAAATGCCAATGCTATTATTGCAGTTTACCCTTTTACGCCTCAGCCAGTTATTTCAAATGCATTGATTTTAGCTGCCGATAAACCTATTTTCTGCGGTGTAGGAGGTGGAATAACAACAGGGGTAAGGTCTTTAGAGTTGGCTATTCATGCAGAATTTCAAGGAGCTTTGGGGGTGGTTTTAAACAAGCCCACCCCAAATAGCCTTATTAGTCTGTTAAAAGAGAAAATTGATATTCCTGTCACCATTACGGTGGTATCTGAAAAAGAAGATATTAAAGGAAGGCTGCAAGCCGGAGTTGATATTTTTAATGTTTCTGGAGCAGGAAAAACTTCAGATATTATAAAGAAAATAAGAGATTTAAATGCAGATGTAGCTATTATTGCTACAGGCGGTAAAACCGATGAAACTATAATGATGGCCATAGAGGCTGGTGCCAATGCAATTTCTTATACGCCACCGAGTACAGGTGAGCTTTTTAAAGAAATAATGGATAGGTATCGATTAGAAGAATAAGTTTAATTCGATATAACAACAATGTTTCCGCTAGAACTTGTTCGGTAATTTAACATATCATAATAACGTTTACCATCATCCGGGCGGTTTAGTAGTTGCCCAGTAATAAGACTATATTCATAATCTTCACAAGAACAAGTAGCTACCTGTCCATTTAAGGTCATGGTAGAACATTCATTGGGAGCGTGATTAGGGCAACTTGCCTCCCATGCCATATATTTAGTGCTACCGGTAAAACCTGTGTTAATTATAAAGATACCTCTAGTGCCGACACCATCACTTTTAACAAAAACGGCACTGCCTATATTGGTAAGAGGGCTATATAAAGGTAAATTTAAATTGGCGTCAAACCGAAAATTCACCTCTAATAAATAGGGATTTCTGTTAGTGCCATCATTGCTGCAAGCAGTGATTATCAGTAAGATTAGGATGCTTATATAACGGGTCATGCTATAATTTTGTTTTGAGAAACTTGGACAAATGTGCGTAAAAATTATGTATATTTGTGTTAAATCCTCTCTTAAAAAGCCAGACTAAAAGGCAATTGCAGAGGATTTGTTTATTTATTAAACGAGGATGTTATGAGTAACGTATCATACTATACTGTAGAAGGTTTAAAGAAACTTAAAGCAGAACTAAATCACTTTAGAGATGTTGAGCGGCCAAAGGCGTCTCAGGCAATTGCAGAAGCGAGAGATAAAGGTGATCTTTCAGAAAATGCTGAATATGACGCTGCGAAAGAAGCACAAGGTCTTCTTGAAATGAAGATTGCTAAATTAGAGAATACTGTAGCGAATGCACGATTAATTGATGAATCGCAATTAGATACTTCAAAAGTATTGGTGCTTTCTAGCGTGAAGTTAAAAAATCAAAATAACGGCATGGAAATGACCTATAAATTGGTCGCGGAAAGCGAAGCCGATTTAAAATCGGGTAAAATTTCGGTTAATTCGCCAATAGGCAAAGGTTTACTAGGTAAAAAAGTAGGAGACACTGCAGAAATCACTGTGCCTAATGGAGCATTGAAATTTGAAATTCTTGAAATTTCAAGAGGTTAGATTTTTAAAATAACTATATTTAATCCTATCCTTATTAAAAGGGTAGGATTTTTTATATCCACTAAATTTAAACTATGCCGACTATTTTTACCAAAATTATTAATGGAGAAATACCTTGTTATAAGGTTGCCGAAGATGAAAATTATTTGGCTTTTTTAGATATTAATCCGAATGCAAAAGGTCATACACTTTGTATTCCAAAAAAGGAAGTGAACAAGATATTAGACCTTGATGAAGATGCTTATTTAGGATTAATGTCATTTTCAAGAAAAGTTGGTAAAGCTTTAGAAAAAACGGTCGATTGCAAGCGCATTGGTATGAGTGTTATTGGGTTAGAAGTACCTCATGTACATGTTCATTTAATACCTTTAAATGAAATGAAAGATGCTACTTTTCAACATAAGGTGAAATTAACTGACCAAGAGTTAACTAAACTAGCAAAAGCAATAAGTGCTAAAATTGAATAGCCCCAGAAATAAATAAATAAACAGCACCTGCAACTAGCGCAATTAAAGTTAATAACAAAGCGTAGAAAAGTAGGGTTGGTTTAGAAGATTTTTTTTCTGGTATGGCTGTCTTTTTATAATAATTGAACATGCGTTCAATATCTTCGGTCCAGCTTACAGGGTAGATTGTTGAATGACAAGTGTTACATACCAGTTTGTTACTTAGTTCAGCAGTGGTTTTGTGAAAAAAACTACCGTAAGTATGTTTTTGATAAAAAGTTAGCTTCAAATCTTGGTTAAAACACTCAGGACAGTTGTTGTTCAATCCGGTTTCTTTGATAACTACTAGTTTTTCCTTAGCCATAATCAGTGGTACACTTTTAGAGAAATTTGCATAATAGTACCTTCTTTGCCAGATGATAGCACTTTAATTTTGCCATCATGATATTCTTCAACAATACGCTTAACCAAAGAAAGCCCTAGGCCCCAGCCTCTTTTTTTAGAAGTGAAACCAGGTGTAAAGATACTATTATAGTTGCTCTTAGGAATACCATGTCCCGTATCTGCAATTAAGATATTCACATATTTGCCATCGGGTACAATTTCTATCGCGATACTTCCTTTGCCTCGCATAGCATCAATACCATTTTTAACCAAATTTTCAATGGTCCAGTTATACAAAGAGCTATTTAGTAAAACAGGTAGTTGATTTACTTTTGACCTAAATGAAAAATGAATTAGTTTAGAACTTCTTCTTTTTAAATAGTCAAATGCGTCTTGCGTTTCTTTAACAATATCACTCTCTACAAGTTTAGGCAATGAGCCAATTTTCGAAAATCGTTCGGTAATTGTTTGTAGCCTGTCAATGTCTTTTTCAATCTCTTTAGTGATACTGGGGTTTATTGATTCGGTTTTCAATAATTCGTTCCATCCTAAAAGCGATGATAACGGAGTTCCGATTTGATGAGCCGTTTCCTTGGCCATACCTGCCCATAATTTATTTTGTTCGGCGGCCTTGTTCGTTTTGAACAGAAAGTAAATAACTGCGGCGAAAAGAAAAATAATAAGTAATAATGCAATAGGATAAAACTTTAATTTATTCAGCACTTCTGAGTTACCGTAGTATAGCGTTGCCAAATGTTCCCCTTGTTGATCTATGGAAATAGGAATATTTTCGTTTTTAAATTTATTTAGCTGATTTTGTATGTAAATGGAATCTTTGGCTTTGTTCGGTGGAAAATTATTGACCCTTATGGTTTTATCCTTATTAATAAGAATCATTGGGGTAGAAGTGTTGTTTTGAAAAACCTTTAAATGAAGGCTTCCTAAGTCTACGGTTTCAGAAGATTGTAAAAATTCTGATTGTGCGGTTGCCCAAATCTCCATTTTTAACCGTTCCTCCTCTTTAAACTGTTTAAAAAAACTATTAGTGTTCCATAAGATAAGGCTCACAACAATAAAGGAGCCTATCAATAGAAAAATGTTGGAAATCTTGTTTTTAGGAATAAAGTTCATCCAATAGTTGTCTCACACTAAAGATAACCTAAAATGTAAATAATTGTTGTGTTGTTATCTGCACAGGTTGTTTTATTCCCGCTTCATTTTACCTATTTTTGAACTTTATTGTAAAAAGAGTTCAAGATGGAAATAGAAGGTAAAGTAAAATTGATCGGAGAAACCCAAACCTTTGGTTCTAATGGGTTTAGAAAAAGAGAATTGGTAGTGACTACAGACGAACAATATCCACAACATATTATGGTTGAGTTTGTTCAAGATAAGTGCGATTTGTTGAATTCTTATAAGGTTGGGCAAGATGTGAAAGTCAGTATTAATCTAAGAGGTCGTGAATGGACGAATCCTCAAGGAGAAGTTAAATACTTTAACTCTATTCAAGGATGGCGTATAGAAGGTTCATCTCAAGCACAGCCAGCAGGTATGCCACCGGTACCACCTATGGAAGCATTTGAGCCAGCAGATGATTTAAACGAAGAAGACCATGATGATTTGCCATTTTAATTGGTTAGAGAATCATAGATAAACGTATTGTTTTTAAAATTTTAAAACTTGTTTAACTTTTATGGTTAAACAAGTTTTTTGTTTTATGACCTTTTAATTAATTTGGAAACTAAAAGTGGAAAAGCCGCAACACAGATTGTTTTTTTTAACCGAAGCCTTAGTATTTCCACCAGTGGATACTGCAAATTCAGATGGGCTTTTGGCGGTTGGTGGTGATCTTTCTTCTGAGCGCTTATTGTTGGCATATCAGCAGGGTATTTTTCCTTGGTTCGATAAAGATTCTATTATATTATGGTGGAGTCCTGATCCAAGAATGGTTTTATATCCAAAGCAGATTAAAATATCTAAAAGCATGAGAAAAGTGCTTCGAGATAATCAATTCAGGTTAACGAAAAATACGTGTTTTAAAGATGTATTAGAATATTGTTCTTCAGTAGATAGACCAGGTCAAGATGGTACCTGGATTACGGAACAAATGAAAATGGCATATTTGAAATTGCATGAAAAAGGAATTGCCAAATCATATGAGGTATGGGAAGGCGATAAGTTGGTAGGAGGGCTCTACGGAATAGATTTAGGGTATGTGTTTTGTGGGGAAAGTATGTTTAGTTTAACATCGAACGCTTCTAAATTCGCCTTCATAAAACTGGCACAAGAATTACAAGAAAAGGAATATAAATTTATCGATTGCCAATTACACACAGATCATTTAGAGAGTTTGGGAGCACAAGAAATATCTCGAATAGAGTTTTTGAAACTCTTAAAGTGAATTAGCTAAACTTTTTCTGTTAATAAAGAATATGGTCATAATTTGACGGAAGCACTTTTCTCTTTTTTTTGAAATTACCATCTGCATCAAATTGAATTTCATAGTCTAAATATCCTTTTTCTTTTTTCCCGGCAATAACAATTTCATACATGTTAGAGGATAAAATTAGATTTTGAAAAGCATTTTTAAATGTTTCTTCTAAAGTGTCACTATTTAAATAATATTGCTGTTGAAGCTTATTGATTCGATATTTATAGAAATTATTGTTCAAATACTTTTCAATATTTGAATAAGTATCGTTTGGGATATCTGTAGTATTAATCAATATTTCTATTTTTTCTAAAGCGCCTTCCTTGTCGAATTCTATACTGTACCAAAGCTTATCTTTCTTAAGTTTAGCTTTAAAACTTACTTTGTTACTATCGGTTTCTTGATAAAACTTTAAGCGTTTAGCACCTTCAACGTAGTCATCAATAACAGCATGAGCAGCTGAAGGAAATTGAGATTTTCTAATGCGAAATTCTCGTTCATAAGTATATTGTGCAAAGCTCAATTGACAGCATGCAAAAACTGAAACTAAAAAAAGATAAACATATATTTTTTTCAACTGTAGTAGGTTTAAATTGATAATTACACTTCGTGGTATCTAAAGCATTCAATCTCATGGTCATTAACCATGCCAGTGGCTTGCATAAACGCATATATTATAGTGCTGCCAACAAATTTAAAACCACGCTTTTTCAGGTCTTTGCTTATTGCATTAGAAGTTGTTGTATTTGCAGGAGCTTCTTTATAGTTGAGAACTTTGTTTTTTACAGATACACCTTCAACAAATTGCCATATATAATTGCTAAATGTGCCAAATTCTATTTGAATGGCCATAAAAGCGTGAGCATTACTAACAGTTGCACGAACTTTTAATTTATTGCGAATAATGCCTTCATCTTGTAATAAATCTAGAATCTTAGCTTCCGGGTATTTTGAAATTTTCTTATAATCAAAATTATCAAATGCTGTTCTAAAATTTTCACGCCTGCGTAGAATTGTAATCCAACTTAATCCTGCTTGAAATGTTTCTAAAACTAAAAATTCAAATAATAAATCATCATTTTTAACGGGAACTCCCCATTCTTCGTCATGATATGCTTCGTAAAGCGAATCACCTTTGCACCAACCACAGCGATGTTTTCCCATGATTTAAAAGTACTATATATTGCTGTGCGGTCAAATTAAAATAAATTAACAATATATAAATATAAGGGCATACCTATGGTAATATTAAAGGGAAAAGTGATTGCGAGAGCCATTGGTAAATATAAGCTAGGATTCGCTTTGGGGGCGGCCAATCTCATGGCAGCCGGCACCGCTATATAAGATGCACTAGCGGCTAGTATAGCAAACAAAAATCGATTACCAATACTTTCGGTAAATACAGAGCTTATTACAGCTACTACGCAACCGTTTATTAAAGGGATAATTATTGCGAATAAGAATGCAAACCAGCCTTTTTTAAGGAAATCAGCCAATTTTTTGCCACTTGTAATTCCCATGTCCAATAAAAAAACAGCTAAGAATCCTTTAAAAATATCTGTAGTAAATGGCTCAATTCCTCTTGCGTGTTGATCGCTTGCCAAGAACCCAATAACTAAGCTTCCTATGATTAATAGTACACTACCGTTAGTGAGTGAATGTTTAAATACACTTGGTAATGAAATTTTGTATTCCTTATTTTTTTGAAAATATGACATGAGTAATACACCCACTATTATTGAGGGAGCTTCCATTAGCGCCATAACTGCAACCATATGCCCGCCAAATTCTATTTGCTCCAATTCTAAGAATGAAACGGCAGTTACAAAGGTTACTGCGCTAACAGAGCCGTATGAAGCCGCTATTGCGCCAGAATTGGCAACGCTAAATTTTGTTCTTAGTGCAAAATAAGTATAGATGGGTACAAAAAGTGCTAGAAAGACCCCGAATAATAGAGACCATAATATTTCTATATCCAAATTGCTGTGAGAAAGTTCTAATCCACCTTTAAACCCTATGGAGAACATTAAATACAGAGAAATGAATTTTGATGAATTTGGGGGTATTTCTAAGTCGCTCTTTAATTGAACTGCTATCACACCTAGAAAGAAAAAGAGCAGAGCGGGGTTGGTCAGGTTATCTAACAATAAGTTTAAATCCATAAAATTATATTGAAAAAGAAAGGTGAAAGGGAGTTTGGAATAATGTTCATGAAATGAAAACTCCCTTGTAATTAAAATATAGAGGAGTTGAATTAATCAAGGTTTATTGGTCGTTTCCTCTTGTTTTAATAAAGAGAATTAAGGAAATAATGCCACAAGAAAATAATATATGGTTTAAAAAGAGTCCGTTATTTTTATATGAGGCAAGGATTAATATGCTCATCATTAAAAATGTTGCTATTCTAGAGAGGTTTGCCTTTTTATGCATATAGTATTGTTAGTAATAATATAATTGAGAGTCTCGTTTTATTCGTTGATTGAAATTTCTAAAACACCATTTATTTTAATAGTAGCCCCTTTAGACTACGCTTGTTTAAAAAACTGTTTTGCTGCCAATTTATCATTCTCTAATTCTGTAATTCTACTATCAGGAAATTTGGTGTTGGCTCCAGAAAAACCTTCGCACATAGTTAAGCGTTGTAGTTTGTGAAAATTTATTTTTTCATTGATTAATGATTGAATAACATCATTGGCTTCTGAGACGGTAAATTGTCCATCAATAAGTTGAATTTTTTGTTTTGTTCTAATTGTTTGAACAGGATTTTTTACTGCTGATTTCATAAAATGTTTTTTATTATTTAAATGCTGACGCAAATCTTACATTTTTAATTCATAAATTATTATTTATATCTATTATGTTAGGCATAAAAATAATTTATGAATTATACCTTGCATTAGTTAAAAATATTTGAAAACCAAAGTATTACGAAAGCTTATGAGGAGCTGCATTTAACTTAGTTAGCAGTATCGATACAGTTAAAAAACTTTCAAGACCAATTTTCCATTCCACTTACCGAGGTTGTTGGTAGAAAGCTTTATGTAACAGATTTCGGAAAAGAAATTGCGTTAGATGCGGAAAAAATATTAAATGAGGTAGATGCGATAAACTATAAGACGCTCGCTTACAAAGGTGAGTTGGTTGGTAAATTAAAATTCTCAATAGTATCTACCGGTAAATATGTATTGCCTTATATGTTATCTAATTTTATGAGTAATAATAAAGGTGTCGACTTAATGATAGCCGTTACAAATAAGGCTCAGGTAATTGAAAGTTTAGAGTTGAACAAGGTTGATTTCGGAATGGTCTCTATGTTGCCTAAAAAATTAAATATTGAACGTGTAGAGTTGATGCAGAATAAACTTTATTTAATTGCAGGTAAACGTGGCTTGAATAAAGCCCGACTTACCAAAAAGAATATTGTTGAACAGTCGCCTTTAATTTATAGGGAAATGGGATCTGCAACAAGAGTTGCCATGGAGCAATTTATAATTAAGAATAAGTTTGACGTTCGAAAAAAAATAGAGCTTACTTCAAATGAAGCGGTAAAGCAGGCGGTTATTGCTGGTTTAGGTTTTTCAATATTGCCTATTATTGGGTTAAAAAATGAACTCATGAACAAAAGTGCTCAAATTATCCCGGTCAAAGCACTGCCAATTATTACTATACTTTGGCTGTTTGATCACGTAAAGTTTGGGTCTGTTCTGCATCCATATAAACAATTGGTACGGCATAAAGCATAGGCATATTTTCTGGATAAGTGATTCTAAGAATTTGATTAATAGCACTAAATAATAAAGCCTTCGTCTTCCCTTCTATGATTGTTTGTTTTTCATAGCTTATTTCACCCGCATCTAAATTTTTACTAAATACTTTTTTAGTTGAAATACTTGCGCTATAAATTAAATCTTGTGCTAAAAGTAATTTTGCTATCTCTTTAGCTTGCTTTTTATTTTTCACCGCAATGTACCCTAATATCATATCTTAAATATTTTGACGACATTTTACTTGTATCGGTTAATGTTATTTTAGTGTGCATTAATTAGCAAAAAAAATCCTAAATGGTCTGTAATAAAAAGTGCCGTTTAGGATTTTCATCAATTTCTATTGATTTATTAAATCAAGATTTTTGACTAGAGTTTAATTGCTTTAGCTCCTTATTGTTCAACGCGCTTTTTAGGTCAGCATTCACGTATGAAAATATATTAAAGAATTTTTTACCATTTAAAGGGATGAGTCTAGCAATAGATTCGTCTGTTATGGCTTCAATTTGTACATGCATTCCATTTAAGCCTTTGTAATTGGCAATGGAACCGCGTTTAATTATAAAATTGGGCTTTGGAAAATAGAGATGTTTAAATGGAGTGTTTGAATCTTTACTTATAAATAATATATCACCAGGTTTCATATCTCTGACTTCGTTTTGGCTAAAACTGCTATATGAGAACATTAAAAATGTAAGCAGTACAATTGTATACTTCATATTACTTCATTTAAGGGTTAAACGTTGATTTCATCATTTGAAACATCTATTTAATTAATGTTTTTTTCATCAAACACAGAAATATTAGCATCAAATATTTTTCTATTTTATCTAAAATAGTAAAAATCTCAAAAAAGGCAGCAATACTTTCGTTAATAAATGTTAAACTATTATAATATAATAGTAATACTATTATATTTGCAACTGATTTAAATATTGCGTTTTTATGGATAGGTTATTGCAAGGAGTGCAAATTAGAATTAACAACAAGTTGTTTCTTAAAGATCCTGAATCCTCAGAGCTAGGTAAAAAAATCATTGAGTTAAGTATTCAAATGATTAATGAGATAGGGTCTGAGAGTTTCACCTTTAAAAAGTTGGGTCAGAACATTGGTTCGAACGAAAGTTCTATTTACCGGTATTTCGAAAATAAACACAAACTTTTATTGTATTTAACCTCGTGGTATTGGAGCTGGTTAGAGTATCAGCTGGTTTTCGCTACCAATAGTATAAAAAATCCAAAGGAAAAATTATTAAAATCGATACTTATAATTACAAGAGAAATTAAAGAGGATTCCGCATTTTCTCATATTAATGAGGTGTTGTTGAATAAGATTGTAGTCAATGAATATTCAAAATCATATTTGACCAAAGAGGTCGATGAAGAAAATAAGGAAGGATATTTTGTTGTTTATAAGAGGCTCGTAAGTAGGCTTCGTGATATGATTAAAGAGGTTAACCCTGGGTATGTATACCCATCTAGTTTGGCTAGCACCATCTTAGAAAGTGGTTTGCATCAACATTTTTTAAAAGACCATTTTTCATCACTTACCGATTGTAATGATAATGTAACACCTACCCAATACTTGACTCACCTTGTTTTTAATACGCTAAATCAAAATTTAAATGAGTAAAAATATATTAACGTCATGGCAACGTTTCATTGGGTTGCTCAAGCTTGATAAAAGAGACGTTTTTCAAGTTTTTTATTACGCCATTTTTGCGGGTGTTGTCAACTTATCTCTTCCATTAGGTATACAAGCAATTATAAATTTAATGCAAGGAGCTCAAATTAGCACTTCGTGGATTGTTCTTGTAGTTTTGGTAACGTTAGGGGTGGCTTTTGTAGGGATACTTCAGTTGATGCAGATTAGGATTATCGAAAATGTTCAACAAAAAATATTTACTAGGTCTTCATTTGAATTTGCGTACAGATTTCCTAAAATTAAGATGAGTGAACTTCATAACTATTATCCACCTGAATTGGCAAATAGGTTTTTTGATACGTTGACTATACAAAAATCATTATCAAAGGTATTGATAGATTTTCCTGCCGCTTTATTGCAAATTGTATTCGGGTTATTATTATTGTCATTTTATCATCCATTTTTCATCGTATATGGTATTCTTCTCCTCCTATTGATATATGTGGTATTTAAGTTTACTGCACAAAGAGGTTTAGATACGAGCTTAGATGAATCTAAAAGTAAATACAAGGTAGCGCATTGGATACAAGAGGTTGCACGTTCAATAGTTAGTTTCAAACTTTCGGGAAAAACTTCTCACGCATTAGACAAAAACGATACACTGGTGGTAGGGTATTTGAACGCAAGGGAAAGTCATTTTAGGGTATTGGTACTTCAATTTATTCAAATGATTGGCTTTAAGGTTCTAGTTACTGGCGGACTTTTGCTGATAGGTGGATTGTTGGTTTTAAATCAAGAAATGAATATTGGGCAGTTTGTAGCGGCAGAAATCATCATCTTATTAGTGATAAATTCGGTTGAAAAACTAATTCTCGGCTTAGAGACTTTTTATGATTTATTGACGTCATTAGAGAAAATGGGTCAAGTGGTCGATAAGGAATTAGAGCCACAAGAAGGAGAAAAACCATTCATGGAAAACCAATCTTTTACAATTGAGCTTAGTGATATTTCTTACAGTGTTCCAGAGCCGAAAAGAGAAATCATTGTAAATCTTGATTTGACAATTACACCAAATTGCACCATTTTATTAAGAGGGAAAAGTGGTTCTGGAAAAAATACATTGTTAAGAATTATAGCGGGAATATTGGAGCCAGATAGTGGTGGTGTTTATGTGAATGGAGTTTCTTTAAAAGGAATGAACTTAAACTATTATCGGTCTCATTTGGGTCAGTCATTGCCCGAAGAATCACCTTTTGAGGGTACAATTTTGAATAATATAACTTTTGGGGATAAGGAAACCACAAATGAGCAAGTGTATTGGGCTTTAGATAAAGTAGGACTTACCGAGTTTGTTAAAAAACAACCCGAAGGATTGAATACAGTGCTTTATCCTGAGGGGAAACAAATACCTCATACCATTTCTAAGAAAATTGTACTAGCGAGAAGTATTGTAAGAAAGCCTAAGCTACTTATTTTAAAGGATCCATTAGATCAATTTAATAGTGAAGAAGCCGACAGAATTTTAAGTTTTTTAAGCGATTCATCTAATGGGTGGGCGCTTTTGGTTGTAAGCGAAAATGATAAATGGATTAAGAAGTGTTCACGAATCATTACGATGGATAAAGGAAGAATTATAAACGAAATAGAGGGAAAGGATGCTTAATATATCGCACAAAAAACTAAATGAAAAGGTTTCTATTGAGCGTTTTAAATCCGTTCAAAAAGTAAACCACCAAAGGCATTATAAGCACTTTAATCGCTTTTTGTTCGCTTTCGCAGTAGTAGGTGTTATTGTTCTGTTTCTACCATGGACACAAACTATCAATTCTAAAGGGTTCTTGACAACTTTAACTCCAGGGCAAAGACCACAAACGATTCAATCTCAAATACCAGGTAGAATAGAGCAATGGTTTGTTAGAGAAGGCGATTATGTTGAAAAGGGTGATACTATTCTGTTTATATCAGAAATTAAGTCAGAGTATTTCGATCCTAATTTAGTGGAGCGTACAGGAGAACAACTGAAATCAAAAAGTTCATCAGTAGTGTCTTATGGTGAAAAGGTAAAGTCATTAGACAACCAGGTAGCAGCACTTTTCATTGAAAAAAGGTTAAAACTTGAGCAGGCCAAAAACAAATTATTACAATCAAAGTTGAAAGCACAAAGTGATAGCATTGACTTTGAAGCGGCAAAAACGAACATTAAAATTGCTGAGCGCCAATATGAGCGAACGGCACAATTAGAAAGCGAAGGGCTTAAAGCGGTTACCGATGTAGAAGAGAAAAGGTTAAAGCTACAAGAAACACAAGCAAAATTACTTTCGCAGGAAAATAAATTACTAGCGGCCAAAAATGAGATTATCAATGCTGAGGTAGAAATTAATAGTGTTCAAGCCTCATACACCGATAAAATTTCAAAAGCCCAAAGTGATAAGTTTACGGCAATGTCAAATCAATATGACTCAGAAGCGCAAGTAAGTAAATTAGAGAACGACTACACCAATTACCAAATGCGTAATGAGCTTCACTATATAAAAGCCCCACAAAATGGGTATATCAATACCGTAATAACTGCAGGTATAGGTGAAACTTTTAAAGAAGGTACACCATTAGTGGGTATTATGCCAGCAGATTATGATATGGCAGTAGAGACTTTTGTGAGTCCGATTGATTTACCGCTAATTCATTTAGGTGAGAAAGTTAGAATTCAGTTCGATGGTTGGCCTGCGATAATATTTAGCGGTTGGCCAAATGTTTCTTATGGTACCTATGCAGGTGAGGTTGTTGCGATTGAAACGTTTATAAATTCGAATGGTAAGTATAGGGTATTATTATCGCCAGAAGAAGGAGACCAGCCTTGGCCGAGTGCTTTGCGTGTAGGTTCTGGTGCTAGTACCATTGCGTTATTGGAAGATGTGCCCATTTGGTACGAATTATGGAGGCAGTTAAATGGCTTTCCGCCCAATTATTACCAACCAGAAGGCGCTCAAGGTAAACCTATAAAGAAATAGAGATGAGAAAAATTATTTTTCTGTTTTATTTTTTTGTTGGCTTACTAGCCAATGCTCAAAACACAGATTCTATTCAATTGAATTTTAGGGAATATTTGGGGTATGTGAAAAAGTACCACCCTATAGCTAAACAAGCTGAGATGGTTTTGAGCGTGGGTCAAGCGAATCTTATGAAAGCAAGAGGGGGTTTTGACCCAAAAGTGGCAGTCGATTATTCCACCAAAGAATTCAAGGGAACAGAATATTACGATTTACTCAATACAACTTTTAAAATACCAACATGGTATGGTATTGAGTTTAAAGGAAACTTTGAGCAATACTCGGGTGAATATGTCAATGCCGAGCGCAATGTGCCTGTTGACGGGCTGTATAGTGCTGGTGTTTCACTTTCATTAGGCCGTGGTTCTTGGATGAATGATAGAATGGCCACCGTTAAAAAGGCTAAATTCTTTAGAGAACAATCTAATGCCGATAGGGATCTATTAATAAATCAAATATTGTTCGATGCTTCTTTAGCATATTTTAATTGGTTGCAAGCATATCGCAATAGTCAGGTTTTTAATGATTTTTTGAAAAATGCGAAAGTAAGGCTTAAGGGTGTTGGTCGCAGTGCTGCGGCAGGTGAAGTTGCGGCAATTGACACGGTAGAAGCGAAGATAGCGGTACAGAATAGAGCATTAGAAATGGAACAGGCTAAAGTGTCTTTGCAAAATGCTCGGTTAGAACTTTCTAACTATCTATGGATGGGTGACAATATTCCTATGGAATTACAACCTCAAGTAATACCAGATTTGTCATTAGATACTGAGATTGACCAATCATTAGAGATATTAGGCAAACCGTTAGATAGTTTTTCTCTCGAAAACCATCCTAAGTTAAAATCATTAGGATATAAAATAGATGGCTTGGTTGTAGACAAACGTCTAAAGACCAATAAGTTATTGCCTAGAATAGATGTAGAGTATAATTTCATTAGTGATTCTCCAGATAGTTTTGATTCTTTTGAAACACAGAACTATAAAGGCGGATTGAATTTTGAATTACCACTTTTTTTACGAAAAGAACGAGGAGATTTGAAATTGGCGAAATTGAAATTGAGAGATGCAGAATTTGAATTAGATAATGCAGAGGTTCAGATTCAGAATAAAATAGTAGCCATTTATAATGAATTGGATTCTTTCGAAAATCAGAATGTATTGATTGATGAAATTGTGTCTGGATATGCTGCTTTATTAGCTGCTGAGGAGAGAAAATTTAGCTTCGGAGAAAGTTCTCTTTTCTTAATTAATTCCAGGGAAAGTAAATTGATAGATGCTGTTTTAAAGCAAAATCAAGTAGAGAACAAATATTTTACCGCTAAGGCGAAGCTGTTCAATAGTTTGGCTGTCAATCCGCAGAATTTGTAAATAATCAAAGAAAATAATTTATGCCACCAAATAAGGTAATTGAGCAAGTAGACTATAGGTTACTCGCTAAGGATACTTTTTTTATTGTAACAGGTATTTTTGCTGCTGCTTTTGGTTTAGAAAGTTTTTTATTTCCTAATAGCTTTATTGATGGTGGTGCTACTGGTATTTCTCTGTTGATTGCCGAAACTGCAGATATACCTTTGTACATATTAATAATCTTAGTGAATATTCCTTTTGTGTTTTTAGGATATAAGGTGATAGGAAAAATATTTGCTTTGAAAACTGGTTTGGCGATTTTAGGTCTCGCCTTGGTTCTGGCATTTGTGAATTTTCCTGAGGTAACCCAAGACAAACTTTTAGTATCTGTATTTGGTGGTTTCTTTCTTGGTGCAGGAATAGGATTGTCGGTTAGAGGAGGTAGTGTGCTTGATGGAACTGAAGTTTTGGCAATTTATCTAAGTCGTAAATTGGGTACTACCATTGGCGATATCATAATATTAGTGAATATTTTAGTTTTTTCAGCAGCGGCATATATGTTGTCTTTAGAAACAGCTTTGTATTCTATGCTGACTTATTTATCTGCATCCAAAACATTAGATTTTGTTATTGAAGGTATTGAAGAATATACAGGGGTAACCATAATATCAGACTCTAGCGAAGAAATAAGGCGTATGATTGTCGACAAACTAGGTCGTGGATTAACCATATATCAGGCTAAAGGCGGGTATGGTAAACAGGGTTCACATAGAGAATATGATGTGATATATACAGTGATAACTCGTCTAGAAATTCGTCGTCTTAATATTGAAATTAATAAAATAGACTCAAAAGCTTTTGTGGTAATGGGTAAAATTAATGATACCCGTGGTGGTATGATAAAGAAGTGATCTTTGTAAGTATTTTTATATTTATACTACTAATGGGTTCGTTTAGTATAAATAACCAGAAGTAGTAAGATTAATGGATAAAGTGATTGAGCAAAGTTTAGAGAATAGTTATACTTATCTTGAATATAAAAAATTAGTCTCTAATTTGTCAGAAAAGGGAGAATCAACAGGCCCTGTGCAATCAGAAGAGTTGGCTCAGTATACCCATTTAAACAATAGTCGCATGCGAAGGTGGGACAAAACCTTAAAATTTAGCGACGAGGCTGTTGCGAAAATAAAATCTATAAAACAAAAAATTAAATGGGTAGTGCTAACTGAAAGTTGGTGTGGTGATGCTGCTCCGGCAATACCTGTTATGTATAAAATAACAGAATTAAACCCCAATATCTCATTATCTCTCATTCTTAGAGATGAGAATTTGGACGTTATGAATCAGTTTCTCACGAATGGTTCTATGTCTATCCCAAAACTAATTTCAATTGGCGAAGAAGATGTTGTTTTAGCAACGTGGGGTCCGAGATCAGTTGATGCCACTCAATTAGTTGAGGCTTATAAAAAAGAGCACGGTAAACTTAGTCCAGAATTTAAGCAAGACCTACAGATGTTTTATAATAAAGATAAAGGGCAAAGTGTGTTAGAAGATTTACTACGTTTACTTCCCTTGAAATAAGTACGTAATAGTACCTTTTTGAGACTCCTTTTCAGAAGAATTAAATCTTGCTTTAAGAGCATAGGCAATGGCATTCTCAACAAGACACCCATTAGAAGTACCAGAACTTTTTTCATTGAAATCGGCTTCTGTCACATAGCCTAAAGCATTCACTTCAATATTGATAACGACCTTGCCACCTTCAATGCATGTGTAGATTGGTGGTGGTAATTTGTAGTTATTTCTGTCTACCAAAGAATAGGATACAGACGTTCTTCTAGCCGCAAGATTATTAGTAAACTCTTTCTTTTGAGCTTCTTTTTCTCCTAAAAGTTGTTTTTTTTCTTCTCTCTTTTTTGCCAAGGCTTTCACTCTTTCAGCATACCCTGTGTCAGAAATCTCATTTTCTGAAGGATCACCATCGCTCATTTCACTACGTTCCTCCATCAATTCCTCTAAGGTTTGTAACGGCTCAGGATTACCATAACTGGGTTTGGCAGTTTCGTTGAATGCTAAATGACTTTTAATAGGGTCGGCTTTAGCCTGGTCTTCTTTGGCTTTTTCTTCCTCTAAAATTTCTTCCAAAATTTCAGTATCCATTACCATCTCAACCACATAATCATCTTCGGTCACTTCTTCACCACCCAAATGAATACTATACATTACCAACACCACAATAGACATGCTAAAGAAGGTGATGAGTAATGATAATTGTTGTCGATTCAGATTCATGGTTATATAACCTTAATAATACTAAAATATTTTAGGGGATCGATATAACGTAAACTTTTGTTTCCCTATTCGTTTACTTGAGGCCCTAGTAAAGTATCTGCAAAGACCAAAGGGTCTTCAGCTATATCTACGTTAAAATCACCTATTTTGGTTCTTCTTAGCGATGTTAAATGTGCTCCAGAATTAAGGGCTTCTCCAAAATCATTGGCAATAGAACGTATATAAGTGCCCTTGCTGCAAGCAATTCTAAAGTGAATATTTAGATTGTCGACTTTAGTGATTTCAAAAGCACTTACTGAAACTTTTCTTTTCGGAATATCTACGGCTTTACCTTCACGTGCGAATTCATATAATCGCTTTCCATCTTTTTTTAAAGCAGAAAAAACTGGTGGCACTTGTTCTATTTCACCAATAAATTGAGCGGTAGTTTTCTGAATTAAATTTGGAGTGATATGATCCGTTGAAAATGTTTCGTTAATTTCTGTTTCTAGGTCATATGAGGGCGTAGTAGCGCCTAAAGTAAATACGCCTGTGTATTCTTTTTCTTGACCTTGATACTCTGTAATTTTCTTAGTGAATTTACCTGTGCAAATCACTAACAACCCAGTAGCCAATGGGTCTAGAGTTCCTGCATGGCCAATTTTAAATTTCTTTAAGCTGAACTTCTTTCTAATCGCCCATTTTAATTTATTCACTGCTTGAAAAGATGACCAACCCAAGGGCTTGTCAATTAATAGTACCTGGCCGTTAAGGAAATCATCTTCGGTCACTTAAATAACGGTTAAGGGTTGTATGAAAAAGTGTATTGCAAGAATAATAAAACCAATAATGATCCTGTAATAACCGAACATCTTAAAACCATGTTTGCTTAGGTAGCCAATAAAGGTCTTTATGGCCAATAGTGCTACTAAAAAACCAACAACATTACCAATGATAAGTAAGTTTACTTGGTCATTGGTTAAAGTGAAACCAGCTTTATAGTAATCGTAGCTCTTTTTTAAAGTTGCACCTAACATAGTAGGTACCGCTAAGAAAAACGAAAATTCAGCTGCTGTTGTTCTAGAAAGCTTTTGTGACATACCGCCAACAATACTTGCACCACTTCTAGAAACGCCTGGTATCATCGCTAAACATTGAAAAAAACCAATTTTTAATGCTGTACTGTAAGAAATTATTTTTACCTCATCTTCTTCACCATAGGTAAACCAGTCGTCAACTTTTAGAAGAATAAAACCGCCAATTACGAGAGACACCGCTACGGTAATAGGATTTTCAAGTAAGGAGTCAATAAAATCACTTAACAATAATCCCAAAATTACTGCAGGAATAAAAGCTACCAATAATTTTAAATAAAAATCGATGCTTTGAAAAAAGCGTTTGAAATAAAGTACTACTACAGATAAAATAGTACCCAATTGAATCACTATTGTGAAAAGTTTGGTAAAATCTTCCTGTGCAATACCGAAAAACGAGGAAGTTATAATCATGTGACCAGTTGACGATACCGGTAAATATTCAGTAATGCCCTCAATGATGGCAAGCACTATTGCTTCAAGTATATTCAATTATGCTTTCTTTTTGTGTGGGTTTAATAAAATGGCATAGATTTCAATTCCTAGCCCAATTAGTACCAATGTAGGAGCTAATCGAATTCTTCTAAAGTTGTAAATTTCTGGGTTAAAAACATTAGGGTCGTCACTACCGCCACCGCTCATTAATATGAAACCTAAGGCGATAAAGGCAAGACCTACGAACATGAAAGTATAATTCTTCTTCTGAAAAATAAACTCTTGCTTGGTTTGCTGTTCTACTTTATTGTTTTTACTCATGGCGCAAATTTAATAATATAATTCGTCGGTTCTAAGATTTAGAAAACGTTGGGTCGCAAAATAGGTGCTTATGAACGAAATAAGTATGCCTAAAAGAAAAACACTAACAAATAAGATTACAAGAATATAAGGCTCATCAAACAACCCTAAATCTTGAAAATTAGTGTTTACGTAATAAACCACGCCGCCAATAGCTAATAGTGCTATTGCTGCGCCAATCATTCCCAATTTAATGTTCTGCCATATAAATGGTCTTCTAATAAAGGTTTTGGTAGCTCCTACCATTTGCATGGTTTTAATAATAAATCGTTTGGAGTATATTGAAAGTCGAATAGAGCTGTTAATCAGTAAAACGGCAATAAAAGTAAATATGGCACTTGCAACTAAAATCCAAAAACCAATGGTTTCTACACTTTTAGCAACCATGCTAACTAATACCTTGTCGTAACTTACTTCGTCAACAAAGCCTTTTTCTGAGAGTGTGGAGGCGATTTCTTCAACCTTTTCTGCAGTAACAAAATCTGCATTCAATTTTACGTCAATGGAGTTTTTAAGCGGATTATATCCTAAATAATCTACGAAATCTTCCCCTATTTCCTCGCTATGTTGCTTGGCTGCCTCTTCTTTAGAAACATAGGTAGATGACTTGGTATATTCAGACATCGCTAGTGTCTTTTGTAACTGTTCTATTTCTATTTCTTTGGTGTTTTCCTTTAAAAAGACTGAAATCGTAATTTGTTCTTTAGACCGGTCGGCCATTTTTTTGGTATTCAACACCAATAATCCTAAAATTCCTAATAGAAATAAGACCAATGCAATACTTAGCACCACAGAAAAATAGGAGGAGATGAGTTTGCGTCTTTGATAATTTTCGAAAGAGTTCGCCATATAGCACTTAAAAGTGCAGTAAAAATAGCAAAGTAAAGTTAAATGGGGCTTAAAATTTTATCCCGTTATCTTTTAAGGCTAAAGTGCCCTTTAAATTGTGTGGTGTCTGCCTTAATTACAAACCAATAATCATCTTCTGGCATTTGGTTTCCTTGAAAAGAACCATCCCATGAAGAAGAATTTGAGTTTCCGAATTTGAGTAGCTTTCCGTATCGGTTAAAAATGGAAAACTCTACATTGTTGAAGACCTCTAATCCTTCAGGTTCATAAACGTCGTTTACACTATCGCCATTCGGAGTAAAAAACTTGGGTATTACCAGATGAAAAAAAGATTGAGTAACAACGCCACAATCAGATGTATCTTGAACATAAATGGTGTAAAGTCCGCCTTCTACTGCTTCAAAGATTGAACTGGTTTGAAAATTAAACCCATCCAAAGAAAACTCAAAATCTCCATCATTGCTTGTTGAAACGATTATAGATGGCCCGTCGGATATAATAGTGTCGATACGAGGTATATCTATTTGTTCCAATTCTATTGTTTTTGTAGCAGAGCAACCATTTACATCAGTTAAAAGTACAGTATATGTGCCTGGTTCGCCAACGGTAATTTCTTTTGTCGTTGCACCCGTACTCCATTCATAAGAGACATTGTTTAAATCTGCATTAAGAATCATGGTAGTGTCTTCGCAAAATTCAAGTGACTCATCTTCCACAGAAGGCGGCAGGTTTACAGTCAATGTAATAGCTGTTCTTGAAAGCGAAGCACATTCTATTTCTGGTGAATTCGCTGCTGCATAGTAGGTGCCTGCAATGGAAGTTTCAAAATTGTTGTTTGCTTCTAAAAGTAAATTGCCATCTGTTGGGGCATCAAACCAGTTTACGGTATATGAGCTTTCTGTTGAAGCTGATAGTATACCGACTTCACCTTCGCAAATAGTAATATCTCCACTACTTAAAGGCGTATTCGGGATGGGTAAAACAATGATGTCAAAAACATCGGAAACTACGTTGCATAAATCTTTGTTTACATTAATTGGGTCTTCGGCTATTTTGACTCTGAAATATGAGGTGGTAGTTATTGCAGGTGTAGAAAGTGTGCTAGTGGTTTCATTGGCTATATCGGTCCAAACTTGTTGGTCGGTACTTTGTTGCCATTGATATGCGTGGGTACTGAAAATAGAAAAATCTGGCGTTGCGGTTAAGGTTCTAGAAACGCTGCCTTGATTGTCACAAACGACTAAGCTTGTTTCATTGGTATTGGTTGAAACGGTGACATTGTCACCGCATGATTTAAAAACAATATCATCAATGGCCAGGTCATTTCCACACCCGCCATTACTATTGTTTCTCATCTTGAGAATTACAGACGTTTGGCCAGGTTCGGTCTTGAAAACCAATGCATATTGTTCCCATTCGGCACCTGAGCTCGCGAAAATACTATTCGTGTCTCCTTGAGCAAGTAGAATGGTGTCAGTTTCGTCCCAGATTTGAAAACGTACATTAACGGGAATACTATTGCCTTCACAACCACCTGCATCTTGTAGGTTAATGAGCCATGATGAAAATTCATAAGAGGTATTTTCGCATAAATCTTCAACTTGTCTTTGGTAAAACTCACCTGCGGTAAAACTTGCATTTACAATAAAAGATTTGCCATTGGTATCACCAGGGGTGTGATCTTGAATATTTTTCCAACCGAAGTAGTTAGTGGTACTTGAAATAGTGTAAGAGCCGTCATTTGGTGTTCCGGTAGTGAATGTGTATGTAGTTGTACCTGCTGGTAAAGCAGGTCCGTCTGTGTTTCCTGAGCCAAAATCTTCAGTAAAAATTGGGTCACCAGAGTTACCTCCACAAAAACCTAGTTGCGCAGACAGTTCTGTAGAACCAATACAAAGTAGGAGTAGGTAAAAGTAGAATGATTTGGGATGCATAATTTTCACGATCCTAAGATACCAATTTTAGATAAGAGGCTTATCATTTTGGGGTTATCGAAACCAAAACCCGTTAATCATCAATATTTTTTTAACTCTCAACGATTCAACCTATTTTTGCTCCTTATCGCAAAGAAGCAACTATCATGCAATACAATTTCAACGAAATTGAGGCCAAATGGCAAAAGTACTGGGCAGAAAACCAAACGTTCAAAGCAGAAAATAACTCTGATAAAGAGAAATTCTATGTGTTGGATATGTTCCCTTACCCTTCAGGAGCAGGGCTGCATGTTGGGCACCCATTGGGTTATATTGCTAGTGATATTTACGCGCGGTATAAAAGGCACAAAGGGTTTAATGTGCTGCATCCGCAAGGGTATGATTCTTTCGGGCTCC
This sequence comes from Maribacter arcticus, assembly GCF_900167935.1. Classification (GTDB taxonomy): domain Bacteria; phylum Bacteroidota; class Bacteroidia; order Flavobacteriales; family Flavobacteriaceae; genus Maribacter; species Maribacter arcticus. Next base: position 147,928 of record NZ_FUYL01000002.1, on the reverse strand, counting down.
CAGCAGAGCAATACGCGATACAAACAGGTCAGCATCCTGCGGTAACTACGGCATCGAATATTAAGACCTATAGAAGGCAATTAGACCAATTAGGTTTTTCGTTCGATTGGAGCAGAGAAGTGCGTACTTCTAGTCCTGAATATTACAAATGGACACAGTGGATTTTTATCCAAATCTTTAATTCGTGGTATAATAAAGATGTTGATAAGGCGGAAGATATAGCGTCGCTTATTTGTATTTTTAATACAGATGGAAATACTACCGTAAATGCAGTTTGTGATGATGCTATTGAAGCTTTTTCAGCCGATGAGTGGAAGGTTTTTTCAGCGGTTAAAAAACAAGAGATTTTATTACAATATAGACTGACATATTTGGCGGATACTGAAGTAAACTGGTGTCCGGCATTGGGTACGGTGTTGGCAAATGACGAAATAGGCAACGGCGTTTCAGAACGTGGCGGTCACCCGGTTATTCGTAAAAAGATGACCCAGTGGAGCATGCGAATTTCTGCTTATGCACAACGTTTGTTAGATGGGTTAGCTAAAATTGATTGGCCACAACCTTTAAAAGATTCACAGACTAATTGGATTGGTAGAAGCGAAGGAGCGTCTGCTGTATTCAAAGTAAATGGACATGATGCCGTTGTTGATGTATTCACAACCAGGCCTGATACTATTTTCGGAGTTTCGTTTATGACCTTGGCGCCAGAGCACGAATTGGTATCTAAAATAACAACTGCCGAACAAAAAGAAGCTGTAGAGAATTATATTCAAGCCACTGCAAAACGCTCTGAGCGTGACCGTATGGCCGATGTAAAAACTATTACAGGTGCTTTTACTGGTGCTTATGCAGAACATCCGTTTACAAAAGAACCAGTTCCCATTTGGATTGGTGATTATGTATTGGCAGGCTATGGTACAGGAGCTGTGATGTCCGTACCATGTGGGGATCAGCGTGACTATGATTTTGCAAAACACTTTAATATTCCGATTCCGAATATTTTTGAAGGCATTGATATTTCTGAAGAAGCCTATGCTGATAAAGACAAAACGGTGATTGCGAATTCAGATTTTCTAAATGGCTTGCCGTACAAGAAAGCGGTGAAACGTGCCATTTTCGAATTGGAAAAATTAGGGCAAGGTGAAGGGAAGATTAACTACCGATTACGTGATGCTGTTTTTAGTAGACAACGGTATTGGGGAGAACCTTTCCCGGTGTATTATATAGATGGAATGCCGCAAATGATAGAAGCTGAGCATTTACCTATTAAGCTTCCTGAAGTTGAAAAATATTTACCGACCGAAACCGGTGAGCCACCATTAGGGAATGCTGAAGTATGGGCATGGGATATTTTAACTAATAAAGTAGTGCACAACAGCGAGATAAATAATAGCACGGTATTCCCATTAGAGTTGAATACAATGCCAGGTTGGGCAGGGAGTTCGCAGTATTTTAATAGATACATGGACCCTGAGAATAGCGAAGAAATATTTTCACAGAAAGCCATCAATTATTGGCAAGATGTAGATTTATATATTGGCGGTAGTGAGCATGCTACGGGCCATTTATTGTATTCTCGTTTCTGGCAAAAATTCATGTTTGATAAAGGCTTGGTGCCTAAAGATGAATTTGCTAAGAAGCTTATTAATCAGGGGATGATTACGGGGACTAGTGCTTTTGTTTGTCGATGGGATTATGTTGTTAATGGTGATGCTGAGATTTTAAGATTTCCAGTATTTGTTTCCTCAAATCTTGCTCAAAGGATGGAAAAGGAATCTTTATTCCTTGAGGATTTAATAAAGAATTATGATGTAATTCGTGCTAGAATAATGGATAAGCATGAAGGTAATCGGGATGAAAAAGGAATCATTAAAATTACTGATTCCCCAAAATCTATTACGAAAATACATTCGGATGTGTCACTTGTTAATTCTTCGGATGAATTAGATATAGAAGGTTTCAAAAAATGGAGGTCAGAATATGCTGATGCAATATTCATCACAGAAGATGATCGTACTTTTAAAGTCAGTCGCGAAGTTGAAAAAATGTCCAAATCTAAATACAACGTTGTTAATCCTGATGCTATTTGTGAGGAGTACGGTGCAGATAGTTTGCGGTTGTATGAGATGTTCTTAGGTCCGTTAGAGCAATCTAAACCTTGGAATACGGCTGGTATTACGGGTACACATTCTTTCTTGAAGAAATTATGGAGACAATTTCATACAGCTGAAAATGCTTCCTTTATGGTAAGTGAAGAAGAGCCTTCAAAAGAATCTTGGAAAACATTACATAAGACCATCAAGAAAGTTGAGGAAGATATTGAAAACTTCAGTTTCAATACATCGGTATCTACATTTATGATTTGTGTAAATGAGCTTTCTGCGCAGAAATGCGTTAGCAGACAAATTTTAGAACCCTTGGCTATTTTAGTTTCACCGTATGCACCACACATTGCTGAAGAACTTTGGCATAAATTAGGTCATACGGAATCTATCGCTACGGCACCTTTTCCAAAATTTGAAGGCAAGTATTTAGTAGAGAGCAGTAAAGAGTATCCTATTTCTTTTAATGGGAAAATGAAATTCACCATGGAGCTTTCTTTAGAGTTGTCGAAAGATGAAATTGAAGCAGCGGTAATGGCCAATGAAAAAACACAACAACAATTACAAGGGCGCGAACCTAAAAAGGTGATTGTGGTTCCTGGCAAAATTGTAAATATCGTAGGTTAAACATCTTTTTAGTTACGCTATCACTAGCGAAGCGAGTTGGTCTGAGGGTTTGGTTTACGAATGAAACAGATTGCTTCGCTCGCGTGAAATGACGTTTTTATTATTGTCGTCTTCGCGAGAAGGCACGACAAAGTAATCTGCAGCTTTGGAACACTTGATTAACGGATGACTTAGCTAAACTCGCAAGGAAATAATAAAAGATACTCGATGGAAAACATAGAAATATTAGGATTGGTTGCCGCTACTTTAACTACAGTGGCATTTGTTCCTCAGGTATATAAAACATGGAAAAACAAATCAGTTAAAGATATTTCTTTATCAATGTATACAGTACTCTTAATGGGGCTTTTACTTTGGATTGTTTATGGTTTTTATATTAATAGTCTACCTATAATTGCGGCTAATATTATTACAGCTACCCTATCAGTTTTGATTGTAATTACGAAAATAGAATACAAATAATACTATATACCCCATAAAAAATAGGGGGTTGTGTTTTGATAAACAATATTTTCGACCATCAACCCCTACTTTTTATCGATTTTAAGTTTGATATCTGCATAATTAGCTTCAATTTTGCAGTGAAACATAAAATGATACATCATGATTGTTGGTATTCCAAAAGAAATTAAGAACAATGAAAGTAGGGTAGGTATGACACCAGCCGGAGTTTTCGAAATGGTAAAGAACAACCACAAAGTATATGTTCAGTCTGAAGCAGGTGAAGGCAGTGGTTTTTTTAATCAAGATTACCAACAAGCAGGAGCTATTATATTAGATACAATTGGCCAGGTTTATGCCATGAGCGAAATGATTGTAAAAGTTAAGGAGCCTATCGCCGAAGAATATGATTTAATTCAAGAGGGGCAAATACTGTTTACATATTTCCATTTTGCGTCAAGTGAAGTATTGACTAAAGCGATGATTAAACAAAAAGCAGTTTGTATAGCGTATGAAACGGTAGAAGATGAAGAGGGTACATTGCCGCTTTTAACCCCTATGTCTGAAGTTGCAGGTAGAATGGCCATACAGCAAGGGGCAAAATACTTGGAAAAGCCGGCTAAGGGTCGTGGAGTACTTTTAGGTGGTGTACCCGGTGTAGCGCCAGGTAAAGTTTTAGTGTTGGGTGCTGGTGTTGTTGGTGTACAAGCTGCGAAAATGGCAGCAGGTTTAGGTGCTCACGTTACCATTATGGATATTAATATGAAACGTTTACGCTATGTAAATGATGTAATGCCTCCACATGTTGTTACCGAATTCTCTAACGAGTTTAATATTAGAAGGCTTATTAAAACACATGATTTAATTATCGGTGGTGTATTGTTAAAAGGAGCCAAGGCACCAAATTTAATAACCAGAGATATGTTAAAAGAAATGCGCCCTGGTACGGTGATAGTCGATGTTGCCGTAGATCAAGGTGGTTGTGTAGAAACTACTAGACCAACAACTCATGAAGATCCAATTTATATAATTGATGATGTAGTGCATTACTCTGTAGCTAATATGCCCGGTGCTGTACCTTATACATCAACTATGGCATTGACAAATGTAACCTTGTCTTACGCCCTAAAATTAGCGAACCTAGGTTGGGAAGCGGCTTGTGAGAAAGACGCGTCATTAAAGAAAGGATTGAATATCGTAAAGGGAGAGGTCTTCTATCAAGAGATAATCGAAGCTTTCGGTTGGGAAGAAGTGATTGCATAAACGTACATTTTGTCAGTATAAAATACCCCGAAAAGTCTGAAAGGATTTTGGCGGGGTTTTTGCTTTAATGAAAATAGATTTTCTTGAGAAAGCAAATCTTTAAGTATATTTAGTTGATTTAAAAATTGATACGTTATGATGGGATATTATATATTAATCGGAGCCATTGCTTTGGTGAGCTGGTTAGTAAGCAGGAAATTAAAAAGTAAGTTTAAGTTTTATTCCAAGGTGCATCTGAAAAACGGAATGAGCGGTGCTGAAATTGCGGAAAAAATGTTATCGGATCACGGTATACGTGATGTAAAAGTTGTTTCTACACCTGGGATGCTTACGGATCACTACAATCCGAAGAATAAAACAGTAAACTTAAGTGAAGGTGTATATAATCAAAGAAACGCATCGGCCGCTGCAGTAGCAGCACACGAATGTGGTCACGCGGTACAACATGCACAGGCCTATGAGTGGTTGGGTATGCGTTCGAAATTGGTTCCTATCGTGAGTGTAACTTCTAGTATGTCTATGTGGGTAGTTTTCGGTGGTTTGGTCCTAGGTGGAGCAGCTGGTATAGGTTTAGGATATTGGGTTGCTGTTGCAGGTCTGGTGATGATGGGCTTAGCCACCTTATTTAGTTTTGTAACCTTACCAGTAGAGTATGATGCAAGTAACCGTGCTCTGGCATGGTTGAAGAATAAAAACGTTGTAACACCAGAAGAATACAAAGGTTCTGAAGATGCATTGAAATGGGCTGCAAGAACTTATTTGGTTGCGGCTATTGGTTCTTTGGCAACATTGGTATATTGGGGGCTACAAGTATTTGGTGGAAGAGACTAACCTAATGATAGATTAGAAATGTATATATTAAAAACCTGTCTTTCTTGAGACGGGTTTTTTTATTCCTAATCAAAAGTGTATGAAGAAAATTGAAACTGAAAGACTGTATTTAAAGCGGGCGAAATTGGAAGATTCCGATTTTATTTTTGAATTGTTGAATAGTATCAGTTGGATAAAATATATTGGGGATAAGAAAATTACCACTGTGAATAAGGCAAAAGATTATATTCAAGAAACATTAATTAATAGTTATGATAAAAACGGTTTTGGACTTTTAATAATTAAATTAAAAGATGAGACCTCCATTGGGCTTTGTGGTTTTTTAAAAAGGGAATATTTAAAACATGCAGACCTAGGTTTCGCATTATTACAAGCCTATGAGGGTAATGGTTATGCTTTTGAAGCAACATATGCTATTATGGAATATGGAGAATCTGAATTAGACTTAAAAAAGGTAATGGCTATTTGTATGGAAACAAATCAAAAATCACTTCAGCTTTTAAGTAAATTGGGTTTTAAGAAAATAGATACAATAAAGCCAAGCGAAACATCGGAAGAACTGCTATTACTTTCTACTTAAATAGTAATTTGCCTATCGATTTGTTGTGCAAGTGATATGAAAGTTTCTGTTCTTGAAACCCCTTCTATAGCTTGTATTTCTTTGTTCAAAACTTGCATAAGATGTTCATTGTCCCTACATAAAACTTTTATTAAAATAGACCAGTTACCTGTGGTGTAATGACATTCTAAAACTTCAGGTATTTTTTCAAGTTGTTTTACGGCCATAGGATTACTCATCGCCTTGTCTAAGTAAATACCAATATAGGCCATGGTAGTATACCCTAATGATTTAGGGTTTACAATGAATTTGGAACCAGATAATAGTCCCGATGCTTCCAGCTTTCTTAAACGTTGATGTATGGCAGCACCAGATATCCCGATACTTCTTGCGATTTCTAAAACTGGCTTTCGTGCATCCGCCATTAAAAAACGTAAAATCTTTTTGTCTATTCCATCAATTTTAGCCAAAGAGGTAGGTGCTTTCATGTTTTATATCAATTTAAACATAAAAGTACCTATTTGGTTTCAATGTGATAGTTAAAAAGGATTAGTTAATTACAGAATTGGGGTTATATCCTAAATAAGGCACTTCGTATTCTTTAAAGTTGACTCCGTATGTTTTTAACTCTTCAAGAATAGGTTCGTAAACTTCTTTCGAAATAGGAATTTGTACACCTGGCGTAGTAATTTTTCCATTCAAAATTTTAAGTGCGGCCATTGCAACAGGTAATCCAACCGTTTTAGCCATCGCTGTAAAAGTTTGGTTTTCCCCAGTGACAACTAATTTAGAGTCTATTTGTTTCTTTTCTCCGTTTAGTTCGTATCCAAATTTATGGTACATGACAATCATGTCCTTTTCTTCTGCTTTAAGTGTCCAGCTATCTTCCAATATTTTCTGTAAAGCTTGGGCAGGTGTGGCATTAGGAATATTTATAAACTTAGTACTGTCAAATATATTTAGCTCTAATAATTTATCCCAGCGAATATCATCTTGGTCTAATTTCAAATAGTGTCTTAGTTTCAATTCTACTGAATCGGTTGGCGAGTATGGTAAGAAAAGGTTAATGAATTCTCGATAGCTCATCTTTTCAGAATTCTCAATAGTATAGGTGTCATCGGTCACTCCAAGTTGAATAAACATATTCCATGCCTTTGAAAAACCAACACGGCGCATCGTTCCTCTATATATAGTTAAGGCATTTTGTAGACCGTATGCTTCTCTATAGCTTAAGGAATCACGATTCGCATAACCTTCAAATCGGCCATAACCTTCAACTTCGAAAAACTCGCTACGTCTAAAAAGACGGTGATAAGGTATATATTTATATGTGCCTTCTTGAATAAATTTAGCAGTACCGCCTTGACCTGCAAGAACAACATTTCTCGGGTTCCAGGTAAACTTATAATTCCAAAGGTTATTATCATGTTCAGGTGCAACCAATCCACCACAGAATGATTCAAATAGTATAATTTTACCACCTTTGTCTCGAATACGATCAATGACTTCCATGGCGCTCATATGATCAACACCGGGATCTAGTCCGATTTCATTCATAAAAACCAAATTGTTTGCCTTAACTTCTTTGTCAAGGGCAAGTAATTCAGGGCTAACATAAGACGCAGTGACTAAATGCTTTTTATGAACAACACAGTCTTCAGCTACTTTTATATGAAATCGTGCAGGAAGCATTGAAATGACAATGTCTGCATTGGAAATAGCATTTGTTCTTTCTGTTTGGTTGAATATATCAAGCGCAATAACTGAACAGTGTTTATGATCGGCAACCGCAGCTGGTATGGCAGACGGATTAATGTCACCAATGGTTATTTCTAATTTTTCTTCTTCAGCTTTCCCTAAAAGATAATCTAACAAATATGAGGTAGACTTACCCGCACCTATAATAAGAATTTTTCGCATCATCCGATTTCAGTATTTTTGATTGGTAACAATTTACTAAGGTATCAAATTGTTACATTTATAAAGAAAGTTATAGAAAAAGTTATGAAAAAAACAATTTTAATTACTGCATGCTTATTCGGTATGTTCGCAGTTGTTCTTGGTGCTTTTGGTGCTCATGGGCTAAAAGATTTAGTCGATTCGGATGCTGTCACGACATTTGAAACTGGTGTTCGCTATCAAATGTATCATGCCTTTTTCTTATTTGTTCTGGCTTTGTTGCCCGATACCATGCTTAAATCAAAAAGGCCGATATATCTGTGCGTGGTAATTGGAGTAATTTTATTTTCCTTTTCGATTTATATTTTGGGGTTGAATGATTTAACGCAATTCGATTTTAAAATGTTTGGCATAGTTACGCCAATTGGGGGACTCTTCTTAATAGTTGCTTGGGCCTTAATGCTATCTGGTATAGTGAAATCAAAAGTTTTAAAATAGAAGAAAGTAGGTTAGAGCTAAGAAAGATGTATTTTCAACATGTAATGTCATTAACATGAGTAAAACAAAATTATTGGGGCTTGTTTTGGGTCCAGTTTCCTTTTTCTTAATTCTTTTCTTTTTTCATCCAGAAGGACTTTCTGAGCAGGCAAATGCCGTATTGGCAGCAACAATTTGGATTGCTATTTGGTGGATAACCGAGGCGATTCCGATTGCGGTAACTGCATTGCTGCCTTTAGTATTATTTCCGCTTTCTGGAGGATTAGATTTATCGGCCACCTCGGGATCCTTCGGCCATAAATACGTGTTTTTATATATGGGTGGCTTCATTATAGCCATAGCTATTGAAAAATGGAATCTGCATCGTAGAATTGCATTGAACATTATTAGTTTGATAGGTTCTGATGTTCGAAAAATTATTCTTGGTTTCATGGTGGCAACTGCATTTTTATCGATGTGGATATCGAATACGGCAACTTCTGTGATGATGCTGCCTATAGGTTTAGCTATCATTAAACAACTGCAAGACAATCCGGATACCATAGAAGACGAGAACCAGACCTTTGGTAAAGCCTTAATGTTGGCTATTGCTTATAGTGCTTCTATTGGTGGTTTGGCAACGTTGATTGGTACACCGCCAAATTTAGTATTGGCCGGCGTGGTTTTAGATACCTATGGCTATGAAATAACGTTCATGCAATGGTTTGTTTTTGGGCTTCCAATCTCTGTTATATTAATCTTCATCTGTTGGAAATATTTAACGAAGTATGCGTTTACCTTCAAGCAAAAGTCATTTCCAGGTGGTAAGGAAGAGATTAAACGTCTATTATCAAAGCTAGGTAAGATTAGTTATGAAGAGAAAGTAGTAGCTTTTGTATTTGCGCTTACTGCCTTTTGTTGGATTACTAGATCTTTTCTTCTTCAAAAGATATTACCTGGTTTAGATGATACTATTATTGCTATATTTTTTGCCATTGTCTTGTTTTTAATTCCTTCAAAGAAAAAAGGTGAACAATTGATAAATTGGGAAGAAGCTGTTAAAATGCCTTGGGGTATTATTTTGCTTTTTGGTGGAGGTATGGCCTTAGCAAAGGGATTTGAAGAAAGCGGATTAGCAACTTGGATAGGAAGTCAGATGATTTCCCTATCCGGATTACCTATTTTGGTTTTGGTTTTAGTTTTAATTACTGCGGTTAATTTTTTGACGGAAATAACTTCAAATCTTGCTACTACGGCAATGCTATTACCTGTATTAGCACCAATGGCGCTCACAATAGATGTACATCCATTTGTATTAATGGTAGGTGCTGCAGTAGCTGCGTCTTGTGCTTTTATGCTTCCAGTAGCGACACCACCCAATGCTGTTGTTTTTGGTTCTGGCTATTTGAGAATTCCTGATATGGTGAGTAAAGGTTTTTTTATGAACATAATATCTATAATTATATTAACCTTTTTCGTATATTTTGTACTCCCAGAATTATGGGATATTACTATTGATAGTTTCCCACAAAATCTGAACAAATGAAACTATTACTTATTCCCGATAAATTTAAAGGCTCATTAACAAGCGAAGCAGTGTCAAAAGCTTTTATTGCAGGTGTGAAAAATGCAGGAGTTGAATTTACTTCACACTACATTAAAGCCTCTGATGGCGGTGATGGTTTTATGCAAGCCGTAGCCCATTATAGACCTTGTATATCGGTTCAGGTAATTAGTGAAAATCCTATAGGGAAGCCAATACAGTCTTACTACCTATATAATCAAGAAACTAATTCGGCATATATCGAATTAGCCAATGCTTCGGGTATGGAACTGCTTAAACCCGATGAACGAAATCCTTTATTGACAAGTACATTTGGTACAGGGCTGCAAATAAGGGATGCAGTTCAAAAAGGCATTAAAAACGTGTATATAGGTTTGGGCGGAAGCGCAACTAACGATGGAGGAATAGGTATAGCGCAAGCTTTAGGGTATTCTTTCTTAGATGAAAATAGTAAGAAGTTAAAAGCTATTGGTAGTAGTTTAAATCAGATTAAATCGATAGATGATACAGGGGTTTTAAAAGGTTTAAAGCAAGTAAAGTTTTTTGCCATAAATGATGTTACCAATCCTTTATTTGGTGAAAACGGTGCTGCACATGTTTATGCTGCGCAAAAGGGTGCGTCAAAACTCATGATTGATGAATTAGACCTTGGACTAAAAAATTTAGATAATGTAGTATTAGATAAGTATCATCTTCAAAATGCTAAGCTGCCAGGTTCTGGTGCAGCAGGAGGCGTAGCATATGGACTTAAAACTTTTCTTGGAGCAAAATATTTTAGTGGGATAAATTTTGTGTTAGAGCTTTCAGGAGTGAATGAATTATTGAGTAAAGAGCGTTTTGATTATTTAATTACGGGAGAAGGCAAAATAGATGAACAGACCCTAAATGGGAAGTTAATTCAAGGCGTAGTCGCCTTAGGTGTTCGTGAAAATATTCCGGTAATTGCTGTTTGTGGAAAACTGGCAATAGAAAAAGAGAAGCTGAAAATACAAGGTTTTTTTGATGTATTTGAAATACAAGATTCTGCTAATGACCTTGGCTATAATATGAAGCATGCAGCAGGTTTATTGACTGCTAAAACAACTGAATATTTTAAATTATTGAAAAAATAAAGATGCTTTAAAAAGCATTAAATTTTACTTATTTATTAAAATATCATATCAAAATCTACAATAATGCATTCTAAACACGTTATAGTTTAATATACTGTAATAAAAGGAATAAGTTAGGTGCGAATTTTTTTCAAATTTCATCATTATTTAGTTGAATTCGTATTTCGACGAAATTTAGGGCTAATTAAGTTCTGAAAACCAAGGGTTCACCTTTTATTTTTTTAGTTTTACTCGATTAAATTTTCAAAAGTATGAAAAGCTCAACAACAAATGCGAATACAATATCTCTAAAAAAATATGGGATAACACATTCTAATTTTCATTACCAAGAGGACCCTGAACAACTGCAGAAGGCTACTCTAGAAATGGATATGGGAGTTGAAACTAACAATGGTACACTTGCTGTAAATACTGGTGAATTTACCGGTAGATCCCCTATGGATCGTTTTATTGTCAAAGATGATATTACAAAAGATAAAGTATGGTGGGGCAATATCAATATTCCATTTGAAAAGGAAAAATTCGATTCTTTATATACAAAAGTAATTGACTATTTAAATGAAAAGGAACTTTTCGTAAGAGATAGTTATGCATGTGCAGATCCTGAATACCAATTAAATATTAGGGTAATAAATGAATACCCATGGTCTAATATGTTTGCCCATAATATGTTTTTGCGCCCTACGGAAGTTGAGCTAAAAGATTTCACTCCTGAGTGGACTGTTATCAATGCACCAGGTTTTATGGCAGATGCAGAATTAGACGGCACAAGGCAATATAATTTTGCAATACTGAATTTTACAGATAAAATTGCACTTATTGGTGGTACCGGTTATACAGGTGAAATCAAGAAAGGTATTTTTTCTGCGTTAAACTTTATTTTACCGGTTTACAAAGAAACCTTGCCAATGCATTGTTCGGCGAATGTAGGTGAAGATGGCGATACAGCTATCTTTTTTGGTTTATCTGGTACAGGTAAAACAACCTTATCTACGGATCCGAATAGAAAGTTAATAGGTGATGATGAACATGGTTGGACGAGTAGAAACACCGTTTTTAATTTTGAAGGTGGTTGCTATGCTAAAGTAATCAATTTGTCTGAAGAGCAAGAACCTGAAATTTATAGAGCTATAAAACCTGGTGCTATTTTAGAAAATGTAGTATTGGATGGTAAAGGCAATGTTGATTTTTCCGATACCTCGATTACTCAGAATACACGGGTTAGTTATCCTATACATCATATTGATAATATACAACAGCCATCAATTGGTAAGAATGTTAAGAATATTTTCTTTTTAACTGCCGATGCTTTTGGTGTATTACCTCCAATATCAAAGCTTACTCCAAGTCAAGCTGCATATCACTTTATATCTGGCTACACGGCTAAGGTTGCTGGTACAGAAGCTGGGGTAGTAGAACCAGTACCTTCTTTTTCTGCATGTTTTGGTGCTCCATTTATGCCATTGCATCCAACCAAATATGCTGAAATGTTGAGCAAGAAAATGAAGGAGTCTGGGGTAGACGTTTGGTTAGTAAATACGGGTTGGACTGGTGGCCCTTACGGAATAGGTACACGAATGAAGTTAAAATATACTAGAGCTATGATATCTGCAGCCTTGAACGGTGACTTAGGCCTATATTCTTATGATAGATACCATATTCATTCGGTATTCGGAGTTGCTCAGCCAAGGGAGTGTCCTGGTGTGCCAACATCTGTTTTGAGTCCGAGGTCAACTTGGAACAATGATGAGAAATATTATACTACAGCATTTAAATTAACAAATGCCTTTAGGGAAAACTTTAAAAAGTATGAAAGTTTTGCCACGGAGGAAATTAGAAGAGGCGGACCACAACGATACGCATTCTAAAACATAAAAAAAAGCCTTGCATCGCAAGGCTTTTTTATTGACTTTTTAGAGCCATTTATTTATTAACGCTTGTAATATACTTTTGTAGCGCCATGGTCATTGATGGTGTTTCAGGAGTAGGAGCTTTAATATCTATTCTTAAACCAGCACCATTAGCTGCATCTACAGTAGAATTACCAAATACTGCAATTCTAGTTTCCTTTTGTTCAAAATCGGGAAAGTTCTGTAGTAGTGATTCTATCCCAGAAGGGCTAAAGAATACTAAGATATCATAATACACATTTCTTAAATCGGAAAGGTCGCTAATAACCGTTTTGTAAAAAATAGCACGTTTCCAATTAATGTTTAGAGATTCTAAAGTTTCAGGTACATCTAATTTAAGTACATCAGAAGAAGGTAGCAAGAATTTTTCATCTTTATACTTCTTGATTAAGGGCACTAAATCTGTAAATAATCGCGTTCCTACATAAATCTTACGTTTTCTATAGACAACGTATTTTTGTAGATAGTAAGCTACGGCTTCTGATTGACAGAAGTATTTCATAGAATCTGGCACTTTAAAGCGCATCTCTTCTGCTATTCTAAAGAAGTGGTCTACTGCATTTCTACTGGTTAAAATAATGGCAGTAAAGTCGTTCAAATCAATTTTTTGCTGACGCACACTTTTTGCGTCAACTCCTTCTACATGAATAAACGGTCTAAAATCAACCTTTACCTTTTCTTTATCGATAAGTTTGGAATAGGGAGAATTTTCCATTTTTGGTTCTGGTTGAGAAACCAAAATCGTTTTTACTTTCATACGCTGCGCTATTTTAGAAAGCTTCCCATAATAACTAAGGGTGCAATTTCGAGTGCGCAAAGGTACAAAATAAAATAGAAAAAATAAGAGCTAATAAAATTTTGGTAATTCCTTAGTACTGTCACCCAGCCAATTATATTAATGACCAAGAACAGAATTAGGGCAATAGAAATTGCGATTTTTGAGTCAATAAAGACGTAGGCTAAAAGGATATTTGCAATAAAAAGAACAAAACTAGAGTAATTAAGATAAGTTAATTTCTTAAAAACCAGTTCATTGAAGATGTTATAAGAATTAAATATAAAGCCGTTGAACAATTGTGCCATTGTTTTTGCGCTTAAGAATAGGAAAACACCTGCAAGCAACAACGGAAAAATAAACGGGTTTTTGACCTGTGAAAGAGGCATATACACACGCCAAATAAAAAATATAAATAGTGTAGTGTTTATGATTTGAAAAACACTTAACAGAATATGGAACCAATTGAAGAGTTTCTCTTTCTTGGTATACATGGTAAGGTATTTGCTATTAAAAGGCAGAATTATAAAGCTGAAAAAGCGTGAATAATAGATGCTTTTTGCCGTCAAAGGAAACAAAAGACTTACCATTAGTGTAATAGTAATCCAATCGTTTTGAGAAAATGTTCTGGCAATAGGTTCCATTATTTGATTGGAATTGGTTTTCCGTTTAAGCCAAAATAGAGATTGTTCTCTGAAATGACTACCCTAAAGTAACCAATGTTTTCCATTTTTGTTTTAGGTAAGTGAAATGAAAAATTAGTAGTGTCTTGTTGTTTTAGTATTGCGGTATTGGGATCTACAGCTTCAGGCGTTATTTTTAAAGTTTCCTTTGGTATTTTGTAATTATCCATGTAGGTGACTGCAAATTTCAGTTTGCTTAATTCTATAGACTCCTTGTAGGGGTTGAAAACCTTTAGTGTAATATTTTCATCCGAATTTAAAGTTATTTCGGTGTCCTTCACTATACATTCAACCTTTCGAAAAGATTGAAAATTTGGTATATACTTCCCTTTGTAAAGTCCGCCATCTTCCCTTTCGTAAGAAAATGAGCTGTCGTTAATATATTTTGAAATGTAAGCAACGTCTTTTCCTCGTATTCGTTCTTCAGAATTATCTATTGAATACTGATTTTTACGGTACATGTAATTATTCAAAGAAAATGTAGGTATACCATCGGTATAGAAAGAATACATGGGGGCATTTCTATATGAATTTTCAAATACAACAGGCGTTTTTCCAACTTCATCTTCAATTGCCTGGGCCCATTCTTTATTACCATGTGTTTCGTAATAGAAATTAAAAAGTAGAGGTTGATAAGCGAGTCCCATTCTTAGATAGATGATAATCACCGTATTGATTAGTCCCAATCTAAAAACCCATGTTAATGCCTGTTTATTCTGTAACATGTAGTTAAAGACAATAATGACCAAGGGAATACAAATAATAATAATCCATTGAGTCTGTACTCTTCTATTAAAACTCGATATAAAGAAAAATAGAATTACACCATAGATAAGGTAGATAAGTGCCTTAGTAAATAAATTGTTGCCTTTAGTTTTAAAAAGGGCTTTGTAAATGAAAGGAAAAGTAAGGCCGAAAACAGCTATTAAATTCACGAAAAAACCTAAGGTGTATTTCTCGAAGCTATAAGCGCCATTTGGTCTTTCGTAAAGATGATATTTGATTGATACAAGGTCATTTTCATAAAGCCAATAAAAATGAGGAGCATAAGAAATTAAAGCTACGAAAACGGCAAGCCAAGCATATTTGTTTTGTACTAATTTTAGATTTGATAATAAAACAAAGAATATTACAAGTACTGCATGATATTTGCTATACATTAACGCGGCCATAAATATCCCTAATAATACAGACATACCTGCATTTGGGTTTTTTATAAAATGCTTGTAAGTCAATAAAAAACAACTTGTAAAAAATAGAAGGGGCGTATCGGGTAATGTGAAGAAACCATAGGCATTTAGTAATGTCATGGAAAAAATCAACACAAAAAAATGCTTTATATAATCGTTCTTTTTGGGATTGTCTATCATTAGCCAAAGCAAAATGATATTAATGGCAGATAAAACACAGCTCATAAACCGTACACCAAGTTCACCATTAAAAAAGTAGCTACTGATTTTAATCAACAAAGCGACCATTGGTGGGTGGTCAAAATAACCCCAAGCCATATTTTGGCTATAATACCAGTAATAGGCTTCGTCAAAAATGAGTTGCGTAAAACTAGATTGAATGATATTAAGAATGAAAATAGCAGATAGAAAAAAATAGAACTGCTTTGGGATTTTAGTCAACATTCGCATAGGATACTTGATGGCGAAATTACAAATTTAAGGTTAGTTACATAGTTTAAAAATTTCATAAAGGTATTATTACACGTTTTAAGACGACCATTAAAACCTTACTTTTGTCGAAATACTTTTTTAAGATATATGGCCAGTAGTATTGTAATTATACCTACCTATAACGAAATTGAGAATATTGAGGCCATTATTAGGGCAGTGTTTGATTTGCAGAAAGAATTTCATGTTCTTATTGTAGATGATAATTCTCCCGATAAAACAGGCGATTGTGTAAAAAAACTTCAAGAAGAATTTGAAGGAACACTTTTTTTAGAAACAAGAACTGAAAAATCAGGACTTGGCACAGCGTACATACATGGTTTTAAATGGACGATAGCAAAAGGATATGACTATATTTTTGAAATGGATGCTGATTTTTCGCATACCCCTTCAGATTTGATACGACTGCAAAAAGCCTGTATTGATGGAGCAGATGTTGCCGTAGGTTCCAGATACAAAAAAGGCGTTAACGTTGTAAATTGGCCTTTGTATAGAGTTCTACTGTCTTATGGCGCCTCTATTTATGTGAAGCTAATTACAGGCATGCGGGTGCATGATCCAACAGCTGGGTTTGTTTGTTATCGGAGACAAGTTTTAGAGGCCATAGATTTAGATTCAGTTCGTTTTGTAGGCTATGCTTTTCAAATTGAAATGAAGTTTAGGGCCCATTTAAAAAAGTTTAAAATAGAAGAAGTCTCTATTATTTTTAGAGATCGAGTTTTAGGTAAATCAAAAATGAGCTCTTCAATTATAAGCGAAGCAATTTGGGGTGTTTTTGTAATGAAAATGAGAAGTCTATTTTTAAGGAATAAATTTTAATTATGGGTAAGATTCTACTAAAGAACGGTGTTATTGTAAATGAAGGGGTTATTCAAGAGAATGATATTCTAATAGAAAATGATTTAATCGTAAAAATAGCGAAAGATATTACTGATGCCGAAGCAAAGGTTATAGATGTAAAAGGCATGCATATTTTACCTGGTATTATCGATGACCAAGTTCATTTTAGAGAACCAGGCCTAACACATAAGGGTACTATTGCAACAGAAAGTAGAGCTGCACTTGCAGGTGGTATAACTACTTTTATGGAGCAGCCAAATACAACACCACAAACAACTACCATAGAAAAGCTTGAAGAAAAATTTGCCATGGCTGCAAATTCAGCTTTTGCAAATTATTCATTTCTATTTGGTGGTACCAATGATAATCTTGAAGAATTAAAAAGGCTGGATAAGAATGCATGTTCAGGCATTAAATTGTTTTTAGGTTCATCTACCGGTAATATGTTGGTTGATGATGAAAAGGTAATTGAGAGTATATTCAGAAATACGGAAATGGTTATATCTGCCCATTGCGAAGATGAAACTACAATTCGTGCAAATCTGGACAAATACAAAGAAAAATACGGAGATGATATTCCAATAAAGTATCACCCAATTATAAGAAGTGAAGAAGCATGTTATTTATCATCTTCAAGAGCAATTGCCTTAGCAGAGAAAACTGGTGCTAGATTACATGTATTTCATTTGTCGACTGGTAAAGAAACTAATTTGTTTCGAAATGACATTCCGTTAGAGCAAAAGAAAATAACGGCTGAAGTGTGTATTCACCATTTGTGGTTTTCTGATACAGATTATGCCGAAAAAGGAACATTGATTAAATGGAACCCTGCGGTAAAAACATCAAAGGATCGTGAACTTTTGTGGGATGCCTTATTAGATGATAGAATAGATGTCATTGCAACGGATCATGCTCCTCATTTATTAGAGGAAAAAGACAGTGTGTACACGAAAGCCCCATCTGGGGGACCATTGGTGCAGCATGCGCTTCCTGCAATGTTAGAAAAGGTGAAAGAAGGTAGAATAAGGTTGGAGAAAATGGTGCAGAAAATGTGTCATAATCCGGCGATATTATTTCAGATAGATAAAAGAGGATTTATTCGTGAAGGGTATTACGCCGATTTAGTAGTGGCCGATTTGAATAACTCGTGGACGGTTACGAAAGAGAATATTGCTTACAAATGTAAATGGTCGCCATTTGAAGATGTTACCTTTTCTTCAAAGGTGGTACATACCATAATAAATGGGCATTTAGGGTATACCAATGGTGAATTCTCAGAAACTAGAAATGCAAAAAGACTAACTTTTAATAGACCATGAGGTATAGTTTAAGTGTCATATTATGTATGTTTTTGCTTTTTTCATGTGCAGAAGAGTTGATACAAAAGCCAGAAAATTTAATACCTCAAGACAAGATGGTATTGATTTTTAAGGAATTGGCTATTGTTAATGCTGCTAAAGGAACCAACATAGGTAATTTAAAAGATAATGGCATAGAGCCAACCACCTATTTATTCGAAAAATTTGATATTGACAGTGCACAGTTTGTAGATAGCGACCGCTATTACGCATCAAAACCTTTGTTATATGAAACGATGTATAAAGATGTTGAAACCAAGTTGGAAAATCAGCGAATACAATTAGAGGCAAGTAAAAAGGAAAAAGATAGTCTTAACCTTGTAAAAAAAACGGCAAGCAAAGATTTGAAAATAACAGACAAGGTTTCTGATACCCTTTAAGAGTGTTCCTCAAGAAATAGTTGAGCAGAAAATTTTATTACTTCATCTAACGGCTCAAAATCAAATTTTAGAGCGTCTATTGCTTTCGAATTGTCGAATTTGGTAGGATGCTGCAGTCCGTAAATGGTACTATTTGTTATTGTTCTAGGTTTTCTGGTAACTAAGTTTCTTATTTGGTCGGCAAATTTTCCTATTTGAAGTTGCCACATTTTTAGTTCTTTGCTGGGTACTTTCTTACCCATCGTAAAGGTTATGCTGCCTAATATTTCTTTATAAGATAGATTTTTGGCAACCAGAATAAAACGCTCTCCGGTAATTTTCGAATTCATAAGATTAATCATTGAACGGGTTACATCAGCGACAGTGATGAAACCTGAACCCCCTGGAGGATAAAAAGGATAACCTTTAGATGCGGTTTTAAAAAATGTACCGCTACCACTTTCCCAAAAGCCCGGTCCTAAAATCACTCCGGGATTAACGATTACTGTTTGCAGCTGCTCTTGAGCCCCACGCCAAACTTCCATTTCTGCGAGGTGTTTTGTTATAGCATATGGGTTGGCATGTTGTCTACCCCACTCGGTTTCTTCAGTAGCTTTTTTATTCGAAATAGGCCTACCTATGGCACCTATAGTACTTACATGGCATAATTTCTTTACGCCTAATGCGATACACATATTTACCACGTTAGCGGTACCTTCTCTATTGATGCGCTCTAATAATTTAAAATCTGATGGATTAAATGATATGTAAGCTGCGCAATGGTATACATGGGTTACTTCTATAAAAGCGAGTTCTAAAGATGGGATGTCTAAAATATCTGCCTTAATCCAATCAATTTTTTCGAAGAGGATATTTGCATTTGGGGAGTAATAGCCAAATATTTTTTTGACCTGATCTAGTTTTTCAGAAGTTCTATAAAGCGCACGAACCTCAATATTGTCATTGACTAATTTGAATAACAAATGCGACCCCAACAATCCTGTGCCTCCCGTAACTAATACCATACTTCAAATTTAGGAAATACAGGCGGATAAATTCCTGCTTTAATCTACTGTGTACTGGCAAGAATTCCATTTATATTTGCATTTCAATTAAAATTCAGGAAAGGATGACATCAAATTTTGTCAAGGAGTTACAATGGCGCGGAATGTTACATGATGCAATGCCAGGAACAGAGGAACATTTAATGGAAGAAATGCAATCTGCTTATGTGGGTATTGACCCAACGGCAGATTCTTTACATATAGGTCATTTGGTTGGTGTAATGATGTTACGCCACTTTCAATTGGCTGGTCATAAGCCATATGCGCTAATTGGAGGTGCTACAGGTATGATTGGTGATCCATCGGGTAAATCTACAGAACGTAATCTACTTGATGAAAAGACACTATTACATAATCAAAATGCATTAAAGGAGCAGTTGTCACGTTTTTTAGATTTTACAGGAGATGGTGAAAATGCTGCGGTCCTAGTCAATAATTATGACTGGATGAAGAACTTCTCTTTTTTAGAATTTATTAGAGATGTAGGGAAACACATAACCGTGAATTACATGATGTCGAAAGACTCAGTAAAGAAAAGACTTTCTTCTGAGGCTAAAGAGGGCATGTCATTTACAGAGTTTACCTATCAGTTAGTACAAGGGTATGATTTTCTTCATTTGTACCGCGAACATAACTGCAGCCTTCAAATGGGTGGTAGCGACCAATGGGGTAATATTACTACAGGTACTGAATTGATTAGAAGAATAGCAGGCGGTAAAGGTTATGCACTTACTTGTCCGTTAATAACAAAAGCCGATGGCACTAAATTCGGTAAGACCGAAGGGGGTAATGTATGGTTAGATGCTGAAAGAACATCGCCATATAAATTTTACCAATATTGGTTGAATACATCAGATGATGATGCAGAAAAGTATATTAAAATATTCACATTTCTAGGTCAGCAAGAAATTGAAGATTTAATAAAGCAACATACCGAGGCACCCCATTTAAGGTTATTGCAAAAAAGATTGGCCGATGAGATTACTGTTATGGTACATTCTCAAGATGATTTGGAAAATGCTGTACGCGCAAGTGAAATTTTATTTGGTAAGTCTACAGCATCAGACTTAAAAGGGTTAAATGAGAAGACATTTCTAGAAATTTTCGAAGGTGTACCTCAGGCAGAACTTTCAAAATCTGAATTAACCGATGGTTTAGATATGATTGGGGCTCTAGCTGCCAAAACCAATTTTTTAGGCTCTAATGGTGAAGCTAGAAGAGAGTTAAAGCAAAATTCCATTTCGGTAAATAAAGAGAAGGTAAAGGAAGATTTTTTAATTACTTCAGAAGATTTGATTAACGACAAATTTGTATTAATACAAAGAGGTAAGAAAAACTATTTTGTATTAGTATTTAACTAGATTAAGCAACCATTACCATATTAAGTCATCTTAATTGAAAGGTTTAGATATGAAGCTTAGATTTTTGGTTGTTTTGTCAATATTGTTTTTGGCGTGTGATCCAGATGATGAACCGGCTATTGCAGATGCTGCCTTAGAAGGTGAATGGGTGCTTTCACAAGTAGTCTGTTATTGTGGTTTTGAACCAGACACAGATTTCTCGCTAACCAAAGTTGTATTTGACACAGATAGAGATTTGGTGACAGTCACCCATGATGGAGGATATACTTTTTTTAGGGAAAGTGGCGAACATTTTTATGGTGGTCAAGCAGACCGATTGGGCTTTTCAGATAACTCAGTATATCGTTTTGAGGTAGAAGGTTCACTGCTAACATTGACATTTCAGGACAGTACTGAAATTGCAGATGATGAGGTAACTTTTCTTTTTAAAAGATGAAGATGAATGAACTAATCATTTCATGAGATTTATTGCGAAATATTTAAGCGAATAATACGTTTGCATGGTCAAACCCCCTACACTATGTTTAAGAGATATTTTTCAATTTTTTGTCTATTTACGTTATTCGTTAGCTGTGATAAACTAGATGAGTTAACCAAGTTTGATATGGAATATAGCCAACGAGCGACTATTCCTTCCTCTACGGGTATAAATTTGCCTTTTGATATTTTTACTCCAGAAATGGAGACCAATTCTGAATCTAAGTTTGCGGTAAACGATACGCGCAAAGACCTTATTGAAGAAATAACCTTAACTGAATTAGAATTGGTTATTATATCTCCTGATACTGCTGATTTTAGCTTCTTAAATTCTATAGAAGTATATATTTCTGCAGACGGATTAGAGGAAATTCAAATAGCATCATTAAGTGAAGTTCCAGAAGATGCAGGAAATAGAATTACCCTAAATACGTCAGACACAGATTTGAAGGAATACATTAAGAAAGATGAATTTAGCCTACGCTTAAATACGGTTACAGATGAATTGATGAGCGCTGATCATGAATTAGAAGTTAATTCAACATTCTTTGTGGATGCCAAGATATTAGGACTTTAAATTTCGTTGCCGATTAAACGCAACGCTTTGGTCTTATGGTATCTTCTTAATAGATTTTAATTAGTATTTTATGAGAAAACTTGCCGCTTTTGCACTAGTGTTGTTCTCATGTTCTAATGAAGATGACTTCGGTTTAGAATCTACTCAATTTGTTTTTTCTGAACAAAAATGGGAATTAATTCAAATGACCGGAAATTATAAAGGTTCTAAAACTACTGGTGATGACATGGCTTGGCAAGAATATTATGTGTTGAATCCAGCTGGTACATTTGAGAAATCTAGAACAAGAGATGAGGTTGTTACAGTTGCTAATGGCACATTTGAGGTAGTGGAATTTGAAAATGATACAGAACATTATTTGCTCTTAACTTTTGAATCTGGTGAGGAATTGGTTGGTAATTGCGGAGATGGGTTGAATGAATTGTTGGTTTACAAATCGGCCACTAAAATCTCTAGTACATGGCAAGCCTGTGACGGACCTGGTTTAGATTATGTGCTGAGTAAAAACTAAAGCACCATTAAGTTACAGCCTCTAATATCAGAATTGTCAAATCTTCCAATAATTTCAAAAGTACCATCTTCATTAATCTTACCTAAATCTTGAGTAGCGATAAAAGAGCAAGAATTAATATTTGCTAAATCAATAACATTAACTCCGCCTGTTTTTCCGGTTTTTTGATAGGTTAGTGGGTCTTCGGTGTCGCGAACCAAAATCTGCATCCAAGTAGGGCAATCGAATATTCCGTTTCCTTTAGAATATCCCTGAGATAGTAATTCCGTCATTCCGTATTCCGAGTGTATTTCGTTTACTCCGAAACCAGCACTTAGTAATTGATGTAATTCTTGTCGTACAATCTCTTTACGGCGACCTTTCATCCCACCAGTCTCCATAACTATGGTGTTCTTTAGAGATAGCTGATATTGCTCTGTAAATTCTAATAAGGCAAAGGAAACGCCGATAATTAAAATTTGAGTATCTGTTTTTTGAAGCTCAAGTAGAAGTTGGTGTAGCTGTTCATATTCGTTTAAGAAAAATCCGCTTTTAGGGTGATTAGATTTTACTATTAAATCTTCAACCATATAAATAAGGGAAGAGCCTGTTCGTTCTAAATAGGAAGGTAAAAGAGCTAGTATACAATAGTCTTCAATACTCCCGTAAAACTGTTTGAAAGCTTGTAAGTAACTTTCTTTGTAAAGGCCTAAGTCTGTAACGAAATGTTTGCTGGTTTCACTGCCAGTTGTTCCGCTGCTTGTAAAAATAATTTCTTCAAGCTTGGGGGAGCTTACTACACTTTTCGATTTAAAAAATTCTATAGGTAGAAATGGTATTTGCTCTAAAGATTTGACTGTATTTGGGTCAACATGTAAGTGGTCGCAAAAAGTACGGTAAACGCTGTTATTTGCATACTGAAACTTAAAAATACGCAGTGCTTGAATAAGAAATTCATTTTCTGTACGTATATCGAAAATAGCATTTTGCTCCATGAATTTTTCCGGTTGAAGCAAAGGTACTGAACCAAATTATTTTAAAGGTTTGGTAACCAAATTAAGTATGCGTATTATTTTACAACCAATTTTCGAGTAATCGATTTATCGTTCTCAGTTACTTGAACAACATAAACGCCAGGTGACAGTCGTGAGATGTTCATTGCTTTGCCCGTTAATTTATCGGTTAATACCAATTCGCCAAATACATCATAGATTCTAACTTCTTTTAAGTTGTTCTTTTCAGTAGTGACATAGACGACATCTGCAAGTGCAGGGTTCGGATACAATTTAAATCCGGCAATTTCATCTTTACGTAGGTTATTGATATCTATTGTGTCTTGGGCATAAATACCAAAAGATAGAACCATAAATAGCAAAAAGTAGATTTTTTTCATTTCTAATTGATTTGGGATCAACGAGATAAAGGTACTTATAAGCTATACTGGGAGTCTGAAAATGTTGTGAAAGCTAAGATTTTGTAGGTCAATACGATACGTGAAGCCATTCATCGGAAATATGTGTATTTAACCGATTGCTATTAAGTAGTTCAGGGGTAAGTTGAATAAAGGAATATACTACTTAACGATTAGTTTTCGAGTAGACATTTTGTCTTTTTCAAAGACACGTAAAACATACACACCAGCATCTAAATCTGAAAGGTTTAATTCCTTACCTAATATTGTTGTTTTAATTAAAAGGGTGCCGAAAACATCGTAGATGAATATTTCTTTAGGCGCATTGAGATTCGTAGATATATAAACTTTACCAGTAGTAACCGGGTTTGGGTACATACTGAAACCATCAATATCTCCATTGCTTTGGGTGCTTTGCCCATAGCTGAAGGAGATAAAAAGAAAAAAGATGATTAGGTAAAGGTGCTTCATACGCTACTACAATACAAATTGTATACCACAAATATATGAATATTGATTCCTGAATGTCAAGGTGATAGCCCTATTCTTTTAAATTTTTCGATGAAATGCAAAAAAGCCCGCAATTTGCGGGCTTTTTCTTAAACTTACACTCTATATTTTTAGTTTTCTGTTGCCCAAGTAAAAGAAGCAACATCTACTTGTGTACCAGAATTGTATGGACCGGCTATAGTAGCAGCAGCACCGTCTATTTGAACATTCGCCAAAGGGCCGTTATCTTTCATGTCTACTAATGTGGCATAACCTTCTACATAAAGATTTGTTATCGTTGCGCCAGATTCTTTTTTAAACTGAAGAGCTGTACCGTTAACTGTTGAGATTGCTGTTAGGTTAACAAATTTCGGATTGTTGTTTAAACCATCACCTTCCAAGGCAGTTGAAAAACCTATAATAGAATGTAATAAATAGGCATTGGTAAGAGTTCCACTCCAACCTTCAGTCCAATCTACAGCATCATCTTCGTTATTTTCAGCATAGTAATTGGTAACACTTACGGTTCCGCCAAAAAATTCAACACCATCGTCCTTACCGTTAAGAATTGCAACATTTTCGATGGTAGTTCCAGAACCAACTGAGTATAAGGTAAGACCGTTATATTGCGACTCGGCATTGATTTGAGCACCTGCATAATTGATTACTAGGTAGTTGATAGATCCAGAAGAATCTGTGTCATCATTGCCGCCGTAAAGAATTCCACCAACTTCGGCAGTTGCATTAACACCTTCAGTAGTCACAGCATTACCTGCAATTACTAGACCTCCCCAATCTCCAGGGCTTTCGCCAGTTGATGTAAATACCACTGGTGCTGCTTCTGTACCTTGTATATCTATCTGCGCTCCTTTCTGAACTACTATATAAGTTTGAGTAGCATCACCAGTTTCAACATCTGCAATAATTTTTGTACCTGCAGGGATAGTTAATTTTGCACCAGAATTTACACTGAAAGTGCTGCTTAGGTAATACGTAATCGCAGCATCTAATGTTAAGTTTGAAGTAATGCTTCCAGAAAGAATGCTAGTAGTAACTTCGGTACTAGAATTTACCCAAGCAAAAATAGATACATCTACAGATGGGGCGGCAATGTAAGTGTTTGCCGGGTTAGCATCTACACCATCAATCTTTATATTTGATAGTGGACCAGCATCTTTCATATCGATGGTGGTTTCATATCCCGCTAAAGAAAAACCTGTAATTGTTGCTCCAGATTCTTTTTTGAATTGCATTGCAGTACCTCCTACAGACGAAACTGCAGTAAAGTTTATGAATTTAGGATTATTGTTAATGCCATCGCCTTCAGCAGCAGTAGAGAATCCTTCTATACTATGTAGTACATATGTATTTGTAATAGTACCGTTCCAACCTTCAGTCCAATCTACAGCATCATCTTCGTTGTTTTCTAAATACATGTTGGTTACGCTCACGGTTCCGCCAAAAAACTCAACACCATCGTCAGTACCATTTAACATGGCCACATTTTCAATGGTTGTTCCCGAACCAACTGCATATAATGTAAGACCATTATATTGTGATTCAGCATTGATTTGAGCACCTGCATAATTGATTATTAAATATTCAATAGATCCTGAGTTATCGGTATCAACAGATCCACCATATTTAATACCACCCACTTCAGCTGTAGCATCAACACCTTCTGTTGTAGTTGCGTTACCCGCGATAACTAAACCTCCCCAATCACCTGGAGATTCATTAGAAGAAGTCATCGTTACTGGAGCAGAAGCAGTTCCTTGAACATCAATCATACCTCCTTTTTGTACAACAATATATTTGTCGGTTCCTGACTGCGAGATAATTTTAGTACCAGCGGGTATCGTTAAAGTTGCACCAGATTCTACACTAAAAGTTCCTGTTAAGGAATATTCTTTAGAACTATCTAAAGTGCGATCCTCTGCTAAACTACCGTTAAGGTCAGTACTTTCTAATGGCGGACACGTATTACATGAAGTACCACCACAATCAACACCGGTTTCATCTCCGTTTTGTTTGCCATCAGTGCAAGTTGCATCAGGTATGGGGTCACCACCATCATTATCATCACCACTACAACTTGCCAACATTAGAGCGCAAACTGCAGCAAAAATCATCGAAATTTTTATTATTTTTTTCATTTTAGTTTTATTAAGGTTTTTAAAAGCTGTAATTCAATCCTAAACTTAAAGTAGTACCGCTAGTATACGAGCGTACTATTTCTTCTGTTTCTACATTGGTTGTACTAGGCTTCACTAATTGTGTTCTCTTTATATCTGGATTCAATAAGTTTCTACCTAGAAAACGCAAGGTCCAATGTTCGTCTAACTCTTTAGTTAAGGTGGCATCGAAAACCACAAATCCTTTTTCAATAATTGCATCGTTATAGAAGGTTTCGCTTTGACTTTGTACCTCTGGGGCCCCAAGAGCATATATCTTGTCAGAAGCATAATTCGCAGTCAAAGATGCGGAAAAGGGATTGTCTGAAGGTGTTGAAAAGTTTAAGCTTGTGTTAACAATCCAGTCAGAAGCGCCCTGTAAGCCCGTCTGTGTTAAGCCTTTGTAACGAAATGTTCTCATGAAGTTTCCATCGGCATCACGAACCTCTTTTAGGTCTTGTGAGTGCCACATTCTAGTAGCATTTAAATTAAGATCAAGGTTAATGCCTTTTGGTGTATCACCTTCGTCGTTAGCTTTCACTAAATCTACTTTAGTCTCTAATTCAAAGCCGTACACCTCACCCTTGTTTCCAGAATTGAAATATGAGAATACACCAGCAGAACCACGATCCTGTACTTTATTTATTGGATCTTTAATTTCTTTATAAAAACCTGCTAGGGATATAAGCTGACCGTTGGAAGGAAAGTACTCCCATTTTAGGTCGTAATTAATATCTTTAGATGCATCTAAATCTGGGTTACCTCTAGTGACTTGTCCTGTTTGTGATACATATTCAAAAGGAGAAACTTCTTTAAATTCTGGTAATGTAATAGTATTGCTTACAGCTAAACGTAAGGCTTGATTTTCGCTCAAACTATACTTAACATTTAAACTTGGGTATAGGTTATTGTAGTTTTTATTGGCTTCGCCAATTCTGCCTGGTATGTTACCTACATCATATGTTACATTTAGGTCATCTTTTTGAAAACGAAGACCGGCATTAAAATTCCATTTTTTCAAGCCGACATTGAAATCTGCAAATGCTGCTTTTGAAGTCAATTTACCGTTATATAAATCTGTTTGAAGTTCATTTAATTCTAAGTCTCCACTTACGAAATTAGATGCTTGAAAAATAGAGCCTAAATTATCAATGTCAGTAGGGTTAATAGTATTGGTTCTCGTTTCTTCTACACCAACAAATAGCGATTCAAAATCTCTTTTTTTGTTTCTATAATTTACTCCAAGCTCTATTTTAAATGTTTTTTCATTCTCCTCATCAATTAAAACCTCAATAACATCTTTTAAATATCCATTGAATTCATTGTCGGTAATTAGTTGTTTAGATTTTCTTTGTTGAAATCCTCCAGTACGTCCTAATTGTACTAAGTTACCTTCTGAGTCAAAGTTCACTTCATTTCTAATCCGGTTAGGTTCATTAGCGTTTACCAAATTGTAGCCACTAGCCCATTCTAAAGAATTCTTTTCACTGAGTTTATGAGTTCCCAAAAGCTGAGATACTAATAATCTTGTTTGTTTAATATTTTGGTCACGAACAAACTGCGAAAGTCCTTCTGCAGGGTCAGTTTCTTCAAAAATGGTTCCTTCGCCATTTCTACCTCCTTCATAAACTTGATCAGTCAATTTGTTTACAAAAAAGGTACTAGACTTTATTTTGTTTTTGTCATTGATAAAGTAAGAAAGGTCTAAAAGGCCACTAGTAGTCACTTTCTTGCTATATACTGTAGCATCTGTAATAGTGTCATCAACGAAGTTCGACCGAAATTGTCTAAAAAGACCTTGTCCGTATTCATATGATTCAGATTGAGATGCAGTAATGAACGCTGAAAGTTTTTCTTTAATTCGCTTACCGGCAGATATTGAATAAGTATAATCAATAGGGGTGCTTTGAACTTTAGGGTTCCAACCTTGAATGGTAATTAAATCTCTTGTAGAGGCATTCTGGTCAAAAAATCCAAAATCTACATTTCGTTGATTGGGAGACACTTTGAAATTGTCAAAAACTCCACTTTTAGCAACATTAGTATTGACACCTGAACGAATAGAAACGCTTAATTCTTCTGAGCCTTGCAACTCTCTAGAAGTTATGTTGATGTTACCAGATGCTTGATCTGCTGAAGAAAGTACAGAATAGGTCTTGCTTACACTTACATTTTGAATTACCCTTGTTGGAAAAAGACCTAAATCTATGTTCTTCTTTTCAACGTCATCAGAAGGTACAGGTAAACCATTTAATGTGGTACTTAGGTAACGGTCACCTAAACCTCTAACAAAAACATCACCTGAAGCTTCACTGCTAGATACTCCTGAGATTTTTGTTGTTGCTGTCGCTACATCCGTCACCCCTATTTTTGCTAATTGTTGGGCGCCGATACTTTCTTTGATTTCTATAGCTTTTTTCTGATCCAGCAACAAAGCAGTTTCAGAATCTTTACGAGCAACCGTTGTAACAGTTACTTCATCTAAAGAAACTCCTGCCGATGCGCTTAATGGTACATTTATGGTGGTTACTTTTCCGGCAATTACTTCTACTGCCGGTATTTCAACAGTTTCATATCCTAAATAGCTAACTTGTAGTATATAGCTACCTGGGGTTAAATTTGAAATTTCATATAATCCATCAAAATCAGAAGTTGTTCCTTTAGTTGTTCCTTTTATAAGGATGTTGGCGAAAGCTAAAGGTTCATCATTATATTCCTTATCTATTAATTTTCCTGCAATGCTGCCCGTATCCTGAGCACTTAGATATGATACACAAATTAAGAATAAACATGTGATTAAATTTTTCATTATATTCTATGGTCTTAAATTTTGTGCAAAGGACGTTAGTAGCTGTAAAGGTCGAGTTACCTACATGTTAAACCTTTATTTTCTTAGTGTTACGTAATTGTTACTACATTAAATCAATGTTAACAGACGTTTCTGTAATGGTATTATCTTTACTTTTGACTGAATCAATCTAATTTGAAAACCATGAAAAAGAAGGACATTAGGATACTTTTAGTTGATGATGAACCAGATATTCTTGAAATTGTAGCTTACAATCTTTCTGCTGAAGGTTATGATGTATATACCGCAAAGAATGGTGCAGACGGTGTAGCCAAGGCAAAAAAGAAAATGCCTCATCTTATAATATTAGATGTGATGATGCCAGAGATGGATGGTATTGAGGCCTGCGAAATTTTACGAAGAACACCCGGTATGGAGAATACCATTATCACTTTTTTGACAGCTAGGGGGGAAGATTATTCGCAGGTAGCTGGTTTTGACGCAGGAGCAGATGACTATATTACTAAGCCTATTAAGCCAAAAGTATTGGTGAGTAAGGTGAATGCCCTATTAAGACGAGTTAAAAACGAGGAAAATACCCAAGAAGATATTGTTCAGGTAGGAGATATTGTAATCAACAGAGAAGAATATAAAATCATAAAAAAAGGTAAAGAGATTATTTTGCCTAGAAAAGAATTTGAACTTCTTGCACTTTTGACCTCAAAACCTAGCAAGGTTTTTAAAAGAGAAGTAATTCTTGATAAGGTTTGGGGTAATGAAGTTGTTGTAGGTGGTC
Organism: Maribacter arcticus; assembly: GCF_900167935.1. Classification (GTDB taxonomy): domain Bacteria; phylum Bacteroidota; class Bacteroidia; order Flavobacteriales; family Flavobacteriaceae; genus Maribacter; species Maribacter arcticus. Next base: position 117,822 of record NZ_FUYL01000002.1, on the reverse strand, counting down.
GTACTATTGATGTTCACATTAGAAAACTTCGAGAAAAAATTGGCGAAGACCATTTTAAAACGGTAAAGGGAGTAGGATATAAGTTTGTGCTATAAATGGCAGCTTCATTACGTTCAAAAAAATCATATCGTTTTGCATTTCGGTCATCTATCTACATAGTAGTTATAGGTACCGTACTATTGGCCATTATGCAATGGCGATTTAGTACATTAAATTGGGGCGTTCTTGTTTCAGCAGCGATTTTATTCTTTATAATTTCTTTTGTCACCCTACAGATAAGAATAGAGAAGTTCATTTACAAGAGAATTAAAAAAATCTATGATGATGTTGAGTTGCTAGAATCTAGTACTTTACCATCATATCCGGTTTCGACCGATATGAGAAGTTTAACTGCTGAGATAGAGAAATTTGCGAAAGATAAAAAGATTGAAATCGATACTCTTAAAATACGAGAAGAATATCGAAAAGATTTTTTAGGCAATGTTTCTCATGAGTTAAAGACACCATTATTTACCGTGCAAGGGTATATAGAGACGTTGTTAGATGGTGCAATAGATGATAAGAACGTTAGAAAAAAATATCTAATTCGAGCAAACAAAGCAGTTGATCGATTAATTTATATCGTTAAAGATTTGGATCTTATTACTAAATTAGAGGTAGGTGATCTTAATTTAGAGAAGAAGTCTTTTAACATCATAGAGTTGATACAGAGTGTCTTCGATCTTTTAGAAATGAAGGCAGCCAAAAAGAATATCACGCTCACTTTTGACATCGTTTACCCAAAACCAATTTTTGTGTATGCCGACAAAGAAAAAATACAACAGGTGCTTACGAACTTATTGGTTAATTCTATTAAGTATGGTAACGAAAATGGGACTACTGAAGTAAGCGTTGAAAATTTAGTGAAGAATAAGGTTATCGTTAGGGTAACCGATAATGGAGAAGGTATACCCGCAGTGCATATACCGAGACTTTTTGAACGTTTTTATAGGGTTGACCAAAGTGGCAGTAGACGTGAAGGTGGTTCAGGCTTGGGCTTGGCCATAGTAAAACATGTTATTGAGGCTCACGGCGAAAAAATTTACGTGGAAAGTGCTGTTGAGGTAGGCTCAGAGTTTTCTTTTACACTCGAAAAAAGTACTGTTCAAATTGAAGAAGTTGAATAATCGCTAACCTTCTCTTTTTTCTTAGCTTTGCCGCAGTTTAGATATAATAATTGTGGGAAGTAAAAATAAATTAAAACGATTTCAGGAGAACGAAACTTTTTCGAACGTTATTCAGCCAAGTCGTGAAGAGATTGTAAGCGGGTTTCCTTTGAAAGGTAAATGGAATACCCATTTTAAAAACGATAATCCGATTGTGTTAGAATTAGGTTGTGGTAAAGGAGAATATACTGTCGGCTTGGCAAAAAGATTTCCTAAAAAGAACTTTATTGGTATTGATATAAAAGGTGCTCGGTTTTGGAAAGGCGCTAAAATTGCCATTGAAGAAAATTTACCCAATGTAACATTCATTCGTACACAAATTGAATTAGTCGACTATATTTTTGGTGAGCAAGAGGTTTCAGAAATCTGGATTACTTTTCCGGACCCTCAAATAAAATATAAGCGTACTAAACACCGCATGACAAACCAAGAGTTTTTAAAGCGCTATAAACGGGTTTTGGAACCAAACGGTACCGTCAATTTAAAAACCGATAGTGAGTTTATGCATGGGTATACATTGGGCTTGCTTCATGGGCTAGGTTTAGAGGTGGTTTACGCCAATCATGACGTATACAAGAATGAGGGGAGTCCGAAAGAAGTACTTGAAATACAGACTTTCTACGAAAATCAGTATCTTGAAAAGGGAAAACCTATTACCTTTATTAGGTTCAAGGTAAACTGATTAAATGCAACAATTAGCAACTTTATTTGTTTTCACTTTTGGGGCTGCTTTTTTTGCTTCATTGCCACCTGGGTTACTCAATTTAAATGTAGCCAAAACTGGTGTTGAGAAGGGTAAGGCAAACGGAGTTATTTTTGGTTTAGGTGTTGCGGTAGCTGTTATGTTGCAAACATATCTTGCAGTTCGTATTGCTAAATATATATCTAGAAACCAACATTTTATAGAAGTCTTATTGCAAATAGCCTTAGTGCTGTTTTTTGTGTTGGCAATTTATTTTTTTGTGAAAGCAAAGAAACAGCATAGAGAGGCTTTCGTAGTTGTAGAAGCAAAGAAACGCAACAGCTTTTCGAAAGGAGTCTTTTTGGCTTTAATCAATCTTTTAGCGATACCTTATTACAGTGGTTTGAACACCGTTTTTCATACACAAGGGTTAATTAGCTACAAGATTATTGACGAAATTATATTTATAATTGCGGCAGGTAGCGGAACATTCTTGGCTATGTATCTATACGTTTTCTATTTTAATAGGATGGAGCATAAAACAAATGCATTCTCTAAAAACAGTAATTATATTTTAAGTGGATTAATGGTACTCTTGTTTATTATTACATGCTTTAGATTATTTAATTAAAGCTGAAGTAAACATGAAACCTGAAAATGAAAATTTCTTTGAAAAAGTGTATCAAGTAGCTCGATTGATACCTGAGGGTCGAGTAACTTCTTATGGGGCAATCGCAAAATATTTAGGTGCTGCTCGAAGTGCACGAATGGTGGGTTGGGCAATGAACGCTTCGCATAATATGGAAGATATACCAGCACATAGAGTGGTTAATAAAGCCGGACTTCTTACCGGAAAACATCATTTTGACGGCACCAATCTTATGCAACAGCTATTAGAAGGTGAGGGTGTTATTATAAAAAATCTTCAAATAGTAAACCTTGAAAAATATTTTTGGGACCCTTTTATTGAACTACAAGCAGATATGTAGTTTTATTCAAAGGTTAAGGTAAAGGTGGTCATTTCATTAGAAATTACCCGAATAGAACCACCATGCAGCCGCATAATTTGTTTGCTAAGGCTTAAGCCTATTCCTGTCCCTGTGTTTTTGGTGGTGAAAAAAGGAACAAAAATTTCATCTAAAAGTTCAGGTGAAATTCCAGGGCCATTGTCGGTAACCGTAATATATTTTTTTTCTTGCTGGTCAATACCTGCCTTTATGATGATGCTACCCTCGTCTTGTTCTTCAATAGCTTGCTGTGCGTTTTTACCTAAATTCAATAATATTTGGGTTAGCTGTTTCTCATCAATATAAAGCTCTAAATCTTCTGGCTCACAAATAACCTCTAAAGTAATATTGTGAACATTGGTATACTCTTGTATAAGTAACCTCACTTTTTCTAGAATTTTTTTAGCAGGAATCAATTCCCTATCAGGTTCAGGAACACTTAAAAAAGTTCGGTACGACTGTACAAAACTCATTAAATCATTACCCTGTTCTTTTATCACCTCTAAACCTTTAGCAGAATTTTTAATCTGTATTTCACCAAACTCTTCTGGCGTTGATAGTTGATTTCCCTTCTTAAAATATTTTAGAATAGATTCTGATATAGAGGTAATGGGCGTTATTGTGTTCATGATTTCATGGGTGAGAACACGTATCAATTTCACCCAAGAATCCGTTTCTTTATCATCCAATTCCTTTTGTATATCGTGCACAATTACCAGCAAAAGTTTCTTTCCTTCAATGGTAATGGGCGTACATTTTAAGGTAAGCTCTTTTTTACCCCGTTCGTTACCTAATGAATATAAAGTGCTTTGAAAAGGTTCTAGAGATTCAAAAAGCCCATATAGAATAGGGTCAATTTGTTTTAGCTGTTTAATATGATTTAGAGGTCTATAATTTAAGAGATTCTGTACCGTAGGATTAGCATAAAGTATATGACCTTTTTCATTTACGGTAAAAATACCAATATCTGCCTGCCTTAGAATTTCTTGGTAATACTGTTCTTGTGCTTGCTTTTTTAAGTGAATATCTTGAATCATACTGTTCAACATATTCAAGCTATGATTAAGTTCCTCCATCGATTTCACACTTAGCTTTTCAGGAAAACGTAAGGTGAAATCTTCATTTTTAATGGCATCAAAGAAATAAGCAATCTTTCTGTTGGTTTGGTTTACATAAAATACTAAGCTATATGACAATCCAAAAAATACTAAACTAAAAATTCCGCAAAGAATATAGTGTTCTTTAAAAAAGAGGAAAGCCACTAGAAGAGCACAAATTGCAATTAGAACTATTCTAAAAATAAGTTGGTAGTATATATTTTTGCTGACCATTACTTACCTGATTTTTTTAATTTATTATAGAGTGTCTGTCTAGAAATTCCTAATTGTTCTGCTGCCGCACTATAATTACCTTCATTTTCATTCAATGCTTTTGTAATCATAATCAACTCCATTTCCTCTAAAGTTTTTGGTCCGTCTTCAACAGAAAAAGATGTTTTGGTTTCCAAAAGAAAATCCATGGGTTTTAGCACGTTCGCTTCTGAAAGAATTACAGCACGTTCCATAGTATGTAATAACTCTCTAACGTTGCCTGGCCAAGCATATTCCATTAATTTTTCTTGTGCAGATTGATTAATTTTCAAACTCGATTTACCGTATTTATGTGCAAATTTTTTCAAGAAGAAGTCAGATAAAGTTAAAACATCTCCATCTCGGTCTCTTAGTGCTGGCACTTCTATTTGAATAGTGTTGATTCTGTATAAAAGATCTTCTCGAAATAAGCCATCTGCTACCATTTGATCCAAATTACAATTGGTGGCACATATAAGCCTAATATCTACAGCGATTGTTTTGTTGGAGCCTACACGAACGACGACCCTGTTTTGAATAACAGATAATAACTTCGCTTGCATTTGTAAAGAGAGGTTTCCTATTTCATCTAAAAATAAAGTACCTCCGTTGGCTGCTTCAAACTTACCCGCTCGATCCTCTTTTGCATCGGTAAAGGATCCCTTTACATGTCCGAAAAGTTCACTTTCAAATAAATTTTCAGAAATAGAACCCATATCCACAGATATAAAGACTTCATTATTTCGAGCAGATGATTTGTGTAGTTCTCTCGCGATTAACTCTTTTCCAGTGCCATTTTCACCAGTAACCAAAATATTGACATCGGTTTTAGCAACTTTTTGAACAAGACTTAGCACACTGTTAAGGGCTTTTGAATTCCCAATGATATAATTTTTATTCTGATTAATAACCTGCTTAAGATTGTTCTCTTTCTGTTTTAAGTGTTGTACTTCTTTCTGTGATTTACGAAGTTCATAGGCCGATTTTACTGTAGTTAACAGGCGTTCATTATTCCAAGGCTTTAAAACGAAATCTGTAGCACCTTCTTTCAACGCTTCTACAGCAAGCTCTATAGCACCGTAGGCAGTCATCATAATTACCGATATATGTGGTGCTTTCTTTTTAATTTCTCGTAACCAATAAAGACCCTCATTGCCAGTATTGACACCTGCCGAAAAATTCATATCTAATAATATGATATCTATTTCTGCGAGATTGGGAAATGAGGAAAGTAGATTTGGATTTGAAATAGTTTGAACACTCTTATATTCGAACTGCAATAATATTTCTAAAGCGCTTAGTACACTTTTGGTATCATCAACTACTAAGATTTTGGCTTCGTTCATTTTAGAAATCAATTAACTTATTTAAAACTACATATAGAAGATTGTATTTTCACTGTAGTGTCAAAATATTTTACAATATCTGTACAACATTTTTACAGTCATTAGAAATAATTTAATAGTATTTTTATTTATAAGACTGATTATCAATATCTTATGGTTATGGCACGCATATAGTATATAGAATGGCATACCAATATAGAAATGAATCAAAAAATTAAAATAACAACCATTTTACTCTTCTCCATTTGGGGTTCTATTATTGCCCAAGAAACTTGGACATTAGATGAGTGTGTGTCCTTTGCTTTAGAGCATAATTTACAGCTTAATGATTTTGAATATACAGACCAATCTAATAGAGAGACGTACAGACAATCGATTCGCAATTTATTGCCTTCGGTGAACGCCAATGCCAATTATAATATCAGTTTTGGTAGAGCAGAAGATCCGAATACAGGTACATTCGTTAATCAAGATTTTTATTCGAATAACTATTCTCTTGAATCGTCGATTGATTTATTTCAAGGATTTCAGAAAATTAATTCCATTAAAGCATCAAAGTTTTTATATCAGGCTACACAAGAAGAAGTGTTGCAGCAAAAATATTTGTTGGCATTTAGGGTGATGCAAGCTTTTTATGACATCCAGTTTTTTAAAGGCTTAGTTGAAATTTCAAACGAGCAATTGAATGTTTCTCAATCGAACTATGATTTAGTAGGAAAGCAGATAGAATTGGGCTTAAAGGCAGGCGCTGATTTATATGAAGCTGAGTCTCTGTTATTGACAGATAAGTTGAATGTAACGCAGAGTAAGAATCAATTAGCTGCAGCTAAGCTAGCCTTAATACAAGAAATGAATTTAGAGAATGTTTCCGATATTTTAATACAGGAAGATTTGGCAGAAATCACCAATGATTTAGACCATGAAGAGATTGCATCCGACTCTATATATAGTGAAGCACGTGAATTTTTACCTATGATTAAAGCTCAAGAATTGAGAGCTAAAGCAGCCAAAAAGCAGGTAGCAGTTTCAAGAGGCAGACTTTATCCATCACTATCATTATTTGCAGGTATTGGCACAGGTTATTTTGAAACTACAAGAGATACCTTGGGCAATACATTACCTTTTAGAGAGCAGTTTAGAGATAACACTTCACAATATGTAGGTATAAATATAAATGTTCCTATTAGTAATGGCTGGTCTGCAAGATCTAGAGTAAAGCAATCTAAAATAGAACGTCTAAGAGCAGAGAATAATTTAAAGACACAAGAACAAGTACTTTTTCAGGCTATTCAGCAATTGGTGCAAGATTATAATTCACTTTTAGTAGAATTGGTACAAAGTAACCAAAAAATGGAGGCTCAAAACTTAGCATTCACGATTGCTCAAAAACGCTATGAAAAAGGGATGATAAATGCGCTGGAATTATTCACAGCAAAAAATTTATTCGCAAGTGCACAGAATGAAAATTTACAAGTTAAACTGCGTTCAGAAATCAATAAAAGTACTTTAGATTTTTACAGAGGATTACCCGTTTTTAATATAGGCTCTTAGACTATAAAAAGGAATGTAAAGTTCTAGGAAAAAATAGAATAACATAATACGAATTACCAACAACTATCAAAGAACAACGAAATAATGGATATAAAACTAGAAAAGAAAAAAGGACTTAAACCCAAGCATTACGGGTACATCGCAATTGGTATTTTAGTACTATTTGTAGGGTATCAACTTTTATTCTCAAGTTCTGTTTCAACCTTTAGAACAGAAAAAGATAAGTTGTCAATTGCAGAAGTATCGGCTGGTAAATTTGATGACTATATTACTATTAATGGTAATGTAGCTCCCATCGCTACTATTTATATGGATGCTTATGAAGGTGGTCGTGTGAGCGAAAAACTAATAGAAGAAGGTGCAATTGTCAAAAAAGGAGACATCATTCTAAAATTAGAAAACATGAACCTATATGAACAGATTCTAGCGAGCGAAAGTAATTTGGCATTGAAACAAAACGATCTAAGGTCTACAAAAATGAATTTTGATTCAAGACAGGTAGAAGGTAGAAGATCATTGGCAACGGCATCAACAGATTTACAGCGACTTAAAAGAAACTATGAGCAGAACAAAGCGTTGTATGATGATGAACTAATATCAAAAGAAGCGTATCAACTGTCAAAAGAAAATTACGAATTATCTCAAAAGCAGCATGAAATCATTAAGGTGCAAACCATACAAGATGATGAATTACGCGAAACTTCTCTTAAAGGATTAGATACTGATTTAGACCGTATGCAGAAAACTTTGGGTATGGTGTACCAACGTTTAGATCATTTAAATGTTCGTGCCCCGGCAGATGGCCAATTGGGCTTTTTAGATGCTGAAATAGGTCAGAATATTGCACAAGGGCAGCGAATAGGACAGATAAATGTGTTAACCGATTATAAAATTGAAGCTGATATTGACGAGCATTATATAGATCGTGTAAAAAGAGATTTGGTTGCAGTATTGGAGCGTAACGGCACTGAATTTCCGTTACGATTAAGAAAAGTCTATCCAGAAGTTAGAAATGGCCGTTTTAAAGTTGATTTGGTATTTACAGATAACAAACCAGAAACGATACGTTCAGGTCAGAGTTATAACATCAAATTACAATTAGGTGAATCTAATGACGCATTATTATTACCAAAAGGAAGCTTTTTTCAAAGTACTGGCGGACAATGGATTTTTGTAGTAGGACCTGATGGAGGAGAGGCGATAAAAAGAAATATAAGAATCGGTAAACAAAATTCTAGATACTACGAAGTATTAGAAGGTTTACAAGCCGGAGAAAAAGTAATTACCAGTAACTATGATAATTTCGGTGAGGCTGAAAGAATCATATTAAAATAGAAATAAACTGTCACATCTAGCATAGTTGAGGTGTCTTTTAAATAACAATTAAAATCAATCGAAAATGATAACCATTACGAATCTTAAAAAAAGTTTTAGAACAGAAGAAGTAGAAACATTGGCATTGAACAATGTCAACTTAAAAGTAGAGGATGGTGAATTTGTCGCTATAATGGGGCCTTCAGGCTGTGGTAAATCAACACTTTTGAATATCATAGGTATGTTAGATAACCCTACCGATGGCAGTTATAATTTTGCCGGAAATGAGGTAGGTGGTTTAAAAGAAAGCCAACGTACACAATTGCGTAAAGGAAATCTTGGCTTCGTATTTCAAAGCTTTAATCTAATAGATGAACTTACCGTATTTGAAAATGTAGAGCTGCCGTTAATCTATTTGAAAATGGGCAAGGCAGAGCGTAAAGAAAAGGTAATGAAAGTACTTGAACGTATGAAAATTGCACATAGAGAAAAACATTTTCCACAGCAATTATCAGGTGGTCAACAGCAACGTGTTGCCATTTCAAGAGCAGTTGTTACGAATCCGAAATTAATATTAGCCGATGAGCCTACGGGTAATTTAGATTCTAAAAATGGTTTGGAAGTAATGAACTTATTAACAGAATTAAACCAGGAAGGAACCACAATAGTAATGGTAACACACTCAGACCACGATTCTCATTTTGCTCATAGAATAGTTAATCTTTTCGATGGACAAATAGTTACCGAAAGTCAAAATAGGGCTATCGGCGCAATGATTTAATAGGTAGAGTTTATTCATCAATCAACACCAAACCAACCAAACTTATCCCTTAATCACGGATTTTATTTTAGAAATCAATCAAAAAACGAGCACCATGTTCAAAAACTATATCAAAATCGCTTGGCGAAATCTTTGGAAGAATAAAGGATATAGCCTGCTAAATATTTTTGGCCTGGCCATTGGTATTACCTGTGCCGCAATGATTTTACTTTGGGTAGAGGATGAGGTAAGTTTTGATAGTAATTTTTCGAAGCAAGATGTAGTTTATTATGTGCCTACCAACCAACAATATGATGGAGAATGGAGAACATTTTTTCAAGCAACACCTGGGCCGTTAGCACAAGTATTAAAAGACGAAGTTCCCGGTGTCATAGGTGCGGCTAGAACCAAAGGGGAAGATTTAATGTTTCAAGTAGATGATAAATCTATTAGTAAGCAAGGTCGATATGCCGACCCTGATTTTTTAAACATGTTCAGTCTTTCGTTTGTTGAAGGTAGTTTAGAGACGGCTTTCAAAGATGTAGATGCCATTATTATTTCACAGAAAACGGCCACACAACTTTACGGAGAAAATGGTTCGGCGATTGGTAAGGTTATTAAAGTAAATAATGATACAAACTATACCATTTCTGGGGTTTTTGAAGATTTGCCCAATAATGCAACTTATAATTTTGATTGGGTTGCTCCATTTGAGCGATACGCGGTAGGTAAAGATTGGATGCTAGAGTATGGTTCCCTTTTCTCAGATACATTTGTTGAGCTTTCGCCAGAGACAGATTTTAACTCTGTAAATGATAAGGTAAAAAAAATACTCCCTCAAAAAACTGAAGATGCTGAGGTCTATGCATTTCTACATTCGATGAAAGATTGGCATTTAAGGTCAACCTTTGAAGGTGGTAAAAAAGTTGGAGGGCAAATTATATATGTAAGACTCTTTAGTCTCATTGCCATCATTATATTATTGATTGCCTGCGTAAATTTTATGAATCTTGCTACGGCAAGAAGCGAAAAGAGAGCCAATGAAGTCGGAGTTCGAAAAGTATTAGGTTCTGGTAGAAAAGGACTGATATCTCAGTTTATGGCAGAAGCAGTGATTACTGCAGCTTTTTCGGCAGTGTTGAGCGTAGTACTATTGAAGCTTCTTATTCCGAAATTCAACCTACTCATTGATAAACAATTAGATTTTAGTTTAGTGAACCCGGTACATATTTTAACCTTATTGGGTATAATGTTGTTTTGTGGCCTTATTGCTGGTTGGTATCCAGCATTCTATTTATCTTCTTTTAAGCCTGTAGAAGTGCTAAAGGGTGCGCCCAGAGCAAAGGGTAGTGCATCATTAATTCGAAAAGGACTGGTAGCTACCCAATTCGTGGTTTCCATTGTATTTATCATCAGTACCATAATTGTCTATCAACAAGTTCAGCATGTTAAAGGAAGAGATTTAGGGTATGATAAAGAAAATCTGGTCAAGATACCTGTTAAGGGAGATATGATTAAAAATTTCAATCCTATAGAGCAAGAAATGATTGCATCGGGTATGATTGAAAGTGTAGGATTGAATAATTCAGATATTTTATCAGGGGGCAATAATACATCAGGTTTAGAATGGCAGGGTGGTGTAGATACAGAAAATGTGCTAGTATCCACGAGGTATATAAGTTCAAATTTCTTTGATACAGCCGGAATGAAAATTCTTGAGGGTAGAGGTTTTAGTACGAATCCTGCACAAGACAGTACAAATCTAATAGTAAGTGAGTCTTTTGCAAAATTAATGGGAACCGGCAGCGCAATTGGAAAAACAATTGAGAATGACTATGCTGTAATCGGTGTAGTCAAAGACTATTTATATGACGATATGTATGGGTCTAGTGATCCAGTAATATTTTTCAATTACCATGGCGAAGCACGTTTTCTATATGTGAAAGCAAAGGTAGGAATGGCAACCACTACTGCATTGTCAGCTATGGAAACGGTATTAAAAAAGTATAACCCAGCTTTTCCTTTCGAATATGAGTTTGTAGATGACGCTTATAATGCCAAGTTCACAAGTGAAAAATTAATAGGTAGTCTTTCTCAAATCTTTGCCTTGCTTGCCATTCTTATTTCTTGCTTAGGTTTATTTGGGTTGTCAGCATTTACTGCAGACCAGCGCCGAAAAGAGATTGGCGTACGAAAGGTTTTAGGTTCTAGTATATCAAGTATTGTAGGCTTGTTGTCAAAAGATTTTATGAACCTGGTTTTGATAGCCATTTTAATTGCCAGCCCAATTGCATGGTTATTAATGCAAAATTGGCTTGAAGGTTATGCATACCGTATTTCTATAAACGCTTGGACTTTTGTTATAGCTGGTACAATTGCTATAGCCATTGCATTGTTAACCATAAGCTTTCAAGCTTTAAAAGCAGCTAAAGCTAACCCTGTAAAAAGTTTACGTACCGAATGAAGTAAAAAAATATAAGGTGAATTTCACCGCATCAATCAATCATCAAAAAACGAGAATCATGTTTAAAAACTATATTAAAATCGCTTGGAGAAGTCTAAAAAAGCAACCTTTTTTTACATTTCTAAATACATTCGGTCTAGCTATTGGTATGGCTGGGGCACTACTTATAGCATTGTACATCTATGATGAAATGAGTTATGATAAAATGTTCGCTGATGCCAATAGCATTCATAGAATACATGCAGATATTAAATTTGGAGGCGATGCACGTGAATTTGCCGTAACTCCAGCACCTATGGCAGAAGCATTAAAAAATGATTTTTCTGAAATTGAATTGGTCACTAGGTTTAGAACACGGGGTAGTGCATTGGTTCGCAAAGCAGATGATCAAGCTAATGTAAAAGAAGAGCAGACCACTTTTGTAGACGCTAGCTTTTTTGAAATGTTTGGTTTAGAATTATTGGCAGGCGATGTAAAAACTGCATTAAAAAATCCAAATACGTTAGTACTAACTAAAACGGCTGCTGAAAAACATTTTGAAATCGGCAATGCCGTAGGACAAAATTTAGTTCTTAATAATGAGGAAACGTATACCGTAGTCGGGGTTATTGATGATTTTCCGCAGAATTCTTTCTTGAGAGACCATTCTGTTTTTGAATCAATGGAAGGGAATGGTGATGCCAAAGAGATTAATTGGGGCAGTAATAACTATCAGACTTTTATTAAGCTAATACCCACGGTCAATGCTGCTGATATACAAGAACAATTACGTGGATTTTTAGGTAAATATGTGATTCCTGGTGTACAACAGTATATGCCAGGTATAACTGAAGAACAGTTAAAAAAATCTGGCAGCTACTTGGTTTATAGCACGATGCCATTGACCGATATTCATTTGAAATCGCATAGAGTGGCCGAGATTAGTGCTAACAATGATATTCAAAGTATTTATATTCTGTCATTTATAGCAGTTTTTCTAATTGTCTTGGCCAGTGTTAATTTTATGAACCTTTCTACGGCGCACTCTCTAAAACGAGCTAAAGAAGTTGGGGTACGAAAAACATTAGGTTCTAATAAAATAGATTTGGTGCGGCAGTTTTTGGTAGAGTCTGGGTTAATATCTTTTCTGTCCTTACTACTCGCCCTTATTTTTGCCGTTATTGCATTACCTTTTTTTAATACACTAGCGAATAAGGACGTTTCCATACCATTTACTAGTCCGGTTTTTTGGGTCACACTTTTAGGTTCGGTAGTAATTTTAGGTTTATTTTCAGGAAGTTATCCCGCATTTTTCATGTCAAGATTTATGCCTATTAAAGTGTTAAAAGGGGGTGGCGGAAGTAGTGTTGGTGGTGGAACGATAAGAAATTCCCTAGTTGTTTTTCAGTTCGCCATTTCAGTCTTTTTAATCGTGAGTACTTTGGTTGTTTACCAACAATTAAAGTATATACAAGGTAAGGATCTAGGATTCTCCAAAGACCAGGTCTTGATTATTAATGATGTATATACAGCAGGTGACAAGGTCACCTCCTTTAAAGAACAGGTAAAACAATTGGGCTTTGTAAAAGACGCTACATTAAGTAGTTTTTTTCCAACACCATCTAGCCGAAGTGATTCTACTTTTAGTCCTGAAGAAGGAGGAACTGATCAAGAAAATGCGGTAAGCATGCAGACATGGGCAGTTGACTATGATTATGTTTCTACGATGGATTTTGAACTGGTAGCTGGCCGTGATTTTGATAAAAATTTTGGAAATGATTCTACTACAATTATTGTCAATGAAGCGGCGGTAAGAATAATGAAATTAAGTCCGAAAGAAGCCATCGGTAAAAGGTACACACCCGGTTTTGATTCAAATAATCCAGAATATTTTACCATAATAGGGGTTGTTAAAGACTTTCATATCGCTTCTTTGAAAGAAGATATAGATGCAGTAAGTCTTCATTTAGGAGACAGAGCATATGCTTTAGCTGTAAAAATACAGCCAGGTGATTTCACTAACGCCATTGCACGAATAGAAGGTGTTTGGAATACCATAGTGCCTGGTGAACCATTTGATTACTATTTTATGGAGGATGCCTTTAATAACACGTATCAAAGTGAGCGAAGGTTAGGTAATATTTTCATCATTTTCACAGTCCTTTCCCTGTTAATTGCCTGTTTGGGTCTCTTTGGTTTGGCTGCATTTAACGCAGAAAAGCGAATTAAAGAAATTGGGGTGCGCAAGGTTTTGGGTGCCAGTGTAAGTCAAATATCTATGAGGCTTACGATAGATTTCTTAAAGCTGGTAGGTATTGCCATATTAATTTCTTTACCATTGGGTTGGTATGTCATGAATAAGTGGTTAGAAGATTTTACATATCGTATAAACATTCCTTGGTGGGTTTTTCTACTGGCTGCATTCTTGGCGGTTTTAATTTCTGTGCTAACGGTAAGCTATCAAAGTATAAAAGCCGCTATAGTAAACCCTGTTAAAAGTTTACGTTCAGAATGAAATAAAATTTGAGGTGAATTTCATCTGGTCATCAATCAATCATCAAAAACGAGAATCATGTTTAAGAATCACATTAAAATCGCATGGAGAAGCTTAAAGAAGCAAGCCTTTTTTACCTTCTTGAATACATTTGGCCTTGCAATAGGTATGGCCGGTGCTCTAATAATTTCATTATACATTTATGATGAGCTGAGTTATGATAAAATGTTTGCCGATGCAGACCGTATTCATAGAATAGATGCCGATATAAAATTTGGAGGTGCAGAAATTAAAGCTGCAGAATCTGCCCCGCCAATGGCAGGAGCCTTGAAAAGAGATTACTCACAAGTAGAGTCTACGGTGCGTTTTAGAACTTTGGGTAGCATGTACGTGAAAAAAGTAGGTGGAGAAACAAGTTCTAAAGAAAATAAAGTAACCTATGCCGATTCAACTTTCTTTGAATTCTTCGGTATTGATTTATTGGTGGGGAATTCAAAAACAGCTTTAACAGGAACAAACTCTTTAGTGCTAACAAAAACAGCCGCAGAAAAATATTTCGGATCAACAGATGTTCTAGGACAAGACTTACTTCTAAATAATTCCGATACCTATACGGTAACAGGGGTAATAGAAGATATGCCCAAAAACTCTTATTTTAATGAGTACAGTGTTTTTTTGGCAATGGCAGGGAATGTTGCATCTAGAGAAGAATTATGGGGCAGTAATAACTATTTTACATTCATAAAATTAATACCAGAAGCAAGGGTTGAAGATTTTCAAGCACCGTTACAAGGCATGCTAGAAAGATATATGTTGCCATGGGCACAAAAGTATTTTCCGGGAATGACGGCAGAATCCTTTGCGGCATCAGGTAATTATATACGCTACCACACCATGGCGTTGACAGATATTCATTTACATTCCGATAGAAACTCGGAAATGAATGCAACCAGCAGCATACAAAATATTTATATACTTTCATTCATTGGGCTATTTTTAATTATTCTGGCAAGTGTCAATTTCATGAACCTGTCTACGGCACATTCATTAAAAAGAGCCAAAGAAGTGGGTGTGCGAAAAACTTTGGGTTCTAATAAATTGAATTTGATTTTTCAATTTTTGACAGAATCTGGCTTAATAGCTTTTATTTCATTGATAGCGGCGTTGTTGATCACAATGATCACACTGCCATTTTTTAACGGATTTACCGGAAAGGTCATTACAATTCCATTTACACAGCCTTTGTTCTGGCTAATACTATTGGCTGCTACTATTGTGTTGGGTCTTTTTTCTGGATGCTATCCTGCCTTTTTCATGTCTAGATTTACTCCCGTTAAAACTCTTAAAGGCGGAGCATCAGAAAGTGTAGGCAATGGCAGGGTAAGAAATGCCTTGGTGATATTTCAATTTTCAATTTCCGTTTTTCTTATAGTAAGTACGCTGGTGGTATTTCAGCAATTAAATTATATACAGAGTAAAGATTTAGGCTTTACAAAAGACCAAGTGTTGCTGATTAATGAGATTAGTCCGTTGGGGTCTAAAACAAATGCATTTAAAGAGGAAATTCTTAAAATGGGCAATGTTGAAAATGTCACCTTAAGTGATTTTTATCCTACTCCATCATGGCGATCGGATAGTTCCTTCTTTCAAGAAGGTGCTAGCAGTCAAGAAAGTGCAATTCAAATGCAGACCTGGGGTGTAGACACGGATTATTTAAAAACGTTACAGATGAATATTGTAGCTGGGCGCGATTTCAACAAACAGTATGCTACAGATTCAACAGCGGTAATTATAAATGAAGCCACCTTGCCAATTTTGAACGTTACTGCCGAAGAAGCTTTGGGTATGAGAATTTCAGAGGAAATAGAATTGGAGAATCCTACCTACTACACCGTTATCGGGGTGGTAAAGGATTTTCATTTTAAATCGCTTCGGGAAAATATAGGTGCATTAGGATTGCATGTAAACAAAACTGCTGAAAATATGGCGGTAAGATTAAGTGGCGGGGACTATTCAAATTCAATTGCGGAGATCGAAAACAAATGGAACGAAATGGCACCCGGTCAACCATTTGATTATCAGTTTATGGATGAGGCTTTTAATACCACCTACGAAGCGGAACTAAAGCTGAGTCAAATATTTTTCATTTTTACTATTCTATCCATTTTCATTGCTTGTTTGGGATTATTTGGATTAGCTGCCTTCAATGCTGAAAAGCGAACCAAAGAAATTGGCGTTAGAAAAGTGTTGGGAGCTACTGTAAGTCAGATTTCGTATCGACTTACGGTAGACTTTCTAAAATTGGTAGGGATAGCAATATTGGTTTCTTTGCCATTGGGTTGGTTTGCCATGAATAAATGGTTAGAAGATTTTTCATACCGAATAGATATGGGTGTTGGTGTATTTGTACTTGCAGCCGTTTTGTCAATTGTGGTAGCTATTGTAACGGTAAGTTATCAAAGCATAAAAGCGGCAATTGTAAACCCGGTTAAAAGTTTACGTTCAGAATGAAACATTTAAATATTAAATCACTCTTTATACTAGAATGAATTAATAAGAAATATCAATCAATCAAATAACGAGAATCATGTTCAAGAACTATTTAAAAATCGCTTGGCGAAATCTTTGGAAGAACAAAGGGTATACCATTATAAATGTGGGCGGTCTCGCTTTGGGTATGGCGGTTACGCTGATTATAGGACTTTGGATTTTAGATGAGCTTTCCTATAACAGTTATTTCAAGAATAAGGATAAAATAGCCCAAGTCTTTCAATCTCAGACATTCAATGGAGAAACAGGAACCGGACCAGCGATTCCTAGACCTTTAGAAAAAGGCTTGCGCGATGGATACAGCGATAACTTTAAACATTTGATTATGTGTTCTTGGACAAATAATCATTACTTAAAATATGGAGACAAGAGTATATCTAGGCCAGGTAATTATATGCAGCAAGTAGGGCCAGAGCTTTTTGGTCTAGAAATTATAAAAGGGGAGAAAGACGGACTTCGAGAAATCAACTCCATCATGTTATCTGAATCTACGGCCAATGCCTTATTTGGAAACGAAGATCCAATCGGTAAAACGGTTACCGTAAGTAACGAGCACAAGTTAAATGTAAGTTCGGTTTATAAGGATATTCCCGTAAATAATTCCTTCAACGACACTGACTTTATAATTCCTTGGGAAAAATATTTGGCGAATAACGAATGGATAAGAAATGCAGAAGACCAATGGGGCAACAATTCTTTTCAAATGTTTGTGCAAATTTCCGACAATACATCTTTCGAGAAAATCACCAATACTATTAAAGATGTAAAGAAAAATCTTAATCCCGATTCATCTGAATTTAATCCCCAGCTTTTTCTTTTTCCAATGGAAGACTGGTACCTACGTAGTAGTTTTGAGAATGGTAAGCAAAACGGGGGACGCATAAAATATGTTTGGCTTTTCGGTATAATCGGTGCATTTGTTCTGCTTTTGGCGTGTATTAATTTTATGAACTTAAGTACAGCTAGGTCAGAAAAACGCGGTAAAGAAGTTGGTATTCGAAAATCAATAGGATCACAAAGAGGACAATTGATCTATCAATTTTTAAGTGAATCTTTCTTAGTAGTTCTTTTTGCTTTTTTCTTAGCAATGTTATTGGTGGTATTATCTTTAAACGGATTTAATGAATTGTCAAAAAAGGAAATTACTTTCCCTTGGGATAATGGTATATTTTGGTTGATTTCTTTGGCATTTATTTTATTCACTTCATTGTTAGCAGGTAGTTATCCCGCTCTTTATCTATCTTCATTTAAACCGGTAGACGTTTTAAAGGGAACTTTTAAGTCAGGTAAATATGCTGGCTTGCCAAGAAAAATATTAGTTGTGGTACAGTTTACTGTTTCGGTAGCTTTCATTATAGGTACAGTAATAGTGATGCAACAAATAAATCATGCCAAGAATCGTCCTGTAGGGTATGACAAAGAGGGGTTGATACAGATACCCACGTTTAGTCAAGATTTTGTAGGTAAATATGATTTGATGCGTTCTGAATTTTTAGGGTCAAATGCAGTGGTAGAAATGTCTACTTCTAGTAGTCCTACTACGCAAATTTGGTCAAACAGAAGTGGCTTTACTTGGGAAGGTAAGCCAGAAGGATTTCAAGAAGATTTGGCATGGACAGAGGTTTCATCAGAGTACGCAAAATCATTGAACCTTAAAATTTTAGAAGGTAGAGATTTTTCTAGAGAATTTGCAACAGATTCTTTAGGTGTATTGATTAATGAATCTGCAAAGAAATATTTGGGATTGGAAAATCCGGTAGGTATGTTATTGAAAGATGATAATGATGAAGACCCAGGACCACCTTTGAAAATTATTGGAGTAGTACAAGATATGATAACCCAATCACCTTACGAACCTGTAAAACAAGGTGTTTATGTATATGATAGGCAAAATAACGCTAGCTATTATAATTTGAGATTAAACCCAAATGAGAGTGCCAGTAAAAACATTGTTACAATCGAGAGGGTTTTTAAAGAGCATTTTCCAGATATACCGTTTGAGTATGAATTTATAGATAGTGAATATGGCCAAAAATTTGCTTCAGAAGAACGAATCGGTACGCTTTCAGGTGTTTTTACAGCACTTGCCATATTAATTAGTTGTTTAGGACTATTTGGACTTACCTCATTTGTGGCAGAACAACGAAAGAAAGAAATAGGCGTAAGAAAGGTATTGGGAGCATCAATTTTTAATGTATGGAATATGCTATCAAAAGACTTTTTAAAGCTAGTAATCATCTCTTGTTTTATAGCAGTGCCCATAGCATACTTCATTATGAACGGATGGTTACAGGAGTATCCTTACCGGGTAATCCTAAAATGGTGGATATTCGCCTTGGCCATGGTTGGTGCGATGTTGGTGACAATTTTAACTGTTAGTTTTCAGGCAATTAAAGCAGCAAAAGCTAATCCTGTAAAGAGTTTGAGAACAGAGTAAAACTAAACTAATATGCTACGTAATTATTTAAAAACTGCTTTTCGTAATGTTTGGAAAAACAAGGTGTTTTCATTGATAAACATCTTGGGTCTTTCCATTGGTCTAAGTGCTGCTTTTGTAATTGGGGCTATGGTTTTTTATGACCTTTCTTTTGATAAGTTTCACCCAGATGGCGATAGAATCTATAGAGTTACTACAGCTTTTAAAAGTCCGGATGGTGATTTTTACAATGCAGGGGTAACGGTACCTCTGGCGCAAGCACTCGTGGATCTTAACATGGAAGAATTGGAAACGGTAGCGCCATTTTTCACCACGTATCCTTTACATGTTGAAAATCAGGAAACAGGCGATCGATTTAAAAATCCTGAATTTGTAATCTATACCGAGCCATCCTATTTTAAGACTTTTGAATATAATTGGTTAGCAGGAAATAAGGAAAGTGCGTTGGAGGAACCTAATAAGGTAGTTTTATCTGAAGAACGTGCTAGAAAATATTTCCCTAATAAAGAGTTAGAGGGCATTTTAGGGAAGTCTGTAATGTATAATGATACAATACCAGCAACAGTATCTGGCATTGTAGCCAATTTTAATAAAAGAACAGATATTGTTTTTGAAGAATTTATCTCTTTAAAAACTGCAGCGACTCAAGATATGACCAATGCTGTAAACGAAGCAAATTGGAACAACACCAACTCTGCCTCTCAATTATTCATTAAACTTTCACAGAATGCAGACCCTATAAAAGTTCAGGAAACACTTGCCCAAATTGCAATAGAACATGATGAGCCAGAAATGGTTGCCATTGGTAGAAGTAATACATATGCCATACAGCCGCTTACTGATATTCATTTGAATCCTGATTATGGCACGTTCGATTTTAATGATAGTCGAACAACAATGTCAGCGCTAAAAAGTTTATTGTTTTTGGCTGCCATCTTAGTTCTTCTAGGATGTATAAATTTCATCAATTTAAATACTGCCCAAGCTATACAACGAGCAAAGGAAATTGGTATTAGAAAAACCTTAGGCAGTTCAAGAAAACAATTGATATTTCAGTTCTTAGGAGAAACATTTATATTGACTTTGGCTGCCGCTATTCTTTCTTTTTTTCTTTCGAAATGGTTACTCATATTATTTTCTGATTTTATTCCAACAGGACTCACCTTTGAGCTTTTTTGGAATCCTTGGATTATGGTAGGTATAGCTGTATTGCTAATTTTAGTAACGGTTTTATCAGGTTTTTATCCTGCTTTGGTCATGTCGAAATACAAACCAGTTTCAGTGCTTAAGCAGCAGATTCTACCCAATTCTAATAAAGGCTCTTTAAGAAAGTATTTAACCGTATTTCAATTTGTAATTGCTCAAGTATTTATAATAGCTACGCTGATGGTAGGTAAGCAGTTGAACTATATTATGAAAAAGGACATGGGCTTTAAGACAGAGGCCATTGCGTATTTACGAACTCCTTGGCGAGACACATCAGCTATTAAACGAGCAAGGTTTGTACGTCAAATGGAAGAATTGCCAGGAATTAAACAGGTTGTTCTTTCTGGAAATCCACCAGCATCATTTTCAACAATGAGTATGGGCGCTTTGTTTGTAGATGGAGAAAAGGAAGTAAATTCAGATTTACAATTAATGTATGGTAATGCTAACTATTTTGATTTATACAATTTAAAATTAGTTGCAGGTCGAATGCCTTTAAATGATTCAATAAGAGAATTTGTAGTCAACAAATCGTATTTAAAAGTAATTGGAATTGAGAACCCTGGAGATGTAGTTGGTAAAATTTTAAAGAATGACAATGAGAATTTACCCATTGTTGGTGTGATGGAAGATTTTAACCAACACTCCCTAAAATATGGAGTAGCTCCAATGGCATTTACAGGAGGTTCTTACAGTGGAAAATGGACGCAATTTAGAACCATTCATTTTAAATTGAATAGTTTGGATACTGTTGATTGGCCAACTACTATTTCTCGTGTAGAAACCATATGGAAAGACCTATATCCAGAATCTGATTTTGAGTATAGTTTTATGGATGATACCGTAAAAAAGTTTTATGAAAGTGAGCAAAAAACCTCTATTCTTTTACAATGGGCTACTGGTCTTGCGATTCTTATAAGTTGTTTAGGATTGTTTGGGTTGGTTATACATACTACAGAGCGTAGAACAAAGGAAATAGGAATTCGTAAAATACTTGGTGCAAACCTATTTCAATTAAATTTTTTACTATCGAAAGATTTTTTAAAATTAGTGTTGATAGCTTTTTTAATCGCTACTCCTATCGCATGGTATGGGCTTAATAATTGGTTAGAGGGTTTTGCTAACAAAACGACTTTAAGTTGGTGGATCTTTGCCTTAAGTGGTTTGTCAATGATTGTGATTTCACTTTTAACAATGACGATTAAAACTATAAACTCTGCTAATACAAACCCAGTAAAAAGTTTACGAACAGAGTAATAGCTCAAATTTTAACGAACAACCAAAAACTAAAAATAATGTTACTACAATTAAATAATATTTTCAAATGGGTACAACAAGGCGGTCAGCGCATATTCTTACTTAAAGATGTTAATCTTGAAGTAGAAGAAGGAGAGTTTATTTCCATAATGGGGCCATCAGGTTCGGGGAAATCAACATTACTTAATGTAATTGGCATGTTAGATACTTTTAATGAAGGAGAGTATGAATTTTTGAGTGAATCGGTTCATACCTTAAAAGAGAAATACCGTTCTAATTTGTACAAAGAATATATTGGTTTTGTTTTTCAATCCTATCATTTATTAGATGAGCTTACAGTAGAAGAAAATTTAGAAATGCCCTTATTGTATAAAAAAGTAAAGGGCTCGGAACGAAAAGCGTTGGTTGCAGATATGCTAGATAGGTTCAATATTGTTGGGAAGAAAGATTTGTTTCCAACTCAATTGAGCGGTGGTCAGCAACAGTTAGTCGGCGTAGCTCGAGCACTGATAGGAAAACCTAAGTTGATTTTAGCAGATGAACCTACAGGGAATCTAAACTCTCAACAGAGTGAGGAAATTATGCAACTTTTTCAAAAATTGAATAAAGAAGATGGCGTTACCATTATTCAAGTTACACATTCAGAAAAGAATGCAGAATATGGCTCAAGAATCATCAACCTTTTAGATGGTAGGAAGATTTGATTTTTAGTAATGGCTGAATGTCAGTTCTAGTGATTTGTCTCCAATTTTTTATTGGATAAAAATTGTATCGAGAACATTTGTTTGGTAAATAACATAAATCTAGATTGCCCACTATTCAATAAAACTAATCAGTATATCCTTCAGGGTGCATTTCATCAAAATCGGTATTTTCCTGAAAAGCTTTTGCCAATAAAAGAATACTGGCCTCATCATATAGATTGCCAACAAGAGTAATACTGGTTGGGTGTTTTTCTTTATCCAATCCCGTAGGAATAGAAATCACGGGGTGACCAGTAAGGTTTGTAATAATCAATTGTCTATTACCGAAAGTTGGAGAAATAAGAATGTCATAATCTTTCATGATTACTTCCATTTTTTCAATAAGAACTTGTCGATGTCTATTGGCCTGTAAATATTCTACAGCTGGTATAAAACGTGCTTGGCGTAATGAATTGGCTCTTGAACTTTGGTCTTGCTCTACCATTTTATCAACATTTCTGGAGCGAACTAAGTCGTCAAAGAATGCACCTGCTTCTGCTCTTAAAATCACATCAAAACTTGAGTAGGGCACATCTTCTGGTAATTCAACTTCATTTAGTGTTATTCCCATTTTCTTAAAAGTTTCCAATGCTTTTTCCAAATTGGCTTTGCTTAGCGAAGTATCTTTTTCAATGTCCTTTTTTAGATAGGCTACCCGAAGAGATTTGTAATCTTTTTTCGGTTCAAAACCATCAGGGTAATCAGTTGTCGTACCATCTTTTAAGTCCTTTCCGGTAATAATGCTATAAACTATCGCGCAATCTTCTGCACTTCTTGCCATAGGGCCAACTTTATCCATAGACCAACTCAAACTCATTACCCCATGTCTACTTACTCTTCCGTAGGTGGGCCGTAAACCTGTAATTCCGTTTCTAGTACTTGGCGAGGTTATAGAGCCTAATGTTTCTGTTCCAAGCGCAAAAGGTACTAACCCGGCAGAGGTGGCAGATCCAGAACCCGCAGAAGACCCTGTCGCTCCTTGTGCAGTATCCCACGGATTTTTTGTTTTTCCATCGAACCAAACATCACCACGTGCCAAAGAACCAGAAACCAGTTTAGCAATTAAAACGCCACCGGCATTTTGTAATTTTTCAACTACGGTTGCAGTCATTTCAATTTGTTGGTTTCGATAAGGTTCAGCACCCCAAGTAGTTTTGTATCCTTCAACCGCCATTAAATCTTTAACTCCGTAAGGTATACCATGTAAAATGCCTCGGTAATTACCGGTGGCGAGTTCATTATCTAATTTCTTTGCCTGGTCCAAAGCCATTTGTTCGGTAATGGTAATGGTACATTGTAAAACAGGATTATATTTTTTTAAACGTTCTATGAAAAATTCAGTCAATTTTAAAGAACTTATTTTTTTATTCTTAATTAATGAAGCAAGTTGAGGGATGGAATAAAAAGCTAAATCAGCTTCTTTTTCTGGTAATTGTACATTTTCCGGAATTTCCCAATCTGGAAATCCAGCTTGGGGTTTTGGTGAAAAATTTGTTGGTAAAGGATTGAATTGAATCGCTGGAAAAACGTCATTGTCCAACGTATATTTTCGTAAAGAATCGAAGCCTTCTTTATTACGTTTTAGATAAGGGTAAAGTGTGTCGATATATTTTTTGTCAAAATCGAGGCCTAATAATTTTTGTGACCGAACAACATCTTTTTTAGAAAACTCAGATTTTGAACTTGAGCAAGCTAAGGTCATTATTACGATTGAACTTAAAACTAATAGTTGAATTGTTTTTTTGGTTGGTAGGGACATGGTTGATACAATTTTTAATAGTGTTCTAAATTACGATTTTTGTTTAGTATCTATTCTTGTCTGAATTATAATTAAACAAGAAATGATTTTCTAGTAATAAGAGGTTCTATTTATAATGACATCTTCATTTTCAATACACGAACTTCATAATCTCCCATCTAAGGATTATCTTTGTTGTTTAGAATGAATTTATATAATGAAGATAGATAAAAAGGACATTTTGAAGGCTTTGGAACATATTACGGTTCCTGGTGAGGGTCAGAATATGGTAGATAGTGGTGCAGTTACCAATATTCAAATTTTTGGCGATGAGGTTGAAATTGATATTACCATTAAAAATCCTAGTCTACAAGCCCGAAAAAAGACAGAGGTCGAGATTTTAAAAATAATCCATAAAGAGGTTTATGCGAAAGCGAAAATTAAGATTAACGTAAAAGTAGAAGCTCCAGATACTAAGCCTAATAAAGTTAATGAAATAAAGGGGAAAGCTATTCCTGGTATTTCTAATATAATCGCGGTAGCTTCTGGTAAAGGTGGGGTTGGTAAATCAACTGTTACGGCAAACCTAGCGGTTACTTTGTCTAAAATGGGCTTTAAGGTAGGCTTATTAGATGCCGATATTTATGGTCCGTCAATGCCGATTATGTTTGATGTGCCAAATGAAAAACCCCTTGCTGTAAATATAGCTGGTAAATCTAAAATGAAACCTGTTGAAAGTTACGGGGTAAAACTATTATCAATAGGCTTTTTCACGCAAAGAGATCAAGCGGTGATTTGGAGAGGGCCAATGGCTTCTAAAGCACTAAATCAAATGATATTTGATGCACATTGGGGCGATTTAGATTTTATGTTAATCGATTTACCACCAGGTACGGGCGATATACATTTAAGTATTATGCAAGCTTTGCCAATTACCGGGGCAGTTGTGGTAAGTACACCACAAGAAGTTGCTCTTGCAGACGCTAGAAAGGGAGTAGCAATGTTTCAACAAGATTCTATAAATGTGCCGGTTTTAGGTATCATAGAAAATATGGCCTATTTTACACCAGCAGAGTTGCCAGAAAATAAATACTATATATTTGGTAAAGAAGGAGCGAAACATCTTGCAGAAGATTTAAAAGTACCTTTTCTTGGTGAAATACCTTTGGTTCAAAGTATACGAGAGGCAGGAGATGTAGGTAGACCTGCGGCATTACAAAGTGGCACACCGGTGGAGGCTGCTTTTGAAGAAATCACCAGGCAAGTAGTAAGTGAGGTTGTTGGAAGAAATAAGACACTGCCCCCGACCGAAGCAATAAAGATTACAACAATGGCAGGATGTTCTGCCGTTAAGAAAAAATAGATATGACTTCGGAAGAACTAATATTAAATGTTGAAAAAGCATTAGAGGAAATCAGACCTTTTTTACAAAGTGATGGAGGGGATATTACGTTGATTTCTATCGATGATGATAATTCTGTAAAAGTCAGATTGGAAGGCGCCTGTGTAGGATGTAGTGTTAATCAAATGACTCTTAAGAGTGGTGTGGAAATGACTATAAAAAAATACGCTCCGCAAATAGAGAAAGTGATTAATGTAGCAGGTATATAACCTGATGAATATCATTATTTTTAACTCAATAGATTGATAATTTTGAAGGGTTTTAAAAATAAATTTTTTTAATGATTAAGACCGATATACTAATAATTGGCGCGGGACCTACGGGTCTTTTCGCAGTTTTTGAAGCAGGACTATTAAAATTAAAATGCCATTTAATTGATGCGCTACCTCAAGCAGGTGGGCAGTGTTCTGAAATCTATCCTAAAAAACCTATTTACGATATTCCTGGTTTTCCAGAAGTCTTGGCAGGCGATTTGGTAGATAATCTTATGGAACAGATTAAGCCATTTCAACCCGGTTTTACCTTGGGTGAGCGTGCTGAAACTATTAAGAAATTAACCGATGGTTCTTTTGTGGTTACCACCAATAAAGGTACTGAGCACCATGCTCCAATAGTAGCAATTGCAGGTGGTTTAGGGAGTTTTGAACCCCGTAAACCATTATTGGAAAATTTGGCAAAATTTGAAGATAATGGCGTTGCTTATATGATTAAGGATCCTGAGGTGTATCGCGATAAAAAAGTAGTGATTGCAGGCGGAGGTGATTCTGCTCTCGATTGGAGTATTTTCTTAGCTAATGTTGCATCAGAAGTAACCTTGGTACATAGAAGAAATGAATTTAGAGGGGCATTAGATTCTGTTGAAAAAGTTCAAGAATTAAAAAATCAAGGGAAGATCAATCTAGTGACCCCAGGAGAAATTATAGGGTTAAATGGTATCAATTCACTGGAGTCTGTTTTAATTCGTAAGACTACTGATGCCAAAGAAGATATCACTTTAGCTGTAGATGCATTTATTCCTTTATTCGGACTTTCTCCTAAACTAGGGCCTATTGGTGACTGGGGTTTGGAGATAGAGAAAAATGCAATCAAAGTTGATACATTTGATTATCAAACCAATATACCCGGTATTTATGCAATTGGAGATGTCAACACATATCCGGGTAAATTAAAATTAATACTATGTGGCTTTCATGAAGCAACATTAATGTGCCAAAGTGCTTTTCAAAAAATATTCCCAGATAAGAAATATGTTATGAAGTATACTACCGTAGGTGGTGTCAGTGGTTTTGATGGAAGTAAAAAAGAAGCGCCTAAAGCAGTTGTAAAGGCAATAGAATAAAATAGTATGAAATGTCATTCTGAGCTAAGTCGAGCGACTTAGGAGATGGAAATTAAAAAATTGTTACTTAAATGACAGATGTAAAATTAAAAATCATAGATAGAGACGGAGTGTTACATGAAATAGACGCCCCGACCGATATGAACATGAACTTGATGGAGGTTGTTCGTTCTTATGAACTAGCTCCTGAAGGCACCATAGGTATCTGTGGCGGTATGGCAATGTGTGCTTCTTGTCAATGTTATATAAAGTCTAATCATGAACTACCAGAAATGTCTGATGATGAAGAAGCAATGCTTTCTGAAGCATTTAATGTAAAAGATAATTCAAGATTAGGATGCCAACTACATATTTCTGAAGATATGGATGGCTTAGAGGTAGAATTAGCTCCAGAAGAAGCTTAATACGCTTCATTGCGAGGAGCATTGTAGCAACGAAATAATCTGTTTAATTCGTGTTTAAAACTGCCAGTTAGACGTGCTGCGCTAACTAAGAAAATAAGAATTTTTACTCCGTCCTTGCGAGAAGTAACCTAGAAACCACTTTATAGAATGAAAGTTGCAAATAGGGTTGTATCGATTTTAATAATTACCATGAATCTTTACTTTTTCCCTTATACGATTATCATTATTAAAAATATTGAAGGTCCAATTGAATATGGATATTCAATTATTCCTATCACTATTTCAATTAATATTTTACTAATTACTGCCGTACTTACATTTAAACATAGGTTTAGTGAAAGTTTATTGTTGCTTGTAATTAATGGTTTAGGTTTAATCTGGGTATTGTTTGTGCTATGGCTATTATTGACTGTTCCATTAATGGATTGAGAAAATAGAATTTAACCATTAACCAAATTAAATTCTCGCTTGATATGTAAATAAATTATGGTACCTGCCCTCTGTAGCAATTAATTCATCATGCGTACCTTGCTCTGCAATGCGTCCGTTTTCTATGACTAAAATCTGATTTGCTTTTCTAATGGTACTCAAACGGTGAGCAATTACAAAAGTAGTTCTCCCTTTAGTAAGTTCTGCCAAACTTTTCTGAATCAGCGCTTCACTTTCTGTATCAAGGTTAGAAGTAGCTTCATCCAATATTAAAATTCTTGGGTTGGCCAAAACAGCTCGGGCAATTGCGATACGTTGTCGTTGTCCACCAGATAATTTAACGCCGCGTTCACCAATTAATGTTTCTAATCCGTCTTCAAACCGGTCTGTAAATTCATTTACATAAGCAGCATTTACTGCTGCGGTCAATTCTTCTTCGGTAGCATCTGGTCTAGGAAAAAGAATGTTCTGGCGAATTGTACCTTCAAAAAGAAATTCATCTTGTAAAACAACACCTAAATGTTTTCTGAAACTACCTAAGTTAACCTTTGCAATGTCTTCTCCATCAACGGTTATCATACCCGACTGCGGATTCAAAAAAGTAGCCGCCAAACCTGCAATGGTACTTTTTCCAGATCCGGAACTCCCTACAAGGGCTATGACTTCGCCAGATTTAGCTTCAAAACTAATATTGTGAAGCACTTCTTTATCCTCTTCATAAGCAAAAGAAACATCATCGAAAATAATATTGCCTTCCAAGTTTTTTAAGAATTTGGTTCGGTTCTCTTCATCAGACTCCGGGGTCATATTCATCAATTCTTCTGTACGGTCTAAACCGGCTAGGGCTTCGGTCAGTTGACTTCCAATATTACTCATTTGAACAATTGGAGCTACCATTAGCCCCAACAAAAATGTGAAGGTCAAGAAATTACCAATGGTCAATTCATCCATCATAATTTTATAACCACCTATACCCATAATACCCGTTGTTGCTAATCCCAATAAAAAAGTAGAGGAGCTAGTCATAAATGCGGTGGCTGTCAAACTCTTTTTTACATTTAAAAAAAGCCGCTCCACACCTTCCTCAAAGATTTTATTTTCTTGCTCCTCAGCGTTAAAACCCTTAATAACTCTAACGCCACCTAAAGTTTCGGTCAACCTGCCTGTTACCTCGGCATTGATTTTACCTCTATTTCTAAATATGGGGCGAATTATTTTAAAAGCTTTTAATGCAATCAAGGCAAAAATAGCGAGGGGCACTAAAGTGAAAATGGTCATTGTCCAACTAATACGTAAAAGTAAAATCAGCGAAACTACCGCTGTAATAGTACCACCTACCAATTGAACTAATCCTGTGCCAATTAGGTTTCTAACTCCTTCTACGTCGCTCATGATACGGGAAACCAAAGCTCCAGATTTTGTGTTATCGAAAAAACGAATAGGAAGGGAAAGCACTTTTTTCTGTACCTGAGCCCTTAATTCAGAAATTAAATATTGTGCTTGAACACTTAATATTTTGGTCAATAAAAATGAAGTTACCGATTGAACTAATATGGCTATTGCTACAGCACCAACCAATAATTTTAATAGTTCAATGTTTTTATTAGGAATAATATCATCCATTAAGTATTTAAGGGATAGAGGAGCAACAAAGCTCGCTGCTTTGCTAATAACTATTAATAGAAGACCTATAAATACTAGCTTTCGCCTGGGCCAAATTATTGTTTTGAATGCAGAAAGTATAGTTACTTTATTTTCGGACATGAAAAGTTGATTTTAAAAGTCTGCAAGTTACTTTAAATCTAAAGATTTGATGGTTTCTTAGCAAGGTTTTGAAATTGATGCCGAGTCTAGATAAAGGTTTTTATATTTGATAAACCCGACTATTTATTTATGCTCAAAAAAATACACGTACTTCTTTTATTATTTGCGTCCCTATTAGCTCATGCACAGCAACAATATTATGAGTTACATGAGTTTGTGACGGATAGTGCCCAAATATTTAATAATAATCAAGTTCAAGATTTAAACGAAAGACTTGTAGATTTTGAACAGAAAACTACAAATCAGATTGTAATTGTTACAATTGAGCAGTTAGGTTTTGAAACTATTGAAACCTATGCGAATGGCATTTTTAATCAAAATGGTATTGGTCAAAAAGATAAGGATAATGGCTTACTAATAGTATTCTCAGAATTAGACAGGGAAGTCCGTATTGAGGTTGGGTATGGTTTGGAGCCCTACATAACCGATGCCGTTTCTTCTAGAATTATTCGAAATACCATGATTCCCAATTTTAAGGAGGAACGCTATTTTGAAGGAATTAATGAGGCTATAAATCAAATTATTGAATTTTTAAATAATCCTGAGGCGCTCGCAGAATTCAAACAAGAAATTGAAGAGAGTGAACGTAAAGATGATATGATTGGCTTTGCTTTTTTGTGCCTTTTTCTATTAGTTTTTATTGTAGTAGGTGGTTTCTTCTTTTTCAGAAGTTATAGAAATATCATTGAGGTTTTTAGAGGTATTTTTATTGGAAAGCTTGGGGTGCTACCTGGGCTGTTTATGCTTATTAGCGGCTCTTTGTCCTCATTATTCGGTCTTCTTTTTATGATAATACCGTTAGCAGTGGCTTATAGTGTCTACGCATCAGACCATAACATAATGACTAACATTGTTGACCGCCCAATTGAATTGTTATGGGTGTTGGTACCATTTTTCGTGATTGCAGCATTCATTGCTTTCGTAAAGATTAGAATAATGGGTGAGGAAAATTTGAATATTTCATGGATTAAAAATGATAAAACCTATTATAGAAAAACTTTTTCATCATCGGGATCACACTCATTTGGCTCAGGTTCCTCTGGCGGAAGCTCAAGCTCATTTTCTGGTGGAGGTGGAAGTTCTGGTGGTGGTGGCTCTAGTGGAAGCTGGTAAAATTCAACTACTTTTATATACCTTCAAAAAATCGTTAATAGAACAATTATGAATAGAATTATTTACTTGTTAGTTTTTGTATTGATTATGGCCTGTAAGGCTGAGAACACGAAAGCCCCAGAGGTCGAGAAATGGGAAGCGCAAGCGGCAAATATTGAAATTATAAGAGATGATTACGGAGTGCCTCATATTTACGGTAAAACCGATGCTGATGCCGTTTTTGGGTTGTTATATGCACAATGTGAAGATGATTTTAATCGGGTAGAGCAAAACTATATTTGGGCTATTGGTCGGTTGGCAGAAGTGGAAGGTGAAGAAGCGTTGTACAGTGATTTGCGTGCAAAATTGTTCATGAGCGAAGAAGAAGCAAAGGCAAATTATGAGAGGAGTCCCGCTTGGTTAAAGAAATTGTGTGATGCTTTTGCTGACGGTGTAAATTATTACCTGTATACCCATCCTGAGGTAAAACCAAAATTACTAACACATTTTGAGCCGTGGATGCCTATGTACTTTAGTGAAGGTTCTATAGGTGGTGATATAGAGCGAATTTCTACAAAGAAGATTGCTGCTTTTTATGAAAGTGATATGGCGCTTCCAGAAATGGAACAATTGCAATTAAAAAAGGAAAAAGAAGCTGAAGAGCCGCAAGGTTCAAATGGTATTGCTATCTCTGGAAAATTGACACAGTCTGGGAATTCGATGTTATTGATTAATCCGCATACCTCATTTTATTTTAGGGGAGAAGTTCATGTGGTTTCAGAGGAAGGATTGAATGCGTATGGCGCAGTAACCTGGGGACAATTTTTTGTATACCAAGGGTTCAATGAAAAAACTGGATGGATGCATACATCAACCTATACCGATGTGATGGATGAATTCAAGGAAACGATTGTTAAGAATGATGAGAATTTGTTTTATCAATATGGGGAAGAGCTAAGAGAGGTGAAATCTGATGAGATTAGTTTGAAATATTTGGTTGGAGACCAATTAAAAGAAAAAACCTATCCCGCTTATCGAACACACCACGGACCTATAACTCATGTAGCTGATGGCCAATGGACAGCTTCAGCTATGATGTGGGAACCTATAAAGGCACTTGAGCAATCTTTTATTAGAACTAAGCAAAGTGGGTATAAAGGATTTCGCGAGATGATGGATATCCGCACCAATTCAAGTAACAATACGGTGTACGCCGATGCAGAAGGGAATATTGCTTATTTCCACGGAAATTTTGTTCCTAAAAGAGATGTAACGTTTAATTATGAAGTACCTGTAGATGGGAGTAATCCTAAAACAGATTGGCAAGGGTTGCATACTGTCGATGAAAATATTTTGGTCTTGAATCCAGAAAATGGATGGATTCAGAATTGTAACTCCACACCCTATACTTCAGCATTGGAGTTTAGTCCGAAAAAGGAAGATTACCCTAATTATATGTCGAAAGACCAAGAGAATTTTAGAGGAGTGCATGCCATTGAATTGTTGACAGATAAAAAGGGGTATACCATTGATAGTTTAATTCAATTAGCGCATGACCCATATTTACCTGCTTTTAAGGCTTTGATTCCTGGGTTGGTAAAAGCATATGACGCTAGCCCAAAAGAAGAATTAAAAGAAGCGATTGAGGTGATTCGCAATTGGGACTATAAAACTTCAAAAGAATCTGTAGCGATGACGTTAGCAAATTTTTATGGTACTTTATGTTACCAAAAAGCAGTTCGACCAACGGGACTTAATAGTATGGAGTTGGTAGAATATTGGGGAAGTGATTCTCCAAATACAGAAAAGCTAGCGGTATTTGAAGAAGCTATAAAAATTTTAAATGATGATTTTGGAACATGGAAAATGCCATGGGGTGAAGTCAATCGATACCAACGTTTAACAGGAGATGTTATGCAACCTTTTAATGATAGTTTGCCAAGTGTTGGGGTAGGATTTGCATCAGGAACTTGGGGTGCGCTTGCAGCTTATGGTGCTAGATATACGGCGCCAGGTGCTAAGAAAATATACGGTACACGAGGTAATAGTTTTGTGGCTGTAGTTGAATTTGGGGATAAAGTACAAGCAAAAACAATATTAGCCGGGGGGCAAAGTGGCGACCCAACTTCACCACATTTTAACGACCAAATCGAAAAGTATTTGAATATAGATTGGAAAGATGTGGCTTTTTATCGCGAAGATGTATTAAAAAGAGCGCAAGAAACATATTTACCTGGAAAAAGAAAGTAGTATATTTAGCTAGTAGTCAGTATAGTAAGTGTATTAATCCTAAAACCAACCAACCAAGCATGGAACTAAAAATTGAAAATCTAAGCAAAACCTATTCAAACGGTGTTAATGCTTTAAAGGATATAACATTGACTATTCCTCAAGGAATGTTTGGTCTTTTAGGACCAAATGGTGCAGGAAAATCTTCGCTTATGCGTACAATGGCTACATTACAGCAGGCTGATTCTGGGTCTATTACCATGGGTGATATAGATATCCTTAAGGATACAGATAAAGTAAGGGAGATGTTAGGATATTTACCACAAGAATTTGGGGTCTACCCTAAAGTTACATCCTATAAAATGCTAGATCATATAGCATCTCTAAAAGGAGTTTCCAATAAAGGTGAACGGAAAGAACTAGTAGAGGCCCTCTTGAACAAAACAAATTTATGGCATGTTCGCAATAAGAGTCTAGGTACGTATTCTGGTGGTATGAAACAACGCTTTGGTATCGCCCAGGCTTTGATAGGATCACCTAAATTAATTATAGTAGATGAACCCACTGCAGGTTTAGATCCCGCAGAACGAGTTCGGTTCCACAACTTATTAAGCGAAATAGGTGAGAATACGATTATTATTCTATCCACACATATTGTAGATGATGTTGCCAACCTATGTAAGAATATGGCAATTATCTGTTTAGGTGAAGTGGTGGCCCAAGGAAACCCAACTGAACTGATACAACGTGTTCAAGGCAAGATTTGGAAGAAAATGATTGACAAGAAAGAGTTAGATAATTATAAATCTAATTTTCAGGTTATATCGACTCATTTAAAAGCTGGTAGTACGGTAATTCATGTATATAATGAGACTAGGCCCGATGAAACTTTTGAACCAAGTCCGGCTAATTTAGAAGATGTGTATTTCACTGAAATAGCAGCACGTCTAAATGAAGTAACGGTATAATTCAATTTCACCAACCTAAAACCATCTGCCATGTTCATTGAAATATTTTTATTTGAATTAAATTACCGACTTAGAAGGCCTGCTACTTGGGCTTATTTTGGAATACTTTTTATTTACGCATTAATTCTTTCTATTGGAGGGCTTAGCGGTGGATCCGAAAAGGTCTTTTTAAATTCGCCTGCATCCTTGGCTTCAACGTTGAATGTTATAAGCATATTTGGTATTATGCTTGCGAGTGCAATTATGGGAGTGCCTGTTTATAGAGATATTGAACATGGAACCCAAAACTATTTGTTCAGTTATCCAATTAGTGAAAAGGGCTATATTTTAGGTCGATTTGCGGGCTCTATGGCTACTTTGTTTTTAGTAAGTTTAGGCCTTATTCTTGGTTTTATGATTGGTTATGCAATTGGGCCATATGCTGGGTATGAGCCAGCCGAGCGCTATGCGAGTTTTAATTTATGGCATTATTTACAACCTTCCTTAATATTCTACTGGTCTAATTTTTTCTTTACAGGTTGTATATTTTTCGCCCTAGTTGCCCTTACAAAACGTATCATGTTAGCCTACGCTGGTGGTGCAATATTATTTATTATTTATTTGGTAACCTTGACCTTGACCCAGGATATTGAAAATAAGGAATTGGTAAGTTTGTTAGACCCATTTGGTTTTGGAGCACTAAATAATACCATCCAATATTGGACACCAGAAGAACAAAATACACTAACCATACCTTTTAAAGATACAGTTCTATGGAATCGCATATTATGGTTAGGTATAGGTATTTTGATTTTTCTGTTTACGGTTTTTAGATTCGATTTTCAACGCTTTCTAAATAAAAAACTGGGTTCAAAAAAGAAGAGTATGGTAGACGAAAAGGAAATTTCCACTGCTGCTGTATTTACCAAAATACCCAAAGTTTCCCAAGTTTTTAGTGGAACCCATTATCTCAAATTACTTTTCAGTTTGTCTTGGATGGAGTTTAGAAATATCACAAAAGATCTATTCTTTAAGGCAATTCTAATAGCGGCTGTGGCATTTCTGTTTTTTGATGGATGGTTTGGCAACCCTACATATGGTACGCCAATGTTACCTATGACGTATTATATGTTAGAGATAAAGGACTTTACCTATGTTATCCTCATTTTTATCCTTATTGTTTTTATGACAGGTGAAGTACTACACAGAGAAAGAGGTGTAAAATATGAACAGATTTATGGGGCGCTTCCATTACCAAATTGGGTAATCTATGGTTCTAAATTTTTGGCATTAGTGTTTATCTGTTTCATTTTGGTAAATATGATTCTCGTTAGTGGTGTACTTAACCAAGTACTCCAAGGATATTTCAATTTTCAATTTGATATGTACTTTACGGATCTCTACTTAATTGAGTTTCCGAAGTATATTACCTACGTTATGTTGGCATTTTTTGTTCATGCCCTTATAGCGAAAAAGTTTTTAGGCCATGTAATTACAATTGCTATTTGGGCCGGACTCTTTGCTATAAATAGCTTAGCCGATATTGATTATAACATGGCATTATATGGGTATGCACCAGGCTATACCATTTCTGATATGAATGGTTTTGGTCATTTTTTAGCTGCACAAAATTGGTTTCGATTGTATTGGTTAGGATTTGGGGTACTTCTAACGGTAATAGGACTCCTGTTCTGGAAACGTGGAACGGATTCTGGTATGAAAGCCAGGTGGAAAGAAGCGCGACAACGTTTAGGGGGCAAGGTTAAAATTGCAATGGTATTTGGTGCATTGATATGGATAGGTGCGGGAGCGTATGTTTATAATAACGTAAGTGTTATAAACTCATATAGAACAGTCAAGGAAGGAAGGGTATTGTCGGCTAATTATGAGAAGGAACTGAGCAAATACAATTATATAAATCAACCAAAATTTACTGATATAAAGGTAGACGTAGATTTGGTTCCTGAAGAGCGCTATGCTACAATGTCTGGAACTTTTGAAATGGTCAATAAAGGTGATACGCCAATAGATTCTCTACATATTAATTGGGGGAATAATGAGTTGTTACAGACCGAGCTAATGAAATTGGCCGTTAATGATATAGAATTAAAAGAAGGTAAGGTGTTTGTAAATTTTGGATATAAAATTTATAAGCTCCCTAATAGAATGATGCCTGGCGATACGGTCACAATGAAATTGGCTCTTAAGCGAGGGTATAAGGGTTTTCCAAATGAGGGTAGTGGTTCTGATATTGTTTATAATGGTACGTTTTTAAATGATAGCTTTTTCCCATCATTTGGGTATAACCTTCAAGGAGAAATCACTAGTGATAAATATAGAAAGGAGTATGATTTACCAGAAAAGGAATATGTTGCACCACCTCAAGATGATAAATGGGGACTCAGTAATCTATTGTTCAATGATGATGCAGATTATGTGACTTTTGAAGGAACTGTAAGTACGGCTCCTGACCAAATTGCTATTATGCCAGGGTACCTGCAAAAGGAATGGGAGGATAATGGCAGAAAGTTCTACCATTATAAAATGGAAGGTGAGATGGATTACTTCTTCAACGTCTCATCTGCCCGATATGATATCTATAAAGAAGATTGGAAGGATAAAGATGGTAATAACGTAGCAATTGAGATTTTCCATCATCCTAGTCATAGTTATAATGTAGAACGTTTTGCCAAGGCCGTCAGACATTCATTTGATTATTTTTCTGAAAATTATGGACCATATCAATATCGTCAAATGCGAATCATTGAATTTCCAAGATACCAATCATTTGCCCAGTCTTTTCCAAATACGGTTCCATATGCTGAAAGTTTTGGTTGGACCGCCGATTTTAGCGATCCCGAAGATTTGGATTATGCCTATATGGTAACATCTCATGAGGTAGCCCATCAATGGTGGGGACATCAGATAACACCTTCAGCTACAAGGGGCGCAAACCAAATTTCAGAGTCCATGGCAGAATATTCTTCATTAATGGTAATGAAAAAGGAATATGGTGTTGATGCTATGCAAGATTTTTTAAAGCGTGAACTAGACAGTTATCTTAGAGGTAGGGCCGGTGAAAATAAATTTGAAAAGACATTGCTTGATAATGATACACAGGCTTATGTATGGTACAGAAAAGGGGGGTTGGTTTTATATGGTCTTCAAGACTATATAGGTGAGAAAACCTTAAACCAAGGATTCAAAAAATTTATTGATAATGCGGCTTTTAGACCGAAAGCTCCTTTTGCAACTTCTAATGAATGGTATGGCTATATAAAGGAAGTAACCCCAGATTCATTGCAATACTATTTAGAAGATAGTTTTGAGAAAATCACTTTATATACCAACAAGGTAAGTGAAGCAACATTTAAAAAACTTGACAATAATACGTTTGAAGTTCAACTTACTGTTGAAAGTGCGAAGAATTATTATGATGGTAATGGCAAAGAATTAAGTGCTCCTACACAATCTAATTTATTGGATATCGCTGTATTTCAGAATGATACCATCATCGATGGGAAAACAAAAAAAGTTCCGTTGATTTTAGAGAAAAAGTGGATCAAACCAGGGAAAAGCACTTTTACGTTTGTAACTAATAAAGAACCGATTAAGGCAGGGATCGACCCTTATAATAAAATGATTGATAGGATACCAGATGATAATTTGAAAAGTTTGGACGAGTTAGAATGAAATAAGTCGAAATAAAAAAACCCTAATTATATATAATTAGGGTTTTTTTGTTTCGGTGCCTTCTTAGATTGATATGCTGAATATCACTTTAAGATAATAGTTGGCTACTTTATTCAATCCAAGCATATTCATTAATTATCTGCAGTAGTAGTAACGAACTATAACTATATTAAGCAATTATAAGAAGAGAGTTGTAAATTGAAATATAGACTTTTGGATAAAAAGAAAAAATTGAATTACAGTACTGTTATTCTTTCGTCACAATCAACGTAGCTTTAGATCCTGCAGATAAAAGCCATTTGTTCGAATATATTAATTGGCCCTTATCATTATAAACATCTACTTGTGCTGTATTAGGTGCAGAAGACCCATGATTTAAAGCTTCAAAATCTAGACGGTTAAAGCCTTCTTGTAAATCAACATTAACACCTTTAAATGCTCCTGTTAACAGCAAGTTCGGTTCAACAACCATATCGTTCATGTAAATTTTAACACGATCCCCATCTACATATTCATGATCTCTACAAACAATACCTATAAACTTACCACTGCTTTTCACATCACCTAAATACTGGTCAGCAAAGAATTGTCCAGAACCTCCCAAACGCTCACCTGGCCCAATACGAGGGTCAATTTTCATACCTGTGCCAGCTTGAACCAATTCCTCATCGCGTAACATCTTTACGGTATTAGGATCTCTCATATTAAGATTGGGCTGTTCTTTAATTAAAGAGGGCATGTTTAAAACAGGTCCTGCGCTAGGCGTACCTTTTGGTTCTATCGGATTTGCCGCTTCTATCTTTATTGGTTTAGGGGTGGGGAATTCTGTCTGGGCATGAATTGTAGCCACAGTAGAAAAGCATAAGGCAATAAAAAGAAAAAAATGTTTCCTCATTTGGTTATCAATAATGATGAAATAAAGATAACAAATACCCTGCCATGCGTACTTAAGGCTTCGTTAAATTAATTTCGATACTGTATTTATTCGACGAATGGAGTGCTACTTCTTAAGATTTCTCTGTAGAAAGTTGATAAAATTACCATTCATTATTTTTTCAATATCAGCTTGAGCGTATCCTCTATTTTTCAACAAACCTACTATTTTTTGCAGGTCGGCAATAGTGTCAACATCTGCCGGCCCTTGTTCTTTACCAAAACCACCATCTAAATCAGAACCGATGCCAACATGGTCGGCGTTGCCTGCCAATTGGCATATATGGTCAATATTATCAAGTATTTGCTGTAAACTTACTTTAGCAGATTCTGGTGTCGAAACTCCTCTTTCCCAGGTTGGGGTCATCATCCAAGCATCTAAAACGACACCAACTACACCTTTTCGAGCGATAATTTCTTTTAGCTGCTCATCAGTAAATTGCCTATGATGGTCAACCAATGCTCTACAATTATTATGACTTGCCCAAAGAGGTCCGTCATAATTCACCATAGTTTCCCAAAAGCTAAGGTCACATAAATGGGTAACATCTAAAATAATTCCTAATCGTTGAATTTCCTTTAGTAGTTCTCTTCCTTTTGTGCCTATACCACCAACAGAATTTGTGCCGTGAGCGTATGTGCCGGGTCCATAATGTGCTGGCCCAATAGCACGAAGGCCAAGGTCGTAAGATTTTTGTAGGTACGAGATATCGACTATAGAATCGGCGCCTTCTAGACTTAGTACATAACCAATTGGCTTTTTTTCTTCATCAGACTTCCAAAGTTCTAGGTGTGCATATAGTTGAGTTCTGTTGGTAATCTGTACCATTTCACCTAAATCTTCCATGCTCTTGTACCAAGCAAGTTGACCTTGGGTTTGTGCCCAAGCCTGTTGTGGTGACTTCCATCCCGGTAGGGTATTGTCCTTATGCACATATCGTGCAATTTGGGTAGCCATGCATAGTCCAACATTACCTTTTCGCATAGCATCTAAAGTAACAGTATTGTTGCCACGGCCTGGTTTATCGGTTAAACCTTGTTCACTTTTTCTTATTTCTTCTATAGACCAAGTAAGGTCTCGATTCCATTCCATAGCATTCATGGAAAGGTCTAAATGGGCATCAAATATGAACATGACTAAATAGTTAATTTATGGGTTCTGGCAGTTACTTTCCAATGGTCGATAATAGCTCCATCTTTTACAACCGTTAAGGTGTCATACTTTGCGACGGTTGGGCAAATATGTTTTGGTATTGCATAATGAACATCACCAACCTCTGGTATCGTCAAATCATCATATTCTACTACTAAATGCTCTTCTGACTGACTAATTTGGTTACTGTGCTCAAGGTCTAAAAATTCAATTCGTGGAAAAGGCATTTCTGGCGCTATTGATTTGTGACCTAAATCGAAACAAAGAATACCTGTGGTAGGTTTACTTACTATTCTAGTAATTAAAATGGCAGCAGGTAAAAAATTCATTTCAGGAAATTGGGCACCATAACCTATATCCCATAATAAGGTTGTGCCTGGACTCGATTCTACATTTTTGCGTTTGCAGTGAAATGGAAAAGTCGGAGACCCACCAGCAACAATTTTTGGGCTAGGGATGTCTTGATCTTCAATAGATTTTTTTAATAATTCGACCTCTTCAAAAGCAGTATTGCATTCTGCCTCTCTTATTTTTGAGTTGGTATTTCTTAAATGACCATCATAAACATGTAGGCCTTCTGCTACTAAATGGGGATGGTTATATAATTGTATATACAGCTCTAAGGCTTTTTTATCTGGAGCAATACCAGTTCTATTCATGCCGTTGTTAATATCAACCCAAAGATGAATTTTGATATCATTGACCTCTGCTAATTCTCCTAAAATAGAAAGCATTGTCTCGTTATCGACTATAGTAGAGAATTTTGAATTCGGGTATTTTTTTGTCAATTCAATATACCGTTGAGCATTTGGACCTATAGGTTGCATTGCCAACAAAATATCTGGAGCATTACAATTACCAAGTAATTCTGCTTCAGCGATGGTAGCGCATTTGAATTTCTTAATTCCGCGTGCCATCTGCATATTTATGATATTCGCGTTCTTATATGTTTTCACATGTGGACGCAGACGATTTACATCGCCAATCATAGAAATCATTAATTCAATATTATGTTGAATTCTATCTGGATAGACCAACAAAGAGGGAGATATAACTTCCTCATGATTTTTTAAAGAATACCAACTTTCGTTTTGCATATTTGCTTAGTGATGTAGTTCGAAATGAGCTTCTATTTCAACAGGGATGCCACCTGGTAGAATCATACCAACTGCACTCCGCACACCTACACCATTTTCTGCACCAAAAATATCGGCCATCAATTCACTAAAACCATTTATGACAAGTGGTTGCTGACCAAAATCTGGGGTAGAGTTCACCATGCCCAAAGTTTTTACAATTCGCTTGATTTTATCGATATCGCCGAAATGAGTTTGTATAGTAGATAGCATAGTCAAGGCAACTTGCCTTGCGGCTATTTTAGCCTCTTCCATGGTCATATCATGACCTGCACGACCAATAATCAATGAGCCATCATTCTGCATAGGACCTTGACCGGAAATGTATAAAAAGTGGTCAACAACTAAAATAGGTTTGTAAAGGCCTGCAGGAGGTGGTGCTGGTGGTAAAATCAGTCCTAACTCCTTAATTCTTTCAGAAGGTTTCTTTTGCATATTTTTTAATTTTAAATAAAAACATTAATTATCAAAACACCTAATAAGCCCATTACACCAACGGTAGTTTCCATAACGGTCCAACTTTTTAGGGTGTCTTTAACTGAAAGGTTGAAATATTCTTTGAATAACCAAAATCCGCTGTCATTTACATGAGATAACATTAAGCTACCGGATCCTATGGCTAAAACCATTAATTCTGGACTTACTCCCGTTCCTTGGGTAAGGGGTAAAACAATTCCTGCAGCGGTTAAACCTGCAACAGTGGCAGAACCAACGCAAACTCGAATAACAGTTGCAATTAACCAAGCTAATATTAAAGGAGAAATAGATGATTCTTGTAGCATGGCACCGATGTACTCACTTACGCCACTATCGATAAGAACTTGTTTTAATGCGCCAGAACCGGCAATGATTAATAAAACCATGGTAATACCTGTAATGGCACTACCTACAGAATCCATAACCTCTTTCATTTTTTTACCACGACCTAAGCCTAGCGTGTAAATTGCTACCAAGACAGAAATTAACATAGCAATCGCCGGATTTCCTATAAAAATTAAAGTCTTCTTTAGGAAGAATGAATCTGGTAATGCAAACTCGGCTAAAGCAGCAATGGCAATTAGAATTACAGGTAGAAGTGCACTTATGATGCTGTTGGCCATACTAGGCATTTCTTCTTCCTTTAAAATAACAGGATTTATAAATTCTTTAAGTGGCGTTGCATTTATGCCTTTAAGTGTTCTGGAGAGAAGGGGTCCTGCAACAATAATCGCCGGTATTGCTACAACTATTCCGTACAATAATGTTTTGCCGATATCGGCATTAAAGGTTGCTGCAATTGCCGTTGGCGCAGGGTGTGGTGGTAAATATCCATGCGTTACAGAAAGGGATGCCAACATAGGTAAGCCAACATATAAAAGAGGTAGTCCGGTTGCGGCTGCAATAGTAAATACTAATGGCACTAAGATTACGAATCCAACAGAATAAAACATAGGAATACCTACGATGAAACCTGTAAGTACAACGGCCCATTGAATATTCTTCTTCCCAAATTTATCGACCAATTTGGTAGTGATACGTTGTGCCGCACCACTATCGGCGACGAGTTTACCTAACATGGCTCCTAGACCCAGTATTATCACTAGAAACCCAAGTATACTGCCAATTCCTTTTTGAATA
Organism: Maribacter arcticus; assembly: GCF_900167935.1. GTDB lineage: Bacteria > Bacteroidota > Bacteroidia > Flavobacteriales > Flavobacteriaceae > Maribacter > Maribacter arcticus. The sequence continues at coordinate 75,542 of NZ_FUYL01000002.1, read as the reverse complement.
GAGTCTACCACTGATAAAGGTTCCATTCCTTCTGCGATACCAACGAATAGCGATACAATTATGAAAGTAATAAAGGCATTGAGTTTAAACTTAGCGATGAGAATAAATAGGAGTAAGATTCCTAAAATAACAATGAATAAAGGCATAGGTTGGTTTTATATGATACGTTTAAAACCTAAATATACCATAAAAAATAGGCTCAACGTATTTTATCTAAACACGTTGAGCCTATTCCATATAAATACCAAATTAATCGGTTATTTCTGGTGAGATAATTTTATAAAGGAGTCCTGCTAAAATGGCGCCAACAATCGGTGCTAACCAAAACAACCAAAGTTGATCTATTGCCCAATCGCCTACAAATAGCGCTTGACTAGTACTTCTTGCAGGGTTTACAGAAGTATTTGTAACCGGTATACTTATAAATGTATTAGCGTTAAACAAAGGCCTATTGCCAAGCCTGCGAAACCTCTTGGTGCCTTTGTGTAGGTTGATCCTAAAATAACGAATAGGAAAATGAAAGTCATAGCAACCTCAATAATTAAAGCTGATGTCATACTGAATCCGCCTGGGGAGTGTTCGGCATATCCGTTTGCGGCAAAACCACCAAGGGCAAAATCTGGTTTACCAGATGCAATAAGGAAAAGTATACCGGCCCCTGCAATACCACCAATCACTTGTGCAATAATATATGGTAACACATCTTTGCCGTCAAAACGACCACCTACCCAAAGGCCTATAGAGACTGCGGGATTTAAGTGACAACCATAGATATGGCCAATGGCATAAGCCATTGTAATTACAGTTAAACCGAAGGCAAGGGAAACCCCAACAAAGCCAATTCCTAATTCAGGAAATCCAGCGGCAAGTACGGCACTACCGCAGCCACCTAGCACCAACCAAAGGGTGCCAATAAATTCTGCTATTAATTTTTTCATTTTAAAAAGGTTATTTTGTTTCTATTTATTTAGAAACGGAATAACCAAAAAAGTCACAATTATTTTAGATAATGTTTAAAAAACATATAGATTTCATTAATTTATCACTAATAAATTGTATGAATTTATAGAGAATCACCATTTATCGATAATAAAATCTAAAATGATAGAATACTTACTGTAGAGGCTAAACTTTGAAAATAGTAATGTTTAGTACCTATAACTTTTCTAAGTAATCTTCTAATTTTTGTGGCCCTTCTAAAAGAATACGAACAACACGAAGTGTACCATCGTCGGTGGTATTTATCTGCCATTTAATCAAAGAAATATTGCCTTTTTCTATTTCAATACCTGTAATACTTCTTGGGTGCACACAACTACCATCGTTGAAAAGAGGAATATCGCCTGGTTCGGGAAAACGGGGCCTATGGGTATGGCCAACCACCGTTACTTTTAAGCTATTTTTAAGAATCCATTTTTTTATACGACGTTCAACTTTTATGAGTTCAGTATAGTTTTTTGCCGGTGAAGTTGGGTCAGCAATACCCCAAACCTGTAATGGTTTCCAGAGTACCCTCACTAAAAATCTACCCCAACGCCAAAAGGTATAATTCCACCAATCTGCTTGGTGGCCGTGGGTTAGAAAAACTTCTTGCTGAGTGTCTGAATGTTTTAAAATTAGGGCTTCATGGTATTTTATGCCTTCAAAAAGTGATTTGTCTTTGTCTTCTATGGGTTCAAAATAACTTGACAAGTGTTTCTTTACGTAGTCTTCATCTTTATAGACCATATCATGGTTTCCCCAAATCATATGTAGTCTATGTTCTAAATGAAATTGCTTTAAAAGTTTATAAATATTTTTATGGGCTTCAAATATGGATGCAAAATTAATATTCTCCCAAAGTTCATCACCATCACCAAGCTCGCAATATTGAAATCCTTCTGAAAAGTAAAATTTTAGCGCGTGAAAATAGATGTTTCTATTATTGGCGAATTCATCGGCAAAACTGTTGTCACCTCTGTGACAATCACTAAAAAGTATAAATTTAGAGTTGTTGTCAAACGGAATAATCTTGGCATTTTCATAAGCTCTATTTAGTCTACTATCCGATGACATGGGCTATTTTTCGTTAAATATCCGAAAATCCAGTTAACCATAGGGGGTGAGTCCCACAAAAAAAATTGTATTGTTTTGTAACTTTACATCGAATTAGTAGACTAAATAATTCATGAATCAGCACGAGAGAAAGATAATGCCGGTAAAGCACCTCATTAGTTTTGAAGAACTTCTGAAGAAGTACGATGAACATTTAGAAGGTGATGATCCATTTTTAGCCGCTACTGCCGAGAGAATATTAAATGCTCAAATCGATTATCCAGAACTACGTGACGGATTTTCAGATTTTACATTATTAGAAAAATATAAAGAAGTAATTGATCGTATTTTACAAGATACATTTACCGAAGCCTTAAGTACTAATGAAATAAAGGTGGCTACGTTACCTTATCAAGATACTATCATAAAATCTTCGAAACGCTTTCAGAAAATTATTAGTGAAGCGGGTAAGGAGTATGAGCCAGAATTGCGAAGTCTTGGCGACGATATGGATTATATTATGAGCTGTGTGGTCATATTAAATTTCTATTATGGTTTTCACTTAGACTTTAGTCGTCCATACTTTTATGATATACCAGATGCTAATGGAGTAATGCGTCACTATCGCGTTTTATATAATGCTGATTTTATAAAGATAATTCCTACCGAAAAATCTAAAAAGATAACACAAGAAAATATCAATGAATTGTTAGAAAATCCAAATGATGTTAAACTTTGGATGGATAAAATTCCACCTGAAAGTTTTATATCTAAAGGGTTTGTAATTGCGAACTTGTTCGATGTTACTATGGAACAGGCAATTTCTGACATAAAGTCAAAATTGATTTCTAAGGACCATTTAGCTCCAGATAATTTTACGGAAGAACTTCAAGAGACTTTTAAGTCGTTCTTTAAGTTGCCAAATATTAGAGTGGGGTTCGCAACGTTCAACGCTAGAAAAGATCAGTTCGAAGCAGTTGCAGGCATGGGGTTTGAAAGTTATCTTTTAAACGGAGAGGTAATAGTAGGTTGTAAGAGTGCGCTTTGTGAAGAGTCTTATAGAAAATTAATTAAGGAAAATTCATATTTTGCGATTACCGATGTTAATCGCATGGCCGATTTAGCTGGTGGTATGGAACCTTATGAAGGGTTGAAAAGGCAAGGAGTTCAAAGTGCAATTTTCGCACCTATTGCCTATGAAAATAAACTCTTAGGGATTTTGGAAATAGTTTCTGAGAAAAAGGGGGTTCTTAATGGAGTAAATGCTCAAAAGCTTGATGATGTTTTGCCATATATTGTATCGGCATTAGTACGAAATAGTAATGAAGAGAATAATAGAATAGACGCTATAATTCAAAATGAATGTACTTCTGTACACTCATCTGTTTATTGGAAATTTCAAGAGGAAGCCAAACGATTTATGAACGACCAGCTAGAAGGTAAATCACCTACTTTTAGGGAAATTGTTTTTAAGGATGTATACCCATTATTTGGACAAATTGATATTAAAGACTCCTCTAAGGCTAGAAATTTGGCTATTCAAAGAGATTTGATGATTCAACTTTCTGAAATTAATGACATATTGGTAATTGCATTGAAAAAATGGAATTTACCTATCTATGAAGAATTAATTTTTAGAGTGAACAATCATCTTGAAAGTATTAAGGAAATGCTGTACACAAATAGTGAGCAATCCATTTTCGACTTTGTTAAAGATGAGATTTTTCCAATTTTTGAGCACCTTAAAAAGTCAGATGTCGTTTTAGAAAAACATATTTTGACCTATGAGGCTAAAATTGATATAGGTACTGATTCCTATTACGATCATAGAAAGAATTACGACGAAAGTGTTACGTTAATTAATAAAAAGTTGTCTTCAGTAATTGATAAAAGGCAAGAAAGTGCCCAAGCTATGTTTCCTCATTATTATGAGCGCTACAAAACCGATGGAGTAGAGCATAATATGTATATAGGTGCTTCTATTTCAGAAAATACAGACTACAATAATTTATATCTAAACAATCTTAGATTGTGGCAATTGCAGGTGATGTGTGAAATGGAGAATGTGCATTACGCATTAAAACCAAAATTACCTGTACCACTAGATGCCACATCATTGATTTTGGTTTATAATACATCATTATCTATCCGTTTTAGAATGGATGAAAAACAATTTGATGTTGATGGCACATATAATGCCCGTTACGAGGTTATTAAAAAGCGAATTGATAAGTCTTTTATAAAAGGGACTAATCAACGTCTTACTCAAAAAGGATTGCTTTCAATAGTTTATTCTCAGAAAAAAGATGAGTTAGAATATTTAAGATACATCAAATTCTTAAGGTCAAAAGGCTGTTTCACCGATAAGATTGAAATTGTAGAATTAGAAGGATTACAAGGCGTTTCTGGTTTAAAAGCGATACGTGCCGAAATTCTATATAAAAGAGATCAAGAACCTGAAAAGACATATACTTATGAGGATTTGATGGAGGCTTTAAAAGAATAACACCTGACTTAATAACTCTAATTTACGATCTGGGCCATAGAATTTAAAGGATATTGCAAATGCAATTACCGATAATATCATACCAATCATGAAGATAGTATAAGTCCATCGTAAGAGTGTATATTTTCTGTTCAATACAACACCGAGAAAATAAAGGTCTTTGGTCAAAGAATTATAAATGTAGTCTTTATCCTTTAGCATTTCTTGTATTGCCGACTCATATTCTCCTAACTTCATTTTATGAAAATTACCAAAGAACAATAAGTTGACATTTTTGTTCTCAACATCTTCTTTGGTAAATTCACCACTGGTTACATTGGGCCTAGTTGCCAAAACAGCAAGAATCATTGAAACAACAGCAAATAATACGAATATTACCGTAGGGTAAATTAAATAGTCATTTGAAGGATTATCTAATTTAGGAATAAGATTAGATAGTGCCAATGAGATTATAATTGCATTTACAGACAATAAAATGTTTGCCTTTGTATCTGCTATATCACTTAGTGCTATGTGATTTTTTAAAGTTACACGATATAGTGTCTGTATACCTCGATCCGGACTTTCGCTTTTAAATTTGGCTTTCAGCCTTTCTTTTTTGGCTATCTTTTTTTCAGACTTTTTATCCTTGATTAATTTTCTTAAGTTTTTATCCTTCTTTTCAAGCCAATACTTTTTTGCGTAATCTGTGTAGTACTGATGATCGGTTCTAAAAACTTGTATATTTACCTGTAACCATTCTTTTTGGCTGTAATTTTTAACACCTAAAAGCTTTAGTTCTTCTCGTAATAATTCTGTGGTTTCGATATAACTGGTTTGTGCAAAATGAGAAGAATCGGCATCTCTAATTATTTCTTCCATTAAATTAGTCGGCTTGGTATTCCATTTTGTGGCCCTAATGCATTCTTTAATTTTTTCGATTCCTTTAGGGTCATAACTTTCTTTTGTTAAAAACTCTTCAGCTATTTCACAACTACTCTCTTCATGGTCTTTATTTCCTTTGGTATAACCCGTGTCATGAAACCAAGCAACAAGTTCTAATAACTCTCTTTCTTGATCTGATAGAGAACATGATTCCGATAATTCTTTAGTACTTTTAACTACTCGTTGAGTATGTCTTAAGTTGTGGTATAAAAAGTTTTTATCCAATTGATTGGTAAGTAATTCGACCACAAACTGTTGTGTCTTATCTAATATATATGACATAGAAATTATTGGTTAGGATTACCCAAATTACGAAAATTTAAAGCGGGTTACATTGCTATGAAAAAATATTATGCATATCTATTGATTTTATTGTTTGCTACTGGTTGTGCTACTTATGGTACAAAGTATTTAGATGAAAAATATGCCGTAGATGTTAAAGAGTTAAAAGAGATTTCACATACCTTTTATTTAATAGGGGATGCCGGCTTATCCCCAATGGACGGTATGAACCCAGCGCTTAAAATTTTCAAGAATAAATTAGATGTTGCAGATAAAAATAGTACTGCTATTTTTCTAGGTGATAATATCTATCCGGCAGGTTTGCCGGATCCAAAGGATTCAACAGTGGCCTATTTGACCGCTAAAAATCATTTAGATGCACAGTTAAAAACACTCGACAATTTTAAAGGAAGACCACTTTTTATTCCAGGTAATCACGATTGGTATACAGAAGGTTTGATAGGGTTGGAGCGAGAGGAAGATTATATCAAAAATTTATTAAAGGAAAAAAATCCTTTTCTACCAGAAAATGGATGTCCTCTCGATGTGGTAGAAATAGGAGATGATGTGGCAATTATAACCATAGATACAGAGTGGTATTTGACCAATTGGGATAAGCTGGCGGACATAAATGACAAATGCGATATTAAAAGCAGGGAAAAGTTTTTATTAGAACTTGAAGATGCCATAAAAGGTTACCGAGATAGAACCACTGTAATTGCTATGCACCATCCAACAATTAGTTATGGCGAACATGGTGGGCAATATTCATTAAAAAAGCAATTCTATCCTAAATCCTTACCCTTTCCAATTCCTGTTTTGGGTACGTTCATTAATGTATTAAGAAATACATCTGGTGCATCAATCGAAGATTTGAATAATAAACGGTATAGAGAACTAATGAAGAGGGTAACTACGTTGGCCCAATTTTCTGACCGAGTGATATTTGCATCGGGTCACGAGCATACATTACAGTACATAGTTGAAAATAATACGCCCCAAATTGTTAGTGGTTCTGGAGCAAAAGAAGGTACAACTAAGCTATTGAACGGATCACGATTTAATACAGGTAAAATGGGATACGCTACTTTAGAAGTGTATACTGATGGCTCTTCTAGAGTTCGGTTTTATGGTGTAGGTGAAGATGAAAAGGAAGAATTTTTATTTACCAATGTAGTATTACCTCCAACTCAAATTGATTATGCAGGTGATTTTACTACAAATTTTACCGATTCGGTAAAAGCATCGGTCTACACTAAAAAAGAAATTGATAAAAGTGGTTTTTTTAAAGGAGTTTGGGGCGAACGTTATCGTAAATATTATGGCGCTGAGGTGAAGGTGCCAACCGTAAATCTTGATACGTTAAAGGGAGGCTTAGTGCCTGTGAAAAAAGGAGGTGGGCACCAATCTAAATCATTGCGGCTTCGGCATAAAGACGGCAAAGAATATGTAATGAGGGCTTTGAAAAAAAGTGCTGAGCTTTATTTGCAGTCTATGGCATTTCAAGATCAATATGTACTTGAGGATTTAAAAGAAACCTATACCCAAGAAATATTACAAGATTTTTATACCGGGTCACATCCGTACGGTCCTTTTACCATAGGTATTCTCTCAGATGCAGTGGGTATTTACCATACAAATCCTGTTTTGTATTATGTGCCTAAACAACCTGCATTAAAAGAATTTAATGAGTCATTTGGTGATGAATTATATATGATAGAAGAACATACGGGAGACGGTCATGGTAATTTGGCTAGTTTCGGTTATGCAAATGAATTAAAAAGTACCGATGGTATGCTTGAAGATTTGCGTGATGATGAAAAGTATGAAGTCGATAAAGATTTATATCTAAGGTCTAGGCTATTTGATATGGTCTTGGGAGATTGGGATAGGCACGTAGACCAATGGCGATGGGCAGAATTTAAAGATAAGGAAACGGGAAAAATAGTTTATAGACCAATACCTAGAGATCGTGACCAAGTATATTCTAAAATGGGAGACGGAGCTTTAATGAACATTGCTACACGTATTATACCTGGTTTAAGACTTATGGAAGGTTTTAAAGAAGATATTAGAAGCGTAAAAGGTTTCAATTCTTCACCAATGACTTATGTTTTAGATTTGACATTACTAGGGGAGACTGAAAAAAGTCAATGGTTGGCTCAAGCAAAGTATTTGCAAGAAAATTTGACTGCTAGTGCCATTGACAAGGCATTTAAAGCCTTTCCTAAAGAGGTTCACGATGAAACCGTCGTAGAGATAAAGAATATTTTGTTAGCACGTTTAAGTCATATTCAAGAAACTGCTGAAGAATATTATAAAATATTGAATAAGTATGCTATTGTCGCAGGTACCGATAAGGACGATTGGTTTGAAATAAACAGACTTAATGACAAAGAAGTTGAAGTAAAAGTCTTTAGAAACATTAATGATAAGAAAGACAATCTATTCTTTTATAAAGTTTTTACAAAGGAGGATACGAAAGAAATATGGGTATTTGGTTTGGATGATGATGACATCTTTGAAGTTAATAATCCATCAAATTTCAATGGGGTGAAAGTTAGAATTATAGGTGGACATAATAATGATATCTACAGAGTTGAAAATGGTAAGAATATTACGCTGTATGATTACAAAAGCAAAAAAAATACATTTGAAAAAAGGGGAGGGGCAAAAGTTAAATTGTCTGATGATTATCAGCTAAACACCTATCAGCCGCTTAAACTTAGAAATAGTTTTAATCAAATTATCCCAACTTTTGGCTTCAATCCTGATGATGGCATGCGAATTGGTTTTTTGAATACATATACCTATAACGGTTTTAGACAGAATCCATTTACCCAACAGCATACTTTTGGTGCATCTTATTATTTTGCTACCAGTGGTTTTGATTTTAAATACCAAGGTGAGTTTGCACATTTGTTTGAGAATTGGAACGGAGAATTAACCGCTCTATTTACTAGTCCTAATTTTGCCGTCAACTTTTTTGGATATGGTAATAACACGATAAATTTAGATGATGACCTAGAACTTGATTACAATCGAGTAAAACTTAGGCAAATGGAATTTTCGCCTTCTTTGGTTTGGAGAGGAGAGTTAGGGGCAAAAGTAAAGTTAGGTCTATCATATCAAGATATTAGTGTTGAAGAAACAGACGATAGATTTATAAATACATTTTACCAACAAAATGGGGAAGAGACCAATAGCGATTTTATCGGTGCTCATGCAGGATATTCATATGAAAATAGAGATAATGAAGCTTTCCCTACCTTAGGTATGGCAACCTCTTTACAAGTAGGTTTTAAAGACAATATTTCGACAAATGGAGGTAATTATGGATACATTATTCCTTCAATAAGTTTTGATTATAAATTGATTCCTAGCGGACGATTAGTGTTCGCTACCAAATGGAAAGCCCATTTTAATATGGGTAATGGTTATGAGTTTTACCAAGCAGCTAGTATTGGTGGCTTAGATGGTTTACGAGGTTTTAGAAATCAACGATTTACGGGTAAAACATCATACTATCAAAATACGGATATCAGATTTAGCCTAAATAAAAAGCGGACGAGATTACTACCAATGGCCTTGGGTCTATTTGGAGGGTTTGATTATGGTAGAGTTTGGTATCCAGGGTTGAGTTCTGAAAGATGGCATACGTCATATGGCGGCGGATTCTTTTTGAATGCCTCTGATATTATATCTATCAATACAGCCCTATTTGCAAGTGAAGATGGCCCTAGATTTACCTTTGGGTTAGGTTTCGGTTTTTAAAAGCGAAAATTACTTTAAAGAATAGGAGTAGAGATTGCCACCAGTACCATGTGAGCGTTCATCGGAAATAAGTAGTGTGTTGTCATTTAGAAAACATACAGATTCTAACTGCGTTCTGGCGCCTAAATCAATTTCCTGAAGCTTGCCTTTAGAGAAATCATTCCACGTAAAATCAGTAAACACAAAAAGTTTACCATAACTAAGAGCTACTATTTTATCTCCATTGGGAGAAAGATCAATTGAGGTAATTTGACATGTTTTCCAATCTGTACAAGGTGTAAATGACCCAACTAAATTAGCTTCATATTTGCCAGCAGTATCTGGAACAGAATAAATATGAGCCTCTCCTTTAAATGGTTTAGACCTATTTTTTGTAACTATATAAAGGGAATTTCCATGATGGAATAGTGCTTCAGCATCGAATAAAAGTCCGTCTTCATTAGGCGGAAATTCTGTTTGATCAGGATAGTTAAATTCAATATGTTCAGCATCTACTTTGTCACCAGGTTCAATAGTTGGGTTTGGAATTTTATAAATGACTAAGTTTTTTCGAGAATTATCATTGTTGCCTATATCGGCAATGTAGAGGTTACCTGCCTGGTCCATCGCCATATCTTCCCAATCATCATTATCCCCATTTTTAACTTTAAGGCTTTTCACAATATCGCCTTTAAAGTTAACTTGGTAAATTTCATCTTTGTTCCCGTTGTCTTCAAGTGCCCAAATAGTAGAATCGTTATAGGAGGCCATACCAGAAATTTCTTCTAAACTTGATGGTAAGTCAGTAACTACCTTTAATTGTCCATAATTAGTGCAAGAAGTAAAAATGATAGGTAAACAGTAGAAAAAAATTTTTAACATGGAGGGCTTATCTCAATTTTGAGTTAATCATTGATTTTTATGTGGTTAAGGAAATTTTTTAAGCTACCTATTTTATTTTTTCTGCCATTTTAATTTTTGAATTCAAAAGGGCACCTATTTTTCTACCTTGTCCAACTCCTACTTCTACAGCAGCTCTATAATGAATACCTCCATACATTCTACTTATCGCGGCTTCATCTGCTGCTTTATTAAAGGAAGTATATTTTCTAATTGGGAGTCCGTATGGCGTTTCAGTATCATCAGAAAAGCTGAAATCTTCTCCGAAAATACTCGTTAAAGCAGTAGCTGCAGCTCCCGAAACTACACTATGCCCACTGGTATATTCAGGAAATGGTGGAGTTTGTAAAATTGGTTTCCAATTTTCGTCTATATGTTGGTTGATCAGAGTTTCTGGTCTAATTAAATTACTTCGATACTTTTCATCCCAACAACTTATAAAGGCATCTGCTATGGCTAAAGAAGTTTTGGTGTAAGCAAATACAGTGTCATCAAAATTAAGATTTGTTTGTTTACAGGCTATTTTAGTAATACCAATCCAATGTGCGCCAGGGGTAATTTTTTTGGTAGCAAACATTAAATGGCCCCGTGTAACCGATACATACGGATTACAATCCCAAAATTTTGCTATCGCAACTTCTTCAGACTCGTCTCCGTTCTCGGTTATCTTGTTACTTATATCATATACCTCTATCAGCTCTTTATAAAAATCTGAATCTTTTTCCATTGAGAAAGGTGGTGGTGGTATTGGCTTGAATTGTGATGCTGAATCTAATACAAATGGGCGTATTTTGCTCCAATGTGGTTCAATACCATCCATATATGCAGGTGGTGTAGGTTGCCATCTAGAAGCTTCATCGGTGTTTACCGTAAACTTTGGCATGGTACGAGTTTGGCTATAATTATCCTTACTCATCCATCCTTTTATATGTTCTGCCACTTTTAATCCATAAGCTTTAGAAGCTTCGAATTCAGTTTCATTTTTAGTTTTCCATACATTGAATAAACTGTCTTGCAAAACATCGAATTTATCTTCTGAGAAAATTAACTGTCGACTGATGTTCATGTGTGCAATTAAAGCGGCTAGCTGCGGATTGACCCCTTGAACAGTATCTAATTTTGGTACAGGTTTTAAGTCTGTAATTTGACCTGATAATGATTGATAATCAGGGTTCACCTGTGCTATTATTTCATACGCAGCAATATTCGGGTAAGCGAATATTCTACTAGCCACAGGAGGGGAGAAAATATCATGAATCATGATTTCCACAATTTTGTCAATTGAATTGTGTAATACCTCTGAGGAAATAACAATAGGTTCCTCCTTTTTTTCTTTCGTACAAGAGATTAGAAAGGCAATAAATAGAAAGCCAAAAAATTTGTTCAAAAATGCTTTGGGCTTTGTAATAAGATTTTTCATGTGACTTCTGGTAAAGGAACAAAACTAAATAAATTTGAGACTATTATGTGTTCATCAAGCCTTTAAGATTAGTATTAATACAATATTTTGATGATATTTCACTTATTCTTGCTTTTTTCATGAATAATTTTAAGATAAATCTAACATTTGATTGTTGTAATCTTAAAATATCCAATATATTTATCGACTATATATTTTTTCAATTTTCAGATAATGATAGGGATACTCTCTTTTTTAGGATTTACAATTTTGGTGGCGGTGATATCGTATTTAGCAACACGTAAAACGGATGAAAAATCTTCTGACGGATATTTTTTAGGAGGGCGGAGTCTCACTGCAGGTGTTATTGCCGGATCCCTGTTGTTGACCAACTTGTCTACAGAGCAGATTGTTGGACTAAATGGTAGTGCCTATACAGATGGGTTGTCTGTAATGGCATGGGAAACATTGGCCGCTATAGCGATTGTTGTAGCTGCAATATTTTTACTTCCAAGATATTTAAAAGGTGGTTTGACGACTGTTCCACAATTCTTGGCGAAACGGTTTGATGTAGCGACCAAAACAATTACATCGGGCCTTTTTTTAACGGGATATGTAGTAGTATTGTTACCGGTTATTTTATACTCTGGCTCCGTCGCAATCAGTGGAATGTTCGATGTTCCCACATTGTTGGATGTATCGGATAAAACAGCTTTAATTATTTGTATTTGGGGAATTGGAATTATAGGTTCTATATATGCTGTTTTTGGAGGTTTAAAGGCAGTAGCAGTTTCAGATTCGATAAATGCTATTGGCTTGTTGATAGGAGGTTTGTTAATTCCAGTATTCGGCTTAATGGCTATTGGGGATGGTAGTGTTTTTGAAGGATTGGAGAATTTGATAAGTGCAAATCCAGAACGTTTTGATTCAACGGGCAATCCAGGACAGGAAGTGCCGTTTTCTACCATTTTTACTGGTATGATGTTGGTTCAGTTGTTCTATTGGGGAACCAATCAACAAATTATACAAAGGGCATTAGGGGCCAAGAATTTGGCAGAGGGCCAAAAGGGATTGTTATTGGCTTCATTTCTTAAAATATTGGGGCCATTAATTTTAGTGTTACCTGGTATGATAGCATATCATTATTTTGAAGGAGGATTGGATTCTAGTGATTTAGCGTATCCAGAATTGGTTCGTGCTGTTCTGCCTAAGCCTTTGGTCGGTTTTTTTGCAGCTGTACTTTTTGGTGCAATATTAAGTTCTTTTAATAGTGTTCTTAATAGTTCAGTAACACTTTTTGGAATAGATATATATAAGCAACATATTAATAAGGAAGCTTCTGAAACTACCGTTGTTAAATATGGTAAAATTTTTGGTATCTGTTTGGCTTTGGCAGCAATGTTTATTGCTCCATTAATAGCAAATGCAGGCAGTTTGTTTAATTACCTGCAAGAAATAAACGGAATTTATAGTATTCCGATCTTCACAATTATTGTAATTGGTTATCTAACTAAAAGGGTACCTGCAATTGCTGCGAAAATTGGAATCTTTTCAGGGTCAGTATTATATTGCGTTAGTCAATTTTGGTTAAAAGGTAGGTTTGTAAGCGATGCATTGGCCGAAGCAAAAAGTGCTGGAATTACGGATGCAAATAATCTTAAGTTGATTGAAGCAGAGGCTTACCCACATTACTTGCATATTATGGCAATTCTCTTTGTGACCAATATTGTAATCATGTTGGTTATTGGTGCTGTAAAGCCTCGTAAAGAGCCATTCGTTTTAGAATATACAAATCAAGTATCTATTACTCCTTACAAATATGTAAATCAAGCGGGAATAGGAATTTGCGCTATCGTAATAGGAATTTATATTTACTTTGCTAGGTAGTATTTACTTTATAATAGGTAAAAAAAAATAAGTAATATCACTCGTCGATTAGAGGTAAATAAACTTCGGTTTTCCAATTAAGTGAGTTACCACCCATGTCTGGGTTGTTGTAAAATATCTCAATTGGATTTGGTGCGACGTTTAGCCCATTTGTTTTGGCGTAGCGCAATAAAGCATACCATGCTCTATCTGAGGTGATATAATTGCCATTATAAATAGCTTTGATTCCTTTTGTAGTTTCAAGCTTTTTATACTGTATTTCGGTCGTGGTAGGTAAATTTTGTTGAGGTAAAATAGGATAACCGAAATTATAGGAAATACTATCTTTAGAACGATTCCATTCGGTAACCTCCAACATGGGTGGTCCATTTAATTCAACTCCATTTTTAAGTAGAATTTCGCCTATAAAGCTCGAGTTTTCCATCATTCCTCTTGCTTTTTCGACTTGTGTTTTCTTAATAGGTATGAAAGCGAGAAATTTTTCAGGAATCTCTTCGATGCCAATTATCGTAATCTTAAAATTATCAACATGGTCTTTGAGAACTGTCATAAAATTAAAAACTCTTTTTTCAGAACCATTAGAGAAATCTGTTTTTAAAAATGGAACCAGAAGTTTATTTTTAAGACTATTGATTAGGTTTTGGTCTGATACACCAACTGTAACTTGTGAAGAGGTGTCTGTTAATGATTTGATTTGCCAGTTATAAATATGCGTAGAGTCTGTTATATGGATAGTCTGTTGTACATAATTATCAACTTTACCAAGTTCTACTGAATTATCCAAACCATTATTCCATAATTTTAAGGATTGAATAATCGTTTCAGGAAACGTGTTTGATTTAAAATTAATGGTGTAATCTGCAGACTTTACAAAAAAGTACCAAACCAAGAAAATTACTACTAATATTGAAAAAATATAAATTCCTCTTTTGATCATATTATTTATAATGTGAAGTATGTGATATAATATTTACCATTAGTTTATTCTTTTTTATCTTCGGTAAGAATAGCACTAATTATCGTCTAATTTTATATACTTGAGCTGAACCATTGTTCATTGTCACCAATAAATATGGTATTTGTTTTAAATGAAAAATGCTAGTATGACGAACAGATTTGAACATGAAATTCAATCCTAGTTGATTTCCTAAGAGTATGTCATTAGATTTTTTAAGTAATGCCCCCGGAAAAGAATCAAATCTACCATGGTAAGGTTTTACACCAAAATAATTACCTGCAATTAGCACTTCATCGGTACCATTGTTATCAAAATCGTATTTTAAAAAGGTGGTTAGTGGAGCTGTTTGAAGTTCATAACCAAATGGAATAAATGATAATTTACCGTTATCATTTTTTAAGTAGCCAGATGCTAATTCAGAAATATTTAATATCTCGGCATTGTTTAGCTGTTCATTATCGAGAATTTCAGTAATTGATTTACCTGCAAATGAGCTGTATGAGGTGAACTTTTTACGAAGTGATACTATTTGGCTCGACAGTTCATTAAAACTTGCTAAGGGATAATAAGAGCCTTTTTTATATGTGCAAACAATAGTTTCAGTGTCCCCATTTTTATCAAAATCACCATAATACATTCTCATTGGATTGTCTTTAGAGGCAGTGTATTTTGAGTTCATGCCCCAATTACCCAGAAGGTAATCTTGATCACCGTCTCCATCTATATCAAAACTTTCAACGCTTTGCCATAGACCATTTAAATCATCTTCTTTAAATTGCTCTGTGTAAACAAAATTAGATTCTTCATTTCTATAAAATTTCGGGGCCATCCATTCACCGACAATGATTAAATCTTGCGAACCATCATTATTGAAATCTGTAGCGATAGCATCAGTTACCATGCCTAGCGATTCAAAGGGATTTTTAGAAGACAATGTAAACTTACCATTAGTATTAATAAGCAAATGTGAAGTAGCAGGTTTGCCAAAATCTGAGGAAACGGCCTGGTTGCCAATAAAAAGGTCCATATCATTATCTCCATCAACATCAATAGGTACTATTACTGATGCATTGTCGTAAAACTCTGGTAACGAATTAGTTTCGAAATCTGTTTTATTGAAACTGTAGTAACTATCTGTAAGTGGTTTTGAATTTCCATAAAAATCTGCACCACCGCTACCAATGACTAAATCAACAGCACCATCCTTATTAAAATCTGCAAGTATTGAAGTTACATCTTCCTTAATTGAATCTTTTGCCAAATTCGGGTATCTCACCCTAATATAAGAACTGTCTTGTTGAATAAAGGTTTCAGATGGAATAAACTTAGATCCACCGAAGAAAATATCTTCTTTTCCATCATTATTGATATCTGCAATACTTGTTGCCGGACCACGGTCAGACAATTGGTAAGGAATAAGTTTTTGACGATTGAAGTCTGTATAGCCATCCTCTTTATGGGTAAAATTTATGCCTAGATTGTCTTCTACACGTTCAAAAAATGGGTCTACTTTAGCATGCAGACTTTTATAATCATATGCTCTTGTTTCATTGGGTTCTATGACCAAGGTTTGATTTATACCAACGTTTTTTAAAACCTGATATGTAGCATTGGGCCAGATAATTTTCAATGAATCTATAGTATTCAAACTTCCATATCCAAAATGTATAATGGGCTCAGAGGAAGCTTGAAAACCCCTAACGGTGTATAATTCTTTGAATTGGGTTTTGCCGCCTGCAAAAGAAACTACTTTCGTTCCTAAACCAAAGTTGTTGCCCTTTGTATAATTCAATCTAACTTTTAAATAGTTCGATTTTAAATTGGTTAAATTTTCGTAAACTGTTGGCTTACTATTTAGGTTATTGGTTACAATATCTAAATCGCCATCATTATCTAAATCACCGTATGCAGTGGCACCCGAAACAAGAGTGTCATTAGGAATCCAGCTATTAGACTTATCCGTGAACAATAAGCTTTTGTTCCCTTGAAAAACTCTATTTCCTACATTGCCCGATGGCATCAGATTAAGTGCTTTTTGGTCTATTAGGTTTGTGTTGTTTATTTTTTTTTCAATATTTTCATTGGAAAGAAAATTGATATAATCTAAGTCATTGGGACGTTTAGGAATACCATTACTAATAAACAAATCTTGTTCGCCATCTTGGTCATAATCTCCAAAAAGCGCGCTCCAACTCCAATCGGTAGCAGAAACGCCACTTTGCAGAGCAGTTTCTATGAAAGTGCCGTCTGGTTGATTTAAAAACAGCATGTTTCTAGTGAATTGGTAGTGGTACCCGTAATCATTTATTCTTATTTTTTGAATTTGAATATTATCATCTCCTTCTGAAGCCTTTAGTACAGATTCGTCATCAGGTAGCATGTCTAACGAAATCAAATCTGGTCTACCATCGTGATTAATATCTGTAGCATCACTTCCCATTGAAAACCTGGAAGTGTGCCCGAAATAAGCTCTCAAACTTTCTGTAAATGTACCATCGCCATTATTCAAATAGTAGTAATCATCTTCATGAAAATCATTTCCAATGTAAAGGTCTGGAAATCCATCCGTATTAAAATCAGCAACAGAGACTCCTAATCCATAGCCATTAATACCTCCAAAAATACCCGCTTGCTCACTTACATCTACAAATTCGCCATTATCATTTCGAAGCAGTTTATCGCCCGATTCATAATTACGTTGATTTCTTAATTCCATTTTGCCATACGTTTCTTGAGTGTGAACAGCATGGTTTAAAAGGTACATATCTAGATCACCATCTAAATCATAATCTAAAAATGCGGCATTTGAGCTATAAGAATCGAAATCAAGTCCATATTGGGCAGCGCTTTCTATGAATTCGCCATTACCCTTATTAATGTAAAGTTCGTTATGGCCGTTAAATCCATTAAGGCCAACGACGGCACAAACATAAATATCTAAAAGTCCATCACCATTTACATCACCCATTACAGCACCTGTATTCCATGAACTATTTCCTGAAATTCCGGCTTTATCTGAAATATCCTCAAAAGTCATATTTCCTTTATTAAGATA
This sequence comes from Maribacter arcticus, assembly GCF_900167935.1. Lineage (GTDB taxonomy): Bacteria > Bacteroidota > Bacteroidia > Flavobacteriales > Flavobacteriaceae > Maribacter > Maribacter arcticus. The sequence goes on along the minus strand of NZ_FUYL01000002.1, from coordinate 57,844 downwards.
AAGCTGATTCGCTGTTTGATTAGCGGAAAGAAAAATATCAGGTAGACTATCATTGTTGATATCACCTATGGCAACACCACCACCATTATAAAAATAGAGATAGTCCAGAATATTCAAATCATCAGATTCGGTAAGATTATTCTCAAAGTGGATTCCTGTATCTTTAGATGAAAGTTTCTTAAAAACCTCACCTTCATTTTTTGTGGAACAGCTTATTAGAAAGGAAAAGAAGAATAGTATTAGGATGCTATTTTTCATTTAATCGATAAATTTTCGGCTTCTCATTGTTAATGGCAGCGATTAAGAAAACACTGCCCATTTTGTCTTTGAACAATTCTAAATGTTTGACTTCTTCTTTTATGAAAATACCACTTTTATTATAGTTTTGCCAATCGAAGCCCATTTTACCATCACCTAACAAAACATTACCATAATTGGCATCTAATCTAGAAAATTGAGGTTTAAATTCGAAATTATTACCTGCCATAATTAAATCTAAATTTCCATCGTTGTTTACATCTGTACATTGAATACCACATATGCAAGAAAATTGTACGCGTGCCGGTAATTCTTGTATTGTAAATGTTCCATCTCCTTCATTTATGGCAATGACAGATTCAGCAATCGAAGCTTTTTTAACGATTGTATTTGCAATGATCTCTTTAGAGAATAGTTCGTCAATTGTTTTTTTAGCATATTCAGAAGCCTTAATGTTTTTTTTCTTTAATGCCAATATTTGGGTGGTAAGTTCTCTTTTTTGATGGATAGGGTAATCACCGCCATCATAATTTTGAGTTACGATTTGTTCAATAGTTCCATCATTGTCAAAGTCATTTACCCACATTTTCATGGGTTGATTTTTTTTAGGCTTGTAATGAAGATTGCTTCCAGAATTACCTAATACTAGGTCTAAATCACCATCATTGTCCAAATCTTTGGCATCTAGTGCTCCCCACCATCCGTCAAGACTATCTAAATTGGTAGAATACTTGCTAAGGCGTTTGCCAGAATTTTTAAAAATATTAGGTCTCCCCCAATCAGATACTGTTACTAAATCTTTTTTACCATCACCATCCATGTCCAGCCATTTCGCATCGGTAATCATACCCGCATTTTTAAGGTCGTATGCAGAACGTTCAGTTACATCGGCAAATGTATTGTCGCCATTGTTTAATAACAATAGATGATTGGGTTCAATACCATATGTGCCAACCACACTTCTTGATCCTACAAATAAATCTGTGTACCCATCATTATTAAAATCATAGGGAGCTATTACTGAAATATTTACATTAACTGTAGGCAATTTATCTTTTATTTTCTTGAATTTTCCCTTACCATTATTTATAAATATTCTAATGCCGTATGTGTTTTGCATACCTAATTCATTACCACCATTACCTACCACTAAATCGAGGTCGCCATCATTGTCCATGTCGAAAAAGGCTGCAGATGTATCTTCGTAATCTGAATCATTTTCGAAAATAGATGTATTTGGTATACCGAGATTGCCATCACCACTATGTAGATAAATAGCCGCGGTCTCGCCTTTGGCGCCGCCGACAAATATATCTTCATTACCATCGCCATTAACATCTCCTACAGCTAATGCAGGGCCTTCTTCATCTAAAGATTTATAGATAAGGCCTTCATTGTTAAAGTCATTGTAATCATTTTCATGATGGGTTAATAAAGTTTTATTGGAAATTTCATTTAGTAATTTAGAATTGGTTTTAAGATTATTCGCCTTATAAATACCAGTAGCATCAGTATAGTCTATAGTAATATCTGAATTGACTGCTACATTGGTTAGTTTTTGCGTTGTATCATCTGGCCAAATGATTCTTATAGAATCTATTTTAGTGGTACTACCAATACCAATAGTCATAGGATAGTCGACAGATGATTGAAAACCTCGTGAAGGAATCAAAGTTTGGTCTATTATTTGGTCTTTATAATATACTTTGGCGTTAGTACCAATTGCAAACTTATTTTGGTCTGGTCCGATAAATCTTAGCTTTATATAATTATGGTCTTTAAGTTTATCACTGTTATTTTTGTAAACAAAACTTTCCATGTTTACATTGTTGACCACTAAGTCTAAATCTCCGTCATTATCCAAATCACCATAAGAAGCTCCATTTGATTTACTGGGTAGTTCGAAGCCCCATTGCTTGTTGAAGTTACTAAAGGTGATATCGCCGTTATTGTGATAAGCATAATTTGGTAAAGGACTCATTGGCATTTTGCTTATTATAGAATCTATAGATTCCTTTTTACCTGTGAGTGCCATTTTTTGGATAATTTCATTTGCGAAAAAATCAACAAAATCAAGGTCGGTTAAATCATGATTGATACCGTTGGTAATATAGATATCTTTTAAGCCATCATTATCCATATCAAATAGTAACCCAGACCAGCTCCAATCAGTTGCCTCTACACCACTATAGTATGCAACCTCTGAAAATGAGCCATTACCATTGTTAAGTTGAAGTGTGTTTTGAATATACTGCTGGTGAAAATCTTTGCTTTGTTTTAGTTTGAAAATATTATACCCTTCAAATTCCATGACAGACTTAACACGTTGGTCTGGTTCTGGGAGCATATCGGTAATAAAAATATCAGATAAACCATCATTATTGATATCTGCAATGTCAATGCCCATAGCAGATAAACTTAAATGGTTTGTCCATTTTTTTATTTCTTCAGTAAACGTACCGTCTTGATTATTTATATATAGATAGTCTCTTTCGTAAAAATCATTCGAAACATATAAATCTGGGTAAAGGTCTTGATTGATATCTGCAACCATTACTCCTAAGCCGAAACCTATTAAGCTACCATATATTCCAGATTTTTCACTTACGTCTATAAATTTACCATCATCATTTCTCAATAACATATCACCGACGCCCTTAAAGATATCAGGTACACCTTCCCAATCTTGCGCTCTAACATTTCTTTGTTCTGCATATCCAAGGCTACTAACAGGAATGTTGCTATTGTTCAAAATATAAGCATCTAAATCTCCATCTTTATCATAGTCAAAAAATGTTGCATGTGTTGAAAAACCTGTTTTAGCTAGGTTGTATTCTTCCGCTTTTTCAGTAAAAGTTAAATCGCCATTGTTAATGTATAAATCGTTGTCATGGTTGTTACCTTCCATGTTGCCTGCATTACTAACATAAATATCCAATAAGCCATCGTTATTTATATCGACCATTACAACCCCTGTAGACCAAGGTTTGTTTCCTGTGGTGCCTGATTTTAAGGTTATGTCATCAAATTTAAAGTTCCCTTTGTTCAAATAAAGCTTATTCGGCACCATATTTCCGGTCAAGTAAATATCAGTTAGCCCATCATTGTTGATATCGCCTAAGGCAACACCACCACCATTATAGAAGTTTCGGTATTTAAAAATGTTGAACTTTTTCTGGTTTTCAATGTGATTAATAAAATCGATACCTGAGCTGTCAGAAGGGACTAATGTAAATAATGTATTTTCTTTTGAACTGCTAGGTACAATTTCAGATTTCTCTTTACAAGAGAAAATCAGCACTCCTAAACACAGCAAAATTGTAATATGAAATCTGTTCATTTTAGTTATTATAAATATAAAAAAAAGGTGATTTGTTGTTTCTGCCAACTATATAGGTGTCAACTCCTTTTATTTTAATTTTATGTATTTCTCGTGAGGCACCGTTTATTTGAAGCATGTTATATGCGTCGCTAAATTGCACATTTTTATTTTTAGAATTAAACAAAATTAACCCATGAAGGGCATCTAATCTGCCTAATTGAGTGCTAATTTCGAAGTTGTTGCCAACAATTAACAAATCTTTAAACCCGTCAGAATTGAAATCTTCTGCTATAATGTCGTTAATGGAAGATATCTGTGCTATTGTAGGCAAAGGTTGTTTTGTAAAATTACCAGAACCATCATTTCTAAACCAACAACTTTGTAATTCATAGACTTGTTTTTTATCTGCTTTGTTTAACGAGTTTTGCCCAAATAATTCACTGATACTAGCTAAAGCGAAATCTGAATAGGATAGGAATTTTTTATTTAAATAGGGCATTTGTTTTGCCAATTCATCTTTTGAAGCAAATGGGGTTTCTATGTCTTTATGATAATAAGTGATTATTGGGTCTAATTGTCCATTATTATCAAAATCATAATTGTATAGGGTTATAGGATGTGATTTAGAGGCTTTAAATTTGGTGTTTGTTCCCCAATTACCGCAAACGAAGTCTAAATCCCCGTCATTATCTAAATCAGTAACAAGAATTGAATTCCACCATCCATTAGTTTCTTTAAGTGGACTAGAGTCTACTAGATTTAATTTTTTACCGTCATTTAGAAATATGGATATTGGCATCCAATGGCCAACCACTATCAAATCATCTAGTCCATCACCATTTACATCAGCCCAAGACATATCTTTTACATTACCTATTAATTTTAATTCTGGTGCAATAGTATCTATTTCATTGACGAATTTTCCATTACCTTGATTTTTGAAAAAATATTGTTCTGGGGTAATGCCATATGATGAAGGTTCTTGGTCTGCGGTAATAACCACATCATTGTCACCATCATCATCAAAATCATTCACAGTAATTTTAGAGGCATTTAGTGCAATAGTATTAAAAGCTAAAGTGTCTTTGCTAAACGTTCCGTTATTGTTAATGTACAACCTTGGTTTTAATGGAGCTCCATTTAAAAATTCATTTCCTCCACTTGCTACCAATAAATCATCTTGTTGGTCACCATTGGCGTCAAAGAAAACACTAGTTATGTCTTCATTGATTGCACTTTCTTCAAATAGTTCTGTTTGGCTATCTGAAAATTCACCATAAGCCGATTGAAGGTATAAATGAGACGATTGTGCTTTAGCACCTCCTATGAAAATATCATCAAACCCATCATTATTTATATCGGAAATTGAAATTGTTGGCCCCTCATTTGAATTGGCGAAAGGAATTAGAGGTTCCTTGCTAAAATCTAATGTTGGTTTTTCATTATGAACAAATTTTAGTATTGGTGCTTGTATGGTATCAAAGTATATTTCGTTATTAGTGCCTTTAATTCTTGGTTCATAACTGTTATTGTAATCCAATAGGACTTCTTGGTTGTATTGAAGATTCACTATTGTTTGCTCTCTATTATCTGGCCATACTATACAAAGAGAATCTATGACAGTATCTTTTTCAAGTCCAAATAATAATTTGTTCGAACTGGATGATAAATAGCCGTTAGTAGTGTAATGCTCAAGAACTTGAACGCCGCTTTGTGTATATAAAAAAAGTTTAGCGCCTAAACCAAACCTGTTTTTTTTAGGGCCGTTTAATTTTAAGGTTATATAGTGTGAATTCTCTAATGTGTTTTCTAAAATATAAAGTTCATCATCAATGTTATTTACAACAATATCCAAATCACCATCATTATCCAAATCGGCATATGTGCAGCCATTACTGTAAGAGGGTTCGGCGTTAAGCCATTGGGCAGACATATCATCGAATTTTAAATCACCTTTGTTTTTAAAAAAATAATTTGAAACTTTTTTTTCGGGTATTTCTTTAATGAGGGGCATATCTGTATTATCCATGCCAGTATCTATACGTCTTTGTATTTTTTCATTGGCAATGAAGTTCATGTAGTCCATATCATTAGTAGCTCCCTTGATGCCGTTTGAAATGAATAAGTCTTTGTATCCGTCATTGTCAAAATCTGCTAATAGTGAGCCCCATGACCATTCGGTGGCTGAAATACCACTTAAGTTACCAATCTCTGAAAAATTATGACCATTATTGTTGATATGCAAGGTGTTTTGCATAAACTGCGGAGCGTAGCCATTTTTAATATACTGTTGATAAATAGGGTAGGCATATTCTAAACCTGAAGTTTTGTAAGTATATAAATCTTCTGGTAGCATATCTAGGGATACAATATCTGTGAAAGAATCATTGTTGATATCTGCAATTGCATTTCCCATTGAATAGTGGGTGGTATGGCCTAATTGATGTTCGTCGTTAGATATAACTTCTTTAAAAGTTCCATTTTTCTGATTCATATATAGGTAATCATTTTCGAAAAAATCATTACCAACATATATGTCTGGATATCCATCATTGTTCAAATCACTAATTGAAAGCCCTAATCCGTAGCCAGTCTTACCTTGAAAAATACCTGATTCGTAACTTGTATCTTCATAATGCCCATTATTGTTAGTGTAAAGTCGGTCTCCTGAAATGGAACTGATGATTTTACGTTGCGTACCCTTTCCATAATTAATGTTTGGGTGAACCGAATGGTTTAGAAGAAACATATCTAAATCTCCATCTTTGTCATAGTCAAAAAATGCAGCTTTCGTTGATAGGCCAGAAAATGCCAATCCATAATTTTCAGCCTGTTCTATAAAAGAGGGTATGCCGTCGTTATTTATTCCTTGATTTACATAAAGTAAATTTTGCCCTGATAGGGCTCTATAGCCAGAAGCCTTACAGATGTAGATGTCTAATAAGCCATCATTATTGATGTCAACTTGAGTAACTCCAGTGGTCCAATTTCCTATTTCAAGATTTTGTTTGGGCAATTCAATTTCTATGAATTTTAAGTTTCCTTGATTCAAGTAAAGCTTGTCTTCGGTTTGGTTAGCGGCACAATAAAGGTCAATAAGGCCGTCATTATTAAAATCGGCAGTTATTACCCCAGCGCCATTATAATAATAGAGATAATTTAGAATGTTTAGTTGAGGTGAATTGGTTAATTGGTTGGTAAAGGTTACGCCAGTTTGTTTGGAAGATAATTTTTTGAACAGCGGTTTTTGCTTTTTACCGCATCCGAACAGTAAGCATGAAAATACTATAAATAAGATAAATATTTTTTGCATGAGAGGTTATCTGCTGTGCGAATGATATATTGAAAAGGATATTTCAATTTTCTTTAAAATTTGACAATAAACAAGGGTTGATGTATACGTATTGGTAGTAAGAAAAAAGAATCCCTTAAAGTTAAGGGATTCTTTTAATTACTGTGGTATTTAATATAAATCTTAATACCCTGGGTTCTGAACCATACTAGGGTTGGCTAAAAGTTGTGGTAAAGGAATTGGAAATAATAATCTTTTGGTATTACCGATTTCGGTATCACCTTTAAATTCCCATTCTCTCAAATATTGTCCAAAACGAATTAAATCATTTCTTCTATATCCTTCAGTATATAATTCTCTAGCTCTTTCGTCAAGTAAATCACTTTCATTAATAGATCCTAACGGTGTCGCACCTCTTAATACACGTAAGGTATTTATCATATCAGTTGGATCTCCAGAACTACGAAACATTGCTTCTGCTTTCATTAAATAGGCATCGGCGAAACGAAATTGAATTTTGTGATTTGTGTTTTGGCCAAAACGAGGATTATACTTTGTAATACGTATACCCGTTCTTTCGCTATTATTAATCAAATTTTTGGCGCCTGTACCATCTACAAAATCTCTTGAAAATTTAAGGTCGTTACCTTGTCTGTCAGCTAATTTAGTACCATCTAAATCATATTGTTGATTTATTAAAAATCCAAAACCAACATTTGAACCGAATTCATAGCCTTCAGCATCGGTTGTTCCAGCTCTAGTGGCATCAAATGTCAAACCTTCAGATGGAACACCACCTCTTCTTTCTTCTTGGCTATCTAAAGCTGTAAGATCAGTTTCAACACGGTTGCTTTCTGCATCACCTTCAAAAAGGTCGTAATACTCAGCTAGGGTACTAAAACCGTTCCAGCCACCACCACCGGCAAGTCCAAATGAGTTAAGGTGTAAAGGAGCATAGATTAAATTCTGAACATTTGATTCTGTAAACCAAATTGTCTCACTATCTGCAGTACTTCTGAAAATATCAAAATAACCTGCTTGTAAATCATGGCCGTCATCAGCTATTTGGTCTACCAATGAAATTACTTGTGCCATATCTGCAGCTGCTGGAGAACCGCCACCACCTGCTAGTTGATTTTCATAAACATGCTTGTTTAATAAAATTTTAGCCTTTAAAAAACGTGCAGCAGCCTTACCTGGTCTTTTTAATTCATCTCCTGAATTTGCTGTACGCGATGGTAAACCGGATATACATAGTTCTAAATCAGCTAAAATAAAGCTAACAGCTTCTGCACCTGAATAAACTACAGGTAGCTCAGTAGAAGGTAAACTTGTATCTCTAAACGGTACTTGTCCATATAGATCAAGAATCCACCACATGGCATATGCTCTTAAAAAACGAGCTTCTAATTTCACGTCTTCTGGTGAATTACTTCTGTCGTCTAGAATTTGTGAAGCCGATAATTGATTTTTGTTCCATTGTTCAAATGGTGTAATTACATCTGAATCCTCCAAGCCCCATTCATGTTGATGCAATTTTCTCCAACGACCATTATCACCCCAGTCAGCTCCTCTTGTTGGGATGAGTTGGGCATCAGTTGTTACTTCCGCAAGGGCATAAGTGTTAGCTTGATCAGATAATTGACCTCTAACATCACCGTACAAGGCCTCAAGTGCAGAGGTTGGATTTTCTAGTCCTTGAAAACCATCGGTTATAAAAGAGTCTGTTTCTTCAATTTCCAAATCGGTACAGGACACAAACCCCCAAGCCAAAAGGAAACTTGATAGATAAATTTTAATTTGATTTCTATTCATGATTTTACAATTTTTTTAATTAAAATGAGGCGTTGATGCCAAATGTTACTGTTAAGGGGTTAGGGAATGTCATAAAGTCAATTCCTCTAGTTGGTAATTCTGCTGAATTTAAATTACCTGTATTAACAGTTACTTCAGGATCTATACCGCTGTAATCAGTTATTAAAAATAAATTTTGACCAGTCAATGATAAACGTAAGTTTCTAAGTGTTCCTTCTCCTGAAAGTGGTACGTTGTAACCAACCGATACATTTTGTAGTCTTATGAAATCTCCTTTCTCTAAAAATCTAGAAGAAACTGCAGTCGATGCCCCTGGATCTTCACCAAGACTTAATACATTATTAGTAACATTTCTAGCAGTACCAATTTGACCGGCATTAAAGAATGAGTTAGCCGTGTTATTGTACACTGAAAAGCCAAATTGACCTGTTAAATAAGTGGCAACATCCCAATTTTTAACTTTTAGGTTCAAAGATAATCCTGAAGTAATATCAGGTAAAGCATCTTCACCAACAAATGTCTTATCAACATCTGGATCGCCTACTCCATTTCCATCTATATCCGTGTAAATAGGGTTTCCAGTACTATCAAAACCTTCGAATTGCGCCATGTAATATGAGAATAAGGAATATCCAGATTCAAAACGTTGTGCAAATGCACCTGTTAAACCAGGGCCGTTAATTGGGCCTGAATTAATTGCACCAGCAAAGTTTTGAATTTCATTATCATTGTAAGAGATATTAAAGTTTGCTGAGAAATTAACATCTTCTTGTTGTATGAAGTCGTAACCTAAAGCAAATTCAATACCTTGATTGATGACATTGGCATCTACGTTACCAAATTGAAACGGCGTAGTTGCAGGAAAAGCTGGAGGTGTTTTTAATAAAAGATCTTTCGTGTCTCTACGATATACATCAACACTACCGTTTAAACGATCATTATTAAATCCAAAATCCAATCCTACGTTGAAATCCAATGTACTCTCCCATTTTAAAGATGGATTGTCAGTAGCAACAATGGCAAGTCCATTCGCTTGTATTTCATTACTATTGTTAATACCCAATCCTCCAAAACGTTGTCTCGCTACAAAGTTGCCATAACCTAAACCAGCTTGGTTACCGGTAAGACCAGCACTTAATCTTAATTTAAGTGTTGAAACATTTTCACCGATGAAATCTTCTTCTCCAATTTGCCAAGCAAATGCACCAGAAGGGAAATAACCATATTGATTTTCTGGACCAAATCGAGAAGAACCATCAGCTCTCATAGTCGCTGTAAATAAATACTTGCTATTTAAGCTATAGTTAACCCTTCCAAAAAGTGACTGTAACTCATCTGTATTGTCATAAGTATCAGCAGTAAGTGCAGTTACGTTTCTATCAAATGAATAAGGCACATTATCGGTTACTGAATTTGGGAATAAACGGTTAACAACTAAGTCGGTAGTGTTAGCAGCATAATAATATTGCTGAAAAGATCCACCAATTGAGTTTTGTGCTCCATTTACTGAATTCACCAAATCAACACCCATTGCATTTAAATCAGTAGTTGAAAAACCACGAGCAACTGCATTACGACCACGAGTTCTAAAATCTTGGAAAGCATAACCAACAATAACATCGAAGTTTGAATTTTCAAATTCTTTTGCGTAATTAATAGTGGTTTCCAAGGTTTTGTTGTCTCTATCTAATGTGTAATATGTTCCAAATCCATTATCAGAAATACCAGGATAGTTAATGTTTTTTGCACTCAAAACAGAAACGTTCCCACTTTCAGATTTATCGAGACCTACATTGACTTTTGCAGAAAGTTCTGGAGTAAATTTGTATTCAGCAGAGCCATTTAAAAGCAATCTGTCTGTTTGACTGATATTTTGAGATTCAACCAAAAGGTTGATTGGGTTTCTTGAAATACTACCATCTGGTTGAAAGGCAGTACTATTAGGCCATGTTGGATTTGCAGAATATGCAGCACCTAAAATATCGCCTTCAACACCTGCCGTTGAATTTAATGGTGGTTGTGATTTATTTACCCTAGAAATTGACGTTTGAAAGGTTAATAAAAGTTTGTCCTCTAAAAACCGTTGGTTTAGATTAATTCTACCTGTTATTCTTTCGAATTCAGATTTCTCTATAGTACCAAATTGTTTTTGATAACCAAAAGTTGCACGAACGTTTCCTGAACCGTAGTTATTAGAATACGATAAATTATTATTAGTAGATGCTGAAGATCTAAAAATTACTTCTTGCCAATCAGTATTAGAGCCAAAATCATTTGCAGCTGCATCGCCACCATATTGTGGTAAAGCAGATAAGAATTCCTCTCGGTTCAATAAGTCAAATTGTCTTACTGGTGTCGCAACGCTTAAACTAGTAGAAAAATCCCAAATTCCTTTTTGGGCAGCTTTACCAGTTTTTGTAGTTATGATAACTACACCGTTAGCACCTCTAGATCCATAAATAGCTGTAGCCGATGCATCTTTTAAGATACTCATACTCTCTATATCATTAGGATTCAAGAAATTTAAAGGGTTACCAGTTTGACCACTTCCAGTACCACCGGCATTAGAACCTGATGCTTCTGTGCTTTCTCCAAAAAGAGGAACACCATCTACAACGAATAAAGGGTTATTATTGGCTCTTACAGAGTTAGCTCCCCTAATATTGATTTGAATACCAGCACCTGGCTCACCAGTTGTTTGCTGTATATTCACACCAGCGGTCTTACCTTGAATAAGTTGCTCAGGTGAGGATATTGCACCGCCATTAAAATCTTCAGAGGTTACTGCAGCTACCGATCCAGTTGCATCTTTTATAGTTGTTGTACCATAACCTATGATTACTACCTCTTCTAAAGCTTCTGCATCTTCTTCTAATGTGAAATTAATTGAAGTTCTGCTATCTACAGATACTTCTTGACTTTTGTATCCGATATAACTGACTATTATTGTAGCGCCATCATTTACGGTTAAACTGTAATTGCCATCAAAATCTGTCTGTGTCCCGTTGGTGGTGCCTTTTTCTAAGACACTTGCACCAGGTAGCGGACCACCTGCATCTGAAACAGTACCAGATACTTCTTGCGCCTGAGAAATACCGAAGGAAAGAAATGCCCCTAGCACTAACAGACTTTTAAGTAGTGTAATCTTCATAAATTGTTGATTTAAGTTGAGTTAAATAATTTCAATTGTTAAAAATATGTAAAATTCGTAGCTTTTTGGATCTGTTTCTTGAAGTTTATTTGCGAAAACGTTTTCGTGTTGACAACTTTTTATTGTCAAAATCATAAAAATATGATTTGGCTTTGTTGTAATTAACAAAAATTATGAGGCTAATATAGGAATATAGGATAATTTTTTAAATATATGAAATTTCACCCATTTTCTAATTCATAATATTCATGATATTCAAATCATAATAACATATTGTGCTTTTGTATAGGTGCTTTATGTAAAAATATTATTAGATTAACGTCAAATGAGATGTAATCTAATAAAACCTATTTTTTGAAACCAAAAATTACACTGAAGGACATTGCCAACGAACTTAGTGTTTCTATTTCTACTGTATCAAAAGCATTAAAAAATAGTGATGAAATAAGTAAGGATACAAAGGATAAAATAAAGGCATTTGCAAAATTCTATAATTATCGCCCTAATAATATAGCGCTCAGTCTCAAAAATAAGAGAACTAAAAATATTGGTGTTATCATTCCAGATATCGTCCATCATTTTTTTACCACCGTTTTTAGGGGAATTGAAAAATATGCAAATGAAAAGGGCTATAATGTTATCGTTTGTATTTCAGATGAATCTATTGAGAAGGAAGTTATTAACATGGAGATGTTGGCTAATGGCAGTATAGATGGTTTTATTCTTTCCTTAAGTGCAGAAACCCAATTAAAAAATGAATACACTCACTTGAAAGAATTATTGGATCAAGGTATTCCTATTGTTCTTTTTGACCGTGTAACTTCAGAAATTGAATGTGATAAGGTTGTATTGAATGACAACGAAATAGCGCGCGAAGCTGTTGAGCATTTTATTAGTACTGGATCAAAAAATATTGCATTAGTTACTACGGAAAAATATTTTAATGTAAGTGAAAGTAGGCGTTATGGATATTTAGATGCTTTAAAGGCTCATAATATAAAAATTGAAGAGAATTTGATTCTGACGCTTCCTCATGATATGGAAAACGATAGCCTTATAACAGAATTTTTTCAACATAATAAAGTTGATGCTGTTTTATGCGTAAATGAGATATTTGCCATTCAATGTATGAGTATTATACAGGAACTAGGTTTTAATGTGCCTAACGATATTTCGATAATCGGTTTTACTGATGGCATATTGTCAAGATTTTCCGTACCTAGACTTACTACGGTAGCTCAACATGGTGAATTGATGGGTGAGCGAGCAGCTAAATTATTGATTGATCGTATGGAGTGGGTAGATGAAGTTGAAGAACCTTTTAAAACAGAAGTAATAAATGCCACATTAATTAAGCGAGGTTCATCAATCAATTAATACTTTTGTGATTATGAAAAAAGTGGGATTTATTTTTGATTTAGATGGCGTAATCGTAGATACGGCTAAATACCATTATTTGGCTTGGAGGAAACTAGCCAATGAATTGGGGTTTGAATTTTCAAAAGAGCAGAACGAACTCTTTAAAGGAGTAAGCAGAAAAAGATGCTTAGAAATTCTATTGGATATCGGTAAAATTAAAGCTACACAAGAGCAATTTGATACTTGGATGATAGATAAGAATGTAGATTATTTGGCTTACATAGAAAAGATGGATGCCAAAGAAATACTACCCGATGTACCAAGAGTGCTTGAATATTTAAAGAAAAAAAACATCCCAATCGCATTAGGTTCAGCAAGTAAGAATGCTAGGCCAATTTTAGAGAAAGTGAATTTAGTATCCTATTTTGATAGCATTGTAGATGGCAATAGTGTAACAAAAGCAAAACCTGATCCCGAGGTATTTTTGATTGCGGCTAATAATTTAGGTGTCAATGCGAGTTCATGTATCGTTTTTGAAGATGCCGTTGCGGGTATACAGGCGGCAAATAGCGCAAAAATGACTAGTATAGGTATTGGTGATTCTGATATACTTGATGAAGCTTCCTATAATTTTAAAGATTTCACCGAAATAAGTGATAGTTTTTTGGAATCGCTTTTAAGTAAAAAATCGAAAGAAATAAACTAAACAATTTATTTAAAGTTCAATTATTTTTGATGACAATTCAATTGTAACTAATGAATCAGAATTATATAAAAGCAGATAAGTGGTGCATCATTGAGGAAGGTTTTGATACAGAAAATGTAAAATCTTCTGAGAGCATTTTTAGTATCGGTAATGGTGCAATGGGGCAGAGAGCTAATTTTGAAGAGAGCTATTCTGGTGAAACTTTTCAAGGAAGCTATATTGCGGGAGTTTATTATCCAGATAAAACCCGTGTGGGTTGGTGGAAAAATGGCTATCCAGAATATTTTGCAAAAGTATTGAACGCCCCTAATTGGATTGGCATCAAAATTTACATAGATGATGTTGAGTTTGATCTAGCCACTTGCAAAAAAATATCGGGCTTCAAAAGAGAATTGAACATGAAAGAGGGTGTTTATACCAGAAACTTTCAGGCGGTTTCTTCAAATAATGTAGAAATAAATGTAATCGTTAAGCGTTTTTTAAGTTTAGATATTGACGAAGTTGGCGCTATTTCATACTCCATTAAAGTACTTAAGGCCGATGCTAAAATTGGTTTTGAACCATTTTTAGATAGTGGCATTACTAATGAAGATAGTAATTGGGACGATAAATTTTGGAACACCACCAATGTAAGTGTTTCTCAAAATCGTGCTTTTATAGAAGCACACACCATGAAGACGAATTTTGAGACTTGTACATTTATGCAGGCGTCTCTTAATTATAATGGTAAAGAAGTATCTGCTTTGCAAGGTGAAAAGTCTGAGACATATGTTTCCTTAAAATTCGAACAAAATGTAAAAGCAGGTGAAACCTTAATATTAACTAAATTTGGAGGTTATACGGTAACAAGAAATCATGATGCAAATGAATTAGTAAGTGCAGCCAATGATACTTTAGATAAAGCTTCTTCATTAGGATTTGATGTCTTATTGCAAAAACAAAAAGAAGCTTGGGCTTCAATTTGGGAAATGAGTGATATCGTCATTGAAGGCGATGTGAAGGCGCAACAAGGTATCCGATTCAATATATTTCAATTGAATCAAACCTACTTGGGTACAGATTCGAGATTAAATATTGGTCCAAAGGGATTTACGGGAGAAAAATATGGAGGTAGTACCTATTGGGATACCGAAGCATATTGCATTCCTTTTTATATGGCGACCAAAGATGACAAAGTAGCTAGAAAATTATTGAAATACCGTTATAATCATTTAGAAAAAGCCATAGCTAATGCTACCAAGCTTGGGTTTTCTAATGGTGCTGCCTTATACCCAATGGTAACCATGAACGGCGAAGAATGTCACAATGAGTGGGAAATCACTTTTGAGGAAATTCACAGAAATGGTGCTATTGCTTATGCAATACATAATTACTATAGATATACTGGCGATTACAGTTATATACCCGAAATGGGATTAGAGGTGTTAATTGGTATCGCAAGGTTCTGGCATCAAAGAGTAAACTTTTCAAAAGACAAGAATAAGTACGTAATGTTAGGTGTTACAGGACCAAATGAGTACGAGAATAATGTACATAATAATTGGTACACAAATTACTTGGCCAAATGGTGTATCAACTATACGTTGACCCAAATGGCAAATGTAAAAAATGGCTACCCTGATGATTACCATAGAATTATGGGGAAGACAAAACTTACGGATAGGGAATGTGATAAATGGAAGAATGTTGCTGACAACATGTATTTTCCTTATTCAAAGGAATTCGGTGTGTTTTTACAACAAGACGGTTTTTTAGATAAAGATTTGGTCAAGGTTGATGATTTGCCAAAAACCGATAGGCCTATCAATCAAAAATGGAGTTGGGATAGAATTCTAAGATCACCTTATATTAAACAAGCTGACGTTTTACAAGGTTTCTATTTTTTTGAAGAAGACTTTTCATTAGAAGATCTTGAAAAACATTTTGATTTTTACGAACCGTTTACCGTTCACGAATCCTCGTTATCACCTTGTGTGCATAGTATTCAAGCTGCCAAATTAGGTAGAATGGAACAAGCGTATAATTTCTATTTAAGAACATCTAGGTTAGATTTAGATGATTATAATAAGGAAGTTGAAGAAGGGTTGCATATTACCTCAATGGCTGGTACTTGGATGAGTATTGTTGAAGGTTTTGGAGGTATGCGCGTTATAGATGACAAATTATCGTTTAAGCCTCAGATACCCAACCAATGGAAAGCCTATTCGTTTAAAGTAAATTTCCGAAATCGTATAATTAAAGTGAAAGTAACCACAGAATCTACCACCTTCGAATTATCGGGCTCTAAAGAAGTATCGATACGAGTAAATGGTAAGAAAGTAGAGTTATTTCCAGATGAGTTAGTTACTGTATAATCACCATAATAGTATCCAAAGTAAGTTTTAGAATTCCAAAATAGGCGAATGAATAAAAAGATTGTTATTTATCATGTGTTCACTAGACTTTTTGGCAATACCAACACGAATAATAAACCTTGGGGTACAATTGAGGAAAATGGGGTTGGTAAGTTTTCTGATTTTACTAAAAAGGCGCTAACCGAAATAAAAGATTTAGGCATAACCCATATATGGTATACTGGGGTTCCACATCATGCTGTAATAAATGATTATACTGTCTATGGTATTTCTAATGATGACCCAAATGTAGTGAAGGGCAGAGCAGGTTCTCCTTATGCAGTTAAAGATTACTATAATGTAAATCCTGATTTAGCTGTTAATCCGAAGAATAGACTCAAAGAGTTTGAGGCTTTGATTAAACGTACTCATGAGGCCGGAATGAAGGTGATTATTGATATTGTGCCTAATCATGTTGCAAGACGATATGAAAGTATGACCAACCCAAAAGGAGTGTCTGATTTTGGTTTTGGAGACGATACATCTGTGGAGTATCAAAAAGATAACAATTTCTATTATATACCAGAAACGGAATTTAAAGCTCCTGAATGGAGGGATGGTTATAGGCCTTTAGGTGGAGAGGACATAAATTTGACAGATTCAAAATTAATTGAAGTGCCCGCAAAATGGACGGGTAATGGCTCAAGAAGTCCCCAACCCGATATGAATGATTGGTATGAGACCGTTCGTATCAATTATGGTGTTAGACCGGATGGCGGATTAGATTTTGATATGCTGCCCAATGATTTTGGTGAACTTGATTATAATGTACATTACAACTATTGGAAGAATAAAGTAGTGCCAAGTTCTTGGAGAAAGTTCAGGGATGTAGCCTTGTATTGGTTGAAAATAGGTGTTGATGGCTTCAGATACGACATGGCCGAAATGGTTCCTGTAGAATTTTGGAGTTTTATGAATTCATCTATAAAAATGGAAAATCCTAATGCCTTTATTATGGCAGAGGTTTACAATCCAGATTTATATAGAACCTATATTCATAAGGGTAAAATGGACTATTTATATGATAAGGTTGATTTTTACGATGGGTTAAAACATATTATGAAAGGTTATGGTTGGTCAGACCATTTACCTGTGGTACAGAATGGATTGCAAGATATTGAGCATAACATGCTTCATTTTCTAGAGAACCATGATGAACAGCGAATCGCTAGTCCTGAATTCGTGGGCAATCCAGAAATCGGAAAACCCGCAATGGTAGTTTCTGCTACAATTAGTACCTCACCAACTATGATTTATTTCGGACAAGAGGTAGGTGAGCCAGCGGCAGAGAATGCAGGTTTTGGTAGTGCTTCACGAACTTCCATATTTGATTATGTAGGCGTTCCTAATCACCAAAGATGGGTAAATGACAAGAAATTTGACGGAGGGCAATTAAAGCCAGAGGAAGTGGCATTGCGTGATTTTTATAAAAGACTTTTAAATTTCACTATTAATAGTGAAGCCTTGATGGGTGCCTATAGAGAAATACATTTTTATAATAAAGAAATTACAGAGAATTATAATCATAGGGTTTTATCATATGTACGTTGGTCAGAGAATCAAAAATTAATAATCATCTCAAATTTTGATTCAAGTGTTCATTTCTCGTTTGACTTGAAAATACCAGTAGATATTATTAATCAATGGCAATTGAAGGAAGATGCTTATGAATTGAATGATGTTCTTTATGGTGATTCAAATACACTAAGAATCAAGAATGATGAAGGTCACATATCAATCGAGCTAAATCCGTTAGAATCCTTTATTTTTGAATTAAAATCATAATTACATGTTTAGTAGAATTACATTATTATTTATTTGCCTCTCATTATTTTCCTGCGATATGAAAAAACCTTTAGTTATTGGTCATAGAGGTGCCATGGGGCATGAGACTGAGAACACTTTGCCATCAATTCAAAAAGCGATGGATTTAGGTGTTGACATGATTGAAATAGATGTTTTTAAACTTAAAAGTGGTGAGGTTGTAGTTTTTCACGATGATACAGTCGATAGGCTTACCAATGGCCCAGGTAGTATTGAAGGGTATAATATTATTGAATTGAAAAAACTGATTGTAAATGGTGGCCATCAAATACCAATTTTACAAGATGTATTAAAACTTATCGATAATAAGGTAGCTTTAAATATAGAATTAAAGGGAGCTGGTACTGCAGACAGGGTCAATTTTATAATGAACTATTATATTAATAAAAAAAATTGGTCGCCAGAGAATTTTATTATTTCTAGTTTTAATTGGGATGAATTAAAGGAAATGAGAAAATTAAATCCTGATGTGGCAATTGCAGTTTTAACAGAAGAAAACCCTATAGATGCCATACCAATGGCAAAGGAACTACAAGCAGTTGCAATTAATCCATATTTCAAAAAATTAGATTTAGATGTAGCCAATCAAATACATGATGCTGGTTTTAAAATATATACGTGGACGGTAAACGAACCTGAAGATATCGATGCTATGAAAAAACTAGCAGTTGATGGTATCATTACTAATTTTCCTGAACGAGTTAATTAATGTATGATGTTTTAGTAATAGGGGGTGGTGCAGCAGGTTTTTATGCTGCAATTCATATTGCAGAGGCTAGACCGAACACTAAAATTGCAATACTAGAACGAGGAAAAGAAGTACTCACCAAAGTGAAAATATCTGGCGGTGGTCGTTGTAATGTAACCCACGCAGAATTCGACCCCAAGGAATTGAACAAAAACTATCCTAGAGGTGAAAAGGAACTTTTAGGCCCGTTTCATACGTACGCTAGTGGAGATACTGTTGGTTTTTTTGAAGAAAGAGGGGTTTCTTTAAAAATTGAAGAAGACGGCAGAATGTTTCCTGTTAGTAATTCTTCACAAACTATTATCGATTGTTTTATATCTGAAACAGAACGGTTGGGAGTAGAGGTTAAAACACTTTGTCCTGTAAGTGGTATAGAACAAATACAACATGAAGATGATACTTTATGGAAAGTTAAAGTTGCAGAAAATTTCCTGTTAGCAAGAAACTTAATTGTAGCCACGGGCAGCAACCCAAAAATCTGGAAACATATTGAAGAACTAGGTCACACCATTGTGCCGCCTGTACCTTCACTGTTCACTTTTAATATTAAAGATGAACGTATTTCGGGTATTCCTGGTTTGGCAACCTATGCAGAGGTTACTGTTATGCCGAAAAAAAAACATGGCTCTAATTCTAAAAAGGCAAAATTGGAAACGGCTAATCTAATCTCAGACGGACCTCTATTAATTACGCATTGGGGCGTGAGTGGACCGGCAATATTAAAGCTTTCGGCGTGGGGTGCAAGAGTTTTAGAACAATACAATTATCAATTCAAGATTCAAGTGAATTGGGTGCCAGAATATCATAAAGACGGACTTTTAGAACTGTTTTTAAAAGTAAAACAAGATGAAAAAAAGACTGTTCTTAGAACTAAGGTATTAGATGTTCCCAAGCGATTGTGGGCAAATTTGATTAAAGCTTCACATATTGATGATAGTACAACGTGGCCTGAGGTTTCTAAGCAACAACTATTGGCGTTGGCAGAGCAATTAACAGCTTGTGTTTTTCAAGTGAATGGCAAAAGTACTTTTAAGGAAGAATTCGTGACTGCAGGAGGTATTGATTTGAAAGAAATTAATTTTAAGACCTATCAAAGTAAAATTTTACCAAACTTATATTTCGCAGGCGAAATTATAAATATTGATGCAATCACCGGAGGTTTCAATTTTCAAAATGCATGGACAGGTGGTTTTATAGCCGCTAAAGGTGTGGTTGAAGATTTAAATAAAAGTCAATAATGAAACTAATGACTTATGTTGCCTTTTTGCGAGGTATAAATGTTAGTGGGAAAAGAAAAGTTCCTATGGCAGAACTTAGGGCTATGTGTGAAAGATTGAATTTGCGAGACGTTAAAACCTGTATTCAGAGTGGGAATATTGTATTTAAAAGTTCAATTGGGCAAACAAATGAGGTAGCTATTTTATTGCATAATGAAATTCAAAAACACTTTGATTTTGATGTTCCGGTGATTGTAAAAACTATTGATGGCTTAAGTCAAATTATTGAGAAAAATCCGTTTGTTTCTCAGGAAGATATTACCGCAAATAGAATATATTTTGTGCTACTAAATAGCCTTCCTGCTATTGAATTACTTAAAAATTTAAGCGAAGAAACATTTGAGAACGAAGCATACGAAGTGGTTGATAATTGTTTGTATTTAAAGTGTGCTTTAGGCTATGGTAAAGCCAAATTGAATAACAATTTAATTGAGCGTAAGTTGAAAGTTATAGCGACAACCAGAAATTATAGGACTATGGGTAAATTGCAGGAATTGTGCAATTAGTAAATTGTAGAAGAAGATATTTTTTTAATTCAACTCCCATATTTTATAGTTCAAAACGGTAGCGAAACATACCCAAAGTAAATAGGGAATCAATAAAATAGCAGCTACTTTGCTCACCACCTTAAACCATTTAATAGTTAATATAAGAACCACCAATAAGGTTAAAATCACCAAAAGACCCCAGAATGGTTGTTGTAATCCGAAGAATACGATGCTCCATAAGCCATTTAATAATAATTGGAAACCAAAATGGTACAGTCCTGTTTTTACCCATTTATGATGAAATCCTTTTGCCCATACCCATCCAGCAGAAATTCCCATTAAAATGTAAAGGGCTGTCCACACGGGAGCGAATATCCAATTTGGTGGATTAAAACTCGGTTTGTTCAGAGTCATATACCAACCATTCACAGAACTTTGAGTAACAACACTGCTAAGAAACCCTATGGTAGAACATATGACAATTCCGATAATGATGTAGGTGAGTTTTCTTTTCAATTGGTTGGTGTTTAGCTCTAAAATAAGGATTAATTTTAATTGATAGCCCTAAAAACTATCTTTGCACAAATTAAAATTTCAATGACAGAAAAAGATTTTAGTTCAGTTTCCTATACAACATTGAAAGAAGAAGGCGTAGTGGCTTATTCTTCACCTAGTAATATTGCGTTAGTGAAGTATTGGGGGAAAAGAGAAAATCAAATTCCTGCGAACCCGTCTATCAGTTTTACTTTGGACGCCTGCACTACCAAGACAAAAGTTCATTATAAAAAGAAGAATAATAAGAATGGTGAATTTTCTTTTGACTTTTTATTTGAAGGAGAAGAGAAAGAGGAGTTTAAACCAAAAATCAAGACATTTTTAAAGAGAATAGAAAGATATTTACCTTTTTTGAAAGATTATCATTTTGTCATAAACACATCAAATACTTTTCCGCACAGTAGCGGTATAGCATCATCTGCTAGCGGAATGTCTGCATTGGCGCTTTGTTTTATGCAAATGGAAAGGTCATTTGTTGAAAATATGACAATGGAGTATTTTAATAGAAAAGGTTCATTTTTATCTCGATTAGGTTCTGGTAGTGCATGTCGAAGTATCGAAGGTCCTTTGGTGCAATGGGGAGAAAGTAAAGTAATAGAAGGTAGTTCAAATCTTTACGGAATTAAGTATCCTTATAATGTGCATCCAATATATGATAATTATCACGACACAATTTTGTTAGTTGACAAAGGTGAAAAACAAGTGAGTAGTTCTGTTGGGCATGAATTAATGCATGGCCACCCATATGCAGTAAACAGATTTGCTCAAGCAGACACTAATTTAGATAAATTAAAGGCCGTTTTTTCAAATGGCAATTTAGTTGATTTTATAAGTATAGTTGAAAGTGAAGCTCTTACGTTACACGCTATGATGATGACTAGTAGTCCATATTTTATTCTCATGAAGCCAAATACTCTTTCTATAATAAATAGTATTTGGAAATTTAGAGAGCAATCTAAGACCCATGTTTGTTTTACGCTAGATGCAGGAGCTAACGTACATGTATTGTATCCTGAGAGCGAAAAAGATGTGGTTTTTCCGTTCATAAAAGAAAAGTTGGTTCCTTTTTGTCAAAATGGGCAGTATATTTGTGATCGAATAGGACTGGGTGCTAAGAAGTTGTAAGTTGTTTATGTACGATTACATCCAAAATCCCGTTAGTAAATGAGCGATTCAACTATATTGTTTAACAAAAAAGAGGGAAACGTTCAACTTTGTGTATATTTATAAGTAACATTTGATAATTGCCCAGTTTTTAAAATGAAAGGACCACTGTTTTATTCCAAAATTCTTCTCTTCGGAGAGTACGGTATCATAAAAGATTCTAAAGGATTATCTATACCCTATAATTTTTATAAAGGAGCTCTAAAATCAGATGCAAATGCTTCAAAAGAAGCAATGAAATCAAATGAAAGTTTAGAAGCTTTTGCTGCCTATCTTAAAAAACTAACTAAAAAGGAACCTAATTTGGTTTCTTTTGATTTAGATCTGCTAAAGGCTGATATAGCTGCCGGTATGTATTTCGATAGCTCAATACCACAGGGTTATGGTGTAGGTAGTAGTGGTGCGCTAGTAGCAGCAATCTATGATAAGTATGCACATGATAAAATAACGGTCTTAGAAAATTTGACTAGAGAGAAATTGTTAAAATTGAAGGTTGTTTTCGGTAAAATGGAATCTTTTTTTCATGGTAAATCGTCAGGTCTTGATCCTTTGAATAGTTATTTAAGTTTACCTATTCTTATTAATTCTAAAGATAATATTGAGTCTACAAGTATTCCTTCTCAAAACGCGGAAGGTAAAGGAGCTGTGTTTTTATTAGATAGTGGCATAGTTGGTGAAACAGCACCAATGGTTCAGATTTTTATGGAGCAGATGAAGAATGATGGTTTTCGAAAGATGCTAAAGAATCAATTCATAAAACATACCGATGCATGTGTTGAAGATTTTGTTAATGGTAATATTCAATCTTTGTTTGGAAATTTAAAACAATTGTCTCATGTTGTTTTAGATAACTTTAAACCAATGATACCAGCTAAATTTCATGAGTTATGGAAGAATGGTATCGATACCAATGATTATTATCTGAAACTATGCGGTTCTGGTGGTGGGGGGTATATTCTTGGTTTTACAGAAGATTTTGAAAAGGCAAAGACTTCGCTTAAAGACTACAAACTTGAAGTAGTTTATAATTTTTAGGAAATTTCCAAAATGCTTAATAGAAAAAACAAACTCTTACTTTTAAAGGTATTGAGTCTTTTTTCGGTAGTTAGAGGGTATAATATTCTTGTTATTGCTTTAGCACAATATTTGGCATCCATTTATATTTTATCGCCAAATCTACCATTGCGACAAGTTGTTTTTGATGTTAATCTATTTGCCATCGTTATTGCCTCTGTAATGGTAATCGCTGGGGGCTACATTATCAATAATTTTTACGATGCTGAAAAAGATTTAATAAATAAGCCTAGAAAAAGTATGCTTGATCGCTTGGTTAGCCAGCGATTTAAACTAACTACGTACTTTGTGCTGAATTTTATGGCTGTAATTGCCGCTAGTTATGTGTCGTTTAGGGCAGTATTCTTTTTCTCTTCCTATATTTTCGGAATTTGGATTTATTCACATAAGTTAAAAAGAATTCCTTTATTGGGGAATTTCATATCGGCAACTTTGGCCATTACACCTTTCTTTGTGGTATTCGTATACTATCGAAATTTTGAAACGGTCATTTTCGTACATGCATTTTTCTTATTTCTCTTAATTCTAGCACGTGAAATGATTAAAGATTTAGAAAATCTTTCAGGCGATATTGCACAAAACTATAAAACCATTCCAATAATTTACGGGGCAAGAACTTCTAAAATTATTATAACGCTTTTAATATTGTTAACTCTACTACCATCGCTTCTTCTTATTTTTAAGTTCGATGTAGGTTATATGAATTTTTATTTCGCTACATGTGTATTATTATTGGTACTATTCATTTTTCTACTGTCGAGGGCAGAAACTAAAAAAGACTATGTTTGGTTGCATAATATTTTAAAACTGATAATTGTGGTGGGGGTTTTCAGTATTTTACTGATTGATGTACACCTAGTATTAAATAGAATACTATAGTTCTTGTTAATATGTTCAATATAACTATTTGAACGGCAATGCAATTTCCTACCTTTGTGCAAAATTGGTACAGTTATGAGTAGGGACGATTCTAGTAGAGAGAAAAAATCTTCGGGAAGACAAGGGGGTAATTTCAAAAAGAAGAGCTATGCACGTGGCAATGCTCCTGTGAAGAAAAATGCAAATCCCAGTAAGCCATCAGATCCTAATTCTATTCGACTTAATAAATATGTAGCTAACTCTGGTGTTTGTTCACGTAGAGATGCAGATATATATATTGCAGCAGGAAATGTAACCGTTAATGGAAAGCCAATCATTGAAATGGGCTATAAAGTAAAATTGACCGATGAAGTAAAGTTTGACGGACAGTTATTGAACCCTGTAAAGAAAGAATATGTATTACTTAATAAGCCAAAAGATTTTGTAACTACTATTCGTGATGAAAAAGGTAGAAGACATGTATCTGGATTAATATCAAGCGCATCTAAGTCAAAATTATTGCCGGTTGATAAATTGGAAAAAGAACATACTGGTTTACTTTTGTTTACGAACGATGGTACCATGACCAAGACCTTGAAAAGTCCTATAAATGGTTTGCGTAAAATATATCATCTAGTATTGGATATGGAATTGCGTAGTGCCGATTTAAAGAAAATTCAAGAAGGTGTAATTGTCGACGAGAAAGTAGTTCGTGTTCAAGATATAAGTTTTATAGCCGATTCTCCTAAACGAGAAGTAGGTATTGAAATTTTTAGTTCTAGAAATAAAATTGTAGAACGTCTATTTGAAACTTTAGGCTACAAAGTTCAAAAATCTGATAGAGTTGTTTATGGAGGTCTTACTAAAAAAGATTTACCAAGAGGACATTGGCGATATTTGACCGCCCAAGAGGTGATAAACCTTAAAATGATTAAATAATACATTGTCCTTGTCTAATAAAGGGCAAAAGGATATATGAAACTATTTCAATGTACCAACTGTAAGAATACGGTTGTTTTCGAAAATCATACGTGTGTAAATTGCGGCTATTTTTTAGGCTACTCTTCTTATTACAATACAATTGTTTCGTTAGACACCAATGCTTCTCAATGGAAATTGATTGATTTAGAGAATAAAACATATGTTTATTGTGAAAACCATAAACATGATGTGTGCAATTGGTTGGTAGAAACTTCTCAAGAATCTGAATTTTGCTTGGCTTGTTCTTTGAACAGGACTATCCCTCAATTATTAGATGAGGAAAATTTAGAAAAATGGAAACATATTGAACTTGCAAAACATAGATTAGTATATCAACTACTACAGTTCAGGTTACCTATCATTAGTAAAATCGAAGATAATCAAAACGGACTATGTTTTGATTTTTTGTCTAAAGATGACTTAGTAAAAGCATCAAAAGATATTAAGACTGGGCATGCCAACGGTGTAGTGACCTTGCTAATTTCAGAAGCTGATCCGGTAGTTCGAGAGCAAGTTAAAAAGCAGATGGCTGAACGCTACAGAACCTTGTTGGGTCATTTTAGACATGAAGTAGGTCATTACTATTGGGATCAATTAATTTGTGATGATGAGCATGTTTTACAAAGTTTTAGAAGTGTTTTTGGTGACGAATCTGAATCATATTCCGATTCTTTACAAAGACATTACGAAAATGGCCCTAAATCTAATTGGCAGCAAAGCTTCATAAGTAAATATGCATCTTCTCACCCTTGGGAAGATTGGGCAGAAACATGGTCTCATTATCTTCATTTAACCGATGTTTTAGAGACGGCCTATAATTTTGGAATGCAAACTGATCCTAAAATCACCTCACCAGAGAGTTTGAAAATGAACGCTAGTTTTAACCCTTACAAAGAAAGTAGTTTTAATAAATTTATGGATACCGGTATTCCACTTCTATATGCTTTAAATAGTATGAATCGGTCTATGGGAGAAGATGACCCTTATCCGTTTATTATTTCAGAGCCAGTAAAGAAAAAATTAGAATTCATTCATAATTTATTAAAAGGAATATGAATGCAAGAAGACAATCTTTGTCTCTCCTAAATCCTTCTCCAAAACAAGAGGTGGCAATGATACTTTGTGTATTTCCTAAAGGTGAATAGTTTATTTTAGTTAAATAGCCTTGCTTAAAAAACTATCGGCCTAGTCACTTAAATTTTTGGAAACATTTTAATGGAGGTAATATTTTTTGTCAATAGGATAACTAATACAAAGAACCTAGCTGTATTTTTAAAAACTACTAAATTTGTGTTTATATGGCATCCGAACAAAGAAATAAAAAGCAAGGCAATAAGTTCAAGTTATCTCATTTACCTAAATTGTTAGTGCGAACATTTCATACATGGATGGAAAAGCAACCATTTCAAATAAGTGCGGTAATAGCCTATTATGCCATACTTTCTCTTCCAGGTCTTCTTATATTAATATTAGAATTGGTAGGTGGTATTTGGGGAAAAGAAATAGTGCGTGGAGAATTATTTGCTGAAATCTCATCGGCTATGGGTCCAGAAACGGCACAATCGATACAAGAAATGATTGCGGATAGAGGAAGTGAAAATACTTCTTTAGTGGCTACGATATTAGGTGTAGGAGTATTGATTTATGGAGCCACAGGAGTTTTTTATCAGCTTCAAAATGCATTGAATGATATATGGAACGCAAAACCGAAATATTCAAATGAAGTGTTATTAACGCTTTTTATGCGATTGAAAAGCTTTGGATTTATTCTTATTTTTGGATTTCTGCTTTTGATAAGCTTTGTTTTGACCTCTTTCTTATCGGCCTTCTCAAAGCAACTTTCACGAATACTACCCGAGGGTATGCTAGAACTAGGTTTTGTATTAGATATCGTTCTATCACTAACATTTATTTACGTACTCTTCGGTGCAATGTTTAAATATTTACCTAGCAGACATGTACGATGGAGAGCCGTAAAAGTGGGTGCAGCACTTACCGCACTGTTATTTTTAATAGGTAAATATGCTTTAGCCTTCTATTTTGGAAAAGCAGAACCAGGTTCTACATACGGTGCTGCAGGTAGCATAATTTTAGTGATGCTTTGGGTTTCCTATTCGAGTTTAATAGTGACGTTTGGGGCACAGTTTACCAAAATATATTCCGATAAATATGTGAAAGTGAATTAAACTTTTTTCATTTTATCATTAATCTCTTTCAAGCATAAATTCCCTAAACTGCCTTCGTGTGTGTGATGAATATCTCTTTTTGGCGTAAATGTACCTTCGTTAATTTCCTGACCCATTTTCTTGTAGGCATCTCTAAAAGGCATTCCATTTTGCACGAGTTCATTTAGAGTATCGACGCTAAATAAATAATCATACTTGGGGTCGTCCAAAATATTTTCGTTCACTCTTATTTCCTTAAGACTAAAGGTCAATATTTCTAAACAGGCCTTCATGTCTTGTATCGCCGGAACGATTATTTCCTTTACCAATTGTAAATCTCTATGATAACCACTAGGTAGATTATTGATGATTAAAGTCAATTGATTTGGTATAGATTGTAGTTTGTTGCATTTTCCTCGAACAAGCTCAAATACATCCGGATTCTTTTTATGTGGCATAATACTCGAGCCTGTTGTCAACTCATCTGGAAAAGAAATAAAGTTGAAATTCTGACTCATGTACAAACAAATATCCATAGCCATTTTTGAAAGGGTTGCAGCGATATTTGCAATACCGAATGCAGTTGCTTTTTCAGCCTTTCCTCTACTCATTTGAGCGGCGACTACATTATATTTTAAAGTGCTAAAACCCATTTCTTTAGTAGTGAAACTACGGTCAATAGCAAATGAACTACCATAGCCGGCAGCACTACCTAAAGGATTTTGGTCTACAACTTTGTAAGCAGCATCAATAAAGTATAAATCATCGATTAGGCTTTCGGCATATGCAGAAAACCACAAGCCGAAGGAAGAAGGCATTGCAATTTGTAAATGGGTATACCCAGGCAACATAACATCTTTATGTTCTTGAGCCTTTACTAACAGAAGGTTAAAAAGTGATTTAGTCATCGACTTAATTTCTTCTAACTCATCTTTTAAATAAAGATGCATAGCCACTAAAACCTGATCGTTTCTAGAACGTGCTGTGTGAATTTTTTTACCAGTATCTCCTAAACTAAGGGTAAGCATGTATTCAATTTTCGAATGCATGTCCTCAAAAGATTTTTCTATAGAGAAAGTACCCTTTTCTATTCTTGCAGCAATATTGTTTAGCTCATTAACAAGTTCTTTGGTTTCTTTGGGAGTTAACAAACCAATTTCACCTAGCATTTTAGCGTGTGCTTTTGATGCGATAACATCGTACTTGGCTAAGTGCAAATCTAATTCTCTATCATTGCCAACAGTGAAATGGTCAATCTTTTTATCAGTGCTAAATCCTTTATCCCAGAGTTTCATTTTAAGTCAGTTTTCAATTATCAACGAACAATTGTCAATTGTGCATTGCTAAAAGATTATTGTTTATTGCAAGAAGCCTTTTAATATTTTAATATACAAATCTATACCCTCTTCAATTTCCTGAACATAAATAAATTCGTTGGCGGAATGAGAACGTGTACTATCACCAGGACCTAATTTTAGTGATTGACAACTTAAAGCCGCTTGATCCGAAAGTGTAGGTGAACCATAGGTTGTTCGACCTAAAGCAATACCTGATTTCACTAGCGGATGGTCTATATTTATCTTAGATGAATTGAGACGTAAAGATCGCTCCTTTAATTCGCATGGGGCATCCTTCTTTAATAAATCTGCAATTTCCTTATTTGAATAAGAATCGTTTACCCGCACATCAACCACCATATCTACTTGTGCCGGTACTACATTGTGTTGCGAACCTGCACTAATTTGGGTAACCGTCATTTTCACATCACCTAGTGCCTCTGATGTTTTTTCGAATTTGTAATTTTTGAACCATTCTAAAACAGCGATTGATTTATAAATTGAATTATCTGCATTAGGGTGTGCAGCATGTGAAGGAGTGCCTTTTACAATAGCGTCAAAAACGACGAGTCCTTTTTCAGCAATGGCAAGTTGCATTAAGGTGGGTTCGCCAACAATAGCAACATCTATTTGTGGTAGCTTCGGTAGTAAACCTCGCAAGCTGTTTTCTCCAGCATTCTCTTCTTCTGCCGAGGCCACCATCAAAATATTATGATTTAAGTTTTCGGCGTGGTAATAATGAACAAAGGTTGCTAAAAGAGATACCAAGGGTCCGCCCGCATCATTACTTCCCAATCCAAATAATTTTCCATTGTCAACATGTGGGTGAAAAGGGTCTTTTGTATAAGCGGTATTGGGTTTTACAGTATCATGATGTGAATTTAACAGTAGGGTAGGCTTAGAATTATCCCAGTGTTTATTCTTGGCAATTACATTGTTGAGGTCTCGTTCTGTTGGTACATTGAATTTTGCTAACCAGGTTTGAATAGCATCAGCAGTTTTATCCTCTTCTTTAGAAAAAGATTCTATTGAAATCAACTCTTTCAATAATTCTATTGCACTTTCTATAAGTTTTGTTTGATTCATTCTATAAGGTTAACGTGGTGAACAATTCAGCGTTTTTATCTAACATAGAGTCATCACCTAAGCATACTTTTTCTACATCGTTCTCTAATGCATGAAAACAATTGTGAAGTTTTGGTAACATACCATCTGCTATTATTCCTTGGGATAATAATTCTTTGTATTTGGCAGTATTTATATATTTAACAACACTTTCACTATTATTTATATCTAATAGAACGCCTTTTTTCTCAAAGCAATAATATAGAGTCGTATCGAAATCTGATGCCATGGCAATCGCAATTTCTGAGGTAATCGTGTCTGCATTCGTATTCAATAATTGACCTTTGCCGTCATGGGAAATTGCACAAAAAACTGGAGTTAAATTTATTGATAAAAAGTTTTTTAGTAATTCAGAATTTACACCATCAATATCGCCAACAAATCCATAATCTATATCTTTTACCGGTCTTTTATGTGCTTGTATGCTGTTGCCGTCAGCACCACTCAAGCCTATGGCATTTACTTTTTTAGACTGTAGCTGAGCAACAATTTTTTTATTTGCCAAACCAGCATATACCATGGTGATAATATCAACGGTAGCTTTGTCGGTAATGCGTCTACCATCGACAAGATTAGATTTAATGCCAAGTCGTGTTGCTAGTTGTGTTGCTAATTTACCTCCACCATGTACCAATATTTTTAGCCCTTCTAATTTTGAAAATGCAGTAAGAAATATATCTAGTGCCTTTTCATCTTCAATTACATTACCGCCAATTTTTACTATGGAAAGTTTCTCTTTCATTTTATGCATTTAAAATTCCTCCATCAATAGTCATTGCGGATCCTGTTATCCATGAGGCATCTTCTGAAACTAAAAATAACGCAAGATTAGCTATGTCATTAGGTTTGCCTAATCGATTTAATAATGTTTTGCTAGCTGCATTTTCAACAGCTTTTGTTGGGTCACTAAAGGCCCTTGCAGAATCCCAAAGTAGTGGAGTATCTACTGGCCCAGGACATATAGCATTCACCCTTATTTGTGGAGCGTATTCAACTGCCATTTGTCGCATTAATGCAAGTGAACCTGCCTTTGAGGCACAATACGCAGGATGATTTGGAAAACTTTTATAGGCTGCAATCGAAGCATTGATTAAAATGGATGAACCTTCGTTCTTTTCCATTTCGGGGATAGCGTATTTAGAAAGATAAAAAATGGATGATAGGTTGGTGTCCATTGTGTTCTTCCACAAGGCATCCGGTAGTTCGGTAACGCTTCCTAATCCTAAAATACCAGCGTTCATTGAAAGGATGTCTAGTCTTCCGAAATGTTCAATAGCCGAATTAACAAGTTGCTCATTGTAGGCTGAATTTCTAACATCACCAGCGATAAAAATAGAGTGCTCACCTAATTCTTTTTCTAATGCTTTGCCACGTTCTTCATCTCTACCCGATAAAATGACCTTAGCCCCATTTGCAACAAAAGTATGCGCTATGGCTTTTCCCATGCCGCTTGTTGCTCCGGTAATAATAGCTACTTTATGTACTAGTTTGTCGGCCATTTTTTTAATTTAAATTTTCCAGTATTTTTTTTAAAACCAATTGTGCGGCAAACGTTCTATTATTCGCTTGCTCAATAACTAAGGATTGTTTGCTGTCTAATACCTCATCTGCTACGACCACATTTCTACGAACAGGAAGGCAGTGCATGAATTTGGCATTTCCTAATTTCTTTAAGGTCATTTGCCAGGTTTTATCTTGTGATTTTATTTGACCGTAGTCAGAGTAGCTGCTCCAATTCTTTACATAAACGAAATCAGCATTTTCTAAAGCTTTATCTTGATCGTGTTCAATCTTAGAATCTTTGGTAATGTTCGGGTCTAATTCATAACCTACCGGATGCGTAATTACAAAATCGGCATTTTGCTTCTGCATCATTTGAACAAATGAATTGGCAACGGCATGCGGTAAAGCTTTTGGGTGAGGTGCCCAAGAAAGAACCACTTTCGGATCGTTTTTAAAATTCTGTTCCTCCATCGTAATAGCATCTGTGAGTGCTTGTAAAGGATGGCCAACAGAACTTTCCATATTTACGATTGGTACGTTAGCGTATTTTTTAAAACCATTTAAGACTTCTTCAGCTTCATCCTTTTCTTTATCAACTAAACCAGCAAAAGCACGTATGGCAATAATATCGCAGTATTGAGAAATTACCTGTGCTGCTTCTTTTATATGTTCAGAAGTACCTTGGTCCATAATAGTGCCATCGGCATATTCTAGTGCCCAACCTTCACTTCCAAAGTTCATAACAATAACTTCCATGCCCAAATTCATGGCTGCTTTTTGAGTGCTTAAACGAGTACGTAGTGAGTTATTAAAAAACAAAAGGCCGATTGTTTTGTCACTACCTAATTCTTTAAATTTTCTAGGTTGTTTTTTAAGGGAAATAGCTTCTTTTACCCATGTGGATAAAGAGTCGATATCATTTATGGAAAGGTAATTTTTCATGCTTTAATTTTTGTAAAAATGCTCCTATTTTCAATAGCATCGGTTATGAAATTATCGGTTAGACCATTCGTAATCCATGTTTCAATACCTGCTTTTTTAGCAATAGTAGCTGCGTCGATTTTTGATTGCATTCCACCAGTACCATGACTTGATTTTGAATCACCAATTTCGTGTTGTAATTCACTTAAATCTGAAACAACTTCAATAGTTTTTGGTGAAGCTGTAGATAAAGACGCCTTTGTATAAATACCATCTGTATTGGTGGCAATAATTAAAATATCTGCAGATAAAAGTGAAGCCGTTAGGCCTGCCAATTTATCATTATCGCCAAACTTTATTTCATCTGTGGCTACCGTATCATTCTCATTAATAATGGGGATGAAATTATTGGCGACCAACACGTTTATAGTGTTTTTGATATTCACTCTAGACTGTTCTCTTTCAAAGTCGGAATAGGATAGAAGGCATTGTGATGTAAATAGACCTAACTCACGAAAATTTTCTTGAAAAATACGCATTAGATGTGGCTGACCAATTGATGCAAGAGCCTGTTTTACATTAATTTCCTCACCGTTATGTTCAAGTTTCACGAATTGTTTAGCAGCTGCAATTGCACCAGAACTTACAATTATGAATTCGTAATCTTCTTTTAAGGCTGCTATTTGCCTACCAATATCCTCAATCTTACCTCGAGAGATATGGTCGGTATCTTTGGTTAACGTATTGGAGCCTATTTTTAATAAAATTCTTTTTTTTAACATTCTAATTTTACTTTTGGCTTCTAGTAATTTTCGTTTAACTTTTGGGTCTCGATTTTGCTCAACCGTACATTATAATTTATTTTCATCAACCATCATCTATCTAATCTGCCCATTACCTTTTACAAACCATTTGTTGGTTACCAAATGTTGAAGGCCAATTGGGCCGCGTTGATGTAGCTTGTCAGTGCTTATGGCTAATTCGCCACCAAGACCAAATTGTCCGCCATCGGTAAAACGAGTCGATGCATTATGGTATACGGCTGCCGTATCTACAGATTGCATAAATGTATCTGCTTCTTCTTCGTTTTTGGTGATGATTGCTGCCGAATGGCCGCCACCATAGGTGTTGATGTGCTGAATTGCTTCGTCAACATCAGGTACTTGACCGATAACGATTTTATAATCTAAAAACTCTTCGTACCAAACCGATTCATCATCCATTTGTGAAGTACCTTCTAATCCCGCTAATTTAGCATCGGTTAAAATTTCAACATTATACTTTTTTAAAGACTGTACTAAAAGATTTAAGAATTCCATTTTTCGTGGTAAATCCCTTGAAATAATAACTTTGTCCGCAGCATTACAAGCCGATATTTTAGTTGTTTTAGCATTTATAATAACGTCTAAGGCCATTTGTAAATCTGCCTCATGTGAAACATAGACAAAATTATTGCCTCGACCACTAACGATTACGGGGCACTGTGCATGCTGTTTTACAAACGAAATCAATCGCTCACCACCTCTAGGCACAATTAAGTCCAATTTTTCAGTCGGCTTTTCTAAGAATTTCTGAGTCTCTTCTCTTGAAAAATTAAGATAGGTTATCCAATCTTTAGCACAATCACACGCTTCTAATGCCTTGTGCCATAGGTTTACGAGTACTAAATTTGAATTCAACGATTCTTTTCCACCTTTCAATAAAATTTTATTTCCAGATTTAAAAGCAATGCCCGCAGCTTCAATAGTTACATCAGGTCTAGATTCATAAATAATCAGTATCGTACCAAAAGGTGCGGTTTTATTACTTATTTCAAGTCCGTTATCATGTGTAAATTGAAAACGTTCTATATGTAAAGGGTCGTCAAGTGCGGCCAGTTGTTTTAAAGAATAGACCATTTCGCCTACCTTTTTTTTATTCACCTTTAATCGGTCGACCATCGCGATGTCATCAGATTCAAATGAACTCAAATCTTTATCATTGGCAGATAGTAATATTGATTCTTCTTGTCGTACCAAGTCGGCCATACGCAATAGTACAGCATTCCTTTTTTCTAAACTGAGAATTTTTTTCATGCTAAAGCAGTCTTAAGAGCTTTAAAGAAAATATCTAAATCTTGTTTTGTAATATTCAAAGCAGGTAAAATTCGTAACACCGTTTTGTCTTTGGCGCCCCCTGTAAATAGGTGATGGTCGTATATCAATTTTTTGCGTAAATCAGCTACTTGAAAATCAAACTCAAGTCCAAGCATTAATCCGCGACCTTTTACACGTTTTACTTGTGGAATTTCTTTTGCCTTTTCATTGAAGTAAAGGCCTAATTCTTCAGCATTCTTTATAAGATTTTCTTGTTCTAACACTTCAAGAACTGCTAAAGTAGCCACACAGGCCAAATGATTGCCACCAAAGGTGGTGCCGAGCATCCCGAATTTAGCACTGATACCTTCATGAATTAAAATACCACCTACAGGAAATCCATTTCCCATTCCTTTTGCAATACTTATGATATCTGGTTGTATATCGTGATGCTGAAATCCGAAGAATTTACCGCTTCTCCCAAATCCACATTGAACTTCATCTGCAATTAAAAAAACACCATTCTCTTTACAGAGTGATGCAACTTTTTGAAAAAATTCTGTGGTTGGTTCATCTAAACCTCCAACACCTTGTATCGATTCAATAATTACTGCGCAAACATTCTTTTTAACAATCTCATTTTCAAAACCTTTAATGTCATTAAGTTCTAAAAAGTTTACTTTTTGTTGTTGGTTGATAGGTGCATTAATTGAAGGATTATCCGTTGCAGCTACCACAGCCGATGTACGACCATGGAAACCGTTTTTAAATGCAATGACTTTAGATTTTCCTGTCACAAATGAAGCCATTTTAAGAGCATTCTCATTTGCCTCTGCACCAGAATTACACATAAATAAATTATAATCTTCACAACCCGATTGTCGGCCTAGTTTTTCGGCCAACTCTTCTTGAAGCGGATTTTGAACTGCATTGCTGTAAAAACCGATTTTGTCTAATTGGTCTTTTAAGCGTTTTATGTAATGAGGGTGAGAATGGCCAATAGATATAACGGCATGGCCGCCATAAAAATCTAAATAATCTTGGCCTTTATCATCAGTAACTACAATTCCTTTAGCCGAAACCGGAGTTACATTATATAATGGGTAAACGTCGAATAATTTCATAGTTCAAAAAATTCAAGTTCAAATTAGAACTAATTTGGTAAAGGTGTTTTACTTTGTTTTAAATTCTGTAATCTTATCATAAGATGCAACAATACCGCGAATTAACGATGAGCTAAGACCCTGGTGTTCCATCTCGTTTAAACCGGTAATAGTACAACCCATTGGAGTAGTTACCCTATCTATTTCTTCCTCTGGGTGATTGCCAGATTCAATAAGTAAACTAGCGGCGCCATTACAGGTGTGCATGGCTAATTCTTGTGCTTCTTGAGCATCGAAACCTAGCTGTATAGCACCTTGGGTGGTGGCGCGTATTAAACGCATCCAAAATGCGACACCACTGGCGCAAATTACTGTTGCAGCTTGCATTTGGCTTTCAGGAATTTCCATAGAATGTCCCATTCTATTAAAAATAGCTTTCGCTAAGTCAATTCGCTTTTTACCTTTCTCGTTACTACAGATACAAGTCATTGACTTACCTACCGATATAGCTGTATTGGGCATACTTCTAATAATATAATTGTCCTTGCCAATAACCCCTTCTATTTTGTCGATGCCAAAACCGGTTATGGTAGAAATAATCACATGATTTTCGTTCAATAAATCTTTTACACTTTCTAAGATTCCTGCAAAATGAACAGGTTGTACGGCAAATATTAAAATATCTGAATTCTGAATAGCCAAACGGTTATCAGTCGTTACAGTCACCTTGTTGTGTTTTTCAAAATCGAGAATAGATTTTGTATCTCTTTTGGTAAGGTACATGGTAGTAGCACCATTACTGTTTAGAATTCCGTTTGCAATTGAAAGACCTAAGTTGCCCGCACCTATAATGGCTATTTTCATAATTTTATTTGTGTTTAGTAATGAGTTCAGCGTAATAAGTACGTTTTAAGAACAACATTGAATTCATCACTTATAATTTCTAAATCCCATTCTTGGGATAATAATTAAATTTTATTTTTCATCAACCATTTTAAAATACACCAGCTTTTAAATTGAGACCTAAATCTTCTTCTAGTCCGAATATTAAATTCATGTTCTGTACTGCCTGACCCGATGCACCCTTTATTAAATTGTCAATAGCTGATGTAATTAATAGAATATCATCGTGTTTGTGTAAATGCACATGACATTGATTGGTATTCACTACTTGTTTTAAGTTGATAGGTTCCTCAGAAATTTGAGTGAATACGGCATTCTTATAAAAAGCATGATAAATTTTTTCTGCATCTGCCAACTCACCTTCAAATTTGGTATACGAAGTAGCTAAAATTCCACGAGTAAAATTCCCTCTATTCGGCATAAAAAATAAATTCCCAGAATTTTCCTGTAGGGAATGTATACTTTCATTGATTTCGCCCAAATGTTGATGGGTAAAAGGTTTGTACCAACTTACGTTATTGTTTCTCCATGAAAAATGCGAGGTTGCTGACGGACTAACACCTGCGCCAGTACTACCCGTAACGGCATTAATATGAACTTCATTCTCCAATAAATTTGCCTTCGCTAAGGGAAGCAATGCTAATTGAATAGCAGTTGCAAAACAACCCGGATTGGCAATATATTGGGCATTTTCAATTTCCTTTTTGAAAAGTTCTGGCAGACCGTAAATAAATTTCTTTCCATCAAAATCCGCATCTTTATGTAACCTAAAGTCATTACTTAAATCAATGATTTTAGTATCAGATGAAAAATCATGCTCCTTTAAAAATGCTGTAGAATTACCGTGGCCCAAACATAGGAATACAACATCTACATTCAGGTTTATATTTCCTGTAAATTCTAAATCTGTAACTCCCAATAAATCGGGGTGTGCTGTGGTTACTCTTTTACCAGCTCTTGTAGTACTGTATACAAAATCGATTTCCGTAGCCGGATGGTTTAATAGGATTCGAATAAGTTCGCCCCCCGTATAACCTGATCCGCCTATAATACCTGCTTTAATCATTTTTTTTAACTTTTTAGGTCTCGACTGCGCTAGACCGGACAGTATAATTTGTTTTCCAATCTTCTAAATATTTCCATTTACATGGTTATAAATTTTACCTGAATTGGAAAGAATTTTTATAAAGCCTTTAGCATCATCTGCAGACCAGCCTTTATTAACCTCTCCATATTTACCGAAAGCCTCGGTCATTAAATCATGTTTAGATGAAATGCCATGCAACCTAAACTGAAAAGGGTACAAGCCAACAAATACATCACCAGAAACTGTTTTTTGAGTGTCGGTCAAAAAGGTTTCTATATTTCTCATTACCGCATCTAGGTAATTGCCTTCATGCAATAGCATGCCGTAGAAATTACCTTGTTGTTCTTTTTGGTATTGTTGCCATTTGGTAAGCGTATGCTTCTCCAATAAATGATGCGCTTTTATAATTAGTAGTGCAGCAGAGGCTTCAAAACCGACTCTACCTTTAGTACCAATAATAGTGTCGCCAACGTGAATATCTCTGCCAATGGCATATTTAGATGCAATGGCTTCAACCTTTTCAATATTACTGACAGGATCGCCTTTTACGCCATTTACCGCAACCAATTCTCCCTTTTCAAAAGTTAAGGTGATATCTGCAGGATTTTTTTCTTGTAACTGGCTTGGGTATGCATTATCGGGCAAAGCCTTGTCAGAAGTTAAAGTTTCCTCACCACCAACTGAAGTTCCCCAAAGTCCTCTATTTATAGAGTATTTGGCTTTCTCCCAAGGGTAATCAACTCCATTTTCTTTCAAATAAGCTATTTCAGCTTCTCTGGCCAATTTATTATCACGAATAGGGGTGATGATTTCAATTTCTGGAGCAATGATTTGAAAAATCATATCGAAACGTACTTGGTCGTTACCAGCACCTGTACTGCCATGCGCAATATATTTGGCACCTACTTTTTTAGCGTAGTTGACAATTTCTATGGCCTGAACAATTCGCTCTGCACTTACCGAAAGAGGGTAGGTGTTGTTTTTAAGCACATTGCCGAAAATTAGGTACTTTACTACTTTTTCATAGAATGTCTGTACAGCATCGATTGAGGTATAGGAAGTCGCACCTAGTTTAAGTGCTTTTTCCTTAATTTCCTTAATTTCTTCAGCTGAAAATCCACCAGTATTTACACTTACCGCGTGTACTTCAAATCCTTTGTCTTTTGATAAATATTTTGCGCAGTAAGATGTGTCTAATCCACCGCTATAGGCTAAAACTAATTTCATTTTAATGTGTTTTTCTGTATTTGATTGTTATGGAAGTGGAATGATGATTACAAACACTCTTTTAACAATTACTTACTTTTTTCTTCTTTTTTTCTAAGGAACAAACTTTCCTTGATACTTTTTAATCTTGTAAAGGCTTTACTGTTTACTTGTTTGACTTCGTCAGTTTTTTTCTTTCCGTTAGCATCATAGAGCATACCGGTACATAAACACATTTTTTGCTCTGTACGTGTAAGTATATCAAAGTTTTTACATGTTTGACAACCTTTCCAGAATTCTGGGTCATCGGTCAGTTCTGAAAAAGTCACAGGTTTATACCCCAATTCATAGTTGATTTTCATAACCGCTAAGCCTGTGGTAATACCAAATATTTTAGCATCAGGAAATTTCTTCCTACTCAATTCAAAGATTTTGGCTTTTATGCTTTTTGCAAGACCTTGGCCTCGATAATCAGGATGGACGATAAGCCCTGAATTTGCTACAAATTTCTCATGCCCCCAGACTTCAATATAGCAGAAGCCGGCAAATTTATCTCCGTCTAAGGCCAGTATGGCATTACCGTTAGATAGTTTTCTCCGAATATATTCAGGAGTACGCTTTGC
The DNA here is from genome assembly GCF_900167935.1 of Maribacter arcticus. GTDB lineage: Bacteria > Bacteroidota > Bacteroidia > Flavobacteriales > Flavobacteriaceae > Maribacter > Maribacter arcticus. The sequence continues at coordinate 18,531 of NZ_FUYL01000002.1, read as the reverse complement.
AATACCTGTTCCACGAATTTTTGCAGAATCTGCAATAGTATCACAAATATCTTGGGCGTATTTAAAATGTGATTCGTTAGCAACAATTAAGTTCATTGCCAAATAGATTTAAAAGTGTAAAAAATAATTTTGATTTTCTGTGCGGAAATGGACTCACCTAATTCCATAAATATATCTTACCCTTACGGGCGACGACGGCGAGATGTGAACGGACGCGCAAGAGCAACTGGGCTTACGGTACTATATAAAAAGTAGATTTTTTCGTTCATTACAGGGTAAATGTACAAATTATATTTATTTGACATCACCCTTGCGAAAATTTTTACAAAAACTTTACTTTTTGTTATTATGTGCAACTATTTCATAAATTAAGAAGCCATATACTGAAATATATTCAAGAGCGAGCAGCCATAAGTTTTCTTTAAAATCTGGCTGGGAATACGCAAAATAACTTAGTACGATGGCAGCAGACCATATAATGGCATAACGGTAAGAAGTAAAGATGGCGAGAAGAACTAAGAAAATACAATACCAAGGGTGCATCGTGGTCGACATGAAATAGTATATAGCCAATACCCACATCATTGAGGCAAGTACCTTATTTAAATCTTTTCTTTTAGGTAGAAATGTAAAAAGCACTACCACTGTAATAGTCAATATAGGGGTGATTTTACCATATATTTTTATGAATTCCCATGGCTTGGCATTAAATTGAACTGCCGTGCGCTTTACTATATTATAGATACTTGCATTAAACTCAAAATTTGAAAACCAAAGGCTTAAGGTTTTGGTATAATTACCAATGAACTCTGGTGTGTAGAAGGGTATAAAAAGTAGAACAGAGGTACTTCCTATGATTAAATAGAACATGATACTTTTCTTCCATCCTAAATAGGTGAAGAAGAGAGGCAAGAATAATAAGGGTACTAATTTTATAGAAATGGAACATGCCAAAATTACTGCAGCCCATTTCCATTTCTCTATAGATAAAAGAAACATAGAAGAAATAAAGAAGAATAACATGACTCCCTCAAAATGTAGGTTGCCTGTAAGTTCAATAATGACTAACGGATTTAAAAAGTACCAGAAAATTAATTGGGGCGATTTGTTGAGGTTTTTCAATAGTTTTCTTCCGAAATAGAAGATACCGAGGTCAGCTAAAATAATCGTAAATCGCATTACTACTAATGAGCCAAACATACTTTTACCGCCAATAAGGGCTGCCAAACCGAATATAAGCTGATTTAATGGTGGGTAATTACTGTAGTGTTTTGCACTTAAACTACCCATGCTTTCATAAAGCTGATTGGCATTTGGTATTATAGTCGCAATGTTTTTTATCAACTCATTGGGCGTGTGTAAGTAAGGGTTAATGGCATTGGCTACTAAGTGCCCATCCCATATAAATCGATAAAAGTCTTGTGAAAGATTGGGTTCTGTAAATAAAAATATAAACCTAAAAATAACACCTATCCCTAAGAGAAATTTGAAGTTTAGCTTTTGAAACTGAATTAATTTGAAGCAGAGAAAAAATAAAGCAAAAAATAAGGTGAGTAGTTTTATAAAGTCCGTTCGCTCTAGGTGGTACGCAAATGTAAAGTAGAAAACGAAACTTAATACCGCTAATAAAAATGAAATCTTATGTAGTTTCAAAAATGTACTTAGGGTATTGGACATCGTTGGTTTGGTTTTGAGAAAGCTCAATATAAGGTTTTAACGGAATATATACTTAGCGCTCCATCATTTTGCCTAAAAGCTCTTTCATCATCTTGGCAGCCAAATAAGCAGTCATATCTTGAAAATCACGGTCAGGGTTATATTCTACAATATCTGCACCGACCACTACCGTATCAATACTTTGAATTAAGTTGATGACCTGTCGAGATGAAAGTCCGCCTGGTTCATGATGAGATACGCCAGGCGCAAAGGCAGGGTCAAAACCATCCATATCTAAAGAGATATAAAGTGGATTTTCGAATTTAGGAATGTTGTCTAAATTTAAATTACGCATCTCATGTATTTCAACCTTGTATTTCTTTGCCTGTGCCGCTTGATGTGGATTTAAAGTTCTGATACCTACTTGAACCAATTTCACTGCAAAACCATTTTCCATAATTCGAGCAAAAGGGCAAGCATGAGAATAGGGGTCGCCTTCATAATCATGATATAAATCGGCATGCGCATCTATATGTAAAATGTCAAGTTTCGGGTACTGGTCATGATAGGCTTTTATAATAGGAAAGGTGATAGAGTGGTCACCGCCCAAAGTAAGCACTTTTGAATCTGTTGAAAGATGCTTTTTCGTGGTCGTTATAATATCAAAATAATCTTTGATGATAAAATCACCTTTGTCTGCAATGGTATCGGTATCAATAGAGATGCCATACTCATTACATAGATTCATTGAATCGCTATAAAGTGCTTTTCTAATTAAGTCTGGTGCTTTTGCTGGACCCTTTTGAAACGAAGATTTGGCATCCCAATTAATACCTTGTATTATTATATTTTTCATCTTGTTTAAATGTTTAAATGTTTGATTTTTAAAGTTTTTAAAAGTAGTTAATACATGGTATTCGGGTTTTCAGATTTTTCAGGAATCAATTGAATGGAATCTCAATGCTCACAAATTTTTTCATTTGTATCAAATCTAAAAAAACCCATGGTAACATACTGATCATTGCCAGGCCATGTTTGGTGTGTATGTAGTGCAACCAAATTCTCTTCACCTATACATCGAACAAATTCGTTGCTTTGTTATTTTCTAGATTCAAAATTATAATTATAAACGTATATATTTTCTGTACTTTGCCAGCTTTAAAATTATACAAATGATTAAACATACCGTAACGTTTAAACTAAAGTATGCAAAAGGTTCTGCGGAAGAATCAATCTTTTTGAAAGCTGCCACAGAACTCCGTTCAATACCCGGAATTAAAAATTTTGAATGTCTACGTCAAATTAGTGCGAAGAGCCATTTTGATTATGCACTTTCTATGGATTTTATTTCTATAGAAACGTACAACGAATATAACCAACATCCAGAACATACCACTTTCGTTAATACCTACTGGACTGCATTCGTTGAAGATTTTTTGGAGCTAGATTATGAATTGATGCAGTAATTGGGTATTTAACTTCATTAGTAAATTAATTGTTAAATTCAACAATTAATTATGCACTTCTTTGGCAAAGTATTTTTTGATGGCATGTGTGTAAATGTAATTATAGATTTTTATTTAAAACAAATGGGTTAAAGCAAATGTTTCATTCTCATTAAGTAACTATATATGTGTCATCTAGCACGTAATCAATTTTTTAAAGGGTACCGTTTCTTACTACGGAAAAGCTAAAAATGAGACTTGTAATTCACCTAGTTTTTTATAGCCCACTACATTCATATGAATTGGGTCACGATAATACAAATCCTTATTGTATATGTTGTAACCCCCTAAAAGAAACTGGTCAAGAACCGGAATACCATGGAGTTCACAAATCATTTTTTGCATATCAACATGCTGTACCATACCTTCTGTGTAAAATGGATCATAGGCGCCTCTATCATTAAAAGCTTTACTTGATGTAAAGAAGTATATAGTTGCATTAGGGTTTATTTCATAAATCTTTTTAATACAATAGTTAATGCCTCCAGCCTGGGTGGTTAGTTTTTCAGCATTATAATTGTCAAATTCTGTATAATCAGTATAGGAACCTACTTCTCTATTATTCGTATAATCATTTGTTGAAGCCCAAAGTATATAAATATCAAATACACCCGCTTCATCTACTTGCTGCTGCATAGATTTTCCTTGTAAAGAAGAAAAACCAGCACCTGGAACTCCATAGTTTGTAATGGTCAACCCTAAATGTTTCTCCCATAAAACTTTTGCGCTATCACTTTCCGGAATAACGGAAACAGAGCCACCAAATACGGCTACAGATTTGCCAAAATTAAAAGACGCTTTTATTGATAAGGAATCTAACGTTGTTTGTGCAAAAATACTGCCAGATAATAAAAGAAATAGAAAGGTTAAATAATTGAAATGTATCTTCATGGAACTGAATATTTTAAATGTTAAAATCAAGTTATTTGTAGGTGATGACAAATAACTTGATGTGATTAAATATAGTGCTTTATAGTGTGTTTTTGTCAGCTATCGTAATGGTTTAATCTTGGATTTATAATTCCGCCAAAAAATCTAATTCACTTTTCAGAAACCCAACTTTTGAACTTAATGTTGTGTCTTCTATGACCATAATGTTGCCAGATTGTTTGTCGTACGTATTCCAATTGGGTAGGTTGTCACCATTCGGATTTCCTGTTTTTGCAAAATTAACCCAGTAGGAGGATAGAGCGTCCTCTATTGTTTTATCCAAAGGTTGCCAATCTCGATTCCATGTATGTAGCGTATGCAGTGCATACGGTACTTCTGAGGTGTGAAAAGCACCGTAGTTTGGGAAGTTTTGTTTTTCGGGGGGTACATGGCCGAACTGATATAAATAACTTGATTGTGTATTATAATTTGCCAATAGGTGTGAAGGCACCCCCGCAAAATTTAGCATACCTAATTTACTTTTCATTTTTTTGACATCCTCATTTGTATCTGCCGGAAAAAGCGCTAAAAAAGAGGCTGCTTTATCACCATAATTTGCAATTGCTTCTTCCTTATATTTTTCAACAGTCATTTCATTTCCCCCTAGAAAATCTCCATCACCTGTTACCCAACCAGAAATTACTGGTATCTGTTGCTGTTTGCCATCTTTAAAATAAGCTAGTAAACCTTTCGGTACAACGTAGCCGTCTTCTGTAATTCCGACTCTACCTATTTCTGAATCATTGCTTATACTTTGCAATTCTTCTGCAGGTAATTGCCGCAGTTCTTCAATGGTAGTTACTTTAGCTTTTTCCATAAATCGTTGCCCTGTAGCCTCAGCCTCATTTAAGGTTTGTGCCCTATTACTCCCTAATAATCCGCCACTTTGTAAAATGGCTTTGTGAAAGATGTTTTCGGCAAGGGGAGAGGCAATTAAGGTATTTACGCTGAATGCCCCTGCAGATTGCCCAGCGATTGTTATATTATTAGGGTCGCCCCCAAATGCATTGATATTTTTTTTCACCCATTTTAGTGCTGCTATTTGGTCCATAAAACCATAATTACCCGATGCATTATTGCCAGATTCTTTGCTTAACTCAGGGTGCGCCATAAAGCCAAGTATGCCAACACGGTAGTTGATGCTTACAAATACAACACCTTTTTTAGCCAGTTCTTCACCATCATAAATATCACAATTGGCAGAGCCGCTGGTGAGTCCGCCTCCATAAATCCAAACGATAACCGGCTGTTTTTCGTTTTCTGATTTTGCGGTTGTCCAAACGTTGAGGTATAAACAATCTTCATTTATGGGTTCGGGTTTGGCGATAAATTCTTCGGTCCAACAATAGAAAGGTTCAGGTGCATTTTGAATTGGGCTCGGTCCAAACTCGGTGCATGGTAGAATACCATCCCAAGCGGCTGTAGGTTGGGGAGCTTTCCACCTTAAATCACCTATAGGTGGTGCAGCAAAGGGTATTCCTTTAAAAACACGAACTGTTTTGTCTACGTTGAAACTACCTTCAATTTTACCTGTGTCTGTTGATATAACTGTTTGCTGAGGTTGATTACACCCAAAAAGCAGGCAACATATTAGAATGAAAAGTTGTTTCATAGTCTGATTTTATTAGCTTACAAAAGCTTAGATAAAGGTGATTTAGAATAACCTTCTATTGAGCTTTCCTGTCGTTGTTCTAAGATACTACATACAGATGATTTTATCGTAAATGGAATTTAACGAACATCTTATCAATCTATAAAAAATTTCATCAAATTAAGAATGTTGTTTTATTAGGAATTCTTTAGGTGAAAGAATGGGTTTCAACAATTTGGTATATCTTTAATCTCCTTCCAAATTTATTTGGTATTAGCATTGACTAACACAACGATGACGGACTGAAATCAAACTAAACAATTATGAAAAAACTAATTACTACAGCCATTGCAACTACCTTCTCAATTGCTTTTCTACTACTATCATCTTGTAAAGAAGAAGTGAAGCCAGAAATTGACCAAACGGCGGAATTGAACAAATGGTTCGATGATAAATACGAAGAGCAATTACAAATGAGTCCGTTAGGTCTTACCGCTCAAGGACGCAAAGACCAGTATGATAAAATTGATGATTTAAGTAAGGCTGCAGAGGAGAAAGAATTGGCTTGGTATGCAGAAAGCACAAAAGAGCTAAAAGAAAAATTTGACTATGATAAACTAAATGATGCAGACAAAACTTCTTATGATTTATGGGTGTATCAATACGAAATCATGAAAGAAGGTGCAGTTTTTGAAAATATGGATTATGTGTTTGACCAAATGCGTGGCTTGCATACGCGACTTCCAAGTTACTTAATCAATTTTCATAAGGTAGATAGCCTTTCAGATATGAATGCCTATATATCTAGAATTAAGGAAACAGCCAGAGGTATAGACCAATTGATAGTAAGAGCAAAAGAGCAGGCTGCTGCCGGTATATTACCTCCAAAATTTGCTTTTCAAACCGTTATTGTCCAAACAAAGGCATTGAAAGATGGTACACCGGTATTAAATGATATGAATGGTAAAATTGATGCCCTGGTAACTTCCGAAAAAATAACTTCTGATGAAGCTGCATCCCTTAAAGAGCAGTCTGATAAGGCAATAAACGATTATTTTAAACCCGCTTATTCCAATCTATTAACTTGGTTAGAGAGTGAAGTGGATAATGCTGAAGCGACACCCACGGGCGTTAGTCGCCATGAGAATGGAAAAGATTTTTATAATTATAGATTAAAGGTTTTTACAACAACAGGATTAACTGCTGATGAGATTCATGAAATCGGATTGAAGGAGGTTGCCAGAATTAAAGGAGAGATGATGGCTATTAAAGAAAAAGTTGGGTTTAAGGGTGATTTAAATGCATTTTTCAATTTTGTAAATACCGATAAACAATTTTTCTTTCCGAATACAGATGAGGGAAGACAAGGCTATCTAGATGAGTCAACGAAGTATTTAGATGATTTGACAAAGAAGTTACCAGACTATTTCGGAATCTTACCAAAAGCAAAATTACAGGTAAAAAGAGTGGAAGCATTTCGTGAGCAAGATGGTGCACCACAACATTATTCGGCAGGTACGCCAGATGGTTCTAGGGCAGGAACGTATTATGTTCACTTATCAGATATGAATGCGATGCCAAAATCTACCATGGAAGGTGTCGCTTATCATGAAGGAAACCCTGGGCATCACATGCAAATTTCTATTGCCCAAGAGTTAGAATCGGTACCTAAGTTTAGGACACAAGCAGGTTTTAGTGTTTACAGCGAAGGTTGGGGATTATATTCAGAAGCATTGGCAAAAGAAATGGGCGGTTACCAAAATCCGTATTACGATTTTGGTCGTTTAGTGAACGAAATTTGGAGAGCTATTCGATTGGTAGTCGATACAGGAATACATGCTAAAGGATGGACAGAAGCTGATGCCATTAAATACTTCACCGAAAACTCCTCTATTTCTCAAGGTGCTATTAAGGCAGAAGTGCAACGTTATATGGTAATGCCAGGTCAAGCAACTTCGTATAAAATAGGAATGCTTAAGATTCAAGAATTACGCAAAATGGCCGAAACAGAATTGGGCAATAAGTTTGATATTAAAGGATTTCATGATATTATTCTAGGTGGCGGTGCCTTGCCATTAGAATTATTAGAACGTAAAGTAAAAGCTTGGATAAGCATACAGAAGTAAATAATAACTTTTTAAACCAAAGTGCAGTAAGGTATATTTATCTTGCTGCACTTTGTATTTAAGGTAGTTTGAGCAACTCAAATAAGTTCATGTGACGAAAAAAGAAAATGAAGCGAAAAACTTAAAGAAGCCATGGCCAACTAAAGATGCTATGGAGCAGGTGTATGTTATGCAACTTTGGGGGAAAAATGATTCTGTTTTTTATTCTGGCGATGGGTCACATTATCCTGAAATTGTGAACCCTTATATCGACGTTGTAGCCTTCTTTTTAACCTCCTTTGAAAGACCTATAACCGTTTGCGACTTAGGGTGTGGAGATTTTAACATTGGCAAAGAGCTAGTAAAGTATTCGGCGAAATATGTTGCTGTAGATATTGTAGAAGACCTAATAGAATATAACAAGAAAAAATATAAACAGGAAAATCTAGAGTTTCAATGTTTAGATATTGCTGTCAATGATTTGCCAACTGCCGATTGTGTGTTATTGAGACAGGTATTACAACACTTGTCGAATGCAGAGATTGAAAGTATTGTACTTAAGCTAACTGCTTTTGAATATGTAATACTAACAGAACATTTACCCGAAGGTGATTTTATACCTAATATAGATATTATTTCAGGACAGGGAATTCGGCTAAAAAAGCAAAGCGGAGTTAACCTTTTGGCTTCGCCATTTAATTTGAAAGCTAAAGAGGTAAAACAATTATTATGTTTCAATTTAGAAAAAAATAAAGGAGTCATTGTCACTACGATGTACCGACTTTTTTAATCGCGTATGTATAATCTAGCGAATTTTTAGAAAAACAAATTAGTCTATCTGATAAATGTCATATTATTAATAGTAACCGTTGCCTAGTTTTGAATGTAAAATAAAAATAAAATTACATGAGCAAGGTAGAGATAAACCAAGGAGAGATAAAAGTGAAGTTTAATGAGTCAAGTTCGGGTAAATTATCATTTGCTGAATTAGGAATTAAAGATGAAGATGTAAATGTTGATGGTGGTTTACTTCGTTTAGTTTTTGATTTTGAAGCAATAGATGATTTCAAGTATTATCAAACCCCAACGATAGAATTATTTTACGAAGAAAATATGGCTGAAACTCATTGGATATGTGAGTTTAATGGAAAAACAGTTTTAGATAAATTGGATAATCATGGTCACTCAACTATTTTGTTATTGAACAGAAAGGTTTTAAATAATCTAGAACAACATCATGAGAATACATTAATTGTACATGCTGAATTTCCCCAACCAGCGAACTTAAATCTTAAGGAATCTTACGTGCATTTTTTTAAATAAGATTAAAAAGGGAAGATTGCTCAAGATAATTGAGCTACGAACAGTACTGAAACTAACTAACATTTGCTTTCAACCTAATATTTCGTGAACTTTATTGCCTGCCTTCTCAAAAGGCAGGCATTTTTTTGAGATAGTTATATGCTGGATTATGTCAAAGTTATGCGCAGTGCGTAAGCAAGGAAACTTTTCATTTTCGTCTGCCTTCCGATAGGCAGGTCTGAGGAGGTGACAAAACTTATCGACCGCTCGAATGTACCTTTTATGGTACGGGCAGGTTTTAATTTATTTTTTCTATTCTAAAGCTAAATCCAAAAGATATTGCTGATTTGATAAACCTACAGGCAGGCAGATATACACTGACCTTGGTGAAAAAACTAGGAGTCTGTATTAAGTATACAACATCGGAGTTAGTAATCTAGTGACTTTATAGTGTTTAACAAAAAAACATAAAGCAGAATAAAGTTACTATAGGTTTAGGAACTTTATTCTGCTTTTTAAATATTAAAATTCGATTAGTTCATAAGGTCTTTACAACCTGCATCAAGGGTGATGTATTGCAATTGCTGGGGTTCTTTTTAAAATAGAAGCTATTAAAAAAACAATTTTTATTTCAAGAATAATCCTACGCCTAATTCTGAACCTATAGACCCAGGTTTTAGATGAAGATAATTTTTACTGGTAGGATTTTTATCCAATTCAACAGCACCTTTTTTCTTGATAATGACATCATTTTTATAAATTAATTTTGATGTATCTGCAGGCTCGCCGTATCCAAATGCGCCACCATTTTTATTCAACAATTCATTATAACCAAGTACAATTGAATTTGATAGATTATAGGTCATCTGCTCGTTTTTGCCAATTTCCCAAAATACATTCGTATTGGATACAACATTATTATAATATTTAAAATCTGAGGCTACTGTCCAAGCCCAAACAGCACCACCGTAATTATTAACTATCAAATTATGATGCATAGAACAACCTACTGCAGGTTCATTTGTTTGCCAAAATACAACTGCATCTTTCACTCCATAAAAAACACAATGGTCTACCTCTATTCCGTGACCACTAGCAAGGATTGATAGGTGATTCGGTATAGCATGAATATCGCCTAAAAAAAGACATTGTGTTATTCTTAAATCAGTCAAGTCCATACCTTCACGAACTATCGGGTAATTTCTTTTAACATATCCTTCTTTGGGGGTTTCATGAACAGGGGTTCCTAAAATACGCAAACCTTGAATGGTTACATGGCTTGTTTCAATTTGAAGTCCGTAAGAGGCTCCATGTAAAGGGTCATCATTGCCATATGGTTTGAAGTTTAAAGGCATTGTTGAAATAATAACTGGCATCTTGCCTTGATCCCAACTAACACTATCTGGCAAAATTTCTGCTCTAATAGTCAAACGGTTTTCTTTTGTAAAGTGCCAGTTTGCAGGATGAAAAGTTACAGTCTTGTCCAAACCATGTATACCTTCTGATAGATATATAGTTATTGACCCTTTTCCGTTTGCGTGATTTATGCGTTGCGCAGCTTCATAAACCGATTTGATAGGATGATCTTTAGTGCCTTTATTTAAATTATCTCCAAATTCAGGATTTACAAAGATTTCCCCATCCTTTGGTATTGAATTTAATTGAGCTGTTGCAACACATCCCCAAGAGATAAATAAAATAATGAGTAGTGTTCTAATAGGTTTATACATGGTTTCTGGATTTTTTTGAATACTCGATTTGAAAATATTTTTTTCAAAGGTATTCAACATTTCCACCTTGTTTCATTGACATTTGTCAAGAAGTCAAGAAGACTTGGGGTATTGATTAATCAACAATCTTTGCTCGAAGGCGGCTAAGTGTTTCTGGGGATACCCCTAAATGCGAGGCTATCATATATTGAGGTACTCTTTGAATTATACTTGGGTATGAAGTGTTGAAATTTTTATACCGTTCTTCTAGAGATAAACTAATCAAATCAGATGTTCTGCTTAGGCTTGCCATGTAGGCGTTAGTCATTAAAATTCTCATGTAAGATTCAAAGGCTGGTATGGTTTCAATTAATTGATCATGGGCTGTTTTGCTAATCATGGTGAGTTCACAATCCTCTAAGGCATCAATATAGAATCTTGCAGGTTGTTGCTTCATAAAACTGTTTAAATCTCCCGCAGTCCACCCTTCAAGCCCAAAAAATATCACATGCTCAAATCCACTTTCATCCTTCAAATACGTTCTTAATACCCCCTTTTCGATGAATACGATGTGATTGCAAATTTCATCGGCACCTAGCAGAAATTGGCCTTTCTTAATTTCTTTGCTTTTAAGATTTTCACCGATAGCCGTTTTTTCATCATTGCTCAATGCAACTTTTTCCTTAAAGTTTTTAAAGAATAATTTAAACATGTCTTACTCTTGGCTTATTTGATTATTAGTATCATTTTTTTTCATATTCTAAATGCCAAATTTATTAATTTGGACACCTTTACAAAGGGCATAACCTTTTTATTTAGCACTTGCTAGCTATATGTAATGCAATGTATTAGTGGAGGTTTTTTACTTCTTCAATTTCACTTTCTATTCTTTTATTAATATCGACTTTAGCATTTGTAAAAACAAAGAGCATTGTTTTATATTCTCTTGCATATTGATTGGTTATTGAATCTGCCAAAGATGCTGATTCAAAATATGGACTAGTTTGGTTAAACTCGTTATCTTTCTCTTTATAATTCTTAATCCTTATGAGGTTAATATATTGTTGTTCAAGATTAAACCAGTTAATATAATCTGCATTAAAAGAAACCGCTTTTAAACCTTCTTTAGTATAATAATTTATCGCTCCGGCTTGTCCATAATTATCACAAAGTATAAGTGTTTGGCTTGCGTTGGGTATTTTAATATAAATGGAATCTACTTTTTTTGCTAATTCTTTCCACCCAAGCATATCTGCATAATCTTGTGGTAGCAAATGGTCTTTACCATCTTCCCAACGAAGTAGTCCCAGCTTTTTATATTTATCAGAATGCTCAATTATATATTCCGGACTTTTATTTGGGAATGCAATATTGAACATTGGAATAAAAATTAATATGGGAATTGAGATAGCTAGTGGTTGTAAATATTTTTTCCATCCATCCTTTAAAACATGGGCTAGAAATACTGAGCCAAATGAAATATAGATAGGATAGAGACCTATTGCGTAATAGTCTTTAGCTTTAAAAAAAATAAAAACGATTAGTGTGCAAAAAAATGCCCAAAAGAAAGGTCTATATGTTTTGAAAGGTTTGTAGAATAGTAGCGCATATAAAGCTGAAATGATTACGAATAGAGAACCAACGAAAAACAGTAATTGTGATTTTAAAAAATCAATCCTGTCCACATTTACCAATTGTGTATCAGCTAACTCATTTAAATGATGAATAATAGGAAAATTATTATTGTATTGCCATAAAAGGTTAGGCGCAATTAGAAATAATCCTAAAAGCATAGCTTCGTATAATTTCTTTTGACCGAAAACCTTACGTTGTTGGCTCATTAGAATTGCGGGTGTCAATCCCAAAAGCAAAAAAACGATATTGTACTTGTTTAAAAATCCCAGAGCAAATACAAAGGCTGCCACAAAAAGCCATTTTAATTTTTCAGTGTTGAAATATTTAATAATAATGAAGTAAAATAGGGTCCAGCTTAAAACGTCAAAAGAATTAGGCTGATATAAGGTGTTAAGGCTTAAAAGGGAAGAGAATAAAACACAGGTTGCTCCTAAAACTAATGCAAATAAATTACCTTTTAATTCCTCAATTGCTTTCCAAACTGTAAGAATGGTCAAAGCGCCAAACAAAGCCGGAAAGAACTTAATCCAAAAAACTGAATTTCCTAAAAGGTAAATAATTTTCGAAATCCAAGAAGTGAATGGTGGAACAGATAAATATCCCCAAGCCAAATGATGACCTAAATCAAGATGAAGATACTCGTCTCGTTGTAAGTCATATTCAGGGCTTATTAAGGTATATTGTAGTAAAAATTTTAAAATTATAAAACCAACTAAAATTAGTCCCTTCTTTGTCATTGAATTCTGAAGTTTTGTTAATTTATCGAAAACATGATTGTGCATGGTTAAGTACCTAATTTAGCAAAATGAACTAACTATAAGAATTTTCAAAGGAAATTTAAGTTAAGCTGGAATCAAGTAATGAATTATTCATGGTATTCTACGCAGCTTTTTATTTCATCTAATGTTATTTCCAGTTTTCCATTACGTATGCCTGCGAATTAGGCAAGAGAAAGCATTAAATGACTTCCGGAATATAATACTATATTCTCTAGTTATGTATTCTGATTTTTTTTCAGATTCTTTGTTTAAAAAGTTCACCGAAAATAGACCTTCTCCAACAACTTCGACTAAGTCGGCTCCTGTGAAGGCTCTATAAATGGTATATAAAAGTGTAATACTCCCTAAAATAGTTAACAATAGCTTTGTCCTTTGCTCATATTTGACTTATTAAATAGTTGATGAAATAGCTTTTTTAAAAATTACTCAGAATGGTTTTGTGCATTTAAATACATGGTTGATTTTCCGCCAAGTAAAATCAGGCGCATAAACTTGAGTACACTTTAAGACTTGACAAAAAGTGAGCATTAATTATGACACATTGTTAGCAATAGTTTTATGAATTTAACCTAGAGTAAAAGTGTAAGTTTTTATCGATTATAAATGCTATATCAAAACGCCTTGTAATACTTTAAAATAAATTTAATTATTATGTACTTTCGACCTGTCTAAAGGCAAAAACTATGGAAGGTGATAAGATGCTCGATTATATTAAAGATGTACTAAAAAATATGCCAATTGGCTGGTTGAATCTAACAACACATCGATTAGATATTTATGATGAAAAATTGGCTAAAGTTGAATTTTTAGATCAGTTTGAAATCTTAGCAAATGATAACAACTCTAATTTATCGGCACTCAGTGAATTGCCTACGGCTTTCGACTATATCCGCCTGGGTCATCCATTGTCTTGTATATTAGAATGGGCAATTGCTAAATTAAACGACCTATCACCAGAACAGGTAATAAGTTTTTTGTCAAAGACAAGTCCTATTTTGGCAATTTTAAGAAAGAATTTATTAGACAATAGAAACACTCAAATCGCTTATGCCGGTGAACTACCCAGTTCTTTTGATATTGAAGTTTTAAGAACTATTTATGGGTATACGTTTGAACTAAAGAAGGTCGATAAAGCATCGGACATATTAGAATTTGATGGTAGTACAATTTTCGTATCACAACAAAATGAAATTTCTAATGTTGACCGTAACCCAAATATTGACTTTTATATAAATCTTCATGATGCTTTTGGGAGTGTTCTTTTGGTTAACGGAGTACAGAATAACAACTATATTTCAGACATTCAACACGTAAGAAGAAGAGAGACCGTTGCAATGACACCAGCCAATTGTCTTGGTGCCTTGAAGTCTTTAATAAAACAACCTGCTTCTGATACTCCTAAAACGAATGTAACTGAGAATAAAGCTACTGTGTTAGATTCCATAAAAGAGGTTAGTGGAGCCAATACAACCCCACTTGTTGCGTCAAGCGGACTATCGGTTCAATATGCTATTTTAATGGGGCTAGTGCACAATGCAAAAGAAAATCATAAAGGAAAGGCAATCAAAATTGTTGTTCCTCCTAATTGTTATGGCGGAACTAACGATCAAGCAAGGCGTGTAGCTGCCTGTAGTGATGCTATTGAAATAGTCGATTTACCAGTTGATGGTGACAATGATATGGTTCAAAGTATTGCTATTGTTTTAGATAAAATTGCTAATGAAGATGCCATCCCTTATATCATCGCTGAAATTCCAACAAATCCTAGGGTTGAAGTTCCAGATCTTCATAAATTAATAGATGTTTTAAGTGCAAAACGAAAAACTGCAAGTGGTAATGAGGCTATAGATCCAGTTTTTATCTTAGACCAAACGTTTTGTCCTAATGTTAACTTTTTAGGTGAAGCCGATATACTTTCAACAGTTAGGACTATTTCATTTGCTAGTGGGTCAAAATTCCCGAGCGGCGGTAAATGCACAGCAGGCTATTGTGTAGCCAATAAAAAAGGCGAAACCTTAATGGATAAAATAGCGTTGCATTTAAGACTTTGCGATAATGAAGCTACAGACCTGCAAATGGAAATATTGGCAAAGCAAATGCCATCGATGAAACAAAGAATTTATGAAGCTTATTTGAATACACTTGAGTTTGTAAACTTTATTAAGGATACTTTACCAGCTGCCAAAATCAATTTTGTTTCAGAAGAATTGGCAAAAGAAGGCTTTACGCCATCTGTTTTTTCATTAGATCTCCCCACGAAAGGAGATTCCGCTGAAGAAAGAGAAACTTATAAAAGAGAGCTCAATCATAAATTGATTCATCTGATGATTAGTGAAATTCCTAATGAGAGCAAATACTGTGTAAGCTATGGTCAGTTAAATGGCTGTTATTGGACAATACCTGCAACATCTACTCAAGGGACCACGAAAGAAGATGACAAGGATTATATAGCTCGTGTGTCACTTTCTCCAAATATGGATGTTGAACTTCATAAGAAAGTCTTTTTGAAGTTTGTGGAAAGTATGTAAAGGCTATTATAGGAAATATTAGTCTATATAGCCTTGCTTACGCATCCAATCATCATTGTACATTTTACCTATGTAACGACTTCCGTGATCATGGAACAATACTACGACCACATCGTCTTTTGTAAAATGCTCTTTTAGTTGCAACACGCCTTTAATTGCAGATCCAGCAGAATTACCCAAGAACATACCTTCTTCTTTGGCTAAACGTTGCGTATAAACCGCTCCATCTTTATCGGTTACCTTGGTAAAACCATCGATGATGCTGAAATCAACATTTTTGGGTAAGATATCTTCACCTATACCCTCGGTTACATATGGGTAAATTTCCTTTTTATCAAAAATTCCTGTTTCATGGTATTTTTTAAAAACACTTCCGTAGGTATCAATTCCCCAAATTTTAATGTTCGAATTTTGTTCTTTTAAATACTTCCCTACGCCCGAAATTGTTCCTCCTGTTCCCACTCCAACAACAAAATGTGTGATTTTTCCGTCGGTTTGTTTCCAGATTTCTGGTCCGGTACTTTCGTAATGTGCTTTCGCATTACTGGGGTTGTCATACTGGTTTACGTACCAACTATTTGGTGTTTCTTCAGCCAATCGTTTAGAAACCGAATAATAAGATCTTGGATCTTCAGGCACTACTGCTGTTGGGCAAACAATGACTTGTGCGCCTACCGCTTTTAAAATATCGCACTTTTCTTTTGATTGTTTGTCAGCTAAAACAAAAATGCATTTATATCCTTTTACAATCGCTGCTAATGCCAGTCCCATGCCTGTGTTTCCCGAAGTTCCTTCAATAATGGTTCCGCCAGGTTTTAGTCTTCCATCTGCTTCTGCATCTTCAATCATTTTTAACGCCATACGATCCTTAACCGAGTTGCCAGGATTAAAAGTTTCGTACTTAGCTAATACTAAACAAGGTAACTCTTCCGTAAGCTTATTGATTTTAATAAGAGGCGTATTACCAATTGTTTCTAGTATATTTTTTGCGTATTCCATAGCTGCTTTTAATGTGCATCAAAAATATAAAACTAGATTGACTCAATGCTATTATTGTTGCAGATACATCAATAATTGTTGTGCTTTTATATGTAGGTCTTAGATGAAGTAAAAACTAAAGTTGGTGATAGCCTTTAAGAATGTAGCGTTTTCCTAATGATGAATTTATACATTAAAAACTTGTTTTTTGACGTCTAAGCTAAGCGTAGTGTGGATGTAAGGAAACTTTTCGTTTCCGTCTGCGCACGAAGCTAAAGCTTATTGTTTAGTTTTATTTTTTCTTGTCCAAAGCTAAATCCATAAGATTTAGCGACATTATAAATATGCACAGACCTTTCGGTTTTGCCCTAAAGTCCGCATTACGTTTAGCATTGATGAAAAAGCAGTAAGTCGAGTATCTTTAAAATGAACTAAAAATTAAAGATATGATTACTCAAATTACTGCTATACCGAAGTTATATATTGGCATCGACATACACAAACGAAGTTGGAAGGTACATTGTGCAACAGATTTGTTTGCAGGTAAGTCTTTCAGTATGTCTGCAGATCCAAAGCAATTACAAACTTATGTTTCCAAACATTTTCGGGAGTATGAAGTAACAACTGCATACGAAGCAGGTTGCTGTGGTTATCATGCACACCGATGTTTTGAAGGTTATGGTTGGCGAAGTTTAGTTGTGAACCCGGCAGATATTCATCGCAAGGGTAAAGAGAAGCATACAAAGACAGATAAGATAGATGCGCAGTTAATTGCTAGAGAACTTAAAGATGGTCGTTTAGAGAGTATCATAATACCAAATAAGAAACGAGAAGAGCTTCGCAGTCTGTTTAGACGAAGAAATGATTTGGTTAAAGATTTTAGAAGAGTAAAGAGTTATATCAAGATGCAATTATTGTATTTCGGTATTAAAGAGCCAGAGGAGTTCGATAATGACCATTGGAGTCATAAATACAGAAATTGGTTAGATGATATGGTTTTTGAATACCCAACGGCGAAGTCTACTTTAGATAGTCGACTGCGTTTCTTTCGTTTCGTAGATCAAGAGCTACGTGATGTCTCTACTGAGCTAAGGAGGTACTGTAAAACGCATTACAAGAAAGATTATATGCTGCTAAGAAGTATACCCGGTATAGGTGGCATAGTAGCCTGTGGTATATTATGTGAACTAGGAGATTTAAGACGTTTCAACAACATTAAACATTTGGCAGGCTATGTTGGTCTGGCACCAAGTATATACCAAAGTGGAAATAGTCAAAGGACAATGGGAATGACTCCACGGGCAAACCGTTTATTGAGAAGCTATTTTGTGGAAGCATCATGGCAAGCAATACGAGCAGACCCAGTTATGCAGGCTTACTATCGTAAACATCAAGGGAAGAACGTAAAAAGTATCATTGTCAAAGTAGCAAGAAAGTTACTTAGTAGAACCTTAGCCGTAATTAAAACGGAAGTGCCTTATACCATAGGTGTAATTGAATAATAAAATACGAATTCAAAGAAATAGGAATCATAACAAAGCTCTAAAAAAGTAGTAAGAACTGTATCACAAAACAAAACCCGTGACCTGTATTGTTCAGGATCACATTTTTAGCAAGTGACCGGTTCTATTATAATTTATAATCATACAAATGCCGGTGACGTTTCAGGTTTCGAACCGATCACATATAGGAGTGCGAGCAAGTTATATTAAAAGAAAAAAAGGTGGTTTAAAGTAAAAAAGAAAATATTAATTAACTTTAAAGAACTGGACGAAGGCTTTTCATAGGAGGTTTTGTTGGCAACAGTTATTTT
>NZ_FUYL01000017.1 GCF_900167935.1 Maribacter arcticus | reverse complement strand
GGGTATAAAAAAAGCCCCTTACATTTCTGTAAAGGGCTTTCGAAAAAGGCGGCTACCTACTCTCCCACTTAGTATAGCAGTACCATCGGCGCAAACGGTCTTAACTTCCCTGTTCGGAATGGTAAGGGGTGGGCCCCGTCGCCATGGCCACCTAAGTTATAGATCGGGACGTACCCGATCGCGGCCTCCGCCGCAATATCGTTGACATGAATGGAACAGGATCCTATAAAGGAAAGTAACACGTATAGTAATAAGCGAGACTTATAAAAAAAGAAAGAAATAAAGATCGTCGTCTGCCCCCTCCCGAAGAAGGGGACAGGCGTATGCGCAAGCCTGACGGGCAATTAGTACTACTCGGCTACGGACATTACTGCCCTTCTACCTATAGCCTATCAACGTGGTCATCTCCCACGGCCCTTTAAAGAAATTTCATCTTGTGGCCGGTTTCGCGCTTATATGCTTTCAGCGCTTATCCGATCCCGACATAGCTACCCAGCGATGCTCCTGGCGGAACAACTGGTGCACCAGCGGTCAGTCCGACCCGGTCCTCTCGTACTAGGGTCAGCTCCACTCAAATTTCTAACGCCCGCAGTAGATAGAGACCGAACTGTCTCACGACGTTCTGAACCCAGCTCGCGTGCCACTTTAATGGGCGAACAGCCCAACCCTTGGGACCTTCTCCAGCCCCAGGATGTGACGAGCCGACATCGAGGTGCCAAACCCCCCCGTCGATATGAGCTCTTGGGGGAGATCAGCCTGTTATCCCCGGCGTACCTTTTATCCTTTGAGCGATGGCCCTTCCATGCGGAACCACCGGATCACTATGCTCTTGTTTCCAACCTGATCGACCTGTATGTCTCTCAGTCAAGCGCCCTTGTGCCATTGCACTCTACACACGATTGCCAACCGTATTGAGGGCACCTTTAGAAGCCTCCGTTACTCTTTTGGAGGCGACCACCCCAGTCAAACTACCCACCACGCACTGTTCTCTCAATAGAGAGTTAGGCCCCGGACAAGCAAAGGCTGGTATTTCAACAATGACTCCACCACACCTAGCGATGCAGCTTCAAAGTCTCCCAGCTATCCTACACATTGCTTGACCAAGGTCAATACGAAGCTATAGTAAAGGTGCACGGGGTCTTTTCGTCCCACTGCGGGTAACCGGCATCTTCACCGATACTACAATTTCACCGAGCTCATGGCCGAGACAGTGTCCAGATCGTTGCACCATTCGTGCAGGTCGGAACTTACCCGACAAGGAATTTCGCTACCTTAGGACCGTTATAGTTACGGCCGCCGTTTACTGGGGCTTCAATTCAATGCTTCTCCCCGAAGGAATGACATCTCCTCTTAACCTTCCAGCACCGGGCAGGTGTCAGGCCCTATACTTCATCTTTCGATTTTGCAGAGCCCTGTGTTTTTGATAAACAGTCGCCTGGACCTCTTCACTGCGGCCCCCCCATAAGGGGGGCGACCCTTCTCCCGAAGTTACGGGTCTATTTTGCCTAGTTCCTTAGCCATGAATCTCTCGAGCGCCTTAGAATACTCATCCCAACCACCTGTGTCGGTTTACGGTACGGGCTGCTTCACTCGCTTTTCTTGGAAGTCGATATGCTGGATTATCACCTTGACCGTGGTCTCGGTGTACTATCGGGGTGTTACCACTCCCTTCAACGTACAATTCCGTCTGTACGCACCAACTTCTCGCCTCCGTCACTTTTAGCGTGAGCAGGTACAGAAATATTAATCTGTTGTCCATCCACTATCCCCTTCGGGTTCGCGTTAGGTCCCGACTGACCCCCAGCTGATTAGCATAGCTGGGGAAACCTTGGTCTTTCGGCGTGCGGGTTTCTCGCCCGCATTATCGTTACTTATGCCTACATTTTCGTTTGTAATCGCTCCAGCATCCCTCGCAGGTACACCTTCGACGCAATTACAATGCTCCCCTACCCCTCATATAAATATGAAGTCACAGCTTCGGTGATATACTTATGCCCGATTATTATCCATGCGGAACCGCTCGACCAGTGAGCTGTTACGCACTCTTTAAATGAATGGCTGCTTCCAAGCCAACATCCTGGCTGTCAATGCAGTTCCACCGCGTTATATCAACTTAGTATATACTTTGGGACCTTAGCTGGTGATCTGGGTTCTTTCCCTCTCGGACATGGACCTTAGCACCCATGCCCTCACTGCGCAGAAACATTTTATAGCATTCGGAGTTTGTCAGGAATTGGTAGGCGGTGAAGCCCCCGCATCCAATCAGTAGCTCTACCTCTATAAAACTATCTACACGCTGCACCTAAATGCATTTCGGGGAGTACGAGCTATTTCCGAGCTTGATTGGCCTTTCACCCCTACCCACAGGTCATCCCAAGACTTTTCAACGTCAACGGGTTCGGTCCTCCACTATGTGTTACCACAGCTTCAACCTGCCCATGGGTAGATCGCACGGTTTCGCGTCTACTACTACTAACTATGGCGCCCTATTAAGACTCGCTTTCGCTACGGCTCCGGACCTGAAGTCCTTAACCTTGCTAGTAAAAGTAACTCGTAGGCTCATTATGCAAAAGGCACGCCGTCACCCATATGGGCTCCGACCGCTTGTAAGCGTATGGTTTCAGGATCTATTTCACTCCGTTATTCACGGTTCTTTTCACCTTTCCCTCACGGTACTGGTTCACTATCGGTCTCTCAGGAGTATTTAGTCTTGGCGGATGGTCCCGCCGGATTCATACAGGGTTTCACGTGCCCCGCACTACTCAGGATACCACTATCTAAATGCTCTTTACCTATACGGGACTATCACCCTCTATGGTCGCTATTTCCAAAGCGTTCTAGTTCATTACATTTCGAATATCGTGGTCCTACAACCCCGCACATGCCGAAACATGTACGGTTTGGACTAATCCAATTTCGCTCGCCGCTACTATCGGAATCACTTTTGTTTTCTCCTCCTCCGGGTACTTAGATGTTTCAGTTCCCCGGGTTTGCTTGCATTACTGCATGACATATCTTCAATATGCCGGGTTGCCCCATTCGGATATCTACGGATCATATCGTGTGTGCCGATCCCCGTAGCTTTTCGCAGCTTATCACGTCCTTCTTCGCCTCTGAGAGCCTAGGCATTCCCCATACGCCCTTTTCCAGCTTGTCGCTAGATCTTTAATCTATTCTATTTTATTCGTACTCTTTACTTAATAAAGATTCGTGTTTCTTTCTTTTTTAGGTCGGTAAGATAAAATCTTACCTCCTGTTCCAATATGTCAATGAACGTTTCGCAATAAACAATTATCAGTCAACAATCAACAATTAAAATTGTTCATTGTAAATCGGTCATTGTTTATTGACCTGGTGGAGAATATCGGAGTCGAACCGATGACCTCCTGCGTGCAAGGCAGGCGCTCTAGCCAGCTGAGCTAATCCCCCGTTTTCAGTTGTCGGCTATCAGTTAACAGTTATCAGTTAATCGATGACCATACGCCAACTTGGGATACCCAACTTCTAAAATTTCCTTCAATCTTTAATGAACGTAATATCTCCGAAGAAATATCTTTTTGTTTGTAGTCCCAGGCAGACTCGAACTGCCGACCTCTACATTATCAGTGTAGCGCTCTAACCAGCTGAGCTATGGGACTGTCCCTACTCTTCCTTCTCAGTATAAATACCTCCTCGAAAAAGCAATTACTTATATATTATTAATTATGGAGATTTTTTTCTACTGGAACATCATTAAAGGAATACTATTATTAAATCAAAAGACCGGGACCGTAGTTCCATCTTCACTTCGTCAGGGACTGTCCTTAAAAGGACAATCTCTAGAAAGGAGGTGTTCCAGCCGCACCTTCCGGTACGGCTACCTTGTTACGACTTAGCCCTAGTTACCGATCTTGCCCTAGGCCGCTCCTTACGGTGACGGACTTCAGGCACTCCCGGCTTCCATGGCTTGACGGGCGGTGTGTACAAGGCCCGGGAACGTATTCACCGGATCATGGCTGATATCCGATTACTAGCGATTCCAGCTTCACGGGGTCGAGTTGCAGACCCCGATCCGAACTGTGACAGGTTTTATAGATTCGCTCTGCCTTGCGACATGGCTGCTCTCTGTACCTGCCATTGTAGCACGTGTGTGGCCCAGGACGTAAGGGCCGTGATGATTTGACGTCATCCCCACCTTCCTCACGGTTTGCACCGGCAGTCCCGTTAGAGTCCCCATCATGACATGCTGGCAACTAACGGTAGGGGTTGCGCTCGTTATAGGACTTAACCTGACACCTCACGGCACGAGCTGACGACAACCATGCAGCACCTTGCAAATTGCCCGAAGGAAAAGGTATCTCTACCCCTGTCAAAATGCATTTAAGCCCTGGTAAGGTTCCTCGCGTATCATCGAATTAAACCACATGCTCCACCGCTTGTGCGGGCCCCCGTCAATTCCTTTGAGTTTCATTCTTGCGAACGTACTCCCCAGGTGGGATACTTATCACTTTCGCTTGGCCGCCCAGAACTCAAGGTTCCGGACAGCTAGTATCCATCGTTTACGGCGTGGACTACCAGGGTATCTAATCCTGTTCGCTCCCCACGCTTTCGTCCATCAGCGTCAGTATATAGTTAGTCACCTGCCTTCGCAATCGGTGTTCTATGTAATATCTATGCATTTCACCGCTACACTACATATTCCGGCAACTTCACTATAACTCAAGACAATCAGTATCAAAGGCAATTCTATAGTTGAGCTACAGACTTTCACCACTGACTTAATCGCCCGCCTACGGACCCTTTAAACCCAATAATTCCGGATAACGCTCGGACCCTCCGTATTACCGCGGCTGCTGGCACGGAGTTAGCCGGTCCTTATTCTTACAGTACCGTCAGTAGGGCACACGTGCCCCTTTTTCTTCCTGTATAAAAGCAGTTTACTACCCATAGGGCATTCTTCCTGCACGCGGCATGGCTGGATCAGAGTCTCCTCCATTGTCCAATATTCCTCACTGCTGCCTCCCGTAGGAGTCTGGTCCGTGTCTCAGTACCAGTGTGGGGGATCCCCCTCTCAGGGCCCCTACCCATCGTAGTCTTGGTAAGCCGTTACCTTACCAACAAACTAATGGGACGCATGGCCATCTTCTACCGCCCGAAGGCTTTAACTATAATGTGATGCCACATAATAGTACCACGGGGCATTAATCCAAGTTTCCCTGGGCTATTCCCCTGTAAAAGGTAGGTTCCATACGCGGTGCGCACCCGTGCGCCGGTCGTCAGCGGAGCAAGCTCCCTGTTACCCCTCGACTTGCATGTGTTAGGCCTGCCGCTAGCGTTCATCCTGAGCCAGGATCAAACTCTTCATCGTTGTTTTGTAAATATTCGTCCCAACGAAGTCTTAATTTCTCCCGGCCCCGACTCTCGATTCAATTCCTTATATATAATGACCGAATCACTCCAGTCAAATATTAAATTGTATGTTTCCTTAATTCTTGTTCCTCTCAAACAGGTCCTCACCTATTCTCGATTCTTATCTCCACAATATTTCAATGAACTTCTAAAAAAGTACCTAAATCTTACGACTTCCGGCCCTTCGTTTCCCCTAGGTGTTTCCCTAAGCGGCTGCAAATATACAACTGTTTTTTAACCTGACAACTTTTTAAGAAAA
>NZ_FUYL01000004.1:200255-415045 GCF_900167935.1 Maribacter arcticus | reverse complement strand
GATCTTTATTTCTTTCTTTTTTTATAAGTCTCGCTTATTACTATACGTGTTACTTTCCTTTATAGGATCCTGTTCCATTCATGTCAACGATATTGCGGCGGAGGCCGCGATCGGGTACGTCCCGATCTATAACTTAGGTGGCCATGGCGACGGGGCCCACCCCTTACCATTCCGAACAGGGAAGTTAAGACCGTTTGCGCCGATGGTACTGCTATACTAAGTGGGAGAGTAGGTAGCCGCCTTTTTCGAAAGCCCTTTACAGAAATGTAAGGGGCTTTTTTTATACCCAAAATCTAAATAACTTCTTACTAAGTACTTCCTTTTAGTATATTTAAGTATCTAAATACATATTATGAAAAGGATATTCTGCTTACTTATTTTCGGTTCTATCGGTATCTTGGGTATTGCTCAAGAAAATAAAATAAAAGCATTGGTCGGGGGCACCCTTATTGATGGCTTTGGTTCAGAGCCTATTAAAAATAGCGTCATTATTATAGAGGGACAAAAAATAGTTTCTGTGGGTAATCAAGACAATACAAAAATTCCTGAAAATGCAGAGATTATTTCAACTGAAGGCATGAGTGTTTTACCTGGCTTATGGGATATGCATGTTCATACGATGTTAAATGGACATGCAGATTACGCGTATTGGGATAAAACTTATCCACCTCTTTTAGAAAAAGTTATTATGCCATCATCCGCTCATCAATTATTAATGGCAGGTGTTACTAGTGCACGTGATTTAGGTGCACCTTTAAAAGAAAGTATTGCGGTAAGGGATGCTATTAACAACGGTGAGATTCCTGGAGCAACTTTATATGTGTCTGGACCGTTTATTCAGCATAAACCATATCCTGGGACAGAAGATTTTAGATGGGGAATTGATGGTGTTGAAGATGCGCGCAAGAAAATAAGAAAACTAGCTGCCGCAGGTGTGGATATGATTAAACTAATTGACCAAGATCAAATGTCGATGGCAGAAGTTCAGGCTATTGTAGATGAAGCCCATAAGAACAATTTAAAAGTTGTGGCTCATAGTCATAGACCTGAGGAGATTAGAAGAGGATTAATGGCTGGTGCCGATTGTTTTGAGCACACTGGTTTATCATCTGCACCTGAATACCCTAATGATATTATGGAAATGATAAAGGAGCGTACTGCAGATATGAGCCAGGGCCCATTATTTTGGACACCTACAGTAGAAGTATTGTATAATTATGAATATATGCGAGATAATCCTGAATTTATTGATGAGGATTCTTGGCATAGAGGTTTACCGGATAGTGTGGTAACGGATATTAAAAAAAGTATTGAACATTCTGATCGTCTTCCTTATTTTCAATTAACTTCAAGTCGAAGACCCACTCTTGAAACTAAAGTAAATCAATTATTAAATGCTGGTGTTGTTTTAATGGTTGGCACCGATAGTGGAATACCAATGAAATTTCATAGTCAGTCAACTTGGAATGAACTTGATGTGTGGGTGAATGAATTTGGAATTGATCCAATGTATGCAATACGTGGAGCTACATATTGGCCATCATTGTGGATGGGAGTATCAGATGAAGTTGGTACAATAACTCCTGGTAAATATGCTGATATTATAGCTGTAAAAGGCGATGTATTACGATATATAAGTCTTTTGCAAGATGTAGATATGGTAATTAAACATGGTAAGCGATATAAATAAATAGAAGATATTAATGTCATATTTAGACACGATTGAAGAACATGAGAAGCTCAATTTCTTTTCTCATGCAGTAGGTTCGATTTTGGCAATTTTTGCCATGGTAATTTTATTGAGAGAGAATAGTTTCAAATCTTTCTATGCGGTATCTGGCTTAGTCATTTATAGTATTACATTAATTAGTATGCTTACGGTTTCTGCCGTTTATCACAGCGTTACTAACAGAGTTTGGAAGCATAGACTGCGAATCCTTGACCATATTAATATTTATTACCTAATAGCAGGTACTTATACTCCTGTGGCGCTAATTACCTTAATTGATGGTAATGGTTGGTTTATATTTTTTACGGTATGGGGAATAGCGTTGTTTGGAACATTTTTAAAACTGTTTTTTACTGGTAAATATGAAATTCTGTCTTTATTACTTTATTTGGTAATGGGCTGGCTTATTGTTTTTGATTTGGATAACCTTATTAATAATATATCAGAAAGGGGTATTCAACTTCTTATGGTTGGCGGTGCGTTTTACACCGTAGGTATTATATTTTATGCTATAAAAAAGATTCCTTATAATCACTTCATATGGCACATGTTTGTACTTTGTGGCGCAGTTAGCCATTGGTTTTTCATATACTTAAATGTAATATAAAACAAAAAGTATTTACTAGGTATATCTTAATTTAGGAATCAATAATATCCTTATACTCTTCAAAGAAAATCTCAATCTTAAGCATAGATTGATTTAAAAACTCCATTGTTTCTCTCCAGGTGTTTTTGTTGTGGATGGATACGTTATTTAATTCTATGTAAATTCTTGAAATTTCTTTTTTATTTTCTAGTAAAAAGAAGTCTTCGTAAACTGCTTCTGCAAGATATTCCTCTAGTAAAATAGATTTCAAGGCAACTAACTTATCCCATACTTTAATCCGTTGCTCAAATTCGGTATCAACATCTATAGATACCATTGCCTTTCTTAAATCGAAATGAAATTTAAAGGATAACCCCTTTATTTTTGTTTTGTATAATACCCATTTGTTTGGGAATGACTTTCCGAAGGCAATCCAAAATTCCTCACGTAATTTTCTAGAATCTTCTTTGCTGAACATTTACAAAAAATAAGCTATAGTTATCCCAAAAATAATGACTAATAGTTTTCTTAAGTTAAACTTATGGCCTTCAGAGCTTTCAAATAAAATTACGGTAGAAATATGCAAGAATACACCTATTACCAAAGCATTAAGATAGACCGCATAGGTCGATAATATTTCTACGGTATGCGCTAAAAAAGTGCCAATAGGGGTCATAACTGAAAATAGGACCATGAATAAACCTGCATGTATTGGCTTTATTTTAGAACCAAGAAAAAAGATACTTAGAATAATAGCTATAGGAATTTTATGAATTAAAATACCATAAATTATAGTATCGTTCAATCCAATTGGTAAGCCTTCTAATAAAGAATGTATACAGAGGCTTATGAAAAGTAACCATGGAAAATTTGTACTTTCTTTTGAAATATGTACATGTCCATGTTCTGCACCTTTAGAAAAGAACTCAAGAAATATTTGAAATAATATTCCCAACATTATAAATATTCCGATTGTTTTTGGGTCACTGTGGTTGTAGACCTCCGGTAATAATTCAAATATCGTTAGTGCTAATAAAAATGCTCCACTAAACGCTAATAGAAGTTTAAAATATTCATTTTTTTGAGGTTTGCTAACTACCACAAAAAGAAAACTCAAGAGTACTCCCAGTACAGGTAAAATATAAATCATGTAAATGCTTCTTAGGCTTAAATAAAAGGAAATAGGTCTTAAATTAATCTAGCGTCAAAATTAGCGTATTTTTGCGGTACGAGAAAAAGTAGATATGGGTAATAATTTTAAAATGGTCGCTAAGACCCTATTTGGTTTTGAGGAACTACTATCTAAAGAACTTAGAAATCTTGGTGCTAGTAATGTTATTGAGGGTGTTCGTAATGTATCTTTCGAAGGGGATCTGGGTTTTATGTATAAGGCAAATTTATGTCTAAGAACAGCTATAAAGATTATTAAGCCTATACATTCATTTCAAGTTAGAGATGAAAATGATTTATATAAAAAGATTTATGCAATGGACTGGACAGAATACCTTTCTGTCAGTGAAACCTTTGCCATAGATACTACTGTCAATTCTGAAGAGTTTACCCATTCTTTATATGTATCACAAAAAACCAAGGATGCAATAGTTGACAAGTTTCGCGATACTGAAGGTACACGACCAGATGTAGATATAAAGGACCCAGATTTACGTATTAATATACATATTCACAATAATGAGTGCAATGTTTCTTTAGATAGTTCTGGTAGCTCTTTACATCGCAGGGGCTATCGTACGGCTACTAATATTGCACCAATTAACGAGGTATTAGCGTCTGGATTATTGCTTTTAAGTGGTTGGGATGGTCAAAGCGACTTTCTTGACCCCATGTGCGGTAGTGGTACCATGTTGACAGAAGCGGCTATGATTGCTTGTAATATTCCTGCTAATATCAATAGAAAAGGATTTGCCTTTGAAAAATGGTCGGACTTTGATGCCGAATTATATGAGAAAATTGTTGATTCGAGTTTAAAGAAAACTAGAGAGTTTCATCATAAGATAATTGGATATGATAAGGCACCTTCTGCGGTAAGAAAAGCATTGGATAACATTGAAAATGCAAACTTGACAGATTATATCACCGTAGAAAGAAAAGATTTTTTCAAAACTGAAAAAGAATCTGAAGGTGCTTTACATATGTGCTTTAACCCTCCATACGGAGAACGATTGGATATAGAGATGGAAAATTTCTATAGCGCCATTGGAGATACCTTAAAAAAGGGATATCCTGGTACTAATGCATGGTTTATAACTAGCAACCTCCCTGCTTTAAAGTTTGTAGGTCTTCGACCTTCACGTAAAATAAAGGTATTTAATAGCCATTTAGAATCGCGTTTGGTTAAATACGAAATGTATGAGGGCAGCAAAAAAGCTAAACATCAAAAGAATAACGAAGA
Organism: Maribacter arcticus; assembly: GCF_900167935.1. Lineage (GTDB taxonomy): Bacteria > Bacteroidota > Bacteroidia > Flavobacteriales > Flavobacteriaceae > Maribacter > Maribacter arcticus. The sequence goes on along the minus strand of NZ_FUYL01000004.1, from coordinate 410,320 downwards.
ATGAAACCTAAACACAAAGTTCTTGTCTTTAATTTTTTAGGATTTGCTATTCTTTTTGTCCTGTTTCGATTTGGATTAAGCTTATTTCTGCAGTTAGATTCGTTCTATATGTCTTTAATTGCAGCCATTGCGGCATCTTTTCTCGCTCCTAAGTTTGTAGTAATTAAAAAAGAAGGTGTAGATAAAATTGTAATGAAATGGATTTTCTTGAAAGGTTTTAAAGAACTATAATTCTTCGGCTTCTTTCTCTGCTTGTTCAATTTTCTTATTTACCTTATTTTTTTTCTTGTATAATGGTAAGAAATAGGAAATACTATAATTATAGCCTACACCGAAGCGGCTGTCATCGGTAACTTTATTAAACCCTGGTATCCATAAATTTGGTAAACGGTCATCTTCCTTTTGTGCTAAAATTATCCCTAAACGAATGCTAGCTCCCATATAAATATTAGAAAATAGCTCAACTTTAGTTCCAAAAACTGCTTCTAGCCATGTAGCAGAAAGCCCTGAAAATTTTTCAGGAACATCTGAGCCAGTAGCAAAATCTTCTGGGTTCCAATAACGGTTTGTGTCAAAGTATTGGTAATTGTTTAATGTGTTTTCAAAAGTACTAAATGCCAATCTTCCTCCTAAATAAATTAGATTGCGCTCGCCATACCAATTTGCATAATTGTTTTTATTTACGCCTACTTTTAAATAACTGCCCGATGTGGTAAAATTAAATAAGTCTTCTTGCCTTGTTTTTTCTTCGTTACCTAATTCGGCTGCGATATATAAACTTTGAGTCAATCTATAATCTGCAACTATTTCAAAACCACTATAATTATTGGCTAATGAAGATGTTATAATACGGCTTAGATCTAACCCTAGGCTTATGCCATAAGACTGTTTATATTCAACAGTATCTTTTGGATTAAGGTCTATTGGCTTGCTTTGGCTAATAGCCAAGAATACAAAAAATAAAAAATAAAGATTAATGAAAAATCTTGACATGTGTAGAATCTGAATTGATGACTTGTGCTCTTATTATTTCTATATCTTTAATCCAATTATTGGTGTCAGACGATACATTTGCTTGCAAACTATCATAGTTAACCACAAAACCACATCCGCGAGATAAAAAATCTTCTAACCTTTTATAAGAGAAATTAACCGTATCTATATTGCCTGTCTCTGAACCGTCTTCTGCTGAGGCTGAAGCTGAGATAATTATAAAACTTGTAACGTCGACATCTGTTTTTAATGGAATGGATATAGTGTTCAGCGCCGTTCTATCGGCAACGGTATTAACGGTTACGTTTTGGCCCACACCAACAACCCTAATTGTAGGTACTATTTTTAAAGCCGATGTATCATTAATGTTATAAAATTCTATTACCAACAAAGGTGTATCACCTTCTACACAAATATCATCTTTCTCACAAGAAGCTACAGCTAGGATGCCTATAAATAGTACTATGCCAATTCGAAAACTTCTCATTTTAAACTTTCTTTTCTAAAAGTACAACATTTTCGACGTGGTGGGTTTGCGGAAACATATCTACAGGTTGCACTTTTGTTATCACGTACATATCTTTCATCATTTCTAAATCCCTTGCTTGGGTTGCACTATTACAGCTAACATATACTACTTTATTAGGCGCAATATTTAGTATTTGTTGTACAACATCTTTATGCATACCGTCGCGTGGTGGGTCAGTAATAATTACATCTGGCACACCATTCTGGGCAATAAACTGCTCATTGAAAATATTTTTCATATCTCCAACAAAGAAATCTACATTGTCAATTTCGTTTCTTAAAGCATTTTCCTTAGCATCTAAAATAGCCTCGGGTACAGATTCTATACCTACTACTTTCTTAGCTTTTTTAGACACGAATTGGGCAATTGTGCCAGTACCTGTATAAAGGTCATAAACAAGTTCATTGCCTTTTAAATTAGCAAAATTCCTAGTTATTTTATACAATTCGTATGCTTGTTCTGAATTTGTTTGGTAGAAAGATTTAGCGTTAATTTTGAATTTAAGTCCTTCCATTTCTTCAAAAATATGGTCTCTACCCGCGAAACAAATTATTTCTTGATCATATATAGTATCATTCTGTTTCGGATTGATAACATATAATAAAGACGTTATTTCAGGAAACGTGATTGAAAGATGATTTAAAAGTAGCTCTCTTTTCTCTTTATCGTTCTCAAAGAATTGGACTAGAACCATAATTTCACCATTAGAAGAAGTGCGAATCATTAAGGTACGCAACATACCATATTGGTTTCTAGGATTAAAAAAGGTTAATCCATTTTTAACAGCGAATTTTTTTGTCTCTAACCGAATTGCATTTGATGGATCTTTTTGAAGATGACATTTTTTAATGTCCAATATTTTATCCCACATACCAGGTATGTGAAAACCTAAAGCATTTTTATCTTCAATTTGGTTGTCAGATTGTATTTCATCTAATGTTAACCAACGACTATCTGAAAAAGAAAACTCCATTTTATTTCTATAGAAATATTGTTCTTTAGAGCCAAGAATGGGTGTCAGTTCTGGCAAATCTAGATGGCCAATTCTTCTTAAGTTATTTTCTACCTCTTTCTGCTTATAGAAAAGTTGGTGCTCATAACCCATGTCTTGCCATTTACAACCACCACATACTCCAAAATGCAGACATACCGGTTCAACTCTTTTATCTGAAAAAGAATGAAATTTAATTGCTTTTCCTTCGAAATAAGCTTTGCGTTTTTTTGTTGTCTGAACATCAACCACATCTCCTGGTACGGTGTTAGTTAAAAAAATAACCCTACCATCGGGTGCTTTTCCAATAGTCTTGCCTTTGGCTGCCGCATCTACTACCGTAACATTTTCAAAAATCTCTCGCTTTGTCTTTTTTCGCATGCCGCAAAAATAAATGGTTTCTTTGAAACGAGAATACTGTTGTTGATAGTATTAACAAGATATTGAAACCATTCGCCGTAATTTTTATTTTTGATGGCAATTATTTGTATTTTTGAGTTTCTACAAGGATGATTTCTCTCCCACGCTGAATTTTCGACTCTTCGAAAGGAAAAAGGTATAGAAGGAATTGCTAAAGTTTTATTTAAAGTAATTTTTATCATGTCAATTTTAGAAAACATCACTTCTAAGGATGCAATTGCATTAGAAGAAAAACACGGAGCCCACAATTATCATCCATTACCCGTAGTATTAAGTAAGGGTGAAGGTGTATTTGTTTGGGATGTGGAAGGGAAAAAATATTATGATTTCCTTTCTGCCTATTCAGCAGTAAATCAAGGTCATTGCCATCCAAAAATAGTAGGCGCGATGACAGAACAGGCTAAAACATTATCATTGACGTCTAGAGCGTTTTATAATGATATGTTGGGCAAATATGAAAAGTATGCAACCGAAACTTTTCATTTCGATAAGCTTTTACCAATGAATACAGGTGCAGAAGCTGTTGAGACAGCTCTGAAAATTTGTAGAAAGTGGGCATATGAAAAGAAATGTATTCCCGAGAATTCAGCAGAAATAGTTGTTTGTGAAAATAATTTTCATGGCCGTACAACAACTATTATTTCTTTTTCAAACGATTCTGTAGCACGCAAAAATTTTGGTCCTTATACAGAGGGATTCATAAAAATAGAATATGATAATCTGAACGCCCTAGAAGAGGTGTTGAAATCAAATAAGAATGTTGCAGGGTTTTTGGTTGAGCCTATACAAGGTGAAGCCGGGGTTTATGTGCCTTCTGCAGGATATCTAAGTGGAGCTAAAGCACTTTGTGAAAAGTACAATGTACTATTTATTGCTGATGAAGTTCAAACAGGTATTGCACGAACAGGACGTTTACTTGCGACTTGTGGTAATTGTTCTTGTTCAGATAAGCATTGTAGTGGCACACCTGAAACAAAACCAGATATATTAATTTTAGGAAAAGCGCTATCTGGTGGTGCTTATCCTGTTTCTGCGGTATTGGCGAATGATGCTATTATGAATGTAATTCAGCCAGGTAATCATGGTAGTACTTTTGGTGGTAACCCTATTGCTGCTGCTGTAGGTATGGCAGCCTTAGAAGTAGTAAAGGAAGAAAAGTTAGCAGAGAATGCTTTTGTATTAGGTGAACTTTTTAGAGATGAGCTAAACAAATTTATAGCTACTACTGATTTGGTAAATAGTGTTCGTGGTAAAGGTCTTTTGAATGCAATACTAATTAATGATACTGAAGAAAGTAGCACAGCTTGGGATATTTGTATGGCGTTAAAGGAGAACGGACTACTTGCTAAACCCACTCATGGTAATATCATTCGTTTTGCGCCACCTTTGGTAATGACGAAAGAAGAACTTCTAGATTGTGTTTCCATTATTATTAAAACGCTTAATGATTTTAAAAAATAGAAATAAAAAAATCCCCGATGTGAGTTGGGGATTTTTTTTGATTATAATTTATTTATTGGAAATCTGCAGTCGCAAAAAATGCGATAATCAATCCAAAATAAATAATTGTAAATATTAATAGAATCACGGCTAATGCAAGCCCAATGTAAGATAAAATCTTACCGGTATTTACATTTTCATATCCCCTATAATTACCAGGGTTTGCTTCATAAAAGTTCTTAGCTTTTTTTGCATTGCTTAAACCAATAATACTGAAAATAGCACCAAATGGGCCACAACAGAATAAGGTTAAAACGATAGATAATATGCCAAAAGTAAGGGCATTACTAGCGCCTGGTATTGATTTGTATTCTACAGTATTGTCCATTAATTTATTATGAATAGTATTCAATTAATACTTTATTGTTCAATTCCCCATTGTTCTAAAAGCTGCTTAGATTGTTCCATTTGTACATCCCAACCTGTTTGGTAAATTGACCATGCTGTCATTAAGAAATAAATAGCGCCTATTGCGAGAACAACTATAGCAATTATTTTAGTCGTTTTTAGGGTGCTATAATTTGAATAATCTTCAGGGTTTAGTTTATACGTATTTTCATCTTTTGTCACTAAAAACAAAGCAATTCCTCCTAGAATAATTCCAGGTAATCCTGCAAAACAGCAGCATAAGAATCCTAAAATAGAAAGTACTAGTGCTAATGTAACATTAGGTAATTTTTGTTGTTCCATAATTTAAAGGTTTAGTTAGATAAATTTTAAAATGTAATTGGTCAATATAAAACCTACGGTGCTAATCATAAGTATAATCGTAATAGTATTAGAATATTTTATAGGGGATAACTTATTGAAACCTAAAAAGGCAAATAACAATAACATTGGATAAATAGCCGGATACATTTGAAAAGCGGCCCAATATTCTCCTTTTAGTAAAAATAAAGCTGAACGCTGCAGACCACAACCAGGGCAGTCTATGCCTATTATTTGTTTGGTGAAACAGGGTAACATGTAGTTGTCTAACCCCAAAATAATAACTAACGCTTTAAATCGCATTTTTAATTTGAATTATAAGTCGGAAAATTACCATTATTTTTGAGCATACAAAATAAAAATATGTCTCAATTTCAGATAGGTGATATCGTAGAAACTATTGACGACGTTATAAAGGGCGTTGTAGATTCAATCAATGGAGAAGAAATAACCATAGTTAGTGATGATGGATTTTCGTTAGATTTTATGGCCAAAGAATTGGTTTATATCTCAAATGAGATTCATGTATCAAATTCTGAAATTGCCGAAATTAAAAAAGAAAAAGAACTACCAAAACGTAAAAAGGCTAATGTAGTCAGGGTGAAAGAAAGAACTGCACCTAAAATGGAGGTAGACCTTCATATAAATCAGTTAGTGAAAAATCCTAAACAGATAGGTAAGTTTGAAATGCTGAATCTACAATTAGATACAGCAAAAAGACAATTAGATTTTGCTATTAGTAAACGAATTCAAAAGATTGTTTTTATACACGGTGTAGGTGAAGGTGTGCTAAAAGAAGAACTGGGTTATCTATTCAGAAAATATGACAATGTTAAATTCTACGATGCCGATTATCAAAAATATGGTCTAGGTGCAACCGAGGTTTATATTTTTCAGAATTTTTAAATTACCCTCCTGTAGTTATTGTACCGAATTCATTTATTTGTAGATCAGTAATTCTACTACCATTTTCATTTAAAAATGTAATACCGCTTAATTTAATAGAGTGCGTAAAAGTTATATTATCGGTAGAACTTGTTGTAACTAATATGCTTCCGCCTTGAGCTTCAATTTCTTCCAAAACCGTAGGTGTTAGTGGTGGTGGTGAATCACAGAAATATGCACTAGTTACCTTATCTGAAAATATTCGGTAGCTAACCTGCGAGTTTCCAGGTACAGCACTCTCTATATCAGTTGTAGTTACTGTATTTTTCAAAAGCCCGCTTGGTAATGTTACAATTAAAGCTTCATCACCATTTATTTTGAACAAAACATTTGAAGTTGAAACGGACAAGACATTACAGTTTTGGACAGTATCAATACTATCAAAATTAACAGTTTCTATTTGTAAATCACCGTCATTACAACCAAAAAATAAAATTGAGCAACCAATAAAGAGGTATTTTTTCATAATTCAAATTTAATTTAAAATTTGGAAACCCCTCAGTAGCATGGCTGTCATTTATGGGTTAATTAACTTTATTTGAGCTATTTTTGTACTTTATTTATTTAAGAGTACGCTTATATGAAACATGTATATTTAGACAACGCAGCAACTACACAAGTGCATACAACGGTTATCGCCAAAATGCAAGATGCTTTAGCAAATTCGTACGGTAATCCATCTTCTACACATAGTTTTGGTAGAACGGCGAAAACTGCAATTGAAAGTGCTAGAAAAACTATTGCTAAGTATATAAACGCTCAGCCTTCTGAAATTATATTTACTTCTGGTGGTACTGAGGCTGATAACATGATTATTAGATGTTCAGTACGTGATTTAGATGTTAAAACGATTATCACATCAAAAATTGAGCATCACGCGGTATTACATACGGTTGAAGAATTAGAAAAAAAGGGTTCAATTCAATTACTATTCGTGAATTTAGATGCTTTTGGTAATCCTGATATGGCTCATTTAGAAACCTTATTACAAAGTGATGATTCTAAAAAGCTAGTGAGCTTAATGCATGTAAATAATGAAATTGGAAATAAAATAGATTTAGAGGCTATTACTCTTTTATCCAAAAAACACGGTGCATTAGTACATTCTGATACGGTACAGTCTTTGGGTCATTATAACTGGGATGTTAAGGCATTTCCTATTGATTTTTTAGCTGCTGCTGCTCATAAATTTCACGGGCCTAAAGGAATAGGTTTTGCTTTTATTCGTAAAAACTCAGGAATGAGTTGTATGATTTCAGGTGGTTCTCAGGAACGTGGTCTTAGAGCGGGTACTGAATCTTTTCATAATATAGTCGGACTAGAGGAGGCTTTTGTACATGCTTATGAAAATTTGGATAGAGAAAAGAAATACGTTGAAGAACTTAAATCTTACTTTATTGAAAAGGTGAAAAAAGAAATTCCTGAAGCTAAATTTAATGGACATTCTGGTGATTTAGATAAGAGTACCTATACTTTAGTTAACGTTTGCTTACCCATTACCGAAGATAAAGCTATGATGCTTCTATTCAATTTGGATATTAAAGGCATTGCTTGTTCTAAGGGTAGTGCTTGCCAATCTGGTAGTGATGCAGGATCACATGTATTAAACGAGATTTTATCTATAGAAGATATGAAAAAACCTTCTGTTCGATTTTCATTCTCATCGTATAATACAAAAGAGGAAATTGACTATACGATTGGTGTTTTGAAAGATATTATTGAGGCTTAATTAATCTTTAATTCGGTCACGTTTACGCTCTCTTTCATAAGGAAATTTACGAATAGCCAATTTCATCATACGGTCAATAAGATCAGTGGTATTTTTGCCTGTCTTTTTATTGATTTCTTTTTCGTATTTCCATAATAATTTACCTGATTTTCCATCACTGATTTTTATACCAATGCGGCCATAATTAGCACCACCCGAGATATAATCTGTAAAACTGAATTCTGTAGGCACACCACTAGATAATAAGATGTTTAAATCTAAGGTGCCACTAATAATACCATCAACTCCTAAGATTTCGCTAAGCTGTTTTGTTGTGTACACATCAATATTCTCATACGTAATATTGTTCTTTGCTAGTATAGCGGTTGTATTCTTTATGTTTTGAAATTGAACAGGTAGCTTTTTCTTTTTACTTCGTTCAGAGAAATAGGTTTCTAAAGCATTCTGTACCGCATAACCTTCATTTTGTTCCAGTCTTTTCTGTTCTGATTTAGACACCTTTTCATTGAGGTCTAAATTGGTTAGAAAAGGAATAATAGCCAAAAGGTTGTGGTCTGAACTTAAGTCATCAAAGTTAGGACTCTCATAAATATTCTTTTGAGCTATTACAGCAAAACAAGAAAGTAATGTTATAAAAAAAAGTATTCTTTTCATTTGATTGTTTTAAAGGCGTATTCCTAATCTTAAATTTAATACTCTTGATGTTAGGTAATTAGGAACCGCATATTCGTTCTTGCTGTCTGCGTCTCTCACCCAAGTATTCGTAATTGAATTTTGATTATTGAATAAATTGAAAATTTCAAAACCAAAGCTCAATTCTTTAAAAGTATGAAGCCAGTGTGTATTCGGATACTGTTTATCCTTACTTGCAAAAATATAGGAAATTCCTAAATCTGCACGTTTATAATCTCTTAATCTATTCTGAAATATGTATGGGTCTGCATAACTTGGTGATCCACCAGTAACTCCTGTTTGATATACTAGGTTCAAATACATTTTTAAATCAGGAATCGTCGGTATGTAATCTTGAAAAAGAATCCCCAATTTTAAGCGTTGATCTGTAGGTCTAGGTAAGTACCCTCGGTTATTTCTATTTTCTTCAGTTTTTAAGTATCCGATACTTATCCAAGATTCTGTGCCTGGTACAAATGCTCCGTTCATTCTTACTTCAGCACCATAGACATAGGCTTCTGTATCATTATTCGCTGAATACCGAATACGTACATCTTCTAAAGTATACGGATTTACATTCTCTAATTTTTTATAATAAGCTTCGCTTATTAATGTGAATGCCCGTTCCCATAGTAGAAAACTGTATTCATTACCTGCTACTAAATGAAAGGCTTTTTGTGCCTTTACGTTGGGTTGTATGGTTCCTGAACTATCTCTTAATTCTCTATAAAAAGGAGGTTGATGATATATACCTGTAGATAAGCGAAATAACATATCCTTATCCCATTTAGGTTTTATGGCAAGTTGCCCCCGAGGGCTAATAACAGTTTGTGATACTTTTTCAACATCGGTGCCACTAACTGTCCAATGATGAGAACGTACCCCTATATTATAATAGATATCTGTGTCGTTCCAAGTTTTTTGAGTACCCAATTGAACAAAACCAGAAAATCGATTCGTTTTTACAAAGTTCAATGCGTATATACCATTATAGGCTACTAATGGAGCATCAAATGAATCTGCCGGCTGATTATTAGTGAATTCAGCTCTTGGAGGTCTAATAGAGAATCCTGCGGAATCTATAAATTCAGATTCTCTCAATTGATCTCTTATATCTTCATGTGTGTATTTTGCGCCCCATTCTAAAACAGAATTGTTCATAGTATGAGAACCTTTATGTTCTATATTAAAGATAAGTGCATCTAGGTCATTTCTAGTTCGATTAAACTGAGAGCCAATACCTCGTGATGTAAGAACTTCACCTGCTGAATCACTACTTAGGTTACTATCGACCTCTCCAAGTTCATAAGAAGCAATTACGTCTGAATATTCTTCTTCGATAGTATGGTATATAGATGATATTAGTTTTAGTGTAGTATTTTCATTTAGAAAATAACTCCCTTTTAAGGCGCCTAGAGCTGTGGTATATCTGTTTTTCTCTTGCCCTTGGTAATAAACTACCAATGCTTGCGGATTATCTAAGGTGCCAAAATTGGTCTGTCTGTTTAAAGGTTCATTGGTATAATCATTAACTGCTAAGTTGCCTAAAAAGTTCAGTTGTAATTTAGATGAAACCGTATAGGTCAAGTAACTTTGCACATCAGTAAAAGACGGAGTGAAGTTGCTTTGTGTTTGCTGACTATTTACCAATAACGAATTGTTTCGATATCGAATACCAGAAACCGAGCTAAATTTATTGTTTTTAGATACTGTCTCAAGACTCGCGCTGGCACCAAGAAAACTCAAGTCGGCCCTTAGCGAAAATAGGGTAGGAGTCTTATATTTGATATCTAAAACAGAAGCTAATTTATCCCCGTATTTTGCTTGGAAACCACCTGCAGAAAATTTCACATCTTTAACTAAATCGCTATTCACAAAACTAAGTCCTTCTTGTTGGGCTGATCGTATTAAAAATGGTCTGTAAACTTCTATCTCATTAACGTATACAAGGTTTTCATCATAGTTGCCACCCCTAACGGCATATTGTGTACTTAGTTCGTTATTTGATGATACACCAGGTAACAATTTTAAGATTGTTTCTACTCCAGAATTTGCACCAGGAATTTTTCTGATGGTCTCTGGTGTAACATTTAAAATATTTTCTAACGTACGTTCACCAGTAGCAGATACCGATACTTCGTCTATTTGAATGACATCTACTTTTAGAACAGGGTTAAATTCAAAAGTTTCATTTGTTGTCAGTAGTAAATTTTTCAATATTACATCCTTATGCGCTATATGAGAGAAGGTAATAGTATTTTCTATATCCGCAGTTATTTCTAAAATATAGAATCCGTTAGACGAGGTTATGGTGCCAAGCCCTTGAGTTGTAATGTTAACATCTGCTAGGGGTTGGTTGTTATCATCTAGAACAATACCAGTTATAGTTGCGTTTTGAGCAAAACTTAGAGCATTGCACAGTAGTAATAAAAGGACAAGAATGCTAAAATGTTTCAAGTATACTATTTTCTATAAAACGAAGTGGTAAGGGTATTCTCATTACCTACATTATCAGTAACGGTAACTTTAAGGACACATTGCGTCTGGTCAGCTATCTTGTCGTCGAAATTATAAGTTAATGTTCTTCGCTTAGGTTCGTATTCCATTAAAATCCATTCACCATTTAAGGTTGCTGAATACGTGTCTACACCACTAAGATCATCCGCTATTTGTACACTTAAATATTTGTAATTATTCAACCATTGTTTTTCCTTGAAGTTTTTAGTTCGAATGGTTGGGGCTATCGAATCTCTCGCTATGGTGTACGTTCCTAAATTTCTAGTTCGAGTTGTAAATAGGTCACCTCGTTTATAGGTATTTGTATGATTAGGTTGAAGTTTAGAATCTAGTCTTGCAATGAATAATTGTTTTTGTATTTCTTTCGGATATTTCGAAGCATCAAAGGTAATAGTGAAATTTCTATGGGCTGGTACCGTGTTATTATGAATAGTTACGGTATCATTTCCTTTTTTTAAATCGATGTAGAAATCTTCATAAAAAGTATTGGTGGGAAAATATACTTTGGCGCTGCCTAAATCAAAATTATTTGGCTTGTTGGCAATTACGTAATTTTCTGTGGTTTCTTTTTCTCGGCTACGAATGTCATTATTTTTAATACCTTCAATTGGTATGTTGAGTTCTGTTTTGTTACCTGCATAATCTTTAATTAATAATTTTGCAGTATAACTCAACCCTTGGTTAATATCAATTTTTCCGTTATTATATAATTCTTTATAGATACCCAAATTGTTGCCGGCCGATTTAAAACTTTTCTGTATACGTTGTCTATTTCTACCTAGATAATCATAATCGACAAGAGTGTTTATATATCTAGTTTCTCCGAAAGAGAACGATTCAAAATCATAGAGCGAATATATTTTACCGTTAATACTAAGCTCAACTGAATAAACTCCATTTTTATTTGCAGCCATATCTAGACGGTCAAAGCCTATAAACCCTATTCCTATATTGCCAAGAGCGGTAACCTTATCTGCTAAATAGGTTCCATCACTTTCTCTACTGAAATTAACTTGTGTTCTTTCGTAATTACCATTCACATGAGATTTATCTGTTAAAGGATAAACAAAGAGCTTCTCTAAGATTGGGTTAGTAGCATCGGCCACATCAATGCCATATAATAAAGGATTGGTTGGTTTTTCTGATATGCTGCTTCTAATTTCAAAATGTAAATGAGGCCCTGCAGAACCGCCAGTATTTCCACTATATGCAATAAGTTCACCTTTCTCTACTTTTAGCTCTCCAAAATCAGGAAAAACTTCAACCTCAAAAGATTTTTTATCATACTGTAACTTCTTAATGTATGCTTCTATTGAAGGAGAAAATTTTTGAAGATGACCATAAACAGATGTATATCCATTTTGGTGCGCTATGTATAATACTTTACCGTAACCCCATAATGAGACTTTTATTCGGGTTATGGTGCCATCGCCGATAGATATAACCGGTATGCCTTCGCGTTGTTGTGTTTTAATATCAATACCAGAATGAAAGTGATTTGAGCGAAGTTCTCCAAAAGTTCCTGCTAATATGATAGGAATATCCATTGGTGGTCTGAACGCATCTTTAGGATACTCTTCTTGTGCTACTAGGGTAAAACAAAACAATAACAGAAGGGCAAAGGATATTTTTTTCATAAGTAGATAGCAATAGTGCGAAAATAATTAATCAATAACAATTCTATAGAGTTGCATGCGCTAAAATTATAATAAAGAGCTGTAACATATTGGTTTATCAGTTTAAGTTTAACCGATTTAGGAATATTTCACAAAACTATTGCTAAGTCATCGAATCTATGTTAACTTTGTGTAAATCGCATTGACTTTGATGTATGAGCGGGTTGATTAAAATCGTTGATTCTTTAGAAAATAAAATAAGCAAATTGTTGCATAAACTTGAGGTTTTGAACAATGCTAATTTGGAGTTGGAAAAAGAATTGCACGATATTAAATCTTCTCAAGAAAACGCAAGTAAAACGGATTCTGAGTGGGAAGAGAAATATAATTCGCTCAAACTTGCAAATTCAATGTTAGGCAGTAATACCAATAAAACAGAAGCTAAGCTTAAAATAAATACATTGATACGAGAGTTGGACCATTGTATAGCTCAATTGTCGGAATAATGTTAATATAATATGTCAGATAAGCTCAAAATAAAACTTTCGATTGCTGATAGGGTCTACCCTTTGACTATTGATCCTGCGCAAGAAGAAGGTTTGCGAAAGGCCGCTAAGAATATAGAACAGTTGGCTAAAAAGTTTGAGCAAAATTATGCAGTTAGAGATAAACAAGATGTTTTGGCCATGTGTGCCTTGCAGTTTGCCTCTAAAATAGAGCAAAATGGCATAGAGCAAACAGAAGGAACCAAAGAAGCTGAAGAGCGATTGAAAGCGCTTGAAGAGTTGGTGAGTTCTAAATTGGCTATGAAATAAAAACGTTCTTTTAAATACATCAAGTTACTGCCCACATTGGTAATACCTTTTGACAAACTCAACATTTATTTTTTTAAAAAGGGTGAGTTTAGATTGTAAAAGCAGGCCCTACTCGTATAGGGATCCTTGATCAGTCTGTTAGCCCTAAACCTGTTTACCGGAGTTTGATCAAAACTTCTCCAATGTGGGCTTTTTTTTTATTAATAAATTACACTATGGATAGTACAATGATAATTATTGCCGCAATAGTTGGGCTGGCAATCGGTTTTGCAATAGCGAAATTTTTGGAAAAAGGGAAAGCCTCTAAAACCATAATAAATGCAAAAAAAGATGCTGAACGCATATTAAAGGATGCCAATGCAGAAGGGGAAAGTGCCAAGAAAGAAAAAATCTTACAAGCGAAAGAGAAGTTTTTAGAATTAAAAGCTGAGCATGAAAAGGTTATTAATGGTAAGGATAGAAAAATAAATGAAGCAGAGAAACGAACTAGGGACAAGGAGTCTCAAGTGAGTAGTGAGCTTGCAAGAAACAAGCAAATTAATTCTTCATTAGATGGTAAATTAAAAGAAGTAGAACAGAAAAAAGAATTGTTCGATAAGCGCCATGAAGAGTTAGATAAAATGCATAAGAGTCAAATTCAGCAATTAGAAGTAATTTCTGGATTATCTGCTGACGATGCGAAGAGCCAATTGGTAGAGAGCTTAAAGGAAACCGCAAAGTCTGATGCTATGGCTTACATTCAGGCAACGGTAGAAGAATCTAAATTAACGGCGCATCAAGAAGCCCGAAAGATTATCATCAATACAATTCAACGAATAGGTACTGAAGAAGCTGTTGAAAATTGTGTGTCTGTTTTTAATATTGAGTCTGACGATGTAAAGGGACGAATTATTGGTAGAGAAGGTAGAAACATTAGAGCATTAGAAGCCGCTACAGGTGTTGAGATTATAGTAGATGATACGCCAGAAGCAATTATACTTTCTTGTTTTGATTCGGTTAGAAGAGAGGTAGCTAGACTATCACTTCATAAATTGGTTACTGATGGAAGAATTCACCCAGCGAGAATTGAAGAAATTGTTAAGAAGACAGAAAAGCAAATAGAAGCTGAAATTGTTGAAATAGGTAAGCGTACGGTAATAGATTTAGGTATTCATGGTTTACACCCAGAATTGATACGTGCGGTTGGTAGAATGAAATATAGATCATCATACGGACAAAATCTTTTACAACACTCAAGAGAGGTAGCGAAACTTTGTGGCGTTATGGCTGCTGAATTAGGACTTAATCCTAAGATAGCTAAACGTGCAGGTCTTTTACATGATATTGGAAAAGTACCAAATACTGAAAATGAAGTAGAAACTCCGCATGCAATCTTGGGAATGCAATGGGCTGAGAAATTTGGAGAAAAAGAGGAAGTCTGTAATGCAATAGGTGCTCACCATGATGAGATTGAAATGAAAACCTTAATTGCACCAATTGTTCAGGTTTGTGATGCTATAAGTGGAGCAAGACCAGGGGCAAGAAGACAAGTTCTAGATTCTTACATTCAACGTTTAAAAGACCTTGAAGAGGTTGCTTTTGGATTTAGTGGTGTACAGAAGGCTTACGCAATACAGGCTGGTAGAGAGCTACGTGTTATAGTTGAGAGTGAGAAGGTGACTGATGATAGAGCATCGCAATTATCATTTGAAATCTCTCAAAAAATTCAAACTGATATGACTTATCCAGGTCAGGTTAAGGTAACAGTGATACGGGAAACAAGAGCCGTTAATGTAGCTAAATAGTATTTACATTAGTATAAAAAAAGCCTCTATGTATATAGAGGCTTTTTTTATGGAATTTTTAAAGATTCAATACAACTATTCAATTTGGCTTCTTCTGCCAAATTAAGCTTATTTTTTCCACTCTTTAGCTATGAACACTTGTATCTCAATAGAAGTCGATAAGCTATTCATATTATCTAAAGTAAAAGCTACCCTATTTTTTTTCTGTGCATAAAAAAAATGTATTTAGTGTAAAGAATAAAATACACTTCCTTTTTAAGTTCTTTTTTTGATAGATTCGCCCTATATAGGTTGATGAATTAATTTCTGTATTCCAATTTGTAAGTTGAATTATAAAAATTAATATTAAATGATTTATATATTAATATTCGCCTTTATAATGACGTAACATTTCTAAAGACCTTTGCATTTTATTGCATTAAACTTAGCTATTCTTCTTCGCTCGAGTTTTCAGTTTCTTCAACCTCTTTATTTAAATTATTCTTTAAGATGTTCAGTTTTTTCAATTTAGCTTTCCAGGCATCTAAAGATTCTTTATGCTGATTCACTCTTTTGATTACATCTTGTACTAATGGATTATTTTCTGATGCATTAGAGAAAAATTCTAAGTTGTTTTCTAATTGTCTTATTTCAGTCTTACTCTCATCAATCTTTTTTCTAATGAAAGCACGCTCGTTCTGTATCGCTCGTTCTTGGTTATCATCATTAGAAAGTTGCTGAATTTTATTACCATATTTCAATAGTTCAGATTCTTGCTTACTAACTCCCATTTTCAGGAATAAGGCATCAATTATTTTATCAAATTTTTGATTAATGTTTTTCTTTTTGAAAGGAACTCTACCAAAGGTTTTCCATTCCTCTGTAAATTTTTTGATTGAAGCTAAATCCTTGTCTTGCTTACCAGTTAATTCAAAACTCTTAAGACGTTCAATACAAGCTTCTTTTTGTTTGTAATTATCCTCTTCTTCTTTAAATGCATCATTTTTAAGTGCATTTAATCTGTCGAAATAATGGTTACAGGCATTCTTAAAGTCTTTCCATAATTTATCTGAATACTTACGAGGAACATGACCAACTTTCTTCCATTCGCCTTGTATGCGCTTCATTTCGGATGTAGCGGCATCCCAATCTTCACTCTCTTTAAGCGAAATAGCAACGTCTAATAAAGCTCTTTTTTTATCTAAATTATCTTGTTGGTCTTTTTTAAGGTTCTTGTAAAACGCATTTTTATTGTGATTAAACTTACGTA
The DNA here is from genome assembly GCF_900167935.1 of Maribacter arcticus. Lineage (GTDB taxonomy): Bacteria > Bacteroidota > Bacteroidia > Flavobacteriales > Flavobacteriaceae > Maribacter > Maribacter arcticus. The sequence goes on along the minus strand of NZ_FUYL01000004.1, from coordinate 393,852 downwards.
CTGCCCCTTTAAAAGAATTCCAAGTTTTCGAATTTACTTTTTGAGGTACTTGGCCTGCGTTAAAAAATGCTTCTCGTAATTCTTCAATTTTTTTAATTTGTTGCTGTAATGTACCGTGGTTGGTGGATATTTTTTCTGAAATACCGTTTATTTCTTCAATTATAGCATTTTTACGTTTTAAATTTTCATCCTTTATTTTGTCAAGATTTTTAAAATAATCTTGTCTTCTTTCATGAATGATTTTGGTTGCGGCACTAAATCTATCCCATATATCTTCTCTATGGTCTTTGCTTACGGGACCCAAATCTTCTTTCCAAATTTTATGTAATACCTGCAATTCTCTAAAAGCACGGTTTAAATCTGGTTCCACAGCAAGTTCTTCAGCTCTGGCAACTATTTTACCTTTTTCCTCTAGATTATGCTTAAAATCTAGGTCTCGTAATTCTCTATTTATATTTAAGAAATCGTAGAAAATTTCGATATGGTGGTGATATGTTTTCCAAACATTATTATAGTTGGCTTTTGGTATTGGTCCTGCATGTCGCCATTTGGCCTGTATATCTTTAAAATTGTTATAGGTAGTATTTATGTCTTCTTCAACATTTACCAAGGCTTTCAATTGTTCAATTAAGTCTAAACGATACGCTAAGTTTTCTTTGTGGCTTTTTTCTAAGCTTTTGTAATGTTGATTTCTTTTATCGCGATATTCATTATATACTTCGTTGAATTGTCTCTTATCGACCGAATTATATCTGAAATCAATTTCATTACCACCGTTAGATGTAAATTCCTCTTTTTTCTCTTCTAAAAACTCATCGAACTTTTGATTGAACTCATCTTTTATGGTGTCAACATGTTTTCTAATAGCTTGAACCTTTTCATTTTTCACTAAACGTTGTAATTCACCTACCAGATTCTCCATGCTCATCTCATGATAATCGGGCATGGGTATATCATGTCGTTTTACCGTATCGATATCTTCAGCATCCTCTGCATTAGAGTCATCTATTTCTTCTAAAACATCAGTTTCTACCGTAGCCTCAACTATCTCTTGAGTTGATTCTTCGGGAGTTGTTTCAATCGGAACTTCATTTTGTTCAACTGTATTCTCCACTATGTTTTCGGTGGTTTTTGTTTCAGCTTTTTGCTCTATTGAACTTTCTGGTGTTTTTTGTTCTTTATCCTCAGACATAATCCTAAATTATATGTTTACAAGATAGTGACAACCCCTAGAATTGCAAAGTAATGCAGGTTCTTTTTAGTTTTGTTTTCCATGAGTTATTTGAGTGAATGGTAGTATTCACTGCAATAATAAAGGTATACTTTGAGGTTAATTTAAATTATTGGTTCCAAATAGACCATGATTTTTCGGCTTGAAATTCTAACATTCTATGTCCGTTGCATATGGTTGCGCCGTTTGCTTTTCCCGCAGCTAAAAAAACGGTTTCCTCGGGATTGTAAATTAGGTCGAAAAGAAGATGTTCTTTGCTTATTGAATTATAAGGTATAGCTGGTTTTTCTTCAACATTTGGAAAAGTACCTACTGGTGAACAATTGATTATTAAAGTATGCTCACTAATAATGTCATCCGTTATTTCCTGATATTTAAAACCATTGTTTTTACCACTTCTAGAAACAAAAGAGAAAGTTATACCAAGTTCTTCTAATACAAAAGCGATTGCTTTAGAAGCTCCGCCAGTACCAAGTATTAAGGCTTTCTTGTGATGATTTTTCAAATAAGGTTCTATTGACTTTTGAAATCCGTAAGCGTCGGTATTGTAACCAATCATACCATTTTCACTAAATTTAATGGTATTGACGGCTCCTATTTTTTTGGCGGCCATATCGATATCATCAAGAAACTGAATTACTTCCTCTTTGTAAGGTATGGTGACATTAATACCTTGTATGTTCGAGGTATTTTCGAAAATGGAAGGGAATTCGGATATTGATTGTAAATCAAAATTATTGTAAACGTAATTAGTCAAGCCTAGTGCATCAAATTTTTTTTTGAAATAACCTCTCGAAAATGAATAGGAAATATCCTTACCTACTAAGCCAAAATTAACGTTCTGTTGTTCTATTTTTTCCATACCAATCTAAAAGTAGCAAAATACTAATACCAAAAATAATAAAGAAAATAGCTGTCCAATTTTCTACGATGGTCATATCTGGCAGAAATCGCTCGTAGTTCATTATTATTTGTTTTCCATTCGTGTCAAATATGGTTTCTCCATCAATTCCGATTTTATAAATAGTTTTTTTCCATGGCCATACAACACCTAGTGAACCAGTTATAAAACCTAATATTGTTGCTGTAGTCACATGTTTAAAATGTTTAAGAACGTAAGTTAATACATGTGATAAAGTAACAAGGCCAGTTGCAGAGCCTAAAGTGAATACAGCTAAAATCTTAAGTGTATGAAGTCGTTCTACGTTTGAAGTGACACTGAAATCACCAACGATTAGTTCTAAAAATGTATCATACAAGGCGTTTACCGAATCAACTAATAATAACACATAATTACCTAATAGTATAAGAATAAATGAACCAGAAAGACCTGGTAAGGTCATACCAGATACACTTATAATTCCACAAAGGAAAATGAATAATAGGTTATCGTTTTCTTTTGCAGGGCTAAGAAAACTTATTGCCACGCCGATACTCAGTCCTATGATGGCTGCTGTAAATGTCTTTTTTTTCCAATAATCGAAATCTTTCCCAATATAATATATAGATCCTAAAATCATTCCGAAAAAGGAAGCCCAAACAAACAGTTCTCTTTTTACTAAAAAATAATCTAGAATTTTAGAGATGCTGAAATAGCTAACCAGCATTCCGAAAATAAGAAGTGATAAAAAGGAACCATTAATATAGCGATAGAAACTTTTAAGCCTACCGCTAATAAGTAGTTTAAAAGCTTTAGCATTTATTTTTTGAAGCGAATAAATGAATTCTTCATAGAAACCACCGACAAAAGCAACAATACCACCCGAAACACCAGGCACTTTGTTTGCAGTACCCATACATAGTCCCTTAATGACCAAGAAAAATTTATCGGTTAAGGTTCGGGGTTCGTTCATGTAGGTGTGCGCTTACTTCTTTGAAGCTGATTTTTCTAATATAAAAATAAGAGAAAAACCGATGATAGCGGCAACTATGGCAAAGGTTAATTGATTATCTCCTGAAAAAGAGAGTGGAGAGATATTTTCGTCAATAATAATTTCTTTTTTACCAATTTGAATTATCTCAATTACATTTTTCCAAGGCCAAATTTTGTTTAGTGATCCTAATATAAAGCCAGTTAAAATTGCAAGTGTGGCATCTTTATAGTTGGTAAACATCCATTTTAAAATTCTCGCGAAGCTTAATAGGCCGAATACAGCTCCGAAGGCGAAAGTCACTATAATGCTAAGGTCTTTATCGTTTACGGCTTCTAATACAGTTTTGTATGAGCCTAATAACACTAAAATAAATGAACCCGAAATTCCTGGTAACACCATTGCACAAATTGCTATTGCGCCAGAAAAGAAAATGAACGGTAAGCTACCTGAACTTGTAGATGGAGGTAAAGTAGTTATATAAAATGCACTTGCCGTGCCAACAATAAATAGAAAAACCGCTAAAAAATTCCATTTGTTAATTGACTTGGCAACAAAAATTACGCTTGCCAATACTAATCCAAAAAAGAATGCCCAAGTAGGTATTGGATGTTCTTCTAAAAGCCATGCAATCACTTTCGACAAAGAGAAGATGCTAATCATCATACCGACCAACAGGGCTAGTAGAAAATTACCGTTTAGTTTTTGCCAAAACATTTTAAAACCATCTTCCTTTAAAACCTTTAAAGTTCTAAGGTTAACATTATTGATAGATGTAATGAACTCTTCGTAAATACCGGTAACAAAAGCAATGGTACCACCTGATACGCCAGGTACTAATTCAGCAATACCCATTGCCATACCTTTTAAAGTGATAAAAATATAATGTACTAGTTTTCTATTCTCCATGAAATGTAGAACCTTTTCTACGAGGCTTTATTGTATTTGTTTACAATTTCTTTGGTCCAGGAAGAATTGCCAAATTCAGGAAATTTATCTGTAAAAAGATGTAATTTTTTTTGATTCTTATCTAGTTTCAATGCATCCATAAAGGTTATTCTTGCATTTATCAAGTCTTGCGCTATAAGTTGGTATCCTACAGATTTGTATAACAATTTAAGACTATCAGGATAAAATTCTCTTCCCTGAGATAAGATTTGTACGGCAGAAATCGTTTCCCCGTTCGAATGAACCACATCAGCCCATTTTAACCAAGTATCCAATTCATAATTACCTAAATCTACAGCTTGTTTAAATGCGAAATCTGCTTGGTCGTAATTTTTTAATGCAGTATGTATCTGAGCGCATTTTTTCCAATACGAAGGGTTTTCACCGTCAATATTCAGCGCTTTATTAATATAGTAAATGGCCTTTTCGAAATCTCTAATGTTGAAATACAAATTCGTTATGGCCAACCAACCTTTATCTAACAAAGGATCTTCATGAACTGTTTGATAGAAATAGTATTTCGCCATTTCGGTATCCTTCAGTTTTTCATAACATTTACCAATTCTAAGAAACGCATGAGATGTTGGGTCTTCAATTGAAATGGTTGTCTCGTAGTTTTCAATAGCTTCTTTATGTCGCCCTAATTTTTCAAGTACTTTTCCTTTCTCAAAATAAGCACCTATAAATGAGTCATCAGAAATAATAGCAAAATCAAAAGCTGATAATGCCTCAGAATACATTTCTTTATAGAAATACTGCTTACCTAATTGATGCCATGCGACTTCACAATACGGATTATTTTCTAAGTATTTGTTCAAGTAAATGATGGCGCCATCATAATCTTCTAAAAACTCAAAACAGTAAATTACATTATATAGAGAAGAGTAATCTTGTTCATCGAACTCAACACATTTCATAAAACTTTCTTTGGCCTTTTTGAAGTTATCCATAAATAAATACTCCATCCCTAGAAGGCTATAAATATCAAAGCTATCGGTAGTTATACTTAAGGCTCTTTGTAAAAGTTCTACTGCCCCTTCATGATTATCTTGTTTAGAATATATATTCGCGCGTTGAATATAAATTTCTTCGTTCTGATGATCTAAAAGTTGTAATTCGTCTAAAAGTGCTTCTGCTTTTTCTGTTTGGTTCTCAAAAACCATCACCTCTACTTGTAGAAGCTTCAATTCTATAGAAGCAGGATGTTGTTGAAGGCCAATTTTAATCCCTTTTTTAGCCAAAGAGATTTTGCCATGATTTAAATAGTGGTGCACGATATCCTCAAAATCTTCTGCATCAAAGAAGTAGACATCGTCTGTCTTTAACATTGATTCGAATTTGGTGATAGGCTTGTCTGGTCTCTCGTTAGATTCTAACGCCATAGAAACTTTTGGTTTTACTATATAATTAAAAGTAGGTGTTTGTAAGGGTGTTGAGCCTTTGGTATGTTCTTTATTATTAACAAATTAGTTAACAACGATGATTTAGAGAGAATTTAAAACCTTTAAAATAGTAGTGCACCCTTTGCGAATTTCGGCATTTGAAATAGTCAAGGGAGGTGATATTCTCACCGCCTTATTTTCAAATAATAGCCAAAACAAAATTAGTTTATCTTCTTTTGCACGCAGTACTAATTCATTGGCTGTTTCAGCAGAATCCATGATAAGGGCAAGCATTAATCCCTTACCCCGAATTTCTTTTATCTTCTGGTGTTTCAATAGTTCTTTAAAGAGTACCTCTTTTTTTAAGGTGTCTTCAATTAATGAAGTTTTCAGTAATACTTGTAAAGTTGCTAAACTGGATGCTGCAATAACCGGGTTTCCTCCAAACGTTGTGATATGACCCATTTTAGGGTTTTCACTTAGAGTTTCCATTATTTCTTTACTAGATGTAAATGCTCCTACAGGTAAGCCAGAGGCCATTCCTTTACCGATTACCAAAATATCTGGAACGCAATCGAAATGTTCAAAGGAAAATAACTTACCTGTTCTTCCAAAACCTGGTTGTATCTCATCAAGTATAAGAAGGGCGCCCATTTCTGTACAGCGCTTTTTTACTTTTTTTAAATAATCATTTTGAGGTACGATAAAACCAGCGCCACCTTGTATGGTCTCTAAAATTACACAAGCCGTTTTATGCGTAATTTTAACTAAATCTTCTTCATTGTTAAACCTAATATGATAAATATCGGGTAGTAATGGTCTAAAAACACTTTTACGTTCCTCAAAATCCATTAGGCTTAAACTGCCCATAGTATTACCATGGTAGGCTGTTTTTGCTGAAATTATTTGTGAGCGTCCTGTATATCTACGTGCTAATTTTAAAGCGCCTTCAATTGCTTCTGTACCCGAGTTAACCAAATAAGTGACCTCTAAAGGATCTGGTAAATTCTCTGCCAATAACTTAGTGTAGTTAGTAGCTGGTGATTGGGCATATTCACCATAAACCATAACATGCATGTATTTTTCCGCTTGATTTTTTATGGCTGATACTACTTCTGGGTGGCAATGACCAAGTGTACAGGCCGAAACACCTGCTACAAAGTCTAAGTGAGCATTGCCTTCAGTATCATAAATGTAACTTCCACTGGCATGTGAAATTTCCATGCCTAGAGGATATGGTGATGTTTGTGCTTGATATTTTAAAAAATCATTTTTCATGTGAAATTTCTATTTCACTTTTTTAGAGGTAGTAGACTTTTTAGGTCCTGTAGCCTTAGTCTTAGGTTGAATGTTGTTTATTGGGTCCGTTTCATTTTGGCTACGCTGCTGTTCTTCAGCATCAATATCAATAGGATTATCAATCCCTTTTATAACTACAAGCTCTAAATTATTATCATCCTCGTCAAATATATCATCTTTAGATAAAATACGTTCATCGCCACGCCACACAAACCCTTTCAAAATTCTACTGTTCTCTGGTAAGTCCTTTTCTGGGAATATATCACCGTCGGGATCGGTATAAAAAGTTAAGTCCTCAATATCATTTTCAGCCATCGTAATTCGAATCTTACTACAAACTGTTTTATCAATGCCTATGAGTTCATCGTCATCGTTATACAAATAATAAACAACCTCGGTATTTTGAATAAGATCAATGATTTTTAATTCATTTTCTATGAACTGTCCAAATAAATTTATTCCCTTAGCTTGGTTGTATCCGGTCATGCTGACACTATCTAGAGAAATAATAAAAGCATTTTCTAGTACTTTTAAAGAGTCTAACTTTTCCGTTTCTAAATTAGATTTTAAATGAATGCTATCGCCCGTCATTTGATTTGCACCGTTCCAAATAATCGGATTCTTTATGAGTTGGGTAATACCTGTCTTTTGTTCAGAATGTATACTATCACACTTTCCGCTTAAATCTGTTTTGTAAAACTTGGCATTTCTAAATGCCCTAAGTAGACGTTCTTCTGGTTTTCCTGTCACCATTAAGGTGTCACCGTGAACATAAAGAGAATCTCGCTCTTGCACAGAAATTGAAACTGCCCTTCTAGTAGCGAAAACAGAATCTTTGGCTTTATATACCTCGGCATAGTGGGCTCTTATAATTCCATTATTTATGGTGTCGGTAACAGTGATGTTATTAGTTGCTGAAGCAAACTCATTGACCTTATTAAAATAGACGCTATCTCCCTCAATTATTCGATTATTGTAGTCTATACGCGTATTTTTTATCCCATAACCACTTTCTACTTTGGTGTCATAAAATCCTCTTTCACAATAAATTTTATAGGTCTTTCCGTTAATGGTAGAAGGACCATACATGTATGCATTTTTTGAGGAGGTATAGTAATCTAACTGTTCAGAATCTAAAGTATATTCCGGATTTTGAACATGTACGCTATCTAAAAACTGATACTTTTTTAACTCCATAAAATACTTTCCGATTTTACTGGTCAAGGTATTTGATGAATCTATTACTGTACCATTATCTTTATAATAAGCTTCTTGTTTTTCACGGTCTAAACGCAAGGTGTCTGTTCGTAAGGTCATATCAGAATTGGTCAAAACCACATTACCCCATGCCTTAGCAAGTTTTACATTTCCTAAATAGTTGATTTTTTTACTGGTCATCTGAACAGAATCTCCCTGCTTTAATATGACATTTCCTATGGCTTCTAAACGGTTGTCTTTTTGATAATAAATGGCAACATCGCACCAAAGGTCAGCACCTTGATGTTCGAATTGAACCTGACGGTCATCTTTACTGAAAATAGATGCACCTGGGTATTCAACTTCATTTTTAGTGAAGTTGGCACCATAAACTATATTAATTTGTTTTGATTCTTCTTGATCACCTTTTTCTTGGGTTTGACCCAATAATGAGAAACCGAAAAATAAAAGAATGGATGCGTAAATGGTTTTCAATCTACTTTTTTTTCAAAAATAGAACATTTTAAAAGAGCGTATAACACTATTAGCATACATTTAGTATAGAGCTAGTGTATAGGTGTAGGTTTTTGGTTCTTTTTAAACTTTTGTCCGAAACCAGAATTGTTTGGCAAGAAGGGTTCATCTAAAACTACGTTTACACCATCTTCAGGAATTTCACCTTCTTTTCCTAATGCCCAATATATTCCATTCATTGCTATCTTGCGTACCACAGGCATTTTAAAATCATAAGGATGACCTAAAGTTGTAAAGAAAACTCGTGCTTTATTTCCGGAAGTACCAGTATAACTCTTGGTCCAAGCCACAGGGTTGTCTAAAGAAAATTTGTCAAGGTCTCCGTCGATTTCATGTTGTGACTTTGTCGAATGTCCCATCAACAAAGGTTCACTATCGCCTTGAAGTTTCCAATCTCCACCATCTACATGGTACAACCAAGAGTATGCTTCAAATTCTTCAAATCCGTTCAATATTGGATTTTTAGTTTGGCTTTCTATAATTGAGATATTTGTTACAGGAAATTTACCATCATCAAAATGACCATGATGAGTAATCCATTGTTGGCCGAATACTTTTGCAGGTTTTACTAACGGCCTAGAAGGATATGTAATTCTATATATTCTACCATGCACATAATCTCGTAATGAATCACGGGCATTATGTTGCATGTGACCAATTAAGACATTATGCCAATCAACAATGTAAAGAGAGCTATCAGGAGCGAATTCCATTTCTACTGGTCTAAAATTTGGGTCATTACTGGTAATTAAATCTTGGCGATGTTTAGAGGTGTATCATGTTCCATCTTCCATCATTTGATGCTGCTTTAGGCCTAAAAACCCAATGGAATTAGCTAAAAGCATATCACCTTGAACTTCATCGGGGAAATGGCTGCTAGAAATAAATTCCATGCCAGATGTTGGTCGAACTCGAAGGGCTTCATCTCCATATTTGTATTGTAAAATAGATTCCTTATGACCAAGATTATAGTTAGTTTTTACAGGAGGTAACTTACTGGTCAACGCATCTGCGGACGCTACATCATACGATTGGTTTTGTACGGTTGCCCAAATCATTGAATCGCGTATGGCAGTGAGTTCTCTTGTTTTCTTTATTTCATAAGGATAATTGTCTGGTCCGTATGGTGCATGACGCCTGCCGAAAACATGTACACCGTTCGGAATTTTATAATCATTATGCCAATAGAAGTTTTTTTCTTTGATAGCTTCATTTACGGCAAGTCTTTTTCCTTCTGACTTTATTGATTTATTTCCGGTAAGTTCATCTACTAAGAATTGAGCAAATTTTTCATATCCTTCTTTGTTCAATTGTGAACCATCTATGGTAAGGTCATTATTATCTGTATCGTACCCATTCTTTGATGCTTGAAATGCATTTATGAAGGGAATGTTATTCGTTAAACAAACTTCTTTCATGGCCTCTGAATACAATTTGAGATTCTGATTTGCAGCTTCTCCATTTGGTACATCTATATGGTTAGAAGTGTCTTCAAAAGCAATAGAGGAAACGATTATTAATTGAGGTGGTGTCGTACCATTATATTTTTACTTTAAGGAGTGTTTAATGAATGCATCTAATTCTGCCTTATAGTTTTCTAGACCTTGTGGCCCTTCAAAAGATTCGTTATAGCCAAAAAAACCTAATATGATATCAGCTTGTAATCGTGATAACCATTCATCAGGCGTTCCAAAAGCACCTTCACTTCCAGAATTCTGTGCTAACTCGGTTTGAAATTTCTCAGCACCTGGAAAAGCCCATGATGAAACTCTGCCAGAATGAGGTCTAAAACCTGATGTATCGCAACCATCGGACATGTTTCTAATAACCAATGAATCTGTAGGATATCGAAGTTGCATTTCAGTTTCAAATGTGCCAAAATTCAACATTCTGGACCCTAAATTATTTCCAATTAAAACTATTGAAGAATGCGGTTTCACCACTACTAATGGTTCTTGGTGCAACTTTGAATGACTAGTATTGAAATTAATAGTAAAGTGAATCTAAAAGATGTTTTGAAGATTTCTTTCATGGTCGAGGTTGGTGGTTTAATTAATTTCTTCTTTAAATATAGATATAAAAAAACCACTCGAAAGTGGTTTTTGTTATAATAAAAATGAGATTTAGAAATTTCTATAATCGCCTTCTAAATAAGCATTTGCTTCATCTTCAGCGAATTTAGCATTTTCACTATCCCAGTGTAAAACTTGATTAGGGAATCTGCCGGCTATTACACCGAGAAGTATTGTTTCTGTAAGTCTTGATGCGTATGAAAAAGGAGCTGTAGTTTCATCGTCACCTAAACAGGCATCTACAAACTGATGATAATGTTTAGGACCTTCAGAATCATAATCACGAATAGGTTTACCCATGTTATTGGCTTTTTCGACTGCTTCAATTTCCGCTGAAATATCTACATATTCTCCATCGACAATTTTCTTTGGTAACTGCATAAAATGAGGTAATAACAGTCTGCCTTTTTCACCTATAAACATGGCGCCTTGGTCTGGTAAGGTTCCTTCACTTCCTGTTTTGGTTTCTAAAGACATTTTGTCCTCCATAGAATCTTCAGTAGCTTCTATTGAGGTTTCCATTTGGTCTGCACCTGGAAGTTTTAAATCTTCATGGTCTTGTGGTGCACCTGGGCCATCATACCAAACCCATTTCAAGGTTTCCGTAGTGTAATCGGTTTGTGGAAATTCGTAGGTTACAATATTATTTTGTGGAAATCCGAATCCATTAGGTTCTCTACATTCATTCTTAATAGTCATTGGTACTTGTAAATCTAGCGCGTTGTAAGGGGTATCGAAAATATGAACTCCCATATCACCTAAAGTACCGCAACCGTAATCAACTAATTTTCTCCAATTTCCTGGATGATAAAAACCTTCCTTGTACGGTCTTTCAGCTGATGTGCCAAGCCATAAATTCCAATCTAATGTTTCAGGAATTGGATCTTGCCCTGTTGGCTCAGGCCCATCATATCCCCAATCTTTAGGAGACCAGGCTCTTACGGTATGTACTTTACCTATAATGCCAGATTGTATTAATAATGTTGCTAATTTATAATCGTAAAATGAATGAACTTGAATTCCCATTTGGGTAACCAAACCTTTATCTGCCGCTAATTTATTCATGGCCCTAGCCTCAGATACATAATGGGTTAGTGGTTTTTGACAATAGACTGGTTTATCCATTTCCATCGCCATCATAGACGCTGGTGCATGCGTGTGGTCTGGGGTTGATACTATCACTGCGTCTATTTCATCACCCATCTCCTTTAGCATCACTCTATAATCGGTGTATGTTTTTGCATTTGGATGTAGTTCTTTTGCTGCGGCCAAATTATTAGCATCTATATCACACAAAGCGGTAACATCTACCTTGCTATGGGATGAAATTGCCTTTAGGTCTTCAGCTCCCATATTACCAACGCCAATATGTGCGGTTCGTAATCTGGTTAATTTTTTAACTTCTTTTTTACATGACCATAGTCCAGATGGTAATAATACAAATGTGGACAGCGCTGCTGCGCTTTTTATAAAATCTCTTTTGTTCATTGGTGTGGTGGTTAAAGTTTTTTAATTTTTATATTACGGAACCAAATAGGGCTAGAATGGTCTTGAAACCCTATATAGCCTGTTTTGAACTTTCCGTAATCTTTACTGTTTTTCCATTTATCGGAATTTTTTTTCTCGTACCAAGCTTCGTCCCATGGTACAAAAGATACTACTTTTTTTCCGTTCAGCCAGTGTTCAACCTGCTCTGGTGTAAAGATGATTTTAGTGGTATTCCATTCTCCTGCAGGATTTAAAACTTTACCATTAGGGTCAGCTGCATGCATAGCATAATCAGAAGCCGTCTGTTGCAATGGTTTTAATTCTTCTGGTTTATCGGTATATCCTAAGCTTAAATTGTAAGATGTTAAGTCATGCATACTAGCATAATTTTCATCATCTATTAATTGATATTCAGGGGATACCTCTGGTGGGCTGTCATAACCTTCTTTTAAGTGATAAAAAATACCGCTATTTCCTCCTTTTGGTAATTTCCACTCAACATAAAGTTCGAAATTATCAAATTCTTCAGCACCATAAATGATATCCGTTCCACCTGTATAATCTTGTTCTTTTCCTAGTTCGGTGTCGAATTGTAGTTCTCCATCTTTAGCAATCCAACCTGGGGGTAATTCTTGTCCATTATATGCGCGCCATCCTTTTGTCGTTTTTCCATCGAAAAGGGTAATCCACTCATTTTTGGTTTCCATTTCAGTGGTGACTTTAGAATCTTCTTCTTTATTCTTATCTGTTTTACAGGATACGGTAGAAAGTAATAAAAACAATATTGTAGTGTAGGCGAATTTTTTCATTTTTTCAGTTGGTTTTGGTAATGTGAGTAAAAATCTCACACCGTTCTGAAATTACAAAAAAAAAGAATGGCGATAAAGGTATTTCCCTATATCGCCATTCTTGTTAGCCGAACAACTTAATTAAGCTGTTAAATGTTTATCTGTGAATTGTTTGAGTTCGGTCTGGGCCAACAGAAACTATCTTGATTGGCACTTCTAATTCTTTTTCTAGAAAATAGATATAATCATTCAATGACTTCGGTAATTGGTCAGCAGAAGTCATTTTGGTTAAATCTTCCTTCCAACCATTCATTTCTGTGTATATCGGAGTCACATTTTCTGCTTCTATATTGTATGGGAAATGCTCTATTTTTTCTCCTTTATAGTTATAGGCGGTGCAAACTTTTAGTTTTTCGAATCCGCTCAACACATCACCTTTCATCATCATTAGTTCGGTAACGCCATTTATACGAACTGCATATTTTAAAGCCACTAGGTCTAACCATCCACAACGTCTTGGTCTACCCGTCGTAGCTCCAAATTCATTGCCTACGCGACCCATTGTTTCGCCATCTTCATCAAATAATTCAGTTGGGAAAGGACCGCTACCTACTCTTGTGGTATATGCCTTAAATATTCCTTTAACTTCACCAATTTGATTTGGTGCAACACCTAAACCAGTACATGCACCAGCTGCGGTAGTATTAGATGAAGTTACAAATGGGTAAGTTCCAAAATCAATATCTAGAAGAGATCCCTGTGCACCTTCGGCCAATATTTTTTTACCTTCTTTTTGTGCTTGGTATAAGTATTCTTCACTATCTATAAAAGTTAATGCTTTTAACTCTGTTACAGCTTTGAAGAAATCGGCTTCTAGTTCAGCAAGATTATATTGAATATCTACATTGTAGAAACTTATCATAGCTTCATGCTTATTAGCTAGGCTACGGTATTTTTCTTTCCAATCGCTTAGTTCTAAATCACCAATACGCATTCCGTTTCTACCTGTCTTATCCATGTAAGTAGGACCAATTCCTTTTAGGGTAGAACCGATTTTTGCTTTTCCTTTAGATGCTTCAGAAGCTGCATCTAACAAACGGTGGGTTGGTAAAATTAAATGTGCTTTTCTAGAAATGAATAATTTGGACTTAATATCCAGATTAAATTTCTTTAATGCATCTAATTCTTTTTGAAAAATAACTGGATCGATGACAACACCGTTGCCAACAACGTTAACTGCATTTTTATGAAAAATTCCTGATGGAATAGTATGTAACACATGTTTTATTCCATCAAACTCTAAAGTATGACCAGCATTTGGCCCGCCTTGAAAACGAGCAATAATGTCATAATTTTCGGTTAATACATCAACGATTTTTCCTTTTCCTTCGTCACCCCATTGTAGGCCTAACAATAAATCTACTGCCATCTAAATATTATATACTTGGTTAGTTCTTTTTATTTTCTTTTGTACCTACTTCTTTGGTAGGTGTGTTTTTGGTCCCATAAAAATAAAGGGAATGTGCATTTATCGTAATATCAAAAACTTCTTCAATTGTTTTTTTAATAGATTGAATTCTAGGATCGCAGAACTCCATTACTTCGCCAGTATCGGTAAGAATAACATGGTCATGCTGGCGGTCAAAATAAGACTTTTCATATTGAGCCTGATTTTTACCAAACTGATGCTTGCGTACTAGTTTACAGTCTAAAAGAAGTTCTATGGTGTTATATAAAGTAGCCCTACTAACTCTATATTTCTTATTCTTCATGTTAATATAAAGTGATTCTATATCGAAATGTTCATCACTTTCATAAATTTCTTGAAGTATAGCGTAGCGTTCAGGGGTTTTTCTATGTCCTTTGTCCTCTAAAAAGGTAGTGAAGACGTTTTTTACAATTTCTTGATTTTTATCCGAAGACATATTTACTGCATTAATATACAAATGTACAGTTAAATTTTAATTTCCTTTTTCTAAATACGGGTTACTTTGTCAATACCATTAATCTCTCTTAAAGTATCGGTCAATTTTTTAAGAATAGCTTTGTTTTTTACCACCACCGTAATTTTTCCTTTAAAGGTGCCACCATCTGTGCTAAAGTTTAGATTACGCATATTTACATGCATAATATCTGATATCACTTCTGTAATATCACTCACCAAACCAAGATTGTCAATACCTGTTAGCTCTATATCTGCCTGGTATTCTTGTTGCGATGAATCTATCCATTTAGCGCTAATTATACGATATGCATAATTCGATTGTAAGGATATTGCATTCGGACAATTCTTTTTATGCACTTTAATACCTTCGGATACACTTACGAACCCAAATACTTCGTCGCCCGGTATAGGATTGCAACATTGAGAAAGTTTATATTCTAATTTTTCTTCTTCTTTACCAAAAACCAGCATGTCGTATTTAGAGGTGATTTCATCTCTATTGACATCTTCGGGTATTGGGGTTTTGCGCATCCTATTTTTAAAAAAACTGATGAATGCATTGCTATAAGAGGATGCAAAATCTTTTAGCATGGTATTATCGATTGAGCCAATGCCTACTCGATAAAAGAGATCTAAACTTGTTTTTAACTTAAAGAAGGTGACCATTTTATTAATAGAGTCCTCGTTTAAACTAATTTTTTGAGATTTTAATTTTCTACGTAAAATTTCTTTTCCATCTTCGGCAACAGATTTTTTCTCTTCTCTTAAAACTGATTTAATTTTTGCCCTAGCTCTGGCTGTTGTAGCATAATCTAACCAGTTTTGATTTGGTGTGGCTTGCTCAGATGTAATTATCTCTACTTGATCACCACTTTGCAATGTTGTATTTAAAGGGACTAGTTTTCCATTTACTTTAGAGCCTCTTGTTCGCATACCAACTTCGGTATGTATATTAAATGCAAAATCTAATGGTGTGGCTCCTTTTGGCAGAGATTTTAATTCACCTTTTGGGGTAAACACAAAAATCTCTTTTGAATATAGATTGAGCTTAAATTCTTCAACAAAGTCAACAGCGTTGGTATTTGCATTTTCTAATGCTTCTTGAAGTTTATTCAACCATTCTTCAATACCTTGTTCTTTTTGATCTCCATGTTTGTATTTAAAGTGTGCAGCATACCCTTTTTCAGCAATTTCATGCATACGATCACTTCTAATTTGTACTTCTACCCATTTTTCTTTAGGCCCCATTACAGTGATATGTAATGCTTCGTACCCAGTTGATTTAGGAGAAGAAATCCAGTCTCTTAAACGAACAGGATTAGGAGTAAAGTGATCTGTAACAATCGAATATATTTTCCAAGCAAGAAACTTTTCATTTTGTGCATCAGACTTATAAATTATTCTAATGGCAAACTTATCATAGATTTCTTCGAAGGTTACGTTCTGATTAAGCATTTTTCTACGCATAGAAAAAATAGACTTCATTCTTCCCTTAATTGTATAATTAAGGCCTTCTTGTTTAAGTGAATTATCGATAGTGTCTGAAAAAGCGTTAATATAGGCTTGTTGCTCTTCTTTACTATCCTCTATTTTATCTTTTATAGAATTGTAAACTTCAGGTTCTGTGTATTTTAAACTTAGGTCTTCTAGTTCTGTTTTAATATTGTAAAGGCCTATTCTATGGGCTAATGGGGCGTATATGTATAAAGTTTCAGATGCGATTTTCACCTGTTTATGCTCTGGCATTGAGTCCATAGTGAGCATATTGTGGTAACGATCTGCAATTTTAATAATGATTACACGTACATCATCATTTAAAGTCAATAACATTTTTCTAAAATTCTCAGCTTGCTGAGAAATGTTCATGTCCTTTTTTAAATGTGATATTTTGGTAAGACCATCTACGATACGGGCAACTGTTTCACCAAACATACGATCGATATCATCTAAAGTATACTCGGTATCTTCGACCACATCATGTAATAGGGCAGAGGCAATAGAAACGGCATCAAGGCCTATCTCGGAGGCAACAATTTTCGCTACTGCTATAGGGTGAAATATGTAAGCTTCACCAGATTTTCTGCGTTGATTTTTATGCGCATCAACAGCCACCTCAAAAGCACTACGTATAAGTTTTTTGTCCTCGTCAGTGAGGGTTTGGTAGCTAATACGCAATAATTCTTTATACTCATGAGCTATGAGCTTATTCTCTTCTTCTATTGCGGCTTGTGTCATACTATATTAAAAATAAGATAAAGTTATATGATGGGCAACAAAAATCACGCCTTTAAATTACGTATACGCTCTTTAAGGGGTGGATGAGAATAATGCATAAAAACATATGCAGGATGCGGAGTTAAATTGCTAAGACTATTTTTAGATAGCTTTTTTAATGAAGAAACTAATGGTAAGGCAGCATATGTGTTTTTGGCATAATCATCTGCTTCGTATTCGAATTTTCTTGAGAAGTAATTGATTAATAAACCAGTAATTTCTGAAACCGGACTATATAAAATGCCAAAACCAATTAGGGCAGCATGAAAGCTAGGCCTGTCAACACCAATCGCCAAGGAAACTTCGGGATTGTTAATGAAAAGGGATAATAGAAACAACATAAACCCTGTAAGTAAAATTGATGATACCAAATTGAAGATAATATGTTTGTGTTTATAGTGACCAATCTCATGTGCTAAAACAGCAACGATTTCTTCTTCTTCCAAATCATTAATCAAGGTATCGTAAAGTGTCACCCTTTTTTCTTTTCCAAAACCAGAAAAATATGCATTGGCTTTTGTTGAACGCTTAGAGCCGTTAATGACAAATATATGTTGTAAGTCAAAACCAACATTTGCAGCATAGTGTTCTATTTTTTCTTTTAAGCTACCAGCTTCCAGGGGCTCTTGTTTGTTGAATAATGGAACAATTAGCTTACTATAAAACAAGTTCATTAACAGTGTGAAAATGGTGATTAGACCCCAAGTATATAGCCAAAAATTTGTGCCAGCCCATTGAAAGAACCAAATCACCAACGATAAAATACCTCCTCCAATAATAATGGTCATTGCCCATTGCTTCAACTTATCAATCAAGAATGTTTTATGAGTGGTTTTGTTAAACCCGAATTTTTCTTCGATTACAAAAGTTTGGTAGTAAGAAAATGGAATATTTAAAATGTCGCTGCCGAGCATTATTATTCCGAAGAAAATTAAAGCTTGTACAATTGTATTACTAGTGAGTTTATATGCGAAACCATCTACCCAAGCAAAACCTCCAAAAAATAAAAAACCAAGAATTAAAGCTAAAGAAAATATAGAAGTTACTATGCCAAATTTGTAATTACTTAATTTATAAGCTTGAGATTTTTCATATTCTTCAGAATTATACACATCGTTAAGGTCAGTTGGAATTGGGTCTTTAAATCGTTTGGCATTTAGATAATTCATTACTGTAGCGAGAATAAATTCACCGACTAGAATAAAAAGAATACAGTAAAATACAAATGTTTTATCCATAGAATATATTATAATAGGAAAATTCAAATAGTGACCTTAAGCTTTTTAAGTATTTAATTTTCGCTGGCGTTTAGCTTCAAAGATAAGTATTGCTGCAGATACTGAAACGTTCATAGAATCGATTTCGCCTTCCATGGGAATTATAATATTTTGGGTGGAATTATTTAGCCAGTCTTCACTTAAGCCTGAGTTTTCGGTTCCAACAACGATAGCGGTAGGCCCATTAAATTCTACTGTCGTATAATCTTTTGAAGCAGATAGCGCTGCGCAGTAAATCTGAAATCCTCCTTTTTTTAAGAATTCTATGATTTCTTCGGTGCTACCCATTCTAACATTTCTTGAAAATATACATCCTACACTGGATCTTATAATATTAGGATTATATAGGTCTGTTTTTGGGTTAGCAATTAGTACAGCATCTAAGTTGGCTGCATCTGCTGTTCTTAATAAAGCTCCAATATTGCCTGGTTTTTCAGGTGCCTCTGCTATAAGTACTAAGGGATTTGAACCTTCAAATTTTAATAAGGAAAGGTTATGATCTTTGCTTTTGGCTATTGCTATTATGCCCTCGGTAGTATCTCGATGTGCTATTTTTTTATACACATCATTACTTACCGAAATTAATTTATCCGCAGAAAATGATTGTAAAAAGGTGTTGTTTTGGGCATCAACTAAAATATTCTCACAATAGAAAATAGTAGCTATTTCGTATTGAGCCCGGTTTGCAATTTGTAGCTCGCGCATTCCTTCTAAAAGAAATAGTCCGGTTTTTTTGCGTTCCCTAGATTTTTCTTTTAGCAATAAAGCCTTTTTGATCAAAGGATTTTGAGCGCTGCTTATATGTTTTGTTGAATGCATGATTTACAAAAGTAATCTAATCTGTTTATTGGTATGTAATATTTCGATCAACCTAGAAATATACTTTGATTGAAATAGGTTTAACAAAGAATTCATTTTACACACTTGTTTTACCCAATGCACCTAAAATAATTTCTTAAAGTATCACCTTTTCTATGGCGACTTAAATTTTATAAGTAACTTGAATTTCATCAAATTTTTATAAAAATGAACGTACTTTTTTTTGGGATTGCCAAAGACATTGTGGGAAGTTCTCAAATTACATTTTCTGATGAATTTAAAAGGCCTAATTCTGTTGCTGATTTAAAGGCTCAGTTGATAATTTCTTATCCAGAACTTTCAAAATTAACTTCTTTGGCGGTAGCTGTAAATAGTGAATATGCAGAAGATGACGTATCTTTAACTGTGGATGATGAAATAGCAATCATACCACCTGTAAGTGGAGGATAATGAGTGAAAAAATAGTAGAAATAGTAGATAATATTGATGCTTCGCAAGTGTTTAAGGAGCTTTCTCACCCTAAGAGCGGAGGTATTTGCGTGTTTGTAGGTACTGTGAGAGAATTTACAAGGGAAGAAGAGGTAGTTTCTTTGGAATTTGAGACATATAAGAAAATGGCTTTAAAAGAAATGGACAAAATTGCGTCGGATGCGGTTGTTAAATGGAATTTAAATAAAGTGATTATTCGTCATGCAGTTGGTTTAAAAGAAGTTGAAGTGCCTGTAGTTGTCGTAGGTGCTTCTTCTGCACATAGAGATGCTTGTTTTGAGGCTTGTAGGTATTTAATAGACACCCTTAAAAAAACTGTCCCAATTTGGAAAAAAGAACGTTTTGAGAACAAATCTGTTTGGGTATCGGCGCATCCATAAATTTTAAAGTTTTTTTGAATTATGGAGTTAAAGAGTTTTATTTAAATATGAAATAAACTCGATAAACCTAAGATTAAAACAACCTCCATCTTATAGGTACATAACAATACATATGACTAAACAACTTTCACATATAGACGAATCTGGCAATGCCTCAATGGTAGATGTGTCAAATAAACAAGTATCAGTGCGAACAGCGGTTGCTACGGGAAAAGTTGTTTTTCCTTCAGATGTTTTTGATACCTTGGCCTCTCAAGACTTTTTGGGACATAAAGGAAGTATAATTCAAACAGCCGTTATTGCAGGAATTCAAGCGGTTAAAAAGACTGCTGAGTTAATTCCGCTTTGTCATCAACTCAATCTTTCCAAAATACAGATAGATATAGCCCCAATAAAAAATGCTTTACAAATTACCTGCAAAGTAAAATGTAACGAGCAAACTGGGGTTGAAATGGAAGCCCTAACGGGAGTTTCTGTCAGTGCATTAACTATTTACGATATGTGTAAGGCCTTGTCGCATGATATCAAAATTTCTGAAATACAATTAGAACAAAAAACAGGAGGTAAGAATGACTTCAATCGCTAAACTATACGGTCTCGTTTTATCTGGAGGGAAGAGTACTCGAATGGGTACAGACAAAGGATTGATTGAATATCACGGCATTCCTCAACGTGAATATTTGTACAATTTACTTAGTCAAGTTTGCGAAAATACTTTCATTAGTCTGCGTGAAGAACAGGAAGATGAACTACCAACGGCTATGAAAACTATTGTTGATTTAAATGAATTCAAAGGACCTTACAACGGACTTTTGTCTGCACACAAAAAATATCCAGATGTGGCTTGGCTAGTTTTAGCCTGTGACCTTCCTCTAATGGATTTAGACGCCTTAAAAGAATTGATTTCCCAACGCGATACCGCAAAAGAAGCAACTGCCTTCGCTTTAAAAGAGAATCCGCTACCAGAACCTTTATGTGCAATTTGGGAACCGCATGCGTTGCAACAATCTATTACTTATTTAGAAAGTGGGAACGGGACTTGCCCGAGAAAATATCTTATCAATCATTATACGAAATTGGTGTTTCCGAAATATGAGAATGTTTTGTTGAACGCCAACTCTGAGGAGGATTATAAAGAGGCATTGGAGAAATTGGCATAAGCATGAACAACCAACGTTATACCAGACAAACCATTCTTAAGGGCTTCGGCATAGAAGGCCAAAAAAAACTTGCCGAAGCAAAAGTTTTGGTGGTTGGTGCTGGGGGTCTAGGTGTACCAGTACTTACATACTTGAACGCAATGGGTGTAGGTGCCATTGGCATTGTAGATAATGATATTGTTTCGCTTACTAATTTACACCGCCAAGTACTATATTCGGAAAGTGATATAGGCCAATCGAAGGTAAAAGCGGCGCTAAAGAAACTAAAGGCACAAAATCCAAATACCGAGATAGTCATTTTTAATACATTTTTAACCACAAAAAATGCTCTTGAAATTATAGCGGATTATGATATTGTGGTTGATGCATCAGACAACTTTCCTACCCGCTATTTAGTGAATGATTCCTGCGTAATCCTTAAAAAGCCTTTTGTGTATGGTGCATTGCATGGTTACGAAGGTCAAGTAAGTGTTTTTAATTATAAGGATGGACCAACCTACCGCTGTCTTTTTCCAAATATGCCTAATGAAAATGAGGTTCCGAATTGTAATGAACATGGCGTACTTGGAATTATCCCCGGAATCATAGGTAACCTGCAGGCTTTAGAAACTATTAAAGTACTCACTGGAATTGGGGATTTGCTTTCGGGAAAACTGTTGATTTTTGATGGCCTCCAACAATCTTATCAAAAAATAAAATTCAAATTACAGCCCGAAAATATAAAAATTGAAAAGCTGCAAGATTTTTATGAGTGGAATGACCCTTGCGAAATCGTTCCAACAATTGAAGCACAAGAAATTCAAAAATTACTAGTTGATAAGCCACAAATTATTGATGTACGTACGATTGAGGAATTTAAAAATTATCATCTACCAGATTCCGTTCATATCCCTTTAAATGAATTAAAGGCTAATACTGGGAAGATTAACTTTTCACTCCCCGTGTATTTATTATGCCAATCAGGAAAACGAAGTGAGACCGCTCTAAAACAATTGCGCGAACAGCACCCACAAAGTTCGCTTTTTAGTATTTTAGGAGGTCTAAACCAGTATTTGGCTTTATGCTCCTAACTGTTACCGAACTTGTATTATTAATGCTTGGCTTTTTGGTCATTGCAACGCTCTATTCTTCAGTAGGTTTTGGGGGTGGTTCTAGTTATTTAGCCTTATTAGCATTGGTTTTGACAAGTTTTTTTGCCATTAGAAGTACGGCTTTGATTTGTAATCTGGTTGTCGTTTCTGGTAGTACTTATCTCTATTGGAAAAACGGACACTTAGATTTTAAAAAGTTTTTACCTTTCATATTGGCAAGTATTCCATTTGCCTTTTTAGGAGCGCGATTTCGATTATCTGAGCAAGTCTTCTTTATCATTTTAGGAGGTGCTTTAATAGTATCTGCCTTAGCGTTGATATTTCAGACTTTGAAACTGAAGAAATCGGAAGAGGTGAATCCGAATTATCCCCCATATGTAACATATTTGTTAGGGGCAGGAATTGGTCTGTTGTCTGGATTGGTAGGAATAGGTGGAGGTATTTTTTTAGCACCTATTCTTAATCATATGAAGTGGGATAAATCAATCAAAATTGCGGCGTTGGCTAGCTTTTTTATCCTGGTGAATTCTATTTCAGGCATAGGTGGTTTATTGACAAAAGGAATGTTCGAACTCCCTTGGATAGAAGCTAGTGGTCTAATTGTTGCCGTGTTTATAGGAGGACAAATTGGAATTCGTTTAAGCTTAAGTAAACTTACAGGAAACGGTATTAAAGTGGTTACTGCAATTTTGGTGTTGATTGTTGGAATTCGGGTTCTGTTTGTTAATGGGTTGCAGTTTTGAAATCACCAAGATTTTTTAAGGATATTGCTCAAGTAAACCAAACTGCCATAGGTGATATTTAATATGCATGTAATGAAATAACTCTTCATCTTCATAAGAGACCTCACCCATGAAAGAAGCGTAAGGTATGTAATTTGGGTTATTGTCTTGAAAGGCATAATATTTTTCGACTGCATCAGGAATGTTTGTAATTGCTTCTTCTATTGATGCGTATTTCAATGGCGGTAAATCTGCTTTTGTTTTTTCACTTGGTCTGTGAACCAAAACAGATCCACTTTTTATAAACTGCTGCATACCCAATTGTTGCTCAGAAGCAGGTTTTATTCTTTCTCCTTCAAATTTAGTCGTAGCACTCCCTAAAGCCATTATTAAATGTTCAACCATATGTTGAGGTGTCATGAGCCCGAAATTTGCTTTTGTGTCTATGTTTAAGTTGTTCAAAAGCTTAGGAAATGAATTGGCAAGAAATTCTCTTTTGCTACTGGAGGTCATTTTTTGTTCTATTATAAATTGTTCGGTTTTATTATGGTTGTCCGAATTGATGTAAAGATATTGATTATGGTTTAGCAACTACTTGGCTATTTTTTTTAGATTTCAAGAACCGGTAAAAATATTGGAAGTTACCATTGTACCAAATCGCAAATATAAATGCGATATATAGTATCCAATCAGGTAACAACAAAGCGGTAGCGAAATAGGTTTTTAAAACCAAAAAGGTCAATGCAATCCCTGCAATCCCCAAAGAAATATAAGTTCTCTTATCTTTTCTATTTAACAGAATCATGGTGATGATTAAAAGTGCCATAATAGGTTTTGTATGTAGTAATACAGGAACCAAGGTTGAATATTCAACATCGAAGAATAGTACCATAGCGCTCATATAGGCTGTCAAACAAAGCGGACACTTGGGGATGAGAATCATTAAAATGGTGGAAATAAAAGACATAGAGCCGCTTGCAGCTTCCACTTTTTTGACTGAAACAAATTTAGTTTTACAGCAAGTTGTCTTTATGGTTTCCATACCAATAGTTTACCATTTTGTACGGTAAGGTACAAAAGGATAGACTTCATTCGCAAAAAATTGGCTTTTATTTTGCGGTAATATTAAAAATCCGTCCGTTTTAACGAGATTAGCGAAATCACCTGAGCCATTTCCTTTAATCGCCTCAGCAGAAAGAGTTCCGTCAGGGTTGCTTTCTAAAGTTGCTTCTAAGAAGTATACCAAGTCTGGTTTAAATTCTACATCGTTTTTGAGCTTTACATGAAGGACTTCCTGTTCAATACCCAATGATTTTTGAAGCCAAAACTGCAAATACATATATACACATACAAAAGAAGAAACTGGATTCCCTGGAAGGGCAAAAATCTTTTTCCCTTCTGTATTACTTCCAAACCAAAAAGGTTTGCCTGGGCGTTGCTGAATCTTATGAAAGTGTTTTTTAACTTTTAATTCTTCAAGCACATCAGGTAGGTAATCAAATTTTCCTTTTGATACGCCTCCTGTAAAAATAAAAAGGTCGTATTCCTTGAGCAATACCGAAATGGTTGCTAACATTTCTTCTTTGTTGTCCGCTAAATGCTCTAGTTTAGCTAAAACCCCCCATTCTTTTAGCGTTGCTTGAATTCCGTAAATATTCGACCTTCGTATTTGATGTAATTTTGGGGTTTGATGTACAGGTACCAATTCATCTCCCGTTGAAAAAATAACCACTTTGGGCATTTTCTTAACCAGCAAGGAAGCTTTTCCTACTGCGGCGGCAATATTTATTTCGGCACTCGAAAGCTTTTTTCCTTGATTGACAATTTTGGTCCCTTGTGCAATATCTATTCCCTTGAAATGCACATTCTGTTTGTGATTTAAGGAATCAAGATTAATTGTAGCTTGATTATTCTCAATTGTAAGGTCTTCATAACGAATTACCGTGTCAACTCCGTTGGGCATTATAGCGCCTGTCATTACTTCGATACAATTTTGAGTGTCTTTTAAAGTAAGTTGTGGAGTTCCCGCAGCAGCGACCGATTCAATATTAAAAGTTCGTTTTCCATTTTCAAAAGTGCCATAAACAATGGCAATACCATCCATGGTAACTCTATCAAAAGGAGGGAAGTCACGGTCAGCTAATAAGTCTTCTGCAAGATAGGCACCAATACAATCTTCTAAGTTTCTTGATTCAATGGGGAATTCGCCTTTGTGTTCTTCTAAAATTGAAAGGGCTTTTTCGTAGGGAATAAAAGTGTTTTCCATATTATCCTCCTATACTACTCATACTTTGCATTGCATCTTTTGGAGATTTCCGCATTTTTTCTGCTTCAAATCCGTCTTTTGGTTTGAGGCGAACGATTTCTCTAAACTTATCCGCTAATTCTAAATCTGTAACTCCAGAGCGCATATAATCACGAATATTAAAAACGCCATCATCATACAAACAACTTTTGATTTCTCCTTTAGAAGATATTCGAAGTCGATTACAGGTATTACAAAAGGTTCTTGAGAAAGCGGCAATTACGCCAATATTCCCTTTGTAACCAGGTACCGAAAGCAAACTTGCAGTATCACCATGTTTACCAGGAATTTCTTCTAAACCAGAAAAATGCGCTTTTAAATCGGCATTGATATCACGTGCCGAATACATCTCTACATTTTCTTTATATCCACCATTAAAAGGCATTTCTTCAATAAAACGTACATCAACAGGATAATCTTTAGCCAATTCTGCTAAAGGAATAATATCTTGGGTATTGATACCTTTCATGATGACCGCATTCAGTTTGATTTTAAATCCGTTGTCAATGAGCATGTGAAATGTCTCAATTACTTTTTCAAAATCATCACGACGGGTGATTTTATGAAAGCGTTCCTTATCCAAAGAGTCAATACTTAGGTTGATTTTGGTGATTCCTAATTCCTTTAATTTCGGAATATGTTTTTGTAAAAGTGTGCCGTTTGAAGTAATATGGATGGATTTGTAATCATCTAATCCTGCAGTATTTTCCAACAATTTCATGAAATCTTTACGAAGAAAAGGTTCGCCACCGGTAAATCGTACTTTTTGAAAACCCAGTTCACCTAATACTTTTAGTAATCGAGTAATTTCCTCATAACTAAGTAAATGTGCTTTAGGTTCATAGGGTATGCCTTCTGCCGGCATACAGTAAAAGCACCGCAAATTACAGCGGTCTGTTACAGCAATACGAACATAATCTATAGTTCTGTCAAAGGAATCCTTCATAGCAATACTCGGGAGTTTAAGAATATTGAATATAGGTATTTTTAGATATATTAGCTTTGTTAATGCGAAAAAGAAAATTATAACCTATAAAAATGAAAGAAATTAAATCGATTCTTCAACTGTACAATAATTTCAAAGAATCTGGTGAGAAATGTGCCATAGCGCAGGTAGTGAGAGTAGAAGAGTCATCATATAGAAGAGAAGGTGCTCGAATGCTTGTTTTTGAATCTGGGGTTTTTGAAGGCGGAATAAGTGGAGGATGTTTAGAGGGAGATGCTTTACAACGTTCTCAAATCGCAATTCTTAAACAAGAACCATCTATTGTAACCTATGACACTTCTAAAGAAAATGAAATTGGTGTCGGTTTAGGTTGTAATGGGGTCATTGATGTTTTGATTTCACCTATTTCTGAAAATTCTGCTACTTTAGAAATGTTACAGAAATGTGTTTCAGATAGAGGATTTCATGTTATCACTACGGTAACAGCGCTAAATACCCAAATAGAAACTATACCATTAGGAAGAAGTTTTTATTATAATAAGCATTCAGCGTCTTTAGAAGATTGCCAACCTAATGGATTACGAAATTTTCTTCAAGACAGAATTAAAGATGTTTTAGAAAACCAAAAATCGAAAACCTATCATTTTGAAAACCAAGGGGTGAAGGCAAGTGTTTTTATCGAACTAATTCCACCGCAATTTCATTTAGCAATTTATGGTGACAATTATGATGTATACCCCATGCTTGAAATGGCAAAATTGATGGATTGGGATGTAAGCTTAGTAGGTAATGTTCAGAAGCTCAAAAAGGAAAAATTACAATCTGTAAAATACATCTATCTAAAAGATTTTGATGCCCGCCCAAAAATAGATAGTCGTACAGCAATTATTTTAATGGCACATGATTATAAAACCGATTATGAAAATCTAAGACAATTGGTAAATAGCCCCGCTCCTTATATAGCTTCTTTAGGACCAAGAAAACGCTTTGATAAAATGATTGCAGAATTTAAATTAAATGGTTTTGAGTTTTCAAAAGATGAACTTCAACGAATTTATGCGCCATGCGGATTAGAAATAGGCGCCAATACACCAGAAGAAATAGCTATGAGTTTATTCAGTGAAATATTAAGTGTTCTTTCTGGAAATACCGGAGGCATGCTTCGCAATAAGGTTGGACCGATTCATGAGCGAAACTAATTTTCAGGATTGATTTTTTCCACTTCGGAAAAGATTAAGGGGTGGGTTCTTTTTCACGCCGATCCCAAAGAATATTGTTATCTCGTTGTTTGACAACTTCGTTGGTAATTATTGCAATCGCTTTTTCAATATCATTTTCCGTAGAATATTTCCCTAGGCTTAATCGCAAAGAGGCATAAGCCAAACTTCGCTCAATACCCATAGCCGTTAATACATGCGAAGGTTCTACAGAAGCAGAATTACAAGCGGACCCATTTGAAACGGCAATTTGTCGACTGAGAGCAGTTAACAAATTTGCACCATCAACATAGGGAAAAGAAATATGAACAGTATTTGGTAATCGCTGGGGAGTTGTACTGTTCGATATTGCTAATTCAATTTGTAGCAAACCTGTTTCCAGTTTATTTCGCAAAGTTTTTAAGCGCTGTGTTTCTATATTAATATTCTCAATGGCCAATGCAATCGCTTTTGAGAAACCTACTATTAAAGGTGTGTTTATAGTCCCACCTCTTTGTTTTTTTTGTTGACCTCCTCCCTGGATAAAACTAGGTAAACCATTTCCGTCCTCATTATCCTTTATAAATACCAATCCAATTCCTTTAGGGCCATATACTTTATGGGCTGAAAAACAGGCGAAATCAACTAGCTGGAATACTTTGCTTAAATCTACTTTTCCCAAAGCTTGGGTAGTATCAGAAAATAGCAAACTTCCATTTTTATGGGTCAGTCTTGATATTTCATCTAAGGGTTGAACTGTACCAGTTTCATTGTTAGCGTATAAAATAGACACCAGAATAGTTTCAGGGCGCAACATTTCGCTTAACATTTCAACGGAAATCAATCCTTTAGAATCAACGTCTAAATAAGTCACTTCAAAACCATTTTCTTCTAAAAAAGCACAAGTATCCAAAACAGCCTTATGTTCTGATTTTGTTGTAATGATATGATTTCCTTTGGATTGCATTTTTCGAGCAACCCCTTTTAAAACCATATTAATGCTCTCTGTAGCGCCAGAAGTAAATACTAAACTACTTGGCGAAATACCTAAATTTTGGGCGATAGCTAGTGTAGCATCTTCAACTGCACTTTTTGCTAACCAACCATAAGGGTGATGGCTACTTGATGGATTTCCAAAATCCTGATTAAAATAAGGTAACATGCTATCTACTACTTCTTTAAGGCAAGGAGTGGTTGCATTGTAATCAAAATAGAGTTGGGAGTACATTTTTTGAGCTTCGTCGATTTCTTCTTTATAAAGGTAAGGATTAAATAATTTTTGATGCTTACAAGATTCAGAATATTGGGATGGGGATTAGTCAAGGTTAATTTTTTATTAAATTAATAGCATATGATCTACATCATTGTTATTTTAATGTATTTGAGGTATATTTAATGCTTACTACGTAATTTAATTCCTAAAACATTATGATTCCAGCTAATTTCAATTACCACAAGGCTAATACTTTGAAAGAAGCGATTGCCTTGTCACAAGAGCTTGGCGAAGAAGCGAAATACATGTCTGGCGGACATAGTCTATTGCCGATGATGAAACTTCGTTTTGCCACTCCAGAACACATTATCGATATCAGTAAAATTAAAGGGCTCTCTTACATTAAAGAGGAGGGAAATCTTTTGAAAATAGGTGCGTTGACCACCCAAACTGAACTAGAACATAATCCGAATTTAAAAGAAAATTACCCGATTTTCGGTGATGCAGTTTGGTTAACTGCTGATCCTTCGGTTAGAAACTGTGGAACTATAGGTGGTAATATCGCCCATGGTGATGCTGCCAATGACCAACCAGCGTTGATGTTAGCATTGCGAGCGACGATAATTGCTGAAGGCGTTGATGGGAAAAAATCAATTCCAATCGATGATTTTTTTCATGGATTTTATATGACTGCTTTGGAGCCTGGTGATATATTGACTGAAATTCAAATTCCAAAAACAAAAAAGAATAGCGGTGGTGCATATCATAAGGTTGAACGTAAAGTTGGTGATTATGCAACGGCTGGTGTTGCCGTTCATATTGAACTAGACGACGATGGGGTATGCCAAGAAATAGGTATCGGACTAACTAATGTTAGCGCAGTGCCGATGCGATTGGAAAGAGGCGAGGAAATACTTCGCGGTAAAAAAATAACAGATGAACTCATTGAACAAGTTGGTGTTATAGCTGGTGAAGATGCCGAGCCTGAATCTGATTTAAGAGGTTCAGAAGCTTATAAACGGTCGATAGTAAATACAATAACAAAACGAATGTTGAACAAGGCTTTAGAGAGAGCAAGAAAATAAAGAATTATGGCAAAACATAAAGTAACAATGACAATAAATGGAAAGAGCGTTACTGCCGAGGTAGATTCGCGCTTGCTCTTGGTTCATTTTATTCGAGAAAATTTAGATATGACAGGCACACATATTGGGTGTGATACATCAAGCTGTGGTGCGTGCACAATTTTAATAGATGGTAAATCGGTCAAGTCTTGCACCTACTTAACTGTTCGAGCAGATGGTGCTGAAATCACAACAATAGAGGGTATTGCCGCAGATGGTACAAACCATCCGCTGCAAAAAGCATTTCATGACCAACATGGTCTGCATTGTGGTTTCTGTACGCCTGGAATGATAATGAGGTCAATAGATCTGTTGAAAACAAACCCGAACCCTACTGAAAAAGAAATACGTTGGGGTATTTCAGGAAATCTTTGTCGTTGTACTGGTTACAACAATATCGTAAAATCTGTGCAGCAAGCTGCGGCAGAAATGGCAAAAGAAAAAGAAGCTTCAGTCTAAGTCTAACCTCTAAATAAATTAACTATGTTTAAATGTAAAACATCACCAGAGGTTGGCGGAATGGGCCACTCTGTAAAACGAAAAGAAGATGCAAGATTTTTGCACGGCAAAGGTAAGTTTACCGATGATGTGAAATTACCTGGCATGTTGCATATGGTCATTGTGCGTAGTCCTTACGCCTATGCCAAAATCTTAAGTATCAATAAAGAAAAAGCGTTGGCCATTGATGGAGTTTTAGCTGTCATTACTGGAGAAGACCTAGCGCAATACAATTTGCATTGGATGCCTACATTACTTTCAGATTCACAAATGGTTTTACCTACGGATACAGTTATGCACCAATCGCAAGAAGTGTGCGCTGTTATTGCTACAGATAGATATATTGCTGTTGATGGGGCAGAAGCTGTAGACGTTCAATACGAGCCAATGAAAGCACTTGTTGACCCATATAAAGCCCTAGATAAAGATGCACCTTTGTTGCGTCCTGATAAAGAAGGTCAAAAAGATAATCATATTTACCATTGGGAACGAGGCGAAAGGGCAAAAACGGATGCTGCTATTGCCGCTGCCGATGTGGTTGTAAAGGAACGTATTTATTTACCAAGAATTCATGTTGCATCTATTGAAACTTGTGGTGTGGTTGCTTCCTATGATAAGGATACCGAGAAAATGTTGATTTATTTAACATCTCAGGCGCCACATGCGATTCGTACTATTCTAGCCTTGGTTGCCGGACATGTTGGTCTATCTGAAGAAAAAATTCGAATTATTGCTCCTGATATTGGGGGTGGTTTTGGAGGAAAGGTGCCTGTATATCCTGGGTATGTAATAGCTATTGCAGCTTCCTTTTTAATAGGAAAACCAGTGAAATGGATTGAAGATCGTTCTGAGAATTTGGTTAATGGCTTTGCACGTGACTATCATATGGACTGTGAATTGGCGGCTACCAAAGATGGTAAAATTCAGGCCTTTAAAGTTTCGACTTTAGCGGATCATGGATACACAGATTCATCCGCTAATCCTTCTAAATATCCTACGGGCATGTTCTCTATCTGTACAGGTTCGTATGATTACGAACATGCTTTTGCAGAATTAGACGCGGTATATACAAATAAAGCACCAGGTGGTGTAGCCTATCGCTGCTCTTTCCGTGTGACGGAAGCTGTACATGCAATCGAGCGTATGGTTGATAAACTGGCTGCTGAAATAGGTAAAGATCCTGCGCAATTACGTTTCGAAAACTTTATTAAAAAGGAACAATTTCCATATGCCTCTC
Source organism: Maribacter arcticus (assembly GCF_900167935.1). Taxonomy (GTDB): domain Bacteria; phylum Bacteroidota; class Bacteroidia; order Flavobacteriales; family Flavobacteriaceae; genus Maribacter; species Maribacter arcticus. Next base: position 362,366 of record NZ_FUYL01000004.1, on the reverse strand, counting down.
CCTTAGGATGGAGCTATGATAGTGGCGATTATAAACAAACTTTAGAAAAAGCCATGGATATGATTGGGTACGCCGATTATAAAAAGGAGCAAGCCGAGAAGCGAGCACAAGGAAAATTGATGGGTATTGGCATTTGTACTTTTACGGAAGTTGTAGGCGCAGGACCATCTAAAGATTTTGATATTTTAGGAATAAAGATGTTCGATAGTGCTGAAATACGTGTACATCCTACAGGAAAGGCATTGGCACGCTTTGGTACGAAGTCACAAGGTCAAGGTCATGAAACGACCTACGCTCAGATTCTAGCGGAAGAATTGGGAATTCCTTACACTGATATTGAAATTGATGAAGGAGATACAGATACAGCACCTTATGGGTTAGGTACTTATGCAAGTAGAAGTACACCTACAGCAGGAGCTGCTGCGGCGATAGCAGCACGTAAACTTCGTGATAAGGGCAAGAAAATTGCTGCTCACTTGTTAGAAGTTAGCGAAGAGGATATTGAATGGGAAGTTGGCAAGTACTTTGTAAAAGGCGCCCCTGAAAAGTCTAAAACGATTCAAGATGTAGCCTTTGCGGCGTATACGAATTTCCCAGAAGGAATGGAACCCGGATTTGAAGCAACACATTACTATGATCCACCAAATTTAACCTTCCCTAACGGCGCTTATATTTGTGTAGTTGAGGTCGAGGAAGAAACTGGAGCTATTGATGTAAAACGCTTTGTGGCTATCGATGACTGTGGAAATATCATCAACCCAATGATTGTTGAAGGTCAAATACATGGTGGACTAACGCAAGGAATTGCCCCTGCTATGTATGAAGGTATCGTTTATGACGATGAAGGAAATGTCTTGAATGGAACTTTAATGGATTACTTAGTGCCAACCGCAGTAGAATCTCCACATTGGGAAACGGGTCATACTATTACACCATCACCACATCATCCATTAGGTGCAAAAGGTGTTGCTGAATCACCAACGGTAGGTGCGCCACCTGCAATTGCAAATGCGATAATAGATGCATTGTATCCGTTAGGAATTAAGCATTTGGATATTCCTATTACTCCCGATAAGGTTTGGGATGCTATTCAAGTAGCAAAAGCGAAAGCATAATAAAGTATTTGGTTAGAAGTTTCAAAAGCAAAGAACAAAGGAAAAATAAAGTGGATCCTCCCTTCTAATAATGGGAGGTATCCAACTTTGTTTGACTGAGGGTTTGAAAGCCCAAGTCATTAGGGTAGGGTAGTTCTTCGTTTAGAAAGCCCTTTACTTGAATTAACCATTTAGTAAAAATAAATAGGTTCTCACCTTTGTGAGAATGAAATAAAATTGCACTACTATGAAAACACAATTAGATAAATCATTCGAAGTGCCCCAAAGCACAGAATTAGTCTGGGAACACCTAATCGATCCAGAAAAAATAATGGACTGCGTACCTGGTGTCACCATAGATGAAAAGGTGGGTGAAAATCATTATAAGGGGAAAGTTGGTATGAAATTCGGTCCTATGGGGGTCAAATACGATGCCGATATCCATTATAATGAAATTGATAAAGCGAACCGCAAAATTATTATTACAGGTGAAGGTGTTGATTCTAAGGGTAACGGTAATGCTGAAATGATGATGACTATTGACCTTAGTGAGCGTGCTGAAGGTGGAGTGAAATTAGATGCCATAATGGACGTTACCGTAAACGGGAAAATTGCTCAATTTGGTTCTCGTTTAATTACAACGGTATCCAATCAGCTTTTTAAGCAGTTTGTTTCAAATTTTTCAAAGAAACTTGCCGAGGCAGAGGCAGCAGCATAGCTAGACTAATTATCTATAATAATAAAGCTATGCTGGGGACAGCATAGCTTTTCTAAATTAAAGCTATTGAACAAAGACATCGAAAAGCTTATAAAAGATTTTTATGAGCACGACTATATTCTAAATGAAGAACTGGCAACTTCTATTTTTCTTTTGAAAAATTTAGAGAAACCTTTATTATTAGAAGGTAATCCAGGAGTTGGAAAGACCATGCTGGGCAAAACTTTGGCCGAACATTTGGGCACAAATTTAATTCGTTTGCAATGTTATGAAGGTTTGGATGTAAGTACTACCATTTACGAATGGAATTACCAAAAACAGCTTTTGCACATTAAGCTTTTTGAGCAGGATGAAGATAAGTTGGCGCTTCAAAATCAGATTTTTGGGATGGATTATGTACTTCAACGCCCCTTGTTACAATCAATAAGTGCTGACAAACCTGTAGTACTGTTGATTGATGAAATTGATAGGGCTGATGAAGAATTTGAGGCATATCTATTAGAGCTACTTTCTGATTTTCAAATTAGTATACCTGAATTGGGAACGATAAAAGCAAAATCAAAACCTTTGGTTATTTTGACTTCAAATCGAACTCGAGAGCTCAGTGATGCTTTAAGACGAAGATGTTTGTATCATTGGGTTGATTTTCCATCGAAAACAAAAGAGATTGATATCATTGCTAAAAAGCTTCCGAATATTGATGAAGCATTGGCAACACAGGTGGTTACTTTTATTCACAATTTAAGAAAGTCAAGTTTACATAAACCACCGGGTATTGCAGAATCTCTAGATTGGGCAAAGACCTTGTTGTTGATGAATCAAAAGAATATCACTGATGAGATTGTAAAAACAACCATTGGTAGTGTTCTGAAACATAAAGATGATGTAGAGTTTGTGAGGAATAAGTCTGTTCAGGAATTTTTATATCCTATTGATTAGAATGTCATCCTAATTGGAATCCTAGACTAGGCCTTCAACATTATAAAAAAATAAGTTCAAACTCAAAAACCTAAATTTCTATAATCTGTGCAAGCTGTAGAAAAAACATTCAAAGAACGCCTCATCGACTTCACCATGTATTGTCGGGAGCGTCAGTTTGTTTTGGGTCCTCAAGAAACTAGGGATGCTTTTGAAGTTGCAGAACGAGGCTGGGTTTTAGATCGTAAGCTGTTTCAGTATAGTTTAAAGGCTATTTATTGTAAACGCAAAGAGCATTTTGACCGCTTTGATGAAATGTTCGACCGTTTTTGGAGTCGTTATTACGAAGAGAGATTAGAACAACGTAAAAAACAAATCAAACAACTTAAAAAGGAAAAAGAGACTGCCACAGTTATATTTTTGGGAACAGAATTTAAGGTACCCAAAAAAGAAGTCATAGAACAAGAAGCTAAAGAAACTGTTGGCGCAAATGAGAGTATACGACTAAGACTTACCGATTTTTCTAAGGTAAATGTTGCTGATAAGGAAAAGTTGGAAGAATTGGCCGAAGAGCTTTTTCATCAAATGAGTATGCGTTTTAAACGTAGGCTTGAGAATGCTAACAAGGGAACAATTGATATTCGAAATACGATTCGCCATGGAATTTCAAAAGGTGGAATGTTGTTAGATTTATCCCATAAAAGAAAACGCAAAGAAAAGCGGAAAGTGGTTTTTATTCTCGATGTAAGTGGTTCTATGGACACCTATAGCTATTATCTTTTACGATACGTGATGGTGTTAAAGAAGTATTTTAAGAGCCTTGAATTTTTTACTTTTAGTACAACCTTGACACATGTTACCCCAATGCTCCGACAAAACAACGAACAAGAAGTTTTAAAGCAGATTGGTAAGAATGTAAATTCGTGGTCAAGTGGCACTAAGATAGGGGAGTCGCTTACGGAATTTCTTTCCGTATACGGAAGTAAATTTTTGAGTCAAAAACATATTGTAGTGATTTTGAGTGACGGACTTGAAACAGGAAACGTAACAGTGCTTAGGGAGGCCGTAAGAACGATACGCAGAAAATGCAAGACCTTAGTTTGGCTGAATCCGTTAAAAGGTATGGAAGGTTATCAGCCTATTCAAAAAGGAATGGTGAATGTGATGCCGCATTTAGATGCGTTTGAATCAGCACACAACTTGGATAGTTTATTAAAATTAGAAAAATTATTGATGGATGTTTAACGAACTCGCGTTACAAATAGAAAAGCACTTGGCCAAAGGCTCCAACTTTGCCATTGCACAAGTGGTAGACCGTATAGCCCCAAGTTCTGGTAAAGTAGGGGATAAGGCCCTTATTTTAGAAACCGGTGAGCTTATCGGTTGGATAGGTGGTGGTTGTGTGCGTGGTATCGTTATCAAAGAAGCCTTAGATGTTATTAAAAGCAAACGCTACCGACGCGTGCGTATTTCTCCTGAAGGTGGCACACGTTCTACAGCTACGTTTAAAGAATATGTTATGTCATGTCAAAGCAAAGGAACCCTAGAAATTATGATAGAACCTGTAATACCACAACCCGAATTAATTGTAGTGGGTAAGAGTAATATTGCCCGTAAATTGGTGCAAATGGCTTCGGCCGCTGATTTTAGAGTTTCTGTGATGGCGACTGATGCAGATTTACTAATGTTTCCATCGGCCAATAGTGTTTCTGATAAAGTGGATTTTAGCACTTTTAAAAATTTGACAAATACGTATATAATTATTACAACCCAAGGCGAAGATGATGAACTCTCTGTAAAGAAGGCTTTGGAAACTTCAGTGAATTATGTTGGCTTTGTAGCTAGTGCTAAAAAGGCAGAAGATATTAAAACGTATTTGACCAATGCAGGTATTTCCGATGCGCGTATCTCAGAGTTACGCAGCCCAGTAGGTTTAGACATTAATGCAAAACTTGCTAGTGAAGTGGCTATAAGTATATTAGCAGAGGTAATTGACGATTTTCGTAAAGAAAAAACCAGTAGTGGTTCTTGTTGCGGGAGCTCTAAACCTTCCAAAACTGAAGCTGATGTGAATAATCAGTTTAATGAGGAGTATTATATAAATCCGGTTTGTAATGTACCCGTGTCGAAGAAAAATCCAAAGCATATTATAGAATATGCAGGTGAGAAGGTTTATTTCTGTTGTGATGGTTGTAAGGTTAGTTTTGAGAATAATCCAGGTAAGTATATAAAAGTGTAGTTTTAAGGTCTAGGCTATTTTTTAAACCCAAAATGAGCCTTATGTATTAGCTGAATTAATGAGAATAGTAACTAGTATTCATGTATTAATTATTCTTTTAAAATGCAATTTTACGTTGAAAGGGTGTATTCTACCAAAATTAAATACCTTGTTGTTAATTTAATCTCAAAAATGAATACAAAAAATTCACTAATCGTTATTTTTTCCTTTGTTTTTTCTTTTGTCTTTTGTCAAGAAAAAACAAATGAAAAAGAACCGAATACAGTAGACTTCAAAACCTATTTTGAAAAAATGGAGAGGTCTAATCTCGCCCAAGAGTATAGGGGAATAGAAACTGATGCTGGAAGGGAAACCAATCTATTTTCAATTAAACCTACCGGTATTTCAACTGAATCAATTCAGAATGCAGCTATAATATTTTTAAAATCTTTGAATCCTGAACAGAAAAATCGTACAACTTTTCCTATTGAAGATAAAGAATGGCGAATGTGGAGTAATGTTGATAATGGAATCTATAAGCGTCAAGGAGTGAGTATAAAGGAGATGGATGAAAATCAACGTAAGCTGGCATTTGATTTAATGCAAGTATCCTTAAGCATTAAGGGATTGAAATTAAGTAAGGATATTATGAAAACGGATCAGACCTTACGTGAATATAATAATGATGATCCGGCATATGACGAGGAATTGTACTACTTCACGATTTTGGGTGAACCTTCTGAGACTGAACCATGGGGTTGGCAAATAGATGGTCACCATTTGGTTATCAACTATTTTTTATTAGGAGATTTGGTGGTCATGTCCCCTGTGTTTATGGGAGGAGAACCAATAATTACAACAACTGGAAAATATAAAGGGAATACATTATTTCAAGATGAGCAGAATTTAGGATTGGCATTTATGCAAACACTAAATAAAGCACAACAAGATAAGGCTACCCTCAATCCAAACAAGAATCATAATGACTTAAAGGCGTCAGCAAGTAAGGATAACATTACCTTAAATTACTCAGGAATAGCCTATTCAGAACTTACGGGTGAACAACAGGAAGCCTTAATTCATTTGGCAGAGCAATATATTAATAATTTAAAAGAGGGTCATAGCCAGGTAAAAATGGAAGAAATTAAATCTCATCTAGATGATACTTGGTTCGCTTGGGTGGGAAACATTACAGCGGATGCCGTTTTTTATTATCGTATTCATAGTCCTGTTGTTCTCATTGAATTCGACCATCAAGGGATAGTAGGTATGCCTAAAAATGGATATGATGGTCCTTCTAGACAACATATTCATACTATGGTGCGAACCCCAAATGGGAATGATTATGGTAAGGATTTGTTACGTCAGCATAAAGAAATTCATCATCATGAAAATTAAAATTTAAAGTATATGAATCCGACATTCAAAAATGTTTTAGCTGTAGTTGCAGGAATAATTATAGGCAGTATAGTAAATATGGGGATTATAATGATAAGTGGATCCATCATTCCACCACCAGAAGGTGGGGATATCACCACTATGGAAGGTTTAAAATCTACTATGCATTTATTTGAACCTAAACATTTTTTATTTCCATTTTTAGCTCATGCCTTGGGTACTTTAGTTGGAGCATTTGTAGCTGCCAAAATAGCGGCTACGAGAAAGCAACTTATGGCCTTATTAATTGGTGTATTTTTTCTAATCGGTGGTTCTATAAGTATATCTATGTTAGACGGCCCTATGTGGTTCAATGCCTTAGACCTACTAATGGCATATATTCCAATGGCGTATTTAGGATGGATGTTTGCTAACAAGTAATTTTCTATTATATAGCTAATCCCACTTTATAGGTAATGATTTATCGCTTATAAAGTGGGAATAACAATATTTTTGATTAGTGCTATTGTCTCTGTTATTTCTCCACGGGATTTAAAATTTGGGTACTTACCGCTACGGAATCAATCTTGGATTTAGAATAATACAAAGGAAAATATTGGTCATTTGCCCAAGGTTCAAATAGATTGCTATAAAATTGACTGTCTGGGTTTCCAGATTGCCCAGGGCCATTGGTGGCTACTGAGGCATCCCAATCACCAGTGTTGATAATTACTCTAAATGAAGCACCGCTGCTTTGTCTTGAATTTCCGCCAGTAGAACCTACAGTTTGGCCGTTTCCTCCTCTTGGTAAGGGGCCTAGATCTAAATTACTTTTGGTTGTTTCATTTACAACACTACCTAAAGCATGCTCCATATACGTATGCTTGTTTTTTACTTGACCATATTGCCAATGGTTCATATCTGATCCTAGTCTGGTTTCCAAATTGGTTACGGCAGCTTTGAAAGCCTCACCTAAAAATTTATTTCTGCCAACTATTGGGTTTGTTCCGAATTTTTTGTCTGGTTTAATCAGCCAATCTAGTACTCGCTTTAACTGTAAATTTGGAACAATACCTTTGCCGGCTTTGGGTATAAACATGTCATCGGCTTTCTGCATTATTTGATCTTCCCATGCAACGTAAATTGCCGCAGGAATAGAATTGGCTTCCAATTTATAATTCCATTGATTCAGTTTGTCCCTTGCCTGTAAAACCTTATCCTCAAAACTAATTTGTTCTAATAATGGTACTAGTTCACGGGCAGGAATAGAAAGATAATCCGTTTGAAGAGCCTTCATGTCATTCATTGTCATTTTACTACCTGATTCTAGCACTTCCTTAATGCGCTCACCACGATAAGGATCGGCCCAAGAATATCCTATAGCATCCCAATGGGTGTAGTCATTTGGGGTTACGTTTTGGTTGGCGGTGGCCAAGAAGCCTTCTTTAGGATTTACACTATGGGGCTTTTCTTTAATGGGTAGATACCCATCCCATTCATAACGCCCATCCCCAGGCACTGGAACAAGACCGCTAAAATTTCTACGAATAGGGGCAATGCCAACAGCTTGCCATCCTATCGTCCCTTCTTTATCAGCCCAAATCATATTTTCCCCTGGAATGTGACTATAATTACACGCTTCTCTAAATTCTTCCCAATTTTTAGCTTGGTTCATTCTTAGCGAAGCTAAATAAGGAGAACCGCCAGGTTCAAGCCAAGCACAGCGAACGGCATAAGCAACATTATTCCCTTTGTCCTTATAAATTACAGGGCCATGAATGGTATATACTAAATCTACGATACTATCTTTTTGACCTTTTATTTTTATATTTTCCGAAATATGTGTCATGTCTACCCATTGATCCTTATATCTATACTGATTTTGATTCTCAGGATTTAATTCATACACATATAAATCTTCTCCGTCAGTTTCAAATACCGTTAGGCCCCATGCTCCATATTCATTATGCCCAATAGAAATACCCGGAATTTCTGGTTCTCCACCTCCTATAACATTCCAGCCAGGAGCAACTAAGTGAGTCATGTAGCGTAATGATGGAATTGCAATGGTTCTATGGGGGTCATTTGCCATGTAGGTATTGCCATCTTCCATTTGTGAACCATCTACCACCCAATTATTACTTCCTATACCTAAGGAATCAGATTTAACACTTATAAGGGATATTATCGCTTTTTCTTCACTCGTATTTCGAAATGATGGTATAATGTCTTCTTTTTTAAACTTAACGGTTTTACGATAGGCATTATAAAGCTCTAGGATGTCATTACTTAATAAACTTGTATTTATAATTGGATCAATTTCTATATTGGGTTCTTTTGGATGCAACCAGAACAATTCTTTTGTTTTATCTGTACCTAACTTTGCGACAGTACGACCTATCTGAAGTTCCTCGCCAATATTCCCTAAAAGTCCTTGATGCCTTGAAATAACCACTTCTGGTGTCCATTTCTGAGGTTTAATATCTAAAATTTGAAATTCAATAGGTAATAGTTCTGGCGTTTTTAAAATATTTTCTATGTATGCATTTACCCCATCAGTATAGGCGGTTATTATTTCAACACCATCTTTATGGTAATGATTCATTTCGGTCTTCATATCGCCTCTAAATTTGAAGAGACGAGTGCCGATATCTCTTTTCAGTTCACGTTCTCCTAATATTTCAGAAACGGTTCCGGTAGCTTGCCTTCGCCAAATTTCGAATTGAAAAAGGCGGTCTGCCGCAGCGGCATATCCTTGAGCATAAAAAAGATCATGTTGATTTTTTGCGTAGATATGGTTAATACCCCATTCATCTCTAACCATCTCAACAGGTTCTTGTAGTTCCGCAAGCAACAACATATCTGAACTGGTGGTCTTTGATTTTTTACAGGAAAAAGCAAGGACCAATAAAAAAAGAATAAAAATGTTTTTCATAAGATTATTGGTTTATTGGTTATAAATAAAGGGTATATAAAAAGTCCATTTATTGATTTTATTCAAATTAGATTCAATAGTGAACTATTGAATCTTTAGATTATTCGAATTTATCGGACTTTTTAAATACCCTCTTAGTGTAAATACTCAGAATTTAATTAAAGTAAATATGTGATTTTAAGGCCGATGGGTATCAGCTTAAATTTACAGTTTTATTTTATTCTTCGTACTACTTTTTTATTCTCCTTCGTATTTACCTAAATAACGTTTCCATAGTTCGGTTTGGTGTGTTTCAAGTGAAACTGACCTACCATCTATAAAAGCATGTGTTAGTTGATTGCCAGCCATATCTAAGGCATCACCTTCAGATATAAAAAGCGTTGCGCTTTTACCATTCTCTAAAGTTCCATATAGGTCATCGATGCCTAATATTTTAGCTGTATTACCCGTTAAAAGCTGCACAGCTACTTCTTTATCTAAGCCCTGTTGTACAACTTGCCCAGCATAGAAAGGTAAATTTCTGGTCTGAAAATTTTCTGCATCCGAATTTTGAATAGCTACCATCAACCCAGCATCTACCAATAATTTAGGAAGCTTATAAGGTAAGTCATAATCATCATCATCATAAACAGGTAAATTATGGGTGTATTGAACTAAAACAGGAATGTTATTACTCTTTAAAAATTCAGGAATTTTATATGCGTGATATCCTCCTATAAGAACAATCTCTTTGGTGCCATTGGCTTTTAATGTATTAATGGCATCAATGATTTCTTTTTCGCCATCGGCGTGAACATATAGTTTTTGAGTGCCATCAAAAATACCTTTCATTGCTGCAAAAGCAGGATTCACCTCTTTAGAAGTAGATTTGCCATACGCAGCTGCATTTTTGAAAAAAGTAACTACTGCTTGTGTTTGTTCGCCGTAATCCTTATTTGGTTGGTATCCTCTTTCTTCACCAGCCCACCAACGACCTTGTCTAAATGTATTTGGCCAGTTTAAATGCACACCATCATCAACTTTTATTGCCGCGTCTTCCCAGTTCCATGCATCAAACTGTACAATTGATGAGGTGCCAGAAATTCTACCGCCAGTAGGCGCTATCTGGCCAATTAAAACTCCATTAGGCCGCATACTTTCTACAACTTTCGATTCTGCGTTATAAGCGATTAAACTTCTTACATGGGGAATAAAGTCTCCAAGTTCATCTTCATCTTTAGTTGCTCTAACAGCATCAATTTCAACTAAACCTAAGGTTTTTGCTGGAGCTATAAACCCTGGATATACATGTTTTCCAGTTGCATCGATTACTTTTCCTTTGCGGGCGATTTTCATTTTAGAATCTCCAACAAAAGTCAGTTTACCATCTTCGAACATGATAAGGGAACTTTCAATTACTTCACCATTACCCAAATGAGCCGTTGCACCTTCAATAGTGATAGCTTCTGTTTGTTTAGGTGAAGGTGTTTGTTGTGCCATGGTTTGTAAGACCAAACCAAATGCTATTAATAAGGTTATGTATTTTTTCATTTCTGTATTTTTAGATTTTGTGATACTTCGCATAGGTTGATTAAATTAAAGACTTTCACAGGTGAAATCTCTTTTAACACTTTGCTTTGGGCCTTGCGTTTTTTTACCACCGCTCTTTTCTTTAAGCATCATAGTAACCAACTCATTTCGTTCTTTTTTAATTTTTTCGCGGTTTTGCTTATCCGTTTCTAAATCGAAATATGTTGTCCCTTCTATCATTGTTCTTTCTGCTTTAGAATAAACTGATAATGGACTACCAGACCATAAAACTAAATCTGCATCCTTTCCTTCTTTTATGCTTCCTACGCGATCGTCTAAGTGTAAAAGTTTAGCAGGGTTAATTGTAACCATTTTCCAAGCTTCCAATTCGGTCATGCCACCATACTTTATAGTTTTTGCAGCTTCTTGATTTAACCTTCTTATCATTTCTCGGTCATCGCTATTTATAGCGGTAACAACACCTTGCTTTTGCATTATAGCAGCGTTGTATGGTATAGCATCATTCACTTCATATTTATATGCCCACCAATCACTAAATGTGCCGGCACCTGCACCATGCTCAGCCATTTTATCAGCAACTTTATAACCTTCAAGAATATGGGTAAACGTGTTTATTTTAAATCCGAAATGTTCAGCAACTTTCATCATCATATTTATTTCGCTCTGAACATATGAGTGACATGAAATATAACGTTCGCCATTTAGTATTTCAGCTAAAACTTCCATTTCCTCATCATAACGATATGGCTCTCCATTTTTCTTTTTGGTATCATATTCCTTGGCTCTTTGAAAGTAATTCATGTAAAGTTGTTCTACACCCATTCGTGTTTGTGGAAAACGAGAGTAACTACCCCAGTTACTTTGCTTAACATTTTCACCTAAAGCAAATTTGATAAACTTAGGCGAGTTGTCATAGATCAGACCATCGGCCTCTTCGCCCCATTTTAATTTTAAAATTGCTGATCTACCACCTATTGGGTTAGCGGAGCCATGTAATAATTGAAGGGATGTTACTCCACCTGCAAGGGAATGATATATACCCATATGTTCAGGGTCAACAACATCTTCCATTTTTACTTCGGCAGTGCTATTATGACCTGATTCGTTTACTGCTAATGCAGCGATATGGCTGTGCTCATCAATAATGCCAGCAGTTAAATGCTTACCTGTAGCATCTACAACTTTAGCACCTCCTGCGCTTAAGTTCGTTCCTATCTTTGCTATTTTACCATTTTTGATAAGTACATCGGTATTTCTTAAAATACCGGCTTCTTCACTTGTCCATACCGTAGCATTTTTAAATAAAACGGTTTCTGATTTTGGTTTGTTAGCAAAACCATATCCTACATTCGGGTACATTACAGGCATTACTTTAGGTGCATCCTTAGCTTTGTCATCTTTACCGTCTTTTTCTTCAAATGCTTTAGATTTAGTCGCTGTAAATTGTGTTTCATTTCCGTTAGGTAGAACTAACAGACCAGAAAGATTATCAGAAGCTTCCGTTGCAGCTCCAGTCATTCTATAGGTTTTTTCACCTTCATCAGTTGCGAATGAAATAGTCATCCAATTATTGTCATATGCTATTTTAGAAGTAAGCTTTGTGGTATCTTGTTTTACTTCTATCGCAGGTTTTGCAACTTCACCTGTAATTGACATTGCGTATATTTTTCCTTGTACGTTTAGGTTATAATCTCCACGAATATCTTTCGTTTCCATAGATGTGATGACACTTTTAGTGCCTTGAACCCAATTCTCGTAAAGAGTGGTAGAGGTATCAAAAACATCCCCTGAGGTAATTAGAAAGTTTGCAAATGCGCCATTTTTTAAGGAACCGATTTCATTCGATTTGCCTAAAATTTGAGCCGGAACCGTAGTTAATGCTTCTAAAGCCTTTGTTTTGGATAGTCCGTATTCAATGGCTTTCATTAATTTTTCCTTGAAATTTGAAGGAGATTTTAAATCATAGGTAGTTAGAGAAAACTGAATGCCATTGTCTGCCAATACTTTTGGGTTGGTAGGTGCTTGGTTCCAGAACCGCATATCTTGCAGTGAAACGTAACCAACTGCATATGGGTCAGAAACGTCATAAGCATCAGGGAAATTAATTGGAATTATAAATTTCGCATTAGTTGCTTTAATCTCTTCGATTCTTTCAAACTCATTTCCACCACCTAAAATGGTATATTGAATTCCATTAGCATCACCTATTTTATCAGCACGTAAATCATTTCCTTTGTCTTTCGCTTCAAAAATTTGAACTAAATTTTTATTGGCATTCAATGCTTCTAATGAAAGGTCGGTGGTTTTTGAATTACCTTTTGAATACCAATCGGAATCGCTATACATTTGTCTTAGCAATGCTAAGGCGCCCATTAAAGAGCTAGGATATGATTGACCTTTTGCGATACTTTTATCCAATGAAAAGTATTGTGCAGACTCATCATCTAGAATTCGATTAGCGTCTGTACCTTCACCATTTAGTGCGATTAATACACCAGTTCCTCTCGCAATACCGTCTTGTATATGAGAATTTACGACACCAAAACCAGCTTCACGTAAAACTTTGGCCTCTTTATCATCGTATTTAAACTTGGCAATTGCTTTATTCTCTGGCATAATGTGGTCGTTCCAATAATAACCATCTCTAGAAGGCGCGTATTCTGCAGATCGCCCACTACCTGGTTTCTTTTTAGGTTGTTCCACTCCAAATTTTGAATAGATATCAATAAAAGATGGATAAATGGACTTTCCATTTAGGTCAATAATTATTGAGTTTTTTGGTATACTGACTGTACTAGAGGCGCTTACAATCTTACCATGTTGAATTAGTAATGTTCCTTTTTCAATTATTTGTGTAGGAGTTACATAAATTTTAGCGTTCGTAAAAGCCGTGTAGTTATTATTGTTGACTTTTACCCCTGCATTTTCGGGAAAATACTCTTGAGCAGTTAAAATAGTACTACACCAAAGAAGGCATAGTGTGAAAATTAGTTTTTTCATTATGTTTGGTTTGAATTAGTACTTTAAAAATACTTGGATTTACCAGTATGTACGGTCTATTTCACTTTTGTTTAACAGTTGAAAGTTCTTTAATTCATAATATGTATTTTAATCTTAAAATATTATATGAAAGACTGTTACTACCTAATTTGATTGCGGAATGTATAAATCAATTATAATGGATGTTGTTTGTGGTAGGCTACTAAAAGAGAAACTACAGCATTGTAACTTCTAATGCCTTCAGTTTGATTATTTGCTTTTAGGAAAGAATTGAATATTGACTTAAAAACTGGTTCCATCGGATTTTCGTAAGAATTCCAAAAATCGGCCATTTCCTGAAAGTTGTTCTTTACACCAGGGTTTAAGGTTGAGAGTAATCGGTTGAATTCTTCTTTATTTGCACTTCTTATATCACTTAAGCAATATCCCAAAGCATATGCATAGGCTGCATATTGAAAATAAATATCATTATTTTTAGCAGTAACCAAATAGCCTATAAAGTTAGTTTCGTTCTCTGCAGAATAGCCCAATTGATGACCAATTTCATGACCTACTACCACTGGAAATCTAAAATTTGGAAGCAAACCGTTTACTTGGGCTTCATTCGTGAAAGGATTGAGATAACCAGCGTATCCCATATAGGTGAGTCCTTTACTAAACAAAGAAGTTTTTGCACTAGGGGTAGTATATTTTAAAAATTGATGTATGGTTTTAAGTTCATCATACCCAATAATCGTCTTGTCAAAAATTTGCTTCTGACTGTACGGTATAGATACGGCCAAACTAGAATCATTAGTAATGTTTAATTGTGCATCGTTGGTTTTTCGAATTAATTGCTGTGTAAAATCTAAAAGTTCTTGATAATCTCTAGTTTCTGTCAAGCTTAACTTATCTGCTAATGGTTCTCTATAATAGTTCATGCCCCACATAAAATGAAAGGTGAAGTATGCGACAGAAAGTATCATTAAAACGTTGCGAGCAAAAGATAATTTGTTTTTCCAGATAGATTTTCTATTTCGATATAGATAAGTAAGTGCAAGTATTATTAGGGCGAAATACATAAGATCACCGATAGAAAAAGGAATCCAACCAAACAATATTCTAAAAACTCCAGAGATAAATGGATAAAAACCTGTGCTGTAATAATTCTCAACGAATTCTGAGTGGTTGCCGAGCCATTTTACGATTACGATTTGGGGAATCAATGAAAGTGCTACGGCATTTTTAAATGATATCTTCATTATCTCAAAAATAGCGAAATCCTTTTTCTATCAGTATTTTTGTAGTCATTAACTATGAAAATAAGCTATGAATATTGATCAGTTAGAACCTAAATCGGTTTGGAGTAATTTTTCAAAATTAAATGCGGTACCTAGACCTTCAAAAAAGGAGGAAAGGGTAATTGCTTTTATGTTAGGTTTCGGAAATGAACTTGGCTTGGAAACTTTTTCTGATGCCATAGGTAATGTTATTATTAGAAAGCCAGCAACTTCAGGTATGGAGGGTAAGAAAATGATAACGCTTCAAAGCCATTTAGATATGGTTCATCAAAAAAATACAGAAACTCAATTCGATTTTGATGTACAAGGTATAGATATGTTCGTCGATGGTGATTGGGTAAAGGCTAAGGGAACGACCTTAGGTGCTGATAACGGTATGGGAGTAGCTGCAATAATGGCGCTGCTTGAGAGTGATTCAATTTCTCATCCTGCTCTTGAAGCATTGTTTACTATTGATGAAGAAACAGGTATGACCGGTGCCTTTGGGTTAGAGGGAGGAATATTAAAAGGAGAGATACTTTTAAATCTTGATACAGAAGAAGATGATGAAATTGATATAGGTTGTGCCGGTGGTATTGATGTTACCGCAACTAGGTCATATAATAAAAAACCAGGAACACATGGTGATGCGGGACTTCAAATTACTATTAAAGGATTGAAAGGTGGGCATAGCGGAATGGATATTCATAAAGGCCTTGGTAATGCAAATAAAATTATGAACCGTTTACTTTATTTGGGTCTTGATTATAATATGCGAATTAGCTCTTTAGAAGGTGGAAGTTTACGAAATGCAATACCTAGAGAAAGCACTTGTCAATTGAATATTGGTAGAAAGCATGTTGCTGAGGTCGTAACAAAATTCAATGCCTTAGCTGATGCTATTAAAGCAGAATTAAAAGTACAGGAGCCAAACCTTACAATCAACTTAGAAGAAATTAAGCCTGCAAAAGAAGTAATGGGACTAGGTGCTCAAGGCAAATTAATAAAGGCTATATATGCTGCTCATAATGGGGTATATGCAATGAGTGCTTCGATTGAGAACCTGGTTGAAACATCAAATAATATCGCAAGAATTTTGGTTAAAGATGGTAAGATTACTGTTGCTTGTCTAACACGTTCTTCAGTTGATTCTGCAAAATTGGACTTAGCAAATTCTTTACGTTCTGTTTTCGAATTAGGAGGTTTCGATGTGAAATCTAGTGGTGCGTACCCTGGTTGGAATCCAAATCCGGATTCTAAAATACTTTCTATAACTAAGAATACTTATATAAATTTATTCAAAGAAGAACCTAAGGTAATTGCTTGCCATGCTGGTTTGGAGTGTGGTATCTTAGGGCAAAACTATCCTGATATTGATATGGTTAGTTTTGGGCCCACAATTTTGGGTGCTCACTCGCCAGATGAGCGTGTAAGTATATCTTCTGTTCAGAAATTTTGGAAATTACTTTTAGAAATTTTAAAGAATACGAATTAGAAATATGTAAACTTATTTTAATTAAGAATCCCGGTTTTATTTAAAATTGGGATTCTTGCTTTTAAGTTCTTCGCGAACTAGTAAACCACTTTGGGTTAAGTCGCTCTCGTTCCATTGACCTTCTGTGCTTGTATTTGGAAATAAGGCTGCGGAGTTTTCACTTTTATCGGCTATAGACCAATTACACCATGATATTTTGTTTTCATCTAAGAAATTCCACCAGGTATTTGCTTCTTCTACATCAATAAAACCGTCGCCCGAATAATCGGTTGTGCCAAATTCGGTTACAAAAAGCGCAATGTTATTGTCAATTGCTTCTTGTGCTATATCACGTAATTCTTGTTTATGCGTTGCTGCATAATAGTGAAGGGTATATACAACATTGTCATCATCAATTTCATTACCGATGACATCATCTACATTTTGCGACCAGTTTCGAGTACCGCAAATTACAATATTGTCTGGGTCATGTTTTCTAATTTCAGCTAGTACTGCTTCATGGTATGGTTTAAGAACCGTATTCCAAGCTACATCTAAGGGTTCATTATATAATTCATAAATGATGTTCGGTTGGTTTCCGTATTTCTCGGCTACTTCAGAGAAAAACAATTTTGCCTGTTCTTCATAGTCTTCTGCATGGTGACTATGCCAATCTACAATAACATAAATACCTTCAGCAATTGCAGCATCTATTACGGTAAATATTTTATTCTTTTCAATCTCAGGATTGGTGATGTAACCGTCTGAATCATCAACAGCCATAGCTGCCCTTACAATAGTACATTGCCAATCTTCTTTTAACCATTGAACCGTTTCGGGTGTATAGTACTTACCCATCTATTGACTCCAAAAAAATGACATTCCTCGTAGTTGAACATCATTATTATTTTGGTCTAAAATTCGATTTCCCTCAACATGTAATTGCCCATGTAGGGAAACAATTGAGCCATCTATATTTGGGGTTGTGAGAATATCGGTTTCGGTAGTAGGAGTTTCTAAAACCTTTATTTGTGCAGTATTTTCTTCGTTTGAAGATTCACATGAAAATACAATACTCGAAAAAAGAAAAACTATAATCGTTAAGCCACATTGTTTAAACATACTATTTATGAATTTTGGGTTAACGATTATAGTTTTACATAGTTGTTTATTGAGTAAGACCAGTTATTTCTAAATCAAATACCAAGTCAGCATCAGCAGGTATCGGACCGCCCCCTTGTGCACCATAACCTAAGTGAGATGGTATGAACAAACGAACTTTATCGCCAATTTTCATTGTTAATAATCCTTCTCTGAATCCTGCAATCAATCTGGATTCAGGAGAATAATCCATAGGTACTGGCATATAACCGCCACCTTGCTCTCTGTTCGAATCGAAAGTACCATATTTGCGAGCAACTTCTTCGTAATTACTATCGAACAAAGTACCGTCCATTAAATAGCCTGCGTACATAACATTTACTTTTTGTCCGACTTTAGGCTTTTCGCCATCTCCATCTTTTAAAGTCAATACTTTAAGTCCGGAAGGTAAAGTAGTAGCTTTTGCCTTTTCAGCTTCTATTTCTGTTGCAAACTCTTCCTTAACTCTTTTAATTGCTTCTATTTTATCAGCCTTTTCTTTTTCTATTGCAGCAAGTCTATCTTCTTCCCCATCAAAGTATTCTGTCATTACTTTAACTGCATCAAATTTACGAGCCTCTTTACCGTTACGAATAATTTCTACAGTATTCATCGTAACTTGTTCTACAGGTTTGTTACCTGCACCAACAGCTACGTTAGCAATAGAATCAACAACATCCATACCCTCTACAACTTCACCGAAAACGGTATGTCTATTATCTAGCCAAGGTGTAGGTTTGTGAGTGATGAAAAATTGACTACCGTTAGATGATGGACCACCGTTGGCAGATGATAAAATTCCTTTTTTGTCATGAATCAATGAATCGTTGAATTCATCCATAAACCGGTATCCTGGGTTTCCGGTTCCATTAGCTAATGGATCGCCACCTTGAATCATAAAATCCTTCATCACTCTATGAAACGTTAGTCCGTCATAATATTTTTTACCTTTATATTCTTCGCTAACAAAAGTATTTGTGCCTTCTGCTAATGATATAAAATTTGCAACGGTAACAGGTGTTTTATCTTGCTCTAAGCGAATGATAATATCACCTTTAGAAGTTTTTATATCGGCAAAGATGCCATCACCTAAGTCAGCTCTTTTGCTGGTTTTACAGCTGGTCATAATTAAACCGATAACTGCAAGTAAGTACATTTTTTTAATCATAATGGTCATTTTAATTTACTGTATTATCTTGTTATTTTTCAATTTGTAAAATGGTAATAGTTGATTTTAAAGGAACATTGCTTCCAATTTTATTTTCATCGCCATGATACCCAAATGCTATTGAAGAAGGAAACAAAAAAGTAGCCCGTTCATTTACCTTTAACATTTTAACAGCATCACGTAGTCCTAGAAAAAGTTCCTGTTTATTAACCTTGTAGGTGACAATACCAATATCTTCTTTTGAGTATATGGTGTCATTATCCAAGGTTAATATATCATAATTGAACACTACTAAATCATCTGTTTTAGGAGTATAATCACTTTCCTCGTTTACATTTAAATAATGGTACCATGATCCAGAAGCGCTATGAGAATAGTCCTTAAGTGAATCAAGTTTTATAATATTTTGAATTTTACTTTCCTCGGCTTCTAATAATTTTCGACTTCTTTCAATAGATTCTTTGAAAAAACTACCACTTTTTGTCTGAACTGGTTTTCTAGGTTCTGGACCATCACAGCTGCTAAAAATTATAAAAAGAAATAATAATGAAACTAATCTCATGATTGTAATTGATTCTTATATAATGGTAATAATGAAATAAAGTATGCAATGGTTTCTTCTATCGAATAATCACTTTTTCCGCCAGCTGCATTGGTATGGCCTCCTCCATGAAAGTGTTTCCTTGCGAAGTCATTTACTGAAAAATCACCCACTGATCTAAATGATATTTTAAAAATACCTTCTTCTTTATTTTCAATGAATATTATAGCAAAACGAATGCCATCTAAAGTTAAACCGTAGTTTACAAAGCCTTCGGTGTCTCCTTTTTGGTAGTTGTATTTGTCTAATTCCTCTTGGCTAAGTGTAATATATGCAGTTTGGTATTCTTGTAGAATGACCATGTTTTTTAGCGCGCAGCCCAAAAGATGTAATCTACTTGGTGAATTGGTGTCGTAAATTCTGTGGTGAATTTCGGTACCTTCTGCACCTTTATCCATAAGGTCGGCAATAACTCTATGCGTATTACTTGTCGTAGCGGCAAATTTGAAAGAACCCGTATCTGTCATGATTCCTGTATAAATACAGTTGGCCATTTCAGGGGTTATACTATTCTCATTACCTAATTTTTTAATTAGAACATAGACCATTTCACAGGTTGAACTCATACTTACATCTGAATACATGATTTTTGCATAATCAGATGGTTCTTGGTGATGATCCACCATAACAAAGGTTGCATTCGCAGATTCTAATGTTTCACTCATGTGACCCACACGCCCCAAATGATTAAAATCTAACGTAAAAACAATATCTGCCTTTTCTATGCATGATTTTGATTGTATATTTTCCTTTTCAAAATTTAATATCTTGTCTGCACCTGGCATCCACTTTAAAAATTTCGGAAAATCATTAGGAGAAACAATACTCGCAGTATGTCCGCTATTTACCAGATAATGCCAAAGCGCCAACGTTGAGCCAATGGCATCGCCGTCGGGATTTTTATGTGGTATAATAGCTATTTTCTTTGAAGAAGAAAGCAGCTTTTTAAGCTCATTTAGGTGCTCTAAATTCATGGCGGCAAAGATACAATTTAAAAATATAGGCTTTAAACTGAATAACGTAATTTTACTCAGACATAACTTACTGCCATGAAAATTTCTATAATTTCTATCATTACAATTCTATTACTGTCTTGTTCCACAAATAAAAAGGTTTCAATGAACAAGGTAGAAAGCACTGATTTTGTTCTCGCTTTTGGTTCTTGTAATAGAACCGATTTGCCAAACCTCTTATGGGACGATATTTTAAATACAAAACCCAATGTTTGGGTTTGGGGTGGAGATAATGTTTATGCAGATACTGACGATATGGAAGCGTTAAGAGCAATGTATACAATGCAAAACGAGAATAAGGAGTATAAAAAACTTATTAAAAAAACAGAAATCATTGGAACTTGGGATGACCATGATTACGGACTAAATGATGGTGGTGTAGAATTTGAGGCTAAAGCGGAAAGTCAACAAGAGTTTTTGAATTTTATGAATGTTTCAACGGATAGTCCTTTAAGGGAACAAGAGGGAGTCTATAGTTCAAAAAAATATGATTTAGAGAAGGGCAGTATTAATATAATAGTTCTAGATACCAGATATTTTAGAACAGCTATTACACTGGATACTGAAACAGATAAAAGAGTAAAACCAAATGAATATGGCATGGGCACTGTACTTGGAGAAATTCAGTGGACTTGGTTAGAGAAACAGTTGAACCAATCTAATGCAGATTTTAATATTATTGTAAGCAGTGTTCAAGTTTTATCTAATGAACATGGTTTTGAGGCGTGGGGTAATTTTCCTCATGAGGCAGACCGTTTAGAAAAATTAATTTCTAGCTCTAAGGCTGAAGGAGTTATTATATTATCTGGAGATCGTCATATCTCTGAGTTTTCTCAAACTCAAATAGATGGCATGAATTATCCATTAATCGATTTTACGAGTAGTGGACTCACACATGCTTATAAAGGATTTACAGGAGAACCTAATCCGTATAGAGTAGGGGATGTTGTTTTTACAGAAAGTTTCGGAACTTTAGAGTTCGATTTTAGTTCTAAAAAGGTTGATTTTAAGATAATTGGTAACAACGGTGTTGTCTTGCAGAAATTAGAACAAAGCTATCAATAGTTGTGAGTTATGTGGAAAAACGTATTTTTGCGCAAAAATTTAAGATATGAGTACGAATAGAACGTTTACTATGATTAAGCCAGATGCCGTTGAGAATGGACATATTGGGGCAATATTAGAAAAAATTACAGCTGCTGGTTTTAAAATAGTAGCTTTAAAATATACACAACTTAGCTTAAGAGATGCGCAAGAATTTTATGGTGTACATAGAGAGCGTCCTTTCTTTGGCGAGTTGGTTGAGTTTATGACACGAGGACCAATAGTTTCTGCTATTTTAGAGAAAGAGAATGCTGTTGAAGATTTTAGAGCATTGATAGGTGCTACTAACCCTGCAGATGCAGCTGAAGGTACTATTCGTAAAATGTTCGCTACTAGTATTGGTGAGAATGCAGTACATGGTTCAGATAGTGATGAGAATGCTGCTCTTGAGGGTTCTTTTCATTTTGCAGGTAGAGAGATTTACTAAATTTTAAAATATAATATTCAAAGAGCCAGTTCGAAAGGACTGGCTCTTTTTATTTTCCTTCAACCAACATTTAACGGAGTACTATTTTTTTTACTAGTTCTTTTCCAATTTCTTCATTAATCATGCGTATTATTTTCGATTTCCCTAAGCTTAATTCTTCTCTTAATACCGATGAGGATAGTGAAACATAAAGGGTGTCGAAACGTAATTCAATTTCGGTCGTGTAATTATTTACCCCATTACCCATTAGTCTTACCCATGCCTCTCGTGCCTCTACTTTGTCCATTCCCTTTTCTAATTTATTCTTTTGAATAAATGCAGAAAGAGCATCTTTCATAGATGAATTTTCGTTGTCTCGCCTTGCCATTATGGGTTTATATTAATAGGTTCAAATCGTTCATATGTATAGGTAATACCTTGTTCGTTTTTTACTGAGAAACTTTTTTCAGAAAGAGAGAGTAAAACTTCTTCCCAAGTGTTGAATTCGGTGGTATAATTCATAAAGATAGAATCGTTAGAGATTCGTATCAATATCGGCTCGGCATCATTAGAGGTTTCAAAAGTACCATTGAATTTAGGACTCATTTTTTTTCTAAACCCCTTCAAAGAATCCAAACTGATGTAATCGACTGTGGTGTTTACTGAATACTCTTTTTTTGTTCCATCCTTAAAGGTAACCTCTTTTATTTCCCAGTAGCCATTTAAAAGATGTAATTGCTCTTGGTCAATTTTTGAGCCACATGAGATAAATAATAAAGCACAAAATAGAAGAAGTTGTTTCATTATTATAGTTTGAATATTTTATACGACTGATGAATTTTTTTAACCACACTTTCTGTCCGTTCTGCATGGGTATCACTTAAGAAAATTTGACCAAAGTTCTCATCATTTACCAAAGTAATAATATGCGATACACGATGTTCATCTAATTTGTCGAAAATATCATCCAAAATTAAAATTGGAGTTGTACCGCTTTGCGATTTCATAAAATGAAACTGCGCAAATTTAAGGGCAATTAGAAACGATTTTTGTTGACCTTGACTACCGAATTTTTTAATAGGAAATTCACTAATCTCAAAACTAAGGTCGTCTTTGTGAATGCCAACACTGGTGTATTGCAATGCCCGATCTTTATCTAAATTTTTGTTTAGTAAAGTCAGTAGGTCGTCTTGTAACAATTTACTGTCGTAGCTAAGTGATACTTTTTCAGTGTTACTGGTTATAGCTTTATATTGTTCCTGAAAAATTGGAATAAAAGCTTTTAAAAAAGAAGTTCTTTTATTGAATATTTCAGTACCATACTTATGCAATTGCTCATTGTAAACCGCTAAAGTATCTTTATTAAAAGTGCGGTTAGCGGCAAAATATTTTAAAAGTGCATTTCTTTGTGATACTACTTTGTTATAGTTGATAAGTTGCTGTAAATAGTTTTTGTCGGATTGACTGATAACTCCATCAATAAATTTGCGACGGGTATCACTACCCTCAATTATTAGATCACGATCTGCAGGTGAAATAATTACTAACGGCAATAAACCTATATGGTCGGCAAAACGCTCGTAGGTTTTTCCGTTTCTTTTAATAATTTTTTTATTGTTCCTTTTTAAACTGCACACAATTTTTTCTTCTCGATCATCTTTTTCGAAGGATCCGTCAACTACAAAGAAGTCGGATCCATGACGTATGTTTTGAGAAGAAATAGGATTGAAGTAGCTTTTTCCGAAAGAAAGATGATAAATAGCATCGAGAATATTGGTTTTACCAATGCCATTATCGCCCACAAAACAATTTATTTTAGAATCGAATACAAGTTCTTTGGACTCAAAATTTTTGTAATTGATCAATGATAATTGTCTCAGCAGCATTAAATTTCTTGAATTTTAGATTTGGAAGGATGAAAACTACCTTAAAATATCCAAAAATAACGAATAAATACCCTATAGGATTTCAATAAAACCTTTATTTTTGCGCGACCAATAAAATTAGAGATGGCTACATATAAGAAAAGAGGATATAAACCTGAAACCAAAGCTGAAAAGCAAGAATTTGATGAACAGGAAAGTACAACCGCTGAGGTTTTTAGTTCTTTAGATGAAGGAGCTTCAAGATCAGAAGAATGGGTTTCTAAAAATCAGAACTATATATTAAGTACTATTGTCGTAATAGCTATATGTGGTTTAGGTTATTTGGCTTACAACCAATTTGTTGTAAAGCCTAAAGAGACTAGTGCTGCTAATGAAATGTACTATCCACAACAATATTTTGACCAAGCATTGGCGAGTGCAACAGCTAAAGATTCTTTGTTTACATTGGCTTTAGAAGGTGCTGATGGTAAATACGGCTTCTTAGATATCATTGAGGAATATAGTGGTACTAAGGCTGCAAATTTAGCAAATTATGGTGCTGGTATGTCTTACTTGAATATGAACAATTATCAAGAAGCAATAACTTATTTAGAAGATTTTAGTTCAGAAGATGCTATTTTAGGCGCTTTGGCTAAAGGTGGTTTAGGAGATGCATTTATGCAATTAGACCAGCCTTCGGATGCTTTAGGTTACTATGAAGCTGCTGTAGCTCATAGCAAAAATGAATATACTACTCCTAAATTTTTATACAAAGCAGGTGTAACTGCTCTAGAAATGGGAGATAAGAGTAAAGCTTTAGGCTTTTTTGAAAGAATTAAAAGTGAGTTTCCAAAATCAGAAAATGCAAATTCTATAAATGCTTTTATAGGAATGGCTAAAAGTGGTGAGTAATGGCAACAATAAATAAAAATTTATCAGTTTATGATAAAGCAACAATCCCAAACGCGAACGGACTTCGGTTTGGGATTGTTGTTTCTGAGTGGAATTCTGAAATAACTGAAGGGTTGTTTTCTGGAGCATTAGAAGCTTTAATAGATTGTGGAGCCGTGAAAACTGATATTTTAAGATGGAATGTGCCTGGTAGTTTTGAACTTACTTATGGTTCAAAGAAAATGATTGAGACACAGAAAGTTGATGCGATTATTGCTATTGGTAGTGTGATACAAGGCGAGACCAAACATTTTGATTTTGTGTGTGAGGCAACTGCACAAGGTATAAAAGACTTAAATGTAACTATGAATGTTCCTGTTATTTTCTGTGTTCTTACAGATAATAACATGCAACAATCCATTGATCGTAGTGGAGGTAAACATGGTAATAAAGGTATAGAGGCTGCAATTGCAGCCATTAAAATGGCCGTACTCGGAAAAGAGTAATCACCAAAATTCTTACTAATTTTTTGTAGAGACTAACTTTAGTGTAGGTTTACTGCAGCTGTTAACAAATTTTGGCATTCCTTATATGCCCTGTTTTTCTATTTTAAGTAACTTTGGTACTATGGGGATGTTGAGTAAAATAACGCGGTTACGAAAAAATAGGAAATTCGACTATAACCCTAGATATTATGATGGCAAGGGTAAAGGCAATCCTTTTAAGATGGAACCCAAATTTGACCAATTTCGTAGCACCTTAGATACATCTCGTGGATTAAAAAGAAAAATCAATCGTGCTTTAGAAGATGCTAAAAGAAAAGGAGATCGTAATCTGAAGATTAGGATGCTCGTTATTTTAGCTGTTTTGGTGTTTATTTTCCTCTATATAATTGATTTTGACCTCTCAATATTCTATTCTTCATAATGGCCGATATTATTAGATTATTACCTGATCATGTAGCAAATCAAATTGCTGCAGGTGAAGTTGTTCAGCGTCCATCTTCTGTGGTAAAAGAATTATTGGAAAATGCTATAGATGCCGGCGCAACCGAAATTCAACTAATTGTAAAGGATGGCGGTAAAACATTGATTCAAATCGTAGACAATGGCAAGGGTATGAGTGGTACCGATGCGCGGTTGAGTTTTGAACGGCATGCTACATCTAAAATTCAAAAGGCAGAAGACTTATTTAATTTACATACCAAAGGCTTTAGAGGTGAGGCGTTGGCTTCAATCGCTGCAATTGCACATGTTGAAATGCTTACCAGAACTGAAGAAGATGAGATTGGCACGCGAATAAAAATGGAAGGCAGTAAAGTTGTTGCCCAAGAAGTAGTTGTTGCGCCTAAAGGGACTTCAATGCTGGTCAAAAATCTATTTTTCAATATTCCGGCCCGACGCAATTTCTTAAAATCTGACCACGTTGAATTTAGACACATTACCGATGAGTTTCATAGAATTTCATTAGCGCACCCTCAAGTTGCGTTTAATTTCTATAATAATGGGAGTGATGTTTTTCAATTACCGGCTAATGATTTTAGAAAGCGAATTGTTCAGATTTTCGGAAGAAAGACAGATGAAAAATTGGTGCCTGTTGAGGAAGAAACCCATGTTGTCAAAATTTCAGGTTACATACAAAAGCCTGAATTTGCCAAAAAGAGTAGGGGTGAGCAGTTTTTCTTTGCCAATAATCGGTTTATTAAGAGCCCGTATTTACATCATGCTATATTAGGTGCTTTTGAAGGATTAATTCGACCGGGTACTCACCCAGGTTATTTTTTAAACTTAGAAGTTGACCCAGGCACTATAGATATTAATATACATCCAACTAAAACAGAAGTTAAATTCGATGATGAGCATACCTTATATGCTATGCTCAAGTCTACAGTTAAACATAGTTTAGGGCAATTTAATGTTACCCCTGCTTTAGATTTTGAACAAGACCAGAATTTAGATACTCCGTATTCCTATAAAAATAAAGAGGTTGGTATACCTCAAGTAGTTGTTGATTCCTCATTCAATCCATTTGAGGCTGTTAAGACGTCGAGAGGTAATTCTACCAGTAATTATTCTAAACCTAAGGTTGAAGGATGGGAAAACCTGTATTCAGGAATGGATATGTCTATAGATGGGGATAATCATAGTAATTTAGAATTTGAGTCTGAAGTTGTAAATAGTAGTATTTTTGATGAAGGGCAAGAAGTTGTAGACCATACGACTACGACTTTTCAATTGCGTAAAAAATATATTATAACGACGATAAAATCTGGGATGGTTGTTATTAATCAGAGTAGAGCACATCAACGAGTTCTTTACGAGAAATTCTTGAAAAATATAACTATTAAAGAAGCGGTTAGCCAGCAATTATTGTTTCCGCTTACGTTGTCATTTTCGCCAAGTGAGATTAGTATTCTTAATGAAATTAAAGAGAATTTATGTACCGTTGGCTTTGTATTTGGTGAAGTTGCTGAAGATGGTGTAGAAATTAAGGGAGTGCCTGTTTTAGTGGCAGAAAGTGAAGTGCAAATGATAATGGAGCAGTTAATTTCTGATTTTCAACAAGAGGTGCCAGGCGATAGTTTTTCGCAAAGTGATATGTTAGCAAAAACACTAGCTAAAACATTATCAGTAAAAACTGGTGAAACGTTAGATGAGTTTTCTCAAGTAAAATTGGTAAATGATTTATTTGCCTGTAAGGAAACAACCTTGAGTCCGTTTAATAAAAAAGTATATATGACAATCACAGAGAATGATATTGAACGAAAATTTATTTAAATGGGAAGACTAACTGAAACAATCAAGCACTTACTTATAATTAACGTTCTGTTCTTTGTTGCCACACAAATGTATGGCGAACAAATGTATGAGTTGTTTTCGCTATATTTTCCTAAGAATGAGCATTTTCAGCTTTGGCAAATTATAACCCACATGTTTATGCATGGTGGCTTTATGCACATATTATTCAATATGTATGCTTTGTGGGCATTTGGTACGCCATTAGAGCGTATGTGGGGCAGAAATAAGTTTTTGTTTTTCTATATATCTGCTGGTTTAGGTGCAGCCCTAATTCATATAGGTGTTAACTATTATTATTACAATGCTGGTATGAGCGCCTTAATAGAATCTGGGTTGACAGAAAGTAGCATTTTAGAAATTATCAATACCGGACAATACTACACAGAATGGTATTCCATTGCAGGTAAATCTACTATTGATAATTTTCTAGGAGCATTCAATACTCCTGTGGTTGGTGCCTCTGGTGCAATTTATGGTATTCTTGTGGCATTCGGCATGTCATATCCTAACAGTGAACTTTTTCTTATATTTCTGCCAGTACCTATAAAAGCAAAGTTCTTTATTCCGGTTCTTATCGCATTAGATTTATTTTCGGGTGTAACTGGGTATAGTTTATTCGGACAAGGAATTGCCCACTTTGCCCATGTTGGTGGAGCACTATTCGGATTCTTAATGATGTGGTATTGGAAAAAAAATCAGTTTAATAATAAAAGGTGGAACTAAGATATGGCTCAACCCGATTTAAAATATCAGTTTAGTAGGTTAAACATTGCAGAAAAGCTAATTGCGATAAACGTTTTAGTTTTTATCGTAAATGCTTTGGTGCCTTTTTTATTGGGTATACCTAAAAATAGTATTGTACAGTGGTTCGAATTGCCAAATGATATCGTTGATGTTGCATTTCAGCCATGGTCGATTGTGACTTATTCTTTTTTTCATGGTGGAATTGGGCATCTATTTTGGAATATGCTGATGATATATTTTGTTGGGAAAATCTTTCTTAATCTATTTGATACGAAACGATTTTTGAACGTTTATATACTCGGTGTCATATTAGGTGGACTGTTTTTCGTTTTAGGCTACAACATCTTTCCGGCTTTTTTTAATACTAATGCATATTTAATAGGTGCTTCAGCCGGAGCAAGTGCAGTTCTGATTTTTATATGTACTTATCTGCCGAATCAAGAAGTAAGAATTATTTTTTTCAATGTAAAACTTTGGATGGTAGGAGCGGCGGTTGTTTTATCAGATCTAGTTCAATTGCCAATTAGTAATTCTGGAGGGCATTTGGCACACCTAGGAGGTGCTTTCTTAGGCTATTTATACGCTAGCCAATTACTTAAAGGAAATGATATAGGTTCTGGCTTTTCTAGGTTTATGGACAGTATTGCAAATCTATTTAAAGGCTCAAAAAAGAAAGCTCCGATGAAAACTGTTTATAAAAATAAAAAGACGAGTAGCAGCGTTTCTTCTACGGATGATTATGATAAAAAGACTCATCAAAAAAAGATTGATGCTATACTTGATAAGATAAGTAAGTCTGGTTATGAAAGCCTTTCTAAAGTAGAAAAAGACTTTCTGTTTAAGGCAGGTAAAGAGAGCTGAACAAGATGAAAAAACTATCTTTTTTCTCAAAAATCATGTTGCTAGTAAACATGATTTTCTCTTTTTGTTTATTGCTGGCATGTATAATTCCATATACTTCTTCCGCTAGTTTGGCATTTGTCAGTTTAGCAGTGCCTTTGTTGGTGTTTATAAATATCTTATTCTTTATATACTGGTTGTTACGTAAAAAATTTTATTTTTTACTCTCCCTTTCAATTTTGGTTTATGGTTATTTGACATTAGGTACTTTTATTGGTTTTAACTCAATTAATAAGACTATAAATAATGAAGACTCATTGTCTATTATGAGTTTTAATAGTTTGGGGTTTCAAGGTAAAAAACATGAATGGGAAAGTACCGCTGGTGATACTATAGTAAAGTTTATTCAAAATGAACGTCCTGATATTGTTTGTTTTCAAGAGTTTGATTACAAGAAGATAAGGTCTCATTATTTTGAAGAATACCCGTTTAAGTATGTTGATTTTGAGTTCGGACCTGATAATGGAAGGGTTATTCAAGCGGTGTATTCTAGGCATAAGATTTTAGAAAAAGGTATTTTAGATTTTCCTGAATCATCTAATAGCGCAATTTTTGTTGATGTAAAGTATATGGGTGATACCATACGAATTTATAACCTGCATTTAGAATCTTTAAATATCCGGCCAAATAACATTAAAAAAGAACGGTCAGATAAATTGTTTGGAAGATTAAGGCATTCTTTTGCCAAGCAGCAAGAGCAGTCCACTATTGTTAGGGAGCATTTGAATAATAGTCCTTATAAAAATATTGTTTGTGGGGACTTTAATAATACTCAATTTTCAAACTCATATTTTACTATAAAGGGTAATTTAAAAGATAGTTTTTTGGAAAAGGGTAGAGGTTATGGTAAGACTATTAACTTCTGGAAATTTCCATTTAGGATTGACTTTGTTTTAGTGGATCCATCTTTAGAAGTACTATCTCATAAGAATTATAACATTAATCTTTCTGACCATGAGCCTATCATGGCGACGATTAAAATTTTGAGCGAATAAATAGACAATCTACCGTGTCTGCAAGTATATGTAATAATAAGGCTAAGCCGATTACTCTTGTTTTTTTGAATATAAAAAGAATTATATATACTGCTATTGCCCAATAGCTATGAAGTGGGTGAAAATTAATACTACAACGATTTGGGTCGAACATTGGGTTGGCCAATACATGATCTAAGTCTATAACTATACCTAATAATAATATTAAGGATACCCAAAATCGATTATCCTTATAAAAGTAAAAGGCTATAAAAATAGGTGCGATAAAATGAATACCATAATGAGCTATAAACCTAATCATTTGTTGGTATAATGAATTCGTGGTTTAAATAATCTACCGTATTTGGGCCAACATTAAAAAGTAAGTCTAAGATGCTTAAATTAGGTATAAAGCCATTACGGTCATTAAATACTTGAACATAGGGTTCAAAGTCTAATTGGGGTTTTAATTTAGCACTAATAAGAAATCTATAGTCCTCCTGATCAACAGGTGCAACTTCAAACTTTTCCGTTTTTAACTGAGGCATTTCTATCTGAAGACACTCGAAAATAGTTTCTATGGTCTTAAGATTAAAGTCTAGTAAGCCTTCAAAGGTTTCTGTGTATAAAGGTTTAATGTCATCTTCATAGAACTCAAAGAAAGGAGATGTTCTATAAGCTGTTTCTAGTGTACGCCAATGTTGCCTTTGCCAAGGGTATGAATTGTCTATGGTTACATCTTTATATTTTTGTCTTCCGTTGGTAGAACCTACATGTATAATGGGTATACTTAGTATATGTTTGCCTCGGTCATTGCAAATATAGGTACGGTTTCTAAATGTCTGTTTTTGGTAATTGTCCTCTACTTCCAAACAGATATCATGGTGCATAATATAACTGAACGTAATAATGTTCGGAAAATAAGATGGATGAATTAGTTTCATCTGTTAAGATTTAAAGTTCAGAATGCTAAATTTACTTCTTAGCCTTGTTTCGTTTCCAAAACCAGTTTCCAACGAAATAAGCAACCAATAAAATTAAAAAATACTTGAAGTAAGACTGTGGCTCGCCTTCCCCGTTTACTGTGGTAAAGATACGGTCCCATCTAGGTCTCCAGTTGCTAATACCTTCAGTGAAATTATCGAAACTCATCCAAATGAAAATTGGTGTTCCTACAATGTGATTTTCAGGTACATAACCCCAAGCTCTACTATCTTCAGAATGATCTCTGTTATCACCCATCATCCAATAATAATCCTGTTTAAAAGTATATGTAGTAGCTGGTTTCTCGTTAATGAGTATCTGATTACCTGAGACGGAAATTTCATTTTTTTCGTATTCTCTAATAATTTTTTTATAAAGTGGTAAAACTTTAAGATTCAAGTCTATAGTAGCTCCTTTTTGTGGAATATAGATAGGGCCCATTTGACTGTAATTCCAAGGATAGTCAGGACTTTGAGGAAATAAATTGACCCCTCTTCGTCCTTTTTCAGCTACATTTTGAATTACTGAATCTATGCTAGCGTCGGCTTTAAGTGTTTTAACCATATCAGCGGTTAATGGTACTGTGCGTTCACGGTCGGTAATCTCTTTCAGAGATAATCTATATTTTGAAATGACGTTGGCAGGTATGCCAGAACCCTTAGTGAACAGTTCTATCTGACCATTTTCAGCTTGATTGTAACCTAACAGATAACTTCGTATTCCGTTAACCTGTTCTTGATTTAGGGGGTTAGACAAATATTTTCTGGTGAAGTCTGTAATGCCTAATGCATCAAGTGTTCTTGAGGAGACACCTTTAGAGCTATATACCTTATAATCAAATTGTGGTTTGGCGCTACCAGGCAATTCCAATTGTTTTCCATTAATGAATACGTAACCAATTCGAACCTCTAATGAATCGCCTGGGACGCCCACACAACGTTTAACATAATTCGATTTTTTGTCAATAGGTTTATCTACACCTTTTTCTTTTTTAAAGAATACACGTACCGTATCGGCAGGCCAGCTAAAAACTACAATGTCATTTCGTTTGACTTTGGTAAAACCAGGAAGTCTGAAATAGGGTAGTTGTGGCTTTTTTAAATAAGAAGGAACTCCTAAAACAGGAAGTGTATCGTGAACCATTGGTGCTGCAACGGTAGTCATTGGTGTTCTTGCACCGTAGTGAAATTTACTTACGAAAAGAAAATCACCCACTCTTAATGTACGTTCTAAAGATCCTGTAGGAATTACATACGGTTGAATGAAATATGTATGCACCAAAGTAGCTGCTACAATTGCAAATAATATAGAACTTACCCATTCGCCCATTGCAGTTTTTGGCTGAAGGCTTCTATCTTGTATGTAAGTGACCTCTAACGAATAATTGACATAATATATGTAAAAGCCAAAAGTAAATACAACAAGCCACGTTTCTAATGTACTATTACGACCAAAACTTCTAATTGTTTCAACCCAAATTACAGGAAACATCAATAAGTTGATGATTGGAATGAATAGTAGAACTACCCACCATTTAGGTCTATTGATGATTTGCATCAATACGATAGCATTGTAAACAGGTATGGCTGCTTCCCAAGCTTTTCTACCAGCTTTTACATATAATTTCCAAGTACCTAAAAAGTGTATGACCTGTACAAGTAGAATGAAAATAATCCATTGGGTGGCGTTCATGAGCTTTGTTTTTTATTGAAATAATATGAATCTTTTTCGATGTTATTTTTAACATCAATAATCCATCAGTCTTTTTGTTCGATTATTGTTACGTTTTTTAACCAAGGTTTAACACATCGCGCATAGAAAATACACCGGCTTTACCGATAATCCATTCCGCTGCAGTAACTGCTCCTAAAGCAAATCCTTCTCTATTATGGGCAGTATGTTTTATTTCAATACTATCTACAATATTGTCATATGTTACAGTATGGGTGCCTGGAGTCTTACCTATTCTTTTTGAGGTGATGGGTAATGAGCCATTAGAATTATCATCTAGTTTCCATTTTGAATATTCAGAGTTGGATATTATCCCTTCTGCCAAGGTAATAGCCGTGCCACTAGGCGCATCTAATTTTTGTGTATGATGAATTTCTTCTAATGAGACTTTGTACTCAGGTAGGTTATGCATCATTTTCGCTAAGTAATTATTTAACTCAAAAAAGATGTTTACTCCCAGACTAAAATTAGAGGCATAGATAAAGGCTCCATTTTTACTTTCACATAATGCAACGGCGTCCTTATATTTATCTAACCAACCGGTTGTGCCTGATATAATTGGGACATTGTTTTCGATACACTTTGTTATATTACTGTAAGCGCCTTCAGGCATGCTGAAATCTATAGCAACATCCATAGAATTAAAATCGATATTTGGTGTATGCTCATCAATTTTGGCAACGATTTCATGACCTCGTTTTAGGGCAACCTGCTCTATCATCTGGCCCATTTTTCCGTATCCGAAAAGTGCAATTCTCATTCTTAAAATTTTATAATTAAGGCCATGCCGTAATTCGGACTGTTGGTTACCTGATTGAAGTCAAAATACGGTTCAAAATCTATACTAAGATCATCATCAATATTAAATTGCTTTAAGTGTGCATCCACATTAGCATCCACAATATTAAGTGCATACATGCCAATTGCAACAACCAACCACAGGTCACGGTCGCTTTGAAAGCGTTCTTGTTGGTATTCTAAATCATCAACATCTAAAGATGGAATAATACCATTATTTAAATCATAAAATTCATCGTCGGTAAAACCGGCCTGTCTTCTTTTGAAAGCGGTTCTAAAACTTTTATAATTGTCATTATTCCAAGTGTACATGTAGATACTACCACCAATGAGTCCCCATGCAATGGGAGCTTTCCAATACCTTTTGTTGTAAATCTGTCCCATTCCTGGTAAAATGGCAGAATAAAAAGCCGCTTTACTTGGCGCAAGCGGATTAAATTCTTTTTTAGACTTCTTAAATGAGACGGAGTCTTTTATTATAATTCCTTGTTCTGCAAGAGTGGATGATAAGCTATCAGTTTCTGCTGTAGGAACTGTTTCTTGCTCTTCTTGAGAAAAGCAAGAATGTATAGAAAATAGAATACTAATTAATAAAGTGATATAACTACGCACCTGTTATCAATTTTTTGATACGGTCGAACTCCTCTTGAGATTTAAAAGGAATAGTGATTTTACCTTTTGAATTATCAGAAGACTTTATATCTACTTTAACCGATAAAGCATCAGTAAGTTCTTTGATTCCCTTTCGAACAAAAACAGCAGGGTCATTTTGAACCGGCTTTTTTATTTCTTTAGGTATAGTATCTTCAGTATGATAAGCTTTAACAGCACTTTCTGTTTCTCTAACTGAAAGGCTATCGCTTATGATTTTTTCATAAAGAGCAATTTGGTCTTGCTTTTTATCAATATTTACTAAAGCTCTACCGTGGCCCATGCTTAAAAAGCCATCTCTCATACCTGTTTGTATGATTGGGTCTAATTTCAGTAACCGGAGGTAATTGGCAATTGTTGACCTTTTTTTACCAACACGCTCACTCAACTTTTCTTGTGTAAGATTAATTTCATCAATTAATCGTTGGTAGGATAATGCGATTTCAATAGGGTCTAAATCTTGGCGTTGAATATTTTCAACTAAAGCCATTTCTAAAGATTCCTGATCATTTGCTATACGTATGTATGCAGGTATTGTATCTAACCCTAATAATTTAGAGGCGCGATATCTTCTTTCACCAGAAACTAATTGGTATTCATTAAAACCTAGTTTTCGAACGGTAATAGGTTGAATTACACCAAGTTCTCTAATAGATGTGGCTAATTCTTTAATCGATTCGTCATTGAAATTAGAACGTGGTTGAAAAGGATTAACCTCAATATGTTCTAAGTCAAGTTCAATTATATTACCAACTACTTTATCTGCATTTTTGTCTGTGGCAGATTTTATATCATTTTCCGGATCTTTTAAAAGTGCCGAAAGTCCTCTACCTAAAGCTTGTTTCTTTGTCGCTTTTGCCATACTTAAACCGTCTGCTTATTTTTTTTGACTATTTCATCGGCCATATTTAAATAATTGGTCGCTCCTTTACTTGCGGCGTCATATTTAATAATACTTTCTCCATAACTAGGGGCCTCACTTAAACGAACATTTCGTTGAATAACGGTATCGAAAACCATATCTCCAAAATGCTTACGCACTTCATCTACTACTTGGTTCGATAGGCGCAATCTAGAATCGTACATGGTTAATAGCATGCCTTCAATATCTAAATCTGGGTTGTGTAGGCGCTGTACACTTTTAATGGTATTTAAAAGTTTACCTAATCCTTCAAGAGCAAAATACTCACATTGTATTGGTATAATGACAGAATCTGCAGCTGTTAAAGCGTTTAATGTTAATAAACCTAATGAAGGTGCACAGTCAATTAATATATAATCGTAATCTTTCTTGAGATCAATAATAGCTTTTTTTAGCATGTATTCACGCTCATCTTTATCAACCAATTCAATTTCAATAGCAACAAGGTCAATATGTGCAGGAATTAAATCAACATTTGGGGATGTTGTCGGTATGATTGTCTCTTTGGCGCTTTTTGTGTGCTCAAATAGCTGATAAGAGCCTAGTTCAACACTATCTACATCAATACCAAGGCCAGAAGTGGCATTGGCTTGTGGATCAGCATCTATTAAAAGCACCTTTTTTTCCAATACACCTAGCGAGGCAGCTAAATTCACGGTAGTGGTAGTTTTACCTACCCCACCTTTTTGATTGGCTATAGCAATAATTTTGCCCATATTCAAAGTAAGTTAGGTGGTAAAAATACAATTATTTATGGGGCTAATGAAAGGATTTTGTTAACACTAGGTGAATAACCAACTGGTTTTCATTAAAAAAGCGTTAAACTTTTAGTTATTAAAAGGTTACGGTAATTTTTAGGAGATGGAATTTATATGGTACAATAACTTATTAAAATGATATTAAAATTAATCTTTATCCTTTTGTTTTAAGCTGTCCTCATATTCAATTAAATAAATTTCCTCGTTCTTTTTCTTTAAGTAATATTCTTCACGAGCAAACCGTTCAAGCTCGTCTTCATCAGATAATTTTTCAATAATTATTTTGTCTTTGGCTATCTCTTCTTTTAAAAAGTCTTGTGTTTTCTCTAGCTTTTTAATTTCCTTTCTCAATTCAAGATGAATTAATAAAGAATTAGTGTCAAAAAAAAGCATCCAAACTACAAAAACAGAAAGAACCAATACATACATATTGGTCATGATTTTAAACCATTTTTTTTGTTTTATATCTTTAAACGCCATTAGGATTGCATTAATTTTTCATTAATTATACTCCTTACAATTTCAACAGCAACGGTGTTGTATTTGTTATTCGGAATTATAATATCAGCATACTCCTTAGTTGGCTCTATAAATTGCTCATGCATAGGTTTAATGATGGACTGATATTTTTCTAAAGTTTCATCTAAATTCCAACCTCTTTCGTTAACATCTCGTTTTAACCTTCTGATTAGTCTTTCATCTGTATCGGCATGTACAAATATTTTAATATCGAACATTTTACGAATGGCTGAATTGGTCATGATTAATATACCTTCAACTATAATAACTTTTGTAGGGTGTGTTAGTACTGTTTTTGCCGTTCTATTACACTCAAGAAAGGAATACACAGGTTGTTCTATAGACTCACCGTTTTTAAGCGCTATTAAATGTTGCTCTAAAAGGGCAAAATCGATAGAGCTAGGATGGTCAAAATTGGTTTTTCTTCTTTCTTCTAAAGATAAGTGAGATAAGTCATTATAGTAAGAATCTTGTGAAATTACACCAACTTCCTCATTAGGTAGTTCATTGATAATTTGATTTACCACAGTAGTTTTTCCACAACCAGTTCCACCAGCTATACCTATAATTAGCATACATTTAATTTTGTCACAAAAATACATATTTGAATTTCAAATATCCGCAAAACTTAAAAATCAAGTTTAATTAACATTGCTTGAAATACTTAGCCTTATTTTTGCACGATGCAAAATGAACAGGTAAAACCCAATTTTGAGTTTGTAGCCTTAATGGCGTCATTAATGTCTATTGTGGCTTTGACCATTGATGCAATTTTACCAGCTATAGCCGATATAGGTATAGCTATAAATAGTCTTGATCCTACTAGAAATCAATTATTGGTTACTATGATTTTTTTAGGATTAGGGGTAGGACAATTATTCTTTGGTCCACTTTCAGATAGCCTTGGTAGAAAACCAATAGTATATTTCGGATTTATCATTTTTTTAATGGCAAGTGTTGTTTGCTTGTTTGCTCCTAATCTCGAGATTATGTTGGTAGGTCGCGTATTACAAGGCGTAGGACTTTCAGCTCCTAGAACAATTAGTATATCTATAATTCGCGATACCTATAGAGGAGATTACATGGCAAAAATTATGTCGTTCGTAACCGCATTCTTTATACTGGTACCTATTGTTGCACCTGCAATAGGTAAAGCGATTTTAGATATTATGGGTTGGCAAGGTATTTTTTATATTCAATTGTTTTTCGCTTTAGTGGTAGGTATTTGGTTTTGGAAACGTCAAGAGGAAACCCTTAACCCAGATTTTAAAGTTCCATTTTCTTTTGGTGTTTTTATAAAGGGAACAAAAGAAATACTAAAGTATAAGGAGACCGTTTCATGCACCTTCATATCAGGATTAATAACTGGGTCGTTTTTAGTGTATTTAAGCTCAGCGCAACATGTGTTTGAAGAGCTATATGGTTTAACAGAAACTTTTCCATATATTTTTGCTGGATTGGCTTTTTCAGTAGGAATCTCAACTCTCTTGAATGGCACACTCGTCTTGCGTTTTGGTATGCGTAATTTATCCTTTTTAGCATTGGTAATCTTTACTGTTATAGCACTTGGTTACAGTTTAATATTTTGGAATTCAGAAGACCCAAACTTAATTGTTCTATTAACCTTTCTTTCGCTATTATTTTTATGTTTAGGTTTTATTTGGGGTAATATGAGGTCGATAGCTATGGAACCTATCGGTCATATTGCAGGTATTGGTGCAGCAATTACTGGTTTTATATCTACCATATTATCTATTCCAATTTCTATATTCGTAGGTAGTTTCATTGAAAATTCTGTCTGGGCTCTATTTGCAGGTTTAGGAGTTTGTGGCTTATTATCCGTTCTATTATTTTTAGCTTTTAAAACACGGCCGTTATTTGCGAACAACCACGCATTTACCAATTAAGGAATTTTTTTTCTAAACTTATTTAGATTGTTTTCCTATAAATAATTCATTTCTATGAAATGGGAAGTTGTTGCAATTTATACTTGTTTTCTTACTTTCTATACGTTAAGTGTCTGATATACAATATAATATTAGTAAATTGATGGTGTCTCGAGAATGAGGATTTTTGAGAACATCAAGATATATGAAATGAAAGAATTAAAAAAACAAAACGTTGCATTCGGATTATTAATATTACTTTTTTTCTTAGGATGTAAAAATAATAAGCAAAACACCGAACTAGCTTCATTGAATCTATTAAGAGGTGAACTTCAATTATGTGGTAACGGTCAATTTGGTGATGTTAGTTTTTCTGAATCGTGTAGTTATGAAACTAGAAAAACTTTTAATCTTGCAATTTCTTTACTTCATTCCTTTGAGTACATAGAAGCTGAAAAAGCTTTCGTGCAAGTTATTGATGAGGATCCCGATTGTGCAATGGCCTATTGGGGAGTTGCAATGAGTATCTATCACGGATTGTGGGCACCACCTGAACCATCTGTTTTAAAGAAAGGGGTTAAGTTACTTGCTATTGCAGAAAAACTTCCCAAGTCTAAAAAAGCAGAACAGTATATACATGCTATTGGAGATTTTTATAAGGATTGGGAGACGGTAGATAACCAAACAAGAAAAGAACTTTATTCCCAAAAGATGGGGGAAATGTTTAATGATTATATGGATGATACTGAAGTAGCAATTTTTTATGCTTTGGCTCTTCGTGCTTCTGCAATACCGACCGATAAAAGCTATTCAAAACAACGTGCCGCTGGTAAAATTTTACAGGATTTATTTCAAGAAGAACCTAATCATCCGGGTATAGCACATTACATTATACATTCTTATGATTATCCAGAATTGGCTGAACTCGGACTTAGTACCGCGAGAAGGTATGCAGATATAGCTCCCAATTCTGCACATGCACAACATATGCCATCACACATATTCACCAGATTAGGACTATGGAATGAGTCAATTAGCACGAATATCAATTCAGCGTCTTCAGCAGTATGCTATGCCGAAAGCATAGCGCCAGGTTCGCATTGGGATGAAGAAGTTCATGCTATGGGTTATTTGGTATATGCTTATTTACAAATTGGAGAAAATGAAAAAGCTAATGAGCAATATGCTTATTTAAAATCTTTTGAAAAAATATTCCCGCCAAATTTTAAAATCGCTTACACGGCTGCTGCTATTCCTGCAAGAATAGCAGTAGAGAATAAAAATTGGGAAGCAGCCTCTTTGTTAGAACTACCTCAAATCCCAGGAATGGAATGGGAAAAATTCCCTTGGCAACAATCATTACTTCATTTTGCCAAGGCTTTAGGTTCTATTCATGTGAATAATTTAATTGAAGCAGAGAATCAGCTAACATTATTGAAATCATTTAGAGAGGAGTTAAAAGACTTAAATGATAGTTATAAAGCAAATCAAGTTGCTATTCAAATTGAAACAATTGAAGCTTGGGTAGAATTTAAGAATGGAGATGTAAAAAGGGCATTAAGTCTAATGAGAAATGCTGCAGAAATGGAAAGTATGACTTCTAAACACCCAGTTACGCCAGGCGAAATTTTACCTGCAGATGAACTTTTGGCCGATATGCTTTTAAAAGCTAATAAGCCTATTGAGGCATTAGATGCTTATGAGTTAAACCTTAAAAGGAGACCAAATAGATTTAATGGAATTTATGGGGCTGCCTTAGCTGCCAAAGAATCTAGTAATAATGAAAAAGCTATATTTTATTTTGAATCACTCCTTGATCTCACCAAAGATTCTAATAGTGACAGACCAGAGATACGTGAGGCCAAAGAATTTCTTCAACCTAATTCATAATTATGAAATTAAGGTATTTAATATGGTTTTTGGGTACGCTTATTTTTTTAGTACTGTCATGTAATAATTGGGGAAGAGAGGAACTTCCTATTTATAATCCATCAGATTTTAATGCGGAATTGGTAGATGTTAGTTTACAGTCTAGCAATGGAAACCATACCGTTTCAGATTTCGAACTTATAAATCAAAATGGAAAAATAGTTACGCAAGAAGACTATAGAGACAGGGTTTATATTGTTGATTTCTTCTTCACAAGGTGTCCAAGTATCTGTCCACTCATGACCAGTAATATGATTAAAATTCAAAATGAGTTTATAAATAATAGTGATATTATGTTATTGTCACTTTCCGTAACCCCTGAAATAGATAGTATTTCTGTACTGCGAAAATATGCAAATGATAAAGGTGCAATAGATTCTAAATGGAACATAACTACTGGGAATAAAAAGCATATTTATGAATTGGCACGTAAGAGCTATTTTGCAGTTGTAGAACAAGGTGATGGTGGAATGCAAGATTTTATACATACCCCTAATTTTATTTTAGTTGATAAGAAAAGACAAATTAGAGGCGTATATAATGGCACTGAAGATGAGGAAATAAATCGTTTGATGGATGATTTGAGAATTTTGATTAAATCCAATGAAAAGTTATTGTAAATAGTATAATTATATCAAAGGCATAGCCTTAATTTTCGTTAAATCATTCATTATGAAAGACTATATATTCTATCTCAATTTTCTTTTACTGCTATTTATAGGATGTAAGAATAATACGAATTCACATGATCTTGCAAATCGCCCGCTTATAACTTGTGCTCCAATTACCAATGATGCCGAATGGTATAAATCTGATAATATAGCACCTCTAATTGATGGTCTCGATGTGCTTGATTTTCCTATAACTACTACAAATAGTTTAGCTCAGAAATATGTGAATCAAGGATTAGTTTTGGCATATGGTTTTAATCATGCCGAAGCTGCTCGGTCCTTTTTTTACGCATCAAAATTAGACCCTAAATGTGCCATGGCGTATTGGGGATTTGCGTATGTTTTGGGCCCGAATTATAATGCTGGTATGGAGCCCGATAATTACCAAAGAGCATTCAATGCAGTTCAAAAAGCTGTTGAGTTATCTGAAAATTCGGTTTCTCAAAAAGAAAAGGATTTAATAACCGCTTTGGCTAAAAGGTATGTGAAAGTGCCTGTGGAAGATAGAAGCAATCTTGATTTGGCCTATTCAAATACAATGAAAGAAGTCTATGAAGAATACCCCTATGATGCAGATGTTGCTACGCTGTATGCAGAATCTATTATGGACATGCATCAGTGGGACTTATGGGATAAAAAAGGAAATGCTAAAGAATGGACACCAGAGATTATTTCAATTATAGATAATGCGATAAATATTGACCCTAAACATCCTGGTGCGCATCATTTTAATATTCATGTATTAGAAACTTCAGGTAGTCCTGAAGCGGCACTAAAAAGTGCTCAATTGTTTGATGAGGATTTAGTACCAGGTGCTGGGCATTTGGTTCATATGCCATCACATATTTATATACGAACAGGAGATTATCATAAAGGAACACTTTCAAACATTAGAGCTATTTCGGTAGATAGTAGTTATGTTTCTGCATGTAATGCTCAAGGGGCTTATCCACTT
The DNA here is from genome assembly GCF_900167935.1 of Maribacter arcticus. Lineage (GTDB taxonomy): Bacteria > Bacteroidota > Bacteroidia > Flavobacteriales > Flavobacteriaceae > Maribacter > Maribacter arcticus. Next base: position 320,435 of record NZ_FUYL01000004.1, on the reverse strand, counting down.
TCTTATTTTCCTCATAATTATCATTTTATGGCAGCTACCGCTACTTTAGAGGGTAATAGTAAATGGGCAATAGAAGCTGCTAATAATGTTGCTGAACATTCTAATACCTTGTTGATGAAAGAGCCGGGTTGGGGAACGATACAACATTATTATACTATACCTTACTACATATATGTGAAATTCGGTTACTGGGAGGAAGTTTTAGAAATGGAAAATGAAGATACTTCTCTTAAATATCCTGAGGCTGTTCGTAATTACGCACGAGGAATGGCCTTTCTCGGGTTGAATAAAATAGATGAAGCTAAGAAAGAGCTTAATTCTTTAGAGATTTATTCAGAAGATGATAGTCTAAAAGAAATTACCATTTGGGATATCAATTCGGTAGATGTTTTGCTTCAAATTGCAAAAAGGGTCTTAAAGGCAGAAATTTTGGCAAGTGAGTTTAATTATCAGGATAGCATTGCATTATTAAAGGAAGCTGTAGAAATTGAAGATAATTTAAATTACAATGAACCACCAGATTGGTTTTTTTCAGTAAGGCATCATTTAGGTGCTATTCAAGTTGAAGCAGCATTATATGATGATGCTATAGGTACTTATCAAGAAGATTTAAAAAGATTACCCAAAAATGGATGGGCACTTCATGGCCTAAAATTAGCATATGAAAAACTTGGTGAGTCAACCAAGGTAAAAGATATAGAGGAAAGATTGCTGGTGAGTTGGGTCACTGCAGATGTTCAGTTGACAACCTCTCGAATAAAATAAAAATTCACCAAACTCATAATTTAATAATAAGAGTTTGGTGAATTTTGGTATTATGTTTTTTTCATAATTATAACACGAAAATACTATAGTGCATTATCCATAATTTCTTGAACAATCTCCGGATTTAAAAGTGTACTAGTATCTCCTAAATTACTTGTATCATTACTAGCAATTTTACGAAGAATTCTACGCATAATTTTACCACTACGGGTTTTAGGTAGTCCAGATACAAACTGAATTTTATCCAATTTCGCAATAGGTCCAATGTGCTCTGTAATTTGTTGATTAATCTCTTTTCTTAAATTCTCACGGTCTCTACTTTCACCTGTTTCTTTCAAAATAACAAATCCGTATAGCGCATTTCCTTTTACATCATGTGGGAAACCTACAATGGCTGATTCTGCTACTGCAGGATGTTCATTGATGGAATCTTCTATAGGTGCTGTACCTAAGTTATGACCAGAAACAATAATAACATCATCAACACGACCTGTTATTCGGTAATACCCAACGGCATCTCTAAGAGCACCATCACCTGTAAAATACATGTTTTCGTAAGCTGAGAAATAAGTATCTCTATATCTGTCATGATTACCCCAAATGGTTCTTGCAATAGCGGGCCATGGGAATTTAATACATAAGCGACCTTCAACCTGATTCCCTTTTAATTCTTTGGCATTCTCATCCATAAGGGCTGGTTGAATACCAATAAAAGGTAGTGTCGCGTAAGTAGGTGCTGTTGGTGTTACATACGGTATTGGGGTTATCATTATCCCACCTGTCTCCGTTTGCCACCATGTATCAACAATAGGGCTATTTTTCTTACCTATATTATTGTTGTACCAGTGCCATGCCTCCTCATTAATAGGTTCGCCTACCGAGCCTAATACCTTTAAGCTTGAAAGGTCGTGTTTTTCAACATATTCTAAATTCTCTTTTGCTAATGCCCTTATAGCGGTAGGTGCGGTATAAAATTGATTTACTTTATGTTTTTGAATAACATCCCAAAAGCGACCAAAATCTGGATAAGACGGTACACCCTCAAACATTAATGTAGTTGCACCATTTGCCAATGGTCCGTAAACAATATAGGAATGTCCTGTAATCCAACCAATATCGGCGGTACACCAATAAACGTCATTTTCGGTATATTGAAATACATTTTTAAAGGTGTAGGCTGTATATACCATGTAGCCAGCGGTAGTGTGAACCATACCTTTTGGAGTTCCGGTTGAGCCAGATGTATACAAAATAAATAGTGGGTCTTCAGCATCCATAATCTCTGCAACACAATCGGCATAAGCTTCATCCAATAAAGGCTGTAACCATTTATCCCTACCAGCTTCCATATAAATTTCTGAACCAGTCCGTTTCACAACAAGAACATTTTCTACTCCAGGACATTCTTCGAGAGCTTTATCAACAATCCCCTTTAAATCGATTGATTTTGTACCTCTAAAAGAACCATCGGAAGTAATAACCATTTTACAATCAGAATCATTGATTCGAGTAGATAATGCATTTGAAGAGAATCCTGCAAATACTACAGAATGTATAGCGCCTATTCTCGCACAAGCTAAAAGCGCTACAGCAAGCTCAGGTATCATAGGTAAATAGATGCAAACACGGTCACCTTTTTTTACCCCGTGGTCTAATAATACATTCGCCATTCGACAAACTCTTTCGTGTAGTTGCCTATAGGTAATATGAATTGCTTCCTCTTTTGGATTGTTGGGCTCAAATATGATGGCAGTTTTAGTACCCCTTGTTGGTAAATGACGATCTAAACAGTTTTCTGTAATGTTCAATTTTGCGCCTTCGAACCATTTTATTTCTGGCTTTTTAAAATCCCAGCTCAAAACATTGTCCCATCGCTTACGCCAAACAAAATGCTCTTCGGCAATTTCTTCCCAAAAGGCTTCAGGATTACGAACCGATTTACGATATACTTGAAAATATTCCTCTAAATGTTTGATGTGGTAATTACTCATTGTACTCGTTAATTTTAAATTCTATAAGTATAAAAATCTTTATGCTATTTATAAAAGTTGATTTGTTTTGAATTAATGCCCGGTGGCTTCACCAGCACCACTTGGTATTCTAATGTTCTCTACAATTTCTTGTACATCTTCTGGCGGTTCTGGTGTAAATTGTAAAACAATAATTGCTACAATAAAGTTAGCAATCATTGCGATACTACCAAACCCTTCTGGTGAAATACCAAACCACCAATCAGCCTCAGTACCGCCGCCAAACCAACCAAATTTGAATTTAGTCATATAGAAAAGCATCAGAATTATACCTACCACCATTCCGCTAATGGCACCTTCTTTATTCATTTTTTTATAAAAAATACCAAGCACGATTGCCGGAAAAAATGATGCTGCTGCTAAACCAAAGGCTAAAGCTACTACAGCTGCCACAAAACCTGGCGGATTTATACCAAAGTAACCAGCAATAGCTACTGCAACCGTTGCTGCACCTCTAGCCACCCATAATTCTGCTTTGTCAGATATGTTAGGGTTAAATACTTTCTTTACTAAATCATGAGAAACAGATGCAGAAATTACAAGTAAAAGACCTGCTGCCGTTGATAGCGCCGCTGCAAGACCACCAGCCGCTACTAAAGCTATGACCCATGCTGGTAAATCAGCAATTTCAGGATTAGCCAAAACCATAATATCATTATCGATCGTAAGTTCGTTTTTCTCTTTATCTGCTACATATTGAATTTTACCATCCGCATTTTTATCATCGAATGCTAATAGTCCGGTTTCTTCCCAGTTTTTAAACCAAACTGGCATACTAGAGTATTCTTCATTACTAACCGTGTTAATCAAGTTCGTTTTTGCAAACACAGCAACAGCTGGTGCGGTAGTATATAAAATAGCAATTAAAAGGAGTGCTAAACCCGCAGATTTACGAGCGTCTTTAACTTTCTTTACGGTAAAGAATCTAACGATTACATGGGGTAATCCTGCAGTACCTACCATTAACGCCAAGGTTATTGCAAACACATCGGTTAATGATTTTGAACCGTTTGTATACTCATTAAAGCCGAGTTCAGTAGAAAGGCCATCTAATTTATCCAATAAAAAAGTTCCTGAACCATCATTTAATGTAGAGCCCATACCTAATTGAGGAATAGGGTTTCCCGTCATTTGTATCGAAATAAAAATAGCGGGTACCATAAAAGCGAAAATTAGAACACAATACTGTGCTACTTGAGTATAGGTTATTCCTTTCATTCCGCCTAAGACAGCATAAAATAGAACTATGATCATTCCAATGATTACACCAGTGTTGATATCCACCTGAAGAAATCTAGAGAAGACAACGCCTACACCACGCATTTGACCTGCTACATAGGTAAATGAAACTATAAGGGCGCAGATAACAGCAACAATACGTGCCGTTTTTGAATAATACCGATCACCTATAAAATCGGGTACGGTGAACTTTCCGAATTTACGCAGGTATGGAGCTAACAATAATGCCAGTAGCACATAGCCACCAGTCCAGCCCATTAGGTAAACAGAGCCATCATAACCTGCAAATGAAATTATCCCTGCCATTGAAATAAAGGAGGCGGCCGACATCCAATCTGCAGCAGTTGCCATACCATTGGCAAGAGGAGATACTCCACCACCGGCAACATAAAAATCTTTTGTAGAACCTGCTCGAGAATAAATTGCGATTCCTATATACAGAGCGAATGTGAGCCCTACTAAAATATACGTCCAATTTTGAACACTCATTTGTTGGTTTTTTTTGTGGTTGGTTTTATATTGACCTATTCGTTATAGCCGTATTTCTTATCTAGTTTGTTCATTAATCGAACATAGACAAATATGAGGATTACAAAAACATAAATTGATCCTTGTTGTGCAAACCAAAAGCCTAATTTAAAGCCGCCAATTTTGATAGAATCTAGCGCATCTTTAAATAATATTCCTGCTCCGAATGAAACTACAAACCAAATCGCTAAAAGTATAAATAGGTACCTTACGTTCTCTTTCCAATAAGCTGTTGCTTTTTCTTGTTTTTCTGACATTTCAGTTTGTGTTATAATGTAGTAAATTAGGTAAAAAAGTTCAATTTGGCAGGTAAACAACGCCACTAGAAGAATCTTTTTTTGCTCCTGTAACAGATGAAAGAACATTTGTTTGTTGTTCAACCCTTAAGACACCCATTAAAGCAAACACTAATGCTTCCTTAAATTCTATTATGATTTTTTCGGGTATCATAACGTTGATGGCTTCACCTAATTTCTGCTGTAGTGTTTCTATAAAGTACGTGTTTAAAGCGCCACCACCTGTAACTAATAAACTTTGTTTTTTACCATTGGTATTAAGCTTAATTTGCTGAGCTATTTTATCGCATATGTGATGAATGCTAGTGTGGAGTAAATTTTCAATGGAGTCATCGGTTTCTTCAACTATGGGAACCACTTCATCTAAAAACCACTCATAGCCAATAGATTTAGGGTGGGGTAGAAGGTAGTATTGAAGGTCATTTAGACGTTTAAGCATTTTTTTATTTATGATACCTTTTCTAGCTAATTTTCCATCATCATCATATTCTAAATCAACTTTTCTGGTAATATAGTTTAAGATCATGTTAGCAAGGCCGATATCATAGGCTATTCGTTTTCCTTTTACCTCGAAAGAAATATTACTAATGCCGCCAAGATTTAGGCAAAAATCATATTCATTAAAAAATATTCGGTCACCAATTGGCACTAAGGGAGCTCCTTGGCCGCCTAGAGCAAGGTCGTTCGTTCTAAAGTCGCAGATTGTTTTATGACCGCTTGTATTTGCTAAATGCTGACCTGAACCAACTTGAAAAGTTAGTCCCATTTCTGGTCGGTGATGAGTGGTATGGCCATGACTGGCGATATAGTCAACATCTAGTTTGTCTTCTTCAATAAACAGCAATGCTTGTTCTCCTAACCATGTGCCATACGTATTATGTAGTTCAATTAGTTTTTCTGCGGATAAACCAATGGCATCTTTTAAGGTGTTCAACATTTCTGCATCGTAGGATACACTTTTGGTATCTTTAATGTCAAATTTCCAAGTTCCATTTTTCTCCCAAATATGACAATAGGCAAGGTCTAAGCCGTCTAAGGAAGTTCCTGACATGAGACCAATAATTTTATATGCTTTCATTTTCTTTAAATTTTGATTTTCACTAACCCATAATAATTATGGATTTTATGAAATTAACTTAGAGATACCGGTAATTTTCCTTTTGATTCTAGTGTTCCTGAAAAATGTTCTGTGGCTACATCTTGGAATTCCTTAAAATTTTGATAGGCTATTACGGTTGCGGTTGTTTTACTAGTGTTTAAAACCTTAAGGGCATAAGGATTACCGAAATGATATAAAACCACTTTCTTCAAATCAATCATTTCATTCACAAAATCAATCTCTTCTTGAAGGAATCCGAAGTTGTTATTTGGCTTTATTTGCGGTGGAGTAAGGAGTAAAAGAATTTCAGATTCATTCTCGATTTCTTTTCTCATTTCAATGAGATTATCTAAAATTTCTTGGTTGGTTTGCTCTGTTCCAAATCGTTTTAAGGTTAGTGTACAGTAATTTGTATTCCTGAAGCTTGCTATACTACTTGTTGTACCATGTAGCAAAGTAAGCGATTGCTCGGCAATTTTTCTATTTAGGGAACTTGGGTCTGTCAATCCTTTGTCTAATGTAATGTTTCGAAAGGCCTTTTCTTTAAGTGTCCAGATGCGTTCAATGCTTTTATTAATTTGAGCTTCAGTTGCATTTTCTAATATCATTTGTATTCCATCCTCAATATATTCGGCAAAACATAAAACATCATTACCAGCATCGAAAGCTAGCCACTCCAATTCCCCTGGGGTTGTATAATTTTTTGAAACTGCATGCATGTTCAAGGCATCTGAAATCACCACGCCATCAAATCCCATTTCGTTCCTAAGTACACCGGTAATAATATCTTTATTAATGCTTGATGGTAGATTTGTATTATTAGTTAATGCAGGAACGGATAAGTGCCCTACCATAACCGAATCTACACCTTCATTTATCAATTGTTGAAAAGGATATAATTCATTGGCTAGCAATTCTGCTTTTGTTTTATCAATAACTGGCAACCCTAAATGAGAATCGGTAGCTGTATCTCCATGCCCTGGAAAATGTTTAATACTTGTAAGAACACCTTCACTTTGCGTTCCTTTTACATATGCAGTAGCCAATGAAACTACATTCTCTTTATCATCACCAAAAGAACGATAACCTATTACTGGATTATTAGGATTCGTATTAATATCAACTACGGGTGAAAGATTCCAATGAATACCCGCTGCTTTACAGTCTTTAGCTATTTGCTTGCCTACTTCAAAAGTCAGGTCTATATTTTTGAGATTAGCACCAAGTGTTATTGCGTAAGGATACTGAGGAGTATTTTCGATACGCATGGCCAATCCCCATTCTGCATCAATAGAAATTAATAGGGGATAGGTAGCTGCTTTTTGATATCTAATGATGAGGTTTTTTAATACCTCAAAACTGTTCTCATTTTTTATTACTTTTTTCTTTCCTTCGAAATTGGTAGCTGCACTAGCTCTTGAGTGAAAAAAGCATAAGCCGCCAACATGATGATTTGAAATTAGTTTTTCAAGCTGTTGTATTTCTTCTTCCGTATCATTTATAAATGCTGCAGGCATAAATAACTGACCTACTTTTTCAGAAATAGAAAGTGATTTTAGTGCTTCCGAAGTTGATGGTATTTTATTCATTGGGAACTGTAGTTTTTTTACCGAAATCTGCTGGATAAGAAATATATTTTAATAAAAATAAGGCAGGTAAGGCTGCAATAACAACCCAAACAAAAAAGCCATCATAGCCTAGCCATTGTTGTATGTAGCCGCTAACCATACCAGGCAGCATCATGCCTAAGGCCATGAAGCCTGTCGCTATGGCGTAATGAGAGGTTTTCGATTTTCCGTCAGCAATGTATATGAGGTACATCAAAAATGCTGCAAACCCGAAACCGTAGCCAAATTTTTCAAAAATAACGGTAGCGGTTACGGCAAAAACGTTGGTCGTATTAGTGACGGCCAGTACTGCATATAAAATGTTAGGAAGGTTTAAGGAAAGCACCATGGGTAACATCCATTTTTTTAAACCATCTCTTGATATTAGAATACCACCTAGAATTCCTCCTATGGAAAGAAATACAACCCCAGCGGTACCAAAAATGGTTCCAAGTTGTTCGGTTGAATAGCCAAGACCTCCTTTATCTGGAGTGTCTAATAGAAAAGGAGAAGCCATTTTTACCAATTGCGATTCGCCTAAACGGTAGGTTAAAATGAAAGCTAATGCGATACCTATTCCTGGCTTTTTAAAGAATGAAGAAAATACTTCTAAAAACCCTTTAGGTTTTTCCTTTAGTTCTTCATTTGCAGATTCATATTTCGGAGTAACGAAAAAGTTTGCAACAGTCATAATCAACATCAAAAAAGCGGCTGCCGACATGGTAATGCTCCATGCCTTAGTGTTATCACCATATTTGTTTTCTAAAAATCCTGCGAGTACGACAATCAATCCTTCTCCTGTAACCATAGCCAATCTGTAAAAAGTACTTCGCATACCAACGAAAAAAGACTGCTTCTTTTCGGTTAATCCAAGCATGTAATATCCATCGGAGGCAATATCATTGGTTGCAGATGCAAAAGCGGCCATCCAAAAACAGGCTAATGAGGATATGAAAAACATGTTTGTCGGTAAGGTCAATCCAACCCCTAAAAGTGCTACAGCTATTAACAATTGCATAGCCAAAAACCATTTTCGCTTTGTGCTTTTTAAATCAACAAAAGGGCTCCATAATGGTTTTAATACCCAGGGTAAATATAAAATACTGGTGTACAGGCCGATATCTTCATTGCTTACGCCTAATTTCTTATACATTATCACTGATACCGTGACCACTAATACATAGGGTAGGCCTTGCGTGAAATAGAGAACGGGCACCCAGGCCCAAGCTCCTTTATCTTTTTGTATCATTTTTTGCAAGTTGCTTTATATTAATTATTGTCGGTTCAGTTTCAACACCATATACATCTATAAAACTAAGTGCTAAAAAGTTGTTTGATATTTGGTTTCTTGGAATTAGCAGTCTATTTGAGTTGCCATCTAAGAAAATCTTAAAAATTAATTTTTTAATAGGGTATTCGTCTTTTGTCTTATGACCAGATTTATATAGTAGCGCATAGCGCATATTCTTGGTGTCATCGAGTTGAAGAATTAAGTCTTTTTCGTTTTGTTCTGTAATGGATAATTGTGGTGTTTTTAATGTAGCCTTATTTGATAATGGGAAGGCGGGATTCAAAGCGGGTTGTTTGTAATACTTTTTATGAATGTATTCTACAACATCGTCATTATCGCTCATAAGAGATTTAGCACTGAACATAATATTGCCAGAAATCTGAGGTGTTTCTCTGGCTAGCTCTAATTGCATTGGTAATTCTTTTATATCGTCCCAGGCTTTATCACTGTTATTTCGAATTTTATAAGCTCCGTTTCCAATATACAGGTTCGTTTTGAAATTGTTTTTTGACCACCAATCAACAATAGTTTTGTATGATGCTACGGGTAAATCCATACTCCAATATACTTGTGGTGCCAAATAATCTATCCATCCTTTTTCCATCCAAAGTAATGGGTCTGCATATAAATCTTCGTAGGTAGTTTGCCCAGCTTTGGTGTTTGAACCTTTAGGGTCTGTCGAGTTGTTTTTCCAAACTCCGAACGGACTAATACCAAACTGAACCCATGGTTTTATCGACTTAATTGTTTCATACGATTGTTTTACTAAAGAATCAATATTGCTACGTCTCCAATCATCTAAATTCTGATTTGGTTTGGCATAGGATTCAAAGGCAATAGAATCATTAAAAACTTCATCTTTGATTTTATACGGATAAAAATAATCGTCAAAGTGGATGGCATCTACATCATATTTTGATACAATTTCAGCAATGATGTTTGAAAAATGGTTTCGTACTTCAGGTAAACCAGGATTGTAATAATTCTTTTTGCCATAATGTACCATCCATTCAGGGTGGGTGCAATAATCATGAGATTCGGCTAGTACTTCAAAATTTTCATCGAATGTTGCCCTGTACGGATTTAACCACGCATGAAATTCCATTCCTCTTTGGTGAGCTTCTAATATCATCCACTCAAGAACATCGGTGTTCCATTGTGGTGGAGTTCCTTCTTCTCCAGTTAAAAATCGTGACCAAGGTGCGTAGTCTGATGCATAAAAAGCATCGCCAGCAGCTCTTACCTGTACAATAACTGCATTGTAATTTTCTTTCTGATAAAAATCTAAAATCTTTAGATAGTCGGCTTTCTGTTTTTCAGTGGTATCATTACCGTTCTTTGGCCAATCAATATTAACGACAGTTGCAATCCAAACACCTCTAAATTCAGTTTTAGGATGTTTTTCATAGGTCTTAAAAATGCCGCATGAATTAAATAGAACTAAAATAAAAAGGAACGGTGTGTATTTTGACATAGTATTAAAAAAGGCCCATTTTACTACTAAAATAGGCCTTTTTATACAAGATTAAATGTTAGTTGAATTTATGTCTTACAAAAGCTTCCATGGCAGCATAAGATGATAAGCCCAACGCTTTGTATTTATTTGCAGTATTTCGATTTCTCTCTTCGGCACGCATCCAAAATTCTCTTGAATCATCGCCTTGAAACATTACCCCATCTTTTTGAGTTTGATGACAGAAAATGGCATGTCTTTTCTTTAAAACTTGCCCAGGACTCATAGGTACCGCCATTTCAATTTCGTTGATATCCCACTCGTGCCATGCACCTCTATACAACCACAACCAGCAGTCTTTCATAAAGGATTCAGATTTTATTTCTTCACAAGCTGTGAATACTGCGTCTAAACATACCTTATGTGTGCCATGTGGGTCTGCCAAATCGCCAGCGGCATAAATTTGATGAGGTTTTATTTTTGAAATTATACCTACTACCAAAGCAATATCTTCTTCCGATAAATTCTTTTTTTTAATGGTGCCCGTTTCATAAAAAGGTAAATCTAAAAAGTGAACATTACTATCTTGTAAGCCCATATACCTGGTTGCAGCATAAGATTCACCTCGTCTTATTTTACCTTTTAGATTACGAACTTCTGGCGAGTCTATTTGAGTTTCGTTTTTATCGGTAATCGATTTTATGATTTTTTTAGCCTCATCTGATGGATGAATCTGCAAGGCTATTTCTGCGTACTTTCTTGCATCGGTATCAGATACCGCTATATTTCCAGAAGTCTGGTATACGATGTGTACTTCGTGCCCTTGTTCTACAAGTCTATCAAATGTACCGCCCATAGAAATAACATCATCATCTGGGTGTGGGCTGAATATGATAACCCGCTTTTTAGCTGGCGTAGCACGTTCTGGTCTGTTCGTATCATCTGCATTTGGCTTACCACCAGGCCAACCAGAAATAGTATGCTGAAGTTTATTGAACATTTTAATGTTAAGGTCGTAAGAATCTTCTAAAGCTAGAAGGTCTGCCATGCCATTATCATTATAGTCTTTATCTGTCAAGCTTAAAATAGTTTTGCCAGTAGTTTCGCATAGCCAAACCATTGCTTTGGCTTTTAAATCTTCATTCCATTTACAGGCATCTACCAGCCAGGGTGTTTTATTACGTGTAAGTTCGCTACCTGCTCCTGTATCTAATACAAAAGTACAGTTGTCATGGTGCTGTAGATAAGTCGCCGGTACATGCGAAGAAACTTCTCCCTCAATAGTTTTTTTAATTATATCGGCTTTGTTCTGTCCCCAACCTAATAGAACAATACGTTTTGCCTTTCTCACGGTGGAAATACCCATGGTAATTGCCTTTCGGGGTACATTGTCTATACCTAAAAATGAAGGTGCGGCATCAACACGTGTTATATGATCTAAGGTTATAACCCTAGTACCCGAGTTAAAGTGTGATCCAGGCTCATTGAAACCTACGTGACCTGTTCTGCCTATACCTAATAATTGAAAATCGAGACCGCCATGTTCTTTTATTTTTCGTTCATAACTTAGACAATATGCCGTTGTGTCTTCATTAATCACTGTGCCATCAGGAATATGGATATTTTTTTCAGGAATATCTACATGATTGAATAGATGCTCATGCATGAAGTAAAAATAACTTTGAATATTATTTGGCTCCATTGGTAGATACTCATCTAAATTAAAAGTAACCACATTATTAAAACTCAAACCTTCTTCTTTGTGCATGCGAACCAACTCTTCATACACCCTTATAGGTGATGATCCTGTTGCTAACCCTAAAACGCAATTTCTTTTTTGACCTTGCCTTTTCTTAATTAGACTAGCAATCTCATGAGCCACTTCAATAGATGCTTTGTTGGAATCTTGAAAGATTACATTGTGAATTTTTTCGAATCGTGTTTCTTCAAACTGTCCAATGGGTTGATGGCCAATGTCGATTTTAGTGTCTTTAACGGCGTTTTTCATAAGATTGCAATGAGATTGTAAATTTTTAAATCATGCAAATATATGCGTTATTTTAAATTAATGCAGTTATTTGCAGGTAATTTTGCATTTATTTGCTGTTAATTAATATTTATATCGTGTTTATATTGCATAGACGACATAAAACAGCAAATGAATAAAATTGCTATATTTGCTCATATTATTACTAAAAGGTAACAAATTCATGCTTAAAGAGGAGCGTCAACAAACAATTTTAAATGAGGTAGATCTTCATAATAGGATTTTAATAACAGATATAGCTGAGGCTTTAGATGTATCCATTGATACCATTAGGCGTGATGTAAAAGAATTAGACGCAGATAATAAATTACGAAAAGTTCACGGTGGTGCTATTTCTATGGGTTATATGACCAATAGTGCTAGAAATACCAATATTTATAAAATAGAAGAGAAGGCAGCTATCGCTGCAAAAGCTGTTAGTATGTTGCGAGATGGTGCAGTTATATTTATAGATGGAGGTACAACTTGTATGGAACTTGCACGTATTATTCCTGAAAATTTAAATCTTACTTGCTTTACCATAAGTTTGCCTGTTGCGATGGAATTATCTCATAAGGCGAATATCAATGTAATTTCGATAGGAGGTCAAATTTCAAAGGAAGCGCAAATATCTATTGGCGCTAATGCAATTCATCACCTTTCAGAAGTACGGTTCGATTATAGTTTTATTGGTACAGGGTATGTTGATGCTGTATACGGTCTAACTGAGTTTGATTGGGATATAGTTCAAATTAAGAAAGCAGTCATAAAAGCATCTAAGAAAACGGTTTTATTGTCTATTTCTGAGAAGTTAAATTCTCAGCATCGCTATAAAACATGTGAAATCAATTCTATTAATACAATGATAACCGAATTGAAACCTGAAGACAAACTGCTTAAGCCCTTCAAAAATCACGATATAAAAATTATATAATTATATGGATTATAAGAAAATTACAGAAACCCCATCTAATCATGAGAATTTGGAGTTGATGGATACACAGACCATTTTGCAAAAAATGAATGAGGAGGATCAAAAGGTTGCATCTGCAGTGAAGAAGACCATACCACAAGTGACTAAATTGGTAGATGAATTGGCGAAACGTTTTGAAATGGGTGGTAGGTTGTTTTACATTGGCGCGGGTACTAGTGGGCGTTTGGGAATTTTAGATGCGTCAGAAATTCCACCAACTTTTGGTATGCCACATGAACGTGTAATCGGATTAATTGCAGGCGGAGATACAGCTATAAGAAAAGCAGTTGAAAATGCAGAAGATGCTACCAAACAAGCCTGGGTAGATTTAATGGCGCATGATATTACTAAGAATGATGTTGTTGTGGGTATTGCTGCTTCCGGTAGTACGCCCTATGTTATTGGCGGATTGGAAGATGCAAAAAAGAATGGAATACTAACTGCTGCAATAACTAATAATCCTGGTGCACCGATTGCAAGAATAGCAGATATCCCTATCGAAATTAATGTTGGCCCTGAGTTTTTAACGGGTAGTACTAGAATGAAAAGTGGTACATCCCAAAAACTCGTTTTAAATATGATTTCTACCGCCTTAATGATTAAAATAGGTAGGGTAAAGGGAAACAAAATGGTGAACATGCAACTAAGTAATGATAAGTTGGTAGACCGTGGTACCCGATATATTATGGAAGGTTTAAATATCGACTATAAGGAAGCTGAAAAATTATTAAAAGAACACGGGTCTGTTAAATTGGCTTTAGATGCCGGTAGGGCATAGATTTTCAGATTTGTATTAATAAACGCATTAATCTAAACTAGTTAGATGAATGCGTTTATATTTTACTACTTATCTTATGGGGATTAATTTATAAATTCCTTTCCCTTCAACGGCCACATAAATTAAACCATCTGGACCTTGCTTTACAGCGCGAACTCTTCCAAGCCCATCCATTAATTTTTCACGTGCAATAACTTTGGTGCCGTCTAAAACTAATCTCTCTAAATATTGAAAGGCCAAAGAGCCTACTAATAAACTTCCTTTCCAGTCGGGATACTTATCAGAAGTAACATATGCCATGCCGCTGGGCGCTATAGAAGGCACCCAATAATGAATAGGTTGTTCCATGCCTTTCATTTCTGTTTTGTCTGTAATGGGAGTGCCACCATAATTAATTCCAAAGGTTACCAATGGCCAACCATAATTAGCGCCTTTTTTTATAATATTTATTTCATCGCCACCTCTTGGGCCATGTTCATTGTCCCAAATTTCTCCAGTCTCAGGATGTTTAATTAAACCTTGAGGATTACGGTGTCCATAACTATATATTGCTGTTTTTGCACCTGCAACACCAACAAATGGATTGTCTTCCGGAATTCGCCCATCATCGTATAAACGATAAATTTTTCCGCCGTCTCTTTTAATATCTTGAGGGTTTATATCTCTATCTCCACGTTCGCCTATAGAAAAGTATACATAACCCTCGTTATCAAAGACAATTCTTGAGCCGAAATGTTGACCTTTTGTCGTGTTTGGTACTGCTTTGTAAAGCAGTTCTTTATTTGTTAAAGAATTATTTTTCAGTTTGGCTCTCATTATAGCTGTGTGTCCTCCTTTTTCATCTCCTTCAGCTGATGCATAAGTGAAATAAATCCATCCATTTTTTTCATAATTAGGATGTAATTCAATATCTAAAAGTCCGCCTTGCCCACGTTGATAAACTTCCGGAATATTACCGATTATCGATTTTTTTCCATTTGAAAAATGTATCAATTTCCCTTCTTTTTCGGTAATTAAAATACTTTTATCAGGAAGGAAGGTGAACCCCCATGGAAGCTGTAGCTCATCGACGAACAACTCTGCCTTGAAATTATGTTTTTTAGGCGTATTTACTTTATTTTCAGCATTTTGCGCACAAGAAAAATTAAGCGTTACAGCGAATAAAAGACAAAAGATGATACTTTTTTTCATATTGATACGTTAGAAATATATTAAAGGATATTTGATTATTTAAAGATAAGATATAAGTATAAAAAATTACACCAAAGAACAGTAAAGATCCCAAATCGCTATAGTTCTTAAAAATGAAACTTAACCTATGCTACCAAAAAAACAGCGGTTTACGCTGTATGTACTTTTTCTGATTGTTATTTCAGTAATTGGTACTACGGCAATTGCCAACTCTAAGGTAAGTACCCTATACGAGGAGGTGGCCCATGTAATCAAAAAGACTGTTTCGATTACATCCAACAAGCAGCCTAGTTTAGAAAAGAAAATTAATGTTACAGGTAAGTCTAGTTTGGCTGCGCCAGTAATGTTTGCAACCATTATTCAAGGTGCAGATGATATTGATAATTGTGATGACAATGGTTTTACGGTAGCACGTTTTAACCTTTGTGGTGATTTTGATGATCGCATTATAAGTTTGTCAGGTGGAACATATAGCTCTGTTTCATGGCAAATTTTAGGCGGATCATGTAGTCCAGATGTAAATACAGAGTGCCCTAATACAGGTTCTTGTTATACACCAGTATCAGGAGGTCAAACATTCGCGTTAGATGCAAGTACTGTTCCTTCTACCACTGGTGCAGAATACAGGGTTATTGCAGACGGGCAAACGTATTACTTTAAAGTTAAGAAAAGTACCATTACACAAACTGTTGTGAAAAATGATTATATCTGTGGTGTAGAAGGTAGAATTCAAATTACGAACTTATCTAGTGCATATGAGTTTAGTATGGACAGCGGTAGTGGTTTCGGTGCTTGGCAAGGTCCAATATTTTCAAATTTGGCGCCAGGAACATATAATATTAAAGCTAGATTAAAAAATACGGCAAACACATGTGAGTACCCTTATGAACCTATAGTAATAGAAGAGAAGGAGATAGAAATTTCCGCGACTTTTACAGATGCACTATGTAGTGGTGATACGGGTAGTATTACGGTAACAGCATCTAACGTTCCAGGTCCTTATAAATATACGTTGTTAAATTCTAGTGGAGTTGCCCAAGAATTTACCGCTTTTGTATCTACTAATCCCTATACATTTTCTGCCGTAGGTTTTGGAACATATACAGTACAAGTAGAAACACAACAATGTACAGGAGACCCTTTAAATGGAATCAACCCTCCAAGACAAAATGTTGATACAAGCGGAAATCCTCTAACCATTGGTGCCGGTGCTTCGGCTCTAGATGCCTCTACTGAGGTAAATAGTAGTTTTGGGTGTTCTAATATTTCTAGTGTAGATATTATTTTAAATACAACAGGTGGTTCTGCTCCTTATACTTTTACGGTTAATGGAGGACCGGTACAACCATCTTTTGGTAATGCTTCTACAGATTCAGGAACAACAATCTATACGGTAACAACAGATGGTACATATGATTTTGTCATAACCGATAGCAATGGTTGTGTTATTAATGCCTCTTCTGATGTAGAAACGCTTTTACCACCAGATATAACTGTTGCTGGTATTGACGGTACTTGTAGTAATGGAGGTGCAAAATTAGACTTCACCATAAATAATGGTAGAGGTTATAATATATCTTTTAGAGAAAACACTTCTGAGCCATGGGTCAGTACACTACAAATTTCAGTAGCGGCAGGTACGTATAATGATATTGAAGTAAGATACCAACAAGGTGGTTTTGAATGTACATTAGACTTGCCTTCAATTACGGTAACTACCGTGGGTTCTTTGACCGGTTCTGCAAATAAAGTTTCAGATGTTACTTGTACAGGTTCAGGTACTAATGGAGGGCAAATTGATTTTGTAGGTCCTTTTTCAGGAGGGTCTGGTAGTGGTTATGTTTTTAGTATTGATGGTGTTAACTTTACAGGGACTACCTCATATAGTGGTTTATCGGCAGGGATTTATACACCAATTATTCGTGATGCGGGTGGGTGTCGCTTAGAACTTACATCTATAGAGATTTTAGATGTAGATCCACCAACAAATATAGATTTTGTACAAAGTAATATTAGTTGTTCAGCAGGTACTTCAGATGTTCAATTGACACCTACGAGCAATGCAGCCATCAACAGGTATGAAATAATAAGTCCGGCTTATTTTGATAATGGTAATAATGACACATTCACAGGGCTATTAACATCTCAAGCCTATATTTTTCAAATAACGGATGTTAATGGTTGTACATATACAGAAGGTTTTAGACCTATTGTTTTGAGTTCAATTCGTGTTCGTGTAAAATCGGGTGGCGATTTAAGAGTTTGTAAAGGAGCTACTGATGGAACAGGAACATTTATAATTGACGGATTCGCTAATAACTATACCTATGATATAAATGGCGGTTTATTTACTGGTGGTCCACAGAGTGATACTGAAGTAGTTCTTCCATTATCTGGTGCAGGTACCTATACTATTACTATAACAGATGCTGATACTGGTTGTACAGATACTGCCTCTTTCGATATTCAAGATGCTCCAGTTTTAGACTTATCTACAAGTGTTGTTACGCCAATGAGTTGTGCAAATGGCAATTTAGGCGCTGTTAGAGCAACAGCAACAGGCGGATGGGGAGCATACAGATATACCTTAGCACCACCAACCGGACCACAAATTGGTCCAAAATCAGGAAGAAGTTTTAGTAATCTTTCTGCTGTTGGAACCTATACCTTATCGGTAGAAGACGCTGAAGGTTGTACAGATACTTTTTCTTTTGATTTAAATCCTATTGACGCTCCGACTGTTTCTTTAGACGGACCAGCATCTGATTTTTGTTATTTGGCTGGCGTGGGTGCAACGGTAGCGGTAACTTCAACTGCAGGAACAGCAGCTGTAGGC
Organism: Maribacter arcticus; assembly: GCF_900167935.1. Classification (GTDB taxonomy): domain Bacteria; phylum Bacteroidota; class Bacteroidia; order Flavobacteriales; family Flavobacteriaceae; genus Maribacter; species Maribacter arcticus. Next base: position 302,323 of record NZ_FUYL01000004.1, on the reverse strand, counting down.
ACGCATCAATATAGAATTAACGGCGGAACATTGCAGGCGAGTGCATCTTTCTCTGGACTTTCACCTGGAAACTATACTATTGAAGTTGTCGATGGAAATGATTGTTCTGACAGTATACCTGTAACTATAGAACCACAATTAAGAGTTAATACAAGTATCGATACTGAAATACCTTGTGGTGGAGCCCCTGGTCAAATTAGAGTAATCGTAAATGGAGGCTACACTTCTGGAGCAGGACCAAAACAATATGAAGTTAGTGAGGATAATGGAGCGACTTTTGGTGTGCCAATAGCTCTTGCTTCTAATGATTTCTTATATTCTACAGCAGTTCCTGGTGATTACGTTTTTAGAATAACCGATAATAATACCACAAGTAGTGGTTGTGTTGCAAACTCTGTTTCGATTACATTAAATCCACCTCAGAATATTGCAGCGGCTTCTTATGTTGCCAGACCAGTAAGTTGTAGCTCAACTAATAATGGTGCTGTTACAATTATACCTGATGCAACTAGTGGAGTACCACCGTATGAGGTTAATTTTAACGGAGGAGGTTGGGGAACCCAAACAGTTTTTTCAAACTTAACCGTAGGAACATACTCGTACATCGTTAGAGATGCAAGAGGTTGTGAGACAGTTGTCGATAGTTTTGATATTTTGTTGGATACAACTCCACCTCCTGCTACAACAATTACCGAAGTACCAGCTACTTGTGGTGGTAGTGGTCCTGTTAGTGGCGGTATAAGTGTAGATGCTGTTTCTGATGGAACTCCTAATTTTGATTTTATAATAGAAGATAATACAGGGGTAGAGATTACACGTAGAGAAAATGTAGACCTTTCTTCATTGCCTTTACAAATTTTAGATCCTAATCTTGTTACGGGTAATTATACCATTATAACAATCGATGCTAATGGATGTACAGATATTGACACGGTTACGATTACTTCCAACGAAGTTGTAATTACTCCAATACCACCAGCTGCTCCCATTGATTGTGATGATAGTACTTTTACCTATGCGGTAAGTGTTAGTGGCGGATCAGGTTCATATCAGATTAGATTACTAGATAATCCAACTTTTGGTAATCTAAATGATATACCAACCACAAACGATCATACTTTTAGTAATACAAGCGATGGTATTCAGTATGGTGTAGCATACACTGTTGTTGTTTTAGATGTTGTGACTAATTGTACCTATGAGCAAGAAATACCTCCTTTAGATGGTCCTTCGACATTAAACGTTACGGCCAATTCTACTCCTGGAGCTTGTGATGTTAATAGAAATGGTGAGATAGCATATGAAATAACAGGCTACAGTATTGGTGATAATTTACGAATAGAATTGATTAATAATGAGGATGGTTCTCAGATAACACTTCAAAATTCTATAACAACTACGGGTATACCATATAATGATTCATATCCTGAATTACCTGGTGAATACCAGATTTTGGTGACCAATTTAACAGATACTTGTACTGATGCCGCATCAGTAATTATAAATCAGAATTTACCTAGTATAGACATTCTATCTGAGGTACCAGCAAATTGTAACGCTTTAGGACAAATAACTGTTCAAGGGCGTGGTGGTTCAGGTGGGCCTTATGAATTTGCTTTTATGGATAATGGTATGATACCAACATACCCAGCTGATTACACGAATGAAACAACTTTTGTTGCACCAGAAGGTGACTATGATGTTTACGTTAGAGATATTTCAGGGTGTACTTCATTCGACATCGCAACAGTTATCTTGTTACAGCCAGATTTACCTGTACCAGATTTTACCGTTGTAAATCAATGTGACCCGACGTCAATAGCTTTTGATATTACAGTTCGGGTGCCGAGTTCAGTAAACACGCCACGATTTACATTAGGCGGAGATGAGCAATTACCATCAATAGTAGGGTCAAATTGGGAATATACATATACTGTAAGTAGTCCTGGAGATTATGTAGTAGATGTGATTGATGCGAACGGTTGTACAAGTCAAGGTACCGCTACTGTATATGACTTTTTATCTGCTACAGGTGATTTTGAGACTGATAGTACCTGTAATGATGCAGATGGTGAAATACGTATAGGTACAAACGGGGGTAGTGGTGATTTTAGCTATGTTCTAACAGGAACTGATTACAATTCTGTTGCAATAGGCCCAGTTACTCAAATAAATGATCCTTTGTTCATTGGGTTAGCTCCGGGTAATTATGAAGTTTTAATAACAGACCGTATTGTAAATGATGGTTCTGGATTTTGTGAAACTACTGTTTCTAATATTATTTTAAATCAGGCCGCACAACCGGTCTTCATTTCAGAAGAAGCGGTTGATATTAGCTGTAGAGATGAAAATGATGGATCAATAGAAGTTGTAGTCGGTCCTGCAAATGCACTAGTTCCTTTTACTTCACAGGATACACCTATAACCTATATTTTAAATAACCTGACAACCTCTACTGAGCAAGATAGAAACACAACAGGGTCATTCGCTGGTTTGCCTGCTGGTGATTATCAAGTTCAAGTGGTAACAGCTCGTAATTGTGAAGTTTTGTCTGCAGTACATACTATAAATAATCCGTTAGATTTTAGCATTACAGCTAGTGCTCCAGACTTTACTTGCGAACCAGGTGCTAATAGATATAGTTCAACTATTATTACAGTGGGTATTATTGATGTAGGTACCGTAGGTTCTGGATATCAATATAGTATTACAGGTTTTTCAAACTATCAAACGGGTAATACTTTTGAAATAGTAGATAATGGTTCTGCGCAAGACATTACCGTTTATGCAATAGATGGCAATGGTTGTCAAACAACTTTTGATGTGCCAACAATTAATCCGCCAACAGATGTAATTCCTACGATTGTTGAAATTGACATTTTAAATTGTAGAGATGATGAGCGTGTGCGTATTGAAGTAAGCGGAACAAATGATTTTACTGTGAATGCGGTATCTGTTGTTCCGGTGGCTGCAGTAACAAATGCATCAGGCGCGAATTATGTTGATGTATATCTCTCAGATGTTGGTGACTATTTATTTGAAATAACCGATAATACTGTTGGGTGTACATATCCAATGCCGGTTCACACGGTTAATCAACCTTTAGTGCCTACTGCTTTAATCAGTGAGGCCAAGCCTGTAAGTTGTGCTGTTCCAGGTAACGATGGGGCTTTGTTTATTACTGTGGGTGATTATTCGGGAACATATAACTATGAGGTTTATGAGGCTACCGATGTTTCGAGGTCTACAGTATTGGCTTCAGGTAGTTTTGATACAAATAATTATCCTGATGTTAATAGCGAGGAAGCTCGTATAGAAAACTTGCCAGGGGGTAATTTAATAGTAGATATTATTTCAACGGATATGCCATTTTGTTCTGTGACAAGTAATGTTGCTAATATTAGAACTCCGAACGGTCCACTTCAAGTAACTGCTGAATCTATAGGAAATGTAAGTTGTACCGATGATACTGGTGAAATAAACGCAACAGGAACTGGTGGTTGGGACACTACCCCATATGAATTTAGATTGTTGATAAGTGCTGACAATGGTGCTACCTATGTGACAGAAATTAACGCATTCTCAAACAATAATGAGTTTACAGGTCTTTCTTTCGGATTTTACCAAGTAGAGATTAGAGATGTTGAAGGCTGTACGAGTACAGTTGAAATAGAATTGGAAGAAGTTCCACAAATTATTGCTGGTATTAGAGAACCACAAAGTCTTGATTGTCCTAATGGTAATAATGCTGTTCTTGAAGCTTATGATGTAACTTCTGGTGATGTTTTGACTGCTATTTCAGGGGCTAGTGGTGGCTTTGCAGGTGCTGGGTATAATTTTACCTTACTTTATTTGAATGGTAATGACAATACAGATGTAGTTTCGCAAAGTGGACTTCAAAACACCCCTACTTTCATTGGTGACAGTGGTGGTTATATCAGTGCTGGGTGGTATGCTATAGAGGTATCTTCTAGTTTTGGATGTTCTTTTGTAACAGATGCCTATTTCGTTAACCCACCGCCACCAATTCAACCTTTATTAGTACAGACAAGGGTGCCTGGTTGTGGGGGTGATGGTGAGATGAGGTTAACAGTTGAAAATCCGGATCCATTATTTACATATGAATACTTGAGGGTAGAAAATGGAATAACTATTGGAACATATATACCTATGACTGTAAATTCAGTTACAGTTTCAGGTGTTGAGGGAATAACATACCAATTTGATGTAAGAAAGGTAAACTCAGCAGGAGCTTGCCCGGCAATACGATCAAATGGTATTACCATGACCAATGCAACGGGTATTACTTTATTACCGAATTTACCAGATGATATTTCTTGTGCTTCAGAACTAGATGGTAGAATTGAGTCATTTGTAAATGGAGGTGTAGGTGAAGACTTATTTTATCTTTATGAGGGTGATCCAGTAGATGCATTTAATCCATCAGCGACAGCTACCTTGGTAAGGGGGCCTCAAGAGAATGGAACTTTTGAAGCATTACCAGAAGGAACAAGTTATTATATAGCGGTAACCAGTGGTGCTACTTGTATGGATATTGCAGGTCCGTTTGAAATCATTAGACCAGAACCTATAATTTTTGATGCTGTACCTACCAATGTAAGCTGTAATGGAGAAGAAGACGGTACTATTACTGTTTCGGTAAGTAATGGCGGAGTTGGTCTAATTCAATTTGCTATCGCACCTAACTTCAATGATTTCTTTAGTGATGCAGCTAATCCTGGGGTTTATACATTCGATGAGCTAGCAGCTGGTACGTATGAGATTTTAATACAAGATGAGAATGGTTGTTTTGAAAAAGATTTCATTACTGTTGAAGAGCCTGATCAGTTACAAGTAATTAATATCAGTACAACTCCAGAGTTATGTATTGGAGCCAATAATGGGTCTGTCGTATTCGATATCGCTGGTGGTACACCTTTTAATGATGCCTTAGTGAGCGCTACTCCATATTTTGAATATAAGATTGAAATGGTTGATCCTATAGACGAAACAGGTACTGCTATATTTGCTCCTTACAACGGGGAGATTATTGAAGATTTACAAGGTGGGGCGTCTTATGTTATTTACGTACAAGATGTTAATCTATGTTCCACTTCTGAACTTTTCACTATAGATATTGGTGTAGATTTAACCTCAGAACCACAAGTACAATACGGTTGTGATGGGATTTTTCCAACAAGTACCACTACCATACAAATGATGGATGATGGATTGCTTCCTCAACTCATGTTCGCTCTAGATCCTTTAGATCCAACAGATGCGATTAGTTCTAATGCTACAGACCAGTATGTATGGGGCGATTTACCTGCTGGTGACCATATAGTGTATGTTTATCATGAGAATGGTTGTACCAACAGTGTAGAATTTAATATTGAAAGCTATGAGCCTTTAAGCCTAGCTGTTGATAAAACCGGACCTAATGAGGTGGTTGCTTCTGCTGCAGGAGGTTATGGTGAATATGAATTCTTCTTCAATGGAGAATCTTATGGTGAAGAAACAACATTTACCACCAATGAAAGTGGTATGGTGAATGTTAGAGTTGTAGATGCTAGAGGTTGTATTTTAGAACTAAATGTACCTTTCGAATTTACAGGAATGTTAGAGTTTCCTAATTTCTTTACGCCGGATGGAGATAATTTAAACGATATATGGTCTCCTAAGAACAGAGGTCTTTTTGCTGGGGTAAGTGTTAAAATTTACGACCGTTACGGTAGAGTTGTGGCCATTTTAGATGAAGTAAGCGGTTGGGATGGTACTTATGAAGGTAGAGAAGTGCCCACAGGAGATTACTGGTATGTTGTAAATGCCAATAGTAATGAAATAAGATACGTAGGCCATTTTACCTTATATAGATAATCATAGATAAAAACAAAAAAGGAGAACAAGTTGTATCTCCTTTTTTGTTTTTAATAGAATTGGTAGTCTATAAATGTAAGCCCAATCAGTATTACACTTTAAAAACAATCCTTTTTAGGTACATTTGATAGACAAACAGAGCTATCATTGATGAAGTATATTTTATATGTTATTTTATTGGTTATTTTTCAGAGTTGCGCTTCTCAAGCTAAGCCAGTTCTAGTAGATTCAGAAATGGAAACCAATGTAAAAGAGAATCTTGCCTATTACCTATATTACCCAGAAGATTACCTTGAAAAGTCCGATAAGAAGTTTCCGATTCTTTTATTTCTACATGGCGGTGGTGAATCTGGGGATAGCTTAATTACGGTTAAGCGAAATGGCCCACCAAAATTAATTGTTCAGGGAAAAAAATTCCCGTTTTTAATACTTGCACCACAGAATCCTGATGCGAAAAAGTGGTGGAATACCAGAGCCGTTAAACAATTACTAGATTCAATTGTAGAAGGAAATCGAATCGATAAAAATAGAATTTACTTAACGGGTTTAAGTAGAGGAGGAGGGGCAGCATGGGAAATGGCCGTGCAATACCCAGATACGTTTGCAGCAATGGCTGTGGTTTGTGGAATGACACCTTTACCTTATGCATCATGGATTAATAAGAAAATGCCAATTTGGGTATTTCATGGTGAAAAGGACAAGTCGATTCCTATTGAAGAATCTGAAACTATGGTTGCCAAGCTTAAGGAAATGGGGTATGAAGTATTATTTACAAAATACCCGAAGGTAGGGCATAGTGCATGGATCAAAGCATATGAAACTGAGGCATTATATGATTGGTTTATGAAACAAGAATTAAAATAGGTATAGCTCTTAATTATATGAAGAATAAGGTAAATTTAAAATACATCATATTTTTAATTATAAGCTTATTGATGATTTATGGTATTTGGTATTTTAATAATTCAATTCAAACCTCAAAATATATTGAGCCTGAAATTGTAGCTACACATTATAATGGTGCTAATTTTGTAGCATCAGAAACCTGCTTGGAATGCCATGCAGATATTTATAATTCTCATTTAAAAACTGCCCATTTTAATACGTCATCAACTGCAGAAAAGGAACATATTAAAGCAAGTTTTAATGCAGGTTCTAATGAATTGAACTTAAAAGGAGTCAAACTTAAAATGTTAGAGGAAAATGATGAATATTTTCAGGTGTCACAGCCAAAGTTTGGAGATGTCAGTATTACTAAATCTAAGATTGATATTGTTGTTGGTTCTGGGGTAAAGGGTCAAAGCTATCTTAGTTGGCAAGATGAGCATTTAATAAAGTTACAAGCCTCATATTTTCAACCTACAGGTTCATGGGTTAATAGTCCAAATTTTCCAGACTATTCACTTAATAGAAAGGTTGATGACAATTGTCTAAAGTGTCACGTAACTTTTGCGAAGATGAAAGCGAATCAGGAATTGGAAATTCTTATGACCGCTCTAAGATGATTTTGGGTATTGATTGTCAACGTTGTCATGGGCCATCTGAAAAGCATGTTAAATATCATCGTGAAAACCCAGAAACAGTTATTGGAGAATTCATTGATAGTTATGAATCGTATACTAGGCAACAACGACTAGACGCTTGTGCAGTTTGCCACTCTGGTTTGCAAGGGCAACATATAAAAGGTAATCCTTTTTCATTTTTAGCTGGTGACACATTGTCTTTATACTCAAAAAATTATAAAAATGTAAATTCTAAAATAAAATTAGATGTACATGGAAATCAAATGGGGCTTTTGAGTGAAAGCGAGTGCTTTGTGAACTCACCAAAAATGGACTGTTTAACGTGCCACGACCCTCATAAAAATCAAAGAGTAGATACGAATATTTTTAGTGCAAAATGTTTGACTTGCCACGAGTCGAATAAGGTTAATAGTGTAGCTATAAGTCATATTCACGATAACCAACAGAATTGTGTTTCTTGTCACATGCCTTTAGTGCCTTCTGAGGTGATGAAGTTGAAGTTTGAAAATGATTTTGAAGAGATCCCCGTTTACATAAGAACGCACCTTATAGGTGTTTATAATTAGTATAGTTGTTAAATATTAAGCAAAAAAAAGAGAGGCTGAAATTATACTTTCAACCTCTCTTCAACTAACAAAAAAATAATTAACTCAAATTTTAATACGCAGGATCTTGTGTTAAGGTTGGTTGACCTTCAATTGACGATCTATCGATTGCCTCTATCGGAATTGGGAAGAACTCATTTTTCCCTGCTACGAAAGATTTACCTGATAAATATGTTCTTTGTTGAGATTCACTAGCGATATACGCATTAAGTGTTTCTGCAGCGATACCCCAACGTTGTAAATCAAAGAATCTGTGACCTTCTAAAGCAAATTCTAAACGTGTTTCAAAACGTACTGCTTTTCTAGCTGTTACAGGATCGGTCCAAGCTGCATCATATGTTGCGATATCATAATTTGCTGCAGGTGTACCTTCTTCAATAGTAAAGTCGTTACGGTCTGTTCCTTGGGTTGCTAATGGTACAAAACCTTCAGGATTCGCAGCTCTTGTACGTATAAAGTTTACCAATTCTCTCGCTCTTTCTAAGTCGCCCAATTCAACTTCTGCTTCGGCCAACCATAAATAAATCATATCTAATCTCATGATTCTGTAGTTGTTTGCAGAAAGGTTTCCCCAACCACCTTGACCAAAAGCTTCTGGTTCAGCCACATGCTTCATAGAGAAGTAAGGCCCGGCATAAGACAGGTCACGTACAAAATCGGTTTGGTATATTTTAAACCCTTTATATAAAATACCTGGGCGACCAACTGAATGATCTAATCTTGGATCTAAAGTGCCCGTGTATGTAGACAATGTGGTGGTTGCATCTGTATCAGATGAAACGTTTGTAGCATTGAAAGTGTCTAACATAGGTAATCCATTTTCAGTTTTATAAGCGTTAACCAAGTTCTGTGAAGCTTGGTAAAACCCACAACATCCCCATGGATCAGTATAAGGATGTGCCAAACCTATACCTCTGTTGGCAGCATCGCCAGATGCACTACTAATCGCATATTGAACTTCAAAAATAGATTCTGGATTGTTACGAGTGGCTACTTTGAAGTTATCCTCAAATTTATCCATCAACTGAAATGGGCCATTATTAATAATATCGTCAAATATTACTTTAGCCTCTCCCATTTTTGCGGTATTAGGTGTACCATTAGCGGCAAAGCCTTGGTAAATTTTTGCCTTACCTAAAAATGCTTTTGCAGCCCAACTTGTTGGTCTACCAACATCGCCTTGTGTTGCAGGTAAAACTGCTGCTGCTGCTGCAAAATCTGCTTCAATTAAGGGCCAAATTTCTCTATCGTTAGGTATTTTTGTACTCTCTAAATCATTAAGAGAAAAAACCTCATCGCTTATATACGTTGGCATTCTCCACATTTTTCTAGCTTCCATATGAAAAAGACCTCTTAGGAACCTTGCCTCGGCAGTAATCTGTGCTCTTCTTTCATCACTAATATCCTCTACCTCTGTTAGGGTAGTCAAAACAATGTTGGTTGCTGCCACACCTTTGTAGAGCCCTCTCCATTTATCTCTAATATGTCTGTTGAACGATTGAAAATCGTACGCTTCAATAAAAGATTGTTCTGGTTGATCACCTGCATCTGTACCTTTTAAGGCATCATCAGAAGCAATGTTAAATACCCAGCTATGGATGTCATTGTGCCAAGTCTGACCTTGAAGACCTCCACCGGGCACCATGGTATAGGCACCAATAAGAAGTCCTTCGACCCCATCAGCAGTCTTTACATCCCCTTCGCTAAAACTGCCTTGGGGGTCACGTGTTAAATATTCATCACTACACCCGGTTATAAACACCAGAGCGGTGAGACAGGCTGTGAAAATTAAATTTCTTGTTTTCATGTTATATATTTTTTGCATTTAAATTAGTTTAATGTAATGTTAAGACCCATTAAGAAGGTTCTTGAAACTGGTAAGAATCCACCATCATATCCAAGGTTTGTATTGTTCCCTGTTTGAACTTCAGGATTTAAACCTGTGTAATTAGTAAACGTTGCCAAGTTCTGACCTTGAACATAAATAGATGCTCTAGAAATACCACCAATACTAGAAAGAACTTCATCAGTAAAGTTATACGTTAATTGTACATTTTTAATTCTAAAGAAACTACCGTCTTCTATGAAATACGATGATGGTCTACTACTAATTTGGTCGTTTGCATCCATAATTGGAACAGTAGCGTTAGGATTTGCTGCAACCCATTGGCTTACAGGAGCAGTAGGGTTTGATGGTTGCCATGCGTTATATAAAGCACGTCTAGACCTATTCCCTTGAAAGGTGTTAAAATCTGCAAAATAACGAACATAGTTATAGATGTCATTACCTTGAGAACCATTTCCAAAGATGTTAAGTGCTAAATTCTTGTACGAAAAATCAAGATTGATACCATAGGTAAAATCTGGGTGAGGATTACCAATAATGGTACGATCATCATCATTGATGACACCGTCATTATTAATATCTGCAACCTTTAATTTACCAGGTGCATTGTAAGCACCATATGTTGGCCATGCATCTGCTTCAGCTTGAGACTGGAAAATACCTTCCGTTTTGAATCCATAAAATGAAGATATTGGAGATCCTGCCTGAGTAACCGTTAAGGCTGGCACCCTTCTTGAGCCACCAAAAAATCTAGTGTCTGCACTTTCGCTTAATTGATCCACGTTGTTGGTATACTGTGATAAGTTCGCATTAATACCATATCCAAAATCACCTTTTTTATCACTGAAGCCTAAATTAAGGTCAATACCTTTATTCGTTACACCACCTACATTAAATCGTGGTTCATCTGCCTGACCGGCTGTAAAGGTAACAGGAACTTGAAATAACATATCTGTAGTAACACGATCCCATACATCTAGATTGAAATTAACTTTGTTATCAAACATGACTAAATCTATACCAAAGTTGTTCGATGTGGTTGTTTCCCATTTTGCGTTAGGATTACCAAAAGCTCTAGTTGAAAATCCAATTGTAGGTGAACCAGTGCTACCATCAATTGGGTAACCGCCTGTGCCAATATCTGAACGGAAGGTGGTAAAGGCATTGTAATCTCCAATCTGTTGGTTACCAGTCGTACCCCATCCGTATCTTATTTTCAGGTCATTAATCCAAGAAACATCTTTTAAGAAATTCTCATCAGACATTCTCCAACCTAAACTGAATGCAGGAAATAAAGCACTACGGGCAGCTGACTGAAATCTTGAAGATGAATCGTTACGTAGTGTAACCCCAGCAAGGTATTTTCCGTCATAATTATAATCTATTTTACCGAATTGTGACCAAAGTGTATAATCTTGGTTTACAAAACCATAATTTCCTGCCGTCGTTGCGTTACCTAAATCTAGATAACTTAAAATATTCGGAGTGTTAAATGCAAAACGCTGACGACTAGCACCAAAACGTTCTTCAAATTGTTGAATAGATTCAACACCTACATAGGCAGAAACATTATGAACCTCATTAAATGTTTTAGCGTAATTTAATGTATTGGTCCATGTCCATTGGTACTCATATTCTTCTCTTGCAGTTGAAGTATTGATAAAGTTTCCTTCCACATATTCTGGTTGAGGACGCCCTAAATCTCTTTGTCTTTGTGCACGAACATCTACACCAAAGCTAGACCTAACAGTTAAGCCATCAAGTATAGCATAATCTGCATACACATTACCCAAAAGTCTTAATCGAAACGTTCTATCATCTTGATCTCTCGATAAACTTGCATACGGGTTAAAGTTGTTTCCTAAGTTCGCACCTCTACTACCAGCAAAATTACCAGCTATGTCATAAATAGGTAATAAAGGATGGTGTTTGTAGCCTGCAGAAACAGCATTTTGCTCCTCATCATTGCCAAATCGCCCTTTTTGATTATCAAAAGACGCTGTAAAATTTTCGCCAATTGTTAACTTGTCGTTTAATCCTTTAAACTCCGTATTGGCACGTATAGATATTCTATCGTAACTGGTGAACTTGGTAATGTAGTCAGCAGAAAAATAGCCTAAAGAAAAAGCATATCTTGCTTTATCTGTAGCACCAGATGCTGTAATGTTATGACTTTGAATAGGAGCTGAACGTGTAACCTCTTTCCACCAATCTGTATCAGCTGATCTTGTGATGGCATAAATATTCCCTTCTTCTAAAGCATAAAGGTCTGCGTTAGTACCCGCATCGCCCTCATTTGCACCACTAGGGAAAACATAATCTGGTATAGTTACTTCTCCATTAGGACCAAAGGTATATTGACCGTGGCCTGGAGTTTTGCCGGCATATAAATCTGCCAAATATAAATATTGCCCTAATTCACGAGAATTCAAAGCTTCTACATCGTTAGCGGCAGTCTGCGTACCATAATAGGTGTCATATGTAATTTTTGGAGCTCCCATTTTACCTTTTTTAGTGGTAATGATAATAACACCGTTACCAGCCCTGGAGCCATAAATAGATGCAGCAGAAGCATCTTTAAGAATCTGCATAGACTCTATATCATTTGGGTTTAAGTTGGCCTGTGCTTGTGTTGGTACACCATCGATAATGTAAAGAGGGTCGTTGTTACCTACTGTACCAAAACCACGAATACGTACGGTAGCTTCACCACCTGGTCTTGCATCGTTAATAATACTTACACCCGCAGCCCTACCTTGTAATTGTTGGGCGAAGGTTGTTGCAGGTGTTGCCAATAGCTCATCTACATCTACAACTGATACTGCACCGGTCAAATCTTTTTTGATTTGCGTACCATACCCTGTAACTACAACTTCGTCTAATGCTGAAGCATCTTCTTGTAGTGTCACATTAATGGTGGTCTGATTGTTTACGGCAACTTCCATAGTTTTGTAACCAATGTAGCTTATCACTAAGGTAGCATCACTTGGTGCATCAATGGTGAAATTTCCATCAAAATCCGTTTGAGTACCGTTCGTAGTACCTTTTACTAGAACACTAGCTCCAGGTAGTGGTCCCATTCCATCTGAAACAGATCCTTTGACGGTCGTCTGAACCATTGTTAGATTAACATCCGTTGACGTATTTAATTTTTCATTCGCAACCATGCTTTGGGTGCAAATACAAGCTAAAACCAGTAAAAATCCATTGCTGAGGATAGAAAATCGCCCTTTGGATTTAACTGATTTAAAATCTAGTTTTTGATTCATAATAAGTTATTGTTTAGTTAATTATTGACTTATCATAATATTCACTAAGGTGTTAATGAATTTATAATATTATGATAAAATTAAGTAAAATTATTTCAATAGACGAGGATATTTGTCAAATTTTAAGAAATAGTCATTGGTCTACAATCACTTGTTATTTGTCGTTAAATTGGTGTTATTAATAATTAAAAAATCTAATAAAATGAAGTGCTATTTTAGAAAAATTTGTGAAGATTGTAGAGAAATTAATTTATCACTGAAACTTTTAAAAGAAAAGTAAGTTAAAATGAGATAATTTGTTATTATAAAATAACTACAAAGCGTGTAAATGCTTTTGCTTTTAATCGATGCTTAATAAATTTAGAGTATCGATTAAAAGATAATGAAAGAAATAGTTTTATTAAAATTTAATATCTTATTTCTTTTGAAAAACCCTAATAGAATCCCTGTTTTGCGAAGCTATAAAGTATGGATAATTACTTTTTACACTGTTAACAGTTATAATACTTTTAGCGTCACCTGGGACTAAAAATCCACTTTCTGAAGTGGGTATGAACTCATAGTTTCCATTACTGTTATTTTTCAATAATCCACCATTAAAAGCGTCATATCTACCAATAAAAACTTCATTTCCAAAATTGTTGCCAACCAGTAAAATATCTTCTTTTTGGTCATTATTATAATCTACTACTGCCATTCCATTAATTGGCGAAACTTGAGTGTCTGTAGGCAAGGGACTATATTTAAACGTACCATTACCTAAATTCTCCATAATAATACTTTTGTCATAATTGCCAATTAATTTAGTTGAACCTTTTAATTCATCTTCATTCAATAGATTCGAAATTGTTGCTCTTGAATAGGATTTAAAGGTGTTGTATTTAGCTCTAAAAATAGGGCTTTGACCATTTAGTTCTCCCCAGAAATTCACAGGAAAAGAATTATATGTGGGGTTTAAAAAGCTATCCTTGAAATAAGCAAAAATTACTGGGTCGATAGTACCATTATTATCAAAATCTTTGGCAATAAGAGTTACTGGTCTTTCATTAGATGGTTGATACCAATTGTTTGCACCTATATTGCCAACTATAAAATCAATATCGCCATCATTATCTATATCTGTTTTAATAATACTTTCCCACCATCCTAATAAATTCTCAACTCCTGTTTGGTTTACTTTTTTAAAAGTATTTATGTGGTTTTTGAAAATGGTTGTGGCCATTAATTCACCTGTAACTACTAAATCTTCATAACCATCTAAATCAATATCTGCCCATACTGCATCGGTTATCATGCCTATGTTCCTTAGTTCTGGTGCAATTGAATCTGTAACGTCTTTTAAAACTCCATTTTCATTTTTTAATAAGAAACTTTTTTCTGATTTTGGATATTGTAAAAAAGGTGTTCTACCACCAATAAAGAGGTCAACGAAACCATCTTTGTCAAAGTCTGAAATTTTTACGATGGATCCACTTGCGCTAATAACGGGTATTCTATCTTTAGAGATAGTGAAATTGCCATGGCCATCATTTATTAGTAACCTGTCGGTGTACTGATTATTATCAATATTGAACTCATTACTTCCAGAAACCAAGAATATATCTAAATCACCATCATTCTCCAAGTCGAAAAAAGCAATGCTTTCTTCTTCATATTTCATGCTTTCTTCATCGGTGAATAAAGGTTTTTGACTAAAAACACCTTCTTTATTCTGCAGAAATAATTGAGGCGAAAAACTGGCAGAGCTACCAATGATGAAATCTTCAGTACCATCACCATTGAGATCACCAGCTGCCATGCAAGGACCATTTTGAGTGAATTTATGGGGTATTATTCGTTGTAAATTATAGTCTACAATGTCTTTTTCTTGATGAACATATTCAATACCTATTGCTTTGGAAACTTCCTTGAAGATGGGGCTATTTTTATTCGGTGCTAAAGGAAAATTTAAATCACTAATGGAGATGTTTGAGGCATCAGAATAATTTAAAGATATTTTTTGATTGGCTCCTATATTTGATGTTTTTTGATATTTGCCATCAGGCCAAAGAATTTCTAAAGAACTAATCTGTTTTTTATCACCTAATCCAAAATGTATAATGTCTTGAACTGTAGACATATATCCTCTATAGGTGTGGTGTTCTTGAAATTGAAAAGTACTATCCGAAAATCTGATGACAACTTTAGCTCCAGCTACTAGTGATTTTGTAGCAGGCCCAACCAAGTCAATGCTTAAATAGTTATGATTATCTTCCTTTTGCTCATCAATAGTGTTTCGAAATAGGAGGGCTTTATCATTAATATTATTTACAATGTAATCTAAATCACCATCATTATCTAAATCTACGAATGCAGAACCATTAGAGAAAGATGGTATTCCGATACCCCAAGCCTTACTAATATCTGTAAACGTGTTATTCTTATTATTCTTAAAGGCATAATTAGGAATTTTAATTTTTGGAATGGAATCTAAAATCTGTGCTGGAGTTAAGTACCTACTCACGTTAAATTTGAAATCTCCAAAGTCTAAATCAGTGATATCTCGAGGAAACCCGTTTGTTACGAGGATGTCTTTAAAACCATCATTATCCATGTCAGCAAATAGAGGAGACCAACTCCAATCAGTTTTGGCTACGCCAGCCATCAATCCAATTTCATTAAAGGGTACACCATTACCATTTCCTTTTTGAAGCATGTTTCTAGTATACTGGTACTCATAATCATATCTTTCATTGAGAATATATTCTGTGTACTTATGGCCTGATAAGGTGGTTTTTAATCGTTGGTTTGTTTCACCTAACATATCTAATGTTATGATATCTAGAAAACCATCATTATTAAAGTCGGAAATGTCATTTCCCATAGAGAACTTACTTTGATGTTTAATGTTCTCTTTTATATTGTTTGTGAATGTCCCATCTTGGTTGTTGATGTATAAAATATCATTGGTTAAATAGTCATTACTTACATAAATATCAGGCCATCCATCATAATTTAAATCAGAAATTGCAAGACCTAATCCGTAGCCCTCTATAGTAATACCTGCTTCAATTGTTACGTCTTTAAATGTACCATCACCATTATTTTTATATAATCGATCATTACTTAGTGATGATCCATCTGTAATTTTGGTTCTATAATTAGCAGGTAGAATATGTATATCTACATTATTTAAAACATATAGATCCAAGAGTCCATCTTTGTCATAATCAAAAAAGGTCGCACCCATACTATTGCCCGGTTCCTCTACTCCAAATTCTTTAGCCTTATTCTTGAATTGAGGAATTTGGTTTTCATTCAATCCTTGATTTATAAAGAGGATATTTTTTTTCTGGTCTTCCTCAGTAAGCATCGCAGAGCAAACGTAGATATCTAAATATCCGTCGTTATTAATATCTGCTAAAGCAACCCCTGTGTTCCATTTATTGAGAGCTTCAATGCCAGACTCTTTTGAAACATCTTTGAATTTAAAATTTCCTTGATTTAAGTATAGTTTATTGGCTACTTGATTTCCGCTAAAAAAAACATCTGGCTTTCCATCGTTATTAAAATCACCTACAGCAACTCCACCACCATTAAAAATATATTCACTTGTGAGTATATTAAAACTGTCGGTTTCTATAATTTTATTGTTGAATTCGATTCCAGACTCTGAGGCAGGTACAATTTGAAATAATGTAGAATTTTTATTGTCACATGAAATGATGATGACAAATAAGAATAGAATCGATAAAGCAGAAAAGACCCGCATATTTTGGTTTATTTTGGTTATTCGTCTAATTGACCTTTAAAATAGTTTAAATTAGAATACCGTATTATTGTTTTTAGTACTTATGACAAATATAGGGTCTTCTTGAACTGCCTATTGAACTAATTTAGGTTGTTCCAATAAAGGTGAATTACCTTATTTTTTAAATATTAGTTAATTGTCTAACCATTTAAAAAGGTATACTTCTAGTGGTTTCGCCAGTGTTATTATAGAATTTAATTTCTGAAATTTTATCAGTAATTAAAATATTTTGTGTCGACTGTGAATTAAAACTATCGCCCCAATATACCTCTTGAATTCTTTTTGAGCCATTTCTGAAATTTATAACAGCCTTAACTTCGTTGGGGTTAAATTTCACGAGTTTACCAGCTCTTTTTTTAATGTACTCATGGGTCTTCAATGAATCATTGTTTTGAGATGCAATTATTAATTCATTTCCGTTTCTTAAATTAACATTTACCAAGGCTTTGGCATCACCAGGCACATAAAAGTGAGTTTCATCTAAGGAGAGTGCAGTCATTTTTAAATCACCTTCATTTTTTAGTACCAGACCAACTAATGCATCCGCCATGCCTTGTTGTACTTCCATACCAAAATCATTACCTACCACTAAAACATCTAATAAATCATCATTATTAATATCTTGTAATAATATTCCATAAATAGGGGCATATTGTATTTCCATAGGCAAGGGATGGATTTTAAATTTTCCATTACCCAAGTTTTCAATCAAAGAAGTTTCCATATAGTTGAAACTAAGTTTGGTGGCATCATCTAATAGACCATCATTAAACATCTCAGGTAGGGTAGAGGCGCCAAATTCTCCAAAAGAATTATATTTTTTTCTTATGCCTACATATTGTTTAGTGACATCTTGCCAAGGATGATAGAGGTATTCTTTTTTAGTGCCAATACTATCTCTAAGATAAAAGGATAACAATGGGTCAATGGTGCCATTATTGTCTAAATCTTTGGCGTACAATCGTATAGGTTGGTCTTCGGTACCTTGAAAGTTTATATTTCGACCAAAATTACCGGCTATATAATCGGTATCGCCATCGTTGTCTAAATCACCTGCAGATAGGCTATTCCACCAACCAAGTTTATTTTGAATACCAGAGTTATCTGTAACTTCAACTAATTTACCTTCTCTGTTTTCAAAAAATCGAATCGGCATCCATTCTCCTGCCAAAATTAGATCTGGCCAAAAATCATTATTGAAATCAGTCCATAATGCATCGCTAATAAGTCCAGGATATTCAAGATCAGGATTTATTTTAGCGGTTACATCAACAAATTTAATTTGATTGCCCACAGATTGATTTTCAAAAATATATGACCTATCGGAAGATGGGTATGAAAATGGTAATACTCTACTACCTACGAAAAGGTCTAAATCACCATCTTTATCAAAATCAGCAGCTTTAACACTAGTCGAATTTGTTTTTACATCAGGTATGGCGTCAGAAGAATCGGAGAAATTCCCTTTACCATCATTAAGTAGGAGCTTATCTTTATAAAGTTCATTACCTGAAGGGTATTGTGCGCTTCCTCTGGCTAAATATAAGTCTAAGTCTCCGTCTCCATCAGCGTCAAATAATAATGAGCTAGAATCATCTTCAAGCTTTCCTTCGCTTTTATAAGAGACCGTAGTTTTAATAAAGGTACTTTCTGGGGTCTGTAAAAACCAAGCCTCATCTTCTCCTCTACTAGCGGCTATAAAAATGTCTTCTAAATTATCACCATTAATATCTCCCACAGAAATGGAAGGACCAAACTGAGAGAATTTGTGAGGTAAAGTTCTCTGAAAATTAAAATCTATAAAGTCGTTATCCTTACTTAAAAAATCTAATCCTAGTTTTTTTGGTGCTTTGCTAAATAAAGGAGTATTATTCTTATTTGCAATCAAATTTAAAGGTCGATATGTGTACTTGTTCAGCGTATTGACTACTGGGTTAGTTTCAATTTGTATGTTCCCGTTAGGCCAAATGATTTTTAAACTATCTACTTTTTTTGTTTTTCCAAGTCCAATATGAAATATTTTCTCTGGTTGTGACAAATACCCTCTACCTGAAAGTAAGGATTTGCGTTGTTGTTTATTGTCGTAATAAGTTATGACGGTACTGCCAATTGCCTCTGGGTTTTGTTCGGCTCCTATGAGTTTAATTCTTAAGTAATTTTCATCAGGCGTTAACTCATTTGAATGGTTTTCCATTAATAAAACAGGATCATTAATGTTGTTAATTATCAAATCTAGGTCACCATCATTATCTAAATCACCATAAGCTGCTCCGTTAGAAAAGGTGCCGAAATTCAAACCCCAATCTTTTGTTACATCCTTAAAACCTTTTCCTTCCAAATTTTTAAATATAAAGTTTGGAATCTTAATTTCAGGTATGGCATCGATTAATGTTTGTTTACTTACCAGTCTGCTCGCGGTAATTC
Organism: Maribacter arcticus; assembly: GCF_900167935.1. Taxonomy (GTDB): domain Bacteria; phylum Bacteroidota; class Bacteroidia; order Flavobacteriales; family Flavobacteriaceae; genus Maribacter; species Maribacter arcticus. The sequence goes on along the minus strand of NZ_FUYL01000004.1, from coordinate 282,989 downwards.
TAAAATCACCAAAATCACGGTCTGTTACATCTTTTGGAAAACCATTGGTAATAAGTAAATCATTCCATCCGTCATTATCATAATCAGCAAATAGGGGAGCCCAGCTCCAATCGGTTTCTTGAATACTAGAGAACATTCCTATTTCACCGAAAATTGGCAAGTCGTTTTCAGGATTTATGCCTAGATTTTGTTGTAAAGTATTTCTAGTGTATTGATGTTCATAAGAGTATTTTCTGGTAAAAATTTCTTTTTGATAACTGCTAGGTCCTTGAAATAATTTCTTTCTTTTATTGTAGTAGGGTTGCATTTCTGTAGTGAATATATCCATACGGCCATCATTATTGACGTCGGTTATATCACTGCCCATAGAAGATAGACTAAAATGTTTAAATATTTCACCAGCTTTATTGGTGAATGAACCATCTTGATTGTTGATGTAAATTAAATCGTTACTTAGAAAGTCATTAGCAACATAAATATCGGGCCACCCGTCTTCATTAAAATCATTAATCAAAGTACTGTGACTATACCCATGGTATCGAATGCCTGCTTTTTCTGAGACGTCAATAAATTTTCTTTGGTTTAGACTGTCTATAAAAACATTCTCATATAATACATCTTTACTTTTAGAAGTGCCATCATCGGTTAATGGGCTAAATTGATTTGGATTAATACCCTCAATACGATTAACACCAATGAATACATCTAAGTCGCCATCATTGTCGTAATCAAAAAACTGCGCATGAGAAGAATAAGTCTGGTCGTCTAAACCATATTTTGCAGCTTCTTCTTTGAAAAAAGGAATGTTTGTTTCTTTATTTCCTTGATTAATATATAATAGGTTTTTTCTTTGAATACTGTCTTTTCTAAACGTATTGCTAATATAGATATCTTGTAAACCATCTAAATTAATGTCTAGAATGGTAACCCCTGAAGACCATTGCAAACTATCCGTTTTACCAATCTGTGCTTCTTTACTAATGTCCCTGAATTTTAATTTTCCTTCATTCAGAAATAATTTATTGTCAACTTGGTTTCCTGCGAGGAAAATATCTTCGAGTCCGTCACCATTTATATCAGCAATAGCAACCCCGGCACCATTATAAACAAATTCATTGTCTAATATATTGATTGAATCATTTTCAAACAATTGATTGCTGAAATTAAGTCCTGATGTATTAGAATCAACTTTTGAGAAAAGTGTTTTCTGATTGTTTTCACTACATCCTACAAGGATAAATAGAGTTAAAAAAGCAACAATTTGAAATTTTGAATTTTTCATTTTTCTTTTGAAATATACTTTTACAAATATGCAAGAACCTTAAGGAAGTAACAAAAAAAAGGCTACCAATTATGGTAGCCTTTATGATAAAATCACGTAAGTTATAAATATTTAATAACCAGGGTTTTGAGTTAATACATCAGAACCAGTTATATCTATCTGAGATTGTGGAATTGGTAAATATTCAGTTTTACCAGTCTTAAAGGATGCACCTCCAAATTTAGTAACTAAAAGAGTAGACTCGTAATTTAAATAGTCAGTCAATTCTGCAGAAGCAACTCCCCATCTTACTAAATCGAAAAAGCGATGTCCTTCTCCTGAAAGTTCTAACTTCCTTTCAAAACGGACAGCTGTTCTAGCGAAATCGGCATTCGGAAATGAAGTATATTCAGAAATTACATAATTTGCAGCGTTATCAGTAGAACCATATTCTTTAACCCAATATTCAGAGTTTGCAGCTCTTCTTCTTACTTGGTTCACATAATCTAAAGCTGTAGCCAAAGAACCACTTGGTGCTTCTATTTCAGCTTCTGCAGCCATTAATAACACATCTGCGAAACGAATAATAGTATAGTTCATAGTTGCATAACCACGTGTCCAAGAACTACCATCAGTAAAGCTGTTTTCTTGACTTCTGTAATAGATGTATTTCTTTGGAGAATATGGACCAGCATAAGGTTGGCTACGAATCCATGCTTTACCTGGGTGTTCAATCCAATCTAAATAAGGAATACCTCTTCTACCAATTGCATGGTCAATTCTTGGGTCTAATGGGTCTGCATCTTCAACAAACGGCTCGTCTGCTTCTAAACCATAATCATTTTTAACCGCATTTGCTGCACTATTATATGACTTATCTAATAAGGGTAGTCCATCAGTACCAGTTCTATAAGAATTAGCCATTTCGAAACTAGGTTGAAAGAAACCACAACAGTTACCAGGACCATCAGGACCTGTATTGTAAGGGTAGTTTAAATCATCATAATAATTAGCATTTTGTGTACTACCTGTATTATTAGCAGATTCTACATCAAATACAACCTCTGCATTATTGTCATTTTCTGCATTATATATTTGCGCATAATCATCTAATAGAGCGAATTTAATTCCATTAGAAGTTACACCATTTGCAATAACATCATCAAACCAAGTCTTAGCTTCACCAAATTTTTGTTGGTATAACTTGGCTTTTCCCATTAGAGCAGCTGCTGCCCATTTGTTTACACGGCCTGCACCATTTACTCCTGGTAAATTGTCATATGCGTATTGAAGATCACCTTCAATCATTGCCCAAGCGTCTCCGTTGTTAGGTAGTGTTGCCAAATCTTCAGCCGCTACAGTTTCATCAAAAACTACAATGTTGTTAAAATGCTTTTTAAGGTCAAAATAAAAATGACCTCTCAACATTCTAGCTTCACCTGAAAGTCTTGCAGCGTCTGCTGCTGACAATTCAGTTGAGTTAGCTATTGCTGATAACACTTTGTTGACCCTACTAACCCCTTCATATCTTCCTCTCCAAAGATTGTTTATATCACCATTGGTAGGATCGGTCTCGTAACGTTGAATTGGATTGATGGTAGAATAATCCCCAGCATCGGTACCTTTATTCGCTTCGCCACCTAATATTGAACCGGTAACCCAGTGGTTAGGGCCTTCAAAACGATTCCCGAACACCCCATTTAGGGCAGCATAAGAACCTATTAATAAACCGTCAATACCTGCTTTGGTACTTACTTGAGCATCTGCAAGCGAGTCCGTAGGGGCTACTTGCAAAAATTCTTCACTACAAGACATCGATGCGAGAAGCAACGCGCCTAGTAATAACGATGTTTTTTTAAATTTAAATGTTTTCATAGTTTACTTTTTCTTAAAGTTACTAATTATTATATTATCTTTTTATTATATACCTATTTCTAAGGTGATTGCATAACTAGGCGTAACAGGGAAGTTACCAACATCGACACCGAAGTTAGTATCAGGACCAGCTACTTGAGGATCAAGACCACTATAATCGGTAAGTGTCCAAATATTATTCGCTGATAACCCTACTTTAAATTTACGAAGTCCCATACTTTCAACCAAGTTGGTGTCAAAGTTATATCCTATACGTAATTGTACTAATCTTAAGTAACTACCATCTTCTACATACCATGAGTTAGATGCGCCACTAGTACTTAAATTAGAAGCACTTTCCCAAATTGGTGAACCAGCATTATTACCTAATTCTGGAGTCCAAGAATTAAAAGCTGATGTTCCTTTTGCGGATCCTTCAAAAGTTCCAAAGAAATCTCTAAACCATTTAGATTGGTTGAATATTTCGTTACCTACTGAACCATACCAAAAGGTTTGAAATTCTAAGTTTTTATAACGCAATATTAAATCTAAACCACCTGTAAAATCTGGCACAGCACTACCAATAACAGTTCTGTCATCTGGTGTAATTGCTCCATCACCATTAACATCCTCGTATCTGAAACGGCCTAATCCTTTACCATCTTGTGCAGGTGAGTTAGCAACTTCATCTAGGCTATTAAAATATCCTAAAACATTATAGCCAAAGAAGGTAGAAATAGATTCTCCTACCGAGTTGCGAATTGGTGCAATACCTCTAAAGGCAATGTTGTCTCCAAAGGCATCAATACCTGGTGCTAAGGCAGTAATTTCATTTTTAAGGAAAGAACTTGTGCTATTTACTTCAAAAGATAAGTCTTCAGTAATATTACCTCTTCCTATTATTTGAAAATCGACACCTTGATTACTCATTCCACCAATGTTCACTGACGGAGCAGAAGCATAGTTACCTGCAACACCAGGTAATGGTACTTGGTATAAAAGATCTCTAGTATCCTTCTTCCACCAATCAAGAATAAATTCTAGTTTATTATTGAACATAGATAAGTCAAAACCAATGTTTGTAGTTTCAGAAGTTTCCCATTGTGCATTAGGGTTACCAATTCTACTAGCTGCAAAGCCTTCATTTGCACCACTGTTTTGTCCATCTATAGGATAAAAAGTATTTCCACGATCAGAAGCAAATAAAGAATATTGGTTGTTTGGTGATACGTTAGAATCACTACCCATTTCACCCCAACCACCTCTAATCTTGAAATCAGAGAAAATTTCTTGGTTTTGCATGAACGGCTCATCTATAACTCTCCAAGCGGCTGAAATAGCAGGGAATGTACCATATCTCTTGTTTTCACCAAAACGAGAAGATCCGTCACGACGAAGTACACCAGTTATATAATACTTTTCATTAAAATTATAATCTAATTTACCAAAGGTTGAGAAGTACGTAGATCCCTTGAATTGATTACTGTTTACATTAGGACTTTGTACTACTGATAAACTCTGGAAATCTAAATCGGTTGAAAATGGATTGATACCATTACCAGAAATATTTCTTCCTCTTCCAGTATTCAATGCTTCTATACCACCAAATGCTGTTATTTTATGTTCACCGAATAATTTTTCATAACTAAAGGTATTGGTAAATGTCCATGAAAAAGCGTAACCGCTACCTTCACTAAAAGAGTTACTTGCCTCAGGCTCAGAATCACCTAAATATTTGTAGTTATAATCTACATAGTAATAATTCCCGTAACTACCACCAAGGCTAGAACGTAATGTCATCCCTTCAAATGGCTTTACCAACGCATACATGTTACCGAAACCACCAATGTTATAAGATTTATCATCCCCATTGTTCAGTTTTAATCTTCTAACTGGGTTTCTTGGGTTGTTGAACCCTGCTGCTTTAGTACTTGCATAACTACCAAATTCATCATAAACAGGAATAATAGTAGGCATTCTAAAAGCAGATAAAACTTCAGATTCATCATCAGCTGCTTCTACACCACCATTACCACCGGCAATACCAAGAGCAGACCTATAGGTTACTTGGAAGTTTTCACCGATAGATAACCACGGCGTAACATCCCATTCAGAGTTGAAACGTGCAGCATATCTTGAAAATTCTTGACCAAGTACGATACCATCTTGATTTTGTGCAGAAACGCCCATATAAAAGCGGCCATTCTCCGTACCCCCATCAAAACCTAAAGAAACTCTGCTTTGTGGTGCAATTCTAGTAATTTCTTTATACCAATTTGTTCCGGCTAAATTAGGTCGTATTAGGAAAGTATTCCCAGGGTCAGCTTCATAAGCAGCTCTAACGGCAGCTAAGTCTACATCACCAGCACTAACACCATTTTGACCATTTGCATGCAAATAGTCTGGTATAGTTGGATTGGCGTTAGAACCATATTGAGGGTGTGTATATTGAACTGCAGTACCATTGGCAGCTGCATTATTCTCATACCCAATATGAGTATACCTTGCCATGTCTAATGGGTTAAGTTGATCTGGCGAACCAGCAACATTTGGATCTACAACACCACTATTAACATTCAAAGTCATTGACGTTTTTCTTTTGGCCCTAGAACCTTGTTTTGTAACGTAAACAATAACCCCGTTAGCAGCTCTTGCACCATAAATAGAAGCAGCAGCTGCATCTTTAAGTACTACCGCTGTCTCAATATCGTCTGGGTTTATAAAATCAACATTTCTTGTTGGTACACCATCTACAACATATAAAGGTGCATTGTTTCCAAAAGAGTTGAAACCACGTACTCTAATTTGACTTGTAGTTCCTGGTTGACCGTTTGTAAGAACAGTTACACCAGCTACCCTACCTTGTAATTGTTGTTCAATGTTACCAGAAGGTACAGCAGCCAAATCTTCGGCAGCTACTATAGAAACCGCAGCTGTAGTTTCACGTTTAGTTTGTACTTGGTAACCTGTTACTACTACCTCGTCTAAAGCAGCAGCATCTTCTGCTAATGAAGTGTTCACTACCGATTGACCATTAACAGCAACTTCTTTTCTTTGAAAACCTAAATAACTAAATACTAATGTAGCACCTGGGTTTACATTTAATGTATAGTTACCATCAAAATCTGTTTGAGTACCATTAGTTGTACCCTTTTCTATCACATTTGTTCCTGGTAATGGTGTTCCTAAATCATCTGTTACAGTACCGGTAACCGTTGATTGTACAGTTTTAACCTTTACTTCATTGGAAGTGTCAGTCATTTCATTTGCTTGGGCCAGTTGGGCTCCTAAGCAAACAAGCATCGATAAAATCCCTGATTTAAAAAAGGAAGACCTTTTTTTGGATTTGATCGACTTGTAATCACGTTTTTGACTCATAATCGTTGTTGTTTGTTAGTTTAAATTAATTAGTGTGTTTTTTGACTTTTAAAATTATTTTACGAAGCTGTTAAATGTTAAAAAAATCAAAATCCGGCATAATAATAGTAATTAAAACGCAAATAGTGATAATTCAAATGCGATATTTTACGAGACCTTTAATTCTATTTAGTGCATTTGTATTTAAAAAATTCTCTTCAAACAGCCGTAATGGTTGATGTATCAATAATTTAGACCTCTTTGAATTAGCAAATTCCAATGTTAATAATTTTAACATCTTAAGTTTAAATTGTAGTAAAATAACACGATAAAATGGCTTTCTATATCGTTGTAGTGGTAGCGTGGATCGAGGATTTATTTATAATATATCATATATTTATGTCAATAAATGATGAAAATCTCACTCGATTATTTGAAAATTTGGGTGCAATTAATCACAATAAGTTTTTGATCTTTATCTGTAGTGAAAAACAGGTAAGAATTGCCTCCATCTTTTAATCGAAGTTTTTTTCTGATTTTTTCGACGGAATCAGGAAAATTTCTTGTAGTAATATTAGCCTTAGAAGTATTTATTTTTTTTAAGGATTTTTTAGAGTAGTCAAGAATATTTAAAATTTTAAATACACGACCTGGAAATGAAATTAATTTGCCTGATGTATATAAGTGCGAATTAGAATGTAACTTATTAAGATTGTAATGCTTACCTATGTATTCAAATGCTCCAGATTTTAATATAGCTGCATTTGGCTCGTATAAAAATGCCAATGGTCTAGAATAAGTTGAAATTACAGACCGTTCTTGATTTAAATGAAATTGAAAAATCTGTTCAGTTTCATTTTTAAAATTTATTGTTTTTATTTGCGGTTCTTCGCTGTAATTTTTATCTAAAAGCCATAGTACTTCTTTTACTTCGTTACCTATAGCTATAATATGTATTTCTTTAACGTTTCTTAATTGTTTTAAACCGTTGTTTAAATCAAGCAATGGACCTGTTTTAATTAAAATGTTGTTTGATTTAGTGAATAAGAAATCTAAATGTTCGGTTACGTCAGGTTCACAGTCAGATAAATAATATACTTTCTTATTGTTTTTATCTCTTCTTGAGGGGTCTAGGTATATCCAATCAAAAGATTGTGGATTATTCTTTAGAAAAGATATTCCGTCTGTAGATATACACTCAATGTTCGTTGCCCCTAACTGAATGAAATTATGTTGTGCAATAGCAGATAATTCTTCGTTTTTTTCAACATGAAATACTCTATTTATGTTTTTGCTGAAAGCATAAGAATCAATTCCAAGACCAGCAGTAATATCAATTAGGGTTTTACCTTTTACTAGATTAGATTTATAATGCGCTGATATTTCTGATGATGTTTGTGAAAGATTAAGTTTATTGGGGTAGAAGATATTTTTTGTTTCAAACCAGGTTGGTAGCTTTTGTTTCGCCTTTGATTTTGATTCTATTTGTTCTACAAGCTCTTTAGACGTTACTTCGGCAAAAGGTGATTTCTTCAAAAGAATCTTATGAATATCTGAAGCTAGATTATCATTGATAAACTGTTGTACTTCATTAGATAAAATAAAAAGATTCACGAAAATTTTAGAGGTTATGGGTCAATGATTTAACGATTTGATTCTCTGATAGAAACTCTTTCAAAATAACCTTTATGGCAGTGTAACCAGGTACTGCGACAATCATACCTACAACACCGAAAAGTAAACCAGCGATAATGATTATCAAGAAAATTTCCAAAGGATGTGATTTTACACTATTCGAAAATATCAAAGGCTGTGAAAAGAAATTATCGACCAATTGCCCGAATACTAATCCTAAGAAAACATAACCCGTTTTAGGAAGTATTATTTCGCTGAAATCAAAACCTAAGTTACTAGTCATGGTTAATGTCAGCATCATTACACCACCTATAATTGGTCCTATGTAAGGTATGATGTTAAATAGCGCACAAAGAAATGCTATAACTACGGCATTCTCAATACCAACTATTAAAAGAACAATGGTGTAAATGACGAAGAGAATGAATATTTGAAGCAGTAAACCAACGAAGTATCTAGATAACAAATTATTTATTTTTTCTATTGAATTTGTTGTACGCTGTTTTTTAGTTTGGGGAATAAATATTAAAAGGCCATGTTCAAAAAGCCTTCTGTCCTTTAGAAAGAAAAAAGAAATGAATAGAACTGAAAATAAACCTATGCTAGCAGAGCTTAAAACTGTTAAAAAAGAGTTTAAAAAGTCAGGAATGAACCCAATGTCTAAGCCTTGAAGAATATTTTTCTCTAAGCCTACATCCTCAATTACATCTTCAACGATATGAGATGAAAGGCCTATGAAATTAGTAATTTGATGGTATAATGCATTAAGACTCTTTTGTAATTCATCAATATCAAGAAGAGAAAGGTTTTTACTTTGTTCTGATAACAGTGGAATGAATAATGCAACTATGCCGGCTAAAACCCCAACCATAATTAACATTGTAGCAACAACAGCAAGAATATTTGGGAATTTAAGTTTCAACCTTAAGAACTTAACTAATGGTCTTCCTATTAAGGCGACAACTGCAGCGATGGCTAAATATGCCAATACTGAACGTATGATGTATAGAAAATAAAGCAATAGGGCAACACCAACTATGAACCCTATGGCTCTAAGAATGCCTTTTGATATAGTTTTTGAAGTCATTAATTAACTTTTAAATACATAGGTTATAATGTTAGCGCCCATTTTTAGAGCTTTTTCTCGTATTTCGGCAGAATCGTTATGTACGGTGGGGTCTTCCCATCCATCTCCTAAATCTGACTCTGAAGTAAATAGCAATACAATTCTGTTATTAAAAGTAATCGCGAAAGCTTGCGGGCGTTGACCATCATGCTCATGTATTTTAGGTAACCCTTGTGCAAATCGGTAGCTATTTGAAAATATAGGATGATCTGCTCCAAGTTCTTCTAGATTAGAATCTGGGAAAAGTCTTTTTATTTCTCTAGTGATATAAGGTTTCATGCCATAATTATCATCAATATGCAGAAACCCACCAGCTAAAAGATAGTTTCTTAAATTCTCTATATCTTCTTCAGAAAACACCACATTGCCATGGCCTGTCATATGTATAAATGGATACTGAAAAATAGAAGAACTGCCAACCTCTACAGTTTCAGGTTTACTGCTCAAAGTAGTGCCAATATTGTTATTGCAAAATTTAATTAAATTGGGTAAGGCAGTAGGGTTTGCATACCAATCACCACCGCCTTGATATTTTAAAATTGCAACTTCTTGTGCCTTTAATGAAAAGCTTGAAACTAAAATACAAAAGAAGAGTAGGCGGATAAAATTTTTCATAATCAAATCTACGAAATTAGTAGATGAAAAATTATCGGAGTATTATTATGAATATGTTGAAGAGTCATCAATAGATATTTTAATTATCCATTATTTATGGAGGCAACAATGGTACATGCTACAATGGCTGCAGTTTCTGTTCTCAGCCTAGTTTTGCCCATGGCAACTGGTGTATACCCTTTTGATATTGCACTTTTAATTTCAGTAGGGGTGAAATCACCTTCAGGACCAATTAAAATGGTTACATCTTGGTCGGCAACAACTCTTCGCTTTAGTTCATGACGTTCATTGTCTTCGCAATGGGCTATAAACTGTAAACCGGTAATAGGTTTTTCTAAAAAGTCTGATAAACTTATTGGCTCATTTAATTTGGGTAAATAAGTTTGAAGTGATTGCTTCATGGCAGATTCTATAACCCTTTGTATGCGTTCTAACTTAAGAATTTTACGTTCAGACCGATCACAGATTATTGGGGTGATTTCATCAACACCTATTTCTGTAGCCTTCTCAACAAACCATTCGAAACGATCGTTCATTTTTGTAGGCGCTACCACCATATGAAGCCAATGTGATTTAGGATGTGTTTTTTTTGAAGATATGAGCTCAACTTCACATTTCTTAATAGAATCATCTAAAATTTTAGCTTGAAATAAGTGACCTTCGCCATTTGTAATCCATAATTCATCACCGATTTTTTTTCTTAGCACTTTAATGATATGTCTGCTTTCATTGGTGTCGAAAGTAAAAAGAGTATCTGTAGCTTTTACATCAGAATTATAAAATAGTTGCATACAATTTTCGATTAAATCAAGAAATTAAATATCTCGCTTTTGCGGTCACATCTTGCTTAGCAAAAACTTCATTTTTATATTTGTAATACCCAACTATGCCAATCATGGCTGCATTATCGGTGCAATATTCAAACTTAGGCACATAGGTTTTCCAACCGTATTTGGTTTGAGCATCCACTAAAGCCTTTCTAATTCCAGAGTTTGCAGAAACTCCACCACCTATAGCTATCTCTTTAATACCTGTTTGTTTAACCGCTTTTTTAAGTTTTTTCATTAAAATGGTTATGATGGTATGTTGAATTGATGCGCAGATATCTTCAAGATTATTTTCAATAAAATCTGGGTCTTCTTTAGTTTGTTTCTGAATGAAATATAAGATACTGGTTTTTAATCCGCTGAAACTAAAATCAAGCTCTTTCACTTTTGGAATAGGGAATTCGAATTTATGCGGATTTCCGGTTCCAGCATATTTGTCAATTAAAGGTCCGCCGGGGTAGGGTAAGCCTAAAATTTTAGCACTTTTATCAAAGGCTTCACCAACAGCATCATCTAGTGTTTGGCCTATGATTTTCATGTCAAAAAAATCATTGACTAGTACGATTTGAGTATGTCCACCACTTATGGTTAAAGCTAAAAAAGGAAATTTAGGCGTCTTCATACTATCATCATCAATAAAGTGTGCCAAAATATGAGCTTTCATATGATTTACCTCTATCAAAGGTATTTGCAAGCCTAACGACAAAGACTTAGCAAATGAGGTGCCTACAAGAAGAGATCCCATTAAGCCAGGTCCTCTTGTAAATGCTATGGCTGATAATTGTTTTTTATCGATATTTGCTTTGGCTATTGCTTGATCGACTACGGGAACAATATTTTGTTGATGTGCCCTTGATGCTAGTTCAGGTACAACCCCTCCGTATTCCTTATGAATTGCTTGGGTTGCAACAACATTACTAAGTACTTTATCGTTCATTAAAACTGCCGCAGAAGTATCATCACAAGAAGATTCTATTGCAAGAATATAAATTGTTTCGTGTTCCAGCATATTTGGAATAAAATTTGAATAACAAAGGTAAAACATATAGCCCTATCAAAAAACTTAGGAAAATATTGGTTAGAATAGTATTGGTGCTTTTACTGATATGTGTTTTAGGCACCCTAATTTTTTCATTGCCAGTAGTTCAAACTTTATTGGCACAGTATGCTACAAAAACAATTAATCAGCAATATGGCACTCATATTAATATTAATCGTTTAAAACTTTCATTGATTTCTTGGGATACCGCACTAGAGGGTGTCTTTATCGAAGATTATAAAAAAGATACGCTTTTCTATATAAATGAACTCAAAACATCTATTCTAAGCATAGGTAATTTGGCTCAAGGTAATTTGGAGTTTGGTGACATTTCTGTAGACAAATTGAATTTGAAATTGAAGACATATTATGGTGAAGAAAATACGAACCTTGAAGTCTTTGTAGATAAACTTGATGATGGTAAACCTAGGGAACTAGGTACTCCACCCTTCAAATTATCGTCCTCTCAAGTTGATATAAAAAAAAGTAGATTTAAATATATTGATGAGAATTTAGAAAAACCTACTATTCTGAATTTTGACAGCCTTAATATTAGTGCGGATAATTTTCTTATTCTTGGGCCAGAAGTGATTGCTGATATTCGAGATATGTCGCTATATAGCGATAGGGGTTTAAAAGTAAATAAGTTAGCTACTAATTTTAAGTATACGAAGCAGCAAATGCGTTTCGATTCTCTTAGGATAAATACGCCACTTTCTGAATTAGATGGTAATCTGGTTTTTAATTATAATCGAGAAGATTTCCGAGATTTCTTGAATAAGGTAAATGTAATTGCCGATTTTAAAGAATCGAAGGTAGCTTTTGATGAGATTAATCTATTATATAATGAGTTTGGAAAAGGTAAAGAGGTAACCTTCAGCGCTAACATAAATGGTGTTTTAAATGACTTAAATACCAATAATCTTTTTCTTTTTTCTGATAATACCGGTATACGTGGAGACTTCAATTTTAAAAATCTATTTAGCAAACAAAAACCATTCAGCTTAAATGCTGAAATGAAAAATGTTACTAGTAGTTATTATCAATTGAATGCTTTATTGCCTAATTTAATTGGTAATTCATTACCATCAACTTTTAGTAAGCTCGGTCAATTTACAATTCGTGGCAACGCATTAATTACCAACTCATCAATTGATGCAAAGGTTAACTTAAATACGGCTATTGGTAGTAGTTATGCTGATATCGTATTAAGTAATTTTAATAATATAGATAATGCCACTTATAAGGGATTTATATCCTTAATCGATTTTGATTTAGGCGATTTTGCTGAAAACAAAAGTTTAGGTAAAACCACGTTAGATTTCAATGTGGAAGGAAAAGGTTTCGTTAAAGAAAGATTGAATACCGAAGTTATAGGCCAGATTTATTCTATCGAATTTAATAAATATAATTATCAAGATTTAAGAGTATCAGGTATAATAAAAGACCAATTATTCGACGGGTCTTTGATAAGTAATGACGAGAATTTAAAATTTAACTTTAAGGGTCTGGCTAATGTTGCTGAGACTAGAAATAATTTCAATTTTATTGCGTCTGTAGATTTTGCAGATTTAAAGAAACTAAATTTTATTAAGGACAGCGTTTCCATTTTTAAAGGGAACTTGAGCATGGATATTACGGGGACTAGCCTAGATAATATTGTTGGGGACATTAAGTTCACTCAAACTAATTATCAAAATGTAAATGATACGTATTATTTCGAAGATTTTGCGATTACCTCTATTTTTGATGATGAGAAAGCACGTATTATAAATATCAATTCTCCAGATATTATTACCGGTTTTATGAAAGGTAATTTTAAAGTTCGTGAATTAGGGAAGCTTGTTCAAAATTCGTTGGGAAGTATTTATACTAACTATAGGCCGTTTCAAATTTCGGATGGTCAAAATCTTTCCTTCAATTTTAAAATTTATAATAAAATAGTAGAGGTATTTTTTCCTGAAGTGCGATTTGATCCGAATACGTTTATAAAAGGAAATATAGTTGCCGATGAAGGTGATTTTAAACTAAATTTTGAATCTCCTAGTATTGAGGCTTTTGGTACTGCTGCTGATAATATAGAAGTTCGTATAGATAATAAAAACCCGCTGTTCAATACCTTTGTTTCTGTTGGGGAGTTAGATACTCCTTATTATAATTTTAAGGACTTTAATTTAATAAACACTACTCTTAAAGATACTTTGTTCTTTAGATCTGAATTTAAAGGAGGAAGTGATTTTAATGATTCTTACAATCTCAATTTTTACCACACCTTTAATAAAGACAATAAATCTGTCATAGGTTTAAAAACATCTGATGTTAACTTTAAGGGAAATAAATGGGTTTTAAATAAAGATGGAGATTCTAAGAATAAAGTAATATTGAATAGGGCTTTAGATAGTATTACTATTCAAGAAATAGTGATGAATAATGATGAGAAAGAGCAAATTAGATTAAAAGGTCAGTTAGCAGATTCTACCTATAAAGATCTTCAATTACAGTTTAAAATAGTTTCATTAGATAAAATTACTCCGGTCATCGATAGCCTTAAATTGCAAGGTGAGGTAAATGGAACTTTAAATGTTTTGCAAAAAGATGGTATTTATTTACCCTCATCGAACTTAAATATCGAACACTTCGGTATAAACGATATTCCTTTAGGGGATCTGGCAATTAGTATTATAGGTAACAAAGATTTAACTGAATTTCAAGTTAATTCGCAACTCTCTGATAATGGTTTAGAAAAGTTTAGCGTTTTGGGTAGTATCAATAATAAAGGCGATATCCCCAAAGCTAATTTAATAGCCAATTTCAGTAATTTTAGTTTAGAGCCATTTAGCCCCTTGGGAGAAGGGGTTATAGATAATATACGAGGAGATATCGATGGTCGGGTAAGTATTGTTGGTAATGTGGATAACCCAAGTTTTAATGGACTTTTGACATTAGATAATGCAGGTATTGCCGTGCCTTATTTAAATGTAGATTATAGTTTTGCACCACGTTCTAGAGTAGTGCTTTCTAATCAGACTTTCGATTTTGAAAATATTGCATTAGAAGATGTGCATAAGGGTACCAGAGCTAATCTTGATGGTACCATTTCACATAGCTTTTTTGATAACTGGATTTTAGATTTAAATGTAGATACTCAAGATCAACCATTCTTAATATTGAATACCGAGTTTAAAGAAGGGGAGTTGTATTATGGTACGGGTTATTTAAATGGTACTGGGCGCATTTATGGCCCTACCACTGCATTAAATATTACAGTAGATGGTTCTACTGCGAAAGGTACTTCCTTGAAAATTCCATTAAGCGATGTAGCTAGTGTAGGTGATTATTCTTTTATCAATTTTATTGATAAGAATGATAAGCGAACTATAGAGGATCAACGGCAATTAAAAGATTATCAAGGTTTAGAATTGGAATTTAACTTAGATGTAACCCCAGATGCAGAGGTCGAAATTGTAACCGATACCAAAACTGGTAGTTCTTTAAAGGGTACGGGAGACGGAATTATTTTGATACAGATTAATACGAATGGTAAGTTTGAAATGTATGGCGATTTTGTAGTTGTTACTGGTGAGTACCATTATAAATTCGGCGGAATAATCGACAAAAAATTTAAGGTTAAACCTGGAGGTACCATAAATTGGGACCAGAAACCATTAGAGGCTTTGTTAAATATGGAAGCGGTCTATTCTCTTAATGCTAATCCAGCTCCATTGTTAGATGATCCGCGTTTTACTAGAAGAATTCCAACAGATGTTATAATACGTTTAACAGGAGAACTACAAAGTCCAAATATTGACTTTGGAATAGATTTTCCGGGAACAAGTTCAATTGTGCAATCAGAATTAGAATATACCCTTCAGGATCCAACAGTAGAAGAGAAAAATGCTATATTCTTATTAGCTCAAGGTACATTTGTCAACGCACAGAGCGGTATTAATCAACAAGCGATAACGGGTAATTTGGTTCAAAGCGCATCTGGTATTTTAAATTCTATTTTAAGTGGAGGCAATGATAAGTTCAATCTTGGCCTTTCATATGAGCAAGGTATACTAGATAGGTCTGCCGATATTGAAACAGATGACCGAATTGGGGTTACAGTTTCAACACAAATATCAGATAAGATATTGTTCAACGGTAAGGTTGGTGTACCAGTAGGTGCTTCTAGTGAAACTTTGGTCGCGGGTGATTTTGAAATACAAGTTTTATTAAATGAAGAAGGCACCTTTAGCGCGAAATTTTTTAGTAGACAAAGTGAAATTCAAGCATATTTATCTGATCAACAAGGCTCAACCCAAGGGGCTGGATTATCCTATGAGGTTGATTTTAATAATTTTAAAGAACTCTTTAGAAAAATCTTAACTAAAAAGGTGGAAATTGAAGAGCCCAAGAAGCTGAAAGAGACTCCTTCTTCAGTAATGGGAAATGATAGTTTAATTCGATTTTATGATAAACCAAAATCAATAAATTGATAACGTTATGTGTGCTTATTGTTAAGAAAGGTGGAATTTTAAGAAGTATCGTACTAAAATGTCACAACTAAAACGTTTTCTTTAATTTCTGTTTAAAATGTGGACTCACATTATTTCTTTATTGCATTAAGATTTAGTACTTTCGTTGGCTTAAATTTTTCGATGTCTTCAGAAATAAAAAAAATAGCAGTACTGACTTCTGGTGGTGATTCTCCTGGTATGAATGCAGCCATAAGATCAGTTGTTCGAACCTGTGCCTACATGAAGGTAGATTGCGTTGCAATTTACAGAGGGTATCAAGGTATGATAGAAGGGGATTTTAAACCTATGGATGCCCGTAGTGTAAATAACATCATTAATAAAGGAGGGACAATATTAAAGTCTGCCAGATGTGATGATTTTAGAACACCAGAAGGTAGAAAGAAAGCACATGACGAGCTTATAAAAGCGGGTATAGATGCATTTGTTGTTATCGGTGGTGATGGGAGCTTTACAGGTGCTATGATATTTAATAGGGAATTTAACTTCCCTGTAATGGGTATACCTGGTACAATTGATAACGATATTTTCGGAACTACTTTTACTTTAGGTTTTGATACCGCTCTTAATACGGTAGTAGATTGTATTGATAAGATTAGAGATACGGCAAGCTCTCATAATAGACTGTTCTTTGTTGAAGTAATGGGTAGAGATGTTGGCCATATTGCATTAAATGCAGGTGTTGGTGCTGGGGCAGAGGAAATTTTAATTCCGGAAGAAAATCTTGGTCTTGACAGATTGTTAGAATCCTTGAAAAGAAGTAAAGAGTCTGGAAAATCTTCTAGTATTGTAATAGTTGCAGAAGGTGATAAATCTGGTAAAAATGTATTCGAACTTAAGGAGTATGTTGAAGAACATTTACCTATCTATGATGTTAGGGTATCTGTTTTAGGTCATATGCAAAGAGGTGGTGCGCCATCTTGTTATGACAGGGTTCTTGCTAGTAGAATGGGGGTAAAGGCGGTGGAAGCTTTGTTAGAAGGAAAAACCAACTTAATGGTAGGTATTCAATGTAATAAGTTGACATTGACGCCTATAAATAAAGCAATTAAAGGGCATACAAAAATTGATAAGGAACTCATAAGAGTTTCAGAAATAATGACTACGTAATATTAAATATTAAAATTAGAGAAAATGTCAAATTTGAAAATAGGAATTAACGGATTCGGTAGAATAGGTAGATTAGTCTTTAGAACAACGGTAAAACGTGGTGATGTTGATGTGGTTGCCATTAATGATTTACTAGATGTAGAGCATTTAGCTTACCTTCTTAAATATGATTCAGTTCATGGTGCTTTTGATGGTACTATTGATGTGAAGGATGGTGATTTAATCGTGAATGGTAAAACTGTTCGTATTACTGCGGAAAGAGATCCTAAAAATTGTAAGTGGGATGAAGTAGGTGCTACAACTGTGGCTGAATGTACTGGTATATTCACAACTTTAGAAACTGCTCAATATCATATTGATGGTGGTGCCAAAAAAGTTGTTATTTCAGCTCCGTCTAAAGATGCTCCAATGTTTGTAATGGGAGTGAATCATAAAGATGCGAAAGCTTCTGATACTATCGTTTCTAATGCATCTTGTACAACAAACTGTTTAGCTCCAATGGCTAAGGTTTTAAATGATAAATTTGGAATCGAAGAAGCTTTGATGACAACAGTTCACGCAACGACTGCTACTCAAATGACAGTTGATGGTCCTTCAAGAAAAGACTGGAGAGGTGGTAGAAGTGCTATGTTAAATATTATACCTGCATCTACAGGCGCTGCTGTTGCGGTAACTAAAGTAATACCTGCATTAAAAGGAAAACTTACAGGTATGGCATTTAGAGTTCCAACTGCAGATGTTTCTGTTGTTGATTTAACTGTTCGTCTAGAAAAAGAAACTTCTTACGAAGAAATTAAAAAAGCTTTCAAAGATGCTTCTGAAGGAGAATTGAAGGGTGTTTTAGGATATACAGAAGAAGCTGTAGTTTCTCAAGATTTCATTGGTGAAACTCACACAAGTGTATTTGACGCGGGCGCAGGAATTGAATTGAATTCTAAGTTCTTCAAATTAATTTGCTGGTATGATAATGAAGCAGGTTTCTCCAATAAAATGGTAGACCTAATGCAGCATGTGAACACGCTATAACTAACAATTTAGTATAATAAAGATATTTCCTGAAAATGAGGCATTTTTTCCTTATTTTCAGGATTATTTTTTAAATACAATCTGTATATGATTTTAATAGTAGATAGTGGCGCAACCAAGTCAGATTGGATTGCCCTAGATGAAAAGGGAGAGCAGCTTTTTTTAACCCAAACTTTGGGTCTAAGTCCAGAGGTTTTAACGAAAGATGTTATCGAAGATCGCTTGGCTAATAACTTTGAGCTTTCTAAGAATCGCGAAAAAGTAACTCACTTATATTTTTATGGAGCTGGCTGTGGAACGGATCGAATGAAAATGTTTTTAAAAGCTATTTTTAAAGATTTCTTTCCTAATGCTAAAGCTGATGTAAAAGAAGATACCTATGCGGCAATATTTGCTACTACGAAAGTAGGTCATCAAGGTATTGTTTGTATTCTTGGTACAGGTTCTAATTGTAGTTACTATGATGGTAATCAATTATTTCAAAAAGTAACATCATTGGGTTATATACCAATGGATGATGGTAGTGGTAATTTCTTTGGGCGTAAACTTATTAGAGATTATTATTTTCATAAAATGCCTGCAGACTTGGCTCATAAATTTGCTAAGCAGCACGACCTTGATGCTGATGTAATTAAAGAAAACCTGTATAAGCAACCTAACCCTAATACTTATCTTGCAACTTTTGCTCGTTTCTTAATAGAGAATAAGGACCATCCTTATTCTAAAGGAGTAATAGATAAAGGATTTCAGCAATTCATTAATAATTACGTAATGCAGTTTGAATTGGCTACTAAAGTGCCAATTAACTTTGTAGGAAGTATTGCCCATTATTTGAGAGATGAGCTAACTTCTGTATTATTAAGAAATGACTTAATAGTAGGTGTAATTAGACAAAGACCAATTGAAGGTTTGGTAGAATTTCATCAAGCAAATATGTAATTTTTATTTAACGGCGATCATAGAAATTTCAACGTTTACAAATTTTGGTAAATTTGCTACTTCTACGGTTTCTCTTGCAGGTGCAGTTTCCGCATTAAAATAAGATGCATATACTTCGTTTACTTTTGTGAATTGTTTCATGTCGCTAAGAAATATAGAAGATTTTACAACATTTTCAAAGGTCATTTCAGCTTCGGTTAAGATGGCCTTTAAATTTTCCATAGACTGTTTAGTTTCCTTTTTTATATCTCCAGAAACTAATTCACCGTTCTTTGGATTCAATGGTATTTGACCAGATATGTATAATGTTCCATTGCTTAAGATAGCTTGATTGTATGGGCCTATTGGCGCTGGGGCATTTGAAGTATTAATTATCTTTTTCATATCGTAAATTGAATTTTATTAATTTCTAATGGGTTGACTTCGATTTTCCCACTTAAGATCTTTTAGGATAGATGAATCTATACCGATAAAGAAGTACCATCTTTTGTATTGTCCGAATGGGGTCCAGTTAAAACGCATGGTAAAACTCTTCAAATCTCGTTGAAAACGTAATTGAGTTAAAGTGAAACCTTGATTTTTAAAATCATAACCAGAAGAACCACCTACCGACCATCTCGGAGCTAATTCTATATCACCAGAAAACATTAAAGAGTGACTACTGAACTCACTCTGCCTTGCGGAATTTGCATAACTGGCAGAATAAGCTAGTCTTAAGTTCCATGGTATTTTGGTACCGTATATTGGGTTCTCAACATCACTGTTCTTATCATCTTTGCGAACAGGATTGTCGTTGAAATTATCAGCTCTACCAAAGAGATCATCGTCTCTACCACCACTTTGTGCTACATAATCGAAAGGATCTTCCTCTTCTTCTGTTTCATCATCTTCTTTTTTGCCAAACATTTCACTACTAATTGAATAGGAAATGTTGGCATTTGCTCTTGTAAGCCTAAAAAGGCTGCCGCCATTGTCAATATTCCAAGTGTCAATTCTTTTGCCATTATTGTCAATGGCATAAGGATCTAGACCTGCTGAAAAGTTAATCGACATTTTATTGTTTAAAATATTTGTACCACCATTTACGGTCAAAGGATTTAAACGAAGTGAATCAGATTCAAAATTATACCCTGTTGAGATATTGAAGTTGCTTAATAAAGAAACTTTTTTAGGTTCTATTTTAGTGGAATCCTTATCTCTAACTTTTGCCTCAAGGGTGTTGGCTAAAGAAAAACCTAAACTATTAGATTTACCTAATGAAGGTGCACCGTTTAGGGTTCCTTGAAAACGGCTAAATTGAACAACATCGCCATCACCATCAATATATTCATCATAAAACTGGTCAAAAGAAGGTGCGTAGCCATAACTTATTGATGGGCGCATGGTGTGCCGTATCGCTTGTATTTTCTTGTCTTCACCTAAATCGAAAGTTCCATAAAGTGTAGTACCAATGCTTGCGCTAAAATTATATTTATTATAACGGTCAAAACCACTTACCGTGTCTCGCACTATTGACTTGGTTTCCGCATCATAACTTTGATTGTACGTTTCTAAAGTCCAAACATCTTCATAGTTGCCGCCAACACTTACGCTAAAAAATTTAGCTACTTTAAAGTTTGTGGTTAACGGTATACGATGCCTTGCGCCAACTTTAGCATTATCGAACATTCTAGAGGTTAGAAAATCATCATCGTTGGTAGTTAATCTGTTTTGTGCATTAACATCATATTGAAAATTAATGTTTTGTATAATTCCTTTTTTTATACCATCTCTTTTTGCAAAAGGATAAATACGCTCCATGCTTGCCTGAAAAGTAGGCAGGGTCATGTTAATATTATCCGCATCAGAGGCGGTTGCAGTTGGTGATGTTAATTGTGAATGTGTCGCCGTCAAACTCATGTTGACTGACGGATATTCAGGAAATGTTTTAGAATATGAAATAGACGATGAGAGTGTGTTGTTTTGAGTATTAGGTAAATTTCGTTGCTGTAACGAATTTCTGTAATATTCACTACTACCTAAGTTTACCGAGGCCGAAAATCTAGAGTTAGGGCTAGATTTTGGATCTTGTGAATGTGAGAATTGAATGTTATAATTTTTTGATAAGCTATAATCACTAAAGCCTTTTTGGCTTCGAACTTGATTTTCATACCTCAGATTAACATTTCCTCTATATTTATATCTTTTGGTGTAGATAGAGGCTGATCTAAAAGCATAGCTTCCATTTGTGTAAAAATCCCCTGAAAGAGTTACATCGGCGTAATCACCTAATGGAACATAATACCCCATATCTTGCAAAAAATACCCTGTATTTGGGTCATTACCAAAAGAGGGCATTAAAATACCTGCAGATCTGCCTACTCCTAAAGGAAAATAAGCAAAAGGCATTGCTATAGGGGTTGGCACATCTGCTATGTATAAATTGCTAAAACCAGCAATGACCTTTTTGCCAGGAACAAACTTGGCCTTTCGAACCCTAATATAATAATCAGGATTTATAGTGTCTGTAGACGTAGTAAGTTTACCTTCACTTAAAAAATATACCGAATCATTTTCCTTTTTTGTAATCTCGGCATATACTTTCATGGCATCGCTACCTAGTTGCCCTGCGGCTGCCTGCTGTTCGGTTCTTGAATTCCAAATTAAAGCTTTCTGTGTATCAAAATTAAAACGAATAGAATCTGGTATAACAATGTTTGATCCTTGTTTAAAATAGGGCAGTTGAGAATAATTACCTAAAGAATCTTTCATTCTGCCAGCGTAAACTTCGTTTTTTATATAATCCATAATGATTATACCCGCCTTTAACTCAGTATCCTGATAGTAAATTTCTGCCTCGTTGTAGAGATATATTTTATTTTCCTTTTGACTTAATTTAACGTAATCTTTCGCCTTATAGGTTATTTTATCTAATAATAAAGGAGGTTTTTTATTAATAGAATCATTAGCTAACGAATCTGCCGTAATAGAATCTCTAATGCTTGTGGAGGGGAATAATGGGGCAGTAATAGAATCTTTCTCTACTTTAATGTTTAGAGGAGTGATTTTTCCTTCTTGTCCGAAGGCATAAAAAGCACCGGCAAAAACTACGAATAGGAAAAGTAAGTATTGTTTGTTTGATTGCAAGGCTATATATCCTATTTTTGTAAAGGTTTGGCAGTCCAATGAGCCATTGTTTCAGATGTCAAACTTACATATATTTTTTAATCCTAATGTAGGGTGTTACAATAAATTTAACCATTATCAGGGCTATATAATCCCTAGTACTTATGAAAATAAAATTCTTTTGCATTTCACTAGTTATAGTAATCTCATTTTTGCTTCAATCTTTTACAGGGTTAGATACAGAAAAAAAGTCTGATGACCCTTTTATTGTTGTATTAGATGCTGGTCATGGTGGCCATGATCCTGGTAACTTAGGTAATGGTTATCTAGAAAAAAAGATAGCACTTAATATAGTTTTGAAAGTAGGTGAAATTTTATCTAATAATAAAGATATTAAGGTTATTTACACACGTAAAGATGATACTTTCATCGATTTGTATGTAAGAGGCGAAGTAGCGAATAAGGCAAATGCAGATTTATTTGTTTCGGTTCATTGTGATTCTCATACTTCAGACGCACATGGTGCAGGAACTTTTGTACTTGGACTGCATGCCAATAAGCAAAACTTTGAAATTGCCAAGAAAGAGAACTCTGTAATTTATTTAGAGGATAATTACGAAAATAGATATGCTGATTATGATATTAATTCACCGGAATCTGTTATTGGACTGACGATAATGCAAGAAGAATTTTTAGATCAGAGTGTAGCTTTGGCTACCATGATTCAGGAGAATTTTTCAAGTTCTTTAAAGAGGACGGATAGACAAGTGAAGCAGGCTGGTTTTATTGTGTTGCATCAAACCTTTATGCCTAGTGTTTTGGTTGAAACGGGTTTCTTAACCAATAAAGATGAAGGTGCCTATTTGAATTCAGGTAAAGGTCAAAACGAAATAGGAAATGCTATTGCAAAAGCAATATTGCATTATAAAGAGGGGGTTCAGCCAACCATAAAAACAGTAGAAACATCTATTGAGAAACCAAAAGCACCACCAATTAAAGAAGAAATTGCTGTAATAAAACAACAAGAACCGACTGATGTTCCCGCAAAAGCTGAAGAAGTAAAAGATGTTATAGAAAAGCCTGTAGTTGTAGCTAATCCAAAGGAGGCTATTACTTCTAAAGAGGTTGCAGAATCAATTATATTTAAGATTCAGTTAATGGCTAGTAGTAAAAATGTACAACTAACTTCTGCTAATTTTAATGGTCTTTCAAATTTGTCGCAAGAGCCTTATAAAAATTTATATCGTTATATGTACGGGGAAACCAGGTCATATAGAGAAGCGAAAATGATGCAAACCTTAGCACAAGAAAAAGGATATAAGTCAGCGTACATAGTTGCTTATAAATTAGGAGAAAGAATTCCTATTAAACAAGCAATGGATGAGGTTTCTGAATTAACTCCATAAAGTGTGAATATTATTCCTAATTTTGAGTATACTAAAAATATAATTGCTTGAAACTATCTAGAGAAGTAAAAACAGGAATTATTGTAATAGGAGGTATTCTTTTGTTTATCATGGGATTCAGCTATTTGAAATCCACTCCTATTTTTGACAACAGCAAAACTTTCTATGCCGTTTATCCGAATGTTGGCGGACTCCAATCTGGTACATCCGTGTCAATTAACGGGTTTAGTGTTGGAAAAGTTAATGATATAAAGTTTTTGGATGAAAAAGGGAATTTATTAGTGACTTTTACGGTTGGTAATGATTTTAAATTCTCTAAAACTAGTCTAGTTGAACTTTACGACACAGGCATAATAGGAGGTAAGGGATTGCAAATTAGACCTGTTTTTGATACTACTGGTATTGCGCAATCTGGTGATACCTTAAAAACTGAGACAAGGCCAGGTATTACAGATTTAGCACAACAAAAATTAACTCCTTTGGTGCGTAAGTTCGAATCTGCAATTTCTGGCGCTGATTCTGTTTTAGTTAACGTAAATTCTGTCTTAGATTCAAAGACGAAAAAGGAATTGAAAGAAGTGATAGGAGGACTGAATGTTTTAATATCAAGTTTAAACCAGAGTGCCACTTCACTTAATTCTGTCTTAGAAGGAAATAAGGAAAAATTAGATAATTCATTTAAGAATTTTGATGTACTTACTTCAAATTTCGCTAAGCTTTCAGATTCATTGAATTCAGCAGGTTTGGGGCGTACTTTGGCAAGTTTAGAATCAACCATGGCCAGTTTAGATAAGATAACCCAAAAAATTGAAAATGGCGATGGTACCCTAGGTTTACTGATGAACGATAAGGAACTATACTCAAATTTGAATAGTACTAGCAGAGAATTAGACCTTCTCTTACAAGATTTTCGTTTAAACCCAAAACGCTATGTCAATGTTTCTGTCTTCGGCAAAAAACAAAAGGATTATACAGTTCCAGAAGAAGATCCAGCTGATAAAATAGAAGAATAAATTTATGCAGTATCTCCCTAATATTATTTTTGTACTCTTACTCATAGTTGGTGTCGGATTCTTTGTTAAGAATATTTCAAAATTAAAACGAAATATCTTCCTTGGTAAGGAGTCTTCTATAAATGACAATAAGTCACAGCGATGGAAAAATATGGCCAAGATTGCTTTAGGTCAATCTAAGATGGTTGTTCGCCCTATTGCAGGTTTTCTTCACATTATCGTTTATGTTGGTTTTGTTATAATTAATATCGAAGTACTTGAAATTATCTTAGACGGTATTTTTGGTACACATAGAATGTTTTCTGTATTAGGTGGGTTATATAGTTTTCTAATTGCATCGTTTGAGGTATTGGCATTATTAGTGATTATTGCAGTAGTTGTTTTTTGGATAAGAAGAAATGTTATTCGTTTAAAAAGATTCTTTAAACCAGAAATGACGGGTTGGCCAAAAAATGATGGTAATCTTATTCTGTATATCGAATTGGTATTGATGTTTTTATTTCTTACTATGAATGCAGTAGATTATCAATTGCAACAAATGGGAGCCGAACATTATGCTAAAGCTGGTTCGTTTCCAATTAGTAGTTTTATAGCTCCGTTATTCGAAAATTTATCGATATCAACTTTAATAGTAATTGAACGTACTGCTTGGTGGTTACATATTGCAGGAATTTTATTTTTCCTCAACTATTTGTACTATTCTAAACACTTACATATACTACTTGCATTTCCGAATACTTATTATGGTAAACTAACTCCGAAAGGGCAGTTTAAGAACTTGCAATCTGTAACCGATGAAGTTCGTATGATGATGGATCCAGATGCTGATCCTTATGCGGAGCCTGCAGAAGATGCTGCAGTACCAGATAAATTTGGTGCTTCAGACGTACAAGATTTAAGTTGGGTTCAATTATTAAATGCCTACACCTGTACCGAATGTGGAAGATGTACCAGTGAATGTCCGGCAAATCAAACAGGTAAAAAATTGTCTCCTCGTAAGATAATGATGGATACTCGTGACCGCCTTGAGGAAGTGGGTAAGAATATAGATGAGAATAATGGCGAGTTTAAAGATGATGGCAAGCAATTATTGAACGATTATATTAGTCCAGAAGAATTATGGGCTTGTACTTCGTGTAATGCTTGTGTAGAAGCTTGTCCTATTAGTATTGACCCTCTTTCCATAATTATGGATATGCGACAATATTTAGTTATGGAACAATCTGCTGCTCCAACAGATTTGAATAACATGATGGGTAATATTGAAAATAATGGAGCACCTTGGCCATTTAACCAAATGGACCGTTTAAACTGGAGTAAAGAATCTTAAAAGAAGATATGGTAAGTGAATTGAAAGTGCCTACAATGGCAGAATTTTTTGCGGCGGGTACCGTGCCTGAGGTTTTATTTTGGGTAGGTTGTGCCGGTAGTTTTGATGACAGGGCAAAAAAGATAACAAAAGCTTTCGTTAAGATTTTGAATAAGGCTAATGTATCATTTGCTGTTTTAGGTACTGAAGAAAGTTGTACTGGTGACCCAGCTAAACGTGCAGGTAATGAATTTTTGTTTCAAATGCAGGCAGTTACCAATATAGAGGTGCTAAATGCCTATGAAATTAAGAAGATAGTAACAGCTTGTCCTCATTGTTTTAATACCATTAAAAATGAATACCCTGGTTTAGGAGGAAATTATGAAGTTGTTCACCATACACAGTTTTTAAAAGAACTGCTAAGCGAAGGTAGAATTTCGATTGAAGGTGGAATGTTTAAAGGTAAAAGAATCACTTTTCATGATCCTTGTTATTTGGGCAGGGCTAATGGTGTTTATGAAGCTCCAAGAGATCTTATTCGAAAATTGGATGCAGAGTTGGTAGAAATGAAAAGCTGTAAACAAAGAGGTCTTTGTTGTGGTGCTGGTGGTGCACAAATGTTTAAAGAACCTGAAAAAGGGGATAAAGACGTGAATATTGAACGCACCGAGCAAGCCTTAGAAATAAAGCCTGATATAATTGCAGCAGGATGTCCTTTTTGTAATACGATGATGACCGATGGTGTTAAGAATAAAGAGAAGGAAGATTCAATTGCTGTAATGGACATTGCAGAGTTGATTGCGACCGCAGAAGATTTATAACTTTTAAATTACATAATTTGCTAGTAGAATTTAATACGTTACCAGAGACTGCAAGAGTTTGGATATATCAATGTAGCCGTTCATTTTCTGAAGATGAGTTAGTTGATATAAGGTCTGAAGTTGATGTGTTTTTACGAAATTGGACAGCCCACGGTAATGATCTAAATGCGGGGTATGAGATAAAGTATAAGAGATTTATAGTAATTGCATTAGATCAGAATACACAAAGCGCTACAGGTTGTTCAATTGATGCATCTGTTCATTTTATTCAAGCTTTAGAAAAGAAATATGACGTTTTGTTATTGGATAAAATGAATGTGTCTTATAAACAAGGGGAGTTCGTAGCTTATAAAAGCTTACTTGACTTTAAGGCAATGGCGAAGCAAAAAGCTGTTTCAAAGAATACCATTGTATTCAACAATTTGGTAACCAATAAAGGTGAATACCTTGAACATTGGGAAGTACCAGCCTCTGAGAGTTGGCATGCTCGTTTTCTATAAAACGATTTCTTCTTAACTATCATTATTATTGGGTTTTATCGATGAAATGCAATAATTTCATGCCATAATAGTTATCTCAGTACATACATTTTTATGCGCCTTATTTTAATATTTTTTTGTGGTTTATTTTGTTGTTCAAGCCTTCTTGCTCAAAATCCTTTAGTTACTAAGGATAGCTTAGCTCAAAAGACTTGGGTTGATAGGCAATATGAAAAAATGACCTTAAATGAAAAGTTGGGTCAATTGTTTATGGTTAGCGTCGCATCAAATCAAAGTAAGCAAGCAACAGATCAGATTAAAAATTTGATTATTAAAGAAAATTTAGGAGGAGTTATTTTTTCTAAAGGTGGGCCTGTTAGGCAAGCCTTGCTTACGAATGAATATCAGGCGGCATCAAAATTTCCTTTATTAATTGGTATGGATGCAGAATGGGGACTATCCATGAGGTTAGATTCTACCTATGCCTTTCCATGGAATATGACTTTAGGTGCCATACAGGATAGTTCAGTGGTTGAAAAGGTAGGCTATCAGATTGGTAAGCATGCAAAACGATTGGGAGTACATATCAATTTTGCTCCAGATTTAGATATTAATACAAATCCGAATAATCCCATAATAGGCAATCGTTCGTTTGGTGAAAATAGAGATAATGTAGTTGAAAAGGGAATCGCATTTGTTAAGGGTATGGAGCGTGCAGGCGTTTTGGCAAATGGTAAACATTTTCCGGGTCATGGGGATACCGAAGTAGATTCACATCACAATTTACCGGTAATACCTTTTTCTAAAAAACGTCTTGATAGTTTAGAATTATATCCTTTTAAGAAAATGATTGCTTCTGGATTAAGCAGTATAATGGTAGCACACTTAGAAGTGCCTGCACTAGAAATAAAAAAAGGATTGCCTTCTTCTATCTCTGAACAAATAATTTCAGGACTTCTTAAAGAAGACCTTGGCTATAAAGGATTGATTTTTACTGATGCCCTTAATATGAAAGGAGTGTCGACCAAAGGAAGTGATGGCAGTGTAGAATTGTCAGCATTTATGGCTGGTAATGATATGCTTTTAATGCCAGAGAATGTAGTAAGTGCTAAATTGAAGTTAACAAATGCTTATGAAAAAGGCAGATTGACCGAAGTACGCTTAGCATATTCGGTTAAAAAAATTCTTTTAGCAAAATACAAAGCAGGTTTAAATAATTATAAGCCAATTGCTTTAGATAATCTATATGATGATTTAAACAGCTTAGAAGACGATATTATTTATGAAGAGGCCATTGAGAATGCGATTACTATTGTAAAGAATAAGTTAGACTTAATGGCTATCAAAAATTTGGACAATAAGAAAATTGCCTATGTGAAGTTCGGTGATGCTTCTAATAATGCTTTTGTGAAAGGACTGAAAAATTACGCAAACGTAACAGTTGTAGATGCGAATGATATCAACACCTTAAAAGTGAAATTAAAAGAATTTAACCTTGTTATAATTGGCCATCATAAAAGTAATGAAAGCCCATGGAAAGGCTACAAATTTAGTGCAACCGAGCTAAATTGGTTGCAAGAGATTGCGGCCGAAAGAACGTCTAATCTTATACTTTGTGTTTTTGCTAAACCTTATGCTTTGTCTGATATTAAGTCATTTCAGAATATTGATGCTGTAGTTATGTCTTATCAGAATAGTGATTTAGCTCAAGAGAAAACTGCTGAAGTTCTTTTTGGCGCGGTAGGAGCTTCAGGGAAATTACCGGTTAGTGCACACTCTGATTTTCCGGTAAATTCAGGAATTAAAACACAATCACTAAGTAGGCTTGGTTATAGTATACCTGAGCGAGTAGGTATGAGTTCGAAAGGCTTAGGGGATATTGACCGTATGGTGAATGATGGGTTGGATAGTTTAATGTTTCCGGGAGCGCAAATTTTGGTGGCAAGAAAAGGCAAAATTATATATCAAAAAAGTTTTGGGAAGCCTACCTATGATTCCAAAGAAAAAATAACTAATGATTATATCTATGATTTGGCTTCATTGACAAAAATATTGTCAACGTTGCCCATGGTAATGAAGATGGAAGAGGAAGGTAAAATTGGGTTGAATGATACTTTTGAAGAATTAGTACCAAATTATTCCGATACCGAAATTAAAAATGTAACCGTTTTAAAGGCTTTGTCACATTATGGTCGCTTACCTGCATGGATACCTTTTTACATTAATACATTAGATGAAAATAGGAAGCCATCTGGTGAGTTTTATCGAAATTCACCATTGCCTGGTTTTTCAACTAAAGTCTATGATAACCTTTATTTGGTAGATGCCTATAAAGATTCGATTTATAATAGAATTGGAAGGCAAGATTTAAAGTCTAATCGATATCGTTATAGCGATGTACCTTACTATGTGATGAAAAAGGTTATTGAAGAAAATTATGGTCAACGCTTAGATTATTTGACCAATAATTTTCTATATAGTCGGCTTGGTGCTAACCATACCTCATACAATCCTTTAGATAAGTTTGAAAAAAATATGATTGTACCTTCAGAAGAAGATGATTATTATAGATACGGTACTGTACAAGGTTATGTTCATGATATGGGGGCAGCGATGCAAGCAGGAGTAGGAGGACATGCCGGACTTTTTAGTAACTCAAATGATGTAGCGAAGATTATGCAAATGTATCTTCAAAACGGATATTATGGCGGCACCAAATTTTTTGATTCTAGAACAGTTAAGAAATTTAATACTTGCTATTTTTGCGATATGAATGTGCGTAGGGGAGTGGGTTTTGATAAACCACAATTAGAACATAGCGGACCAACCTGTGGTTGTGTTTCTAGAAAAAGTTTTGGTCATAGTGGTTTTACAGGTACATATACTTGGGCTGACCCTGAAGAAGAAATTGTTTATGTGTTTTTATCTAACAGAACATATCCATCAGCTTCTAATACTTTATTAGTTAAATCTGGGTTAAGAACTAGAATTCAACAAGTCATTTACGACTCAATTATAAATTAAAAAGCTAGTTTTGTAGTAATGAAAATAGCAATAGTATGTTACCCTACTTTTGGTGGTAGTGGTGTTGTAGCAACAGAATTAGGAATCGCATTGGCCAATAGAGGTCATGAGATTCATTTTATAACCTACAAACAACCTGTGCGTTTAGAGTTGTTAAGTAATAAAATATTCTTTCACGAAGTTCACGTTCCTGAATATCCACTCTTTCATTATCAACCTTACGAGCTGGCATTATCTAGTAAATTGGTAGATACCATAAAGCTTCATAAGATAGATTTATTACACGTTCATTATGCCATACCACATGCATATGCGGGGTATATGGCTAAGAAAATGCTAGAAGAAGAAGGAATTTTTGTTCCTATGATTACAACACTTCATGGAACCGATATAACTCTAGTAGGTAAGCATCCTTTTTATAAACCTGCGGTAACCTTCAGTATAAATCAATCTGACGTGGTTACTTCAGTATCTGAGAGCTTGAAAAAGGGAACTTTGGAAACTTTTGATATTAAAGGTGAAATTGAAGTTATACCTAATTTTATTGATGCCAAAAAATATAGTACATCCTTTACCGATTGCCAACGTTCTAATATGGCTACTGAAGACGAGCGAATAGTTACACATATCAGCAATTTTAGAAAGGTTAAACGAATTCCTGATGTTATCAAGGTATTTAGTAAAATTCAACTAGAAATACCCTCTAAGCTTATTATGGTGGGCGAGGGCCCTGAAAAAGAAGGTGCTGAAAGACTTTGCGAAGAATTAGGTATAGCTGATAAGGTTATCTTTTTAGGTAATAGTAACGAAATCGATAAAATCTTGTGTTTTTCAGATTTGTTTCTTTTACCGTCGGAAACAGAGAGTTTTGGTCTTGCAGCTTTAGAAGCTATGATAAATAAAGTACCTGTAATATCAAGTAATGCTGGAGGTATTCCTGAGGTGAACAAAGAAGGGGTAAGTGGATTTCTTAGCGATGTTGGTGATATTGAAGATATGGCAGCTAAAGCAATAACTATTTTAAAAAATGATGAGGTATTAGAAAGGTTTAAACTTAACGCTCTACAAGAAGCTCATAAATTTGATATACAGAAAGTACTTCCGCTTTATGAAGAAGTTTATGAGAGGGCATTTAAAGGTCGTTTCAAGAATGTATAAATTCGTCACTTTTTTTATCCTTTTTTTTATAGTCCAATTGAATTCATGTAAAAGTTCAGTTACTAGTAGTTTACAGAATTCTAATGAAATGAGTATGCAGAATATCTTGAATGAAAATTATAGTGGTTTTGAAGAAGAAGATTATTTTTTAATTAGAAATCAAGAGGCTTTAAATACTTTTTACGGCAAAATTAATAGAACAAGAAAGCCAGGTTTAGTTCCTCCAGTAGTCGATTTCAGTCAAAATATGCTATTAGTTTGGTGTGGAGATAGTGACACATCTAATTTTGTAGATTTAGAAATAAAAGAGGGTGCTGATAGCTTAATCGTACATAAGCTTGAATCTAAGACTAAGAAACAAAACAATTTTATAGTCAGTCCTTTTAGTATTTTTAAATTACCATTAAGTGTGAAATCTCTAAAGATTCAACAGTAATTCGTCGTTAATTAATCTACATTCAACTACCAATCGATTTTAATTACCGTATACAGAAATTATTTGTCAACTACCTGAACTACAACTAATTTTACATTTAATAACCCAAATTTTATATTATGAAAACTACAAAAGTTTTTGGTTTTTTAATATTATTACTAGCTGTCAATTTTACTTTTGCTCAAGACGAGCTTCAAATTACGGAAAAGGATAGTATTGTTCAGAGTTCATGGATTGTCGGTGTTGGTTTCAATGCTGTTGATGATTCAGGAAACGTTTTTGATGGTATATTCAACGTAGGACAAGAATGGAATATAGTTCCATTTCCTTCTAGAGTAAGCATCGGTAGATATTTTAAGAATGGCTTAGGGATTGAAGCTATTGGTACTTATAATAAATATAAGTCTGGTAATATCATTGATGCAACTGTAATCCTTGAGGATATAAATTATTTTGGTCTCGATGCTCGTTTGACATACGACTTAAATCAAATTATCGGACAAACAGGATGGTTTGATCCATATATTGGAATCGGAGCAGGGTATACAGATGCTAATAATTTGGGTAGAGGTACTTACAATGCAGTGGTAGGATTTAGAACTTGGTTTTCAGATAGGTGGGGTTTAGATTTTAATTCTTCTGGCAAATGGGCTATGAGTCAGGGTGACGGAGCCTCTAACCATATTCAACATGCTGCAGGTGTAGTTTATCAATTTGGAATAGAAAAAGGATTATCGAAAAGAGGAGAAGAAAAGTTAGAGCTTTTGGCAGCAATAGAAAAGGAAAAACAACGTCAAATGGATTCTATAAATGAAGTTAACAGATTAAGAGATGAGGCGTTATTGGCAGAAAGACTTGAAAAGCAAAAAAAGGAAGATGCCTTAGCTGCTGCGGAAAAAGCAAAATTAGATGCTCTTAATAAGAAAAAGGACGAATTAAGATTAAGAATTGAGAATTTAGGCTACGTGTATTTTGATCTTAATTCATCAGTGATAAAAGGAAAGTCTAAAACTATTTTGGATTCGTTGTCGTTGATAATGGAAGAAATTCCAACATTAAAATTAACAATAACCTCCCATACAGATTCTAGAGGTGCCGCTAATTATAACGATTGGTTGTCTCAAAGAAGAGTTGATAAAACAAAAGATTATCTATTGTCTAAAGGTATTTCGGAAGATAAATTAGTTACAGAAGCTTATGGTGAGCGTATGTTATTAAATGAATGTGATGACAATACGTATTGTCCTGAGGAGAAGCATGCTGTAAATAGACGTTCTGAGTTTGTTATAATCGAATTTTGATAAGAAAAAAGTAATCGATTTGTTTAACTAGACTTATATTAATTGGAGGTGAAACTAAGTTAATCATTTATTAATACTATTATTTTAAGGGATGATTCACTAATTTATAGTTGATTTTTAACTTTGGTATTTTGGAAAAAAGGAATAGACCAAGTCAGTATTAATATTACTTATATTATTATTTTCTTGACCAACAATTGTTATAAACTTCTTGGTTAGGATTTTCCTTCCAGGATAAAAAATTAGGCATTTATTTTTTGTCAAATCGTTCCCATTGTAAATCTTCGTTTATGATTTCACAACATACATTATTTAAGGTCGGCACTAACGTTCCATTATAACCTTATCTATTCTGTATCATATAGATTAGGTGATGATGTTATTTTCTTTATACCAAAAATCAATTAAATGCCAGAATAGATTTAAATCTTGTGCAGATGTAGAATTAGAAATCAAAGGGTCACTGTAACTATAAGGACTAACAATATATTTGTAAAGAGTTGGCCTATTTTTTTATTCATGGATTTAATTAATGACTATTAGAATTTTTATAGACACCAGAATACAAAGCATAACTTTAAAGATTAAGTTTATATTGAAGGTATTTTTGGGTAATTTCTGTTTAAATTGGTGAATTGTTTTATTTAAAAAGTATTTAATGCTTTTTAAATCTAAATGCTATTTTAAGATAGTTTGATGAAGGTATTTACCGTAGGTTCTAGCCGGTTTATTTAATAATAGTAATACTTGTTTTTCACTAATTTAGTTGTTAATGCGACAAACATTATATTAAGTTTATGATTTGTGCAAATTTTAACTGCTTAGTTTTGAACTAAAAAAAGACAGTTGTCTATATGTTATAATTTTAGATTTATGACCCAACACCGAAGGTGAAAATAGGCGAGATAGATTCATTTCCAGCACTGTCTTTTGTTACTATCTTCCAATAATAAAAATTACCAGCTACAACTGGAATATCATTATACCGAGACCCAGTAATATTTTCAACAAAAAGTTCTGGATCTTCAGTCTCACCGAAATAAAGGTCATGACCAATTATATCGTTATCGGCATCTTCAGATTTCCAAATTAAATTCACGGTGGTACTTGTTTGTGAAATTGAAGCGCCAGATACGGGTGAAATAGCTTTAGCGGGTAAAGGTGCCGTTAATTCATCCCCTGGGCCAACATTATAGAAACTCCAAGTTTCACTTTTGCTATTTAATACTCCTGTTACAGACCATGAATATGATACATTACGTTGAAGTATAATAGCCGATTCAGTTTCTAGACTTTCATAAACAATTGTATCATTGTTCGAAAGGTCTATTAATTGTAAACTGTATGGGCTGAAATCACTGTCGCCCTCATATTCCCATTCAAAAATAAGCTCGCTTTCTGTGTCAGAAACAATAATACCATCGGTACAGTTGGAATCATTCTCAGGGAATAGCAGCAAGATATTAATTCCGTTATCCGCGTCGGCGTATTCTAATATATCCAAATCGACACCACAAGATTGGAGAATGGTTACTGCCAACAATAGAATCAAACCTTTTTTCATTCTTTTATAAGTTTGAAGAATCTGTTTATGTTATCCTTTTTCAAGCTTATGAAATAAATACCAGAGCTTAAACCACTAGTTTTTGTCTCAATAATTGCTTGTTTAGCATTATAGGCTTCAGAATGCATTATAACTCCTGCTTATGTAAAAATAGCTATTTCAACGTTATTTATCGTAAGAGATTTTATATCTATTGAAATACTTTTCTGCCACAAGGGTGGCATATGTAGAATACAATATTCAAAATGATTAAGCCTTTAAATTATCTTGATAATAAGTTCATTGTATCGGTCATTATATCGAAAGGAATAAAAGCCTCATGCATCCGAAAGTTGTACTTATTTAAAAGAATTATGGTTTTGGTCAATAAAATATGAAAGTAAAAAAAATACTCTCTTTGAGAAGCCATTTGGAAAATGCGATAACAAACAAAACCATAAAACGTATTCTAAACTTTATTCCCATTTAAGATTCTAATTACAAGTAAAAAAGTCGGCTTCTAAATTTAGAAGCCGACTTTTTTATCTACTAGAATACTGATTATTGTCTTAGAAGAGGTATGATTTGATTAGATCCACCAGAGGTAATACTCAGATAGTAAACACCTTTCATCTGTCTTCCTACATTAGATAGCTCTAGGTTAATGTCTGGCTCTGATTGTTTAGCACTAAAAGTACCTTTCTCAATTAGAACTCCCATAGCATTTGAAACACTATAGTAGTAGTTACCGGTACTGCCTTCTGGCAAACGAACAGAAACTTTACCATCACTAAGAACAGGATTTGGAAATGCAAATGCAGTTTTACTTGTAGTTGAACCCACAGTAAAGTTTATAGTTTCGGCAGCAATAAGTACTCCTCTACCATTACTATCTGAATATGCGGATACAATAAGTTTGTATATACCATTCGAAAGGTTGGCAGCACTATAATCACCATTGACATCACCAAATAAAGCATATGGAGCTAAATTTTCATACCTAGTTTCAATTTGTGTTCCCGAAAGTTCAAATAGAACACTCTTAGCTTTCGAAGGAACATTTGCCTTAATATTTATATTTTGTGTTTTTGTAGGGCTTATAGTTGTTCCATCTGATAATGTGCCGATGTTATCATTTGATATGGCGTCAATTAAATTAAGCGTTATGGATGGTGTCGTTGGGTTCGAATTCGTACCTACGATAACATTGACCACGGTAGAACCTGTAGCACCATTATCATCAGTAACAACTACCTTTATTTGGTAATCCCCAGTTATTGATTCTTGAAAAGGATGCGCCGTGTAAATAGCGCCATCTGTATCAACTAAATTACCGTTAACATAAACTTGATGTTTTACAATACTACCATCGCTATCATTGGCTGTTACCCCAACTAAAACTTCTTTTCCTACAGGTATGATTTGTCCTTCATTTAGAGTGGTAATTTGAACTGTTGGAGCCTGATTGCCAGATGTTGGAGGATTTGGAGAAGTTTCCGAACCAACTACAATATTAACAATTGCAGAATTACTGTTATCGTCATCATCAGTTACTGTAGCTTTAATCTCATAACTGCCATTGGCAATTTCACTCATAACATGTGGAGTATAGCTAGAAGCATCGGTATCTACCAAAACACCATTTACGAATATTTGATGCTTTACTACGCTACCATCTGAATCAGTGGCGCTTAGATTAACTGTAACATCAGAACCAGCAGTAAAGCTTTGTCCATTGGTAAGATTAGTAAAGCTTACAGAAGGATTCAAATTCGTTGAGGGTGGAGTTGGATTGGTATCTGGTTCATCATCATTGTTTGCTGTTATAATTATAGTACTCGATGCAGTTTTGCCTAAATTATCTGTTACTGTAGCCTTAATGGAATAATTACCAGCACTAATTCCCGTTATTATATGAGGTGTATAGTCTGTACCATCAGTATCAGCCAAAACATCATTGACATAAATTTGATGCTTAACGACACTTCCGTCAGAATCGCTAGAGTTTAAGGAAACAGTTACATTAGTCCCAGTTGTGAAACTTTGGCCATTAGTTAAATTGGTAAAACTAACAGAAGGTGCTGAATTTGATGTTGAAGGTGTTGGTTCTGGAGTAGGCTCTGTACTATCATCACTATCCACAGTAATGTTGACAGTGCTTGAATCAGATGCACCATTACTGTCGGTTACTTTTGATGTAATTACATAGCTACCTTTTTGAATATTAGAAATAGTGTAAGGGCTATAATTAACGCCATCCGTATCTACCAAATTATTATTTACAAAAAGCTCATGCTTAGAAATATTACCATCTGCATCGCTAGAAGATAATTGTACTGTTACAGAACTACCTTCGTTAATATTTTGTCCATTACTTGGACTAGTGATAGTAACAGACGGTGCTTCATTTGTTGTCGGTGTCGGTGTCGGAGTAGTCGGTGTACTACCAGAACAAGTTGTAACTGACCTAGATAAGCTTTCGGCTTGAGCAGAAGAATAACTACCTTCTTTATAAAGTACCATTCTATCAATGGTATGACCATTAGATCTTGCTGAAACTTGAATGTTATAGACTCCTGGGCTATTAAATGTAGCATAAACACCATGAGCATCATTGTCACTAGTTTTTGTACTATAGCTCCAGTCTATCGTGTTGGTATAAACCTTGAACCAACCTCCTGAAGTAGCACCTTCAGCAACAGGAGATTTTCCTGAACCTCCAGGATAAACTTTACTACTGCCTTGTTGACCAAAAAAATTAGAAGCATTTATTTTTAACCAAGAATCATTATGTTCGGTGGTTGCATTACTGCTGGCAATGACGCTAATTTTGTTCCTCCAAATAAACCTATAAGTACCAGATGAATTTATTTTAACTTTATAAGTTATCATGGAATTTCCAGGTGAACTGAAGTAATTAGAGCCTCTATAGGTTAATGCAGAACCACCTGATGAGCCAGAAATTGATTCCTTTTTCCAACTTCCGGAGACCTTTGAGTCTAATTCTAAAATGGCTATTCCACTCTTTTCTTCAAAATCAGCCCCATCACATTGGGCATAAATTTGATGAAAGCAAAAAGCCTGTAAACATAAAAAAAGAGTAATTTTTAATTTCATAATTAATGAATGTTTAGTGGAGTTAATGATTTTTAAGTAGTTATATATTTTTATTTGTAAATATCAAGGGGGGACTACATGCAGGTTAGAAGTTTATATATATTATTGTGCTCTAACGATGAAATGTAACTTAATTACGATGAATATATCTTTTTGGCCCATCAAATACCAAAATAAATTAAAAAGATCGTTGAAATGCACAATACGAACCTAAATGATTGAAATACTGTCTATTGATTTGAATTAATTGTAATTTTTTTTCTACTTAAAATGATTTTTGGTAAGCCCTACGGATAGTTAAGATAGATGTGGGAATTGGTGCCGATTACTTTGAAGGTGAAGTGTATTAAAAGGGTTAATGATCATCCCCCCTCTTAGGACAATAAATCTATAAAAATAAGTTTAATGATGGTGCTGAAAGAGGGAGGTCTGGGGGGAGACTCATAACCTGCCCGATTTGTTGAAGACCCTGTTTTTTTTAGTATCATCATGCCACTTGTTTCTTGCGTTGTTGATACATTATTGACGGGTCTCTACTCCAAACCTTTTGTGCCTCTGCTAATTGTTGTAATACCTGATTTTTTTCAGCCCACAGTAGCCTCTAGGTAGTTATTGACTTGGAAAAGGTACACGTTCTAGTACTTCATGCAGCTCCAAAGCCGTTCCACGAAAAGTTTTTATTTAGATATATGCCCTACACTTTCCGTCCATGCTAGGGCTTGTGGCCTGTTAAGGTAAATCTCCAAGTGTTCGCACTATTGTGATACGCTCAATCTTCCCAAAGAAAGCACTTTGGTAACACCCAGAAGAAATATTTGATTTTGTCGTTTGATCGAACAGAAGTTAATTAATATCCTGTTATGTAGGAAGAATTGTCTTTAAAAACCTTCTTAATAGCTGTTGCTATCAATATACTAGTTAATATGATTAAAACTAAGCTTGCGAAAAAGATTAAAAGAGGTTGTGAAAACTCTTCTATTTCTAGATGTTCTTTTATAATATAAAGGAGCCTCAAAATATAACCATGTAGAAAATATATAGCAAAACTTGTATTCGCTAGTAACATAACATATTTATTGTCGAAACCTTCAAAACGACGTAACCAAACTATTAAAAAAAGACAAAGAAAGATTTTCTGAGGTAGAATAGAATCGATTCCTTCGTATGAAAAAAAATTTTTCTCGGCATTCCCTTCAATTCCTAAATAGGTTTGTAACAATAAAATAATAAGAAAGGGAAATAAAAACAGGTACTCTTTAGCCCTGAAAAAGGAATACATACTTTCTTTATATATAGAACAGTAAATACCAAATAGATAAACAGGAGTAAAGTATATAAGGGATTGTATACTTAATAAACTTAGGGGAGGAGGTCTCTGAACTATGAGTGAAATAGATAAAGTGATTGCCAATATTAAGATTTGACCCTTGTAATTGGCCTTAATAAACATGTTATGTAAAGGAAAACACAAAAACAACAGCATGGCAAAGGAAATATACCAATATGCTACAAGATGGTCACCACCAATTAGAAAAAGGAAAATAGGATATATATATTCATTCAAAATACCTGTTTTCTCATGGTGAATGTAGCTAGACCAAAAATTTGGTTGAGAATAAATCTTGTATGCTATTGGAATAATAGATAATATTAAATACGGAATAAGT
Source organism: Maribacter arcticus (assembly GCF_900167935.1). Taxonomy (GTDB): domain Bacteria; phylum Bacteroidota; class Bacteroidia; order Flavobacteriales; family Flavobacteriaceae; genus Maribacter; species Maribacter arcticus. The sequence continues at coordinate 243,301 of NZ_FUYL01000004.1, read as the reverse complement.
AATCGTATAGCTCGTTTTTTTAAAAAAATATTAGTCCTTCCTTTTAGGTAAAAAATGTGATGATATAGAAATCCAGATAGGAATACAAAAATTACTGTTCCGCCCGCCGTTATATTAATTAATAAGCGATGAATAAAGTTACTTGGCATAATATTGGAAATTCTATGACAATGAGACCCTACAATTAATAGTATTGCAATAGCCCTTAACATGGTAATAGAATGTAAATACATGAAAAATTAGTTAGCTTAAACTTTCAGGAAATAGACGCATTTTGTATTAAATATTACCCTAAGATATTTTATAAAAAGTAAATGTTTTTTTAAAACGGCTACCTATAAATCTTGGTCTATATCTTGAGATTTTCGAGTAAACACTTTTAATGTGTTCCATGGTAAATAATTTCGTTTGGTTAACCAAATTCATCATTTTTGATTGTGACATATAATGATTTTCGCCATTGGCCATACTGTATAGTGCAGCAGGTTTTGGGTAAGGTATCAATGATAAGTTATCCTCTAGCTCTATTTTTTCATGAAAGTAGTATAGATATGGCTCTTGTTGTAGTACTTGTGGAAATAATTCTTTTTTAATGATTATACAAGTACCACACCTAACATTAAAATTGCTACGAATCATAAAAGCGAATTTACTGCCTTCTGTATAGAAGTAGCCTTTATTAACGTACCATCCAGGGATGTTGTTTTCTAATCTCGAGTTTACATATTTACTTATGCCGTTGTGAATACAATCATCAGAATCAACAACCATAAAATAGTCAACATCAAAGTTGTCATTAGCATATTCAAAAGCATGCTGTATCTTTCTTGCTTTATCTCCTTCTTTTAGTTGTCTGTCTTTTTCCCAGTCTTCATTACTTAATTCAGGAACTCCGAAATTAACTTGTACATAATGTACTCTTGGATGCTCAAATTTATTTTCCGGTAACTCATGGCAGGCTACAACAATTTGAAAATCCTTATCTTTTTGCCCGTTTATGGATTTAAGACTACGATTTACCAATTCACTGAATTTATCCCAATCGGAAGAAAGTTTCTCACTCTTTACAGGTACAAGAAAACAAATCATATTTATTATTTTTAGTTGAAGAAATAAAGCGTTTAGGTATGTTTTAACCTTTGCTTATTTTATTTATTTTTTTAAAGAAATTTTAGTTTCCTTATAATTTTTAAACCTAATAAAAGGCTAGTTCTATTGTTTACTAAAGGAAAGAAAATTATTTTTTGAATTAAGCTAAGCTTTCCTATCCCTCCTTTATTATAATCAATGGGGTAGGCTTCTAACGTATTCATTTTGTCCAATATTGCACTTAAGTCCTTTGGATTCAGTTTATATTTAAACGCACGTATTAATAATGCATAAACTACAGCTTGTTGTTTAGCTTTTAGCTTATTTATTACTAAGGCATTATTTTCTTTTGACTCATCATACTTTTTAATCAGATTATCAAGCTCTTCTACAGCTTTAACCATACCAAGAATGAATTCTAGATTTTTTTCAGGATTTTTACTTGTAACAATAGAGCCAGCTACCTTAATATATCTATGGGCATCAACACTTACTTTAGATATTCTTTTCGCTAATAAAAATACACTAGCAGTAAATATTAAATCTTCATAAGCCCGCATATCTACTAAAAAGAGAATATCGGTATCTAGTAAAAATTTGCGTTTAATTAAATAACGCCAAGCCTGGTTTCTTAAGTCATATTCAGCAATGAAGGATTTACCTTCCATGACAGAAACTTTTATTTCCTTTGTATCGAATAAGGATGAGTCTGGTAAACCGGATAATTTACCTTCTTCAATTTCTTTAGTGTCAAATTCTAAAATGTCAAGATCATTCTCTTTACTTAATGTAATAAGATAACTTAGAGCATGTTTAGAGAGTAAATCATCTGCATCAAGAAAATAAATATAATCCCCTTTAGCTTCTAGTAAACCATTATTTCGGGCAGCACTAGGTCCCTGGTTAATTTGTTGGATCAATTTTATATTGACTATGCCATTTTTCTTTGCATAAGTATTAACAGCATCAACACTAGAATCTTTTGAACCATCATCAACAATAATTATTTCGTAATCATTTGATGCTAGCCCTTGGTTTAAAAGACTCTGCAAGCAACGCTCAATGTATTTTTCCTTATTATATAAAGGAATAATTATGCTTAACTTCATTGCTTGTAGTTGTTATTTTTTAATCAAATTTTTAAATTGAATTCAAGATGAAAATGATTGTGGTAAGAAATTCACAATAATTGTAATCTAAATTTTTAGATCTATTTAAATCATAAAAATGTAAATAGGTCGTAAAATTATTGAAACCAGAACTATCAATTAATAAAATTGTTTTAAGACATTTTTATCGGATTAAATACTTCAATTTTTATTCGTTATAATTTTACAGACCTATTTCATAATTCTTAGATGTTATCTTGAAAATAGGTAGTAGGAAGAAAATTTTATCTTCCTAAATATCCACCATCTACAGGTATAACTGTTCCCGTAATGTAATCACTGGCAGAAGAACATAAGAAAACTGTCAATCCTTTTAAATCTTCGCCATTACCCCATCTTTTCATAGGAACTCTATTGAAAACTTCTTCAGTCCTTTTTTTATCGTTTATTAAAGCTACATTAAGCTGAGTATCCATATAACCAGGAGCTATTGCATTAACACAAATTCCTTTAGCCGCCCAATCATTTGAAAGTGCCTTAGTTAATTGGCTAACACCGCCTTTAGAAGCAGCATAAGCTGGTATTGTAATTCCTCCAAGAAAACTCATTAATGATGCAATGTTGATGATTTTACCGCCGCCATTTTTAATCATGGTATTTCCGGCATATTTACAATAGTAAAAAGTGGCATCAAGGTTGATTGCTATTACTTTACTCCATTCTTCTTCAGGAAAATCTTCACTAGGATATCTTCTTTGAATTCCTGCAGAATTTATTAAGATATCAACTTTACCGCCTAAGATGTCTAAAGCAGATTGATAAGATTCTTTTATTTCTGATAATTTGCTAACATCTGCCTTTATCGGATCTACTTGTAACCCATCTTTCTTGAAACTTTCACAAATATCATAAACTCTTTCATCAAAGTCAATAACAACTGTTTGCGCTCCTGCTTGTGAAATAGCTTCCACCATGGCTTTTCCTAAATCTCCTGCACCTCCAACAACTATTGCTTTTTTTCCAGCTAAACTAAATGCTTCTAATATATTTGTTTTCATATCTTTTCTTATTTTAACCCATAAATAATCCTCCATTAACATCTAGAACAGAACCTGTAGTAAAGCCTGCGTCGTCACTTGCAAAATAGCAAGCTGCCGCGGCAACCTCTTTAGGTGTTCCAAATCTTTCTAAAGGAAATCTTTCTTTTAATTTTTTTAATACCTCTGGACTACGTGCGGCGGACATGTCAGATTCTATAGTTCCCGGTGCAATACAGTTAACTGTAATTCTTTGTTTAGCAAGTCTTCTGGCTAAACCATATGTTAATGCAATTATACCACCTTTTGATGCGCTATAGGCCATTCCGTTTTCAAATCCTCCCATACGCCCAGAATTGGATGATAAATTAATTATTCTCGGATGCTTACTTTTTTCCAAATATTTAATTGATTTTTGAATCATTGTAAACGTACCTCTAAGATTAACGGCCATAACATTATCCCACTCCTCAATAGAAGTTTCTTCTATGCTGGCCATATCCAAAATACCAGCACTATTTACAAGTATATCTATACCACCGAAGTGTGAATTTATATTCGCTAGTGTTTCTTCAACACATGATACATCTGTAACATCACATCTGTACCCTATTACTTTATTGCCAGTATTGTCAATATTTGTTGCAGCTTTTTTAGCACTGTTTTCTGAAACACTTAGAATTGCTACATTGTAACCAAGAGTATAAAATTTCTCTGCAATTGCTAAACCTATATTTCTAGATCCACCAGTAATAACGGCTGTTTTATTTTCCATATTTTTATATCATTAATTAATTCTATATGTTGATATTAATTGTAGTTTTCTGAAATAATAGTTTCTGGCCAAGTTAATATCATATTTTTTCCAGAATTATCAGTAATAACTAGCTTATTTTTAAATTCAGACATTTTGGAATTCAACTCTTCAATAGAATCGGCTACAACATATATACGAGAAAAAACTTGTCTCTCAGTTCCTAACCATTCTTTTTTAACGACATCACCTTCCTTAAACCTATCTAAAACAAAAATGACATTTTTATCAGCTTTAATTTCAGATATTCCTTTAATAGAATTGATAGTTCCTTCCTTTAAAAGTACCCAAATTGTACATGCTTTTTTCCCTTTAAACATGTAGTCATTCTTTTCAGGGAAATCATCATCTCCTAAAACACCGGTAAATGCAAAGTTAATAAGCATTTTTCTATGATCGAAACCATTAATATGAGCTAAATGAATATGTGGTGCTTCACCCTGTAATCGAAACCCTGGATCATATGCGTAAAAAACGTCATTTTCTACGAAGAACTGAAGGTTAAGTACACCATTTTGAATATTTAATTTTTTAAAAAAATCACTGAGTTTTGGGTGTATTTTTTTAACAAATAAATCTGTGTTTTTAGAAGGGTATATGGCGCCGATACCAACCGGGCTAAAATCTCCTTGTATTTTAGTTGTTATTCTATCATAAGTAGCTGAGAGGTATGGTATGCCATTTCTAAACGTATAATAGACAGCCATATCATCACATTCCATGTATTTTTCTACTAGAACGACTCCTTTTTTAGAGAAGTTTAGTGCAGTTTTTACAGATTCTTGAAAATCTTTATCATCTCTACAAATTTTCATTCCTACACCACCACCATTGTCAACCGGCTTAATCATTAAAGGGTAGGCGATATTTTCTGGTTTTTCTATACTTGAATTATTATCAAGATAGGTGCCAGGTATGTCTTGTATATTGAATTTTTCACAATATCTTTTAAATCCATCTTTACTACAAAAAGCTTCAATTGCTTCTTTATTAGCGTAAGTTGGTATATTTAGCTTTTCGCAAATTTCTCCATAAGGTTTAACTAAAATATCAGCTACACCTACCAAAACGGCGTCAACCTTTAGGTCTTTTGCTAGTTGAACTATTTTGTCAACCTCAAAACCATCTATGTCGTAAGTTTCAGATGCATTCTTTTTTGCTGGTGCATTAGGGTTAGGGTCAACAACAATAGTATAAATACCCATTGAAATTGCTATATCAACTAAAATTGCTGTTTCAGGATTTCCTCCTAATATTATAAGTTTTTTCATAGGTAAAACCTTGTTTTTTATATAAAATCGTAGTTATAATGATGTTGGTTAATTTCAATAAAATTTAATTTTTTTGAAATATAAAATTAGTGTCAAACCCTAACTGAAGTAGTAGTTTACTGATTTCGTTTATATCAGTATTGATTTTTACTATTTTTTTCTGATCGACACCTACTAAGCTCAACTCTTTTTTAATATCGTTATAATATGTTGGGTTTATAGTTGCTATAATTAAATAATCATAGTCTGAATTTGATATAGAACTAATAGGTTTTACAAAATTTTCACCAATATTCAATTCATGATAATCAATATCTATCCATTCAATAACTTTAAAAAAGTTGTTTTTAATATTAGTTGAAAGTATATGTTGACCAAAAGACCCAGAACTATAGATGATAACTTTAGATTTGGATTCAACATTTAAAAAAGGATTGAAAATTAATTTTCCTTCTTCATCATATATTAAACCCCCGGATCTTACTAAAATTTGGGAGTACAAGTAATAGGTTATCTGTTCTTTAATGTTATTCTCATCTAATGAGTTTTGCAATTTAGATTGCAGGTAATTCATTAGCAACCCTAATCTATAATATTCAGTTTTTGGATTTTCTACAGACTTTACAATCGAATCATGTCGCTGTCTATAATAATAAAGAGGAGTACTACTTATTACAAGACTCTTAGATATGGTTAGATATGAGAAGGTAATTGCAGCATCTTCTCCCATAACAATTTCATTTGGTACATCAAAAAGAACTGTAGAAAGCAATTCTCTTTTAAAAAGCTTGTTCCATACATATGTTGATATTCCATGTTCACAAAACTCGCCATTGTAGATGGCATTTGGTAGAATTAAAGATTTTAATTCGTTTTCATCATATACCCCAACCATTTTTGGCTTAATAGTTTCAATCTTTCCGTCAAATTCTCTAAAATGACCAGTAACAACTAGGTCGGCATCATTTGCCACAGCAAGATTAAATAATATGTCTAGATAAAATTTATCTACCCAATCATCACCGTCCACAAATGTTACATAGGTGCCACTAGCGTTCTTCAATCCTTCTTTTCTTGCACTTACAAGTCCACCATTTTTTTTATGAATGACTTTAATTCGCGAGTCTGTTTTTGCGAAATCATCACAAATTTTAGGACAATTGTCAGGACTACCATCATCTACCAAAATTAACTCAAAGTCATTAAAAGACTGATTTAATAGGCTGTCAATACATTTAGGTAAATATTTTTCTATTCGAAAAATAGGAACGATTACACTAATTTTAACAGTGTTCATAGATTTAAATTTTATTTAATTTAAGGTAGAACAATCCACCACCGTAAATATCATTTTTAGATTCAGACTTTGCAGTCGTAACATATAAGTTCGAATGATTGTCAAAACAGCAAGATGTAACATTAATACAGGGTAGTTCTAATTCTTTTAGTTTTAAACCGTTCATTGGATTCCACTGAGAAACACATCCGCCTCCCCATTCGGCAATCCATAACATTCCCTGACTATCAATACACATTCCATCAGGACTCCCAGAGCCTTTTAATTGGACAACGTATGATTCAAATTTTAATTCTCCAGTTTTTAAATCATAAAAATACCGTGCAACTTTTTTTGTCGGAGTATCAATAAAGTAAAGATATTTATTATCTAAGGAGAAAGCTAAACCATTAGAAATAGTAGTATTGTCTATAATTGTTTTAGACTCTCCTTTATGGTATGAAAACACCTTTCCTACATTTTTTTTCACCTCAGGATACCCCATGGTTCCAATAATAAATCTTCCTATTGAATCTTTTATTCCGTCATTATATCTAACTGAATCATCTATGTCTATTTGAAAAACAAATTTCTTTTCTAATGTATTAAAGTCAATTTCGAAAAAACCATTTTTAGATGCAGCTAAGACTTTCTTATTTCCTAATATATAAATACAACTAACAGGTGAGTCTAGTTTTATACTTAGGATTTCGTTGGTTTGTGGGTTGTGAAAATAAATCAAATAGTCTAAGATGGATACAAAATAAAGGTAATTATTCTCTTTATCAAATACAGGTCCTTCTAGAAGCTCAGAATTAGAATGAAATATTAATGAATGAATCATAAATGATAACTATATATACTCTCCGCCTGTAATTCTTATAATTGAGCCGGTAGTCATTGCTGACTGATCAGAAATAAAATACATTACCGCAGGTACCGGATCAAAACTATTAAGCATTCTTCCCATTGGAACAACGTTTGAGGCTTTATTTTTCAATTCCTTTTCACTTATTCCTTCCTTGGTTCTCAATTCAAGTTCACCTTCTGTATTAGTCCAGCCCATAACCACATAGTTAGATCTAATGCCATATTTTGCATAATGATGAGCAATATGATTTGATAATGTATAAAGGGAACTTTTAGTTAGCGCATAAGGAGCTCTATCTATTTCTCCATAATCCATATGGGCTGAACCAAAGAAAACAATAGAACCGGTGTTATTATTCTTCATTGATTTTAGAACATGCTTTAATAGGAAAAATGGAGCCTTTAGGTTTATATTGAATACACTGTCGTAAATTTCTTCTTCCGTGTCCAGTATTGAGGATACTGGTGATATACCGGCATACAAAATTAAAGAGTCTATCTTTTTAAATCGTTTAATGGTTTCAAGGTAAAAATTCTCGATTTCATTTATATTGTTCAGGTCTAATTCATGAAAATAGAGCCTGTTTTTCGCATTTAATGATTGGATAAGTTGATTGCCTATAGTTGATTTTCTGCCACTGAAAGCAACATTGTATCCTTTTTCAATACAAGACTTCAATATTTCTTTGCCTACACCTTTGGCACCCCCTAAAATCATTACTGTTTTCATTTTCACAATTTACTATGCGATAGTATAACGTGCCCTATACAGGTATTATTATTGCTTCTACCTGATAAAGCTATAGATTAGGATTTTCATTTCCAACAAATCTTTCCATGGTAGTATTATCCGATGCTGATATATCTGCCCTCTTGAATACTTTTTTAAGGGTCATGAAAAATATTTTGACATCAAGTAAAAAAGAAAGGTGTTCTACATACCAAACGTCATATTCAAATTTTTTATCCCAAGAAATGGTATTTCTACCATTAACTTGCGCCCAACCGGTAATACCAGGTTTAACCAAATGTCTTTTGTTTTGTTCAACACTGTATAAAGGGAGGTAGGAAACCAGAAGAGGTCTTGGACCTACAAGACTCATGTCACCTTTGAGTACGTTTAATAATTGTGGTAATTCATCTAGAGAGGTATTTCTAATGAACTTACCTATGGCGGTCATGCGTTGATAATCAGGAAGAAGATTTCCATCTTTATCCTTTTTATCATTCATTGATTTGAATTTTAAAATTTTAAACACCTTTTTCTCTTTACCTGGTCTTTGTTGATAAAAGAAGGCGCTACCATTGTTTGCAATAGACAACGAAACCCAGATGATTAAAAATAGGGGGCTAAAAACCAAAAGAACTAGTGCAGCTATTAAAACATCGAAAAATCCCTTAAAAAACCGCGTATACATACTATTATTTATAATTAGGACGCTAAATTACGTAATAATAGATTCTTAAAAGATAGTAAATAGACCAAGTACTTTTATTCTGGATTAAAGAACTGGTGCAAATCTTTAACTAGCGAATTCTCAACTTATTGCAAGGTGTATTTTTAAGTTTAATAAGTCCGTTTGGAAATTAAATTCTTATTTTATAGGAAGTTAATTTATTGGTAAACATGGCGAAAAACGCGTACCTATTAATAACCAAAATACATATTTTTCACGTAGTTGATGCTCAAATAAACTTGAAAAAATTCATCTAATTATTAATGTACAGACTTCTATTTAGGAGATAGGTCGATTTATGGGGTCTAAATCCATTACCTATAAAAACCAAGTAGTGGATCCTTAACTATCCTTATGCTCTATTCGCTTATATTCATTTAATAGCGATTCCCAAACAAAGTTTTGTTCATAACGATTTGCAATCATCGGCCGTGCAAGCTGCGCCATATTCGATACTAACTGTGAATCTTCTACAAATAGCGTCATGGCTTCTAATAGTGCCTGTTCATCTTTCGACGGAACAATATATCCATTCTTGCCATGTACAATAATTTCATTACTTCCGTTAATATCCGTTACCAAGGCGGGTAGACCCATTGCACCTGCCTCAAGCACTACGTTTGGGAACCCTTCACGATAGCTAGGAAAAACAAGGGCATTTGCCATTGATAAATAAGGTCTAATATCATCTTGTTGCCCTACCCAAATTATATTTTCCTCAGAATTCAGTAAACCCCAAGTGCTATTTGGTAAAACATCTGTTTCACCTTCGTGTGATCCCACAAGAATCAATTTAATCGCAGAATGTTTTTTACTTAGTTGGGAAAAAGAATGGATTAATTCGTTAATACCTTTATCATTCACTAACCTTCCAATAAAGATGAAAACAAAATCGTTTTCAGTAATACCAAGTTTGTTCTTTTCAGATTTTGTAGATTCTTTGGGGAATAGGAGAGGGTCAAAGAAAGTTAAATCCTTACCATTTACATTGCCATTTGCTATTACTTTTAATGGTTTTTTGGTTACTTTATACTGTATTAAATCGTTTTTTACGCCGTTGCCTTCTGGGTAAACGTTGGTGGCGAATGCACAGATAATTTTGTCAAATAAGAGTAGTAATTTTTTTAAAAAACCAGTTTGCGTTGGGAATATTAAACCTGTAAAAGTATGAGCTCTAACAGGAACTTTTGCGAAATATGCGGCTACCATACTAAGCAGCCCAGCTTTAGGAGTAATGGAATGCACCATCATTGGTTTTTCTTTAAGAAAAAACCTGTACAGTTTAAATAATGAAATTAAGTCTTTAATTGGGCTAATGGAGCGCTCTATATTTATAGATTCTGTACGTATACCTTCGCGCTGAGCAACTATTTCCATAATAGCTCCTTCAGAAGCTACACCAATTACTTCATAGTGTTGATTTAAAAACCGAAGTTGACCAGTTAATAATCCATACAACGAACCTGGTACTGCGGCCGATCTAATTATTTTTTTTCTGGATGTATAGGGTTTAACTGAAGACATATTTTAAGATAAAATGTGAGCAGTGTATAATTCTAAAATAGGTTCTCGTTTAAAATCTTGAATGCGTTTTTTTACGTTTATTCTACATTGAGCTAAATAGTCGGGATGTTCTAGGCAATAGGAGAGACCTTTTTTGAAAAGTTCAACGTTTTCAACTGGCGATAATATACCATAATCGGTTAACATAATATCATCGGTTATGGGAGTGGTAAGTTGCATAATTTCATCAGGTCCTGATTTGCAATTAGTGCTTAGTATTGGTAATCCACAGCACATTGCTTCAAGAAGTACATTAGGAAATCCTTCATGATTAGATCCAAAAACAAATAAATCTGCAGCTTTTAAATACTTAAAGGGGTTGTTATCAAAGCCTAAAAACGTTACTCTGTCCTTTAAATTTTTATCAATAACTAATCCTTCTAAAAAATCCCGTAAAACTCCATCACCAAGTATGTATAAATGAATATTAGAAAAACCTTCTACTGCTCTAATTAACAGTTCGTGATTTTTACCTTTATCCATACGACCTATGGTGACAAGATTAAATGTATTCGATTTAAAAATTTCTTGTTCTTTTTCTACAGCCTCTATTGCCTCAATATTGATGGGATTATTAATAACTGTAATTTTCTGTTTTGGAATATTATAATTGTTGATTAAATCTTCTCCATTACCTATAGAATTACATATTATCTTATCTGCTTTAGGGTATAAACGTTTAATGAGCCAATTATTGATTTTAGATTGTAAATTGCCATATCCATATTGCATACTTGGATGAGAACGTTCACTTATAATAAGTTTGAATTTGTGGGAGGTGAAATATCGCGATAGAATATTGATATAACTAGACCTAGTAAGCATGGCAAACGAATGCGTGATTTCTAATGACTTTAATAATTTCGCATATTTATACGCCAATATGGGTAATTTTACTAGTTTAAGAAGACCACTTTCGTTACCCCAGGAATTTTCAATAAAATGTATAGGTATATCTTTTGGTATATCATAGCTTATAGTTTCGTTCATTAAAATCAAATGAACGTCAAAACCTTTATTTTTTAGAAAAGGCAGTAGATATGAAACTACTCGTTCTGCTCCACCACCTGCTAACGAGAATATTAATATTGCAATTTTTGTGTATTCGTTTTTCAAAAAAAATTATTTATGACTTATTGGTTATTAGTGACTCAAACAAATCTTCATATTGTGATAGTATTTGTGCAGAACTATATTTTCTTCTAACCTCAGCACTAACCTTAGTTGGAGTGAAGTCCTTAATATCATTAACAATACTTTCAAGTTTTTCAGAAAACATTTCTTCATTATCAACTAAGTATCCGTTTTCGCCGTTTAACATTATTTCATTCATTCCACCTGGAGCATTGAAAACTATTGCAGGTGTACCTACAGAAATACTTTCAATAAGCGCATTAGGAAAGCCTTCAACAAATGATCCTTGTAGGTATACATGGCTGTTAGTTAAATAGTCATTCACTTTGTCGGTAAATGATATATAGGTTATTTTATCAGTCAAATTCAATTTATCAGCTAATTCTTGGATACTAGCTTTTTCTTGACCATCGCCTATTATAGTGTAATGAAAGGGTAATTTAAATTTAAAAAGTATATTTAGAATTCGATTATACCCTTTTTTTTCGGTTAATCTACCTACAGTAATAAATTGATAAAAATTGCCAATTTCTGGTATTTTATCTTTTACCTTAAAATTTTGTGAAACAGGGTTGTTGATAGTTACAACCTTTTCTTCGTTAACACCCTGATTTTGGACAAGGTCATTTTTCATATCATCAGATTGACTAATTAATTTATTTAAACCTTTGTACCCTAGGTAGTAGGCGAAATTAAATAGTTTAGTTTTAATACCTGTTCTGCCTGTGAAATCTTTTTGAGCACTTTGAACTATTGTTTGTCTACCAATAAATATAGTTTTAGGATTGAAATAAGAAACATATCCCATAATCGCATTTAAATGGGATAATGAACTCAACACTACATTAGGTTTTTCAGAACGCACTAACTTTAAGATAGTCATAAAGGCTTTACCTACGCTAGTATTATTTAAATATATAGTATCTACATTTGATATATCGTAGGCGTTATTTTTTTCAAAACCAATAACAACAAGTTTAGTTTGAAATTTTTTATCATTAAGATTTTGCGCTAAAAAAGACATTACTTTTTCAGCTCCACCAGCAGATAAACTGGGTATTATAAAAAGAATTTTCAAGGCTGTAGTTTTATATTTCATTAGCTTTTAACGTTCTTATCTTTAAAAAGATAAAAATAGATAGAGTTATGCTTTGATAATTAGAAAAGAATGTATGGCTTGCCATTAAATTTAATAGTACAACTAGAACTGTATACAGTAAATAAGGCTCTTCTTTAAAATACCTTAAGCAGTAGCGTAATAAATATATAAATGTACCGATGAAAAGTAAAAACGGTATTATACCAGATTCACCTATAATCATTAAATAAGTGTTATGGGCTCCAGGTGACCTCGAAGTAACCCTTTGGAAAGATTTATATCCGTGACCAAAAAATGGCTTTTCATAAATTTTATCATAATATAAAGCCCATGTTTCATTTCGTGAATCATTTTTTACTGTTTTAGTTTTGACTTCACCTTCTCCAAAAAAAGCGGTAAGCGCTTCAAATCTATCTGCGGCAAATATTTTACGATCCGTAAAAGTAACCATTACGGTTAAAGCAAGAATACCAATAATAGGTACAAACAAATTTTTTCGGTCTTTTATTATTGCTAAAAAATTTATAAATAGCCAAACAACAATAAATGTTCTTGATAATGTCAAAAAGCCAGCGAGGGTAAAAGTGAGTTGCCCTACAGTTCTCCATTTAACATTGTTTATTGAATAGGATAATGCAATACCTAGTAAGCAAACAATACCTGCTGTATTCGGGTTAAGAAAGAAGCCGCCATATCTACCTTTTACCAAACCATATAAGGCATTGGTATATGGAAATATAAATGCATTAATAATAACACTAATTGCACCTAGTAATAGTATATAAAATAAATCTTTGTAAGTTGATCTATACATTACTTCGGTGATGCAAATTACTAAAATTAAAAAGCGAATAAACTCTTTAAATAATTCAGCTTCTCCACCATAATAATTTAAACTACCAATGGTAAAATATAAAATTGTAAAAAGAATAAATGGTATTACAGGTTTTTGCCAAGGCTTTGAAAGAAAAAAAAATAGTATTAAAAATATAGATGTTAGTATGCTAACAGCTGAAGAAAGTGTAGCGTTTGTAAATACATATAAATAACCAGGTATGTTACACAATACTAAAAATAGAACAAGATATTTTAATACTTGAGTTGCCAAAATATTTTTCAGTTTACATTAGAATTTAACTTAACCATTTCCCCAAGTTTATAATCCCATTCTTCAGGTTCAATAGGTCTATTACCGCTATCGTGATGAAATGTTATTTCACCAAAATACAATTTATCATCTGCATCATACCAATCTACGCGAACATAATCAAATGGTTCTGCTAAATGGTTGGATAACAAGCACATTTTTTCTAAATCTTTAGGCGGTGAAACATCAAATTCAGCAGGATTAGTTTCTTTTAAACCTGAAACTGATGTCCATTTAAAGGGGCATCTCGTCCAGTCTGTATAATACCAATTTCTATAGTGTTTATTTGTACCTCTCCCTATATCCACTTGAATCATGTGGGCTTTTCCATTAAAACAATGTACTTTAAAATCCAATGGAATATTACCGGTTTTAGTTATTAGTAATTTTTCTACTATAATTCGAGGGGTAATGTTTTTATATTGCCATTCCCTACTAGAGCTATAATAATTTTTTCCCAATCTAATTTTCAAATTACCTTGTAATTCAGGATAGTTCAATTTATTTTTGTTATGCACGAAAACTCCTCCACTACTATCATGGTTTGCTTTTATAATACATGGAATATCAGGTAGATTTTCTGGTTTTAAATCCTCCGGGTTTTGGGTTTGAAAATATAGAGGCACTAAGTAATCTTCACCGATTTTCTTCTTTACATAACTACGTACTGCATATTTATCAGCACATTGGGTGTGTAAGGACCTCCTGTCGTTCAACTTTAACCAATTAATTTTTTCGTTAAGGGTTTGAGGATCTTTTAAGTTCAACGATTTTTTTCTTCTTTTCCTATAATTATATCTAATAACCCATTCATCTGGCCAAAGTTTATTTTTACTGGTGTGAAAAGAATAAATCAATAATTTACCAAATAGAGTATTATGATATACCCACTTAAAAACTTTTTTCATATAATTTTAGTTAACTATTGATTTTATAAATACGCTTTCAAAGTAGTTTTATTGTGTAATAGAATCATTCTCTTGCTTTAAACGTTTTAAATACCAATACATGGTCATACTTTTTAAAACGGTTATAATTGTTGTACAAAGTGCTATACCAAAAACGCCATACATTTCCATGAAAACATAGTCCAACAAAACATTTAGTACTAAGGCTACTAAAGATATGTATGCCATAATACTGTTTTTATTGATGCTGGTGGCAAAATTAACCATAATCATACCTGTAATTTTAAAGGGAATGTATGCAAGAAATACCTTTTGTATAGTAGAAACTACTTGAGTGTCTTCAGCTGTGAACTCCTTTCGTTGATATAATAGGGTTACTACCAAATCAGATACCAAAATTCCAAATATTGTTATCACTACCAATCCAATAAAAACCCATTTTAAATTTTTAAAAAGATTCTCAAAAGCTAATTTCCTATTGCTTAAAACCAATTTGGTAAAATAGGGGAGTAGTACATTGCCAAAAGCCACCAATAACAAGCCGCTTAAAAAGGCAGGTATTTTTAAGCCATATTGCAAAGCTGCAATAGAACCTATAACCAATTGAGCAGCAAAAAATTGATCTACAACAGAGTTCAAGGCAGTTAAAAGACCTGAGCTGATTTTTGCAGGTAGTTGTTTAAAGGCTATTTTGATATTACTATTTTGATAATCTGGTTTTCCTAAAACAATTAGATTCTTTTTTTTAGCAACTATCAATAAATAAGCACAACTAGCAAAGGCGCCCAATGTTGTTCCCCAAGCTAATATGGTATTTTTAAATTGATCACTAAAAAAATAGATACCTATTAGTATGAAAATTGGTGTGTAAATACCCGCAAAAGAACTTAATCGATATTCATCGTTTACATTTAATAATGCACCTAAGGTTGAGGCAATGCCCCAGAAAAATATAGCGAATAAAAGAATTGGTAATTGGAGTTTTACAAGATTGTAAAACTCCAATGATTTATTAGGGTATAGTATTTCAAGAAAAGTATCCGTTCCTAAATAGCTAATACCAGCGAAAAATAAACTTACTACTAGAGTAATCATTAAACTAGTAGATTGAAAGCTACCAATGTTACCTTTTTTTCCTACTTCGTTAATATAATTGGGTATAAATACACTTTTGAATGAACCAAGAAAAACCGTATTTATAACACCGGGTATTAAAATTGCAACATAGAAGGTATCCAATTCAATAGAAAGCCCATAATTTGCTGCAACTACGGTTTCTTTGATAAAACCTAAAATGCTAATAAATAATGTTACTCCACTGACTAAAATTATGTTCTGAAGTACTTTTTTTTGTAAAAGTTCTTTAGATTTTAATTTAACGTTATCAATTATAGAAGTTAAATGCATTAGTTAAGACTTTCGGAAATTAATTTTAACCATTGTTCTACTACCTTGTCTTCTTCCAAATGTGTAACACTAAGAGCTGCATTATCGCCTAATTTTGTCCTTAAAGATTTATTATTTATTAATATTTCTAAATTGGCAGTTAAATTTTCAACATCATCAACAGGTATTAAATACCCATTTTTATCATTATCTATTAATTCTGAAGGTCCAGTAGGGCAATCCGTAGAAATGCTGGGTAAGCCCATGTACATAGCTTCTGTAAGCGCATTTGGAAATCCTTCGAAACGACTTGGAAAAATAAATATCTTAGATTTTAGATAATAATTTGAAATATTATTGTCTCTACCAATAAGTTTAATTTTATCGGTCATTTTCAGTTTAATGATTAACTCTTCGTATTCTTTTCTTTTTGGACCTTCACCAACAATATGTAACTCCCAATTATTTGGTTTTAGTTTGGTGAAAGCCTTTATTGCAATATCGTGCCCTTTTTGATTACTTAATCTACCAACGCTTAAAACAATGTTTTCTTTTATAGGAAGGTTAATTTTTTCTTTAAATTCTCGGTGTACAGATGAAATGGGATTTGGTAATATTTTAAGTTTATCTTTTTTAACAAAAGCTTCAAAATAATGTTTAATTGGTTCTGTTTGAATTATTAAATAATTTGCACTGGGGTAGGTTAATCTTCTCATAATACTCCATAATTTAGGTAATATGCTAAACTTCGGATTAATTCTTTCGCTTATCAAAACTGGAATTTTTAACGATTTGGCCGCCAAAACTGTGAGTATATTGGTATTGGTCATAAAACCAATTAATAAATCGATTGATAGTGCTTTTGATTTTACTTTTAATTGTTTGAAAAGATTATAATTTGTAGATATAGAATCTATAAAATTTTTACTTGGCTGAAGATTGGAAAAACAATATACCACATTTACTTTTTCATCTAATTCGTAAAATGGTGGAATATCAGTAAATGTTATGATGGTGACATTATAATATTTAGTAAGCCCATTAGCTAGTGTGGAAACAACTCGCTCTGCTCCACCAGAATTCAAGGAATAAATAACAAAGGCTATATTTTTTTTGCTCATATTGTGTCTTATTTAGGTAAATCTAGCCTAAATGTAACTTTTAAAATGAGGTTTTATTACTGTTGATAATGAGTAATTTAATTGTTAAAAGATTAATTTCTGTATTTAGCCTCTATTCTTAGTTAAAAAATTTAGTGATTTCCTTGTGATAATGACATAATAATTTAAAATTGAAGTGATGGTGTTATTTTAAATCTAACTCTTGCCCTAATTTTAAATCCCACGATTCTGGATAAATAGGTCTATGACCACCATTGTGATGAAAGGTTAATTCACCAAAATATAGCTGATTATTGAAAATGTACCAATCTACTCTTAAATAGGGGAAACCTTTTGCCAATTTTTCAGACAATAAGAGCATTTTTTCTAATAATTCAGGTTTTGGTACATCTTTTTCACTTGGATCTGTTAAGGTACCGTCACCTAAAACTGAAGACCATTTGTAAGGTTCACGTTTCCAGTTACTTGAATACCAATTCCTATAATGGTTTTTAGTGCCTCTACCCATATCTACGTTAATCATTCTTGTTTTTCCATTAAAACAATGAACCTTATAATCAGCAGGTAAAGTTCCCGAATTGTCGGTCAAGAGTTTTTCTGCAATTATTCTGGGTTTTATATTTCTGTATGGTTTCTCTCTACCGTCCCAATAAAAATTTTGAGACATATTGGCATGTAATCGGTTTTGAATTTCTTTCCAATTTTTCACTTCACTTTTATTTCTTACGATAATGCCTCCCGAGCTATCATGATTTGTTTTTATTATGCAGGCAATATCAGGTAAATTTTCAGAAATGATATCTCTAGGGTTTTCTGTTGTGTAGAGTAGGGGAACAAGGTATTCATCACCAATATTTTTTGAAATGTAATTTCTTACTTCAAATTTATCTACCATTTGGGTAGACAAAGGATTCCAATAATTTAATTTTAACCAATTAATTTTTTCATTTAGTGTTTGGGGATCATTTAGATTTAATTCATAACCAAAACATTTTTTAAATCTTTGTTTAACAAATGCTTCTCGAGACAAATACTTTTTATGTAGAAAATATTGATAAATACGAGCGAATGGTCCAATAAAAATAAAGCCTAATTTTGAAGTTTGATATAATGATTTTAATTTTTCTTTCATTTTGTAACGGATTATTAACAAATCCAATATGCAAATTTGAAATAAAAATAGTTCATAAAAAACAAAAAGACGTTCAAAGGAACGTCTTTTTAGTCAAAATTAATTTTGTTAATATTTTATAGTTCTAGCGAATATAAAAAGGCTTCTAAATTGGTATACCCATCACCATTTTCATCGGTATCAGATTTCTTTGATAAGTTACCGAATGTACTTCTTTCCCAAGCATCAGACATACCATCTTTATCGCTATCATAGTTTTCAGATCTAATATCTGACTTTAGGGTAGGGTAACCACCAACACTATTCTCATTAGATATGATATTACCAGTTCTGCTTTTAATGGAATTCATAATTCTAATATCTGCTTCATCGTAGTGTATATTGTCACCGACATAATCGATTAAACTGTTTTCAAGTTCTGATTGAGAAATTATTTCTAAATTGGTGTTATGATTTGGAGAATTAACAATATACGGTGAAGCTGTATTATTATAGCTGTCATCAGCATTCTTTGAGTCATCAACATTGCCATTTAAATATATAGCTGAGTTTTCAATATTGTAATCGAGTGGACCAAGTTCCATTCTAAATGTTTGATATTGTCGTTCATATGGCCCAGTAATAAATTTGTTCCCTATAAAATCTACAACATTACCTTGGATATACCATGCTGCTTTTGGTGTTCCATAGATTAGATTATTTACCATTTCCACTCCTTTGCCTTCTGCACTTTGTACTGCAATGTTTCTAGAATTTGTAAAAGCTATTATATTACGGTAAAATGACAAATCGTAAGCCCTTTGAATCAATACTCCATAATGCTTATCAATATTTTCTCCCAATAAGCAATTTTGAATAGTTATATTTCTGGCATAGGTGCTTAAATCAAGATTTGGAGAACCTACATCAATCAAGCCATCATGAGCCCATGTTACAGTACAGTGGTCAATTATAATATTCTCTATAGAATTACCTGAATACGCAACAATTTTTATTCCATCATCCGGCTCATAATTAGGGTCAGATGATGAGAGACCTGCTGGATTATAAGCATTTTTTCCAGGTTTAATTTTTAAGTACCGTACTATTACATTTTCAGCGTGAATCCAAATTGAAGAACCGCGAATAGTGATACCATCATTTGGAGCTGTTTGTCCGGCAATTGTAATATTCCCATATCCCGCTCTAATTTTTATAGGAGTTTCTAAATCAATATATCCAGAAACTTCAAATACTATTGTACGTGTAACATTTAAAGTTTCAATGCCATATCTTAAGCTTCCTGCACCACTATCATTTAAATTTGTAACACGATAGACCATGCCACCTCTACCTCCAGTTGTATTTTTTCCATATCCAGCTGCTCCTGGGAAAGCTAACAGTTCGCCCATATCTGTATTTGTCGATGACACAGTTACTGTAGCTTCTTCTATAGTAGCTGTACCCGTTTCTTCGTCTACTACTTCTGCGGTATAGGTAAAGGTGTCCTCTATTGGTGTCGATTCAACAGGGGTTGTTTCCTCTGGTGTCGATTCAACAGGGGTTGTTTGTTCTGGAGTTGTTTCCTCTGGTGTCGATTCAACAGGGGTTGTTTGTTCTGGAGTTGTTTCCTCTGGGATAGAATTAGTGTTAATAAGGGTAGGGTCTTCCCAAGCTTTGTATGTTAATGTGTTATCATTATTTATGGTAACAGTACCATTTATTGGCGATGAAGTTTCTATAATGGTAACGTTAGCGTTGTCGCTAATATTATCATTATTTAAAACATCCATTAGAATAGAACCTTGACCGGGCGCCATGTAAAAACTATCATTGGCTAGCAGTGCAATACTTTGTAAACCATCATCTTTAGTAATCACATATTCTGATAAAAGATCGGCATCTTTACTACAGGAAAAAAGACTGAATAAAACAAAGGAGGTGAGGGTTACCTTTTGAAGGGTATTTGTTGTTATGGGCATAAGTAGGTATTTTGTATTAGAATAAAAAATGATTTCATTTGGGATACAATAGTACGAGAATATTTTTTTTTGTCGGTGAAATAATCAATATTTTCGATGAACTGCTCTTTTACCTTTGGGGCTCTATACTTCAACGTTGATAATTTTTATTTATTTCGGAAATAATCCTTATTTTAATATGTTAATTATTAGACTTTATTTAGAATTTCAACTTAATGCTTACGGACAGAATCGATTATCGGATTTTATTGATCGATGAAATGCACTACTTTTATTAAAAACTCGATAAACTACCTGTTCTGTTAACATTTTTATAAATAAAGGGAAGAATTTACTTGATTGGGATAATAAATTTGAAAAGTATTTAAGTTCAAAGCACTACAGTATTCTGTTTTCATATAAATGTGGTAATAAAAGGATAATCTTATACTATCAATAATAGAGTTTGGTCAAAAATTGAAATAGAGAAGCATTAAGTGTTCTAAAAGTGGTTCGACTATTAAGTCTTACTAAGGAACAAAATTATCTTTTAATACCATTTAGGCCTATTCCTTTATAATTCAATTTTAAATAGTGTACTTATTTATATCCCGCTCAAAATGCCAAAACTTAATAGGTACTATGAAGCTCCTATTAATCTTCTACCCCAATGAAATTTCAGTAAAACATTACCCAAAATAAGAGATGACAATATAACACTTGGAAAGACAAGCAAAATTACATACAAAGGAGGCAAAGCCTGTAAAAACTTTAATTGAAATAACCACAACAGTAAAGGTTGATGAATAATATAGATATAATAACTCGTTATATTGATGTTCTCAATAATTGGACTTTCATTGGATGTGGTACGTTTTTTTGCTATTGTAAAAAAAAGGAAAAGCATTGAAACCGACATAAGCCCTAATGGCAAATTTATAAATGCTCTGAATAAGGTTTTTAATATACCGTTTTGAATAAATTCAGGAATGAATAAAGACCCAATAAATAAAAGCGAATGCAAAAAAAATAAAATCCAAAATTTACCTTTTAATAATTTTGAAATAATTATACTGTTGTAATGGAAAAAGTAGCCTGTAAAAAAGAAAGGTAAATATTGAAAAGCTTTAGATATAGGATATAGCTCTAGAACAGAGAAACCAGGGTACAAGCAAAATAGAAGAACTACTGCTACAAAGCTTTTTAATGGATTTTTTTTGAAGTAGCTTTCTAAAGGGTAAAACAGCATAAAAATGGTGAAAATCATCAAAAGAAACCATAGATGACCTGCTCCCATCCAAAATTGTTTTAAAAAATCAAAGGTTGTATTGATGTCTATAAAGACTACAATATAAAGAGGAGCCAAAACAAAATAGGGTCTTAAAAGGCGAGCTGTTTTCTTTGATAGTAAAATGGTATAAGTAGGGTACTTTTTTAAGTTATTTCTTAGGTAACTGAAGAGGAATCCCGAAATGAAAACAAACAAAGGCATTGATATGGTAGAAATATATTTACCGGTTATATCTGCATATATATTATATTCATAAAAAGTGCTTACAGGCCACGAGCTCATAAAAGGCGCAAAACAATGTCTTAAGACCACGAGTAGAATGGCAATAGCCCTTAATAAATTAAGATCATCAATCTCTATGGCAGTTTCTTGAATATTTTTCATCATAGAAAGAGGTTGTAATTTCTATAGTTCATTTCTTATTGAAGGATTACTTAATATACGTAGAATGACAAATATTTATTTACTATTGAACAAAGTAGTTATCAAAATAGAATTTATTTCTATATCTAGTTTTTTCCCAATTAATAAAAAACTTCATCTCTATTTTTATCAGTCTAAGGTGTGATAATTATAATTACCCTTCAATATGCTACCCATATATTATCTCTTTAATGGCTAACTAATCAAAACTTTGTAGTAATCCATAATGAAGTCCATTAATTTTAAATATTTACTATGTATATTTTGTAAGGATTTTTGTTATGTGATTTCTTTGATTGTATAATCTGATTGGATATAAGGTTTATTTTATGTAATAGCAATAAATAAACAATGACTTTTGAAATTATAATCTCCCATCCACATCCTTTTTGAGAATACCTTTTACATCATAAAGAATACCTTCTGGTTTTAGCAGGCTCTTAAGCTCCATTTCTAAAAATTCGTTATGCGCTACCGTTAGCACAATAGCGTCAAACTTTTCAGTAGGAACATCTTTTGTTACTTTCATTTGGTATTCATGCTCCACTTGTTTCGCTGAAGCCCAAGGGTCATAAATGGTCACATTAGTACCATAAGACTTTAAGTTGTTGATAACATCTACTGCCTTTGTATTACGAACATCTGGGCAGTTTTCTTTAAAGGTGATGCCTAGTACTAAAATTGAACTCCCTTTTATTTTAATATCACGCTGCACCATTAACTTAATGACTTCAGATGAAACATATTTACCCATAGTATCGTTCATACGTCTACCAGCCAAAATAATTTCGGGATGGTAGCCAAACTCTTGTGCTTTTTGAGCCAAATAATAAGGGTCTACACCAATACAGTGACCCCCAACCAAACCTGGCTTAAAGGGAAGAAAATTCCATTTGGTTCCTGCAGCCTCTAAAACATCATGGGTATCAATACCCATTAAGTTGAAAATTTTGGCCAATTCATTAACAAAGGCAATATTAATATCACGCTGCGAATTTTCAATAACCTTTGCTGCTTCCGCTACTTTTATTGTTGGGGCTAAATGTGTTCCTGCTGTTATTACCGATGCATAAAGTGCATCTACTTTTTTACCAACTTCAGGGGTAGATCCAGACGTAACTTTAAGTATTTTCTCTACGGTATGTTCTTTGTCGCCCGGGTTAATACGTTCTGGCGAATACCCGGCAAAAAAGTCTTTGTTGTATATTAAACCACTTTGTTTTTCTAAAACCGGAATACACTCATCTTCGGTTACGCCAGGGTATACGGTAGACTCATAAATAACCGTATCTCCTTTTTTTAATACTTGGCCAACTGTTTCACTGGCCTTATATAAAGGAGTTAAAATTGGGCGATTAGTGCTGTCTACTGGTGTGGGTACCGTAACAATATAATAATTACAGTCTGCAATATCCGCTAATTGATTACTACAGAATAATCCTGTCTCTATTTTTGGGCTATCTTTTAATACCCCTTGTAAAATATCATCTTCAACTTCAAGTGTGCTATCATGACCTTTTCTAAGTTCATCGATACGTTCTTGATTAATATCAAAACCCACTACAGGGTACTTTGTTGCAAATAATCTAGCAAGTGGCAAGCCTACATAACCTAAACCTAAAATGGCAATTTTAATATCGTTCATATTTTTAATTCTTATTCATTTTGCTTTCGCTATGTTCTTCAAATTATGTTTTATTTTATGCTATTTTTTGGCTCTGTTACTTTTTATGAAACAAGGTAACCTGTCAATTATCAACTATCACTCAAACCATTATTTTAAATTCTCCCAATACCAATT
The DNA here is from genome assembly GCF_900167935.1 of Maribacter arcticus. GTDB lineage: Bacteria > Bacteroidota > Bacteroidia > Flavobacteriales > Flavobacteriaceae > Maribacter > Maribacter arcticus. The sequence continues at coordinate 219,433 of NZ_FUYL01000004.1, read as the reverse complement.
CACAGCTTCTTTAAGTCCAGTCTTTATATCAAATTGTGGATCATAGCCTAAAAGTTCTTTTGCTTTATCTATGGAAGCTAAAGAATGTGGTACGTCTCCTGCACGAGTAGGGCCATAGGTATTTTCAACATTCTTTATTTCGGGATCGAAATCACTTAGATATTCTTTTAAGAGTTGGGTGAGTTCATTTAAATCGGTTCGTTCGCCATAGGCAGTGTTATATACGGTATTCATAGCGTTTTGGTTTTTTGTAACCATTGCACGCACATTCATTTGAATGACATTATCTATATAAGTGAAATCTCTTGAAAAAGAACCATCCCCATTGATAACAGGAGATTCATGTTTCATCAATTGCATCACAAATTTTGGAATTACCGCTGCATAAGCTCCGTTTGGGTCTTGTTTTCTTCCAAACACATTAAAATAGCGTAAACCAATGGTTTCTATACCGTATGTTTTACTGAATACATCTGCATATAATTCATTTACATATTTTGTAATGGCGTAGGGGGAAAGGGGTTTGCCGATAATATCTTCTACTTTTGGCATATTCGTAGAATCACCATAGGTAGATGAACTTGCTGCGTATATAAAACGTTTTACTTGGGCATCACGTGCTGCTACTAGCATATTTAAGAACCCAGAGACATTGACGTCATTACTAGTAATGGGGTCATTTATGGATCTTGGTACCGACCCTAGGGCAGCTTGGTGTAATATGTAATCAACACCCGTACAAGCGTTTTGGCAATCCTCTAAATTACGAATATCACCCTCAATTAAATTGAATTTGGGATTATCCATCAAAGGAGCCAAGTTCTCGCGTTTTCCTGTAGCAAAATTATCAAGGCAGGTAACTTGGTTTCCATTTTGTAATAAAGCGTTACAAAGATTAGAACCAATAAAGCCAGCACCGCCAGTAACTAAGATGTGAAATTTTGAATTGAGGTTATATAAATTCATCTGTTTAATTTGCTTTGCGATTTAGGATATGATTTTATTTTATTAAAATATAAATAAACTTTACTATAAGCTTAACCAACGGTATAGCACCTATATAAAATCATTATTAAGTTAATGGACCATAATAGGTCTTATACCAGTCAACAAATTGTTGTACTCCACTTTTTATTGGTGTATTAGGTCTGTAGTCGTAATCTGCAATTAAATCATCTACATTGGCCCAAGTTCTTTCAACATCACCAGGTTGCATAGGGTACATATCCTTTTTAGCTGTGGTGCCCAAACTTTCTTCTATTGCAGTAATAAAATCCATAAGCTTCACAGATTTACTATTCCCTATATTGTATATTTTAAATAGATTTTCCTTATCTGATTCTTTTACTATTGGCTTCTGAATAATGCGAACAACACCTTCCGTAATATCATCTATGTAGGTGAAATCACGTTCTAATTTACCATTGTTAAAAACCTTAATAGGTTTGTTGTTAACTATGGCGTCAGTGAATAAAAACATGGCCATGTCTGGTCTTCCCCACGGGCCATATACGGTAAAGAAACGTAATCCTGTGGTTTTAAACCCATACAAATGTGCATAGGTATGAGCCATAAGTTCATTACTTTTTTTGGTAGCGGCATATAAGCTAATTGGGTGGTCTACGGCGTCACTAGTTTCAAATGGTATTTTTTCATTCAGCCCATAAACGCTAGAACTACTAGCATATACTAAGTGTTTAATGTTGTAATTTCGACAACATTCCAAAATATTCAAAAACCCTACTACATTACTGTCCACATAAACTTCAGGGTTTTCTATACTATAGCGAACACCTGCTTGAGCTGCTAAATTGCAGACTTTGTCGAATGCTTCCGCTTTGAATAATAAAGGAAGATTTTCGCGATCTTCCAAAGCTAGTCGTATAAAAGAAAAATTTTCGTAAGTTGAACTAGATGCTAGATTGTTGAAAATTTCAGCATCGTTTTTTTCAATGCCTAATTCTTTTAATCTGTCATACTTGAGATTAATGTCATAGTAATCATTAATATTATCTAAACCAACTACGGTATGCCCTTGATCCAGAAGAGATTTTGCGACAAAAAAACCAATGAACCCAGCAGCGCCTGTTACTAAAATTTTCATGACTGCCCAATTTTATAATAATTAAAGCCTAAAGAATTCATTGTTTCGGTATCTAACAAACGTCTGCCATCAAAAACAAATGCTGGTTTTAACATGTTTTCATATATAGCAGCCCAATCGTAAGTCTTGAACTCGTCCCATTCCGTCAAAATAGCGATTGCATGAGCTTTTGCAGTTGCTTCTATAGGGTCATTTGTTACTTTTAATAATCTTCTGTTTTCTTCTGGAGAACGTGTGTTCAAATAATCAAGATCAGCATAAATGCGTTCGGCAGAAACCTTAGGGTCGTAGACTAAAATTTCAGCTTGCTCTTCCAATAAAGCATCAGCTACCGCTATTGCAGGAGATTCCCTTGTGTCATTGGTATCTTTTTTAAATGCCCAACCATAAAGAACTATCTTTTTACCAGAAATAGTATTGTACAATGATGAAATCATATGTTCTGCAAAACGACTTTTTTGATAATCGTTTGCTATAATAACCTGTTCCCAGTAATCGGCTACTTCCATAAGACCATAAGAACGTGCGATATATACTAAATTTAAAATATCTTTTTGAAAACAAGAACCACCAAAACCAACAGAAGCATTTAAGAATTTAGATCCAATTCGGCTATCATAGCCAATCGCTCTAGAAATCTCTTGTATGTTTGCGTCTGTCTTTTCGCATAATGCAGAAATAGTGTTAATTGAAGAAACACGTTGTGCTAAAAAAGCATTGGCAACCAATTTAGAAAGTTCAGAAGACCATACATTGGTTTGTAATACACGCTCTTTAGGTAACCATTGTTCGTATATTGAACTTAAAGTATCTTTAGCTTCCTGTCCTGAGGGTGTGTCATCGCCACCAATAAGTACTCTATCTGCATTTAAAAGATCCTCTATAGCTGTACCTTCGGCTAAAAATTCAGGATTCGATAATATCTCGAAATTAACTTTATTTCCAGTATGTTGTAAAATACTTTTAATAGCACTTGCGGTACGAACAGGTAGGGTAGATTTTTCGACAACAATTTTGTCATCTTTAGCAACTTTCGCAATATTTCTTGCACAAAGTTCTACAAATTTTAAGTCTGCAGCCTGCCCTTTTCCTTTACCGTAGGTTTTAGTTGGCGTATTTACAGAAATAAAGATAATTTGAGCCTCGTCTATAGCTTTGTCAACCTCGGTAGAAAAAAAAAGGTTTTTATTTCTTGCTTTACTAACAATTTCTTTTAAACCTGGTTCGTATATAGGTAGGTTGTCCAAATCTTCATCATTCCAACTATTAATTCTGTCCTGATTAATATCTACAACAGTAACTTTAATATCTGGACATTGACTTGCTATAACAGACATGGTTGGTCCACCTACGTAACCAGCGCCTATACAGCATATATTTGTAATTTTTTTCATGTTTTTTATTTGAATCACGTGCGAAATTTGCAAAGATAATTTAATAACTAGTATTTAGTCGTTAAAGAGTTTATTTAATAGATTTCATGTTTTTTTATCGTTGGGTACTAAATGTATTATATAACCTTTATAACAGGTATTATAACGGTTGAAAATAAAGTTATACACATTGTGAACTGCTATTTTACCTGTTTAGTATGATTTCATCCAATTTTTTTGAAGTTTAAAGTATTTTGGGTATTCCTTTTTCGTCGTTACTGTCATTGACCTATCTTCGTATAACCTAAAATAAAAATATTTTGAAAAAAGTTTTAATTACAGGTGGAGCCGGATTTTTGGGATCACATCTCTGCGACCGTTTTATAAAGGAAGGATACCATGTTATTGCTATGGATAATCTAATTACAGGAGATATCAGGAATTTGGAGCATTTGTTTCACTTAGAACAGTTTGAGTTTTTTCATCATGATGTCACTAAATTTGTACATATATCTGGAGATTTAGATTATATATTGCATTTTGCTTCTCCAGCAAGTCCTATTGATTATTTGAAAATACCGATTCAGACTCTAAAGGTGGGTGCCCTTGGTACTCATAACTTATTAGGTCTGGCAAAAGAGAAAAATGCTAGAATTTTAATAGCATCAACTTCTGAAATTTACGGAGATCCATTAGTACACCCGCAAACAGAAGAGTATTATGGTAATGTAAATACTATTGGGCCTCGTGGAGTTTATGATGAAGCCAAGCGTTTTATGGAATCAATAACGATGGCCTATAATAGGTTTCATGGTGTAGAAACTAGAATTGTTAGAATATTTAATACCTATGGACCTAGAATGCGGTTAAATGATGGTAGAGTTATACCTGCTTTTATTGGACAAGCGCTAAGGGGAGAAGATTTAACCGTTTTTGGCAAAGGAGATCAAACAAGGTCATTTTGTTATGTAGATGATGAAGTAGAAGGTATTTATAGGTTGTTATTAAGTGATTATGATATGCCTGTAAATATTGGTAATCCTCATGAAATTACTATTAAAGATTTTGCAGAAGAGATTATTAAATTGACTGGAACGAAGCAAAAAATTATTTATAAACCGCTACCTCAAGATGATCCAATGCAACGTCAACCTGATATTTCTAAAGCAAAAGAGATTTTAAAGTGGGAGCCTAAAGTGTTAAGAGAAGAAGGAATGAGAAAGACTTACGAATATTTTAAATCTTTGCCTTCTGATGATTTGTACAAAAGAGATCATAAAGATTTTAGTACTTTTAATAAGGCGTAAGTTGTTTCGTTATACTATCGAAAATTATGGTATAATGTAGTATTCAATAACATATTTATACGATATCATAATTTTAAATGAGTACAGAATTAAGTTAAATTCAATTTTAATTCTATTGACGATTTGAAGTTTTAGGTAGCATGTATTTTAGTTTCTAAAAGGCATTTTAGGTGTGATTTTTAACACATGAATTGTGAAAGTTTTTCGATTGGAAATTAAATTGAAATAATATGAAGGTAAATTCTTAAGGTGAAAGGTAGAATTTTACTATAAATGGATTGTTAAAAGTAGTTGAACGATTTAATTTTAGGATTAATCGAATTATGGTATTGCAATTTACCTTTAGTAAAAACTAGACGTACATTTACTTAAATACTAAAAGTCAAAAGTGATAGACACAAAAGAAAAAATATGGCTGTCCTCTCCTCACATGGGAGGGTCAGAACAAGATTATGTCAATGAAGCCTTTGATACCAATTGGATAGCTCCTTTGGGTCCTAATGTTAATGCTTTTGAGTATGCTATATCTGAAAAATTAGGAGATCAGGTGCATGTGGCAGCCTTAAGCTCTGGTACTGCCGCAATCCATTTAGGGTTGCAACTTTTAGGAGTTGAACATGGTGACGAGGTGCTTTGTCAAAGTTTTACTTTTTCTGCATCAGCAAATCCAATAATGTATTTGGGTGCTACGCCTGTTTTTGTAGATAGTGAAAAAGATACTTGGAATATGTCTCCCTCACTTTTGAGAAAGGCAATAGAAAATAGAATTATAGAAAAAGGAGTTCCAAAAGCGATTATTGCGGTACATCTTTACGGCATGCCTTATAAAGTAGAAGAAATACAGCGCATTGCAAAAGAATATAACATTCCAGTTTTGGAAGATAGTGCAGAAGCATTGGGAAGTACTTATATGAAAAGAGCTTGTGGAACTTTTGGCGATATCGGTGTACTGTCCTTTAACGGAAATAAGATAATCACTACTTCTGGCGGTGGTGCATTAGTATCTAGAAATAAAGCATATACAGATAGAGCAATATTTTTAGCTACACAGGCTAGAGATGACGCACCACACTATCAACATTCAAACGTAGGGTATAATTATCGAATGAGTAATGTTTTGGCAGGTATTGGTCGAGGACAAATGGAAGTACTACAAGACCGAGTTGATTCTCGTAGAGGTAACTTTGAATTTTATCAAAATAAGTTGGCTTCGTTGAAGGAAATTGAATTTTTGCACGAAGCAGATGGTTTTTATTCCAACCGATGGCTAAGTTGTATTCTGACGCCTTCATTTGAAATTCGAGAACGAATTCGATTAGCTTTGCTGGATGAGAATATAGAATCTAGACCGTTATGGAAGCCTCTCCATTTACAGCCTATTTTCAATGAATATAAAAAATTTGTTGACGGAACATCAGAATCTTTATTTAGTCGTGGACTTTGCCTACCTAGTGGTAGTAACCTTAGTCTGTCAGATTTAGAGCGAGTTACGGATTGCATAAAAAAAGTACTGTTATGATACTAAAATATTTGACTAATTCTTCACAACGCTACGCCTCAAAATGGCTTGTTTTGTGTATTGACCTTCTTATTGTCGGTTTTTCATTTGTATTGTCTTATCTGATTAGGTTTAATTTAACATTTGATTTTGACGTTAAGAATTTAATGGTTCAATTACCAATGGTAGTGCTTACCGCTTTAATATCTTTTCTTATAGTAGGCTCATATAAAGGTGTAGTGAGACACACAGGTGTGAGAGATGTATATAATATCTTTAATGCCGTATGTTTATCAAGCATTATTTTAATCTTTATTGTCATAGGAAATAGGCAATTAGATTTCATTAATAGCTTTACGGTGCCATTATCCATTATTATAATTAATAGTTTGATAACGTTTGTTGTTCTTACTGCTTCAAGATTCGTATTTAAATCGATGTATAATCGAATGAATGGTACTATTAAAGCGAATAAATATGTGTTAATTTATGGTGCAGGGGAATCAGGTGTTCTTACTCATGGTGCTATAACAAATCATTCTAAAAGTAGATATAAAGTACTAGGTTATGTCGATAGTGATGTAAAAAAAATCGGTAAAAATATTAATGGGGTGCCTGTATTTGGCAGGAAGTCTTTAACAGAAACTTTTATTGTAAAAAATAATATTTCAGAAATTATATTTTCAATACAAAATATTGACTCTAGAAAATTACGTAAAACCGTAGAGGGGTTAGTAGACTTGCCTATAATTGTTAAAATAGTTCCACCTATTGAAGATTGGATTAACGGAGAATTAAAAGTATCTCAAATAAAGCAAGTACAGATTGAAGATTTATTGGATCGTGCACCCATTAATATTAAGAATAGCAAGATTGCTATGGAGTTGATGAATAAGTCCATATTGGTAACAGGGGGTGCCGGGTCTATTGGTAGTGAAATTGTTCGCCAAATATGTAATTATTCATATAAATCACTTATCATAATCGATTCTGCAGAATCTGCACTGTATGACCTTCAGCAAGAGTTAAAGCAAAACGGATTTCATAACTTTATTCCTATCGTAACAGATATTCGAGATAAAAATCGGATGAATGCTTTATTTGAGGAACACAGACCAAATGTGGTTTTTCATGCTGCAGCCTATAAGCATGTTCCTTTAATGGAATATAACTCTTATGAAGCAATTAAAATTAATGTCGGTGGAACTAAAAATGTAGCTGACCTTTCTGTACTACATGGTGTTGAGAAATTTGTTTTTATATCTACAGACAAGGCTGTGAATCCTACTAATGTAATGGGTGCTACTAAACGAATCGCAGAAATGTACATTAGTTGTATGCAGAATGAGAACAAAACTAAATTTATAACTACACGTTTTGGTAATGTGTTAGGATCTAATGGATCTGTTATACCTTTGTTTAGAAAGCAAATAGAAAAAGGGGGCCCGTTAACATTAACCCACAAAGATATTACGCGTTATTTTATGACTATACCAGAAGCTTCACAATTAGTGTTGGAAGCAGGAGCTATGGGTGAAGGTGGTGAGATATTTATTTTTGATATGGGAGAATCGGTTAAAATTTATGATTTGGCTAAAAATATGATTAAACTTTCTGGTTTACGTTACCCTGAAGATATTGATATAAAGATTACTGGTCTACGACCAGGTGAAAAACTATATGAAGAACTTTTAGCCAATGGAGAAAACACGTTGCCAACGTATCATCAAAAAATCAAGATTAGTAAAGTTCGCGATGTAGATTATGCAAGGGTAAGATCTAAAATTGATGAATTGTGTATTACTAATATGTTTTTTAGTGGCAACACAGTTAAATTAATGAAAGAAATTGTTCCTGAATATGTTTCAAAAAATTCGCAGTTTTGTGAATTAGATAAAAATTCAAATATCAGTGATTTCCAAAATAAAACGACATTAAAAATTGTAGAACAATAATAACCATTCCAACGAAATTACCGTTGCTAAATTAATCTTCAAAATGATTAGAAAAAAAATTGAATTAAGTACATATTTAGTACTTGTAGTAATAGGGTTAGTTGTAACCTCGTGTGGCTCTAAAAAAGATGTGGTTTATTTTCAAGATGCACAAGATTATGAAACAATAGTTAGTGATAATTCACATAACAATACTTTCAAAATTGATGATGTATTGTCTATAAATGTTTCAACATTAGACGCTGAAGCAAGTCTACCATTTAATGTTTTTAAAGGAATTCAAGGAAACGGTTCTAGGCCAGAACAGTTAGATTATATTGTAGATAAACAAGGAAATATTGATTTCCCTGTACTTGGTGAAGTTAAATTATTAGGGCTGACGCCAGAGGAAACTAAAAAAATGTTAAAGGAAAAATTACAACCTTATCTTAAAAATCCTATTATTAATATTAGACTGGTGAACTTTACGGTTACTATTTTAGGTCAAGTAAATAACCCCGGAACTTATTTTGCAAATGGAGAACAAATTACAATATTGGAAGCGATTGGTTTAGCAAATGATTTAAATATTAAGGGAATGCGTAACAATGTATTGGTTATTCGTGATTTCAACGGTACCAAAGTGTATACCCGAATAGATTTAACAAGTAAAGATGCTTTGAATTCTCCTGTGTATTATTTAACACAAAATGATGTAGTGTATGTTCAACCTAACAAATCTGCAGTAACCTCTTCTACTTTGGATAATAGGGCAGGAGTAGCTATTTCTATTGCTTCCCTTTTAATTACAACTACGCTTATACTTATTAGATAGAGATTAGAGAAATTTCACTTACCCACTTCAATAGCATGCTATGAGTTTTTCAGATAAAAAAGAAGATATAAAAAATGTAATTTCTACCTACGCAAAGCATTGGAAATGGTTTGTGTTATGTGGTCTTGTGGCATTAATAATTGCATACGTTAATATTAGATATACTACTCCTGAATATGCTGTAAAATCGCAAATTCAAATAGTTCAAGAGAAAAACGCTGGTAATGAAATGAGTGTTTTTCAGGATCTTAATGTTTTTGGAGGTTCATCAAAACAAGTAGAAGATGAAATTGAAATTTTAGGCTCGAGATCTAATTTTATAGAAGTAGTCAAGGAATTGGGTGCTAATGTTCGTATCATAGCTTTAGGTAATATTATTAATTCTGAAGTGTATACTAATCCGCCTGTTAAAATAAATTTTATTGCAGCAGATTCAACTATAGCTAACGCCAATTATAGTTTTTTTATTGAATTTTCTTCAGATAATACTTTTGGATTTACTGAAAACGAAAATGTTCCGTCTAAAATATATTCATACGGTAATGGTATTTCAACTCCTGTAGGAGATATGGTAATTACTCCAAATGTAAAGGATCCTAAGGCTTTAATTGGTAAAAGATATCAGGTCTCTCTTAGTCCTGTCGAAAAGGTAGCACGTGCTTTTAAGTCGGCTGTTAATATTTCGGTAACTGCTGAATTTTCAAATATTTTAGATGTTTCTATGACTAGTGCCATACCCAAAAAGGCAAAAGATATTATAGATAAATTAATTGAAATTTATAATAGAAATGCCATTGAAGAAAAACGACGTATTGCAGACACTACTTCTGACTTTATTAACAACCGAATTCAATTAATTTCTGGCACCTTAACTAATGTTGATAAAGATGCCCAAGAATTATTGACTGAAAAAGGAATGACTGGTTCAGGTATTGAAGTTGGTGCTGCCGTTCAGGTTAGTGCTAGCAGTCGCTCGAATTTAGAGAATGCAAAGGTGCAGCTGCAAATGGTTAGTGGATTAAAAGATTATGTTGCTAGTGAAACAGGGTATGATCAAATGCCTGTTGTAGATGTTGGTAGTGGAGCCCTTAGCCAGGCAACTGTTCAGTATAATGCATTAGTAGCTGAAAGAAAGAGACTTTTAAAGAGTTCGAATGAGCAAAACCCTATGATTGTTAATCTTGATCAGCAATTAGATGGAATAAAAAATACTATGCAATCTAGCTTAAATTCATTAGAACGTAATGTTGGTATGAACGTGAGTACTTTGCAGAGTCAATTAGGGCGAATTCAAGGGACTATTTATTCCGCACCTGAAAATCAGCGAGAATTGCGTAATATTACCCGTAAGCAAGAAACGACAGAATCACTGTATTTGTATCTTTTACAGAAGAGGGAGGAATCACAAATTGCATTTGCTTCAGCGTCTCCAAAGTCTAATGTTATAGATACTGCGTATGTTTCTAGTCCTACGCCAGTAAAACCTAAAAAAGCAATAACTTATTTAGCGGCCCTAATACTAGGTTTGTTGTTACCATTTGGTGTAATTTATGTTAAAGATCAATTAGATACTAAAATTCATAATAAACATAGTTTAGAGAAATATACCAAAGATATTCCTGTCTTAGGTGAATTGCCTAGACTTGCTAAAAAGGATAGTAAAATAATTATTAATGATGATCGATCTGTATTAGCGGAAGCTTTAAGAATTATTCGTGCAAATTTGGACTTTTTAATCAAGACTAAACACGCCTCTGATAAAAACAAGAACAATATTATTTATATTACCTCAAGTACTCCAGGAGAAGGTAAAACATTTGTTTCTTCTAATCTATCGATGATATTGGCAAGTACAGATAAAAAAGTGTTATTGGTTGGTGCAGATATTAGAAACCCTAAATTATATTCTTTCTTTTCAGGGGATTCTGTAGATAAGCTTAAAACTGCTACTAGAAATAAGGATGCAGGTTTAACAGAATACCTATTAGATGATACTATTGGTGTTAAGGATATTATTAGGCCAATGTTGGTACATAATAATACTATAGATGTCATTTATTCAGGAAAGATACCACCAAACCCTGCAGAACTATTAATGAGTTCTAAGGTAGAAGAATTGCTGAAAGAAGTTTCTGAAATGTACGATTATGTCATTGTAGATACAGCTCCAATGATGGTGGTAAGTGATACATTATTAATTGCACCTTATGCTAATCATATTATTTATGTAACAAGAGCTGGTGTTACTGATGAAACTGCCGTTAAATTCCCATTGAATTTACGTGATGAAGGTAAATTGAAAGGAGTTTCCTTCGTAGTAAACGATGTAAGTTTAGATAGCTTAGGCTACGGTGGTAAATATGGTTATGGGTATGGTAAAAATGCTAAAAAATGGTGGAAATTCTAAAAGTCTTTAGTAATAATTATAATTTAAAGCACAGTTAATTTTGCTTGTATTTTCAAAATATATTAATAAAAAAAGCCGTCTTGCGGCTTTTTTTATGCGTATAAATTAAGGAAATAGTATAAGTAAGTTGTAGCCTTTTAACTTTCTGTTTTCCATTTGTTTAGCTTCCTTTTACTTTTGATTTTATAGGACGTTTGGTGTTTCTTTATATCCTATTTCTGGTTTATAGCTTTTTTCCTACTATTTCGTGTGTTTTTTATATCTGTATTTTATCGAGTAACATTAAGGTTTAAACGAATATAAGAAGGGTAATATTTTTTCAAAGTGTTATTCGATTATATTTGTTTTAAAATTAAATGACCGTGAAAATCGGTTACATATTAGCATCACTTTATTCTATAGAATATGAAACATAAATGCCTAAAATCATTTTCATTTATTTCACTTGTCACTACCCTTTTGTTTAGTGTTTTGGGAATTAGCCATTTAAATGCTCAAATTAATTTTGGGCAGAGTAATTTGAATCTTAATGGTTTTGCTTCCTTTCAATCTGGAATAACTGCATTAGAATTTGGTCCTGATGGAAGGCTATATGTCGCTGAATATACAGGTGCTATAAAAGTTTTAACAGTAGAGAAGGTAGCCGCCAACAATTATATCGTAATGGATATGGAAATTTTGAATTCACTTGCCAATATTCAAAACCATAATGACGATGGTTCGCTTAATAGCTCAACCCAAAGGGAGACTACAGGGATAAAGGTAGTTGGTACGCCTCAGGAACCTATAATTTATGTTTCTTCTAGTGATATTCGTATTGGAGGTAATGTTAATAAAGGAGATACTAATTTAGATACGAATTCAGGAATCATAACTCGCTTTACTAAAACTGGGTCAGTTTGGTCTGTTGTAGATATAGTACGTGGATTACCAAGGTCTGAAGAAAATCATGCTACAAATGGCATTCAGTTTACCACTATTGGTGGAATCGATTATTTATTGGTTGCTCAGGGCGGACATACAAATGGAGGAGGGCCTTCTAATAACTTTGCATTTATAACTGAATATGCTCTTTCTGGTGCGGTACTATCTATTAATTTAACAGCATTGGAAGCCTTACCTATTTCCAATGATGCTGGTAGAAGTTATATATATGATTTACCTACTGTTGACGATCCTACACGAAATAATGTTAATGGAATTACAGATCCTAATAATCCAAATTACGATGGGGTGGATGTAAATGATCCGTTTGGTGGAAATGACGGACTAAACCAAGCTAAATTAGTTATTGGCGGACCTGTTCAAATTTTTTCTCCAGGATATCGAAATGCATATGATTTAGTGATTACTCAATCTGGAGCGGTGTATGTAACGGATAATGGGGCCAATGTGGGCTGGGGTGGATTCCCTATAAACGAAGGTACCCCTTTTGTAAACAATGACTATGATCCAAACGAAACTGGAGGAGGAGGTATTAGTAACCCTGCTCCCGATGGTGAGTATATAAATAATCTTGACCACTTGGAGCTCATAACAACCAATGTTCAAAATTATACATTTGGGTCTTATTATGGAGGACACCCTAATCCTATTAGAGCGAACCCTATAAGTGCGGGACTGTATACTGATAACGGTACGACAGCAGTTTTTAGAACTAAAATTTATGATCCTAATGCAGATGGTACTGATCCAAATACCACTGCAAATGTGGCAGAAGCACTTCCGGCAGATTGGCCACCAGTTCCTATAAATTTAGCTAATCCTGTCGAAGGAGATTGGCGAGGACCAGGATTACCTAATCCTGAGGGTGATGATGATGCGATAATTACAGGTTGGGGAACTAATACAAATGCTATTGTAGAATATTCAGCTAGCAATTTTGAAGGTGCTATGGAAGGCGATTTATTAGCTGGTGTAAATACTGGAGTTGTGAGAAGGGTTGAGTTACAGCCAGATGGTAGCCTTGAAACCTTATCAAGCACATTTATAACAGGAATAGGAGGTAATGTATTAGGTTTAACCGCTCAAGGTGGAAGTGATATTTTTCCAGGAACGATTTGGACTGGTACCTTAAACGGTAAATTAGTTGTTATAGAACCTGCGGATGCGGTAAATTGTATTGACCCCAATGACCCTCTTTATGAAGCTTTAGCTGATTATGATAGTGATGGATATACAAATCAAGATGAAGTTGATAATGGTACTGATCCCTGTAATGGAGGGTCTCAACCCGATGATTTTGATAAATCTGCAGGAGCTCCTTTTGTTTCTAATCTTAATGATCCAGATGATGACAATGATGGGATACTGGATAGCGAAGATCCTTTTCAGTTAGGAAATCCTGATACTGGTGGAAGCGATGCCTTCATGCTGCCAATACAAAATGATTTACTTAATAGTCAACAGGGTATTGGAGGAATTTTTGGTTTGGGTATGACTGGTCTTATGAATAATGGGGATACGGGTCCCAATTGGTTGGATTGGATTGATAGACGGGCCGAAGAAGGAGATCCTTATAATCCCAATGAACCCAATATTAATGATGTTCTCGGAGGGGCACCAGGAATTATGACTTCACATATGCGATGGGGTACAGCTAAAGGAACTTCTAATGATCAGGAAAAAGCTTATCAGATGGGGGTACAGGTAAGTGAAACTACTGGTGATTTTACTGTGGAGGCTTGGATGAAAAACTTTGATAGTAATCTGCAACTTTACGGTAATTCTAATGCAATTGGCGGTGAGTTAGGTATTTTCTTAGGAACAGGTTTTCAGGATAATTTTGTGCAATTTGTTATTACCCAAAATGGACTATCTGTAATACAAGAAGTAAATGATGTTCTTGATACTGCGAACGCTCTTTTCTTACCATTACCTGAAATAGATAGACCAAGTTCGAATTTATATCTTTATATAGTGGTTAATCCTATAACGGGGGTTTTACAATTCGATTACAAAATTGAAGATGGGGTACGGCAAACATTAGGTACCATTACAGCTACTGGGAATACTTTAGTCGCAATACAAGATGCGAATACCGATTTGGCTGTAGGATTTATTGGTACATCTAATACGGTCGGTGTAGAATTAGAAGGAAGTTGGGAGTACCTCAAAGTGAGTACCAATATACCATCAATAGTAACCGAAATTCCAGATTTATATCGATATATTAATTCGAATGATGAGGTAATTGAATTGGATAATTATTTTGACGATAATAATGGAGTTTCCAATCTTATATATACAGTTGAAAATAATTCGAATACGAATGTAGGTGCGGTTATTAATGGTAATGAGTTAACTTTATCTTATCCTGGTGTAGCAGCAATATCAAATATTACAATACGTGCTACAGATGCAGAATCTAATATTGTAGAGCAAACTTTTGAAGTTAATGTTACAGATTCACCGATTGTTTTATATCGTATTAATGCGGGTGGACCGCAAATAGCGGCCATTGATGGCGATATTGATTGGGAGCAAGATACTCCTACAAACAATTCCGCTTATCTTACTGTTCCCGGAAGTAACCAATCTTTTGCCTTTACAGTAAATAGTGGTCCTACTGTTCCTTCTACAACACCAAGTTCCATTTTTAATACCGAAAGAGCGGATAGTGCTAAAGGAGCACCGAATCTTACATATTCATTTCCGGTGGCACAACAAGGCAATTATGAAGTAAGACTTTATATGGGTAACGGCTGGTCAGGAACTTCAGCTGCTGAACAACGTTTGTTTGATGTTCAGTTAGAAGGGATTACTTATCCTGCTTTGAATGATATAGATCTATCAGGAACTTTTGGGCATCAAGTAGGTGCTGTAATAAGTCATGTTATTAAGGTAACCGATGGTGTTATTGATATTTCTTTTGTCCATGGAGCTATTGAAAACCCTATGATCAACGGGATTGAAATTTTGGATGCTTCCGATTCTGAAACACCTATATATGTGGCAGATATTGAAAATCAAAGAACTCCTGTTGGTGAGCAACTTGACGGCAGTTTAACTGTAATTGCTTTCGGTGGTGATGGCAATAATAAAAATTATACAGCAGTTGGTCTTCCTCCAGGATTGGTAATTGAACCTACTAATGGACAAATAGGGGGTACTGCTGAAGTTGGTGCTGAATTAAATAGTCCTTATACTGTTACCATTACGGTAGATGATGAGGATGGATTAACTAATGATGCGGTCGTTATTACTTTTAATTGGATCATATTTGATGCTATTACATATAGAGTAAATGTAGGAGGTGATTTGGTTACTGCTACTGACGATGCCACAGATTGGAAGTTTAATAATACAAATGGGGCATATACATCAGGTATGTATTCTGTAAATACAGGATTTTCTATAAATTCTACATTAGAGTTCAATAAGAAAGATGCAACTGTACCAGCTTACATTGATAAAACCACTTTTGATGGAATTTTTGGAAGAGAACGCTATGATGCTGCTACAGGAAATGAGATGGAATTTAAATTTCCTTTGCAGAATGGAGATTATGTCGTAAATCTTTATTTAGGAAATAGTTATGAGCCAGCAAATGAGATAGGTGATAGAATATTTGATATTTCATTGGAAGGAGTTATCGTTAAAGATAATTTGGATTTAATTTCTGAGTTCGGACATTTGACGGCGGGTATGCTTTCTTTTCCAGTGAGACTTAATGATGGTGAAATAAATATTCTATTTCTTCATGGAGTTGCTGAAAACCCTATAGTTAGTGCTATAGAAATTATAGAGGTAGATTCTTCAAATCCTACTTTAACAATATCATCTATAGCCAATCAATCGAATGACATAGACGAAGTAGTTAATTTCAATGCCTCTGCTTCTGGTGGTGACCCTGGTGAGGATATCATTTATTATATATCTGGTCAACCAGACGGTATTAGTATAGATTCAAGTAGTGGTCAAATTAGCGGAACAATTGAAGCAACAGCTTCTATTGGTGGACCAAATAGTAATGGTGTACATAAAGTAGTAGTTACCGCGAATAAACGGGGTTCTGCTCCAGCAAGTACCTCATTTACATGGACTATGGCTTCAACTTGGGTCAATAAGAATGAAGATGAGACGTATACGGCGAGACATGAAAATTCATTTGTTCAGGCAGGTGATAAATTCTATCTAATGGGTGGAAGGGAAAACGCCAAAACGATTGATATATATGATTATAATTCAAATACTTGGAACTCGTTGGTTGATTCAGCTCCTTTTGCATTTAATCATTTTCAAGCTACGGAATACCAAGGATTAATTTGGGTAATAGGCTCCTTTAAGGATAATGCCTACCCGAACGAAACCTCTGCTGAATTTGTATGGGCATTTGACCCAACTAATGAAGAATGGATTCAAGGTCCTCAAATACCTGCCAATAGAAGAAGAGGGTCAGCAGGATTGGTTATGTACAATAATAAGTTTTATGTTGTTGCCGGTAATACTCTAGGACACAATGGAGGCTATGTTTCATATTTTGATGAATTTGACCCTGCAACTGGTGTATGGACAGTCTTGACCAATACGCCAAGACAAAGAGATCACTTTGCTGCCGTAGTTATTAACGATAAATTATATGTTTCAGGTGGTAGACTTTCAGGAGGACCAGGAGGAACATTTGCACCAACAATAGATGAGGTTGATGTATACGATTTTGTAAGTCAAAGTTGGACCACATTGCCAGCTGGTCAGAATATTCCAACATCAAGAGGTGGATCTTCTGCAGTTAATTTTAACGATAAATTAATGGTCATTGGTGGGGAAAGTGAAATCGCTGGACCTTCTTTAACAACCGTTGAAGAGTATGATCCAGTAGCTCAATCATGGAGTACATTGCCTGGTTTGAATTCACCTAGACATGGTACTCAGGCTATAGTTTCTGGAAATGGCATATTTATCTTGGCCGGTTCGCCAGTACAAGGAGGAGGGAATCAAAAAAATATGGAGTTTTATGGTGAGGATGCACCTGTAGGTAGTCCAAGTATAGCTAGCGACCTTACTTCATTAAGCGGTTTGTTGATTGCTGATGGAGCAACGGAATCCATTGATTTGAATTTAGAAAATGGTAACGTTGGGGTATTTATTACTTCAATGATTATTTCTGGTACGAATGCCAGCGATTTTAATATAGTATCAGGGGAGTTAACCAATCAATTGTTAAATCCTAATACTGTACATCCTATAGAAATTTCCCTCACAGGTACTGGAGCTAATAGAAGTGCTATTTTAACCATTAATTATGGAAATAATTCTTCTAAGGAAATCAATTTATCCAATTCAATTGATGTGCCGGACGTAACTGATCCTGGAACTCAAAATAATAACGAAGGTGATATTGTTTCCCTTCAAATTAATGCAACAGGGGCTTGTACAGATGAAACATACAGCGCTACAGGCTTACCTTCGGGTTTAACAATTGATGCCAACACGGGTTTAATTACTGGAACGGTTTCTAATGGTGGTTCAGGAACTGGTGCGTATCAGGAAAATAATGGTCTGGTAGTTATAGAAATGGAGAGTTTGACTTATGGAAGTAATTGGTCTGAACAAACCTCTGCGTCTGGTTTTACAGGTGATAGCTATCTTTTTAATTCAGTAGATAGTTTTGGTAGCCCAGGTAATGGTACCATTACTACTCAGGTTGAAATAACGACACCAGGACTTTATAGATTTCAATGGTACAATAAGATTGGAATCATTGCGGCTACTGACCCGACTACAGAGCATAATGATGCATGGCTACGTTTTAACGATGCGGATGATTTTTATGGAGCTATAGATGATGCAGGAACTACAGGTATTGTTTATCCTGTGGGAGTAGGAAAAACACCTATTGTCCAGGGTGCTTCTTCAGGTGGTTGGTTAAAAGTATATACCAACACCATTGCATGGAATTGGAATACAAAAACCAGTGATAATGATGCACGTAAAGTTTTTGTACAATTTGACAATCCAGGTATTTATACTATGGAAGTTTCATCCAGATCTGATGGTCATCTTATTGATCGTGCGACTTTACATAAAGTAGATCAAAATTATACCCCAACTCAGTTGTTAGCCGCTGCTGAGTCTCTTCAGGGAGGTGGAACCAATGGTGCTGCGGATAATAGCCCTTATAATGTAGAGGTAACAGTAACAGACGACTGTAGCCCTTCTCAATCAAATACAGTTGAATTTGTTTGGAATATTGGCGAAGCTGGTAATCAAGCTCCAGTAGCTGTGTTAGAGGCAGATGTTATAACAGGTGATGCTCCATTGACAGTGAATTTCACAGGAAGTAATTCAACTGATGATACAGGGGTGATAAACTATTTGTGGGACTTTAAAGATGGGACCCCAAATGAGATGATTGCGGATCCAACACATATCTTCAATACACCTGGTACATATGATGTAGAGTTAACGGTTAGTGATGGAGTTCTAACGAATCTTGCTACTTTAACTATTACAGTTAATACACCAGCTAATCAAGCTCCAACGTTGACGAATCCAGGAGTTCAAAATGGTTTAGTAGGAGATGTTGTCTCGTTACAAATAGATGCTACAGATACAGAGGACGATGGTATGGCCTATTCGGCTACCAATCTTCCGACCGGACTTTCGATAGATATGGTAACGGGATTAATTAGCGGAACCATTACTACTGGTGCTGCCAACAATAGTCCTTACGCAGTCGATATCACGGTAACGGACGACGGTACTCCGTCGGAGTCTG
>NZ_FUYL01000004.1:0-199069 GCF_900167935.1 Maribacter arcticus | reverse complement strand
GGAGCTTCATCCAACAGTCCTTATACGGTCGAGATAACGGTAACTGATGACGGTGTTCCATCTGAATCAGCAACAGTAAGCTTTACATGGAATGTAACCGATGTAGCCATTAACTTGGCGCCAGTTGCTGTTGCTTCGGCTGATGTATTATCGGGAGTATCACCTTTAACTATATCATTTACTGGAAGTAATTCTACTGATGATTTAGAAGTTGTGTCTTACTCATGGGACTTCGGAACTGGGGATACGTCGTTAATTTCAGATCCAGAATATACTTTTGAATTTGCAGGAATATTTGAAGTAACACTAATTGTAACTGATGAACAAGGTTTAACAGATAGTATAGTAATTGAGATAGAGGTTTCTGAGAATGAAGTTTATGATGCAACCATGGATAATATGGTGATTTCTCCAAACCCTGCTAGTGAGGTTACTCAGATATTTATTAATTTAGAAGAGCCAGCACCACTTTTGGCTATATACATTTATGACACAAGTGGTAGATTGGTTAAGAAGTATGATTACTTAGAGTCATTTAATGGAAACGGTAGTTATGATATGTATATTGGAGATTTAAGAAATGAAATTTATACTGTGTATGCATTTATTCAAGGTATAAATGAACCATTTGTTAAAAAGTTAGTGGTAAGAAACTAATTATTTAATCACATAATTTGAGGGAAGGATAAAATATTTAAATTTTTGCAAATAAAAAAAACGGAAACTCTATATTGGAATTTCTGTTTTTTTTATTTCAACTAAATTAAAATCTCTACATTTTAAAAAGAGTCTAATTTTGAAGTACTTTTTTACTTATAGTTTGAATCAAACAGCTTTGGTTTTAAACAAGGACTTAAATTCTGATTTCAAAAAATTTTTTAAAGATTTTGTTGGTTATTTAAAATTATAAATAGTTTTTTCAATTATAGGCTTAATAAGCATCAGTGTTTTTTCATTGATGCTTATTTTTTTTAAAGAATTCAACTGAGAAATTTTGTGAACATCACTAGCCATAAAATCTATTAATTTATTCTTTAATAACCAATTGGCTGCTTGATTTACTTCTTTACCATAATAATCACTCAAAGACAACATGTTTATTTGAAAAAATAATCCTTTCTTCTTAATACTTTTGTATTTGCCTATATGATTATGAAAGTAAGCATACCGTTCAGGATGTGCAAAAATGGGAAAAAGACCTGTATTGGTTATCTTGGTAACCGCTATATCAAAATTTATAGAAGCTTGTAAATAAGACATTTCTATGAGGAGATAGCTTTTTGAAAGTGGCATAAATTTATGGTCTTCAAGAAGTTTCTCGAACCCAGAATCTATCATGTGTTCTGCAGCCACATCAATATGTACATGGTCTAAATTGTTCATTTTTAGACCGTTTTTAAGTAAACTAAGAGAACTGTTAATCGTTGTAGGATTGTTTGGATAATAGTTTTCCATTATATGTGGCGTACATATAAAATCAGTAACACCAAATTCACCAAAACCTTTTATAAGTTCGATAGACTCATCAACGGTTTTTGCACCATCATCTATACCTGGTAATATATGATTATGAATATCAATGAAACCCTCAAGATGGTCAATTAAAAAATGTTTTTTACTGAAAAAGCTGATCATAAAGTTTATGTGATTTATATTATTTGTCGATACAGGAATTATATTTTCATGTATAACAGGGTTTATCGCCATTTGAGGTACAATAACTTCCGGATAGTGCACAGAAATTAGCAATTAATTAAAGGCGATACACGAAATTAACTATTAGACCGTAATTTCCCAGAGATATAACTAAATATTATCATCATAATTGTTTTCTGTTAATAATAGAATATATTCATTATACTTTTTATAGACCATGTGACTTACTTTCTAGGGTTTAAATAGATATAAGGGCTCTTAATCATTTAAATAACAGACTTAGGTTTTAGATGGTTGTAACTCTGTCTTATTAATAAAATAACTGCAACTATGATAGTTATACACCTATTTTTACAAAAATAAACGGCCCATGCTTCATTTAAAATTAGCTACAGACCCACGTTGGGTTAATATTGTTGAAAAAAACATAGAAGAAATACTAACAGATCATGCATGGTGCGAACAAAAAGCGGCTACTAATGCGATTACTATAATTACACTTAATTCTGAATACCCAGATTTAGTTACTGATTTGCTCATTTTAGCCCAAGAAGAATTAGTACACTTTCAAATGGTTCATGATATTATTAAAAAGCGTGGTTACGCCTTAGGCAGAGAACGTAAAGACAGTTACGTAAACGAGCTTTATAAGTTTATGAGCAAAGGAGGCAATAGACTGCAATCTATGGTAGATAGGCTCTTATTTTCTGCTATGATTGAGGCGAGAAGCTGCGAGCGTTTTAAATTACTTTCAAAAGAAATAAAAGACCTAGAGCTTTCTAAATTTTACAATGATTTAATGATTAGTGAAGCAGGGCATTATACAACTTTTATTGGTTTTGCTCGTAAATACGGTCAACATATAGATGTAGACAAACGCTGGCAAGAATTGGTGGAATTTGAGGCTGAAGTGATTAAAAATTATGGGAAAGAAGAAACCATACACGGTTGAAAATATAG
Organism: Maribacter arcticus; assembly: GCF_900167935.1. Lineage (GTDB taxonomy): Bacteria > Bacteroidota > Bacteroidia > Flavobacteriales > Flavobacteriaceae > Maribacter > Maribacter arcticus. The sequence continues at coordinate 196,453 of NZ_FUYL01000004.1, read as the reverse complement.
TGCTTTTATAATCTGTAAGTTTATAACGATTATGTATTCCTTAAAGAAATTAGTATTGTTATTTGATAATTCTTTTTTAATTGGCAGCTGAGTAGGTTCGGTTGGCTAATCGGGCAGGTAAGGGTAAGAAAGGAAAACAGTAAATTTATAATTAGTTTATCAGTTGCAGTTTCCCAGTCAAATCTGTACATATGATCATCAAAATCATAAAGCATGAAATCATCCTATATTTTTTTAACTGTAGTATTTTTTATTTTTTCATCTTGTCAAACTAAAAAAGAGGAAGATTCTAAAACAGAACAAAAACAAAAACCAAATATCGTATTCATTCTAGCAGATGATTTCGGCTTGGAAGATATGAGCTTTGTGGGTAGTCCATATTATGAAACGCCCCATATTGATAAGTTAGCATCTAGAAGTATGGTTTTCACCCAAGGCTATGCAGGTAGTAGAGTATGTAGTCCTTCTAGGGCAACTATTATGACTGGTAAATTTACGGCTCGTCATGGCGTTACAAATTGGATAGGAGAGAAGTTTGGAGAAGATTGGCGCAGTATGGGAAGACATGATAAATTATTGCCAGCAGATTATGTACATAATTTACCAAAGGAAGACATTACGCTTGCAGAGGCACTTCAAAATAATGGGTACACAACTTTTTTTGCAGGTAAATGGCATTTAGGTGATGAAGGTTCTTATCCTGAGGATCATGGGTTTCAATTTAATAAAGGAGGATGGGATAAAGGTAGTCCCATAGGTGGCTATTATTCACCGTTTGATAATCCCAAATTAGAAAATAAGTACTTTGGTGAAAATCTTTCTATCCGTCTAGCCAAAGAAACCAATGATTTTATAACCACCCATAAGGATGCTCCTTTTTTTGCATTTTTATCTTTTTATGCAGTTCACGGACCTATAGAGACCACTCAAGAAAAATGGAATAAGTATCAGCAAAAAGCCATAGTAAATGGTATTGCCAATGATGGATTTACCATGGAAAAGAAATTGCCAATCCGAGTTACTCAAGACAATCCGATTTATGCAGGATTGGTTGAAACAATGGATGATGCCATAGGGTTGGTTTTAGACAATCTTAAAAATCTAGGATTAGATGAAGATACCATTATCATATTCACTTCTGATAATGGGGGTGTTTCTTCAGGCGATGCCTTTTCAACCTCCAACTTACCTTACAGAGGTGGAAAAGGATATCATTGGGAAGGAGGTATTCGTGAACCTTTCCTTATTTATGTTCCTAACCAAACATCCAATGGTAAAACAAGTGAGTATCCTGTAACTGGCGCAGATTTTTATCCAACCATTTTAGACTATGCGAATATTGAATTAAAGCCTGAGCAACACCAAGACGGAATCAGTTTAAAATCTTTGATAAATGAAGGTGCGTTATTGTCGGAACGACCTTTATTTTGGCATTACCCACATTATGGAAATCAAGGCGGTGATCCTTCTTCGGTTATCAGAAAAGGTGATTGGAAATTGATTCATTATTATGAAGAAGATACTAATGAGTTGTATAACCTGCAAACGGACCCTTATGAACGTCAAAATCTGGTAGCTAGTAATGCTAAATTAGCGGAAAGCCTATATCTAGAATTGAAGTATTGGCTTATAGAAGTTGGGGCGAAATTTCCTGAAAAAGACGAAAAATTTGATGCAGAAAAGCGTTCGGAGTACGACAAAAAAATAGTAAATGACCTTTTGCCTAAACTAGAGAAAGAACGATTAAAATTTTTAGAAAAGGACTACCAACCCAATAAAAATTGGTGGGGTAGTAAAACTACTAAAGATTAGTTTTTCGTAATAGAACTAATTATTAGAGATATACATTTACCATACTTATATAAAGATATGAAGCGAATACGTTTGCATTTTAGATTTTTCGTAACTCCTATACTACTGATACTTTTAGCTATGGTAATAGGTTGTAAAAAAACAGATAAAAAGGAAGAGGCGTCATTAGAAATGAAAAGTCCTAATATCATAATAATCTATGCTGATGATTTAGGTTATGGTGATTTAAGTTCCTACGGTGCTACTGAAATTAATACTCCAAATATGGATAGACTGGTAAACGAAGGGATAAAGTTTACCAATGGATATGCATCGTCAGCAACATGTACGCCCAGTAGATATGCACTATTAACAGGTGTCTATCCTTGGAGGAACAAAAACGCAAAAATCCTTCCAGGTACTGCCCCGTTATTGATTGATACAACTCAAATGACAGTTGCTAAATTATTAAAGCAAAATGGCTACAAAACCGGTATTGTTGGTAAGTGGCATTTAGGCCTAGGAAATGGTCAAGTAAATTGGAATGGTCATATAACGCCCGGCCCTAATGAAGTAGGATTTGACTATAGTTATATTATGGCTGCTACACAGGATCGTGTACCCACAGTCTATATTCAGAATGGAAGAGTTGAGAATCTTGACCCCAATGACCCAATTGAAGTTAATTATGATGAAAATTATGAAGGACAACCAACAGGCAAGGACAGTCCTGAACTTTTAAAGATGAATTGGCATCATGGGCATAACAATACAATTGTAAATGGTATTCCCCGTATAGGTTTTATGAAAGGTGGAGATTCAGCCAAATGGATAGATGAGGAAATGGCACCACAATTTTTAGAAAAGGCCAAAAATTTCGTTACCATCAATAAAGACCAGCCCTTCTTTTTATATTATGCTTTACAACAGCCTCATGTGCCTCGTACTCCAGCACCTGAGTTCATTGGAAAATCTGGAATGGGTCCAAGAGGAGACGTAATTTTAGAAGCAGATTGGTGTATTGGTCAACTTTATGCTACGTTAGAGGAACAAGGTCTTCTGGAAAATACACTAATCATTTTCACCAGCGATAATGGCCCGGTATTAAATGACGGATACTATGATAATGCCGTGGAGAAAATTGGGAATCACACACCATCAGGACCTTTAAGAGGTGGTAAATATAGCCTTTTTGAAGCTGGAACAAGGGTGCCTTTTGCAACCTACTGGAAAGGAACTATAACACCACAGACTAATGAAGCATTAGTTTCACAACTAGATTTTTTAAGTTCTATAGCATCATTAGTAGGTGATGATTATAAGGGTAAGGACAGTGAAAATTTCATGGATGTCTTCTTAGGTAAAAAGAATATCGGTAGGGAAAATCTAATATTGGAAGCTACCTCAAGAACGGCATTGCGCTCTAATGATTGGATATTGATTCCGCCATATAAGGGTGCTCCTATAGCCGAACAGGTTAATATTGAATTGGGGAATAACCTAAAATACCAACTTTACAATCTTACGGAAGATATTAGTCAAACCAATAATCTTGCCGATACCAATCCTGAAAAATTACATGAGATGATTAAAATTTATGAATCCATAAGAGGTACTGTGAATTCTCCAACAGAAACTTTAGAATTGAAATAATTGTTGAGTTGAAAGTTTGATACTTTTAAGGTAAGCTTAATTTGAAGTACCTATGAACCAATAGATGTATAGCTTTCTCGTATTTCATAATCCTTAAATAGGATACTAGTAGAAAAATGCCTCCAATAAGCTGAACATATTCAAATGCTTTTGCATAAATTTCTTTATCGGCATCATCTGAAGTATCATAGATAACACCCATTTCTTTTTTTCTCTAGACACAAGAAGCTGCTGAAAGTCTTTTGATATTTGAAGGTAAGTACATACCAAGTAAAGTGTTTGTTCAGCTTCAGTTATTAATGCATGTAATTGGGATGCAATCCCGATTGTGGTACATAAATTTGCTATTTATTTTTGTATTTTTTTAATGTGGTACTTGTTTAAAACGTATTATAAAGTTGTTAGTCTTTATTTTTTTTATGAAACAACTTATCCCACAAATGATACATAACCATAATGGTTGTAATTAAATATAACCACCATCCATAATAGCTAACTGAAGCAATTACCTCCATTAGTATCAACAAACCACCAAGACCTAAAACTAGACCTACCAAAACCTTATCAAAGAACCCAAGCCTAAATCTATCCTCACTCATGTATATCAATTAGCATTGGTGTGAATGTAGTCAACTAAACAGGATATTAAAAAGAGTGGGGGAAATATAAACGCTGTTCAACACTTCCCCAACAAGCTCTGCGAAGTAACATAGCACCGCCTGATTTCTGAAGAAATGTTAAAAACTCAGCAGGGTAGTAGGTAATTTGCTACATCTTAGCCATCAAAAAATAGCATTGAAATACTACTCTAAATTGGAAACTTAACGAAATGGAAAACAAGATTGGTATGGTGTAAAAATTGAGAACAAAAAATTTAATGCTGCAAGTAGCCCGGGAATACTAAAATTTTTATTTGGCTTATTTAAAGAAATGATCGTGAAAATTGAAAATTAATACAATTTATAACAAAGAACTTAGCTTAACCAAATTTCAAATAAACGATACTAGATAGTCTTCTTTCAAACAAAGTTGCATTTTACTCCAAAGGCCTGACCATAATATCCTTATAGTAAACAGTACTGCCTGGGTCATGCCCCTGTAAGGCAAAAGTTCCGCTTTTAAGAATCCTATGGACACCATTTCCCTCCCTTTTAGGATGCTCGGGTTCAGTATAGTTCACCGTAACGATATCGTTGATCTTGATAATTATTTGTTTACCCTCGACCTTCACATATTCTATATACCACTCATCATCGGCGACGTAATTTTCAATAACATCCTGTATGGCGTATAAACTACCGGTGCGTCTCCAATCTTCCTGAGAATTGTTTACCTGCACCTCATAGCCATGAATCGGCCAATCTTTCTCTTGGTATTTCGTGTGGATGAAGATGCCGGAATTTGCCCCGGGCTTGGTCATGACGGTGGCCTTGAACTCAAAATTTTGAAAGTTGTGGTTTTTCACCTCGCCTGCATAAAATAAATGGGCCTTGGGCCCCGATACCTTTATGGTACCATTCTCCACCGAAAAGGTTGCGGCGTTTTCACCGACCTTCCAGTTATCGAGATTCTTTCCATTGAAAAGGGGAATCCAACCGTCATCGTTTCCACTGTCCACTTCCTGACCCTTTATATTGTCGAAAGATCCGAGCATGGTAAACAACATTATTAGGGTTCCAATTTTATAGTTCATCATTACAGTTGATTTAGACATTTAGCATACAAAGTATAAAAAATATTTAGGAGTGGGGCATAATAGGCTAAAACCAACAATCTATATGGAATTTGATTACATATCCAAACGATATGTCGCCTCAGAATTAGGAAGTTTATGGTAGAAACCTTATTTCCATCCGACAGCTGGTGGTTTGGAGCAAATGAAAGAAGATTTAAGGCCCCTTTAAACTTTTCAGTTCCGCCTCGTTATTATAATGATTTCTGAACTTCACTTGTAAGTAAAATGCTGAATTATTTTACTTGGGCTAAAAGAAAACTATATGCGAATTTGATTGATTCTTGGGTTCCGTAGTTCTGTGAAATATTTTTGAAGTTGTTCTTTAATTCTAGATAAAATTTATATTTTACGGGGTTTAAGTGGTGTTTGGTAAGTGTAGCTTTGTGTTCTTCTTTGCTAGGATATATAAAGAGTAGAAAAAATATAAACGCTGTTCAATACATCCCCAACAAGCTCTGTGGAGTAACATAGGGCCTGTTGATTTCTGAAGAAATGTTAAAAACTCAGCAGGGTAGTAGGTAATTTGCTACATCATTTCCCCTTATGTCTCAAATATGATTTAAAAACGATAGCGAGGTGTAAAATAGGTGCAAAAATGTGTAAAAAACACTAAATAGTGCACAGTGCTGCAAAGCGTAATTTATGAGAACTCATATATTATTGAGGTTTACTGGTATTTGGTGAGTGTTATTTGCCGATACAAAAATTAGCAAAGATATTACCTAGCAACTCATCGTTAGTCACTTGACCTGTAATTTCACCTAAGTGATATAAAGCTTCACGTACATCAATAGCCATAAGGTCACTTGAAAGATCTTCCTTCATGCCTATTTGTACTTTTTCAATTTCTTCTAAAGCTTTAAGCAAAGAATTGTAGTGACGCGTATTAGTAACTATAGTTTCATTGTTGCGAAGGGCACCTGTGTTTACAAACTGCAAAAGACTATTTTTCAATTCTTCTACTCCTTCTCCAGTTTTGGCAGAGAGGTAATTAATGTTGTTCAAATATTTACCTATAATTTCTTTATCCGATTCTGAAAGGGTGTCGGCTTTGTTTATTAGAAGAACTAAAGGTTTTTGAGGATTTTGATTTTTAATTTTTTCGTACTCTAATACAATGTTTTTTAATTTTTGGTCGTCTGCTAGAAGTTTTGAACCATCTACCAATAATAAAATCACTTGAGCTTGTTCTATTTTTTCAAATGTCCGTTTAATACCCATTCCTTCAATAACATCTTCCGTTTCACGTATTCCTGCGGTATCTATAAATCGAAATCCAATTCCTCCAATAGCTATTTCATCTTCAATAGTATCACGAGTGGTCCCGGCAATGTCTGAGACCAAGGCTCGTTCTTCATTTAGGAATGCATTTAGTAGCGTTGACTTACCTACATTAGGTTCACCCACAATGGCAACCGGAATTCCATTTTTAATCACATTTCCTACAGCAAACGAATCAATTAAACTTTTTAATACTTTTTGAATACGTGTTAAAAGCTCTTTGAACTGAGTACGATCTGCAAATTCTACATCTTCTTCAGAAAAATCTAGCTCTAGTTCAATAAGAGAAGCAAAGTTGAGTAGCTCTGCTCTTAAATTTTTAATCTCATTACTGAATCCACCGCGCATTTGTTGCACGGCAATCTGATGGCTAGCGGCATTATCACTAGAAATAAGGTCGGCAACTGCTTCGGCCTGACTTAAATCCATTTTACCATTCAAAAATGCTCTTAAAGTAAACTCACCCGCATCTGCAGTTCTACAGCCATTTCTAAGAAATAACTGAATAATCTGTTGTTGAATATAAGGCGATCCGTGACACGAAATTTCAATTATATTTTCACCGGTATATGAATTAGGATTTTTAAATATCGAAACGAGAACTTGATCCAATACGTTTTCACCATCTTTTATATAACCTAAATGTATGGTATGGCTTTTTTGTTTCCCTAGTACTTTTCCTGATATAGATTCAAAATGATTAGATGCAATAGAAATCGCATTTGGTCCAGAAAGTCTAATTATTGCAATAGCTCCAGAACCTGAAGGGGTTGCTAATGCTATTATAGTATCTGTTTGAATCATGTCGCAAAAATAATCATTTATTAACTGGTGTTCCTTCCTTATTTTGAATTCAAATTACTTGCAGTATTCAATTAAATAGTAATTTTGTGTGTTTTAAAATTATAAAATTTGATGAAGAAATTATTTGTATTGCTAGTGTTTGTATTTACGTATTCTATTGGGTATGCTCAAGATGATTCTAATGAATCAACTATGGAAAATACAGTAGAACAAACGGAAATGGAACAGGTTAAAAGGAAGGTAGAAAAATCTGAGGCTAAAGCTAAGAAGGAAAAAAAACAAGCGAAGGATTTAAAAAAGCAAGAGAAATTAGAAAAGCAGGTTAATTCGAAATCTAAAGCTATTTCAAAACAAGAAAAGCAAATCGAAAAATTGCAAAGCCAACTTGAAAAAGGAAAATTAAAAGGTACTTTATCACCTGTAGACATTCAGAAAATGGATGATAAAATCGTTAAGATTCAAATGAAGGTCATGAAGGAACAAGAGAAGCTGAAAAAGCTTAAACGAAAAATGTAGTACTATAAAATCTGTAACAAATTTCACTTTTACGCGTCTTATTTTTAGTATTCATCTAAAATCAATCAAAAATGGAACTAGTAAATAATAGTGTAGTGTTACGTGAGGATCGTAATCTTTTAGTCATTACACATCTTTCACAATATTTAGATTTTATTACAGGATTTGGCGGTTTGTTAGTGCCGTTAGTTATATGGTTAACAACTAAAGATTCTGTTGTTGGCATGGAAGAACACGGTAAATCTGTCATTAACTTTCAACTATCCTTAATGCTATATTTAATAATAGGTATTCCTGGGATACTGTTTTTCGGACTTGGAATCTTATTATTAATTTTCGCAGGAGTCTTATCGATAGTGATGCCAGTTGTAAATGCAGTAAAAGCAAGTAATGGTGAATCACCAAGTTATTTTGGCACCATTAGATTTATCTCATAATAGAACAAAAAAGTAATGCTATAAAAAAAGGTGCAGTTGATAATCAACTGCACCTTTTTTTTATACAATGTAATTTTATAATTAATTGTTTAGCATAACCGGCATTACCAGCATGGTAACATATTCACCTTCATCTAAACCATCAGATGGGGTAAGAATACCAGCGCGATTTGGTAAGCTCATTTCTAAAGAAACCTCATCTGAATTCAAATTATTTAACATCTCGGTTAAGAACCTTGAGTTAAAGCCAATTTGCATATCATCGCCTTGGTATGAACACGTTAATCTTTCTTCAGCCTTATTAGAATAATCAATGTCTTCTGCAGATATATTTAATTCTGCACCAGCAATTTTTAAACGAATTTGATGTGTTGTCTTGTTAGAAAATATAGAGACCCTTTTCACAGAACTTAAAAATTGATTTCTAGCAATCGTAAGTTTATTCGGGTTCTCTTTGGGTATAACAGCTTCGTAATTAGGATATTTACCGTCAATTAATCGACAAATCAATTCTGTTTCTTCGAAACTGAATTTAGCATTGCTATCATTGTATTCAATCAATACATCAGATTCACTGCCCGCTAATATTCCTTTTAATAAGGTTAACGGTTTTTTAGGCATAATAAATTCAGCCACTTGGGTTGCAGTTACGTCAGTACGTTGATATTTCACCAATTTATGTGCGTCAGTAGCAACGAAGGTTAGATTTTCAGTAGAAAATTGAAAAAATACTCCGCTCATTACTGGTCTTAAATCATCATTACCTGCTGCGAAAATTGTTTTGTTAATTGCTGTAGCTAAAATATCACCAAGTAAAGTTGTTGAACTCGGACTTGATAATTCTACAGCCTTAGGAAATTCAGCTCCATCAGCATATGCTAAAGCATATTTACCGTGATTGGAACTAATTTCTACCGTATTATTATCCTCAACCACAAAGGTAAGCGGTTGCTCAGGGAAAGTTTTCAACATTTCTAGAAGGAGTCTTGCTGGTACAGCAATAGTGCCTTCATTATCTGAGTCAACTTTAATTATTGAACTCATGGTTGTTTCTAGGTCAGAAGCAGAAACAGTTAGTTTGTCCTTTTTTAAATCAAACAAAAAATTATCTAAGATGGGTAACGTATTACTGTTGTTAATTACGCCTCCTAAAATTTGAAGTTGTTTTAGTAAATAGGTACTTGAAACTATAAATTTCATTCTTTAGTTTTTATTGATATTATTCCTAAATTAATTTAGAACAATAGGTTTAAACTCCTTACTGATGGCAGTTTTAGATACCAACAAAGATATTTTAATTGGTCTTTTTAAGGAAACAAACTTATTAACACTTTATGTGGCATTAGGTTGAACTGCATCACTTGATATTGCTAGATAAAGCTTGTTAATACAAGATTTGTAAAATAGTTATTAACTATTAAGCTAGTGGAACATCAGATTAAATAGACTCAAATACATTTTAACTCTACCTTTAATTTTATTCAAAATCTACCATTATAGTGTCTCTATAATCAAGGCCTAAGAGGGTAGAAGCGCCACCAACGGTTGTAAGATTGCTTTTGTAAATGGCTAATTCAATATATTCAGAAGAATTAAAAATTGCTAGTAAATCACCGGCACTCTTTCTTTGGTTTTTATCAATACTATAATCAATGAAATCATTGTAAGCTTTGTGTATCTGATTGATTTTATGATTTCTTACCAAAAGCTTATAATTCCTACCATTACGGTAAGCATCGAAAAGATTTTTGCGAATATTGGTAATTACGTTACCATAGTTGTCAATGTAAATAACACTTCCAATAATTTTCTTTCCATCCTCCACAATTCTTGGAGAGAATTCCCTAAGGTCGTTTAATTCTGTAAAAGGTTTACCTACAATTTCGAGAGTACCGCCACGGGCAATATGGCAAGCTACTTGAATGAAAACGTTTAAAACAGGGAAAGAATTCGCAATTGAATCTGGTAAATTAATTTCTACGACTTTTTCTGGAGTCATTTCAGATGTGATAAGCCCAATGACACCTGTATTAGCACTAATGAAATAATGACCATTAACTAAGGCTACAACATGTTTGTTGTCTGGAGTTTCTTCAGAGTCGACACCAACAATATGTATTGTGCCTTTTGGAAAGCTATTATAAGAATTTGAAAGGATATATGCACATTCTTGAATGTTAAATGGCATAATGTCATGTGAAATATCAACAATTTTAGCATCGGGTAGTTCACTATAAATTGAGCCTTTCAATACAGCTACGAAGTGATCTTTAAGTCCAAAATCTGTGGTTAGGGTGATAATTGCCATACAGCAATGTTGATATGTTTTTGGTTAGTCAAACTTAAAATTTGCTTAAATTTGATATACAAAATTAAACAAAAAATCAGCGACTAGAAACTAATCTTCGCTATCTATAAATCTTATTAAAACTGACTGTTTGAGCGAAATTATTCTAGAACTTACCGAAATAAGCCCAAGAGAGTTTTTTGGGCAGCAAAATGAGCACATAGATTTATTGAAAAAGTATTTTCCGAAACTTAAGATTGTTGCTCGTGGCAATAAAATTAAAGCTTTCGGTGATGAAGAGCTTTTAGAAGAATTTGAAAAACGTTTTGATATGCTCACCCTGCATTTTGTTAAATACAATAAGTTGGATGAAAATAGTATTGAAAGAATTTTAACTAGTTCTGAGGATACTGAAATCAAATCTTCTAAGAATAGTGGTGAAACTTTGGTTCATGGTGTAAGTGGGCGTTTAATTAAAGCGCAAACTGCCAATCAAAGAAGATTGGTCGACGCCTCAAAAAAGAATGATATGGTTTTTGCAATTGGACCAGCAGGAACAGGTAAAACATATACTGGCGTTGCCATTGCTGTAAAAGCTTTAAAAGAAAAACAGGTAAAAAAAATAATTTTAACTAGACCTGCTGTTGAAGCTGGTGAGAATTTAGGGTTTTTGCCTGGAGATTTAAAAGAAAAGCTAGATCCATATATGCAACCATTGTATGATGCACTTAGAGATATGATACCCGCAGAGAAATTGGTGCATTATATTGAAAACGGAACCATACAGATTGCCCCAATGGCTTTTATGCGCGGTAGAACATTAGATAATGCGTTTGTTATTTTAGATGAAGCACAGAATACCACCCATGCACAAATGAAAATGTTTCTTACCCGTATGGGTAGAAATGCCAAATTCTTAATTACAGGCGATCCAGGCCAAATAGATTTGCCAAGAAGAACAATTTCTGGACTTAAAGAGGCGCTTTTGATTTTACAGAATGTAGAGGGAATCGAGGTAATTTATTTAGATGATAAAGATGTAATTCGTCATAAGCTAGTTAAAGAAGTTATTGAAGCCTATAAAACTATTGAACACCACAATTAAAATAATACATGTCAAATAATACTATTTACGAAACCAATTTCCATTTTCCAGGTCAAAAGAATGTTTACCTAGGTAAGGTAAGAGCCGTTTACACTCTCAAGAACGACATGTTAGTGATGGTCGCAACTGATAGGTTGTCTGCATTTGATGTGGTAATGCCGAAAGGTATTCCATACAAAGGTCAGATTTTGAATCAAATAGCGACTCAAATGATGGCTTCTACGGCAGATATTGTTCCTAATTGGTTAACTGCTACACCTGATCCAAATGTTGCCATAGGTATTGCATGTGAACCGTTTAAAATTGAAATGGTAATACGTGGTTATTTATCTGGTCATGCTGCTAGAGAATACAAAGCTGGTAAAAGAAAACTTTGTGGGGTTGATATGCCTGAAGGGATGAAGGAGAATGATAAATTTCCAACACCAATTATTACCCCGGCTACAAAAGCTGAAATGGGTGATCATGATGAGGATATTTCAAAAGAGGATATTCTAAGTAAAGGTATAGTCTCATCAGCTGATTATGCATTACTTGAAAAGTATACTTATGCTCTTTTTCAAAGAGGTACTGAAATAGCTGCAGAAAGAGGATTGATACTGGTGGATACTAAATATGAATTTGGAAAAACCAAAGAGGGTGAAATAGTTTTAATAGATGAAATTCATACGCCAGATTCTTCAAGATATTTTTATTCAGAAGGATATCAAAGCAGGCAAGATAATGATGAGCCTCAGAAACAACTTTCTAAAGAATTTGTACGGCAATGGTTGATTGCCAATAATTTTCAAGGTTTAGAAGGCCAAACTGTTCCTGAAATGACCGATGAATATATTGAGACAGTATCTGAACGTTATATTGAACTATATGAGCATATAACCGGAGAACCATTTGTGAAGGCTGATACAACTCATATTCACGACCGTATTAATAGAAATGTTCTTAATTATCTAGAAAAACTTTAGGTCTAACTCATTAACATTTTAAGCGAGAAATTTTTCTTTTCCCTTAAGCGAGAAACTATTTTTAAAAAGGCGACTGCAGTAATGTACGCATCGCCTAGAGCGGTATGTCTATCCTTTTTCGAGATTGCAAATTTTTCAGCTAGCTCGTCAAGGGTATAGTTCGTTTTTGGCTGAACTAAATACGATTTTATTAAGGTTTTTCTATAAATGACACCTGTGTCTATAACTGTATTTTTTAGTTTAGGTAATCCATTACGTAGTAAGGCACTATTTAACATACCTAAATCAAACCCTGCATGATGTGCTACTATTATTGAATTTTCAACATAATCTAAGAACTTTTCTAATGCTGAAATTTCACTTATACAAACCCGTTGGCCATGCTTTAAAAGTCCGTGTACATGAACACTGTCTTTATTAAACTTTTCTTGTTCTAAATAGATTTCAAAAACCTCTTGTACAGAAACTGTTTCTTTTTTTATTTTTAAAGCTCCAATTGATAATATGCGATCTTCATCAAAACTGAAACCGGTTGTTTCTGTGTCTAAAACAACGAAGGTTAATTCATCAAAATTTTTTGAAGCCGGTTTCTTAAATTGACTTTCGTAAATCTTCCAAAATTCTGGTAAATTGGTATTTGATTTTTTGAATAGTCCCATTATCCCAAAATATTAGTAACCTTAAACCGTAACGTAATCAATTCTTGAATTTCTTTAATTACCTTGAATGTGCGTTTTAATTTCATTTTTTCTTGCTTGGTCAATTGCTCTAATTCAATAAACCTACCAGAATCGTGGTGTAACAAGCCTTGTCGTGTTCTAAATTTTAAAAGGGCTTTTGTCGCGTAGGAGCAAGCTAAATAAAGCTCGTTGTTATTGGGTTCTAATTCAGCCAATTTTTCATAGCGCTCCCAAGTATTACTAATGCCTTTTACTGAATGTGATAAAATTAGAACTCTTGCAGCATCAATTAAGGGTCTCAGCGCCCTGCTCTTAAGGTCGAAAAAGTCTTTATGTTGACCGTCTTGTTCCACTACAAATTGTCTAAAAAAACCTGTTGGTGAAGGACTTTGTAATGCTCCATTGGCTAAATGGACTAAAAATATAGGGTATTTTTCGACGGTTCTAAATATATGCTCCGACATATTATCTAACAAGCTACGTTCGCCAAATGCTAAACTATAGTCAAAAAAAATAGATGACATCAGTACTTCATTCGGACCAGGATTACCAATCCAATACGATAATTTATTTTTCCACTCCTGTATACTTAAACACCACTTAGGGTTAGAGGCCATCATATCTGCAGGGCAGTATTCATAGCCTATCGTATTTAAACCCTTGGTGATTTTTTTAGATAGATTTAGAAAGTACGTGGTCGTTTTCGGTAAATCTTCATCAGGTACATCTTCAAAAACTAATGCATTATCTTGATCGGTATGCAATAATTGTTCACTTCTGCCTTGGCTACCTAACGCAAGCCAGGCAAATTTAACTGGCGGCGGACTCTTCATTTTTGCTAATGAAATTTCAACAACTTGTTTATTACATGTGTCATTAAGTTCAGAGATTATTTTAGCAATTAAACCTAAGGGAATATTTTGTTCTAAATAGCCATTTAAAAGTACTATAACACTTTTTCTCAGCTGCTTTATTTGTTTTATTTTTTGAGTTCGCTTTATCGCTTTGACCAATACAGCAGGGTTGTCACCTAAGGAGACCATTACATCATGCTTTGATAAAATTCCTATTGGTTTTGTATTGGTGGTACCGTCTTCTGTGATGACCAAGTGGCTAATGCTACTTTTCATCATTGCCATCTGTGCCTGTGTTATTGTTAGTTTTCTAGGGTAAGTAATTACTGGTGAAGACATAATTGATTTTACGGTAGCGGTTATAGGCTGTTTGCCAGATATAACTTTGTTGCGTAAATCTTTATCGGTTATTATACCAATTGCCAGTCCTTTGCTGACAACCAATACAGAACCAATATGCTTTTGGGTCATTAATTCGGCTGCCTTCTGTATTGTTGTTCTTGGGGAACAGGAAATTAGCTTTTTGGAATAACTTGCCAATTGTAAATCTGGAATTTTTATTTCTTTTTTGGTTTCTTTTTTATCTTCAATGCCATATAGCTGGCCTTTTTGATTTTTTGAATACGGGTTTCTTGTATTCGAAGCAAAACTTTCCATTAGAAAAACAGAAACTTCTTCGTTTTGCTTAGCCATAGGCCTAAAAACATCAATAGGTATTCCGTAAAGAATACTTTCTTCGTGAGCTCTAGCTTCTAACTTGTAGTTCTCGTTTGCAATAAGGGGTCTAAGTCCGAATACATCACCTTCGTCGCAGTAGTCTATAATAGTATTGGTGGTAGGATTGTTCAGTGTAACAGCGCCTTTATGAACTAAGTAAAAATGTGAATGCTGATTTTCATCAACCGCGAAAATGATACTATTCTTTTCTTTATAAACAATGACAACCTGTTCTGCTAATAGATATAGAGACTTGGTATCAAGAACATTAAATGGGGGAAAATTTTTTATAAAATCAGCAACTCTTTCTGAAATAAGATTTTTCATAAATTAAAGTTAGCAGAATTATTTTTCTAAAACAGCGAAAAAAAATCTAACCATTTAAATAAAGGTTTGGTTTAAGTACGAAATTATTTTTAGCAATCACTAAGGAATACCCCTACTGCTAAACCACCTTCTGATGTTTCTTTATATTTCGAGCTCATATCTTTTGCAGTTTCCCACATGGTCTGTACAACCTTATCTAATGGGACTTTTGCAGCAGAAGGGTCTGACCCTAAGGCAAGTTCAGCTGCGTTAATCGCTTTTATCGCACCCATTGAGTTTCGTTCAATACAAGGTATTTGAACCAGACCACCTATTGGATCACAAGTAAGACCTAAATGATGTTCCATAGCTATTTCTGCCGCCATTAACACTTGTTCAGGGCTGCCTCCTAATAACTCAGTAAGAGCACCTGCGGCCATTGCCGAAGAAACTCCGATTTCTGCTTGGCAACCACCCATTGCGGCAGATATAGTTGCTCCTTTTTTAAAAATGCTCCCTATTTCTCCTGCAACTAAAAGAAACTGTTTAACATGTTCATAATTACCTGCGTGGTTTTCAATAATCATATAATACATTAATACGGAAGGTATTACGCCAGCACTACCATTTGTAGGTGCCGTAACTACACGACCAAGAGAAGCATTGACCTCATTTACGCTAAGTGCGAAGCAACTAACCCATTGTAATATCTGTCTAAATTTCACTTCAGTTTGGCGTAGCGTTTGTAACCATTCTTCTGGGTTAGCGTATGGTAAGTCACTTTTAAGATTTTTATGCATCTCAAAGGCTCTTCGTTTAACATGTAATCCGCCGGGTAAAATTCCTTCTGTATGACAACCAATATACATACACTCTAACATGGTATCCCAAATTCGATGCAATTGGTGGTCAATTTCTTCATCGTTGCGCAACGAACGCTCGTTTTCTAGAACAATTTCTGAAATTTTTAAACCTTCATTTTTGCAAAATTTAAGTAGTTCTGTACCTTTTTGAACCGGAAATGGGAATTTGTTGAACATGTCAACCTTCAGTTTGGCATTTTTTCTTTCTTCACTAATAACAAAGCCACCGCCAATTGAATAATATGTTTTAGATATTATCTTTCCCGAGGTTAGTGTTGCCATAAATTTTAATCCATTAGCATGAAGGGGTAGAAACTTTTTGTTGAATATTATATGTTGTTTTGGGTCGAATGGAATTTTTTGAATGCCGTTAAGTAGTAATATATTTTCCTTTTTAATACCTTCTATTAAAAGGTGAATGTCTTCAATAGGTATTGTCTCGGGATCTTTGCCAAGTAAACCTAGCATTACAGCATAGTCAGTGGCATGGCCCTTTCCTGTTAGTGACAGCGAGCCGTATAGGTGAACTTCGACTTCTATAACTTTTTCAATATTACCTCTTGAATCAAGACGGGCCAACCATCGTTCGGCTGCACGCCAAGGCCCAAGGGTATGGGAGCTAGAAGGGCCTACACCAATTTTTAGCATGTCAAAAACACTTATACTTTCTATTTCCAAACCGTGATTATTTTATTAGCTAAGGTACAATGTTTCATAAACCTTTTGGGCATACTAAAATGGCATAATTATTATAAAAAAAAATCGGAATAATGACATCATGTCAGTTTTTCTTGCTTGGCATATTGTTTGACCTTTAGTAAACAATTGTAAAATAAAGCACTTAATTTAAAAAATATAATAATGAGTAAGATTATAGGAATAGATTTGGGTACTACCAACTCCTGTGTTTCCGTAATGGAAGGAAATGAAGCAGTAGTAATACCGAATGCAGAAGGAAAAAGAACAACACCGTCTGTTATCGCTTTTGTTGAAGGTGGTGAAATTAAGGTTGGTGATCCAGCTAAAAGACAGGCAGTAACCAACCCTAACAAGACCATTTATTCTATTAAAAGGTTTATGGGTAACAAATTTTCAGAGTCTAGTAAAGAAGCTGGAAGAGTACCTTACAAAGTAGTAAAAGGTGATAATGACACACCAAGAGTTGATATAGACGGACGTTTATATTCACCGCAAGAATTATCTGCTATGATTCTTCAAAAAATGAAGAAAACAGCAGAAGACTATTTAGGTCAAGAAGTTACTCGTGCAGTAATTACTGTACCTGCTTACTTTAATGATGCGCAAAGACAAGCTACGAAAGAAGCTGGTGAAATTGCAGGTTTAACTGTAGAGCGTATTATCAACGAACCAACAGCTGCATCTTTGGCTTACGGTATGGATAAAAAAGATATCGACCAGAAAATAGTCGTTTTTGACTTTGGTGGTGGTACACATGATGTTTCTATATTAGAATTGGGTGATGGAGTTTTTGAAGTATTAGCTACAGATGGTGATACTCACTTAGGTGGTGATGATGTAGATCAAAAAATTATTGATTGGTTAGCTGAGGAGTTCAAGTCTGAAGAAGATATGGACCTTAGAAAAGACTCTATGGCTTTGCAACGTTTACGTGAAGCAGCTGAAAAAGCTAAGATAGAGTTGTCTTCTTCTGCACAGACAGAGATTAATTTACCTTATGTTACAGCTACTGCTTCAGGACCAAAGCACTTAGTTAGAACTTTGACAAGATCAAAATTCGAGCAGTTGATTGCTGACTTGGTAAAAAGAACAATTGAGCCTTGTGAGACTGCTATGAAAGCAGCAGGACTTTCTAAGAGCGATATCGATGAGATTATCTTAGTTGGTGGTTCTACTAGAATACCAGCTGTACAAGAAGCTGTTGAAAAATTCTTCGGTAAAAAGCCTTCTAAAGGTGTAAACCCAGATGAGGTTGTTGCAATCGGTGCAGCTATTCAAGGAGGTGTTTTAACAGGTGATGTAAAAGATGTATTGTTGTTAGATGTTACTCCACTTTCTTTAGGTATAGAAACTATGGGTAGTGTAATGACTAAATTGATTGAGTCTAACACAACAATACCAACTAAAAAGTCTCAGGTATTCTCGACTGCAGCTGATAATCAACCTTCTGTTGAGATTCATGTATTGCAAGGAGAGAGACCAATGGCAAATGATAACAAGACTATCGGTAGATTCCATTTAGATGGTATTCCACCATCGAAAAGAGGAACACCTCAAATCGAAGTTACTTTTGATATCGATGCAAATGGTATAATTAAAGTATCTGCAACAGATAAGGCTACAAATAAAACTCAGGATATTCGTATTGAAGCTTCTTCAGGTTTAACAGAAGAAGAAATCAAGAAGATGAAGGCAGAAGCAGAAGCTAATGCAGAGTCTGATAAAAAGGCCAAAGAAACTGCAGACAAGTTGAATGAAGCAGATGGAATGATTTTCCAAACTGAATCTCAATTATCTGAATTTGGAGATAAATTATCTGATGATAAGAAAAAACCAATTGAAGATGCTTTGACAGAGTTGAAAGCTGCTTATGAAACTAAAGATTTAGGAGTAATTACACCAGCTTTAGATAAAATCAACGAAGCTTGGAAAGTAGCATCTGAAGAAATGTACAAAGCACAGGCTGATGCACAAGGTGGTGGTGCTCCTCAAGGAGAGCCAACTAGCGATGCTGGTTCAGAAGGTGATAACGTTGAAGACGTAGATTTCGAAGAAGTGAAGTAATATAACGTTAAGTTATTATAGAAAAGGGACGGTATTAGCCGTCCCTTTTTACTTTTATACTATATTTTTTTGTGCCTATTATTAATAAAGTAATTTTGTAGTATGATTAAAAAATACCTCCAAACACTTTTTCTTGTTTTAATTGCTTCTGGATCTAATGCACAAGGGCAAGAGATTCAAATTTTCACACTTGCAGATTTTGATTTAAAAGAGAATGTGAAATTTTGTTTGGTAAGTACCGATTATGGTAAAGAAGAATACGATTTCAATAAAAAAGGGTTTTTAACTAAAGCTGTTACTAGATATAATGACACCGATTACGATGTTGTTTATTACAAATATAAAGCTGGTGAATTAGCTGAAAAGCGTTCAGAGTCTTACCGCAATAATGAGTTTGACCCTAGTACGTCAATTGCTCATTTCTATCAAATAGATTCTACCGATAACATTAAAATACAAGAACGTATTTTTTCGTACGACAAAGAATTTTTAGACGAATATGTTTATGAATATGATGAATCTGGAGATTTATCTAGTATTAGAAGAACGAACAATGACGGTACAGACGTAACCCAAGTAGAACATAAAAAGTTTAAAGGAGAATATACGGTAACGTATTTACTAAATGATGTTCCATTAAAAACTGTACGTACTTCAACCCAGAAACCTAAAAATAGACCTGAACAAAAAATTGTCTTAACTAAAGAGTTTATAAAGGGAGAGGCTGATTATGCATTTGAGGAAGTTTTTAGTGTTGATGGTCATTTAATGGCGCAGCAAGAATTTGAGTATAATATAACTGCCAAAAAGTTTGAACCAACAGTTAGAACAACATACACTTATGATGAAAATGGTATGTTGATTACGGAAATTGCGAAATCTGGAGTAGAAACTGTTAAAAAGGAGTATATCTACCAATACGATAAAGCCGATAAAGGTAATTGGATAAAGCAAATCGTAACTCCTGATAATACGTACACTACAAGAAAAATTACGTATTACGCTCCTGAGCTTAAGGTAGAAGAATAAATAGTTGTTTTACGATTTACGCTCAATCCATTCTTCGCGAAGTAGTCCATAACAACAGGTATTTCTCTTAAACCCATCGAGTAGGTATACATCTTTTCTTAAAATGCCTTCTAAGGTGCATCCTAATTTTTCGACAGCTTTTCTTGATTTAATGTTTCGTTCGTCTATACGAAACTCCACTTTTTCAAAATCCATTTTTATAAAGGCATGGTCTATCATTAAAGACTTCATTTGGTCATTTAACCCACTACCATGAAATTCTCTACCAAGCCACGTAGAACCTATATGTAGAACTTTGTTTTTGAAATTTATGTTCATATACCTGGTACTACCGGCATATGCTTTTTTTTGTTTATCATAGATTATAAATGGAATACTGGTTCCATTATGTAATTGTTTTATGGCTGTTTCTACGTAATCTTTTAATGAAACACGAGTAGAAATATTTGAAGGTGAATATTGAACTAAGTTATTTTGTGAAGCAATTGAAATTAGTTCTTCAAAATTATCAAGTGTTAGGGGCTGTAATAGCACTCTATCATTTTCTAAAATAAATGACTCATTCATTTTACTAAGTTATTAATGATTTCTTTTTTGACTTCATGGCCGCCATTAAAATTTATGTAGCGAACATTTTCACCAAATAATTTTACTAATTTATTCTTTTCTTCAGTAAGTCTTTCTGGAGTTAAATATTCATCACTGTTGCCTAATATTGATATGATTTCGGTGTTATTTAAATATTCGAAATCGTTCTTTGTAAGTTCAGTAGGTATTCCACCAGCATACAGCACTAATTTGTTGCACTGTAATTTTGAGTGTGTCAAGTACCGCATAGCAATTGAAACTCCTTGAGAAAATCCGAACATAATAAATTCGCAACTCTTTGGAATATCTTCATTGGCCAAAACAGCATCCAAATAATTGAATAGATTAGTTTTTTCTTGCTCGGTATTTTCCTTTGTCAACCAACTGGCACCTACATGTTTATATTCTCCATTTAAATAATATTTTGAGGGGGCTTGTGGGGCTATGATGTAATTCTCATTTTCAGGTAGTTCGTTAAAATATTTCAGAAAAAACCGGCTTAAAAAACCAATTCCGTGAAAAACAATCCAAATTCTTTTAGTGTCTTTAGTTAAACTATTTAATGTTTCATAAGTGTTAGACGATTTATAGGTAATATTTTTTATCTGATTATTCATAATAAGATGCAATTCTTTTGAGCTTTTCAGTTGGTAATGTAATGCTTAATTTTACAAAAAAAAGGAATGAACGACCACAAAGAAAAAATTCTGAAAATTTGTAATGATACATCTAAGAATACCTTAATGGAAACCTTAGAAATTGAATACATAGATGTAGGTGAAGATTTTTTGTTGGCTAGAATGCCCGTTACACCAAAAGTGCACCAACCAGATGGTATTCTTCATGGCGGCGCAACAGTAGCATTGGCTGAAAGTGTAGGTAGTGCTGCTTCATATATATTTTTAGATGGTAACAAATACTTTGTTAGAGGCATAGAAATTTCAGCAAACCATGTAAAAAGTGTAAAGGAAGGCTTTGTTTATGCAAGGGCAATAATTTTGCATAAGGGAAGAACAACTCAGTTATGGGAAATTAAGATTACTAACGAAGCTGATCAGCTGATTTCGCTTTGTAAATTAACTACAATCGCTTTACCTAGAAGCTAGTATGGTTCAAGAACTTTTTGATAGAGCTTCTGCTAATTTAAATAATGAATTGCCTTTTGTTCTATATAGAAAACCAAATGAGGCGGTATTAAATGGAGTTTTTCAAAAGGATAATCAAATATATTCGGTGGTTGATTTCTCAGAAACCGGATTTGTTTTTGCTCCATTCGATTTAGGTTCTCAACCTATATTATTGAAAACTGATGAGATTATTAAAGCCCCTATAGAGCATATGGGTATCTCGTTAGCGATTGTCGATGAAATTTCTTTATTGAATGAATCAGAGAAGGCAGATTATCTTATATTAATAACTAAAGCCTTAAAAGTCATTAATGAAGGTGAGTTGGATAAGGTTGTTTTATCTAGGGAAATTGTAATTAATGATGAGGTTTCACCAATAAACCTGTTTCAAAACGTTTTAGATATTTACCCACAGGCATTTTGTTATATTTGGCACCACCCAAAAGTGGGTACTTGGATAGGGGCAACACCTGAAATATTGTTAAAAAGTAGAGGAACACAGTTTACTACAATGTCCTTAGCGGGTACGCAAAGTTCGAATGAATTTTCAAAACCAAAATGGTCTGAGAAAGAATTGAATGAACAACAGGTAGTTACCGATTACATTCTTGATGCCTTAAAAAACGAGGTGGTTTCACTAAAAGTTTCTGAAGTGACATCTATTGAAGCTGGTCAACTTTGGCATTTACGGACAGAAATTAATGGTGTATTTGCGCCTAATAAATTTGGTGATGTATTAAGAGCATTGCACCCAACACCGGCAGTATGTGGAACTCCCATTATTAATGCTAAAAAATTCATTGACGAAAATGAAAATTATGAACGATCTTTTTATACTGGTTTCTTAGGGGAGTTGAACTTTAGTACTGAGCTGGCTAGAAATAAGAATAGGCGTAATCAAGAAAATAGTGCTTATAGGAGTGTAGTTAAAAATTCTGAACTTTTCGTGAATTTAAGGTGTATGCAAATAAGAAAAGACACCATTAGTATTTATGTTGGTGGAGGTATTACTAGTGATTCAAGACCTGAAAGCGAATGGAATGAAACTGTTTTGAAAAGTAATACTATGTTTCGTGTTTTGAATCATAAATAGCGTTAAGACATTTGGGTAGTAAGCTGCTTAGGTCGTATTTTTGAAGTACATGAATTACTCTCTCATACCTACTGCACAAACTATCGTTCAGCATTGCCAGGCCAATGATATTTCTAATATTGTTATTTCACCAGGTTCTAGAAATGCACCGTTAACTATTGGCTTTACAGAGAATCCTTTTTTTACTTGTTTTAGTATTGTGGATGAGCGTTGTGCAGCTTTTTTTGCATTAGGTATGGCGCAGCAATTACAGAAACCAGTAGCAGTTATCTGCACATCAGGTAGTGCCCTTCTAAATTATTATCCTGCAGTTGCAGAGGCTTATTATAGTAATATTCCATTGGTTGTTATTTCTGCAGATAGACCAATTTATAAGGTTGGAATAGGGGATGGGCAAACAATCAATCAGAAAAACGTATTTGAAAATCAAATAGGGTATTCGGCAAACCTTAGACAAGATGTGAGCCATGCTACTGATACGATTCGTCATTACAAGCCAGAATGGATTAAGGATGAAAATATAGATAAAATTCAAAATGAAGTTCAAGCATTAAACGATGCTGAATTAAATACAGCTTTTACTATAGCCTTTACTTCGCAGAGTCCGGTTCATATAAATGCACCTTTTGAAGAACCACTATATAATACAACAACCGAGACTAAGGTAAAAGCCAAAATAGGGTTAATTTTTAATAAAGAAACGAATCAAACCTCATTACAAAGTGAGAAGGATATTTGGAATACATCAAAACGTAAAATAGTTTTAGTTGGGGTGAACAAACCAAACAGTGTTGATGAAAAAGTACTGCTAAGTTTAGCCAATGACCCCAGTGTATTGGTTTTAACCGAAACTACTTCGAACCTAAATCAACCTAGTTTCTTCAATAGCATAGATTCAATTATAGCACCTATTGAAATGAACAGTGATAAGGATGCCTTTTTTGAAAATTTAAGACCAGAGGTACTCGTGACCTTCGGAGGGCTTATTGTCTCTAAAAAGATAAAAGCTTTTCTAAGAACTTTTTCTCCTGAACATCATTGGCATATTGGTGGAGTGAAAGCAAATGACACTTTTTTTTGTTTAGATAAACATATAAAGGTGCCAGTAAATAGATTTTTTCAAGAAATGTACTCAGATGCTAAAATTGTAAAAAGCGACTATTTCAATTATTGGGGTCAAGTAAAAAAAGAATATGTGTTTAAAAGGTCATCTTACCTTAATAAAATACCCTTTTCAGATTTCTCAGTATTTAGTCAACTAATGCAATCGATACCTAATAATTATCTTTTGCAACTTGCTAATAGTTCTACGATAAGATATACTCAATTGTTCGACATGAACCCAACGTTGAGAGTGTATTGCAATAGAGGAACTAGTGGAATAGACGGTAGTACTTCAACTGCTATAGGCGCTTCAGTCGTTAGTGAAACTCCTACTTTGTTCATTACAGGGGATCTTAGTTTTTTCTATGATAGTAATGCCTTGTGGAACAATTCGATAAAGAATAATTTTAGAATTATTGTAATAAATAATAAAGGGGGTGGCATATTTAGAATTCTACCTGGCAAAGAAAATACCGATGTTTTTGAAACCTATTTTGAGACACGTCATAATTTAAACGCCGAACACCTTTGCAAAATGTTTGGTTTTGAATATAGAAAGGCAGATTCAACTGAGGTTCTTGAGGAAGCATTGAGTGACTTTTACAGAATATCGAGTCGTCCCAGATTACTGGAAATTACTACGCCTGCATTAATAAACGATAAAATTTTGATTGATTATTTTCGTTTCATATCTTAGAGGAGTATTAACCATTAATTATAACACATTTAAGATGAGTAAAAGAGACGATTTAATTGAAAAGTATGCTGCAGACATCAAAGATAAATTTGGTGAAAGTGCAGATATGGATTTGCTTAAAAAAGTAACTGTTGGTTTAGGGCCATCAATTTACAATATAGATGCATCTAAAGTTTCTGGTAGTGATCAGAAAGAATTAGATACTGTTAAGAATAACTACCTAATTAAGAAATTAGGTCTTAAAGATGATTCTAAATTAGATGAAGCAATAAAAACTGTAATGGACAAGTATGGTTCATCTAATAGAAATAAGCATAGAGCTGTTATCTATTATAAGCTTTGTCAACATTTCAAGAAAGCATCTGTTTATAATAAATAAACATTTTCGAACTAATATAGAAGACCGTTGCCAATTTGGTAACGGTCTTTTTTTTACCCTCATTTTCTAAATATTAAATGTAATTTTGTAGCATGATAGAATTAGGACGTATAAACAATCTAGAAATTTTAAGAGATACCAGTGTTGGGCTATTTTTGGGAGACGACGAAGGCAATGACGTGTTGTTACCTAATAAATATGTGCCAGCCAATTATGAAATAGGAGAAAGTATAAAGGTGTTTTGTTATTTGGATTATGATGAGCGACCTGTAGCAACTACTTTAGAGCCAGACATCATGTTAGGGGAGTTTAGATTATTACAGGTAGCCGAAGTAAATGAATTTGGTGCCTTTATGCAATGGGGCCTTGAAAAACACCTGTTGGTTCCTTTCAGAGAACAACGGGATAAAATGAAAGAAGGCCAATGGTATGTAATACATTGTTATTTAGACGAGCGTTCTGGTAGATTGGTTGGTTCAAACAAGTTAGATAGATTTTTAAGTAACGATAGTGTTGATCTTAAAGAATGGGAACAAGTCGATTTAGTTGTCACTCGACAAACCGATTTGGGTTGGGAAGTTATTGTGAATGAAAGACATAAAGGCCTTGTATATTTTAATGAGGTTTTTAAGCCAATAAATATTGGTGATGTGATACCTGGTTGTGTTAAAACAATAAGAAAAGATAATAAACTTGATATTTCTCTTCAGCCATTAGGATCAAAAGTATTGGAGCCAGCTGCCAAAAAGATTTATGAAGTACTAAAGGAAAATGGCGGATTTTTAGGGTTACATGATAAATCTGCACCTGAAGAAATTAGAGATGTTTTTCAAATGAGTAAAAAAACATTCAAGAAAGGATTAGGGACTTTATACAAGGAGAGAAAAATAAAAATTGAACCAGACGGAATTACTATACTAGAGGAATAAGGTGGTAATGTCAGAAAATTCTTAAAATATTGATTTGCAGAATTATATGTCAAATTAAGGTGTGTATTTTTGGTGCCCTAATCAATTAATTTTATTTTTGTGTCAAATGAAAAGTTATTATCATTTTTTAACTTACATTTAGATTTTAAGCATCATAATTACATTTAAGTATGCCTTTTATAGAAGAGAGTGATTTATTAGAATTACATAAAGATGTAGATAAAGCTCAGATTATTAATGAGCGTCTTCTGGATCAGATAAAATATAAAAACAAGGAATTAAAAAAAAGTAAGATTCAGCGAAACATATTTGCTGGGATAACAACTCTTTTTTTAATAGGTGGTTTAGCTTTTACATCCTTTACAGCAGGTTTGTCCAGTTCAGGAGGATTCAATAGAAAGGCATCAAATGATTTAGTCTTGACTTCTATAGATAGTGTAGATGCTATAAGAACGCGATTAGAAAGCTTAAAAGAACAAAATGAAGAACTTAGTCTAGTAAAAGAGTTTTACTTAGCTAAAGAGTTCTTGCAGAAAGAGAAGATATATTCCGTACAGGTAAAATCATTCGTAGACAATAATGTAACCTTGGCTTCTGAAGCTCTTACGAACACACTCTTTGTAAAAACAAATCCATTCTACTCGTATTCTCTAGGCAATTTTGAAACCTTGCAAGAAGCTCAATCTTTTAGAAAACAATTAGTAGATATCGGTTTTGGTGATGCTTTCGTAGCATCTTATCAAGATGGTAAAAGAATTCAAATAGAAGATCCTTATTAGTGACGAAAGTTAATGCATGGTTAAATGCAGCAAGACTTAGAACTCTTCCCTTATCTATTTCAGGTATACTTGTAGGCACAGCAATAGCAGCCTTTCACGGGGTAACAAACCCTTTCGTTTTTATATTGGCGCTATGTACTACCATAGGGCTTCAAATCACTTCTAATTTCGCCAATGATTATGGTGATGGTGTAAAAGGAACGGATAATGATGAAAGAGTAGGTCCAAAAAGAGCTCTGCAAAGCGGAATTCTAACAGCAGCAGAACTAAAGCGAGGAATCTATATTAGCATAGGTATTAATATAGTTCTAATAGTTTTATTAATAGTAACCTCATTTGGCTTAAAACAAATTATATATACCACATTATTTTTAATTTTAGGAGCCTTCGCTATTTGGGCGGCCATCAAATATACCGTAGGTAAATCGGCTTATGGGTATAATGGTTTGGGTGATATCTTTGTCTTTGTTTTTTTCGGATTAGTTAGTGTTCTTGGAACAATGTTTTTATATCTCAAAG
This sequence comes from Maribacter arcticus, assembly GCF_900167935.1. Classification (GTDB taxonomy): domain Bacteria; phylum Bacteroidota; class Bacteroidia; order Flavobacteriales; family Flavobacteriaceae; genus Maribacter; species Maribacter arcticus. The sequence goes on along the minus strand of NZ_FUYL01000004.1, from coordinate 169,452 downwards.
CAATATATATTATCGATTTTCTTCCAGCTATAGCAATTGGTTTGTTAAGTGTTGGTGTTCTTAATTTAAATAATATGCGAGATATTAAATCAGATAAATCGGTATATAAAAATACTTTGGTCGTTAAATTAGGCCTACAAAAAGCTAGGATGTATCACTACACCTTGCTGTCAATTTCATTTCTGTGCTTGTTTTGTTACTTGTTTACAACAAATGGATCACTAATTCGTTATGTAAGTCTTATTGGGTTTGTGCCAGTTTTTATCCATATGCGTAAAGTGGCAGTGACGAACAATGAGGCAGAACTTGATCCTGAGCTCAAAAAATTGGCCTTAAGTACCTTTTTTACTGCGCTTTTGTTTTTTATTAGTTATTATTATTTTTTGTAATTTTGAATGTAACCTTCTAAACCATTTCAGATCTTGGAACAACCAATTAAAATTCTTATTGTAGAGGACAACGTGATTATCGCTGATGACATGCAGTCTATGTTAGAGGAAATAGGATATGAAATTGTTGATAATGTTATTGTCTATGAACAAGCAGTTGAAGTACTAAAAACACAACAAGTTGACTTAGTTCTTATAGATATTATTTTAGCGTCAGATAAGACAGGAATAGATTTAGGGAAGCACATAAGAGAGAATTATGATATTCCTTTCATATTTGTTACTTCTAACTCGGATCGTGCAACTGTAGAGAATGCAAAAACAGTAAAGCCAAACGGTTATTTGGTTAAGCCATTTGAACAACAAGATTTATACACATCTATTGAAATTGCACTTTCAAATTTCATTTACAGTAAGCAAAATGTTGCTAAAGGTATTTCTACCGAGGATACAAATGAAGATGTGCCAATGTCAAATTCAATTTTAAAGGATTCGATATTTGTCAAAAAACAACATTTATATTATAGAATACAATTTGGAGATATTCAATTTATAAAAGCTGATAATGTTTATTTAGAAGTGAATACCATAGACAAGAAGTTTTTGGTTCGTTCACCTTTAAAAGACTACTTAGAAAAATTACCACAGAACAAATTTTATAGAGCTCATAAATCATATATCGTGAATGTAGATCATATCGATGCTATAAATTCAAAAGATATAATGATCAATAACACACTAATACCGATTTCTAAGGATTTTAAAGAGTTTATAATTTCGGCTATGAATTCATAATTCAAAGCTTCAAAAATCAAAAAAACACCTTTTTTTAAGGTGTTTTTTTGATTTAAGGCCAGATTAAAGGTAAATATTCATCGATTAAGTGAGTGGTATTTCCGTTGTAATACAATGTTTTGGTTTTAGAAATGGTTTCACAACAACAATTGGGGTTTACACAACAATTAATGCGAAGCCGTATGGCGAATTTTTAAATTTGTTTTATTAGAGAATTGCACTATTCCACTTGATAAAGCTTGCTGTGAATACGAAATACAGAGTGTTTTCTAATAGTTTGTAAAAAAGTGCGTAGAACACGCTTTTAGAGTTTCAAGGTATTTGATAATCTTACTTATCTAACTCACAACAAAAGTTTAGTAGAATCAGGTATTAGTTCTAAGTTTGATTCTGTTTTTAAATATGATATGAAAAAAATAGTTGTTTTGAGATTCATATGTGTTTTCTTAATATGTACATTTTCGTGCGTTCTTGTTGCACAAGACAGTTTGTCGTCTCAAGATGAAGATTATTATAAACAGTTTCAAGATTTAGAGAACGGAGAACTTCGTTCTTTCTTCTTTTTCAATACTCCTAACCGTTATAATCAAAACTCTCCTTATGATTGGTTAGATACCGTCAAGGTTTATTTAAATAGTTCTGAAAAGACAAAAGATTCTACCTCCATTAGAAATTATCAACTTATTCAGGCTCAAATTTATTATGATTTAGGAAACTACGAAAAGAGTTTGGCGATTTCAAGGTCTGTCTATGATGATATGGATGCCTTGGATAAAGATGTAAAACAGACCATTTTAGAGTTGATGGATGGTAATTACGCGATGCTTCAATTGTATGATAAGCAAATAGAAATTAGAAGAGTTAAACGCGAATTAGGTTTTAATGAAAATGTAGCTTACTATGATATTTATGCAAGTCTAGGTCAATATAGAAAGGCCATGCGTGACTATATGACCGAAGAAAAAAAAGAATTAAAGGATGATGATTATTATGGTCACGCCATATATAACAATACTATTGGTGATTATTTAAGACTTGATAAATCGACACCAACTGCACTAAGTTATTTTAAAAAGGCTGAAGGTTTAATAAAGGTGTTTTTAAGTGATGTTACTAATCAGAGAACGGATAAGGAGATAGCAGATGGTAGAGTTTTAAATGGAATAATCATAGGTAATATTGGTAAATGTCATGTTCAGTTAAATGAATATGAAAAGGCTATTCCTTTTCTAGAAGAAAGTAGAGATATTATTAAAAAGTATAATAAGAGTAAGTTTTCATCAGATTTGATTGAAAACACTTTAGCGCTAGCAGAGTGTTATTTAAAATTGGATAATTATGAAAAGGCTACCGATTATTTGAGTAATGATTTAAACCCGATAAAGACTGATAACATTCTAAAACGTAATAGAATTTATGCAGATTACTATTATAAAACGGGTGATTTCAAAAACTCAACTGCGTATTTAAAGAAGAACATTAAAATAAGAGATTCTATAGATGCTCAGGCATCGAACATTAAAAATCAACAATTGACTTCTGTTGTTACGCAAGATTTGGAGGATTCCAGAAAAATGATGGAGCGTCAAAAAGCGCAATTGGAAGAATCTAGAAAAGATATCAAGGCTCGCGATGATAAAATTAGTTTGGTTTTTATATCCTTGATATTTACATTAATGGGCTTCGCCGGCTTGGTGTATGCTTATTTAAAGAGTATAAAAAACCAGAGACTTATTGCAGAACAAAAATTTATTATCGAAAATGCATTAGTTGAAAAAGATTCTTTATTAAAGGAAATTCATCATAGGGTAAAGAATAATTTGCAAATGGTTTCTAGCTTGTTAAGTCTGCAAACAAAAAACACACGTAGCAAAGCTGCAATAGAGGCATTAGAAGAAGGCAAGAGTAGGGTGAAGGCGATGGCTTTAATTCATCAAAAACTGTATCAGAACGACGATTTATCGGTTATTGAGATGCAAAGTTATATAGAAAGCTTAATTAATAGTATACAATCTGTTTATAAAAAAGGCGGGCATAATATAACAATTACAATTGATGCTGAAGGTGTTGAATTAGATATTGATAGAGCGATTCCTTTCGGACTTATATTAAACGAATTGGTTTCTAATTCATTTAAATATGCATTTCCACAAGATGATGGTAATGGTAAAATTTATATTCACTTACGTAAAATAGCAGGCCAAGAAGGATTTTTTGAATATACCGACAATGGTATTGGTTTACCTGAAGATTCAGAAGAACGAGCAAATTCTTCGATGGGAATACGCCTCATGAATAGATTAGCGAATCAATTGCAAACTACGTTGAAAACTGATAAAACGACTGAAGGTGTGCGTTTTTGGTTTAATTTTAAATAGCCTACCTAACGTTACTTTTCAATACAATTTTGTGTAGTAATTTAGGAAAGAACCTTTTTAGGTAAATTCCATATTTTTCTTTTCCGCCAATATAGGTTTCGAACTTTTTCTTTTTAATAGCCGAAATAATTTCCTTAGCACATCGGTTTACTGGCATACCATTTTTGGTGGCATTATCTTCTTTCATTAAAGCACTGCCGTCTCCTGTTAGTGCATTTTTAGCCACATTGGTTTGAATAAATCCTGGGCATATTAATGAGACATCAATATTATCTTTTTCATGCTCCATTCGTAAGGCATCGAAGAAGCCATGAAGTGCGTGTTTTGCTCCACAGTACCCTGAGCGATATGCTGATGAAAATTTACCCATTAAACTAGTGATAGTGACAAAATGTCCGCTTTTTTGCGCTATAAAAAAAGGTAGTAGATGTTTTGTTAGTTTTATAGTACCCAGGTAATTAACATCTATCATCTGTTGATAAACTTCAAACTTAGTGTCGATTATTAAAGAACGTTGACTTAACCCTCCATTATTGATTAAAATATCGATTTTACCGTATAGTGATATGGCTTTTTTTGTAATACTATGTAATGATTCAAAATCAGTTAAATCTAAAGGAAGTACCAGTGCGTTTTCTGAAAATTTGCAGTTGTTTTTAACTTTAATTAAGGCATCTTCACGCCGAGCTGATAGAATTACTTTATCACCTTGTGCATTTAACTGATAAGCTAATGCTTCACCAATACCTGATGATGCTCCCGTAATCCAAATCACTCTATTTTCCATACTTTCTAATCCATTCATATTAAAGTGAAAATATAGCTAAATTTGAACGATTATATGAAAGCAACTTTTAAAAAGTATATACTCAATTTTAAAAACCCTAGTGGAACGTCAAGAGGAATTCTGCGAACCAAAGAAACTTGGTTTCTTATTTTAGAGGATGAAGGAAAGTGGGGAATTGGTGAATGCGGACTTTTTAGAGGACTAAGTTATGATGATGTTCCCGATTATGAAGAGAAGTGTTCATGGGTTGCTGAACACATAGGTCTAGGAGAATATGAATTACTGAAGCAATTAACTGATTTTCCTAGTATTCAATTCGGGGTAGAACAGGCATTTTTATCACTTCGCTCTCAACATCCTTTCGAGCTTTTTGAGTCTTCATTTTTAAAAGAACAACAACCGATTTCAATTAATGGTTTGGTGTGGATGGGTGATCAGGAGTTTATGCACCGTCAAATAGAAGATAAGCTTAAATATGGTTTCTCTTGTATTAAAATGAAAATAGGTGCTATTGATTTTGATACCGAAATTGAACTGCTAAAATCGATTCGTAAACGGTATTCAAAGAATGAAATTGAATTGCGGGTTGATGCTAATGGTGCTTTCTCACCAGAGGAAGCTTTGGGTAAATTAGAACGACTTTCAAAGTTAGATTTACATTCTATTGAACAGCCTATTAAAGCGGGTCAAACGACAGAAATGTATAAGCTATGCCGAAATACACCTTTGCCAATTGCTCTTGATGAGGAACTAATTGGTGTAGTTGATGTAACGAAAAAGAAAGAGTTGCTACAAACTATACAACCACAATATGTTATCTTGAAGCCAAGCTTGGTAGGTGGCTTTGCAGGGAGTAAGCAGTGGATTGATTTGGCGGATACCAACGGAATAGGTTGGTGGGTTACCAGCGCATTAGAAAGCAACATAGGATTGAATGCCATAGCACAATGGACGGCTACCTTAGGTAATAAAATGCCTCAAGGTTTGGGAACTGGTTCGTTGTTTACAAATAATATTGAAAGTCCATTAGAAGTGGCAAAAGGTGGCTTGTTTTATAATAAGTCAAAAAATTGGGAAAATAATTTAATTGAAAGTTTATGTATATAGAACAGGCGTATAAAGGTCTTAGTGATAGTTGGCGATATATTATAGGAATATTTGGTGTATTGATTGTTTGGCAAGTTTTGGCCGCAATACCTTTATTGGCTGCTTTAGCTTTAAATGATGGCGGCATGTCCGCTATGATGAGTGGTGATATAGGAGCAATGTCAGATGTTTTGGGTTCCAATACCTTTTTGTTTTTTATGCTTTTAACCTTTGTAATCGCGCTTATTTCCATATTTGTTTTTGCTAAATTTCTACACAAGCAATCTTTAACCGCGTTAACAACAGCTAGGGTCAAAGTAGATTGGAAACGGGTTTCTTTTTCATTCTTTCTTTGGGCATTGATTTCTGTAATATTTATTTTTCTGGACATCTATTTATCACCAGAAGATTATGAGTTTAATTTTAATCTTGTCCCGTTTTTGACTCTTGCGGTAGTGGCTATTCTAATGATTCCGCTACAAACCAGTATGGAAGAGTATTTTATGAGAGGTTATATGATGCAAGGTTTAGGTGTTATGACTAGAAATAGATGGTTTCCTTTAGTTTTCACTTCATTACTCTTTGGTTTGCTCCACATATTCAATCCGGAAGTCCAGAAACTTGGATATGGCATTTTAATATTTTACATAGGAACAGGATTCTTTTTGGGTATAATAACGTTGATGGATGATGGTTTAGAATTGGCCTTAGGCTTTCATGCAGCCAACAATTTAACAGCAGCATTATTGGTTACTGCAGATTGGACAGCCTTTCAAACAGATTCTTTGTATAGAGATATTTCAGACCCAGTTTTAGGTTGGGATGTACTTGTGCCTGTACTGGTGGTATTCCCAATTCTTTTATATCTATTTTCAAAAAAATATGGTTGGACTAATTGGAAAGAAAAACTAACCGGAAAAGTGCTGAGTGAAGAAGAGTTTTTAGCTACTCAAAAAGAGGAAGTTGTATAATATAAATCTACATCCAAATTTTTCTATTGAAGGTCGAAACTATTCCTTAAACGATTTAACAGAACTTAGTTACAGTTTTATTAAAGAAGGTGAGGAGTTTGAAATACATATAGGGGAATTCATTTTAGATTGGATTGATGATTCGCCAATAATTACGGTACACTCTTCTGGGTCGACAGGTTCTCCGAAAGCGATTACACTTAAAAAAGAGCAGATGATGAATAGCGCACTGGCAACAGGGAGCTATTTTAATATTTCTTCTAGAGATTCTGCATTACTTTGTTTGCCTGCAACATACATAGCAGGTAAGATGATGCTGGTTAGGGCTATGGCGTTAGGTCTTGACCTTTATATAGTTCCGCCAAATTCAACTCCATTGAATGGTATAGATAGAGCATTTGATTTTGGTGCTATGGTGCCTCTTCAGGTTTCGAACTCATTGCCATTTTTACATCAAGTAAAAACTTTAATTATAGGTGGAGCTCCCATTTCCAATACGCTTCGTGATGAGCTGCGTATAATCGAAAATAATAGTTTTGAAACTTATGGTATGACCGAGACTATTACTCATATTGCAGTAAAACCACTTAATCAAATACTTAGTTCAATTGTTGCTACGGATCTAGGTTTCAAAATTTTACCAGATGTTGAAATATCAATAGACAAAAGAGATTGTTTGGTGATAAATGCGCCAAAAATATCTGATGAAACAATAACAACCAATGATGTGATTGAGCTCGTATCTGCAAATGAATTTAGATGGTTGGGTCGGTATGATAATGTTATAAATTCCGGTGGGATAAAAGTACATCCTGAAAACATCGAAAAAATATTATCCAACTTTATAAATGACCCATTTTTTATAGCTGGCATTGATGATGAAGTTTTAGGGCAAAAGGTTGTTCTGGTAATTGAGGGAAATGCTAAAGAGGACTTTTTGAAAATAGTAAATACTATTCATGAGCTTCAAAAGTACGAGAAACCTAAAATGGTTTTGAATTCCATGAAATTTCAGCGTACCGACAGTGGAAAAATACAGCGTTCTAAAACCCTTGAACAAATTTTGAAGGCTTATTAAATTCTATTACTTTCAATCTCCTAAAAAAACTAAAACCACATGAGAAAACTATTCTTTTTAGTATGCCTTCTATTTATTAGCAAAACACATGCGCAGCAAATTCTATCAGAAAAAGAACGTGCTATAGTAATCGATGAAATTTTAGATGACCGTTTCAATAACCTATTGCCAGAATTAATGGATACATCTGGGTTAGATATGTGGGTGGTAATTTCAAGGGAGTATAATGAAGACCCTGTTATTAAGACAATGTTACCTGCTACATGGCTAAATGCGAGAAGACGAACAATTCTTTTGTTTTATAGAAATAAGGAAAAAAACACCATAGAGAAACTTGCCGTTGCTCGTTACAATGTCGGTAAAAATATTGTGTCAGCTTGGGATAAAGAAAAAGAACCGAATCAGTGGACGCGGTTAATGCAATTGATATCTGAAAGAAATCCGAATAAAATTGGACTTAATTTTTCTAAAGATCACAATATTGCTGATGGCTTGGTAAAAACTGATTATGAGGAATTCATGGAGAATCTTCCGAAAAAGTATACCTCAAAAGTAGTATCTGCACAGCAACTTGCTGTTCGATGGATTGAGACTAGATCAGAACGTGAAATGGTTATCTATGACCAACTAGTAGATATTACTCATGATATTATTGCAGAAGCTTTTTCTGAAAAAGTAATTACTCCTGGCGTTACTAGAACATCAGATGTTGTATGGTGGATGCGCCAAAAAGTAACCGATTTAGGGTTAGATACTTGGTTTCACCCCACTGTTGATGTACAGAGAAGTGAAAATGTTAACGCTAGCAAATTCTACTCCTTTGCTGATAAACCAGAAGACATGGTAATTCTGCCTGGTGACTTAGTGCATTGCGATTTCGGAATCACTTATTTACGTCTAAATACAGACTGTCAAGAACTAGCTTATGTTTTAAAACCTGAGGAAACTTCAGCACCTGATTTTTTGGTTAACGGACTTAAAGACGGTAACAGCGTGCAAGATTTTTTAACGTCCAATATGATAAAGGGCAAGAGCGGAAATGATATTTTGGCAAAGTCCTTAACTGAGGCTAAAGCTGCGGGTTTTAAACCATCAATTTATACGCATCCATTAGGTATGTATGGGCATTCTGCGGGTACGACCATTGGCATGTGGGATTCTCAAGGTGGCGTTATGCGTGACGATGGTGAGAAGTATACTTTAAACCCGAATACGGTTTATGCTATTGAATTGAATACCACTGTCAATGTACCTGAATGGAATAGAGATATTCGTATTATGCTCGAAGAGGCTGGTTTTTATGGAGAAAATGGCTTTAGATATGTAAATGGGCGTCAAACTGAACTATTGTTAATACCAAGGGTTAAAGGGCATCAGGGGAATTAAGTAAAAGGAATCCTTTTAAGTCGAAGTTCTATACGTTAAAAGTCTATTTTTTGTATAGATTGGTTTTTTGAAAACATTAAGATTCGAATTTTTTTGTAGGAATTTATTGTATATTTTTAGTAAAAACACTGTATAGCTATGAAATCATTAATATTTTTTACTCTTCTTTCATTTACTTTAGCAAGTTGGTCACAAGATATTGTAAGCAAAGTAACTATCTGCTGGGATAAATCTTCCTCAATGGAAGATCGTGATTTAAAAAAGGATTTTTCAGTTTTGGAGAACTACTTTAATAAATCTAAAAAAATTGAGGTACAACTGTTATTGTTTGATATTGAAGTTAGGGAGAAAAGCTTTACTGTTTTGAAAGGAGGATGGGATGACATTCGTTTAGAATTATTAAATGTAAAATACGATGGGGCTACGGTATTTTCAGATTTAAAAGAAAAAATCAAATATAAGGACGTTTTTGTTTTTACGGATGGTAAACGTTTAACTGAAAATGATATGATTCTTTTACCTCCTAAAAGTATTATTGTAAATAATAGTGTCGAAAGGGATGTTCAATTCTTAGAACGTGCGGCTTTACTTAATAGTAGTCGTCTCATAGATATAATGCCGACTTTGAACGATACGGTTAAACATGATTCAACCTCTGTTGATCAGAATAAACTAGGTAAATTAAAAGGAACTGTTTTTATTAATAATAAACCATCTTCGAATACTATAGTAACTGTTAAGGGAAAGTCAGAAAGCTTTACAACAGATGCTGATGGAATTTTCTCGGTATTGGCCGAAGTAGGTGACACTTTGCTTATAACCAACCGAAATAATAGAACATTAAAACTGATTCCAGTGGAGTTTTTGTCATATATGAAAGTATTCCTTGAATCCGATATCATTTCTCTAGACGAGGTAACAGTTGTTGAAGAAAGACAGCAGCAAGAAAGGCTTAATAATGGGTATTCAACGTATACTAAAGATCAATTGGGGTATGAAATTGCTACAATAGAAACAGATGAAATAACTGCCATCGAAACAACTCCCGGTGATGTAGTGAGAAACAAAGTCTCGGGGGTAGATGTTTCAACAAAAAATTCATCAGGTGTAGAGGGAGGAATTGCACAGACCGAGATTAGAGGGCGAAATTCAATCAACATGAATGCTAATGCCTTAGTGGTTGTTGATGGGATCCCTATTAATAGAAGTGGTAGTGAATTAGATTTAAGTACGGTAATGTATGAACGAAATATCGCTAATTTTAATTTCATAGATCCAGGGAATATTAAAAAAGTAACGGTCTTAAAAGGATTGGCGGCTACAAATCAATGGGGAAGTGCAGGTGCTAATGGGGTTATTTTGATAACCACGAAGACTGGGGGTGCAACAAGTTCGCAAAAAAGTATCAGAGTTGATAAGGCTCGTTTAAAGAACAATATATATGATGAAAACACCGAATTGACAGGTCCGGTTTCTTCATATTTAAAAGCTTTTGAAAAAAGTAAAAGTTTGGAAGATGCATATGAAGTTTATCAAACGTTAAAAGATATTAATCCTGAAAATAACATGCTTTATTTGGATGCTTTTTCCTATTTCAAGAGTAAGGATAAAAATATGGCGTCATGTGTAATTTCTAATTTATGGGAGAGTGATCCTAAAAACATTGATGTTTTGAAGCTCTTGTCCTTAGCGTATACAAGTATTGAAGATTATAATTTGGCATCAATAATAAACAATGAGATAATAAGCATAAATCCTAAAGTTGTGAATACTCATTTAAACCAAGCCTTATTACTTAAAAACCAAAATAAACCTAAAGAATCATTGACTGCCCTTTTAGAGCTTTTGAATGGGAATTCTAACTATGGGATAAACACTTCTGGAATTTACAAAACGCTGAATAGGGAGGTCAGAAATCTAGTTTTCACAAGTAAAGATAATTTGCATGGAATGGATATAGCGACTAAATACCAGAATAACGTAACGTATAAAGTACGGTTAGTTTTTGAATGGAACCATCCTGGTGCTGAATTTGAGCTGCAATTTGTAAACCCTCAAAATCGATATTATAATTGGAAGCATACCAATGACGATAATAAAGAACGAATAAAAGATGAAATTGAAAACGAATATAGTTTAGAGGAGTTTGAGTTTAGTGGAGATAACGTTAATGGAAAATGGATAGTTAATGCTTTATCACTCCAAGATTTCAAATCAAATAACACCCTCCCTTTGGTCTTAAAAACTACCATTTATAAAGATTATGGAAGTTCGTTACAAAGTAAAGAACAGGTTTTTGTCCATTTCACTAAATTTAATGAAAAGAAGAACCTGATAAACATAAATGTAGATTAGTAGGTTTGAATAAAAAATGCCCAGCACCATAAATTTATCAAAGTAAAGATTCTAATCATGAAAAACCTAACATTTTCAGTGTTGATATTAGTTGTCTTGAGCTGTAATGATTGGAAAAGTATAGATGTAAGTCTTCAGAATCAAGAAAATAAAAATGCTGTAAAAAATTATATAATTGTTGGTTCAGATGTTTTAGGAGTAATAGAAGGTAAAATAATTAAGTTTTATATATACAGTAACGGTAATTGGAGAATTGGCCAAATTTCAAATTTTAAAATTCCCTCAAACAATGGAATCATTTCTACAGAAAGAGGAACAATTGGGGTTATCAATAGAAATAAGATTAGATTTTATAAATTAAATGAAGGGAGTTGGAAATTATTACCTGATTTAGATTTTTCAATTCCAAATAACGAGGGGATTTTTTCGGCAGGTATAGGAATAATTGGTGTTATTAATGGTAACAAGATTCAATTTTATCAATCAAAAAATAACATTTGGAAAATTATTCAAGATTCAAACCTTACGGTTCATAAAAATGATGGGATTATTTCGGCTGGCACTGGCACAGTTGGTTTTATTAATGGTAATAAGATTCAATTTTATCAATTAAAAAACGGTCATTGGGATATACAACCAGATTTAGACTTTACCGTTCCAAAAAATGAAGGGATTGTACCTTTTGGTATAGGAACAATTGGAATTATTAAAGACAATAATATTCAATTCTACCAACCAAAAAAAGGATCTTGGGACTTAATTGAAAAATTCACATTTACCTATTAATATTATTACACCTATTACTTTTAAAAAACAAGTTTAATTAATGTTAGGTATTAGAATTATGTAAACCAAGAACTTTTTAAAATTGAAATTAAGGGAAAACACATTCTTTCAAAATAATTTTCGAAGCGATTTTTATTCTTAACTTCTTTATTTCTTATAAGATGTAGTGGTGCTTTCGTGATTTTTTGTAATATATTTATTACAAAAACAATCTATGAAGTCCATTTTAGCTTACTTATTACTTTTCAGCAGTTTAATTTGCTTATCTCAAGAGAATTCAAATAGTATAAAGGGTGTAGTTACTTCATACGACGCACCATTACCTAATGTCAATATTTCGCTAAAAGGTTCATCTTCGGGTATACAAACCGATAATAGTGGAAAATATCAAATAAATGCTAGTCCACGTGATATTTTGGTTTTTAGTTATGTAGGGATGAAAACGGTTGAGATAATTGTGGAAGATGTAACTAAAGTGCTGAATATTGATATGTTACCCATGGTACAAGAGCTAGATGAGGTAACTGTAGAGCAAAGAAAAAAGAAAGGTCAAGAAGCTATGGCAATTGACTATGCTACAAAGAAAAGTATTATACAAACTGCATATGGTTTTATTGATGCAGAAAATGCTGGTTATGAAATGAACTTTGTAGATGGTGCTAGTTTAAATGGAGGAGCAGTTTATCTTGTTGATGCTTTAATTGGAATTCTTCCCGGTTTAAGACGAGGAGAAGGTAATACCGTTTTACTTCGAGGGGGAGGTTCATTAGAGAATCCGAAACCACCAATTTTTGAAGTGGATGGGATAATTTTCACATCTTCCCCAGATTTTCTAGATTTAAACAGTATTGATAGAATCGCTATTATTCTTGGTCTTAAAGGAGCTATTAGATATGGTAATATTGCAAGTGGCGGTGTTATAATCATAAATACTAAGGGTAAATTTATTAAAAGAGAAGAAGGGTCAAATAAACCTTATGACCAAGCAAAACTTCGAAATAATAAATTTGACAAATCAATGGCCACAAGTGTATTAGTACGAGCGGCGCCTATTTATATTATTAACATGGAGAAAGCCGACTCAGATGAGGCTGCATATAATGTATTTCAAAAACAGAAAATAATTTATGGTAGTTCTCCATATTTTTTTCTGGCCTCGTTGAAACACTTTTATGAAAAGAGAGCGAATAATCCTTTTACTTTTAAAATTGAATCTGAATTTAAAGATGAATTTGAAGATAATCCTGATGCCCTAAAGGGACTTGCATACCTTTTGGAAGATCAAAAAAGGATTGAAGAAGTCCTTTCTCTATACAAGAAAATTTTCATAAAAAGACCTAGATATGCTCAATCTTATCGAGATTTAGCCAATATGTATGTTGTAAATCAACAGTATAAGAAAGGCTTAGGTATTTATGCGAGGTATAAGAGTTTTAGAAAAATGGATTCAATTGCAGCTATAGAGGATGGTATAGATGCCATTATGGAAACTGAAACCATAAATTTGATGGCATTAAGACCTGATCAATTAGCTATTTCTGAAAGTGACAGAGTTGATGGAGATGTTGGGGGAATTCGAGTTCTTTTTGAATGGAATAATAGTGAGGCAGAATTTGACCTACAATTTGTTAATCCAGAAAGCCGCTATTTTGTTTGGAGTCATACCCTTGAAAATGAACCTAAAAGAATTTATGATGAAAAGATAAAAGGTTATTCAAGTAAACAATTTTTAATTGATGAAACGCAAGAAGGGGTATGGAAAATTAATCTAAAATACTTAGGTAATAAAGGTTATGACCCTACGTATCTAAAAACTACTATTTATTATAATTACGGAAAACCTTCTCAGAAAGAAGTAATAGAAGTAACAGAAATGTCTGAGAAAAATGTCAATAGAGAATTGTTGTCTATTGTAGCAAGAAGTAACTTTAGTAATAGATAGGTTGTCTTTTTATGTATTAAAAAAAAGTAGTTATATGTTTAAGAAAAAATATATACAACTACTTCTAAATTTTTCACGTAAAGTTCTTTAATGCGATACATCTATTGGAATGATTTGTAAACTTAAACCTGTAAAATTCCCATATTAAATTGTTTTTCAATAGGCGCATGGTCAGCGGCCTCTATACCCATTGAAATCCATTTACGGGTATCTTTGGGATCTATAATGGCATCTGTCCATAGGCGAGAAGCTGCATAATAGGGAGATACTTGGTTGTCGTATCGTTGCTTTATCTTATCGAACATTTCCTTTTCCTTTTTCTCTGTAATTGTTTCACCTTTCTTTTTCAAGGAAGCTTTTTCAATCTGTAATAGAACTTTTGCGGCAGAATTACCACTCATTACTGCAAGTTCTGCGCTTGGCCACGCAACAATAAGCCTTGGGTCGTAAGCCTTGCCACACATGGCATAATTACCTGCGCCGTAGCTATTGCCAATTACAATAGTGAATTTTGGTACTACAGAATTACTTACTGCATTTACCATTTTAGCACCATCTTTAATAATGCCGCCATGTTCACTTTTGCTACCTACCATAAAGCCGGTAACATCTTGTAAAAACACTAATGGAATTTTCTTTTGGTTGCAATTCGCAATAAATCGTGTGGCCTTATCTGCAGAATCTGAATAGATTACCCCACCGAACTGCATTTCACCTTTCGCAGTCTTTACAACTTTTCTTTGATTAGCTACAATACCTACTGCCCAACCATCTATACGAGCATATCCCGTAAGAATTGTTTGTCCGTAACCTGCCTTATATTCTTCGAAATCAGAATCATCAACTAATCGTTTAATGATTTCCATCATATCGTATTGTTCTGACCTAGAACTTGGTAGAATACCATAAATATCATCCGGATTTTCCTTAGGCTTAATTGTTTTTTTACGATTAAATCCCGCCTTTGGGAAGTCACCAATCTTATCCATGATATTCTTAATAGTATCTAATGCGGCTGCATCATCTTTTGCTTTGTAATCGGTAACACCACTTATTTCACAATGCGTGGTTGCGCCACCTAAGGTTTCATTATCAATACTCTCGCCAATAGCAGCCTTTACCAAATAGCTTCCCGCTAAAAATATACTTCCAGTTTTATCAACAATTAAGGCCTCATCACTCATTATAGGTAGATAGGCACCACCAGCGACACAACTACCCATTACAGCAGATATCTGGGTGATTCCCATACTGCTCATAATTGCATTGTTTCTGAAAATTCTTCCGAAATGTTCTTTATCTGGAAAAATCTCATCCTGTAATGGTAAATAAACCCCTGCACTATCTACTAAATAGATTATCGGTAATTTGTTTTCAATAGCAATTTCTTGGGCTCTTAAATTTTTCTTTGCAGTGATAGGAAACCATGCTCCGGCTTTAACAGTTGCATCATTGGCTACAACAATACATTGTTTGCCTTTTACGTAGCCGATTTTTATAACAACACCTCCTGATGGGCATCCACCATGCTCTTCATACATGCCTTCACCTACAAATGCCCCTATTTCAATGCGGTTCAAATTTGAATCTAAAAGATAATCAATACGTTCTCTTGCTGTCATTTTTTCTTGGTCATGCTGCTTAGCAATTTTTGCTTTACCACCACCCAAATGAACCTCAGTAAGTTTGCGTCTAAGGTCTGATAATAATAACTTATTCCTATCTTCGTTTTGATTGAATTTCAAATCCATTCCTTCTATTTTCTTTTCTTCGGATAAAGATAAGGAGTTAATTTTGGTGTTCATGCAACAAAAACAAAAAGTATGATTAAGTGGGGTATAGTAGGGGCAGGTAACATTGCGCATAGTTTTTCAAAAGATTTAGCCTTGGTAAGTGGTGGTGAATTAACTGCAGTGGCATCTAGAAATTTAGATAAAGCTCAATCTTTTGCTACTGAGTATGGAGCGCCAAATGCTTATGGTAGTTATGAAGAATTGTTTAACAGTAAAATGGTCGATGTAATTTATATTGCTACACCACATACCACTCATGCAAGATTAAGTATTGCCGCAATGAAGGCGGGTAAAAGTGTACTTTGTGAAAAACCAGCGGGAGTCAATAAGGGTGAGGTAGAAGAGATGATTAAGGTGGCTAAAGAAAACAAAGTTTTTTTTATGGAAGCCTTATGGACGCGTTTTAATCCCACCATTAAAAAGGTAAAAGAACTTGTAGATAATGGTACTATTGGTGATATCGGTTATTTACATGCAGATTTTGCTTTTTTCGCATTAGATCGCGACGAAAATGGTAGACTTTTGAATCCTGAGCTTGCAGGTGGTTCTTTATTAGATATAGGTATTTATCCAATATTTTTATCCTATTTAATGTTAGGTATGCCTAAAGATATTAAGGCATCTGCAAATTTTCATAAGACAGGAGTTGAGGTGCAAATAAGCATGATTTTTAATTATGAAAAAGCACAAGCCATTTTATATAGTGGTCTAAATTCTAATTCAGAAAAGAAGGCAGAGATAGCAGGCAGTAAAGGTTCAATTTTTGTGCATCCAAGGTGGCATGAAACTTCAGGCTACACTTTAGAAATCGATGGAGATTCTAGTGTCGTTGAGCTTGGTAAGGTTGGTAAAGGCTATACATATGAAATTGAAGAAGTACATAATTGCTTAAATGCAGGGAAAACAGAAAGTGATTTATGGAGCCATCAAAATAGTAGAGATTTAATTGAAATAATGGATACTGTGCGTAATAAGGTCGGAATTGTGTTTCCCTTTGAATAATAGCCGTATTAAAATTGGACAAATGTTTTAAAAATTCCGATATTTGAAATTCGCTTAAATTTTAATTGATTCGAAAATGAACAAGAACACAGTACTCGCGTGGGCCACTTTTATTATGATTTTTGTGGGCCTTGCTCTAATTGCTTTAGGAGCTTTTCGTTATGATGATGTTGCCGGATGGGGTTTTGCTTCTGTAGGTGTAGGTTTCTTTGCAATTGCATGGGTATTTAACGCACTTAAAGGCAGGGTTTAACTATTCAAGCCTTACAAACTACATTTTATTCTACTGGTAGCAGTAAATTTTATTTCACTTAATACTATAATTTTATGTCAGACGATAAGAAGGTAATCTTCTCCATGTCAGGGGTTACGAAAACCTATAAGAATGCTAATACACCCGTTTTAAAGAACATATATTTAAGTTTCTTTTACGGTGCCAAAATCGGAATCTTAGGATTGAACGGTTCAGGTAAATCTACCCTATTAAAGATAATTGCAGGGGTTGATAAAAATTTTCAAGGTGATGTAGTTTTTTCTCCAGGCTACAATGTTGGCTATTTAGAACAAGAGCCAGAATTAGATGAGAACAAAACAGTTTTGGAAATTGTAAAGGAAGGGGTAGCCGAAACTGTTGCTATTCTAGATGAGTACAATAAGATAAATGATATGTTCGGTCTTCCCGAAGTTTATGAGGATGCCGATAAAATGCAGAAGTTGATGGATCAACAAGCTGTATTACAAGATAAAATTGATGCAGCTAACGCTTGGGAGTTAGACACCAAGTTAGAAATTGCTATGGATGCGCTTCGTACCCCAGAACCAGACAAGAAAATAGCGGTATTATCTGGTGGTGAAAGAAGAAGAGTTGCATTATGTAGATTGTTATTACAAGAGCCTGAAATTCTATTATTAGATGAGCCAACTAACCATTTAGATGCAGAATCTGTACATTGGTTAGAACATCATTTAGCTCAATACAAGGGAACTGTTATTGCTGTAACACATGATAGATATTTTTTGGATAACGTAGCTGGATGGATTTTAGAATTAGATAGAGGAGAAGGTATACCTTGGAAAGGGAACTACTCTTCTTGGTTAGATCAAAAGTCTAAACGATTGGCACAAGAAAATAAGACTGCCTCTAAAAGACAGAAAACTTTAGAGCGTGAGCTAGAATGGGTACGTCAAGGAGCAAAGGGTAGACAGACTAAACAAAAGGCCAGACTTAAGAATTATGATAAGTTAATGAGCCAAGACCAAAAACAGCTTGATGAAAAATTGGAAATATATATTCCAAACGGGCCTCGTTTAGGTACGAATGTTATTGAAGCTAAAGGTGTAAGTAAGGCATTTGGTGATAAATTGCTTTATGAGAATTTGAATTTTAAATTACCACAGGCTGGTATTGTTGGTATTATTGGACCAAACGGTGCGGGTAAGACGACCATTTTCAAAATGATAATGGGAGAGGAAAAACCTGATAAAGGGGAATTTGAAACTGGTGAAACAGCTAAAATAGCTTACGTGGATCAAAGCCATTCAAATATCGATGTAGAGAAAACGATTTGGCAGAATTTTAGTGATGAGCAAGAACTCATCATGATGGGAGGTAGGCAAGTGAATTCTAGAGCTTATTTAAGTAGATTTAATTTCTCGGGTAGTGAACAAAATAAGAAGGTAAGTATGTTGTCTGGTGGTGAACGTAACCGTTTGCACTTGGCGATGACATTAAAGGAAGAAGGTAACGTACTATTATTAGATGAGCCTACTAACGATTTAGATGTAAATACATTAAGAGCATTAGAAGAAGGTTTAGAGAATTTTGCTGGTTGTGCGGTGGTAATATCACATGATAGATGGTTCTTAGATCGTGTTTGTACACACATATTAGCTTTTGAAGGAAATTCAGAAGTTTATTTCTTTGAAGGTTCGTTCTCAGATTATGAGGAAAATAAAAAGAATCGACTTGGTGGAGATTTAATGCCAAAACGAATTAAGTATAAGAAACTTATTAGATAATTTAAAAGCCCGCAATTGCGGGCTTTTAAATTTTTACACCAATTGTTATTTAGAAATCTTCATTTGGGTACCAATCTAATTGAACTATTTCAATATCTTGATTACCTGCATCTACCAATTTTTTAAACATTTTAACATCACTTACATCTGGTTGGCCTCTGTAGTGATATGGATATACCTGTTTAGGTTTAAAATCTAAAACTGCAGAAGCTGCACTTTCAACAGTCATTGTATACGGTAGGTTCATGCAAACAAATGCCTTATCAATATTTTTTAAAGAACGCATTTCTGGTATATCTTCAGTATCACCAGAAAAATAGATGCGTTGACCATCAATAGTTATTATATAGCCATTGCCACGACCTTTTACATGAAAATTTTTGGCCTCTTCTCTTAAATTGTACATGGGAACAGCTTCTATTAAAATTCCATTTAACTCTATACTTGATTCATTTGCTAGAATTTCTAGTTTGCCGGCAAACTCATCTGGCATTTCATCAGCTACGGCTTGCGGCACTATAAAAGTAGCTTTAGAAACATCGATGGCTTCTAATGTTTCTTTATTGAAATGGTCTCCATGAATATCAGTTATTAAAATTAAATCTGGTTTTTTCTGATTTTTAAACGCGGTAGATCCACCTGTTGGGTCAATGTAAATGGTAACATCTTTCCATTCAATTACTGCTGTGGCGTGTTCAATTGGTGTGATTTTTATTTCTTCACCTTTCGTTTTTAAAATTTTATTGGTGTCGGCTGTTTGTTCAACATTCTCAGATGTTGAGTCTATTTCTTTTTCTAATTTCTTTGCATCCTTACACGCAAACGAAAAGGAAAATGTCAATAATAATACGAGAAACTTTGTCTTTTTCATCATCTAATAATTTAAAGTTTTAATTCCATTTTAATGTCCGATCTAAGATAGATAATATTATTCTCTAATGGCACCTCTTTAAATCCTAATTTCTTATATATATGCAGAGCGGTGTCAAGTTTAGTGCTTGAATACAATAGTAGTTTATTCCAATTTTTATTTCGCGCGAAATCTATGGCAAAGACTAATAATTCTTGTCCGATTTTAAGGCCCTGGTGCGATTTGCTTACGGCCATTTTCCCTAGCTCAAAATTAAATTTAGTTATTTTTAGGAGAGAAAAGCAGCCAACAGGTTCATTGTTCCATAAACCTATAAAAATATATCCGCCTTTTTTTATAATTGAAGATTCACAATTGTCTAATAGTTCTCTGTCTTTTTCTTCCACTATAAAATATTCGGTAATCCAAGCTAGGTTAAGCTCTTTAAAGTTTTGTGTATATTTAGACTCGTATGGAACTATAGTTAACATGGTCGATTTTTAAAGGTTTACTGGTTCTAAGATATGCTATTCTGAATAGTGAAAAAGCGTGGCTTAAATTAATTTAACATCAAAAAATCTAAATGTTAAAACTAAACGTATATACACTGAACAAACAGACACTTTATTAAATTTAACATTATGACTGAAACAAAAAATAACAATGGTTTAAAGGTTTTGACCGCGCTTTTAGGGGTTGTGCTTTTAGGTACTATCATTTACACCGTTAGTCTTTATCAAGATAAGAAGAAGACTGAGGTTGTACTTACCAAAGAAAAAGAATTAGTAGTTGAAGATTTAAATAGCTTAAAATCAGAGTATGATAAAGCTATTTTAGAGAGTAATGCTACTAACGAAGAATTAGTTAGCGCAAGAGACAATATTGCAAAATATATTGATTCTGTAAAAACAATGAAAGCAGATATTGGAACTTTGTCAAGATATAGAAGACAAGTTGGTGTTCTTAAGGCTGAAAGAGAGCAATTATTAAAACAAGTTGATTCTTTGACTCGTTCTAACTCAATGATTGCAATGCAACGTGATAGTACATACGTTGAATTAGAAAAGCAAACTGTTTTTAATGATTCATTGGTGGTACAGAATACGAACTTAGCTCAAGTAGTTGAGAAGGGTTCTGCATTGAACTTATCTAAATTCAATGTTGATGCTGTAAAAGAACGTAACAGTGGTAAAATGGTTTCTACGCAAAGAGCTAAAGCAACTGACAAGTTTAAAATTTGTTTTACTGTTGCAGATAACGTAATAGCTCAAGCTGGTGATAGACAATTTTATTTAGAAGTTTTAGATCCACAAGGAAATATTCTTGGTGGAAGTAATTCTAAAACTAATGATAATGGTGCTTCTATTACCTATAGCAAAGAGACAAGTTTCTATTTTGAAAACAAATCTTTAGATGTATGTGATTATATCAATAAGCCATCTGGTGATTTTAAAGATGGTAACTATATGGTAAATGTATATGATGACCAATTAAAATTATTGGGTACTTCTAAATTCGAATTAAAATAGTAGTTCTAGATTACAATATAAAAATGGCGACCAATTTGGTCGCCATTTTTTATTTTATAGATATTAAGTTTAGTCTTTTAAACTACCAACCATATTTTCTGGTTTTACCCAGTCATCATAATCTTCAGCGGTTACATATCCTAAATTAACAGCTTCTTCTTTTAAGGTTGTACCATTCTTATGTGCAGTGTTTGCAATCTCTGCAGCTTTATAATAACCGATTTTAGTGTTTAACGCGGTTACTAGCATCAAAGAATTATTTAATAGTTGTTTAATTACTTCATGATTAGGCTCTATACCTGCAGCACAATTTTCTTCAAAACTTACACAAGCATCACCGATCAATTGAGCAGATTGTAAAATGTTAGCCGCCATCATCGGCTTAAAAACATTTAGTTCATAATGACCTTGAGTGCCACCAACACTAATAGCAACGTCATTACCCATTACTTGAGCACAAACCATTGTTAATGCTTCACATTGTGTTGGGTTTACTTTGCCTGGCATTATCGAGCTACCTGGCTCATTTGCAGGAATAATGATTTCACCAATTCCTGAACGCGGACCAGAAGCCATCATTCTAATATCATTAGCAATTTTATTCAATGAAACAGCTAGTTGTTTTAAGGCTCCATGGCTTTCAACGATAGCGTCATGAGCAGCCAATGCTTCGAATTTATTTTCGGCGGTGATGAAAGGTAATCCAGTAAAATCTGCAATATATTTTGCAACTAGTACATCATAACCTTCTGGTGTATTTAGCCCTGTTCCAACTGCAGTACCACCAAGTGCTAGTTCACTAAGATGCTCCAGTGTGTTTCTAAGCGCTTTTAAACCGTGGTCTAATTGAGATACATAACCAGAGAATTCTTGACCTAAGGTTAGTGGAGTGGCATCCATAAGGTGTGTGCGCCCTATTTTAACCACGTTTTTAAATTCTTTTACTTTCTTATGTAATGTGTCTCTTAGCTGTGTTACGCCTGGTATAGTAACTTCTACAATCTTTTTGTAGGCAGCGATATGCATACCTGTTGGGAATGTGTCGTTTGATGATTGCGATTTGTTGACGTCATCATTAGGCTGAATTGTTTTTTCCCCTTCACCAATTACTTTACCTGCAATTTCATGAGCTCTGTTGGCAACAACTTCATTAACGTTCATGTTACTTTGTGTACCAGAACCTGTCTGCCAAATAACCAAAGGAAATTGGTCATCATGCTTACCTTCTAAGATTTCATCGCATACCTGTGAAATTAAATCTCTTTTCTCTTTTGCTAAAACGCCAAGTTCACAATTAGCATATGCCGCCGATTTTTTTAAATAGGCGAATCCGTATACGATATCTAACGGCATTGATGCAACCGGGCCAATTTTAAAATTATTTCTTGAGCGCTCGGTTTGAGCACCCCAATATTTATCTTGGGGTACTTCTACATTACCCATAGTATCTTTCTCGATTCTAAATTTCATGGTTTTATATTTTAATGAATCTTAAGTTAACTTATTAAATAGCTTCAAAAATAAGGTTTACATTTATTTTTATGGTGACAAGATTGTTGAGAATATTGAAATTAATTTTGCATAACGTTTGCAAAAAATAATTCGTTTATGGTATCTTTGCAATATATAAGGATAAGGATATGTTTGATTTTGACCAATATTTAGGATTTTTAGCTTTTTTGACCATTTTAACAATAGGTTTTTGGCTAATGATGTTTTTGTTATTATTTGTTGTTCCTTACTGGTTAGGAGGAAACATAATTGAATTGTTAAAAGAAAGACGCGACAAAAAGAAAGCCGCAAGAGAAGCATAAATAAAAAAAAGAAGCCATTTGGCTTCTTTTTTTATTTTCTATCTACTTTTTTCTTGACTAGTCTCCGTATTCTTCATCACCACCACCACCACGTTGACCACCTCTATTATTTTTCTTCTTTTCATTTATTCTATAAATAAAAGATAAAGTGAATTGTCTTTGTCTCCATTGAAACTCGCTATCAGAAGTAAAAAATTCAGTTTCAGTAAAAGACCTTCTTTTCCTAGAATTTAAAAGATCATTTACATTAAGGGAGATTGTGCCATTATCTTTAAAAACATCTTTACTAAATGCCAAATCCAAAGAAAAAATTCCTTTACTATCAGTCTGTGCATTTTGGGAAGGACCTCTGTAGAATGCATTCGTTTGCCAATCAACTTTTCCAGGAAGGGTTACTTTAGAACTAAAACGTGAAAACCAACTTGTGTTTTTTGCGCCATAATCCACGTCATTAAAAATACCTTCAGTATTAAATTGGAAAAAATTAAAACTACCATTTAAGCGTAGCCATTTCTTTGGATTGTAAAGTATTCCTATTTCAGAACCAATACGTTGATTAGTAGATAAATTTATGGGTAAGGAACGTATAATCTCAATACCATCGGTAGTGGTCTGACCTGTTGTTTCTTGAATTCGTTCAAATGCATTCGATTCTTTCTGAAAGTAGATAGATGACGTTAAGGTCAATTTATCCCAACGTTTAAGATATCCTAGGTCATAGGCGTTGGCAAAAGCTGGTGCCAAGTCAGGATTTCCTTGAAAGATATTGGTACGGCTACTTCGTGAAGGAAAAGGGTTGATGAAGTATCCTCTTGGCCTGTTAATTCTTCGATTATACCCAAGTGTAATGTTCTCCATTTCATTGAGTTCGTAAATAAGGTTTAGGGTGGGAAACAGGCCTAAGTAATTATTATTAAAATTTAAATCAATTCCAGGACCAAGTATTTCCTGTAATGCTTCTAAATCTACTCCGGTCACATCCCCTTTAAGTTGCGTGTTTTCTAGTCTAAGACCAAGTAAAAATGAAAAATCACCATACTTGTTTCCATATTGCGAATAGACCGCATTAACATTCTGGGTATATATAAAACGATTGGTTAAACCATTATTGGTAACAAACTCACCAGAATCTAAATTAAGTTCGTTTAGCTGATAATCTGTATCACTTTCTTCAAAATTCCCGCGATATCCAGCCTCGAATTGTGCATCTCCGATTGGTAGTACATAGTCCACCTGTGCCAGGACTTCATTTTGTTTTTCAGTTTCGAAAATGTTTTCTTGAGCTAAGAGTTCGGTATCAGGAAATGTGTTATTTTCTTGGATAGTAGTAGGTTTTACCTCTTTGTCTGCGGAGTATTGAAAATCAGCTGTTAATTTATGACCTTCATCATTAATGTTGTTGATATAATTTAAAGAAAGTTGGTAGCTTTTATCGTCTTCATTTTCAATTTCTTGCCGAAAGGTTCTACTGTCTAGATTTGGTGTTATAAACCTTATGGTGCTATTTCCTGTCACATCTTTACCGTTAGAAAAACGCCCAAAAGCACTAGCTGTAATTGACGAGGTTTTTGTCATAAAATATTCTACACCAAGGTTTATGTTTATCCCCTTATTAAGTCTATCAATATCTCTATCCTCTATAATTCTATCTAAATTTCCTAAAATGGTGTCCTTATAAAAATTATCGGAATACCCATTACCAGGACCTTCTCTATATTGATAACCAATAGTGTTAAAAATGTTGAAATTATCTGTTCGGAAATTAAGATTGGAAGTTATTGAGCTTGCTTTTGGAAAACCAACAGTAGTGTTTACAGATCCATTAAACCCTAAAGTTTTTTCTCTTTTTAAAATGATGTTCAAAATTCCTGCGGTACCTTCGGCATCATATCTAGCTGATGGACTGGTAATTACCTCTACCTTTTCAATCGCATCGGCAGGAAGTTGTCTTAGAGCATCTGTTGAACCAAAACCAGCCAAGGCTGAAGGCCTGCCATTAATCAGAATACGTACATTTCCATTTCCACGTAAGGCAATCGCGCCATCTACGTCAACAGTAACAGAGGGTATATTGGAAAGTGCATCACTAATATTCGCACCGCTGTTAGTGAGGTCTTTACCAACGTTATAGACTTTTTTATCCAAACGCACTTCAACAGTAGTTTTTTCTGCTACCACTTCCACAGCATCGAGTTCGGCAGCATCAAATGAAAGTTTAATAGTACCTAAATCTGTGTTTTTAGTAAAGGACTGATTCGGTTTTTTTATGGTTTTGTAGCCAATGTACTCAATGCTTATATTGTAGTTCCCAGGTTCGCTCTCCACATTAAAATTACCATCAATGTCAGTAATACCTCCGGTAATTTTATTAGGGTCGCTAACACTTTGTAGAACCAAGGTAGCGTACTCTAAGGGAATATCGGTTCCTTGCTCTAGAACCTTGCCTGTAATTTGAATGGAACTCTTTTCCCGGTCTCCTCCCGGTCTTTGACTATTTGTGTAATTAAATGATAGTACTAGGAGTAAGAGTAATGGGAAAAGTTTTTTCATTAAGTTAGTTTTTAGTTTTCTTTCGTTTTTCTTTTTTCTTTTTTTTCGACTTCTTTAGAGTCTTGGCAACACCTTCTTTTTGCATGGCTACAAATGCTTCATATTTTTCTAATGGTAAACCAGCTTTTAATTCTTCATCTTGCCTTTTTGTAATATTTTCATAAACTTCAAGCATTTTTTCGGGAGGCAATTTTAATATTTGAGCTTCAATACGTTCTTGTACATACTTTTTTAAAACTGAACTTAAAACAGCATATTCAAAATCATTTAAAGCAAGGGCTTCACTAATTCTAGGCATTTCACCATCAACTAATTGCTCAGCTGTTTTCGGTTCAGGCTCTTTTTGTGTTTCCTGTGCTTGGGGTATGGCACTTCTTTGTCTACCATAACCGTAATTTCCTCTTCCTCCATAGCCACCACCGCCGTAACCATACTGTGCGTAAATTTCAGAACTTCCTAAAAGTATTGACAGTATTATGAAAAATCTGATACTACTGCATTTCATTGCTTTTTTCATGTGCTTTGATTATAAAATTTTAATTTGGTTTAACCGTAAATGGTTAATTATTTGTTAATACATTATAATTAGGTGTAAAGCCTAATTTAATAATGAATCTATATTCGTTACCGGTCTACCAATAACAGCACTATTGCCATTAATAACAATAGGCCTTTCAATTAGTTTTGGATATGCTATCATTGCTTCTATTATTTTTTCATCAGATAGGGTCAAACTTTTAAATTTCTCTTTCCAAATCGCTTCAGATTTTCTAACCAGGTTTATTGGTTTAATATCTAAACAACGTATGATATTTTTAAGCTCATCTTTGGTAGGTATATCTTCCATGTAATTTACAACTTCAAATTTCTTGCCAGAATTTTCTAAAACAGCAAGTCCCTCCCTAGATTTTCTACATCTTGAATTATGGTATATTTTAATCATGGTAATAAATAAAGTTATTTAAAGTAAATAACTTTTCCCATCTCTCGATTTTAAGAATAGGAAAAGCTAATACTATTCTTCCTCTTTTTGCCCCATCATCATTAGAAAGGCTTTTAGAAACTGGTCTATATCCCCGTCCATAACATTATCAACGTTTCCTGTTTCTTCACCAGTTCTAACATCTTTTACAAGCTTATATGGATGCATTACGTAGTTCCTAATTTGAGAACCCCATTCTATTTTCATTTTAGAGGATTCAATTTCTTGTCTTGCCTCCATTTTCTTCCTCAGTTCAATCTCATATAATTGAGATTTAAGCATCTTCATAGCCGTAGCTCTATTATCATGCTGACTTCTGCTGTCTGAACATGAAATTTGAATACCAGTAGGATGGTGCGTCAATTGAACCTTCGTTTCGACCTTATTTACATTTTGGCCACCGGCACCACTTGATCTAGCTGTAGTAATAGTAATATCTGCAGGATTTATATCTACTTCAATACTATCATCTACTAATGGATATACGTATACAGATACAAAAGAGGTATGTCTTTTGGCATTACTATCAAATGGGGATATACGAACTAATCTGTGTACACCATTTTCACCCTTTAACCAGCCAAAAGCGAACTCGCCATCAATTTCTAAGGTAACCGTTTTAATACCAGCTACATCACCTTCTTGATAGTTAAGTTCTTTGATTTTATAACCATTCTTTTCTGCCCACATCATATACATGCGCATAAGCATTGCTGCCCAATCACAACTTTCAGTACCGCCGGCTCCTGCTGTAATCTGAAGTACTGCTGGTAGTTCATCACCTTCTTCTGAAAGCATATTCTTGAATTCCATCTTTTCAAGGGTATTCAGAGCCTTCTCATATTGTTGTTCGACTTCCTCTTCTGAAACTTCTCCCTCTTGTTGAAATTCTATCAATACTTCCAATTCGGCAATAAGCATTTCTGCCGCATTATAATCATCTACCCATTGTTTTTTAGATTGGATAAATTTCATATGCGCCTGTGCTTCCTGTGGATTATTCCAGAAATCAGGTGACAAGGTTTTTTCTTGTTCGTTCTCTATTTCTATTAATTTCGCATCGATGTCAAAGATACCTCCTCAACGCACCAAGGCGATCTATAAGACCTTTGTAGTGGTCTGTACTTACGTTCATATAATTAAATTTTGGTAAAAATAATACTCTTTTGAGTAAACTGGAAAGTTATTTTACTGCTGTTGACTTTGCACTTTTACGCTATATTTAGTTTTGTTTTGCCCTTGAGAATAAATGATTCCTTTTAAAGGTGCGCAATCTTTATAATCTTTACCATGACAAACCTTTATATGGTTTGTGTTCGCCATGATATTATTGGTTGGGTCAAAGCCTTTCCATCCAACCAACGGAATGTAAACTTCTGCCCATGCATGCATTTGCGAATCTCCTATAAGTCCATGTTCTTGATTCAAATATCCTGAAACATAACGTGCAGGTATTCCGTTCTTTCTAGACATTGCGCAAAAAAGATGCGTAAAATCTTGACATACCCCTTGTCGTGAGGCAATAACATCCTTTAATTCAGTATCTACTTGAGTAACACCTGCTTTAAATTGAATATAATTAAAAGTCCAGTCATTTAAATTCTGTAGGTTTTCAAAAATGGAATTTGCTGAATTAAATTCAAAATTAGTAGATGTGCCCTCTGGTAGCGATGTTAGCGGCGTTCTTTTTAAAAAGGACTCAAAGTCTATTTTGAAATCTAGTTCTTTTATTCTTTCATTCGCAAGTGTATCGTCTAAATCTAAGGGAAAATCAAAAGGATCTATATCATCTTTTATAAAACTGAATTGTGCTTCAAAATTTATTTGTTTGAATTTGATTTTGGGATGAACTCGAATAGTTTTAAATCCAAATCCATTTATAGAGTAATCATTATCTGCAAATAATGAATTCGAAAACTCAACATTGACATCATGTTGAGTGTCATTTTCCATTGGTATGATTAAGAATTGCCAATAGGCATTATTAACCCAATTATCGTAAGTATTTTCAGTCTTATAGGTGATTTTGTATTCATTTGACATAGTAGCCAAAGATACCTTAATTAAAGGTTTTAATAGTTAAAAAATTCTTCGTCAACTTTGTCGCTT
The DNA here is from genome assembly GCF_900167935.1 of Maribacter arcticus. Lineage (GTDB taxonomy): Bacteria > Bacteroidota > Bacteroidia > Flavobacteriales > Flavobacteriaceae > Maribacter > Maribacter arcticus. Next base: position 140,851 of record NZ_FUYL01000004.1, on the reverse strand, counting down.
ATTTTCACGAGACTGTCCAGAATATTTTCAATAAACGCTTTAATATCCACTTCTATTTCTTCTATATATTTAAATTCGTATTCGGCGCGTACCCTTCCTATTAAAAAACCTGTAGATTCTTTATTATACCTCTTTTCAGGATTTAATATACGTACATGTTCATTTACCTGATTTAAAGAATTCATAACTGATCTAGGGCAATTTGGATTCAGAATTAAAAACTCTAAGGTAGAAATACTTGTTGGGGTTTTTTTGTAAAACCTACGCATCATATCATAAGATTCTGCGCATTTCAATAAGGTTGTCCATTCGAAACTTTTACTAAATTTATCTCCATGACTTCCTTGTGATAATAATGCATCGTTGTACTTGGAGTTGATCATCCTCGTAATCTGGGTTGCTCTTTCGATATTTATTCCCATCATAATAATGGCGTAAACAGAATCATGCAACAAGGTTCCTCTTATTTTTCCGCGCAATATTGCAGTCATCTCTGCAATATTACTTGTGAAATCATGAAGTCCATTTTTAACAAAGACACCCTTAGGATAATTAAGAACAAAGTGGTAAAATTTGTTTATGGCTTCATATAATTCAGTGGATATTAAATCACGTGCGCTATTAGCGTTCTCTCTGGCAAGCTTTACGGTGCTAATTATAGAAAACGGGTTGTTTGTATCTAATCCAATACTAAATAGAACATCTTCTTCCTTTAATATTTTTGCGTCATCTTTTTCAGGATCACCAAGCATAAATAACATGGATCGTAAAACGAACTGCCTATCTTGTGATTTTACATTTGGCGCATCTAAAGATGAAAAATAATTCACGTTTAAATAACGTGCAATGTGTTCAGAGCGTTCAATGTAACGCCCCATCCAGAATAAATTATTGGCTACTCTTGCTAGCATATATTTTTTGTTATTTTTTTAGTACCCAGGTATCTTTAGAACCACCTCCTTGTGAGGAGTTTACAATTAAATTACCTCTTTTCAACGCCACTCGCGTGAGTCCACCTTTTAGTACAAATTCTTTGTCTTTTCCTAGAATAGTGAATGTTCTTAAATCTACATGTCGCTGTTCAAAAGATTCTGTTTCATCTATATATGTAGGGTGAACGCTAAGTGACATGATTGGTTGTGCTACATATTTTCTTGGACTTTCCTTAATTTCAAGTTTAACCTTTTCTATTTCTTCTTTAGTCAACGTATTCCCAATAGAAATTCCATAGCCACCCGCTTCATCAACCGGTTTAATTACAAGCTCGTGAATGTGTTCTAAAACATACTTCAACTCATCTGGTCTGCTGCAGTGATAGGTATGTACATTGTTTAATATAGGCTCTTCATTTAGATAGTATTTTATAATCTGAGGCATATAAGTATATACTGCCTTGTCATCTGCTACGCCAGTACCAGGTGCATTTGCCAATGTCACATTACCTTTTTTGTATGCAGCGAATAAACCTGGTACACCAAGCGCGGAATCTGGTCTAAACTCTAACGGGTCAATAAATTGATCATCTATTCTTCTGTAGATAACATCAACCTTTTCTGGACCTTTTATTGTTTTCATATAAACAAAATCGTTTTCTACGAAAAGATCACGGCCCTCTACTAATTCTACACCCATTGTTTTTGCTAGGTATGAATGCTCGTAAAAGGCAGAGTTGAACATGCCAGGGGTAATAACCACAACGTTGGGAACATCTACTCCTTTAGGTTTAACGGATTCTAATAGTTCTAATAGATTTTCAGCATAATTAGTTACCGTATGGGTTTGGTAATGATTAAAAACTCCGAATAGTGCTTTTTTAAGAGCGGTTCGGTTACATATGACATAGCTTACCCCAGACGGACATCTAATATTATCTTCTAATACATAATACTTACCATCTTTATGTTTAATGACATCAGTGCCTGATATATGATTATATATTCCACCAGGAGGATTAACTCCGTTCATTTGATCTAAATAATTGGCAGAAGAGGTAATTAAATCTATGGGTACAATTTTATCCTTAAGTATTTTTTTATCGTGATAAATATCCCATAGAAATAAATTTAAAGCTTTACTTCTTTGAATAGAACCTCGTTCTATAATATCCCATTCATCAGGATCTATAATTCGCGGAAACAAATCAAAAGGGAAAATTTTCTCTTGAACATCGTTGTCGCCATAAACCTGAAAAGTAATTCCCTGATTGAAAAAAGAGGCTTTTGCTTTCGAATTTAGGTTTACATAATCACTTATAGAATGTTCACCATATATATCAAATAATTTTTGATATACCTCTTTAATTTTTCCTTCACTATCAAATATTTCATCGTATAATTCTGGATTTTTTTGATAAGAAGAAAAGATTTGATTTTCAATGTTGGCCATAGACATAGTTTTGTTAAAAGGTACATGATAAATTGTAAATGATTAGTATCATATTAATATTAATCTTTAAATTTTTTCCCTATTCTGTAATAATATGATGGCTTTTTTAACAAGAATGATATTTATAATTTTGTGTTTAAGTTGATTTTATCCTTACTTAGATTTTATATACTTTTAGGAGAAATTAAAAGAGAATGAAAAATTATTATGTACTCCTCTTAGCATTTGCTTTGTTATCCTTTAATATGTTATCTGCTCAGTTCAGTGATAAGAAGAAAGATTTTGTTAAATACGAAGGACTATATGACTTTTATTATGATGAAAGTCAGGATAAAATCTATCTAGAAGTAAATGATTTAAATAAAGAGTTTTTATATGTATACTCTTTAAGTAGTGGTATTGGAAGTAATGATATAGGTTTAGATCGTGGACAATTGGGTAATGAACAAGTTGTTTTTTTTAAAAAAGCAGGCAATAAATTACTACTTGTGCAACCGAATTTAAAATATAGAGCCATTACTGATAATGTCTTGGAACGAAAATCTGTAGAACAGGCATTTGCTAAATCGGTATTGTTTGGCTTTCCTATTGAAGAGGAGAAAAACGGAGTTTATATTATCGATATAACCGATTTTTTAATGCAAGATGCCCATGGGGTTTCTGAGAGATTAAAACGTGCCCAGCAAGGGTCGTATAGTTTAGATAAATCAAAAAGTGCATTTGATTTAGATAGAACAAAAGCTTTTCCAAAAAATGTAGAATTCGATGTTACGATGACATTTAAAGGAGAGCCTACAGGTAATTATATTAGAAGCGTTACTCCTAATGCAAGTTTGGTGACTGTAGCCGAACATCATTCATTTATAGAATTACCAGATGATAATTTTGAAAAGCGAGAGTTCGATCCAAGAAGTGGTTCTTATCCTTTTTCTTATTATGATTATGCTACACCCGTAGAATCACCGATTCTTAAACAATTTATTACAAGGCATCGATTGGCAAAAAAGAATCCTAATCAAGAAATTAGTGAAGCGGTAGAACCAATTGTTTACTATTTAGATAATGGAACACCAGAACCTGTAAGATCTGCTCTTTTAGAAGGTGGTCGTTGGTGGAACCAAGCATTCGAGGCCATAGGTTATAAAGATGCCTTTCAATTAATAATGTTGCCAGATGATGCAGATCCTTTAGATGTACGTTACAATGTAATTCAATGGGTTCATCGATCTACAAGAGGATGGAGCTATGGTAGCAGTATCACTGATCCTAGAACGGGTGAAATAATTAAAGGTCATGTTAGTCTTGGTAGCTTACGAATACGACAAGATTTTTTAATCGCGCAGGCTTTAATGAATAAACCTTTTGCTGAACGTGATGATAATTACCAGCCAATGTTAGATATGGCGATTGCACGTATTCGTCAACTGTCTGCCCACGAAATAGGACACACGCTTGGGTTTGCTCATAATTATGCCGCTAGTACTACAGATAAGTCATCGGTTATGGATTACCCTCATCCGCAGTTTTCATTAGTTAACGGGGAAATAGATTTTTCAAAAGCTTACGAAACAGGAATAGGTGATTGGGATAAAGTGACGGTTGCTTATTCATATCAAAATTTCTCTAAAGATGATGAAAAGAAAGGTTTGAATGCCATTTTGGATAAGGCGAAAACAGACGGACTTCGTTACATTACCGATCAAGATGCCCGACCTCAAGGTAGTGCTCATGTATTAGCCCATTTATGGGATAATGGCACCAGTGTTAGTAAGGAATTAGATGAGATGCTGAAAATTCGTAAAACGGCAATCAATAATTTTTCTGTTGATAATATTCAAGATGGCACTCCATATTCCGTTTTAGAAGATGTTTTTGTGCCACTTTATTTTTTTCATAGATATCAAACAGAAGGTGTAGCAAAAATTATCGGAGGCTTAGAATATAACTACGCAGTTAAAGGTGACGGGCAACAAACTGTTGCCATTGCAGATAGGGCTTTGCAGCAAGAAGCGCTAAAAAGCGTTTTAAAAACTTTGGACGCTACCGAAATTGCAATACCAAAAGATAAATTGAGTTTGTTTCCTCCACGTGCTTTTGGAACGCCAAGAACTCGAGAATCGATAAATGGTAAAACAGGTGTTTCTTTTGATGCATTATCGGCGGTAGAAACAGCATCTGATATGACTTTATTGTTTTTATTACATCCAGAGCGTGCTTCGAGACTTATTCAGCAAAAGGCAATTGACGGAAATAATCTGGGATTAGAAGAGGTTATCAATGAGTTGATTTCAACTACAATTAATAATAAGCATAAAGATGCTTATTTAAGTGAAGCCCAAACAACGATTAATTTTAGAGTGCTGTTTCATATCATGAACTTGGCAGGTCATACCGAAGTACATCCTCAGGTAAATGCCATTGCATCACAGAAATTGAAAGAGTTGAGTTTTCAATTAGCCAAAGATTCAGGAAGCAATGCAATATATGCGGAAATGATTAAAAGAATAAAAGAGTTTAATGAGCATCCAGAATTGTTCAAAGTGATACCTTCACCCAAAATTCCTGATGGTTCTCCTATAGGAATGGGTTGTTTTCACTAATATAAATTTAAAAGGGCGTAATGCAAATAAACCTTATAAGTGACACGGTAACAAAACCAACACCTGGTATGTTAGATGCTATGATGTCGGCAGTTGTAGGTGATGATGTTTTTAAAGAAGACCCCACGGTAAATGCTTTAGAAGAAAAAGTAGCTAAGCTTTTTGGTATGGAATCTGCTTTATTTTTTCCAAGTGGCACAATGACTAACCAGACGGCTATTAAATTACATACACAACCTGGTGAACAACTTATTTGTGATAAATATGCCCATATCTATAATTATGAAGGCGGTGGAGTAAGTTTCAATAGCGGTGTTTCTTGTAGACTGGTAGATGGCAGTAGGGGTACAATGACAGCTGCTCAAGTAGAATCGGTAATAAACCCACCAGACTTTTATCATAGTCCGTTAACTACCTTAGTTTGTGTTGAAAATACTGCAAATAAAGGCGGCGGAACATGTTGGAATTTTCAAGAACTTGAAAAAATAAGGAAAGTTTGTGATGAACATCATTTAGGCTTTCACCTAGATGGTGCTCGTTTATGGAATGCGATAGTTGAAAAAAATGAGACAACACTTCAGTATGGTCAATTATTTGATACTATTAGCGTATGTTTGAGTAAAGGGCTTGGTTGTCCAGTTGGTTCATTGTTATTGGGAACCAAAGAACAAATGGATAAGGCAATTCGAATTCGAAAAATTTTTGGTGGCGGAATGCGTCAATCAGGATTTTTAGCTGCTGCGGCTATTTATGCCTTAGATAATCATATTGAACGATTGGCAGAAGATCACAAAAAAGCCCAAGAAATTGGGAAAGCATTGTTGGTAAAATCATTTATAAAAAAGGTGGAGCCAATTGAGACCAATATTGTCATATTTGAAATAGATGAGTCTTTTATGACTAGCGATACTTTTGTCAATAAACTTAAGGAAAAGGATATTTTAATCATCGGTATGGGACAAGGTAAATTAAGAATGGTCACTCATTTAGACTATACAGATGCAATGCACGATGAATTATTAAAACAATTGGCTGCGTTTTAAACTTATTGAAGACCTAGCTCAAGACTATTAGAAATATTTAAAATCCCGTTCTCCATACCTGCCTCTGAAGTATAAAGTCCACTAGAGCCTATCGTCATGCCGTTTTGGTTTTTTAACTCTACAAGAAATTTACCTTCGGTATTTGTCTTTCTTTCAAAAAATTTAGTTCTAGTATCTTTTAGGTCCTTAAAATCATTTAAGGTCTTATCTAAATCTTCTTTGCTCGAAAATGAAACACTTTTAAACAAGGTTTTACCATTCGTAGATTTTAATTTAAACGCAAATTTGCCGTCTTTTTTTTTATCAATTTTTATCATATCCTTAAAGGTAAATAATAATTCCTCTCGATTTTAGTGACCTTCTGAATAATAATGTGTCTTAGTAATTGAGGTAATCGGGTAGTTGGTTTCATATTGGAACTTAATTCGAATATCAATCAACCAAATCAGATTCCTCAAAACAATCTTAATAAATAACCATTAATAAATTTTAAACACTATCAAAATGAAAAAATTAGTATTCTTAGCAGTTGCATTTTCAGCTTCTTTTGCAATGGCTCAAGATTTGCCATCAAATCCTGAACCAGGTAAATGTTATGTGCGCTGTACAACACCTGATGTCTATGTGAACGAATCAACCACAATCACAACAAATCCGGCATACAAGGTGCTTAAGACAGTTCCTGCTACTTTTAAAACAATAACAGAGAGAGTATTAATTAAGGAAGAAGAGAAAGTACTTACCGTAGTTCCTGCAAAATGGGGAACTGAAACAGTAACATACGTGTCTAAAGCTGGTGGAAATTCTTTACAAGTGATACCTGCTGCGTTTTCCCCTAGTACACAAACTCTAGAAATTAAGCCTGCTTATGCTCAATGGGAATTAGGTGTTGCGGCTCCTGATTGTGAGTCAGGTAACCCAGATGATTGTAGATACTGGTGTTATAAAGGATATCCTGCACAATTCGAGACAGTTTCAACTCAAGTTCTTTCAAATGATGCTTCTACAACTAGTACTGCAATAGGTTCTAAAAATGGATCATATACAAAAACAGTTTTAATTTCTCCAGCAACTGTTGTTGAGAAAATTATTCCTGCTGAGTACAGAGAAATTACTAAAACGGTATTAGATAAAGATGCTTATACGACAGAAGTAACTGTTCCTGCTAAATCAACAACTATCACAAAAGAAGTTTTAAAGGAAAAAGGTGGATTAACAACTTGGAAAGAAGTAGAGTGTGCATTAGTTGAGTACCAAGCGTTACCTATTAACTGGGAGTCTGGTAGTGCTACATTAACTGCAGAAGCTAGAAACTTAATCGATAATAGGTTGTTACCTGTATTGGCCCAAAACCCAGGTGTTAAAGTCGAATTGGCTTCACATACAGATTCTCAAGGTGGTGCAGCTTCTAACCAAGATCTTTCTGAAAGAAGAGCTAAGGCTGTTGCTGATTACTTAATTACTAAGGGTGTAAACTCTAGTCTTTTAGTGGCAAATGGTTACGGTGAAACTAAATTGTTAAACAGATGTAAAGACGGTGTTTCTTGCACTGCAAGAGAGCATGCTGCGAACAGAAGAACTCAATTTAGATTAATTAATAACTAATCTTTATTATAATAGAAATGAAAAAGGCTTACATTATGTAAGCCTTTTTTTATGCGTAAAACTTAATGTTATTTGTTGTTTTTTAATAGTCGTAGATGCGAATCTATTACGCCATTCATACTATAACCAGATATTTCGTCAATTTCCTTTCCTTTAGAATCTAAAACTTTTAAAAGAGGGAAAACCTTTCTTTTGTTTAGTTTGGTAAGCAATTCTTTGTTGCGAGTAAACTGTTTTTCTGATAGCAAATCTTTATTTCTAGGTACATCGACATAAAGTAGAATATAATTGTCTGCTAATTCTTGAAATTCATTGGTGTCAAATAAATCAGTTTTCAGCATTTTGCATGGGGGACACCAATCACTTCCTGTAAAATAGACTAGTACATTTTTCTTTTGCTTCTTCGCTTTTGAAATAGCAGTATCGTAATCCGTCAACCATTTTGTATCATCTACACTGTCATAATCTGCCTGGGCAGTAATGAATAGGGGTAACATAAATAACAAGATAACGTATTTCATAATCTATATTTTATTGGTTATGTACAAAACACTTGCCAATCTTACTTGAATAACGAATCCATACCTGGAATATTGGGCATTCCTTCTTTTGCAACAGCCGCTAATTCTGCTTCATTAACATTTGTGGCGTTTTGTATGGCTTTGTTTAAAGTCATGATGAGGTAGTCTTCTAATTGTTCTTTGTCTTCCAAAAGACTGTCATCTATTGATATTTTCTTTATCTGTCTATTGGCTGTAATAGTTACAGATATTAGATTGTCATTTGATTTTTCTTCAAGTGTAACCGTTTCCAATCTTTTTTTAGTGGCTTCTACTTTTTGTTGGGTTTCTTTAAGTTTCCCCATCATTCCCATCATATCTCCGAACATAATTTATTTTTTAGATTTAGAATGTAAAAATAATAAAATTGAAGCCCATTTTTGTTTTTAGGTATTCTAAAAGGGGATCTGCGAATTAGCCTTATTTTTGCATGCTTATTATATAATGAACTTAATATGAGTCATAAGAATCCGCCAATAGCGAAAAAAGTAGAAAAAGAATTAATCATTCATGATGATGTTCGGTTGGATAATTATTATTGGCTTAATGACAAGGAGGATAAAGAAGTTATTTCATACCTAGAAGCTGAAAATTCTTATTATGAAACACTAACGGCGCATACTAAAAAGTTTCAAGAGAATTTATTTCAAGAAATGAAGGGTAGAATTAAAGAAGATGATTCTTCTGTGCCTTATAAATTAAATGATTATTGGTATAGCACGCGATACGTAATAGGGGGTGAGTACCCCTTGTATTCAAGGTTTAAGCAGCATTTAAACGCTGAAGAAGAAATAATGTTCAATGGTAATGATATGGCCAAGGGGCACGATTATTTCAGTCTTGGGGGTATTGCTATCAGCCCAGACAATAAATTAGCTGCATTTGGTGTAGATACCGTTTCAAGAAGACAATATACATTACAGATAAAAAATTTAGAAACTGGTATTGTTTTAGAAGATAAAATTGAAAATACAACAGGTGGTGGGGTATGGGCAAATGATAATATGACGTTGTTTTATACGAGGAAAGACCCAGTTACGCTTCGTTCTGATAAAATTTACAAGCATAAACTAGGTACGCCTACTTCTGAAGATGTTCTGATTTTTCATGAGGAGGATGATACGTTCAGTACTTTTATATATCGTACCAAATCGAAAAAGTATTTGGTTATAGGTTCGTTTAGTACGTTGACTTCGGAGTTTCAAATTTTACCTACAGATAATCCTGATGGTGAGTTTGTGGTTTTCTCTAAGAGAAAAAGAGGTCTAGAATATACTATTTTTCATTATGAGAATTACTTCTACATTTTAACGAATAAGGATAAAGCCGAGAATTTTAAATTAATGCAGACTTCGGAAGAAGAGACCGCATCTGAACATTGGCAAGAGTTTATTCCTCATCGTGAAGAAGTGTTACTAGAAGATATCGACATTTTTAAAGAATATTATGTGCTTTCTGAACGTGAAAATGGACTTAATAAGATTCGCATAATTAGATGGGACGGTACTGAGGAATACTTTTTACCATTTCAAAGTGAAACATATACTGCCTATGTAGGTAGTAATCCTGATTTTGATACTGAAATTTTAAGGTATTCATATAATTCAATGTCTACACCAAGTTCGGTCATCGATTTTAACATGCGTACCAAAGCGAAGGATATCAAGAAAGAACAGGAAGTACTCGGCGGTAAGTTTGGCAAGGAAAACTATAAAGAACTTCGTCTGTGGGCTACAGCTCGCGATGGTGAAAAGATACCCATGTCCTTGGTCTATAGAAAAGACACGGTCTTAGATGAAAATACACCTTTATTACAATATGCATATGGTTCTTATGGCGCTACAATAGATCCTTATTTTTCTAGTGTTCGTTTAAGTTTACTGGATCGTGGTTTTGTTTACGCCATTGCTCATATAAGAGGTGGAGAGTATTTAGGGCGAAGATGGTATGATAATGGTAAACTATTACAAAAGATAAACACCTTTACTGATTTTATAGATTGTTCTAAATTTTTAATCGAACAAAAAATGACTAGTGCTCAGCATTTATATGCTATGGGTGGGTCGGCAGGTGGCTTGCTTATGGGAGCCGTTATTAATATGCAGCCTAATATATATAAAGGCATAATTGCAGCAGTGCCCTTCGTTGATGTAGTAACCACTATGTTAGATGATTCTATTCCTCTAACAACTGGTGAGTATGATGAATGGGGAAATCCGAACGAAAAGGAGTATTACGATTATATGAAGTCTTATTCTCCTTATGATAATGTTATTGCACAAGAATATCCAAATATGTTGGTAACCACTGGTTTGCATGATTCTCAAGTACAATATTTTGAACCTGCTAAATGGATAGCCAAATTGAGGGATTTCAAAACAGATAATCATCAATTACTACTTAATACTAATATGGAGGCTGGCCATGGTGGTGCTTCTGGAAGGTTCGAATCTTTACGTGAAGTAGCCAAAGAATACGCCTTTCTTTTAGATTTAGAAGGAATAATCGCATAGTTGAAAAAAAATAGTAGCTTTGCGTCAGAAATTTTAACAAATTTCGTTAATAGAAATAACTAAACATTGATCCCCCTTATGAAAAATGAGATCAGGGCTTACAACAATATATTAGAGCTAGTAGGTAATACACCATTAGTTAAATTGAATAAGATTGCTGAAGGTCTAACCGGTAATTTTTACGCAAAGGTCGAGGCTTTTAATCCAGGTCATTCTTCTAAAGATAGAATAGCGATTCATATTATTGAGCAAGCAGAAAAAGCAGGTTTACTTACCGAAGGTAGTACCATTATTGAAACAACTTCTGGTAACACGGGTTTTAGTATTGCAATGGCTAGTATCATTAAAGGTTACGATTGCATTTTGGCTGTAAGTTCAAAATCATCTCCAGATAAAATTGATATGCTTCGCTCTATGGGTGCTAAGGTATATGTGTGTCCTGCACATGTAAGTGCTGATGACCCTAGGTCTTACTACGAAGTAGCAAAAAGATTACATAAAGAGACAAAAAACTCCATCTATATCAATCAATATTTCAACAAATTGAATATGGAGGCACACTATAAATCTACAGGTCCTGAAATTTGGGAACAAACCGGTGGGCAAATAACCCATTTAATTGCGTGTAGTGGAACAGGTGGTACTATTTCTGGTACAGCACGTTACTTGAAAGAGCAAAATCCTAATATTAAAGTTATTGGTGTTGATGCTTTTGGTTCAGTATTGAAGAAATATCATGAAACTGGAAAATTAGACACTAATGAAATTTATCCTTACCGTATTGAAGGTTTAGGTAAAAATTTGATTCCAGGAGCGACCGATTTTTCTATTATAGATGAGTTTATAAAGGTCACCGATGCTGAAAGTGCACATACGGCTAGAGAAATTTCTAGAACAGAAGGTATTTTTGCAGGATATACATGTGGTGCGGTAATGCAAGCTATTAAGCAATTAGACGAATTGAATACTTTTGATAAAAACAGTAATGTAATTGCTATTTTTCCTGATCATGGCTCTCGTTATATGAGCAAAATATATAGTGATCAGTGGATGGAGGATCAAGGATTCTTAAATACCACTGCGGTTGAAGAAACACAAGAGATTCAGTTTATCAAATAAACCATAGAACATATTGTAGAAAAAGTGGGTTTGTAGCCCACTTTTTTGCGTTATAAATTATTATGTATCCTAATCAAAATTATTTACTTTTGCATACAGAACCGAATTAAGCAATGAGAGACTTATTTGATAGAATTTTAGATAATAAAGGCCCTTTGGGTAAATGGGCTTCACAAGCAGAAGGGTATTTTGTATTTCCTAAGCTAGAAGGCCCTATTTCTAATAGAATGAAATTTCAAGGTAAAGATGTTATTACCTGGAGTATCAACGATTATTTAGGCTTGGCAAATCTTCCTGAAATTAAAAAGGTTGATGGCGAAGCTGCGGCAGAATATGGTGCAGCTTATCCTATGGGAGCAAGAATGATGAGTGGTCATACTGAATTTCATGAGCAATTAGAGCAAGAATGTGCGGCCTTTGTAGAAAAGGAAGCAGCCTATTTATTAAATTTTGGTTACCAAGGCTTTATGTCTGTAATAGACGCACTTGTAACAAAAGATGATATTATTGTATATGATGTTGATTGTCACGCTTGTATTATTGATGGCGTGCGTTTACACATGGGTAAACGATTTACCTTTGTTCACAATAATGTTGAGAGTCTTGAAAAGAACTTAGAGCGCGCTACTAAAATGGCAGATCAAACTGGAGGAGGTATTTTAGTTATATCTGAAGGTGTTTTTGGAATGCGAGGTGAACAAGGTATTCTTAAAGAGATTGTTGCTTTAAAGAAAAAATTTAATTTCAGATTATTAGTAGATGATGCACATGGTTTTGGAACTTTAGGTAAAACTGGAGCAGGAGCTGGGCAGGAGCAGGGGGTACAAGATCAAATTGATGTGTATTTGGCAACTTTCGCAAAATCTATGGCTAGTATAGGAGCTTTTGTAGCTGCTGACCAAGGTATTATTGACTACTTAAAATATAATTTACGTTCTCAAATGTTCGCTAAATCATTACCTATGGTTTATGTGAAAGGAGCATTGAAGCGTTTAGATATGTTACGCACACAACCAGAGCTTAAAGCTAAACTTTGGGAGAACGTAAATGCACTTCAAAATGGATTAAAGGAAAATGGATTTGATATAGGTACAACTACAAGTTGTGTAACTCCGGTTTATTTGAATGGAAGTATTCCAGAAGCAATGGCCTTAGTAAAAGACCTACGTGAAAATCATGGTATTTTCTGTTCTATTGTGGTGTATCCTGTTATTCCGAAGGGACTTATTTTATTACGTTTAATACCAACAGCAACCCATACTTTACAAGATGTTGAGGAGACTTTAACGGCATTCTCATCTATTCGTGAGCGTTTGACGAATGGAACTTATAAAAGACTTTCTGCTGCAGTTGCAGCGGCAATGGGAGAGTAATCTCAGGTCATAATAATTTTAAAAGCCCCGATTCAAATTTGAATCGGGGCTTTTTATTTGTGCTTATCTAAGTGATTTCTTATATGTTCTTCTACGTTTATAAATCACTGGATCGAAATGTTTCCACATTTGTTTAATCGCTAAGTTTTCTTCAAGTTCTGGAGTTCTATAGCACATATCGATACCTTTTTCGGTAAATGTTTTATAGTACTCATTAAAAATTACTGCCGTTACCCCTTTATTTTGATATTCAGGATGTATGCCTACAAGATAAAAGATAACATCTTTACTTTTCTTTTTAGCTTTTAAAAGGTGGTATAGACCAAAGGGAAACAATTTACCGTTCGCCTTCTGTAGGGCTTCAGAAAATGATGGCATTACAATTGCAAAAGCAATTAATTTATCGTCCTTGTCCTTAACGAACTTTATATATTCAGGATTTATGAAACTTATATATTTTTTCTTGAAATAAGCTTTTTGTATTTCAGTAATAGGTACGAATGAAGAAAGACTGGCATAGGTTTCATTGAATAAGTCGAACATTTCGTCAGCCAAAGGCATAACCTCCTTAGTTTTTGTGAAATTGACCTCTTTTAGTCCGTAGCGTCTTTTTATTAAATCATTCAGTTTTGAAAAAAGTTTCGGATCAGCATTTTTTGCTGGAAATTTATTTTCCATGTACTCCTTCTCCTTTTCAAATCCTAAATTTTCATAATGGTCTTTGTAATAGGGGTGGTTATACCAAGTAATCATCGTCCCTATATGGTCGAAACCTTCTACCAAAACACCTACTTTGTCTAAATTTGAAAAGCCTACGGGGCCTTCCATATATTCCAAGTTATGTTGATTCCCAATTTCAGCCACTTTGTCTAAAAGTGCTTTTGACACTGCAGGGTCATCAACAAAATCAAACCATCCAAAACGCATTTTTTTTACATTCTGTTGATTAACTTCTAATTGATTTATTACTGCGGCAACACGACCTACTAATTTATCACCATCAAAGGCAAGAAAAAACCAAGCTTCGGCATCTTTAAAAACAGGATTTTTATTCTTATCAAAACTTTCCAGTTCATCATTAATAATAGGTGGTACCCAATACTTATTGTTTTTGTACAGTGAAAATGGAAAGGTTACAAAGCGCTTTAAGTCTTGCTTTGATTTAGCTTCATGTAGTGTGATCATTGAACTTCTTTAGAAGTGTCAATATTAGGAATATTAATCAGAACAGAAAAGGGGTATAGAATGAAAATGAGTTAGAAATTTTAGTATTAAAAGTCTATTTCGCTACTCTCTCTCTTCTTCTTCTTTTCTGCCTTCTTTAATTTTTTAAGCTGTTTTTTTGAAGGTCCAAGATCAATATCTTCAGCTCCGTTGCCTTTGTTCTTTTTCTTTTTGTCTTTTTTCATGGCGTCCTTATTAATAGCACCACCATTTTGATCAGCTTCTTGATCTTCAATTGCAATTAGGCTGTCTTGATGAAAATCCATTCTATATGAACCTCCTAGTCCGATGAAAATTCGGGAAGGTGTATTTTTTAAACTTGCCCCCATATTAAAATCTAACTGTAGGTTTTCTTTTAGTAAATGGGCAATACCTCCTCTAATCAATAAATCGGCATATCTATCGCTTTGTATACCTTGGTGTTCAACAAATACACTCCACTTTGGGTTTCTAAAAGCGTGAGATAAGGAAATTAAATAACTTAACTCAGGGTCATCAGAACTAATACGGTCGTAAGCAGTATTGGTTATAAGAACGAATCTTGGTGTAATACGACTTTGAGTAGCTATCATACCTCGGTATGATAGGGTTGGTTCGCCAACATAAAAAGGATTGTCGCCAAGCACGAAATTAGCACCACCATATAATGAAACAGCCGGTATTAAATTTTTAAACTGAAATTTATTATTTGCTCTCCAGCTATATAAATTTGGTTTATTCGCTTCTGGATTTTTGAACGGATCGTAGATTAAATATTTTAGACCCAATCGGTTTCTAGAAAAATCTCTACGCTTTGCTAAGAGATTAAAATTTGTGTAAGTGATATCTTGATCTTGAAAAGTACCTTCAAAATTGATTTCTAATCGTTCAAATAATAATCCATAACGTAATGAAATGTCACTCGCCCAAATATCAGATTGAGTGTTTAATAAAGTGTGGTCGCGCTGTTCATAGAATACACCTAACTCTGCTTGGACTACATTTTTTCCAACGGCGTATGCACTTACCGAAAGACCTGGTCTGTTAGAATTTATAACATCTGTGTATTGTGAAATAACAGCCAAGGGTAGTAATAGTAGAATGCTTAATACGTATTGATATAATTTAGAGTAGACAAATAAACTATTCATGAACACGATTTTATAATTATTTTAATATTATGATTCTATTTATACAACGTGATAATTGTATTTTTGATATACTTAGACAGTAATAAAATGGCTTTTTTAAAAACTATATTGATAATTCTTTTGGTGTATTACTTACTAAAATTTTTAGTAAAGTTATTTGCGCCAAAAATTTTAAGCTATGCAGCAAAGAAAACAGAATCGCATTTTAAGCAAGCTTTTGATAATCAACGAGCTTCAGAGGAGGAAAATATTGGAGACGTTATTATAAATAAAAAAACTTCAAAGAAAAAAAACGATTCAGAAAAAGTAGGCGATTACATTGATTTTGAAGAGCTAGACTAGTTATCTTTGCTAAAACACTACTTATTTTGCACATGAAGCAAGGCTTAAAATTCTTTTTCATCCATTTTTTTGTAATTGTATTTTTTATCATTGGTGCTTTGGCATACTTCAGCCCTGTGCTTCAAGGTAAAGTAATGTACCAGCATGATATTGCCCAATACACTGGGATGGCAAAGGAACAGAACGATTTCAGAAAATCGAAGGACCAAGAACCATATTGGACAAATAGCGCATTCGGTGGTATGCCCACTTATCAATTAGGCGCAAATTATCCTCATAATTATATTAAACAACTCGACCGATTAATTCGATTTTTACCAAGACCTGCAGATTATCTATTTTTATATTTTATAGGATTTTATATTCTTCTTTGTTGTTTGAAAGTCGATTATCGTTTAGCCATAGTAGGAGCTTTAGCTTTTGGTTTTTCAACATACCTTATAATTATATTAGGTGCGGGGCACAACGCAAAAGCTCATGCTATAGCCTATTTGCCAGTTCTTTTGGCAGGTATTGTTCTTGTTTTTAGGAAAAAATATCTTTGGGGTTTTGTTTTAACGGCTTTGGCAATGGCTTTAGAAATTACTGCCAATCATTATCAAATGACCTATTACTTTATGCTACTGGTACTTGTCTTGGGTATGGTGTATTTTATTTATGCAATTAAGGAAAGACAAATTAAGCATTTTTTCATTTCTGTGGGTATCTTGTTACTGGCAGTTACTCTTGGTATCTCGGCAAATGCTACGGGCCTAATGGCTACTAAAGAGTATGCGGATTGGAGTACACGTGGTAAAAGTGAATTGACCATAAATCCAGATGGTTCTGCAAAAGAAGATACGGGTGGTTTAAGTAAAGAATATATAACGAATTGGAGTTACGGTATTACAGAATCATTGAATTTGTTTGTGCCTCGTCTTTTTGGTGGAGCAAGTCAAGAAAACTTAGGTGAAGATTCGAAATCTTTTAATTATTTAATTGACAAAGGCTTGCCAAGATCAAGCGCTTTAAATTTTGTAAGTGGTTTACCTTTATATTGGGGTGATCAACCAGGTACGTCAGGACCGGCTTATTTAGGTGCTGTAATATTTTTTCTTTTTGTCTTAGGATTGTTTTTGGTAAAAGGTAGGCACAAATGGTGGCTATTAATAGGTTCGTTAGTATCCTTGTTATTGTCGTGGGGAAAAAATTTCAGCTCGCTTACTGATTTCATGATTGACTATTTTCCGTTATATGATAAGTTTAGGGCAGTTTCTTCCATTCAAATTGTATTAGAGCTTTGTGTACCTATTTTGGCAATGTTAGCGTTGAAAAAGTTGTTTATGGACAAAGTTCCGCAAGCGGATAAAATTAAATCTTTGACTTTAGCTGCGGGAACTGTTTTTGGCTTAGGCGTATTATTATTCGTATTTAAGGGAGCTTTTAATTTCGTTGGTGCAAATGATGATAATTTGCGAATGACAGGGTTAGAAGAGCTACCTGAGATGTTACGCTTGGATCGTAAAAGTGTTTATACAAGTGATTTATTACGCTCGCTGGGGTATGTTTTGGTTACTTCAGTACTGATATGGTTTTATTTGAAGGAGAAATTGAAGATGAATTTCATAATTATTGCTATTGGAGTTCTAGTTGTGGTTGATTTAGTCGGAGTCGATTTGCGTTATGTGAACAACGATAACTTTGTTTCTAAACGTAAAATGTTAGAACCATTTCAAGAAACTGATGCAGACAAGCTGATTGCTAAAGACGATGGAGTATTTCGTGTTTTTGACCAAACCGACGGTTTTGATTCAGCTAAAACAGCATATTTTCATCAGAGTATAACTGGCTATCATGCTGCAAAACCAGCTGGCATGCAAGATTTATTCAATTTTCATGTGTACAATGGAAATCTGACCGTTTTGAACATGTTAAATGTAAAATATGTAATTAGGCAAGATCAAGAAGGTAATTCTTTTCCAATCGAAAATCCGAATACAAATGGTAATGCCTGGTTTGTAAAACAGCTAAGACCTGTTGAAAATGCCGACGCTGAGATTATGGCGTTAGACAGTTTAGACACCAAGAATGTTGCAGTTGTAAATACATCTACATTTAAAGATATTACTCAATTACAATTTCAAGTTGATTCTACAGCATCAATTTCTTTAATTGATTATGAGCCAAATCATCTTACCTATGCATCAAAGAATAGTAATGAAGGTGTTGCCGTTTTTTCAGAGATGTATTATAAGAATGGATGGAATGCTTATATAGATGGTGTAAAGCGTGATTATTTTAAAGTTGATTATGTGCTTAGAGCTCTAACTGTTCCTTCAGGAGCGCATAAAATAGAATTTAAGTTTGAACCTCAAGTTGTTGTTCAGGGTAGTAAAATAACCCTTGCAAGTACAATTTTACTAGGCCTTGTAATCGTTGGCGGTTTGGGTTTTTCTTTTTGGAAGCCTAAAAAAGAAGAAGAAAATTAATGAGAAAAGTTCTGGTCATTACGTATTATTGGCCACCCGCTGGCGGACCAGGTGTACAGCGTTGGCTCAAATTCGTAAAGTATCTTAGAGATTTTGATATTGAACCCGTACTGTACATTCCTGAGAATCCTGATTATCCTCTTATCGACAATACATTTTTAAAGGAGATTCCGAACGATTTAATTATCTACAAGCATCTTATAAAGGAACCATATCGATTGGCTTCTATATTTTCTAGTAAGAAGACGAAACGTATTAGTTCAGGTATCATTCAGTCTAAGAATCAGTCGTTTACTGAAAAAATATTTCTTTGGATTCGGGGTAACCTCTTTATTCCTGATGCTAGAAAGTTTTGGATAAAACCATCAGTTAATTATTTGAAGGGTGTATTAGAAAAAGAAGGAATAGATACGATAATTACTACTGGACCGCCGCATAGTGTTCATCTTATTGGTTATTATTTAAAGCAGACAAAAGCTGTAAATTGGATTGCTGATTTTAGAGATCCTTGGACTACAATAGGTTATCATAAAAAATTAAAGCTTACTTCTTCTTCTGAAAAAAAACATAAGCGACTAGAGTCTACTGTACTTAATTCTGCCGATAAAATTATAGTAACCAGTGCTACTACTAAAAGAGAGTTTCAGCAAATTACGAATCAGCCCATTCAAGTAATTACTAATGGTTTTGATAGTAATGTCTCAATGAATCAAAATCTTGATGAAAAATTTACCATTTCTCATATTGGGTCTATGCTTACAGGGCGTAACCCTACTAAATTATGGCAGGTTTTATCAGAATTGTTGAAACAGAATAGTGATTTTAAAAATGCCTTACAGTTACAATTTATTGGCGTAATTAGTAATGATGTATTGCAGTCGTTGAATGATTTAGGTTTACAAAACCATATTGAGGTTATTGGATACGTTTCGCATGAAAAAGCTTTAGAATATCAAAAGGTTTCGCAAATTTTGCTTTTAGTAGAGATAGATTCACAAGAAACTATTGGAATAATACCCGGGAAATTATTCGAATATATGGCGGCAAAACGACCTATTTTAGGGGTAGGACCTAAAAATTGGGAAGTTGCTGATATTGTAACCAGTACCAAATCAGGTTGCATATTTGAACATTCAGATGATATTGCCCTTAAAAACGTACTTTTAGATTGGTTTGCTCAATTTCAAAAAGGGGAATTATCAGTATCCTCTAAAAATATAGAGGAATATAGCAGAAGAGAACTCACTCGAAAATTGGCTGAATATATTTAATGGGTATCATACTAAAACAATCATTGAATAATACTATTGTAACCTATATCGGTTTTGCGATAGGGGCGGTCAATACCTTGTTTTTGTATACAAATTTTATGCAGCCCAATAATTACGGACTTATTCAAGTTATTTTATCGGTTTCTGCTGTGCTGATGCCAATTCTTGCATTTGGGGTGCCTAATAGTTTAGTGAAATTCTATTCTAGTTTTAAGAATGATAGTTCTCAAGACGGTTTTTTAACTTTAATGCTTGTTCTTCCATTAGTACTCATAATTCCTATAGGCATACTCAGTTATTTTGCAAATGAAGCTATAGGTAACCTGCTATCGAAAGAGAATGATATAGTTAGAGATTATGTATGGCATATTTTCTTTGTAGGTATGGCCATGGCTTATTTCGAAGTATTTTATGCTTGGGCAAGAATTCGAATGAAGTCTATGTTTGGCAATTTTATGAAAGAGGTTTTTTGCAGAATCGCTCAAACCATTTTGCTAATACTATTATGGTTCAAGATTATTGATATTGAGTTTTTTATTAATGGCTTGGTTGGGTGCTATATAGTAAGAACTGTAATCATGAAAATCTATGCTTACCAACTGCGTAAACCAAAACTTAATTTTAGTTTTCCAGAAAACTGGCAGAGCATTGTAAAGTATAGTGCTTTAATTATTTTAGGAGGTTCAACGGCCATAGTTCTTATGGAGGTTGACAAGGTTATGTTGAATAATTTTCTAAAGATTGAAAATGTTGCTTATTATGCTGTTGCCGGATTTATTGCATCGACCATTGCTGTACCATCTAGAGCCATGCATCAAATAACTTATCCGTTAACGGCAACATATTTAAATGATAAAAATAAATCAGCTTTGAAAGAATTGTATCAAAAAAGTTCTTTGACGCTTTTCATTATATCAGGCCTACTTTTTCTATTAATTCTTCTTAATCTAAGTGAATTATATGAATTGCTTCCTGAAAATTATTCAGGTGGTTTTATGATTGTTTTTTGGATAGGATTGGCAAAAGTTTACGATTCTCTTTTGGGTAATAATAATTCCATATTATTTAATTCAGACTACTATAGGTCTATATTGTTTTTCGGAGTTTTATTAGCTGCCTTGGCAATAGTTTTCAACTTATGGCTTATACCAACTTATGGTATAGATGGTGCTGCAATAGCAAGTTTTACTGCATTTTTTATTTATAATACGTTGAAATTAATTTATGTGAAGGCAAAGTTTAAAATTGTTCCTTTCACCCATGAAACTTGGAAAGTTTTTGCATTATTGATTATTGTCGGTGTATTATTTTCAATATTCTCGCTCCCTTTTCATCCCATCATTAATATTGCGGTCAAAAGTATATTGATGATAATTATGTATCTAGGTGTACTTTATAGATTTAAGATATCTGAAGATGTATATGGCTTTTTAAACAAATACTTAAGCCGATAATTAGATCTTAGTTTCTGCTTTTTCATGGGAAAGTTGTATACCGTATTGCTGCTTATGAATTTCCGCGATAATTAAGAAAATACTTGTGATTGAAGTCCTAAGTAACAAGAGGTATATGGGAGCATATATGTTAAAATCAACCTACCTAGAAATAGGATAAAAGTCAGAATTATAAGCTGTCTAATAATCTTGTGATTTATTCTTTTCATATATGGGGCTTTTCTAGAGAAATTAAAACTCGGTGAAAGCTATAAGTAGTATGCTATTTCAATTATCTCACATCCTTAATTTTGTGATTCAGAAATAACTAGATAGCCTTAACAACGATAATAATTACAGTACAGTCATTCATATATGCAATTGGTAGAAACACATATCGCAGAAATTACTTTAGAAGTAAAAAGATTGCAAGAATATGGGGTAGGTATCTTCAAAAGAATTACCACAAAGTCTGCGTTAAAAAAGGCTATTAAAAAAGAAATGGTTTTTGTTGATGGTAAAGTTGCGTCTACTGCTACCTTCATTAAAGGGGGAGAAAAAATTGAATTTCGTTATACCATAGATGATAATTTAGACACACGCCTTAAATTAAAGCTAAATGTTATTTATGAAGATGATTACTTAGCGGTAGTTAATAAGCCAGCGGGCATATTGGCTAGTGGAAACGGTTTTAAGACTGTAGCGAATGCTTTAAGCCAAAACCTAGAGAAAAGTCCTGTTTTCGATGCTGTACAACCACAACCTGTTCATCGTTTAGATTTTGCTACCACTGGTTGTCTTTTGGTAGGTAAAACGAATACCTCAATAATTGCATTGAATCAATTATTTGAGAGCAAGAAGATTCATAAAACCTACTACGCAGTCACTATTGGAAGTATGAAATCATCAGGTACCATAGATATACCTATAGATGGTAAACCTGCTATTTCAACCTTTCAAGTTTTAGAAACGATTGCTTCTCAGCGATTTAAATTTTTGAATTTGGTAAAATTAAGCCCTAAAACAGGTCGTCGGCATCAATTAAGAAAGCATATGTTAGCAATTGGAAACCCTATCTTAGGTGATGCCACTTATTTTTTAAAAGATTTACTTTTAACAGGAAAGGGGCTTTATTTACAGGCGCATTCTTTGGAATTTACTCATCCCATTTCTGAAGGGAGAATGTTTATAACAGCCTTATGCGATAAAAAGTTTATAAAACTTTTTCCAAACTATATTTCAGAAACAAAAGGTTCATAAAGAAAGCGCCGTAATGAACGTATTCATTACGGCGCTAAACAACTAACCAACCTAAAAACTATCTTAATTTCTTCTACTACTTCTAGTTGTAGCTGATCTTGAAGTTGAGCTTCTTGAAGGAGCTTTACTTACTGATCTTGATATTGTGCTTCTACTTACGGTGCTTTTAGTTCTAGAAGGACTCTTAGTAGCTGTTCTTGCAGTGCTACTACGTTGAGTTCTTGTATTCGAACTTCTAGCTACGGGTTTTTTATAGGTAGTGGTACTTCTTTTTACAGTTGTACTTCTAGGTGTACTTGTCACCTCTCTTTTAGTAACCGTTCTACCTTGACTACTACGTGCCGTAGAATTATTCGCTCTGTTCACTGTACCATTGTTTCTAGTAGTTCTTGTAACCTCTTTTTTGGTAACCGTTCTACCTTGATTACTACGTGCCGCAGAATTATTTGACCTGTTCACTGTACCATTGTTTCTATTAGTTCTTGTAACTTCTTTATTGGTAAATGTTCTACCTTGATTACTACGTGATGTAGTAGATCTATTTGATACAGCATCTCTATTAGATCTGGTCTTATTATTAGATGCTAACGTTCTGTTAGTTCTTAAACCATTATCTCTTTTAGCTACAGTTCTATTACTTCTATAAGAATTATCTCTAGCAGCAACTCTCTTGTCGTTTCTATAAATAGTAGCTCTGTCATTTCTTACATTGTTATATCTATGTTGCTTACCAACATTTACATATGCATTTCTATAGTTATTTCTATAAGGACTATAGTAAGAATATCGTACTGGAGCATAATACCTTCTATAAGGTCTGTTATACACTAAGCAAAGACTAATAGCTGGTCTTGCAAACCATCTGTGAAATGGTTGGTACACATAGTTTCTATTGTAAATATTGATATAACCAGTGTGGTAATCATAAAAACCACGGTTGTTATAGTATACATTCATACCACCAACTCTACGTACACGATTGTTTAAGTAATTGATGTCTACATCTCCAATTTGATTTACACGCCCATAATAATCATAATAAATTGGAACATTTTCAACTTGTATTACCGCTCCGTAATCATCATATTGAGCATATGGGCTATAGTCAAAACCAGAGTTAAAAGTAATGCCATCTCTTCTGCCCGATACTTGATTCTCTATATAAAAATCAAATTCTCCGTCAGGATATACAGAAAATGTAATTCCATTTTCTATAAAAATAAATGAGTTGTCGTATCTATAAGCATTGCTGGTAGCAACCTTATCTTCGTTAATACCTGTGGCAAAAACACCTGTGGTGCCTAAAATCATCGCCGTAAAAAGGAGTACTAAGTTCTTCATGATATAAGGTTTTAAATTTTGAGTATAAATATTCACACTCGATTATCATATTACAAACAGCGTGCCAAAAAAACAAGTAACTGAATATGTATTTGATAATCAGTTGATTATGATTTGTTTAATGTTTGAAGAACTATTGTAATTTCGCTTTCAAGTAACCAGCGGTAAAAGATTTTTTACTTTTAACTACCTCTTCTGGTGTGCCTTCAGCTAATAATTGCCCACCATTTTCACCACCACCTGGGCCGAGGTCAATGATATAGTCGGCACATTTAATTAAATCTATATTATGTTCGATTACCACAATTGAATGCCCTTTTTTGATCAGAGCATTAAATGATTTTAAAAGTTTTTGAATATCATGAAAGTGTAAACCTGTAGTAGGCTCATCGAAAATGAACAAGGCTTTATCTTTAGTGCTTCCTTTTATTAAGAATGATGCCAATTTAATTCGCTGCGCTTCACCGCCAGAAAGAGTAGAAGACGATTGCCCCAATGTAACATAGCCTAGCCCTACATCTTGTAATGGTTTAAGCTTGGTTACAATTTTAGTCTGGTCTCCAGTTTCAAAAAATAAAATTGCATCGTCGATGGTCATATTTAGAACATCATCGATATTAGCGTTATTGAAGGTAACTTCTAATACTTCTTTCTTAAAGCGTTTACCGCCACATGTTTCACATTCTAAATGAACATCGGCCATAAACTGCATCTCTACCGTAATCTCACCTTCGCCTTTACATTTTTCACAACGTCCGCCATCAACATTAAAAGAAAAGTGTTTGGCCTGATAATTTCTAATTTTGCTTAATTTCTGACTTGCATATAAGTTTCTAATATCATCGTATGCCTTAATATAGGTAACAGGATTAGAGCGTGAAGACCTACCGATCGGATTTTGGTCTACAAATTCTACATGCTTTATATGCTGGTATTTACCCTCTACAGAAGTAAATTGGCCAGCTTTTTCACCATAACCACCAACTTCTTTTAATATGATAGGATATAGTAATTTTTTTACTAAAGTACTTTTTCCACTACCAGAGACTCCTGTAACTAAGGTAAGCATATCTAGCGGAAACGTCACATCTATATTTTTAAGGTTATGCTCCCTAACACCTTTTATGGTAATATGGTTTTTAGAAGATCTTCGTTCTTTAGGAACCTTAATTTTCATTTTTCCATTTAAATATTGAGCTGTAAGAGATTTAGATTTTAGTATCTCACTCAACGTTCCTTGTGCGACAACCTTTCCACCATGTGTACCTGCTTCGGGGCCTATATCAATTACCATATCAGCGGCCTTCATGATATCTTCATCATGTTCTACAACAATAACCGTATTTCCTAAATTCCGTAGAGCTATTAGAATCTCAATAAGGTTCTCTGTGTCTTTTGGATGTAGACCTATACTTGGTTCGTCTAATATATACATTGAGCCTACCAGACTACTTCCTAAAGATGTAGCAAGGTTTATTCGTTGACTTTCACCACCTGATAGCGTGTTCGATTTACGATTTATGGTAAGATAATCTAAGCCGACTTTTTCTAGAAAACCAAATCGTGTATTTATTTCTATCAATAACCTAGCTGCAATCGTTGCATCATTTTCGTTTAATTTCAGCTCGTTAAAGAAAATAATCAGTTTTTCTATAGATAAACCTACTAACGATGAAATTGAAGCGCCACCAACTTTTACATAATCAGTTTCGGGTCGTAAACGCTTACCATTACAGACATCGCATTTGGTTTTACCACGGTATCTAGATAGCATTACCCTATTCTGTATCTTATAACTTTTCTCTTCTAACATTCCGAAGAACTTATGCAAGCCTATAAAATGAGCATTACCTTTCCATACAAGTTGTTGTTGATCTTCTGATAGTTCATACCAAGGTTTATGAATAGGGAAATCATATTTATATGCAGAGTTTACCAATTGATCACGGTACCAGCTCATGCTTTCACCACGCCATGGAAAAATTGCATTTTCATAAACAGATAGTGCAGTGTTGGGCACTACTAAATCTTGGTCTATACCAATTACATCACCGTAACCTTCACATTTAGGACATGCTCCATAAGGATTATTAAAACTAAACAAATGTACATTTGGCTCTAAAAAGGTTATTCCATCAAGCTCAAACTTATTACTAAATGGTGTCTGATTACCATTCCCCAATTCTTCAACGATACAATTACCCTTACCTTCAAAAAATGCCGTATCTACTGCATTTGCTAGTCGATTGTAAAAGTCTTCATCATCTTTGGTGATAATTCTATCAATTACAAGATCAAAGGTTTTACCAATATCTTCTGGGGCTTGGTCAATACGTAATACCTCGTTTTTGTATTTAATACGAGCATAACCCTGTTTTGAAAATAACTCCAACGATTTAATTGCATCTCTATCATCACGAATGGTGATAGGGGCAAGAAGTAATAGTTTAGTTTGTTTTTCAAAGGTTCTAACATGATTGACAACATCTGTAACGGTATGTTTTTTTACTTCTTTACCAGAAACAGGAGAAAATGTTTTCCCAATACGGGCATACAGTAGTTTTATATAATCATAAATTTCAGTAGTTGTGCCAACCGTTGATCTAGGATTGGTTGAATTTACCTTTTGTTCAATAGCAATTGCAGGGGCAATACCTTTTATATAATCAACTTTAGGTTTGTCTAGTTTCCCTAAAAATTGTCTTGCATATGAAGAAAGACTTTCTACATACCGTCTTTGACCTTCTGCATATAGCGTGTCAAAAGCTAAGCTAGATTTTCCGGATCCCGATAGCCCGGTAATTACAACAAGTTTGTATCTAGGAATAACTACATCTATATTTTTAAGATTGTGTAGTTTGGCACCCTTAATTATGATGTTTTCTTTCGGATTTATTTGGGATAGTGTAGGCATACGAATATCTAATTTTGCAAAGATACGATTTGCCTTTTTTCTGAACTAAAAAATGTAGTTTATCTAAAATAACGTAAGAAATTTTCACATTTTTATAAGAGTATCTATTTTTTTATATCTTTGGAATCTCACAAAAATTCAATTAGCCTATAACGCAACATTACTTTTTAAAGTTAGAATTTAACCACTAGACCCTTATTCATTGAATTTGGGACTATATTTTAACCCCTAAAGTAAAGTTTATGGTAGTACAAATTGAAGATTCCCAATTAGTAAAACAATATATACAAGGTGATGAAAGAGCGATTGAAGCACTTATCAATCGTCATAATTCTCGTCTAACAGGTTTTATCTATTCTAAAGTAGGAGACCGAGAACTAACCGAAGATATTTTTCAAGATACTTTTATGAAGGTTATTCGTACCTTAAAAAAAGGTGCTTACAATGAAGAAGGTAAATTTTTACCTTGGGTTATGCGTATAGCACATAACTTGGTTATTGATCATTTTAGAAAGCATAATAGAATGCCAATGTATAATAGCAAAGAAAGCTATAACATCTTTTCTTTATTAGGTGATGATAAACTAAATGCTGAAAAGCAATTGATCAAAGAACAAATAGATTCAGATTTGTTGAAGATGATTAAAGAGTTACCAGAAGATCAGCAAGAGGTTTTGGAAATGCGTATATATAAGGACATGAGTTTTAAGGAAATTTCTGATAATACGGGTGTGAGTATTAATACCGCATTAGGAAGAATGAGATATGCTTTAATTAACCTTAGAAAGTTAGTAGAGGCCAATAGTATTGTTTTAACGAATTAATAGGTTACAGGTCGAGTGGATCTACTATCTTCATTCATGTGTCGTTCTTTAGTTGAACCTAAACAACAAGTAACATGGAAAATATTTACACAGAGGATAATAATAAGACTGTATTAGTGAAGGCTAAACCTGAAACAATTCAGTTTTTACTATCATATTCAAAATCCTTAGAAATAATAGAATCAAATGGTTTGCAGTTTGAAAGTAACTTAAACTAAAACTACCTTACAATTATATATAACCCTTAGGCTTTGTCTAGGGGTTTTTTAGTT
Source organism: Maribacter arcticus (assembly GCF_900167935.1). Classification (GTDB taxonomy): domain Bacteria; phylum Bacteroidota; class Bacteroidia; order Flavobacteriales; family Flavobacteriaceae; genus Maribacter; species Maribacter arcticus. The sequence goes on along the minus strand of NZ_FUYL01000004.1, from coordinate 113,174 downwards.
TAATCCCATTATTAAAGGTAATTAGATGTTATTGTGACTTCTTTATAAGCAAAACACATCCACTTAAATGATATGAATTGTACGTATCTATTATATGTACTATTAATTTATGTTTAGAATTTCAGGCTCCTGAAATTGTCCTCGGAACTTTCCAAATCTGCTTTTATTGTATCGAAATATACTTTTTCGATGTTTCACATCAAAAATGCGTGGTTTGACAACATACTTTTTTGCACAGCAGCCCTTTTCTCTAGTTTTATATCAGAAATAAGAAACAAACCATTTAACTAACAAGATTTCCCCAATCTTAACCAATTAAAGAAAGTAACTCGTATGAAACTACAAATTGAAGACTCAGAATTAGTTAGGGATTATATCAGCGGTAACGAAGGTGCCTTAGAAGTATTAATCAACAGACACAATCAACGTATTACTAGTTTTATCTATTCTAAGGTTCTAGATAGGGATATCACCGAAGACATTTTTCAAGATACCTTTATTAAGGTTATCAAAACTTTAAAAAGGGGTAAGTATAGTGAGGAAGGTAAATTTTTACCTTGGGTAATGAGAATATCTCATAACCTTATAATAGACCACTTTAGAAGAAATAAGAGAATGCCAATGTTTGAAGGTAGCGATGACTTTAATATTTTCTCTGTTATAGGTGATGATAAGTTAAATGCCGAAAAACAATTAATAAAAGATCAAATCGATACCGATTTAAGACAATTAGTTGAAGAATTACCAGATGATCAAAAAGAAGTTCTTTTAATGCGTATCTATAAGGATATGAGTTTTAAGGAAATCTCTGAAAACACAGGAGTTAGTATCAATACAGCGTTAGGAAGAATGCGTTATGCATTAATTAATCTTAGAAAAATCATTGAGAAAAATAATATAGTTCTTACTAATTAACAGTAGTAGAAAAATAGAATAAACAATATTTCCAAATTTGCGTCGTTATTTTATTGTAACAACGTAGGAAGTATGGAAAAAATTTACTCTAATTACCAAGAACAGACCGAATTTAATAAAGTATGTCCCAAGACAATTAACTTCTTGTTGAGTTATTCACAGGCACTTTTTGAATTTGAGTACGAAGATTTAAGTTTCGAAACCTTTTTAAATTAATAAAAAGACCCGTTTTTAACGGGTCTTTTTATTTTTATAGTATTCATTTAATACGGTTTTTCTCCCAATTGTCTTCGTAATAATGTCTTTATCCATATCCCAGCCTCTAGCAGGGGAGTATTCGCGCCCGTACCAAATAATTTGTAAATGAAGATCATTCCATAACTCTCTTGGAAATAATCTCTTTGCATCTTTTTCTGTCTGCACTACATTTTTGCCATTGGTAAAGCCCCATCTATATAGTAATCTATGAATATGAGTGTCTACAGGAAATGCGGGAATGCCAAATGCTTGTGATACCACTACACTAGCAGTTTTATGACCAACAGCAGGTAGTTCTTCTAAATATTCGAGTTCTTGAGGTACAATACCATTATGTTTATCAATCAAAATTCTTGAAAGTCCGTGTATACCTTTTGCTTTCATAGGTGACAAACCCACTGGTTTTATAATCGCCCTTATTTCATCTACCGTTAATTTTACCATATCATATGGGTTGTCAGCTTTTGCAAATAATAACGGCGTGATTTTATTTACGCGCACATCGGTACTTTGTGCAGACATCAAAACAGCAATGAGCAGGGTATAAGGGTCTTTATGATCTAAGGGTACGGGTATTTCAGGATAAAGTTCTTGAAGTGTCGAAATTGTAAATGCTATTTTTTCTGCCTTAGTCATTAATTGTTTAATTTTGATTGAAAATATTTAAACACAAATTTATAAAACTTCATTTATGAATACGTTAAAAATTGGCGATAAAGTACCTGCATTTACAGCTAAAGACCAAGATGGTAATACCATTAGTTTAGATGATTATAAAGGAAAAAAAATAATTGTATTTTTCTACCCAAAAGCAAGCACACCTGGTTGCACTGCCGAAGCATGTAATTTAAGGGATAATTATAAAGAATTGCAAACGGAAGGTTATGAACTTTTAGGAGTAAGTGCCGATTCTGAGGCAAGGCAAGGGAAATTTAAGGATAAATATAAATTTCCATTTCCATTATTGGCAGATGAAGACCATACGGTTATTAATGCATTCGGCGTTTGGGGCCCTAAGAAATTTATGGGCCGAGAATATGATGGTATACATAGAAAGACCTTTGTAATTGATGGTGATGCAATTGTTACAAAGGTTATTGATAAAGTGAAGACAAAAGACCACGCTGCTCAATTATTAGAATAGCAAATTAAAAGCTAATAAAAAAGCGACTATTTTTAAATGGTCGCTTTTTTATTTTAAATATCTAGACGTGAACGATTTACATTAAGATTCTTCGGCATCTATTTCAATCGTTTTTCTAACGAATAGATTTTTTTCTTTAATAATTTCTGCAATTCCTTCTGGTAACATTTTTTCCCAGCCTTCTTCATTATTCATTAATTTCTTAAGAACATCTCTTGAGAATATATGCATTACATCAGGCTCGTAATCTATGATATCCATAACCTTACCATTGTATTTAAAGAATTTATATAATTCTTTCATACGTGGATGAACCTTAACATTGTTACTAGTCATTATTTGACCAGTATCAGGGTTTTTCATTGGGTATAAATAAACCTGTAAATCTTTAAAGAATAGTTTACCGAATGCTTCAAGTATGCCTCCGCTTAAATGGCGATAATATTTTTCATCAAATATATCTACCAAATTATTAACGCCCATGGTAAGGCCAATTCTATTTTTGGTAAAATTATTAAAGTATTCAACTAGTTTATAATACTCTTGAAATTTAGAGATCATTACAGAATGGCCAAGTGAACATAATAGTTCCGCTCGGTCCATAAAATCTTGCTCATCAATTTCTCCAGATGCTTTTAAGTTAGAAAGTGTAATTTCAAAAATTACGATTGTATTATTTTGGTCAACTTGCTTATCTCTAATGAAAATATCATATGACTTTTCAAACATATCTAGATTCACTTTGGTTACGGGTCTAAAACTACCACGTAAAGCCAAAATGTTTTTCTTGTAAAGCACTGCTGCTGGTAAAAGGTTATTGCCATCAGGACCGAACATAACAGCATCTGTCATGTCATTTTTAATAAGTTGTAAACTCATTAAACGGTTATCGACATCTTTAAAATTAGGGCCAGAAAAATTTACCATGTCAACTTCTAATGTATCCTTATCTATATGGTCATATAGATATTTCAACATTTTCTTAGGCTTGTCATATTTATAAAAGGCGCCATATATTAAGTTGACACCAAGAATACCAAGTGTTTCTTGCTGTAACCTAGCCTCGTTCTGCTTAAATCGAATATGGAGTATGATTTCATCAAACTCCTTTTGCTTAGGGTCTAATTGATAACGAATACCAATCCAACCATGACCTTTATATCGTTTTGAAAAATCGATTGTCGCAACCGTATTGGCGTATGAAAAGAATAATCGGTCAGGATGGTTCTTACGACTAATACGTTCTTCCATCAACTGCATTTCATAAGAAAGCATAGTTTTTAAACGTGCTTGTGTCACATATCTACCATCTGTCTCGATGCCATAAATAGCATCACTAAAATCTTTGTCATATGCGCTCATCGCTTTTGCGATGGTTCCTGAAGCTCCACCGGATCTAAAGAAATGACGGGCAGTTTCTTGTCCCGCACCAATTTCTGCGAAGGTTCCGTATATATCTGGATTCAGATTTATACGTAAGGTCTTTGCTTTTATGGAGGGAATGTTTTCGAAGACACTATCTCTTTTCAATACCGATGCCATTTTTTACCTGTTTAGCTTTTAACAAAGTTATAAAGAATGGTTGTGACAAAGGGCAATAGCCCGAAAAAAAAGGCATAAGATTCGCTAATTATTTCGAATGCTATTTAATTACAGTGATCTTCTTATTTTCAAACACCTATTTTACTAAAAAGGAATTAAATTTGTAGCACATGACAGACGATTTACGTGTTACTTTTTTAGGAACGGGGACTTCACAAGGTATTCCAGTCATTGGTAGTACCCATCCTGTTTGTTTAAGTGATAATCCAAAAGACAAGCGTCTTAGAGTTTCTGTATTACTTTCATGGAAAGATTATAATTATGTTATAGACTGTGGTCCAGATTTTCGACAACAGATGCTACGGCAGAAAATGAGTCACTTGAACGGTATATTGTATACACACGAGCATTCGGATCATACTGCTGGCCTTGATGATATTCGACCTTTTTTCTTTAAACAAGGTGATATTCCTATTTATGCACATAAACGAGTAGTAAAATCCTTAAAGAAACGTTTTGGTTACATTTTAAATGAAAAAGATAAATACCCTGGTGCACCATCGGTTCACATTAATAAAGTGAAAAATAATCTACCATTTTTAATAGGAGATAAAGAGGTGACTCCTGTAAATGTGCTGCATAACAAGCTTCAAGTCTTTGGATACAGGATAGGGGATTTCACTTATCTTACCGACGTGAAAACAATTAAGGAAAAGGAACTTGAAAAAATTAAAGGTTCTAAAGTAGTTGTTGTTAATGCATTGCGACTAGACCCACATTTATCTCATTTTAATTTAAAAGAAGCGTTGGCTTTTATTGAAAAGGTGAAGCCAGAGAAAGCCTATTTTACACATATAAGCCACTTACTAGGTTTTCATGACGAGGTAGAAAAAAGTTTACCAAAGAATGTACATTTAGCCTACGATAATTTAACTATTACCTTATAACTATGAAAAGCAAAATATTTCTTTATCTGTTTTTATTTGTTTCTTTAATCTGTCTATATCTGTTCGTAAGTAGCGGTAACATGGCTGAAGCAAGCGGAAACAGAATCTCAAAGTTGGAAAGTGAAATAGTTAATCTTAAAGATTCTGTTCAGAAATCGAATTTAAAGGTGTTAGATATGCAGTACTTTTCATTAGAAAATAATGACGATGCCCTTGCTTATTTTGACCATCTTAAATTGGAGAATCCATCAGGATATATTGCTGATAAACTATTGGAAACCAATGAACAAAAAGGAGATAATCCTTTAGTGCCTTATGAAGGTATGCAGAACGATTTTAAGATAAATAAGATTAAGGTATTGAACCATAAATGGATCCTAACCGATTTTTCTGATGGAAAATATTGGGGAGAACTTTTAATTAAATACGAGTTAAAAGATGACTTAGGAGTAGATTTCACCCTAGTTGATCATTTGTTATATACCCGTAGCAACTAAATTTTATTGGAAATCCATTTTTTAAATGAATGGAAGTTTTGAGGTAAAACGCCGTGCCCTGCAGGAAACTCTTCATAAACATGTTCGATACCTAACGTTTTCAAAAAGTTAGGTGCTTTTCTTGCCCATTCGACTGGTATAACTTGGTCCATGTCACCATGAGAGCAATAGAAGTTTAGATTCTCAAAATTACTTTCTGCATACGAATTTCTCAATATTTTTTCATTGATATATCCGCTTAAAGCAATAATATTTTTAATTTTTTCTGGGTACGATAGCGCTACGGCATAGCTGAGAATGGTACCTTGACTAAAACCTAATAAATTTACATTTTGGTCATCTAAACCATAGGTAGAACAGGCCTCATCAATAAAATTTATTATTTTCTCACGAGATTCTATGGCTTGGTCATCATCGCTCCATTTTCCTTTTTCGGCATCAAAATTTATGGCATACCAAGCATATCCGTACGGTTGTAAAATATAGGGTGCACGCATTGCAATAATGCATAATTCTTCTGGTAATTCTGGAGCAAAAGAAAATAAATCTTCTTCGTTACTACCATAACCATGAAGCATAAAAAGCACTGGTGGTTTTTTATCGGTTAGGCTAGATGGTTTAATAATGTGTTCTAAAGATAGGGGAGCTGTTGTCATTTAATTATTGAATAAAAGTGAACCATTTTTGAAAGTAAGGACCTACTATAGGAACCTCTTGTTTTTTGTCGCTTAGGGCTCCTAAAAAGCCATAAACCCAAAGAACTATATAGCATAAGTAAAGACCATAAAGTGCATATTGGTTGAACCAGACGCTTGAAAAAAGGGCAAAACCATGAAACATTAAATGAAGCCCAAATGCTTGGCGTGTATGAAATCTTGCAAAACTATGTTTAGGTTCCATATTCATAGACATTGCTATAATGGCGCCAATGATGGTTAAGTAAGCGATTACTGCGGTAGTTTTACCTGGTATGTTATTCTTATTTTCCATCTCTATTGATTAACTACTAATTGATTGTTTGCAATTGTGCCTATTACCTTGCCTTTCATATTCCTACCTAATGCAATTGAGTTTTTACTACTGCTATAAATATGTTTCTCAGAAAATTCGTAAGCTTCATCGGGAGTAAAAAGTGTCAAATTTGCTATTTCGCCAACCTCAAGTTTAGGAGTTTCAATTCCGAAAATAGACCTTCCTTTAGTTAATAAAGCAATTGTTTCTTCAGTGCCGAATAATTCATTTACCAGTCCAAAAGCACTTTCAAGTCCAATCGAACCATAATCGGCATTATCAAATTCGACATGCTTTAATTCAATGTTTAAAGGTGTATGGTCAGAGGTTACTAAATCAATAGTGCCATTTTCAAGCCCTTTTTTTAGGGCTTTTATATCTAAGGATGTTCTTAAAGGCGGCATTACTTTAAATTGTGTGTCAAATTCTTGAAGCTCATCATCTGTAATTGACAAATTATGAGCCGTAACACTACAGTAAACTTCAAGACCTTTCTTCTTCGCTTCTGCTATCAGCTTAACCGAATTTGCCGTTGAGATTGTTGGTATAAATAATTTACCACCTGTATATTCTAATATAAATAAATCTCTCGCTATCTGTAATTCTTCTGCCAGTGCAGGAATACCTTTTAAGCCTAGTTTAGTACTAATAACTCCTTCATTTACAATTCCTTTTCCTGAGATACTTTTATCCATCGGAAATGAAAAAACTAAACCTTCAAAATTCTGAGCATATTGTAATGCAATTTTAAAAAGGTTGGCATTGCTTATCGGATGTTTGTAATCGTAAAAGCCTAATGCACCTGCATTTTTCATATCATAAAGCTCGGCAAGTGCTTCCCCATCACCTTTAACAGTAAGGTTACCTAATGGATATAAACTTGTTAATTGGTCTTTGGCTGCATTTTTAAGATATACGATGTCTGAAGACGAATCTGGCGTTGGGTAACTACTGGTATTTAAAATAATATCTGTAAAACCACTTTTAGCCGCAGTAAGCAACCCGTTTTCAATGGTTTCTCTTTCTTCATAACCCGGCTCACCAAAGCTGACACCACTATCAAACCAACCAATAGAAACGTGTAGGTTCTCAATATCAATCACTTTTATTTTACCCGTAGGTTCAATAGAAGTCTCAATAGCTTCAATTACTCCGTTTTTAATAAGAATATCTCTCTTCTTAAGGTGAAGGTTCTTAGTGCTCCCATTTACTATCGTTACTGATTTTAAAAGTGTGTTCATAGGGCTATGGGTGGTTCAGTTATCGCTTATTTTAAAAATCTTTGAAGTAATGTTTCTATCAGTACAAATGCTAATGCTAAAATAGCAAACCATTTCCAAAACTCATTTATAGCATTGTTTTTTTGACTTTCTAAAAAGAAATCGGACAATGAAGAATTGTTATTTTCTACCGGTATTTGAGAATAGAGCAATTCGCTTTCTTTTCTATTGTCATTAAAACTTATATGTCTTATTGTATTGTCGTTGTGCATAATTCTATAGATACCAGCTTCTTTAGGGTTTTCTATAAAATTGATTTGAACCTTTTTGGGTAATACGCGTTGCTGGGGAATGAATTCATTTTTTTCGTTGGCTATTTTTATGATGTCATCCTGTTGCAATGTAATAGGTAATTCTATTTCAACCTGATTTCTAAGACTTGCGTATAAAGGAAGCAATTTTAAACTATTAATACCCATATTATAAAATGTAGGAACTATTAATGGTGAATTTTTAAAATTAGAATTATCATTATTGATAGATGCTGCAAAGAAATAGGCATTATTAGAGCCGATTAAAAAAGGTTCTTTATTCTGAAACTCAATAGCAATAGGATTTTTTGTAGTTATTTTAAAACGTTCTTTAACCTTTGGAAATTGAAAATCGGTCACATTTTTATCGAAAACGTTAGCAAAAATTGGGTGTTCAGTTTTAATAGTAGAAATAGCCATTTCTTGAACTATAGCATTTACATACCGGCTATTGTTTAGTGTAGCTAATTCATTGTATGAATTTAAATCTCCATCAATTGCAGGTATTAAAACATAGGTACCACCATTTGTACTAAACGATTTTATAGCAGTTATGAGTGAATTAGGTATTTTTTGTATTTCGTTTAAGACTACCAAATCTTGATTATCAATGGTGCTATAATTCAATTGCTCTAATGAGCTACTTGTTAAAGTAAATTCATCATTTGAATAAATTCGATTTAAAAAATCGGCAGATGAATTGCTAATAACCAAGACCTTTATCTTAGACTTTTTATCCAGATTAAAATAAAACTGATTATCATAATCTAGCCCTGTATCGGTTAGCGCTACTTTTCCTAAAATAACATCATTGGCATTGACTGTGAATCGTACTTCGGCATTTTTAATGTCATCAAATTTAGCCGCTGTTTTAGCTATAAGTACCTCTTCATTAAATAAAGAAACAGGAACTGTCTGTTCAGAAGAATTGGTTGATAATTGTGCAACCAATTCTATAGTCCCATTAGTTCTATCACCAATAAAAACAGAGTCAATTGAGGTATTGATGATTTTGTTATTTGCTGGTTTTATATAGGTGATGTTAACATTACTAATGCTATCTACTTTTTGAATAGCACCCATTCGCTGTTGAAAATCTGATATGAGGACTAAGTTTTTTTGAATACCAGCCTCATTAGAAAAGTAGGTATTGCCTTTCAGTACAATTTCAGCTACGCCAAGTTGTTCAGAAGTAACATTAAGGTTAAGTAAATCGTTCTGAATATCCTTAATTTCTACATCTTTAAAAACTTGATTATTCGTAAATAGCGTAAAACGCTGATCTTTTGGTATAGCTTTTATAAACTCTTGAATAGTGTTTTTAAAAAGATTACCGTTTTCAATCTCACCATTCATGCTAAAAGAATTATCTAAATAGAAAACAGTTTCTTTTTCTTGTAGGGCAGATTCATTTGCAATGAAGGGTTGTGCAAAGGCAATTACAAGGGCTGCAAGCAAGCCTAAACGTGCAAGAAGTAACAACCATTTTTTTAGGGTGCTGCTTTTTCGTGATTCTGTAACCACTTGTTTTAAGAATTTTACATTGGTAAAAGGTGTTTTCTTAAAACGACGTAATTGAAAAAGATGAATTAATGTAGGAATGAGTAGTAGTAAAAGACCCCAAAGAATTTCTGGATATTTAAATTGCATTCCTGTTTTTGATTAAGTCAAAGATAATTATTTTGAATTTACGAGCTTGTTCGATGGCAACTATTATTTATACAATTCAAAACCTAAATTTTTAAAAGTAAAGGTAACTAACAGAAGAAGTGATAATCTTCTGCAGGCTTTTTCTTTAGTTCGGAAAAAAAGAATTTTATACTCATCTGTTCTTCCTCATTTGCTACGGTAATAATACTTTGAGGGTTTTCAATGGTTTGCAATTCAGAATAGTGAATCAATTTTACCCCATAAATATCTTTCCCAATTTTCTTTGGATTATCGCATACCCATTTAAAATCTATGTTGTTTTCTGTGAGTGATTTGGCGATTGCTTTCCCCTTTTTTCCAGCTCCCCATACCACAAGGGTGTTGTTGGGGTTGTATTCTAATTTTAGAAAATAATGTAGTTTAATTTCTAGAAAGTAATTTTGCGCGTAGTGTTCGCTGGTTCTCGAGGTTCGTGTGTCATAATCTCGCCAATAGTGAAGTGTTTTGTTGCAAGAAATACAAGTAAGACCTTTTTCATAAAACCGAAATGCAAGATCATAATCTTCTGGATATCGGTCTGGCAAAAATGATCCACAGAGATCTAAATCTGTTTTATGAACCATCCAACAAGGGGAGGGGATAACACATTCCTTATATATCTCTTTAAAGTTGGTTCCGTCGGCAGTCAATTGGTTCAGCCATTTTTCATAGCGATCATAGCCGTCGTTCACTCCGTTTTCAGCAAAGTATTTTACTTGACCAATGGCTAGTGAACCCTCACCTTTCTCTTTCAAAGATGTTAGCATTGTTTGGATTCTGTCTTTTGTCATACAGTCATCAGCATCCATTCGGGTTATAAATTCACCACTGCTATGTTTATATGCTTTTCGAAGAGCAGTTATAATACCCGATTCAGTATTGGTGAATATTTTAAAACGATTATCTAATTGTGAAAAACGTTCGGCAATTGCTAGGCTATTATCATCAGAATGGTCATTTATAGCAAGAACTTCCCAGTTTTGGTAGGTTTGACTGCGGATAGATTCTAAGCATTCCTCTAAATATTCTTCAACATTCTTAAAAGGAATCAATATACTTACTAATGGATTTACCATGCTGGCAAGTTACTTAAAAACTGAATCTCAGCCTTTTCACACTAAAAGTAATTAGGTGATATTAATTAGGATGAAAATTAATTAAGAAAAGGCTTTATTAGATAAGAAATCATTTCTATATTTGCACCCGCATTCAGGGAATACCTGATGAGGCACTCAGGAGAAATGGCAGAGTGGTCGAATGCGGCAGTCTTGAAAACTGTTGAGGGTCACACCTCCGGGGGTTCGAATCCCTCTTTCTCCGCGGAAAGTCCTATAAACGGAAGCTAAAACCCTCTAAATCAATGATTTAGAGGGTTTTTCATTTTAGATGATATCAAATAACATCATCTAAAACCATTTAAAAAGGGGCAAATTCGGTGTCACTTAAAAGCTTACTCCAACTGACACCGAATTGAAGTTAACAAATTGATTAACAAATACTTACGATTGGTTGCGTTTAATGTTTTTTTTGTAAATTGAAGAGAACTTTAAATTTATTCGGTGTCACATTCTCTATCTCTTCTGTTTTATGTAAAAAAAAGTAAGGCCGATGAATACGGTATGGCTAACATTTATCTGCGCATAACCCTTGATGGTCGAAGGGCTGAGTGTAGTATTCATAGAAAAATTCATTCTAGTGAATGGAACTCCAAAACCCAACTTGCATTGGGTAATTCCATGGTATCACAAGAAGTTAATCGAGAGCTTGGCGTAATTAAAAATAAGATTTACTTAATTCAACATCAATTTCAAAGAGTTGAGAAGGAATATACAGCCATCGATTTGCGCGATACTTATCTAGGGAAAGGGAAAACTTTAAAATTGCTCTTGGATATCTTTCAAGAGCATAATGACAAAGTTGAAAGTCTGATTGGAAAAGATTTTGCTGCCGGAACTGCAGAACGCTATCGTACTTGCAAAAAACACGTAACAGCCTTCATAAAGAAGAAATACAAGAAAAATGACATACCTGTACAAGATGTAGATCATAAGTTCATCACAGGGCTAGAATACTATTTGAAGACAACTCGCAACTGCGCACATAACTCTACCATTAAGTATATCACCAATTTTAAAAAGATAATTCGCATAGCCCATGCAAATGACTGGATTGATAAAGACCCCTTTGTTCATTGGAAAGGAAAATTAAAAATTGTAGAACGCGAATTTCTAACCGAAGGGGAAATTCAAAAGATTATTGAACTAGAGCTCCTTATGGAGCGGCTTGACCAAGTACGCGATATTTTTATCTTTTGCTGTTTTACGGGTCTAGCCTATGCTGATGTGAAAAAACTAAATAAAAGTGACATTGTTTTAGGTGCAGATGGTGAAGAATGGGTAAAAACCAAACGCTCTAAAACTGATACCAGAAGTAATATTCCGATTTTACCTATCGCTAAAACAATCATCGAAAAGTACAAAGATAATGAGCTGCTGAAAGAAAAAGATTTGGTTTTACCTGTGCTCAGCAATCAAAAAATGAATGCTTACATCAAAGAGATTGCAACTTTGGCAGGGATTGCCAAGAATCTAACGTTTCATTTGGCCAGACATACCTTTGCTACTACCGTTACCCTAACCAATGGCGTGCCTATTGAATCGGTAAGCAAAATGCTTGGCCACACTAACTTAAGAACAACCCAACATTATGCTAAAATTTTGGATATGAAAGTTGGAAAAGATATGGCAATCTTAAGATCAAAGTATGCAGAATAAATTAAAGCGGTTCATTATAATTCTTCCTCATGTTTGATAGATAGCCAGAAATTGGCGTGGTCGCTTCTTGTCTTATTTCATAACCATTTTCGACAAAATTTTTAGCTTGTAATTTCCAGTTTCTAACGTTTAATCCCCTTTGTAATTTCCATTTTCTCGCATGGTAATAGGCATAGAATTTTCTACCCTCCATTTCAGGCCAATTATTTTCTTTAAAAAAAATTAAAACAGCCAATTCATTTTTTGGCTTGGCCTGTTTATTTAAGTTTTCTTTTGTTTTATGTTTATAAGAAGGTACCAGATTTTGGCCTGGTTCTGGGACGCTGTTGGCCATTTTTTGATACGCTTGTGTCCCAGAGCTTGTACCACTAGTTGTCCCAAATATGGGCATCCTCACTTTTGAACCTCTTGCCGGGTGAAAAGAACGAAAATAGTTTAGATAGCCCCAATCATTCAAATCTTTCAGATAATTATGATATGTAGTTTTTGACTTGAACTTTGCTTTTTCCATAATGAACTGCCTATTGATGGTAAGCGTCTTTTTGAAGAATTCACGATTCCATTTCTGGAAGAACGCCAGGTATAAGGTAATATGTCCTTGTTTGATTCGCTCGTCGTTGTTGAATCTTTCAAAGACCGCATTTAGGTGAATGATGTAATTTACTTTTTCCATCAGTTCTCGGGCATTTCGTTATAACTAATTCTTTCCCGATAACGCACTTGCGTTTTTTCTGTGCTATACTTTTTCTCTATTAGTAATGGCTTTTTTACCGGTGCTGTTTGTTCGAAAAGCGAATACAACATTGCCGCTGTAGGTTTGGTCTGAGATTTTTCAATATCCTTTAGTATGGCAATCATTCCGTTCATACGTTTTTTGATAAGTAAAGACATTCTCATTTCCAAGGTCTCCATTCGCGGTCCCATAGATTCTGCAGGAGAAATTCCATTCTCCTCAAAAAAGTCCAACATGAGTATCAAAGTCATGGATTGTGATTTTGACATTTTCTTGCAGAATTTTCGAAACCGTAGCGCTACCGAAGTCTTTATTCCTAGCTTCTCAAATCGCTCTTTTTTTAATTCTTCATCCATTTTTTCTGAAATTTTATGCCGTTTTTATTGGGCTGTAAGCGTTTTTTCTGAAAATCGAGATCAAATCCCAAAATCCATAAAAGGTAAATACTCCCAAAACCCCTATTCTCATTGATGATGGAGAAAAAATCAAAACGAAACATTGCGTCAGCGTGTTACCCTCTTGCTTCTCCATCCCTTCATTTCATTTCGGGATTTCGAACTTTTCACCGGAAGCTAAAAAGCGAATTGAAATAGGCAATTCGACCACTTTTTTTAGCATGGATTATATCTGTTTTTGATGAATCCTTAGTATTCAAAAGAAAACGATGATATTTATGCAGCTCCTTACCTTATTAAATTACCACAAAATCGAAGCCATATTCAATGGTTTTATTTGATGTCAATTAGTTGCCAAAATGTCATTTATCTAACTACTTATTATATCCCGAGCGTTTTCCTTTTCCTTTTTTTGATGGTAGATTGTATTTCTCTGGCAGCAGGGTCTTTCAATATTAGCTGACACCTATATTGGTTTTTGAGATGTTCCAATTTACTTCCCATAGGCCTTCGCTGTTCCTTTTCTGTACCTGCATCTAAAATTTTGGTTGCGTAAGGACTTATAAAAAAGAGCTTGCGAATGGTTATGCAGTCCGTCTCAGACTAAATTTTAAATCTTTGTGCAAGAAAGTAGAAGCTTGCACAAGTGGTTAGCGAACTTGCTTCTTAATTTTTACTTGGGAATGGAGTGTTTTTTTCCAGTCCCGAAGTTTCGGGACGGAAAGAATCAACGAAATGATAAGTCAAAATTGAGGATTGTGTTCAAGACCACTTGGAGTGAAGCTCTTTTTCCGAAATATAGCTTTTCCTGCCTGTTCGGCAGGCTGGCGCGAAATGAAGGGGAATGGGCTGATTGGTATTTAAAACACCTAATTTTATACACAACAAAAAACCTGAGAAGCTAGCTTCTCAGGTTTAATATCAATTCTTTAAAAACTGTCAACCTATTTTAGGACGACTCAGTATAACTCGTATAATTTTTAATTTCCTGTCGCTTCTTCCGAAACGATCAGTTCAAAATCCTGTGACGTTTTATTGGCAGCGATTATCTCCACATCTTCGGCGGTTTGGGAACCATACCCATCAATATCTACGGTTACATCGTAACTTCCGGCCATAAGGCCCATAACCATGTAGGCCCCAGTTTCATCAGTAAAAGTAGTGGTGTTCAATGTGTCGGCGGTAAAAATGGACACTTGGGCCCCTTCAAGCGAAACCGCCATTTCTTCTTCTAGAGTGATGACTTCGCCATATAAAGTACCGGCGGAGGACATGTTACTGGCCTTAATAACAGGTTTAAAATTAAAGCCGGTAATACCCGCTAAGTCTTTGCTATCGCCTTTGGCAACAAACGAACGGCTTACATCAAAATCTAAAAGAAGATCGGCACTAAGTCCACCGTTTACGGTAAGCCCTGGCTTTATAAACAATTTTATCCCTGTTTGTTCTCCACTGGGCACATCTAGGTTATAGGAAGTTCCGTCGGTAAGAACCACATTGACACCTTTTACGTAGACCCTTACCAAATCATACGTTCCAACAGGTACGTCAGTGTTTACCAAGGTTTCGGTTATTCCATTTGTTAGTTCCAAAAGATTTACCTTAATTTCTTGTTCCATTAATACAACAAATGAATCATCGGTTTCTTCGTCCTTATTACGGGCATCTATTTTGAATATGGTCACATTGGCCTCGGCCACTAAGTCGTGTGGAAAGGGGGCATCGGTTAATAATATGGTCATTTTCCCCGTATCAGAGCTCATATCGTCCCCATTGGAACAACTAACGACCATTGCAAATGATGCCAATAGCATAATTGAAAAAAAATTGAATCTCATAATTTTTAATTTTTTGTTTAACATCAATAAGTAGGTTTTGCACTTTTAAGAGCTTGTTACTAATCATAACAACCAAAGGTTTCCAAACCCTACCCAAAAATTGAATTTTTTTCAATTTTTCGATGAAACACACTTCTATATTTATTGTGCATACAACGGTATTTAATTGGCACACCCTTTGGTTGAACAATTTCACAACAATAAATTCGATATTCAGGGTTGAATTCCCATCTTGCAAGATATAGGCCGAGAAAATATTTGGAGATGGCGATAAATAAATCCAACCATGCATAGAATGAACATAAATAAAATCATTAATCTTTTATTTTTTAGAAGGTGCTTCAGACTTGTTCTAATTAGGCGATTTTCCTTACTAATATTTTTAGTTGTTGCCGGATCGGTTTATGGACAAATAGGAGTAGGGGCTAACTTCGGAATCGAAGCGGATACCCGTTCCGGGGATGTGCTTTCCGGTGTACTTACAGACGATTGGTTTTATAATGGAATTTCAGGCGCTGGAGTGATTGATGAAGCCACCGCCATTAGCAATGGCTATGCTGCCCAATTGGCAGCAGGAAACAACATTGCCTTCGACCTTAGCCAGAGTATTCCCAACTATGCTTCAAACTCAGGTTATATATGGTATAGTACGAGATATGGCAGGGATTATACCAACCAAAGCTCAAATGACTTGACCATATTTACTTCTGGGAAGAATGGGGATGACCCAACCACCTCATGGGGCGCGGGTAGTGGTTCTGTTCCTTCAAAAACCGATATCGTGGATACAGGTGTCCATATGCGTAGGGATGGTATTAACGTGACCGACGACCTATGGGTAGATATGATGGTTTCGACCTTGTCCTCATCGGGGAGTCATTTTATAGATTTTGAACTTTTTGTATCCAAGGTCGCACTTTCCGGATCAGGGTTTATCAATTCCGGAAGTCAGGAAGGGCACACGGCTTGGACGTTTGACGGTAGCGGTAATGTTACCAATATCGGCGACATGGTCATCGGTTTTGCCTTCGGTGGTGGCGGTGTATCCGGTTTAGAGATACGGATATGGGTAGATCGTTCCATTTTCAACCCAGGAAGTTCCCCGGGTGGGACTTCGACCTTTACCTGGGGTTCTAATATCGATGGAGGCAGTACGTATGGATATGGGGAAATAATCGTTCCGGTTGCCGCTTTGTTGAACAATGTAAATGCCCTTTCCACTGCGGCACCGCCTTGGGGGACGACAAATACTTCGGGTTATACAGCTAATTATAGCAGTGACTATTTTGCCGAGGTTGGTATCAATTTTACGCAGTTAGGCTTCGACCCTCGTGCCCTATTTGGAAGTGGTGCTGCCTGTGACTCCCCATTCAGCGCGATACTTACAAAATCCAGAACATCCTCCTCCTTTACTTCTTCTTTGAAGGATTTCGCAGGGCCCTATGATTTCTTGGGTAGTGCTGCTGGAACACAAGTGAATACCACCATTACGGATCCAGGTAGTTTTGATTCCTGTGCCTCTGGTGAAACTTTTACCCTACAAGCCGAATTTATTTCTACTACTGCAGAGTATATCTGGTATTCCCTGACCCCAGGTGTTGTGTTTCCCGCAAACGGACTTTCAGAAATATCTGGGGTCGGAATGGATAATGTTTTAATTGACACTCCGGGGGATTACCAATTGGGCATCGCCCCATTATTAGGTTGCAGCCCAACAACCGAACCGACGAATATTATCAGTGTCAATGCAAGTCCTTGTGCTGTAATGGATTCATACAATGCGGTTGAGAATACGACCTTAAACATTTCTGCCAAGGGGGTTTTGGCGAACGATACCGATTTGGAAACGGGCGACGTACTGACAGTCAATACGACTCCCGTGGTCGATGTGACGAACGGAACTTTAACCTTGTCCACTGATGGAAGTTTCACCTATATTCCAAATCCCGGCTTTACAGGTGTTGATTCGTTTACCTACCAAGTCTGTGATGACAGCAATTCGAATTTATGCGATACCGCTGTGGTGACAATTACGGTTTCCAACGATAACGATGGTGACGGGGTCGGGGATATAGATGATCTTGATGATGACAATGATGGGATATTGGATACAGTGGAATCCAACGGAATCGACCCAAGTGGAGATGCCGATAACGACGGTATGCCCAATTATCAGGATCCCGATTTTTGTTCTTTGAACGCGTTTTCCATCTGTACCAACTTGGATGTAGATGGTGATGGTATACCTAATCATTTTGACTTGGATTCTGATGGGGATGGCTGTAACGACGTTTTGGAAGGAGGATTTACGGATGATAATAATGACGGTATATTGGCCGAGCTGCCTACGACTGTGGATGTTAATGGACAGGTTACCGGCACCAATCGAGTGGATGGCTATACAGCCCCCACTGATGCAGATTCAAGCGGTACGGCAGATTATTTAGAATCAGGGGCGGCTCCCTCAATAAATTCCCAACCGACCAATGTCACGGTTTTTGATGGTTCAGGAACTAATTTTACGGTATCGGCAAATGATACGAACACCTATCAATGGCAGTTAAGTATTGATGAGGGTGCAACATTTACAGACCTTACGGATGGAGCGACCTATTTAGGCACTAACACATCGACTCTGACATTAAGTTCGGTAGCACTTACCATGAACAAATATCAATACCGTGTAATAACCTCCAATTCTGCATATTACTGTGCATTACCGCTTACGTCAGATGCAGCTACTCTTTTCGTACGGGTGCGTACAGTTATTACCAATAGCAGGATTACCTATCGAATAAAGAAGAATTAGAGTTCAAAACTTACACCAAATTACATAAAATTTGAAGCGAGATCACGGTCGATTACCTTTCATTAGAACCTAACATACAGGTGTTGAAATATTGGCTTTGAAGGACTGTAACCATTAAACTAATGGAACAAGTTCTCGTCAAGGTAGTGGTAGAAAGATAGTTGCGATGGGGAAATTGCAATATTCAAGATACTTCTGTGAAAATTTGAAATCGCCTTTACACAAAGTTCCTATCCATTTGATCAACAGTAAAACCGTATTTTATTTTATACAACAAAAGGGGGCAACCATACAATTCGTATTTCTAATTTGTTTTACATTTTAAAATTGTATTACTAACCAAATTTATAAAATCATTTTTTGCAAAGTATCGTTGAAGAACACACAGCCGAGCTTTTGACAACACGAATAGTACTTTTCACAACATTCATTGAGGTTTTAGATTAGTAAGTTTAACCTTACATAAAAAAGGAGTTTCATTGATTTTTTTCAAGAGGAATTAATCGAACCCCAATTTTGTTTGGCCCCAAACCTTATCAACCTATGCAAACTAATAGACTCAATTTAAAATGGTCGATGATGCTTTATGTGCTTTTAACTGGTTGCTTTTTTGCATCCAACGCACAGGAAGCCGTTCCCTTTACCCCCAGACTGGACGGAGGTAGTTTAGAAATTAGGGGGAATATCATTTTTGCGGGAAATAATATTCTTAATAGGGCCTCCCAAGCTGATCCGGGAGAGGCCAATATAGCTTATAACGGTACACAGAACAACAACTCCCTTTGGATGGAATATATCGATATCGATGGGGATTCCTCGACCTTCAGTTCTAGTAGTGCAGCGCTTAATTTGGCTGACCCGTCCTGCTCTCAGGTCCGTTATGCCGGTCTATATTGGGCGGCTACATATCCAAATGAACGTAGTACTGATAGCAGTGCTCCCTTTAATGGTACACCGAGAATTGAAGACTGGTTCACTATTAAATTTAAAATACCAGGAGGCAGCTATGTTGAACTAACAGCCGATACGACCGCGGACCCTATTGGTGATGAAGATGACATAATTTTCGACGGATATGATTATAATGACATCAATAATTCATTTAAGGATTCTCCTTATATATGCTATAAAAATATAACGGACATTGTTCGTTCTAATACCAATCCTATTGGAGAATATACTGTGGCCAATATCCGCGCCACAAAAGGAACAAGAAATGGCTCTAGCTCAGCAGGATGGGTCATGGTGGTCATTTATGAAAACCCCAACGAAACCGGCAAGTTTATATCCACATTCGACGGTTATGCCGGGATGTCTGGCTCGGTTGGCACCGTAAACGTAGCGGTTAATGGCTTTAAGACTTTACCTACGGGGTTTCCCGTAAATGCAAGGATAGGGGTCGGTGCGCTTGAAGGGGATAGAAGTATTACAAACGATAGGTTCAAGATCAAGGCGAATATGAACGCTACGTTTACAGACTTATCGACAACCAATTTGAACCCCGCCAATAACTTTTTTAATTCGACCATCTCTATAAACGACGGCCAAGTCATTGATAGAACACCTTATGGCACAAATACCTTAGGTCTTGATTTAGACGTATTTGACCTTAGTAACCCCAATAATGCCATACTTCCCAACGATGAAACGGGTGCTACCTTGCAATTTACATCATCAGGAGATGGTTACGGCTCTTTCTTGGCCACGTTCTTGGTCGAGCAAATAGAGCCGAACATTGTTCTTGAAAAAAGGGTAGAGGATATTGGAGGTAATGATATCACTGGTATGGGGGTCAACCTTGGCCAAACACTTGATTATGTACTTTCGTTCCAAAATTTAGGAAATGACGATACCGTAAATTATACCATACGTGATGTACTCCCCATAAACGTTACATTGGACGAGGCAAATTTAGTGCTTCCCACAGGCGTAACCTATACTTATGATGCGCCTAGTAGAACTGTGATTTTTACTATTTCAGACAATCTCGTAAATAAACAAGATCCTATTTATACGATACGCATGCGCGTGAAGGTTGCCGAAAATTGTTTTGATTTTGTGGATGCTTGTACGGATCTGATACAAAATTTGGCCTATTCCACCTACGCGGGAGCTATTAATTCCAATATAATTACAGATGACCCGAGTGTATCTGACTTTGATAATTGTGGATTTGTGCTGCCCGGTGCAACCAATTTTCTTTTAGATGATCTTGCTGACTGTAACTTCACGCGCAGCGTAGAACTATGTGGTACCAATGTTTTATTAAATGCGGGTGATCATTTTGACGATTATATTTGGGTACGGGACGATAACAATAATAATGTTATAGATAGTACGGATACCGTTTTGAACGATGGAGATCCGGATAATGATTCAAGTACCATATTGGTCAACGGTGAAGGTACCTATATTGTGGACAAAATTGTTGCCGATCCGTGTAAAGGCTTTAAAGAAATCATCAATGTAGTGCAATACGGTTCAGGAACCATTACCAACCCTATAATAGAGTATTACAATACAGTAAACAATGATGCAGACCCATCAAATGACCTTTTTGGAGAAATAGTGCAATGTAGTATAGACAATGCGTTGCTTCCTAAATTATTCCTCTGCGGTATAAGTGACTCTAGGCTTTTACAAGTGAATATTTTGGATGCCCAAAGTATTGTATGGCAAAAATTGGACGAAGCAAGCTGTAGTCCCTCTGGGGACGACTGTGCCAATAAAAATTTGACCTGTACCTGGAATCAAGTTGGTTCTGGCAACAACTATACCCTTAATAGCCCTGGTAAATATCGTTTGTTTGTCAACTATCAGAATGGCTGTAGCAATCGCTTCTATTTCAATGCTTTTCAGAACGATTTGGATATTCAATACAACAAAAAAGACATTATTTGTACCTCTCCAGGAAACATTACCATTACCAACTTGGGCAATGGTTATGGTTACCAATTGGTAGATGCCATAAGTGGAACGGTAATCATACCCTTTAGTTCGAACAACGGACCAAGTTTTGATTTTAACCCGGGCGAAAATGGAGGATACCGCGTAGAAGTCGTACAATTGGATAATTCTAGTGTTCCAATAGCAGGAGCCTGTATTTTTAGTACTCCCGATATAGGAATCCTTGAACGGAATGTAAATTACTCAATTTCGGCAGCTCTTAATAGCTGTACTGGTTTTGGGTCAATCAATATTCAAATAAACAACGCCGAGCCCAATTATGAATACGAAATTAGGCTTGATGATGGTTCTAACGGCGGGCTAGGAACACTTTTGGACAGTGAAACTGCCCAACCAAACAATAATTTTACATTTAACGACCTGAATCCAGGAAACTATATCGCTATTGCACGTACCGATGATGGCTGTTCTTATTCTGAACAGGTATCTATAGTTGAAGACAACCTATATTTAATCGCGAGGGTTTCACAACACATAACCTGTAAAGAAGGGAATATTCTTATGGATTCCGGTGGTGGAAAGACTCCGCATACCTATGCTATTTGGTCCTTTGTAGATGATGACGGTGCAGCCGTAATCTCATACCCAAGCGTTAATGATATTCCGGCATCATCGTATCAAACCAGTCAGATATTTGATATTCTAAATCCAGGGGATTATACATTCGCCGTAATCGATAGATTTAACTGTGTATCCATTTCCAATATGGTGACCATAGAGTTTAGACCAGCAGCTGAATACAATGCTACTTCGGTAACCAATGTACTATGTTTTGGAGACTCAACAGGGTCAATAGAATTCAATCTTGTCAATAGTAATGGGTACCAGCTAACTTACTACTTGTTTGATGCAGCCACATTCGATGAACAAAATTATGAGTATATCAATGCTTTGGCAACCAATACATCAGGCTATTTTCCCGGCTTGCCAGCAGGTGATTATGCCATTGTTATAAATCAGCGAAAGGGAAGTGCTTCTTGTGATTATTTTGAATACCATACTATTTCTACACCGGCCAATGCGCTTTTCGGGAATGCGGTATTGATTCAAGGTTATACCTGTACGCAAGACGGAATTATAGAGGCACAAAATGTATCAGGTGGAACAGCTCCCTATGAATACAGTATAGATGGAGTAAATTTCTTCTCTGGACCTGGTGCCGAGAGGTTCACTGGATTAATTGATGGCACTTACACCGTTACTATCAGGGATGCCAATGGGTGTACTTTTGCTACCGATGATGTTACAATAGACCCTCGAATAGAACCTAGTGACCTAACATTTAATGCGACCCAGCCAGTTTGTCCCGCGTTGACCTCAGAAGTCACCGTCACCGTCGTGGATGGTACCGCTCCTTTTAATTATGAAATCATAGCTCCTTTAGCGAATGCTATTGACAATGGAACAAGCAATACTTTTTCGTCACTTGAACCAGGAACATATACGTTTAGGGTCAGTGATGCTAAAGGATGTAGTATTCAAGAAGATTTTACAATAGCTGCTGTAAACCGTATTGCCGCTGTAGGAAAAATTAATAATAATGTAACCTGTTTTGGTATATCCGATGGAGCAGTTACCTTCAATGTGAGCGGATTTACCACCTCGTATGATTATACGGTAACGGGTCCTTCTACTTTTTCAGGTACAGCAGTGACGGCTAATACGCTGGCCCTTACAGGACTGGGAGAAGGAACCTATAGTATTGAGGTAACGGATAATACTACGAATTGTACGGCAACGGAAAACATTGCCGTTACTGCCCCGCTTTCTGAACTTATTATTTCTGATTTAGATAGTACAGACCTTTCCTGTTCTCCATCAGGAACAGTTCCTGGTGCTGTAACCGTAACAGCGACAGGAGGTTGGGGTGGATTTGAATACGTATTGGAGAGCCCAACAGGAGCAATAACAGGACCGCAAGGAAATAACTCGTTTACTGGGCTTACGGACACAGGTAATTATTCTATTAATGTAATAGACGCTGGAGGTTGTGAAATCACCCAAACGTTCAGTCTTACCCCTGCAGAAGCACCCGTATTAGAGGTAACTGCTAATAATATATGTTATGACAGTACTACGGGGCTAGTATTGACCGCCAATGTTACTTCCGGAGGTAGTGTACCTTTTCAATATCGCCTCAACGGTGGTGACTATCAATCCAATACAAGTTTTACAGGTCTTGGACCCGGTAGTCATACGGTAGAAGTTATTGATAGCAAAAACTGTACAAGTGCGGCAAGCATTGAGGTATTCCCTACCTTAATCGCTTCATCTAGCCTAATCAAAGGCTTGGATTGTACTAGTGGTTCGCCCGATG
The DNA here is from genome assembly GCF_900167935.1 of Maribacter arcticus. GTDB lineage: Bacteria > Bacteroidota > Bacteroidia > Flavobacteriales > Flavobacteriaceae > Maribacter > Maribacter arcticus. Next base: position 89,807 of record NZ_FUYL01000004.1, on the reverse strand, counting down.
CAGAAATAGAAATTTCCATAGCAGGTGGGTCCACTAATTATACTTATGAAGTTTTTTTGGATGGTAATCTTGTACAAGCTAGTACAATAGTACCCAGTATTCCATTCTCTTATGTTACCCCAACAGCGGGTATCTATACTTTTAGTATTACCGACGATAGCGCATGTTCGGTAAATACCACTGAAACTGTCGATCTATATGTGCCCCCAACCTTTACGTTGGTCCAGACTACTGAAATTCTATGCCATGGTGATGATGGAGCAACTATTCAAGTAAATATTGACGGTACAACAGGGTTACCACCCTATACCGTATCTGTAGAAAATATTACAACGGCAACAGCTTATGACACACAGACTTCTGGTCTGCCCGCAGGTATTTATGAAGTTACTGTAACCGATGCTCAGTCTTGCTCTGGTACGGAAACAATCGTAATAAATGAACCAGACCCTATTTACTATGACATTATCGTAATGCCTATTACATGCGACCCGGCCAATGGTACCGATCCAGGTTCCATTAGCGTCACCAATTTAAGTGGAGGAACCAATGAATACAACTACTATCTCACCGGAAATAATGGGCATACTGATTTTTACCCTACAACCTCCGGGGGAGAGGACTATACGTTTACAATTTTAGAATTCGGCATTTACGAAGTTGATGTGGTCGATGCCAATGGTTGTTCTGTAAAGACCATCAATATTATTGCCTCTCCGCCCGAGGATTTGAATATTGATGTTACTACAACGACCGTAGACTGTAGTTTAGGTGGTACGGCCATAATTACGGTAAACTCAACCGTTGGGAGTGGTAATTATGAATTCGCTATTCTTGAAAACTATTTAGTTCCCTACGTTGATGATCCTGTTAATGATTACCAATCTGCAGATTCTCCAGGCGGTAATACCGCAACGTTTGATGGTCTGATCCCTGGTATAACGTACACCTTCGTCGTACATGACTTAACTAACAACTGTTATTATTTTGAAATGGCGGATACACCTATTGATTCGCCATCTAATCTCACCACTAGCTTAGATACGGTTAACAATGTCACCTGTACCGGAAATGCTGATGGAGGTGTGAGCTTCAGTTTTGATAATTATGCAGCTGATACTACAAGTGTCAATTATGAAATTTTTAATTTTCAATCCAATGCTACGACCGGTATTACAGGTTCTGAGGCCGTAAACCCACCTAGCATAGGTACGGTGGTATCGGTAACCAATGTAGGCCCGTTGGCCCCTGGTGTTTATTACATTTTATTTAATGAGATAGGCGGCACCTTTGATGGTTGCTCGGTAGGGTCTGAAGTTTTTACTATTTCAGAATCTACCAACACTTTACAGGTTACGGCAACGCTTGATACAAATGATAATTGTAATCTGAATGCCAGCCAGGTTTCGGCAATAGGCCAATTTGGTACCCCGCCCTATGAATATCAAATTGCCTTAGCAACAGTTGCTGCACCAACACTGATGACCTGGGCCGGTAGTTCTACCAATGTTTTTAATGTGGAAGGGGGCGACTATATTGTTTATATCAAGGATGCAAATAACTGTATTCAACAGGATAATGTCTTGGTGCCAACAGATTCCTCTCCAGAAATAAGCCTTTCTATAAACAATCAATGTTCTGGATCGGAAGGAAACTACGCTATGGACATCACATTAACCGCCGAAGGTATTGCGCCCTATAGCATTCGTGTCGATAACGGTGCGCTTAGAGCCGCAACAGGTTTGAATGCGTTAGGTAATACGATTACCATTTCAGGTTTAAATTCAGGAAGTCATTCTATTGAAATCCTTGACAGTAATGGCTGTGGTGAAATAAAGGGTATAGCAATAGCCCCAGAATTAGAAGCAACTGCTATTGTTCTAACACAACCTACCTGCACAACTGATGATGGTGTAATTGGGTTTACTATAACTGGAGGTTCAGGTTCCTATCTAACTGAACTATTACAATCAGACCTTACGCCAACTAGCATTTCACCTAGCGGGAACCAATTTGTAGGCGTTCCCTTTGGAGATTATGTGGTCCGTGTAACGGATGCCTCTTTGGCAACGCCCAATTGTTTTATCGATGTACCTATTTCCTTGGAAGAGCCAACCCCGGTTACCTTATTGGACACCGAATGGACGAATGTTAGTTGTGCGGGTGCTTCAGATGGTTCTATAACTATTAAGATGGAACCTTCAAGTGCAGGTGTCAATGATAATCCACTTTACACTTTCCAAATAACTAATGGCACTTTGACCTTTACCCAAAGTATAAAACTCTTTACAGGGCTATCTGAAGGAGTATGGAACATTACGGTAACGTCCAACCGAAATTGTACGGCGATGGATCAAGTTACGATCGGTGAACCTACGGCCCTTGATGCTGCAATTACGAAAGTGATACCGTTTGCATGTGATATGAACAACGCACAACAGTCTGCAGTCATAGAGGTTACCATAACTGCAGGTACGGGTACCCCAAATTATTTCTTTAGCGTAAACGGTAGTAGTTTCTTGCCAACAGGCGGGTCGGTTTTTACCTATAATGCATGGAGTGCTGGAAATTATGATATCATTATCAGGGATGCTAATGGATGTTTATTCGCCTTGCCTACGCAATTGATTGATCCAATAAACACCTTTACCGCTGCCGTTACCAAAACTTCAGCAATTTCATGTGCCGGTCCAGAGGAAGTTTTGATAACAGTAACAGATGACGGAAACCCTCATAATTATAGCTTTGAATTGTTGCCATTAGGCAATAGCAATGGAACACCAGGCCCAATGACTGGGACAACAGCAACATTCTATCTTAGTGCAGTGGGCAACTATACATTCAGAGTAACTGATTTGGATACCGGTTGTTATGTAGATACACTGGCCCATTCTATTGCACCGTATGATTTAATTGATGTTGTTGCAATCGCTACCTCACCTGTTACGTGTTACGGTGATGGTAATGGTACCTTGGAAATCAACATTATAGGATACTCGGGTGCTTATGAATACGAGGTGTTTACACAAGCAGGAGTTAGTGTCCAATCTGGACCGGCAACTACAAATCCTCTTTCCATAACCGGACTATCGGGAGGCAATTATTATGTTAGGGTAACCGAAACTGAATTACCCCTATGTTCGGAAGACTCGAATATAATCACGATTTCTTCGCCAAATATACCTTTAACCGCTTTCGTTAATCCGCTAGCGGAAGCAGAATGTACCAATGGTCAAGGGGAGATGCTAGTAGATCCAATAGGTGGATATGCGCCCTACGATATTGTACTGACCAATACGATTACAGGGCAAGTATATGCTGCCCTTGATGTACAAGTTATGGTATTTACTGGGCTGTCAGCAGGAAATTTTGGTATACAAATTACGGATAATAGTGGCTGTGTTTTTATCGCTACCGAAGCATTGGTTCCAGCGACACCTATTGTCGCCAACGCTATTCCGTTAGTAACAACTTTAGATTGCTTTGGTGATAATGATGCAACCATAACGGCAATTGTTACCGGTGGTGGTAGTGGCAACTATGAATATAAATTGAATTATTATGATGCGGCTGGAGCAGTAATCGAATTCACTTCAGGCGAACAGATATCAGAAACATTTACCGGGTTAGGAGCTGGAATCTATAGCATCACCGTAACCGATGAATGGAATTGTGATGTTGAAACCAATCCAGTAGCTATAACCCAACCTGCCAGAGTATTTGCTTCCTTGGTTCGGACAGACCCTTTAACTTGTGCTACCGGTGCGGAATTTGAACTAACCGCTACGGGAGGAAGCGGAACATATGCATACAGCACTGATAACGTTAACTTTCTGCCAATGATGGGCAATAGTATCGGGTTGCCTTTAACAGGTATTTTAGGCGCCGGTACCTATCAATACTATGTTAGGGACGCAATTAATGGTTGTGAGGCGGTAGCTTCGAACGCAATTACCGAGAACCCGATTATTCCATTGACTTTGAGTGTGGACAATACCGCGGCTTTCATCAATTGTACCGGAGAAAGCACCGCAATAATTTATGCGGCTGCAGACGGAGGATTGGGCAATTATCAATACGAACTCTATAGCAATAGTGTAACAATTGGCAATAGAATAGCCGGGCCTCAACCTTTAGGGCAATTTTCGGGTCTAACGGCAGGTACTTATTGGGTCAACGTAGTAAGTGAAGATTGTACTACGGCGCCTGAACAGGTCATAATCATGGAGCCTATACCTTTGACCTATACCGACCATATTGTAGATGTCAGTTGTTTCGGCGAAGAAAACGGAAGTATTACGGTGACACTTGCCGGTGGGGCCGGTAGCTACATCTATTCCATTTCTCCTGATCTGGATAAGTTTGATACCATAAACACGTTTACCGATTTGGCCCCAGGAGATTATGCGGTAATAGCACAGGATGGAAATGGATGCTTCGAATATTTGGAATATACCATTTCGGAGCCAACCATCATAGACGTTAGTGCTACGATTACCCCGGAGATTTGTGTTGGAAGTGAGGATGGTTCGATTAGTTTGATAATTGCGGGCGGTACCGCTCCCTATCGTACTGCAATGAACTCAAATTCCGATGCCGATTTTGTCCTAGATCGTGTGGACTTCAATAATCTAACGGCTGGCACTTATCTCATATTCATAAGGGATGCTAACGGATGTGAGACCAATGTTGTACTAGATATTGAAAGAGGTGTCAACCTTAGTGCGACCGTAGAACCAGTATACGAATGTACCGGTGATACGCCCAATAATTATGTGAACGTCGTATTGGAAGATATCTCAGTTTCAGGTGATGTAATGTATGCCCTTGATTCCACAGATCAAACGGCTATGCAATTAGACCCTAATTTTAGTAATATTTATCCTGGAAGCCATTATATAACAATAGCACATGCCAACGGATGTGTTGAAACCGTGGATTTTGATATTATTGGTTATGAACCACTAATATTGACATTGGAGCAGACCCCAAACGAGATAATTGCGATTGCAGAAGGTGGCAGATTGGAATATACATTCTACTTCAATGGATTTGACAACGGTACAGATAATACCTATAGTATAAGAGAAACGGGTACGTATGAAGTTAGGGTAGTCGATGAAAATGGTTGTGAGGCCGTTGCATCGATATACATGGAGTTCATTGATATAGAGATGCCCAACTTCTTTACACCGGATGGTGACAACATGAACGATTCCTGGAGGCCAAGGAATGCGGAATATTTCCCTAACCTAGAAGTATTAATATATGATCGCTATGGCAGGGTGGTGGCTAGATTATCCAATATTCAGGGCTGGAACGGGACCTATGATGGGAAGGAAGTGCCTACGGGAGACTATTGGTACGTTGTTAACTTTAACGAAGATAATATGAAAGAATTTGTAGGTCATTTTACCTTATACAGATGACAGTTCTGGGTAAATATAGGATAAGGAATAACAGAGTTATTTTTGTGATGATTTCTGCGCCATTATTGTATTGGTGCAGGAACTCAATTCACTGAAGCTTTCCCAATATTTTGCAGCCATCACTTTGTATTGAATTTGGGTTAACTCAGTAACTATTAAATATTAGGTCAAATTAATGATGGTAGATTTTTAGAAATTCCTTGAACGATTCCAAAACCTTTCTTTACTTTAGTTACTGAGCCAACATTTACCTAATAACCATATTATTTATTCCAAGGATAGTTACCTATACCATGTGTTATCTACTCTTCTACTTAGCCCTAAGAATCATTTCCTAATTGGGATGCAAAATTATCGGCGAAAGGATGTGCACCATAATTTCCAACAACAACATAAGTAATGCTTAAGGGGATTTAAACGTGTATAATATAAAATGTTAACCCTATTTCTTTACATTAACTGCTTTGCTTGATACCATAATTTCAGGGTTCAATAAAACGAATAATTTTAAGGGCAGGTTCCCCACAAATTTATTATCAATTGTATAAAGAACATTATGTTCTTTATACCCACGATGTTTTATAAGTCTCTTATGGTTTTCATATCAGCTGTTTTATGTGACTAGATTAGGAAGACTTTCAAATAAATAATGCAATTCCCAATAATCGTTTATTGTAATTTTTCGGTTCATACATCGATTTGGAACTTTAAGAGTTCATTTAAACTACCGTTTGACCCCTATGAAAAATGACCTTTCAGTGAACTTTCCAAGAGATTAGCGATAGGGATTGACAATTGAACTATTTAAAAGACTTTAGCAGTAGTATAATAATAAAGACCTTTTTATAAACTTTGAACGCAATCCTTAAAGTTTAAATATGGGTGGGATCAATGTTATTTGGTTACAGGTCTTAAGTGCTAGTTTAATAAAATTTCAGTTAATCGTGCGCTAATAATATGTTATATTGCGTATATTGTATGTAATTAAATATTGTAATTATGGCGACAATCAGAAAATCATTGACTATTACTACCGCTCAGGAAGAATGGATAAAGCTACAAATTGAAAATGGTGGTTTCGCGAACGATAGCGAATACATGCGACATCTAATACGTTTAGATGAGGAACGTAATAGAGAGTTTTTAATCACCAAGGCGGCTATACAAGCAGGATATGATAGTGGAATGAGCTTTAAAATTAGGTCTGTTGATGAAATTATTGAAGCTGCAATAATTCGCAAAAAGAACAGAAATGTCTAGTTATCATTTATCATCGAAAGTAGATGGTGATATCGACGATATAGTAGATTATACTTTGGAGACTTGGGGTGAATCACAGACTCATAATTATGTTACCGAGTTATACCAATTTTTACAGACTCTTGCAGATAATTCTGACCTTGGTCGCAGCGCTTCTGAATTTGCGGCACCTTTGAAAAGATACAATTACAAGGCGCATACTATTTTCTATGAACCAACCAGAAAGGGAATATTCGTTGTTCGTGTTTTAGGTCAAATACGGGATTTCAAGAGACATCTTTAACCGATGTTGCAGTTTTCAAAGTACAATTAAACGTGGGTTTTTATTGCCTTCTAGATATTCCGAAAAAACGGTATTTAGACGAAAATCGAACAGTTTAGCTTAACGGAAGGGATAGCTGTCACTAAAAGTATGTAACCGTGCATCACCGGCTCATAGCATATCCCATCTTTAGATCTAAAGAAATATTATCCGGTTTTTTGTTACATTTCCATCCTTAGCGTACGTTTTCGCACCGTTGGGCTTCATACCCCATCTAAAGGACAGATGCCCTTTGGTATACTCTCGATAATTATATTGTTTCTTAATCAAGGCGCGGTGCTCTCGTTTGGTAGTTTCCCTTTTAGCGTATAATTCTAATATTGTTATGTTACCAATAAACAATTGGTCAGCAACAAATTCTTTTACGATATCTGGAATTTCGGAGAGATCTCTTAAGAATGTTCCCAAAAAACGAACACAAGTTAATTGAAGCGCTACTCCAAACTTATTGGCATTTCCTCTTCGTTTGTGAACAAACTCTAAATCTAAATTGTCCAATGTAAAATATTTGGAAATCTGATTGTCGTTCAGAACCTCTGGGAACTTCCCATAATTTTTTTCCTGCTCTTGGGTTAAAATTTCATTTGACATTGGTTGATTGTTAAGTTATTTGTTCCATAAAGTCTTGTCATTTAAAATAGTGCATTTTGGGTATACCTTTTCGCTACCACCTATTTGTTGGTGCAATAATATTTATAAACCATTTATAATGCACTTATGAGGGTATATGGATATTTAAGGGCATCCACCAAAGAACAAGATGCCGACAGGGCCAAGAACGAGCTTACGGACTTTGCTGATAAAAAGGGAATCAAAGTCTCTTTCTGGTTTATGGAAAACGAGACTGGTAGCAAATTAGACCGCCCTGAACTATTTAGGTTGTTGGAAATTACGGAGCTCGGAGATGTACTGCTCGTAGAACAGATTGACAGGATAAGTAGGTTGAACGTTAAGGATTGGGAGACTTTGAAATTGGTCATTGCAGACAAGGGCATCAAAATCGTTTCATTAGATCTTCCCACGAGCCACATACTCATCGACAGCTCGGACGAATTTACCGAAAGAATGTTGTCGGCAATTAATTCGATGCTGCTCGATGTGCTCGCGGCAGTTGCGCGTAAGGACTACGAGGACCGGAGGCGTAGACAAGCCCAAGGGGTACAAAAAGCCAAGCAGCAGGGAAAATACAAGGGTCGCCCCGAGAACATTGAATTACAGAATAAAATCGAGGGACTATTAAGAGACAGTAAGAGCTACAATTACATCCAGAACCTATTGGGTTGCTCTAGACACACAATCTCCAAGGTAAACAAACGTATTACCAAAGTTTCTTAGTGTAACCTTAGTCTTCTGACAGCTATTGTATAGATGATGCCCTAAGAAATTTTTTGGAGGGAAACTCTCTCGTATACATTGGTCAGGGCAAGATCAAACTCCTTCTTTGAAAATGGCTTCGATAAAAAATCAACACAACCAAGTTTCGTTGCGTGCTCTGTATAATTCTTCTTTGTAGATGTTGAGATTACGGGTAGTTTAGCACTGAACATTGAAAGAAAGGAAAGACCGTCCATACACGGCATTTCAATATCTGTCATTAATGCTGTTGACTGGTTCGTCTGTAGAAAAATCCAAGCATCTAAGGAATCATCGAAGGTAGTTACGCTTGCTACATTAGGATGAACTTTTGCTAATTTTTCTGCAATAGATAACCATAGCACTGAATCGTCCACAATTACAAGGTTAAGTTTCATAAGATTATATTTAAGCTTCAAACTTAGGGGGTTTTTAAATATTATCTAATTTTACAAGACCAACGAACGAAAATCTCATATAAGTGGTAGTTTTAAATTAGAATTAGCTGATTGTAGCTGCCTGTGTATACGAATCTTCGATTATGCTGTCCCAGAATAACAACAAAGGAAAACGCAGGAAGTTCGATTTTCTGCTAAGGCAACATTTCCCCACATGCTATAAGTGTTTGATCTGCCAACCGAACAGTATTTAACTAAAGTTAAAATAAAGGTAAAGTACTCCAGTAATGGGCAAACAACACATTATTGAAATTCCAAAACAGGTTAATATGGTGTTAAAGCAAAATAAAAACCACAGTTATTAAACAACAGACTGCTGAAAGATACATAGTTGATGAGTTGGATGAATATTTGACCTCGATACCTTATCAACCATCTTAGCGTACATTTTCACACCGATGGGCTTCATACCCCTACAACTACTCATAAAGTATCTAAATAATAACTAATAGTTAAATTTATATAAATGTGAAAACATTGTATTGATTGATTTCCTCATGTTAAACCGGGCTGAGCATAATTCAAAATCGTTACGTTTAGGAAAGTTCAAATAAAGGATAGTAAAATTTTAACCTATCATTTTAAAACGAACTATTCAATTCTTACTCAATACATAGCTAGACTATCAGAAACCAAACAACTTTCATTTGAAAGTATTTGTTCGGTCCCTGAAATAAATATAGTCTAAACATTATCTTTTGAACAGAACCTTTAAGCATCAATTTCAAATTCATATCTGAGTTTGAAAACTTCCTGTCATCGATTGAAAACACACCATATGTGCGGTCAATATTGAATGATGCTCATTGGTTTGTTATCAAATGAGCCAATTTGGAGGTAAATTGAAGGAAAAGAACCCACAATTCCCAAACTTTTGTTAAAAAGAGGCTAATTAGGTGTCACTAAATTTCCAAGTTTGTTTTAGCCCCTGTAATCGTTAGAAAAATGAGAATTTGGATAGTTCCTCTTTCTCCGCTGATAAGTGGTAATACATTTATATAAACCCTGTAAATTATTGATTTACAGGGTTTATTATTTCCTTTAGTTTCAAATACTATCATTTAAATACGAATTAAAAGGTGCAGTTTCGGTGTCAATTGTCATTCACTTTTAAATGACAATAAATTTTTATAGAATATTGCTATTTAATTAGTTGCAAAAGTGCAACGTCTTTTTCTGTTGTAAATACAAGGTAATTGCAATGATTAAAGGCATTCTAATAGACATTTTGGTTACCTACAAACAGTCTTTTATGATGCCAGTATTATAAAACCATTTTTGATAGTAAATCAATATCCTCCTTTAATGAAAAGTGTTGTTTTTTATTTCTGTTATCAAATTTCATTATTTTTTTAATGATATGCGGGGTCAAAGGGAAATTTTGACCGATAGGCAAGGTGCTCTTTTAAAATTCAATACAATAAACAGTAATTATATTGGTTATGTACTGGGAATTTTTGCATGTTCTCAATAATCTCTGAATTATGTATTCGATCTCCCGTTACCTTTTTAAGCCCTTATTTCTTATTAAGTACAATAGGCCTAGCGTTATGCTCAGTGAGCGTGACTTCAGAAATTGCCTGTCTAATTTCATCTTAAATGGCGTTCAAGCCATTTATGTGGAGATTATCCTACCACCTAAAGTGCGACCCAATTATCATTGCGCTCATACCTTAGCTTTAAGCTGTAACATATTCTGAAACGGATTAAAAATTAGTCACTGATTCCAAGATAATAAGGCGATATACCCTTTAAAATAGGGTTTATTAGCTGTTATACAAACGGCATCCCGCTGATTATTCCCTAACTATTCTTATAAAATTTCACAAATCATTTATTAGTATAACCAATCACAACCAATGAAAAAACCAAACTTTAAATTACTATTCATTTTTGTTTTATGCATCCTAAATTTTGGAAGTATACTAGCACAAGGTGAATTTATCACCACCTGGAAAACAGATAATCCAGGAACCTCCAATTCTACTTCTATAACCATTCCAACTATGGGTGGAGGCTATAGTTATGATGTAGATTGGGAAAACGATGGCACCTTCGATGATTTTGGAGTTACCGGCAATATTACTCACGATTATGGAACTGCAGGTACTTTCACGGTGGCCATTAAAGGCAATTTTCCGCATATTACATTTGGTTTTAATAGCGATCAACAAAAAATACTTTCCATTGAACAATGGGGCATCCAGCAATGGACCTCTATGGAGCGTAGTTTTGCTGATTGTAGGAATTTAAATGGAAACGCATCTGATATACCAGACCTTTCTATGGTGACCAATATGTCTGGAATGTTTCAGGCTACACCTTTCAATCAAGACATTGGGGACTGGGATGTAAGTAATGTGACCAACATGAGTAGCATGTTCTTATTAGCGGATTCCTTTAACCAGAACATTGGAAATTGGAATGTAGGTAATGTAACCAATATGCGTGATATGTTTGGTGCCGCGTTTAATTTTAACCAGGATATTGGGAATTGGGATGTAAGTAAGGTAACTAGTATGGACGGTATGTTCTCATCTACGGAGCAATTTAACCAAAATATTGGGGGTTGGAATGTCGGGAATGTAACGACGATGGATTATATGTTCTCAGACGCAAGAAATTTTAACCAAGACATTGGGGGTTGGAATGTGAGTAAGGTAACGCGTATGCATTCTATGTTCGCCTTCGCAGAATCCTTTAACCAAGACATTGGGGGCTGGGATGTTGGTAATGTGACTAATATGGTAAATATACTTTTTGGTAACATTTTATCATTATCAATTGATAACTATGACAGTTTGTTAAACGGATGGAGCACCTTGGATACAGGTGAAACCAAGATACCAATCAATATTGATTTTCATGGCGGTAAAAATAAATATTGTTATGGGGAAGCTGCCAGAAATCAATTGGCAACAAACTATGGCTGGACCATTACTGATGGCGGACAAGCTTGTAACCCAACAGATTTCTTTATCACCACCTGGAAAACAGATAATCTAGGAACCTCCAATTCTACTTCTATAACCATCCCAACAACAGGCACAGGCTATAGCTATGACATAGATTGGGAAAATGATGGCACCTTCGATGATTTTGGGATTACACGAAATATCACCCATGATTATGGTACTGCCGGCACCTATACAGTTGCTATTAAAGGGGCTTTCCCAACAATCTATTTTAACAACGAAGGAGATAAAGACAAAATTTTATCTATTGAACAATGGGGCACACAGCAATGGACCTCTATGTTTCGTAGTTTTTTTGGTTGCATTAATCTAGAAGGGAATGCATTAGATATTCCTAATCTCAATTCGGTGAACAATATGGGTAATATGTTTAGAGGAGCTTCTAGTTATAATCAAGACATAGGAAATTGGGATGTAAGCAATGTAAACTTTATGAACGGTTTGTTTTTTGGTGCCACTTCATTTAATCAGAATATTGGTAGTTGGGATGTGAGCAATGTTACCAGGATGGATGGAATGTTAAGAAGTATCGCTTTATCACTATCAAATTACGATTCATTATTGATAGGCTGGAGTACTTTGGATGTTGGAGAAACTAGAATACCGGTCAATCAACTTTTTGATGGCGGTACTAGCACGTATTGTACCGGTGAATCTGCCAGAAATAACTTGGCAACCACCTATGGTTGGTCTATCACAGATGGTGGACAAGCTTGTAACGAAACAGATTTCTTTATCACCACCTGGAAAACAGATAATCCAGGAACTTCCAATACCACATCTATAACCATACCAACAACAGGCACAGGCTATAGCTACGACATAGATTGGGAAAACGATGGCACCTTCGATGATTTTGGAGTTACCGGTAATATCACCCATGATTATGGAATTACAGGCACCTATACGGTGGCTATTAAAGGCGATTTTCCGAGGATATATTTCAGTAAAGGTGGAGACAAGGACAAAATTGTATCCATTGAGCAATGGGGAACCCAGCAATGGTCATCGATGGAAAATAGTTTTTATGGATGTACCAATTTAGTAGGTAATGCCACCGACTCCCCAGACCTTATTTTGGTTACCAATATGAACAATATGTTCGCAGGGGCATTAGCTTTTAATGAAGATATTAGTACTTGGGACGTAAGTAGTGTAAATAGTATAAGTAATATGCTCAATGGTGCTGCTACTTTTAATCAAGATTTAAGTGCTTGGAATGTCAGTAATGTATTCAACTTTAATGGCATGTTTAGAGAAGCATCTGCTTTTAATCAAAATATTGGTACTTGGGATTTGAGTAATGCCACAGATATAAATTTTATGTTTAATAACGTTTCCTTATCTGTGATAAATTATGATGCTATTTTAAGAGGTTGGAACACTTTAGATACTGGGGAAACACAGATACCTTCTGGTCTTACCTTTAGTGGCGGGAACAGTGCATATTGTAATGGGGAAGCAGCTAGAAATGACTTGGTAACAACTTATGGTTGGACTATTACGGATAGTGGCTTGGACTGTACTGGAATTTCTTTTATCACCACCTGGAAAACAGATAATCCAGGAACTTCCAATACCACATCTATAACCATACCAACAACAGGTACGGGCTATAGTTATGATGTAGATTGGGATAACGATGGCACCTTCGATGATTTTGGAGTTGCAGGTGATATCACCCACGATTATGGAACTACAGGCACCTATACGGTGGCCATTAAAGGCGATTTTCCTAGGATATATTTTTATTGGAATATAGGAACAAGAGATAATGAAAAAATCTTATCGATAGAGCAATGGGGTACACAACAATGGACCTCTATGGAACATAGTTTTAGTGACTGCATAAATTTAACAAGTGTTAATGCTACAGATATCCCAAACTTCTCATTGGTAACCAATATGAACTCAATGTTCGATGGGGCAGCTTCTTTTAATGGTAATATTAATAATTGGGATGTGAGTACCGTGACAACTATGAACCAAATGTTTTATCGAGCAACTGCTTTTAATCAAGATATTGGTGGTTGGGATGTAAGCAACGTGACCGAAATGGGTAATTTATTCAACCGTGCAACGTCTTTTAATCAGAATATAAGCACTTGGGATGTTAGTAGTGCTACTGCTATGTATTCTATGTTTGATGGAGCAACTTCTTTTAACCAAGACATTGGTTCATGGAATGTTAGTAATGTAGGTAGTATGAATTGGATGTTCAGATCTGCAACTTCTTTTAATCAAGACATTAGCTTATGGAATCTAACGAGCTTACAAGGTATGTCTAGTATGTTTGATGGTGCAATTGCTTTTAATCAAGACATTGGTTCTTGGAACATGAGTAATGTCACAGATTTGAGTTATGTGTTCAAAGGAGCTACGGCGTTTAATCAAGATATTGGTTCTTGGGATGTAAGTAATGTGAACAATATGAATGAAATGTTCAATGGAGCGACTTCTTTTAATCAAGATCTTGGTTCCTGGAATATAAGTAGTGTCATAGGTGGTGGCCGCCGTGGGCGAGGAGGTCTTACCAATATGTTTACTGGAGTAACCTTATCTCCAGAGAATTATGATAAAATATTAAATGGCTGGAGTACGCTAGATGCTGGAGAAACACAGATACCTACTGGTATTACCTTTAGTGGTGGTAATAGTGTGTATTGTTATGGGGAAACTGGTAGAAATGAATTGGCAACAACCTATGGTTGGACCATTACAGATGGTGGTAAAGATTGTTCTAGTTACGATCAAGATAGTGATGGTATCCTAGATGATGTTGATAATTGCCCTATGACAAGCAATGCAGATCAGGCTAATTTAGACAATGATGCTTTTGGTGATGTGTGCGATGATGATATCGACGGTGATGGTGTTTTAAATGCCGATGATGCCTTCCCATTAGATGGTACAGAAGATACCGATACCGATAGTGATGGAACTGGAGATAATACCGATGCCGATATTGACGGTGATGGTGTTTTGAATGCCGATGATGCCTTCCCATTAGATGGTACAGAAGATACAGATACTGATGGAGATGGAACCGGTGATAATTCGGATACCGATATTGATGGTGATGGTGTTTTGAATGCCGATGATGCCTTCCCATTAGATAGTGCAGAAGCTATCGATACCGATAGTGATGGCACCGGTGATAACACCGATACCGATATCGACGGTGATGGTGTTTTGAATGCCGACGATGCCTTCCCATTAGATAGTACAGAAGATACAGATACAGATGGTGATGGTACCGGTGATAATACCGATGCCGATATTGACGGTGATGGTGTTTTGAATGCCGATGATGCCTTCCCATTAGATGGTACAGAAGATATAGATACCGATAGTGATGGCACCGGTGATAACACCGATGCCGATATTGACGGTGATGGTGTTTTGAATGCCGACGATGCCTTCCCGTTAGATAATACAGAAACTGCCGATAATGATGGTGATGGTATGGGCGATAATGCCGATACCGACGATGACAATGATGGTATTCCAGATACCGAAGATGCCTTTCCTTTCGATGCAAACTTGGATGCAGATGGTGATGGGGTAAATGACGAGTTGGATGTATGTCCGGATACTCAAGCAGGTGAGACCGTAGATGCCAATGGCTGTTCAGATACTCAAAAAGATACAGATTTTGATGGTGTAAATGATGCAGAAGACAAATGTGCAAATACACCAGAAGATGAAGCTGTGGATATCCAAGGCTGTTCTGAATCACAAAAGGATGCTGATAACGATGGTGTTCAAGATTCATTAGACAATTGTCCTTCGGCTTATAATCCTGGGCAAGAGGATAGGGACAAAGACGGCCTAGGCGATATATGCGATACTATAGAGCTCAACGTTTCTCAAGCCTTCACGCCCAACGGTGACGGAATTAATGACACGTGGACAATTTTCAATATAGAGAACTATCCGAACTCCATCGTAAGGGTCTTTAATTCCTGGGGGAAAGAAGTATACTCCGCTAAGAACTACCAGAATACTTGGGATGGTCACTACAAGGATTTAGGAGCTCAATTACCAGATGCAGGATCTTATTACTATCAAATAGATTTTGATGGAGATGGTAAAGTAGACCAAGACGGTTGGTTGTATATCACTTCAAATTAACCAAACCATTAATTTCAACTAAAGACATTATTAGCATGCAGATATTTAATAAGATTATTTTAGGCGCACTTTTTATGGTGAGCGGTACATTGTTCGCCCAACAGGAAGGTGTAATCACCAACTATATGTATCATATGAACTTCTATAACCCGGCTTATGTAGGGGTAGATGGGGTGACAATGGTCAACTCAAGTTTTAGACAACAATGGACAGGAATAAAGAATGCTCCAAGTGCCGAAGCGGTTTCTTTCGGAACCTCTTTGGGCAATAACCTTGGCATGGGAGTATCTATTTATAACAGCAATACCTTTGTAGAAAGCCAGACTTTTACTGGGGTCGATTTTTCATATCGACTTAAGTTCTCGGAGACAATGGACTTATATTTAGGTCTAAAAGCGGGTGGAAATTTCTATAATTTGAATACTTCAGGCTTGGAAACCTACAATGTTATGACCGATCCAAGTGTAAATTCCATTTCTAATTTTAATCCTAATGTAGGGGTAGGTGCATTATTAAAAGTAAATGACTGGTACGCATCTATAGCAATGCCACGTTTGTTATCAACAGACCGTGCAGATAATGAGGAAGGTATTGTCACGGCGGCATTAGCTAAGCCCCATGTGTATGCAACCGCGGGTTATGATTTGATGTTAAATTCAGGAAATAACCTTATGCTGCAGCCATCTACTATGGTGCGGTATGTAAGTGGTGCACCAGTTTCGGTAGACATTAATACCATGTTGTCTTTTAACGGTGATTTTGCCATAGGTGCTACCTATAGGACAGATGCAGCTTTTGCCGCATTGATGAACTTTACTATAAAAAAGCACCTTATGATAGGCTATGCTTATGAAGTAAGTACAAGAACAGAATTGGCAAGCGCCAAAAACACTAATGAATTTTTAATGCGATTTATATTTTAACCATCTTTAGTATCACGGTATTCAACAGTGTTTTTAGAAAAATAGGAGGTAAAGCTCCTCTTTCTCCGCTTAAAGCAAAGCCCAATTTCTTTTTAGAAATTGGGCTTTTTTGTTTTTTAGGATGTCAAAAAATTGCTTTTTTAAGAACATAAAAACAAATAATTCAAAAAATGCCTATACAGTTTTGAGCTTTATTGTAAGGTGTTTTCATGGTAGGGAAAACCAAAAGTAATTCCTCTTTCTCTGTAAGATCAACGGAATTTCAGTTAGTTGTGAAGCTTTCATCCAAAAAAACACCTTATTCTATAAGAATTAGGTGTTTTTATCTGTATTGTAGGATTAATTGAATTTTTGGTTTCTTTTTCTGGCATTGTATCAACGACAAATTGTTGGGATGCATAGAATTATAATAGATTCTAATTTTTAAGAAGCGATATTTTTTTTATTACGTTTTGAATTTAACTTTTCAAGAAAAGTACTACCTCCTTTTAATATTGATTACGGTATTCCGTAACCAACAAAATCTATTTATGTTAATTTCGTTTCGTAATAAAATATTCTATGTTTAAAAAGACCCTGTTTCTATTTCTAGTTCTTCTCCATTTCAATATTTCATCCCAAGAAGCCATTAGTATTATCTCTTGGAATATTAGAGATTTCGGTAGAACCAAAAGCAATGAAGAATTAGATGAAATGGCAGAAATAGTAAGCGATGCAGATATTGTTGCTATACAAGAAGTGGTAGCAGGTTATGGTGGTGCCCAAGCAGTAGCTAAACTTGCGGATAATTTGAATAGAAAAGGGAGTAAATGGGATTATGTAATTAGCAACCCCACCAATAGTACTAAGTACGTTACAGAGCGTTATGCGTTTATTTGGAAGACAAAGAATATCAAAATTAAAAACAGAGGGCTACTGATTGCAGATTTAGATTCTCTTGTGGACCGAGAACCTTTCTATCTAGATTTTTATATAAAAGGAAAGAAGTTAACCATACTCAATTTTCACTCTAGACCCTATGATAAAAATCCGGAAAGTGAAATATTGGCTATTACGGATTATTTGAAAATTAATTCATCACAGCACCCAATTATCCTAGCCGGTGATTTTAACGTAAATGAAAAAGAACTAGTCTTTAATGGTTTAAAAACTATAGGCTATAAAGCATCAATCAACAATCAGAGCACTACATTAAAACAAAGTTGTGACGGAAATGACTATTTAAATTATCCTATTGATAATATTTTTTATTCAAAGAATGTTTCGAAAATAGAGGGGAGGGCAATCGATTTTGTAAAGGTGTGTGAGAATTTAGAGGAAGCTAGAAAGCTATCAGATCACTTACCGGTTTATTTGAATTTCAGTCTAAAGTAAAAACCTCAATTATCGAAGAAAAACTCATGAAGCTCAATTAGACTTCCGCGTTTGATTTGAACCAAATCTCGTGTGTCTTTAAGAAAAATACCTAGTGATCTTTCGTTATAAATAAATTTCATTTCACTTGAATAGTCCGTGACTACGTACATGTCACCCGATAGTTGATAAAATGGGATGGTCATTTTGCTTTTTACCCTAACTCCTTTGTTGACTATTTTACCATCTCTTAAAATTGATTCCAAACTAGCATCATTTTTTTCACTCGAGGCCACTTTTACATAGGCGACCATCATTTTTGTCCATTCTGCCTCATCAATTAAAAACCATTTTATTTTATTGAAGTCAATACCGTATTCATTGATCCAGCCATGGCTTGTAAACCCAAGCAATACTTGTTTTTTGCCATCCAATTCTGGTTTATCGCTGGGTACAAATTCTTGGATTTTAAAAGTAATAACGGAAGCAGAGGACATATCCTTCAATTTTTTGCCATCGAAATCTATGGTTTGTAAAGAAAAACTGGTGATTTCCGGATTATTGGCCAATAACCATTCTGTAGCTGTTAATTCTGCGCGTTCCTTCATTTGCTCAACAGCAGCTACTCCAGCGCCAATTGCAGCTAGAGCACCGACGGCTCCTGCAATAACGGCACCATTATCTTGAGCACTACTATGTTTGGGGATGAAAATTAATAATGTAAATAGGGCTAGTATTGAGTTTTTCATAAGTATAGATATATGTTTGAATGAATAGGTATTCTATCTTCATACTAAATGGCCAAACCTCCCGAATCAGATATTTCCCCCGATCACCTCTCCGGTAGGCTGGCCTAAAGTCTAAATGATTGAATTTATTATTTAAGCACTGTCAATTTCTTTTAGTCCTCAAACATAAGTTCATAAAATCAAAAGCCCTTACGGGTAACCGTAAGGGGGGAAGAAAATTTAAAAAAATGAATGATTAAATCAGCCCAAGGTCTTTAACGATAGCCACTAAATGAATGGCATTATGCGCATTAAATTGAATGCGTAGTTTGTTCAATCGTTTTTCTATGCTGCTTAAACTAGCAGGTGTAATATGATTTTCTTTATACAAGGCACTTATTTCTTCTTGAGAAAGACCCTTGCTAAGATTGTCTAATAATGAAATATCATAATCATCTATTTCCAGCTCGTTAGTACTGTTAAATGCATTAGACACTTCATCAGATAAAAAAGTAGCACCACTAAATACTTTGTCAATGGCAGTGGTAAGATTTTTGAGTCCAGCCCTACTTTTACATACATAGGCATCTATACCATGTTTGTTGAAAAGGTTGCGTACCGGTTGTAGCCTATCTTCAACAGAATAGACGATAACCTTTAACGTAGGAAACTCGCTTTTAAGTTTTTCAACCAACGCTTCACCCGAAGGATATTTTTGCGAACGATGATCGGCTTTGAAAGATAGGTCAGTAATAAGCAATTCAAAGGGTTCATTGTCCAATACGCCTCTTTTAATCTTTAGATAGGCATCATCACAATATTGTACTTGTCTTATATGAGCTACGCCTAATTCGGTCAATAGGCTATGTACACCTTTATTGATGTCTTCCATATCCTCTGCTATTAAAACCTTTTTAAACATGAACTATATTATTATCGTCGCTTTAAATCCGTCATTCTTCTTAGATTCAAAACTAATGGTTCCATTTATTGATTTAATACGGGTTTCCGTATTCTGTAGACCATTTTTTTTAAAAAGGTCGCATCCTATACCGTTATCACGATATTTTATTACGATTTTGGAACCTACTTGCGTGAAAACAAGGGCAACAGAAGAGGCCATGCTATGTTTGCGCATATTGGTCATTAATTCTTGTAAGACCCTGTAAATTGCGGTTTTCTTTATTTCTGAGACGTCCTTCCAATCGATTTTTGAAAGATTACGGGTTACAATGGTTACACTTTGGTTCTTATAGCCCACCAATAAATCGTTTAATTGAAGACCGTAATCTTGATGAAGGTCTATAGCACTATTTTCTCGGGAAATGTCCCTCGTTTTTGAATAAATTCTCTCCAAATCATCCAATACACCAATATCTATACTAGGATTATTTTCAAGTGATGTCATGACCTTGTACATATCATTAGCCACTTCATCATGTACTTTTTTGGCAATTCTGGTTTCAGTTTTATAGACTTCTTCAATTTTTGCTTTTTTATATCGATATCTAAATATAAAATAGGAAGCGATTAATGCCAGTAGAATAAACAAAGCCAAGAATTGATATATTAAACGTTTTCGGGACTCTATCTCTTGTAGTAATTGGCTTGCCTGTGTTTTCTTTTGCTCCTCGGCTACATTATATTTTAAATAGGCATTCTTGTTTTCTACAAGTTGTTTGACATTGGATATACTATCTGCTAATCGTTTATATTCATTAACGAAGGGGTTTTTGTCCAATCTCATAAATAGTGAAAGTGCGTCTAGTTTAAGGGAGCTACTATTTATAGTATTGGCCAAATTCAAGGCATTCTGCGAATAGGTTATTGCTTGAGCGGTATCGTTTCTATCCAAATAATATTCTGCCAAATGGCTATTGCTTGAATGCAGCCCGACCAAATAATTTTTATTCTTTCTGATTTTCAATGCCTTTTTTAGGTTGCCTAATGCTTCAGCGGAATTTGTTTTTGATTGCACATAGCCTAAATTGTCTAGAACCAAGGCGATTTGGAGACTGTCTTGGGTCTTTAAACTTTTTTGATAAAGTATGGTATAAATGTCAATGGCATTCTTGTAATCCAGTTCATCTTTGTACACATTTGCCTTATTATTAAGTATAATGATGCTGTCCTTTGCTTTTTTTGCGATAGCCAAAGCCTTGTTAAAATATTTTTGGGCAGCTGGGTAATTTCGTGAGGCTCTATATATTCGACCTAATTGATTATTTAAGCCTACTCTGGCATTGATTAAGGTATCCATGAAAGCCATGGATTCGATAAGTTCTAAGGCTTCAACAATGTGATTTTCGCTCTCGGAATTATTGCCTATTTTAAATTCTCCCATGGCCAATAGCCGTAAATTGCTAATAGCTTTAAGAGTATCTTTTGTATTTAAATTTTGTTGTTTCTTTTTGATATAGTAATTTATTGCAGAAGGAAGATCTTCCGGCAATTCCGGAGCTATAATTGCATTGTAATAATACAGTGAACTATCAATTTCTGTTTGGGCAAAAGAAAAGGTAGCGGTACAAAACAGCAATACTATTTTTATAGTATTAAAAAAGAGGAATGAAATTTTAATAGGTTTCATTCCTCTAATGTAAAAACAAATTAGTTATTAATTTCCTGTCGGTGGTGGCGGAGGTGGAGGTGGAATGTCTTCACCATCACTACAGCAGGCTTGTAGCTCAACTTCTTCCTCAGCTAAATTTTCTGGATTACAGGAAATAAATGCTGAATTGAGGATTACCATACATAAAACTATAAATATTTTTTTCATTTTGTCCGTTAATTTTGGACATGCCAATGGCCGTCCGAATTATTACTCAGTGATTTATTGCGATGTTTATCGCGTTGAAAAATGAAGGGACGTCTCCCAAGTTTGAGAAGTAGAAATCCAAATGCGGTAGTGCCTAACCTACTTCTCAACCGGGTTATTTACCGACCGCATTTTAGATTTCCGTGAGATTGACTTTCTAGATGGCAAAGGTTGCAATACAGTGCCTAAATCAATCTGAGACAAAGAAAAGTAATGATGAATATTTTGGTCTAGACAAATCTTAGACATGTATAAGACAATTGTTAGACACCAATGATTTTAGGGTATAAGAGCTGTTTTGTTTATGTTGCTGTAATTTTAAAATTGTATTTTAACGGTATGAAAAGGGTAATAATTAAGGACATAGTTGAGAAAGTTTTTGATAAGGCAAAATCTGAATGTGCTGGGGACAGCAAAAATGCACTGTGTAACCATATTTCTAAATCAATAGATTTAAGTTCTAAAACCTTAGAAAGATTATATGATAAGTATTTTGATGAAAAAAGTAATGTAGGAAAGCAAAGTGAACATACCATTAATATGTTATGTCAATATTTAAATTTTGGATCATATGCAGATTATGTTCAAAAAAATGGGGGAGAAAGAATTGAAATTGTTAGAAAAAAAAATCGGATACTTTTAAGTAGTATAGGGCTCGTTCTTTTAGCAGGATCAATATTATTTTTTGTTTATAATAAAGATGGAGAAGAAAAGCTTTTGAAAAATGGTGAGTGTATGGTATGGATACAGAATCATTTTGAAAAGGTTGATTGCGCTGTAAGTTACAAGGGAAAAGTAGTTCCTTTAGACCCTTTAAGATTAACGAATTTTGAAAAAACACCAGTAGGGTTAACCACAGATTTTTTTGATGAAGTAACCAACGAACCTTTGATTTGGTATTTCAAAAAGGGTAATGATGAAATCGAATATTTTACTGCTCCTGGGCTTCATCCAATTAATGGGAGTACTCTTAAGGCTATTACACCCTACATTATTGATAAGTATGTACCTAAGCATATTTATAATGAAAATTCCTTTGTTCAGCCGTAAGGTATTGTAGTTAAAGGAATTAGTGATATGGTTATTTGTCATTCATTAATCTCTTCGATTACACTACCACAAGTGAGCATGTCATCACCATAATAAGGATTTTTAATATCCTTTTCAGTACTTAGCCAAATAGCACCCTTGTTGTTGTTTGCCATCGGACATTTTTGAACATATAACAACGGATTTGCTCCCTTGATATTCATAGCTATAGCAACTAAATTTTCATTTAATATTATAAAATCTGCACGTTGATTTTTAATATTATCACTTTTACCAATAGCATCGAGCATATCAATGGTTTTATTAATATGTGATTGTTCCATTTTACCAAGATCTTTTGTGTCAGCAGATTTCATAGCTTTAGAAGTCATTTTTGCAAAAGCGGAAATTTGTTTGGCATCAGTCGCTACAAAAGCATCTTTCATTTTTAAGTAGGGCTTGATTACGTTGTTAAAGTTATTTGTAAAGCGCTCAGAAAATTTCAATCTCATTTGAGATTTAGGCATTTCAGTTGCATCTTCCTTTGCCTTGTTCATCATTGATTTTTTCCCTTGTAATTGTGCTGCAGCATCTACAGTGAAAATACCATTAGTAACTATCTCTTCACCAGTTTGTACACCAGAACTAATCGTATAATTTTCGCCATTTCGGTTATGGATAGAAACTTCTCGCATTTCAAAAACGGGTTCGTTGGGATTAGTTTTTACATAGACTAATGAACGTTCACCGGTCCACATTACAGCACTGGCAGGAACGCTAAGCATTTCTGACTGTGTCTTAGTTCCTTGAACTTTGCCCGTTACAAACATCCCGGGTTTAAACAAATTATCATTATTTTTTATTGTTGCCCTAACCGTCACGGTACGCGTAGCGTTATTTAGCATAGGGTCAATAAATGTAATGGTTGCATCAAATTCTTTGTTGCTATAGGCATTGGCCTCAACCTTAATTTTTTGTCCTTCTTTTAAATTTGAAATTTGATTTTCATACGCATCAAAATCTGCCCAAACTGAATTTAGATTACTTACTTTAAGTATAGGTTGCCCTTGTTTTACATAGTCACCTTCCCGTGCCATGACCTCTGAAACCGTTCCGTTAATTGTAGCGTAAACTGGAAAGTTATCACGGACTTTACCTGAGGATTCAATTGCGTCGATTTGAGTGTCTGAAAGTTTCCAATTTTTTAATTTGTTACGAACGGCTTGGTATAATGCAGGTTGTGATTCTTTTAATGAAGCTGCTGTTATGAGTTCTTGTTGCGCTGCAACTAGGTTAGGGGAGTAAATCGTAGCTAATAGTTGACGGTTATTTACTTTTTGTCCTTTATAGTTGACATTCAATTGCTCAATACGACCGTCAAAATAACTTGCTTGTACTGAGTTGTTCTCTTCGTTAGTAGCAATTTTCCCTGATAGGGAGATTATTCCATCCTTTTCAGAAGACATGTTGCTCCCCACAATGCTAGTTTGAATATTAGCGAGAGACATTGCATTTTTAGTCATTTTTATCTCATTCATCGCAAGACCTTCACCACCGGTTTCTACGGGAATTAGATTCATTCCGCATATAGGACAGTTACCTGGTTCTGGTTGCATTATCTGTGGGTGCATTGAACAGGTCCATACTTCTTGAATTTCGTTAGAATGGTCATGTGTATCTGAAATGGCTGACCCTGATTTCGATTCAGTACCATTGTTCCCAAATATGATCCAACCGGCTAACAAGCCCACAACAACTGCAATTCCTATATATAAAACGTTCTTTTTCATATTAATGGCTCTTAAAATTATGTATGTAATAACATTGTAAATTCAAATTCTATTTGTTTTCCAATCTCGAAATCATCGACATCATTTATTCAATACAGACATTTGATAAGTATTAATCTATTGACTTTGTTTTTAATCTCAATGCATTTGCAATAACTGAAACAGAGCTAAAGCTCATCGCTAGCGCAGCAATCATAGGCGACAATAATATCCCAAAAAAGGGGAATAGTACTCCTGCAGCTATTGGTACGCCTAGCGTATTATATATTAATGCAAAAAATAGATTCTGTTTGATGTTTTTCATGACGACATGACTTAAATTTCGAGCTTTTACAATGCCATGTAAATCGCCTTTGACCAATGTGATCATTGCGCTTTTAATAGCGACATCAGTTCCTGTTCCCATCGCAATACCAACATTGCTCTTAGCAAGTGCTGGAGCATCATTGATACCATCGCCCGCCATTGCTACAACTTTTCCTTGTTGTTGTAATTTTTCGACTTCTTTCAATTTATCTTCTGGTAACATACCTGCTTTGAAGTCTGCAAGATTTAGTTCTTTAGCTACGGCTTGAGCAGTATCATGATTGTCACCCGTTAGCATGATTACGGCAATGCCTATATCTTGTAGTTCTTTGATTGCTTTGGCACTCGTCAATTTAATTTTATCACCTATTACCACAAACCCTGATACGTTACTATCTATCGACAAATAAGAAACTGTCTTCCCTTGTTTCTGAAAAAATTGCACTTCACTTTCCATTTCTGATGATACCGTTGCATTTGCATACTCCATCATTTTTACATTACCCAAATCGAGCTTCTTCCCATCAACCGTTCCTTCGACACCTTTTCCTGTAACCGCACTGAAGTTTTCGGTTTTTGAAATTTCAATTTTTTGTTCCCTACCATATTTTACGGTAGCTTCTGCAAGTGGGTGCTCACTCGAACTATTTAAGGATGCTATAAAATGTAAAATTTCGCTTTCGTTGAAGTGCTCTCCAAAAACCCCTATTTTCTCAACTGTTGGTTTTCCTTCTGTAATCGTTCCTGTTTTATCAATAATAAGTGTATCCACCTTGTCCATGTTCTCAAGGGCTTCAGCATTTTTGATTAATACCCCATTTTGAGCACCTTTACCAACGCCAACCATTATAGACATCGGTGTTGCCAACCCCAAAGCACAAGGGCATGCAATAATCAATACAGCAATGGCATTGACCAATGCATAAACATAGACTGGTTCTGGACCCCATATTGACCAAATTACAAAAGTGATTATCGAAATAAAGACCACAACTGGCACAAAATATCCAGAAACCGTATCTGCCAATTTCTGGATTGGTGCACGACTGCGACTGGCATCGTTTACCATATGTATTATTTGTGAAAGCAGGGTCTCACTACCTACCTTTTCGGCTTTCATTAAAAAAGATTGATTGCCATTGATGGTACCACTATTTACCCTATCGTCTACTGTTTTATTAACGGGAATTGGTTCTCCCGATATCATAGATTCATCTATGGTCGTTTGACCTTCTGTAAGAACACCATCAACAGGAATTTTATCACCTGGCTTTACCCGTAAAATATCTCCTTTTTGAATTTGGTCTATAGAGACTTCTACTTCGTTACCATGTACTACTTTAACGGCTTTATTGGGTGCGAGTTTTAGTAGTTCTTTAACTGCTGTATTGGTTTTACTGTGCGCACGGGCTTCCAAAACTTGACCCATCAATACTAAGGTAAGAATGACCGTAGCAGCTTCAAAATATACATGAACTGCGCCAGATTCCGTTTTAAATTGCTCAGGAAAGAAATCTGGAAACAACATGCCGAATACACTGAAAAGCCACGCAACTCCTGCTCCAATACCAATAAGTGTGAACATATTAAGATTCCAAGTCTTTATACTTCTGTATGCTCGCTCAAAGAACATCCAAGTTGCATAAAAGACAACCGGTATCGATAGACAAAACTGAATCCAGTTCCACCATTTCTGTCCCATCACATCGTATAAGGGATTGCTCGGAATCATCTCGCTCATGGCAATCAAGAAAATGGGTAGCGTAAAACCTACAGCTATCCAGAATTTCTTCAATAGTTTTTTATATGTTTTTTCTTCGGAAGAAAGGTCTGGCTGCATCGGTACGAGATCCATCCCACAGATAGGGCAGGCGCCTGGTTTGTCTTTTATCACTTCAGGATGCATTGGGCATGTCCATTGTTCAGTTGAAGTAGCCGATAAATTCTGTTCTTCTATAAGATCCATTCCGCAGACTGGGCAATCACCAGGTTTGTTATAAGTCTTATCACCTTCGCAACGCATCGGGCAGTAGAAAGTTCCTGTCCCTTTGCCTTTTGGTTTTTCTATATTTTCTTTCGGGTTAGTGTCATTATGATGTTGTTCTCCGGGGTTATGAATTGAATAGTTACCGCCATCTTTCTGCAAAGCTTTTTGAAAAGTCTCTAAAGCAATATGTGATTGCATTTCAATCGTAGCTTCTGCTTTTTCTAAATCTACAGATGCGTTTTTCACACCATCCACTTCTGAAAGTGTTTGTTCAACGTGACTGCGACAACCATTGCAGGTCATACCATGTATGTGATAAGTGTGTTTCATATTAATATGATCTTAAATTCAAATTTCCTTTACCTGGAGGATACTATAAAATTTTCGTTTCTTCCTTTTTCTATTCTGCTTTGAAATAAAAATTGTTGCAGTAATTACCGAAAGACCCATAATCCAAATTAATATTATGGTTCAATCATTAAAGTATTTTACTGTGGTTAATTTCTTATACCCCCTTGAGGCTAATTTTCTAACTAGTTAATCTCTCGCTGTACTTTACCACAGGTCAACATTTGGCTACCATAGTAAGGATTTCGCACTTCTTCTTTCGTACTCAACCAAGCCGTACCGCCATCGTACATTGGGCAAAACTGCTCGTATAAGGTAATCTCAGTTCCTGTAATAGCAACCATATCAGTGATGTCTTTACTCAATATTTTAAAATGCTCACGTTGATGGTTGATATCGCTTTCACCAATATGTTCTGCATGTTCATTAGCATCTTCTATAATATCTTTAAGCTCATTTTGCTCACTATCTGAAAAGCTCGAAACATCTAGTTCTTGTAATGATTTTGTTAACACTAATCCTAATTCTTTTCCCTTTTCATTATCATCTGCTACCAAAGCATCTTTTAAATTGAAATAGTCGGAAAGAATAGCTTCAGCATTTACATTTTTTGAAGTATTCATGGTCATTACTTCATTGTTATTCATTTCTTTTTCAACAGGGGCTGCTTCTTCAACCTTTTTTCCATCCTTGCATGAAACTGTTACTATCATTGTAGTTGCAAGTGCAATTGTGCCTAAACTTCTTTTTACTATTTTCATATTATTTGTTGTTATACTTATTTATTATTAATTGATTTTTATTTAGAACCAAATTGATAATCCACCACCTGCGCCAAACCTATTATCATTAGGAATAACGCAAAATTTATATTTTTCATAATTATCTTCATTTTCTAGCTTTTCAAAATTACTCTTGATTTTCAACAGTATGTGTCATAATTTTGGATGAAATCTATACAATTTGGTCTAATGGATTTTGAGAAATTCTTAGCTGCGATTTATATTCGCTCAAGCTTATTCCTGTCTCTGTTTTAAACTGCCTACTTAAATGATTTAAATGACTATAATCAAGTAGTTGACTTATTTCTGTAAAATTTTTTTCTTGGGCTTGTATTAGTTCTTTTACCTTCTCAATTTTTAGCTTAATAAAATATTTTTCAATAGTGACACCTTCTGTAACTGAGAACACCTTGCTTATTTTAGAATAATCTTGATGGATACTTTTTGTGAGGTATGTAGACAGTTTTTCTTTTAAATCTAGAGGTAGCTGGTCAACTATTTTAATTATTTGAATTTTAACTTGTTCTACCAGTTTATCTTCAGAAGAATCAATAAGTCTAAAACCATTACTCTCAACTATAGTCTTAAAATTGAGTAGTTCGATGTCTTTCTTAATATTGAGTTGAATACGACCAAGTTCAATTTCTTTAAGTTCAATTTTTTGCGCTTCAATTTCAGCTTTAAGCACTTTAATGCAGCGATCACATACCATGTTTTTTATATAGAAATCTTTTACCATTGTTATTGAATTAAATAGTTAATAATAGATTGCTGTATATAAAAGTTCTGTACCGATTCTATTTGGTTCAACTGAAATTTCAATTGTAATTCTTGAATATCTAAAACGTCATTGAAATCTATTGTTCCTGTTTCATAGCTCTTGATTAAGATTTCTTCGGCATCCCTAGCTTGATTCAAGTTTTTAAGTTGAGTGTTGAATTTGATTCGTGCTTGGTTTCGTTGAGATATTGCTAAAGAAAAAGCAGATTTTAGTACATTTAAACGTTGATTTTTCTGAGTTTCAATTTCTTTTCGACGTAATTCATTCTGTTTGGAAATTGAGCTGTATTTGCTATTGAAAATTGGAATAGAAACAGAAGCCATTGGCATTAGAATGTCTTTTCCATTGTCTATTACCTGCATGTCGGTTCGCTCACTTACAGGTAAATAATCTACCCCGAAACCAATCATAGGTAAACGCTCACGTTTGTTGAGTAATTCTGATTGAACTACAGATTCGTAAAGCTTGTCATATTTGAGTAATTCAGCATTAAGCGACAGTGCATCGGTATTATACAATTCATTTTCAGCTGGTATTTCTAAATCGGCAACTGCTTCAACCAGCATATTTTCATTGCGGTTAAGCAAATTGTTGAAAGAAGATTGTTCTGCCCAATACTTTTCTTCAAGTACTTCTTTTTGTTGTTGAAGTTCATTTTGACGTATTTGTAAACGCAATACGTCTACAGCAGAGGCTTTTCCAATTTCAACAGATGTCAGCGCTAGTTTTTCGTAGGTTTTCAAAAGCTGAATATTCTCTAGGAGTGTAGCTTGTTTGGCCCTTGTTTCATACAAACCATAATAGGATTGTGACACCGAAAGCGCCAATTTCCTCTTGGCTATTGTAACTTCGATATATTCAGCTTCTGCCATTGCGTAAGCGTAACTCTCACGTGCGCTAATTGTTCCAAACCAAGGCAGCATCTGTTTGATTCCAATTCTTGCACGTTGGGCTCCTACACGAGTTTCAGGTTCACTTATAAAGTATGCTGCACTTATTTCGGTATTGGGTAGCCAATCAGCTTCATTCACCTTTTCTTCTGCTATTTTATATCGTATATCAAAGGCCTGAATCTCTGGATTGTTTATTATGGCCTCTTCAATAAAGGTTTGTAATTGTTGTGCTTTTACGAATGTGGTAACAAACAAAAGACATGTTATGATTTTAAAATTTTTCATTTGTTTGCTCTTTTTAGTTCATATTCCTTTTTCCAGCTAAATAATACTGGTACTAAAAAGTAAGATGTGATGTCGATAATCATTCCACCGAAAATTGGGATAGCCATTGGGATCATAATATCACTTCCTTTTCCTGTGGAGGTAAGTACAGGTAAGAGTGCCAGTATGGTCGTTACCGTTGTCATCAAACACGGTCGTATTCTTTTACCAGCAGCTTCTAAAGTTGCATGACGAATGCCCTTTTTATCTTCAGGGTTTTCTCTATCAAAAGTTTGGGTAAGATAGGTTGCCATTACTACGCCATCATCTGTAGCAATACCGAACAATGCGATAAAACCTACCCAAACAGCTACACTCAAATTAATGGTTTTCATATTAAAAAGTGTTCGAAGGTTCTCGCCAAACAAGTTGAAATTGAAGAACCAATCTTGTCCGTACAACCAAATCATGATGAATCCACCAGCAAAAGCAACGGCTATACCTGTAAATACCATTAAAGATGTAGAGACTGATTTAAACTGAAAATATAGGATCAAGAAGATGATTATCAAAGCCATTGGGACCACAACAGAAAGGGTTTTCTCTGCACGTAGTTGATTTTCATAAGTTCCAGTAAAGCGATAGCTAATACCTTTTGGAACTATTAAATCGCCATTGTCTATTTTTTGATTAATTAATGATTGTGCATTTTCGACGACATTTACTTCGGCAAAACCATCGAGCTTGTCAAATAGAACATAGCCAATTAAAAAAGTATCTTCACTTTTTATTACTTGTGGTCCTTGCTCGTATCGAATAGTAACCAAATCTCCAAGAGGTACTTGGCTTCCATTCTTGACGGGTACATAGATATTACGTAAATCTTCTGGATTTGCCCTGAGTTCCCTAGGGTAGCGTACACGAACTCCATATCGTTCTCGCCCTTCTACGGTTTGTGTAAGAGGCATTCCGCCAACTGCCACCTGTAGCACTTCTTGTACATCCATAATTGAAATTCCATAACGGGCTAATTGGTCTCTCTTAATATCAATAAGTAAATAAGGCTTGCCTACAATTCGGTCTGCAAATACAGCTTGCTGTTTTACGCCTTCAACCTCTTTTAAAATGCTTTCAAGTTGTAAACCAAAGGTTTCTATACTCTTCAAATCAGGTCCTTTTACTTTAATACCCATAGGTGCTCGCATACCTGTCTGTAGCATTACAAGCCTTGTTTCAATTGGTTGTAATTTTGGAGCAGATGTTACGCCGGGGAATTTGGTTACCTTAATTATTTCATTCCATATGTCATCCGGACTATTTATTTCTGGCCTCCAATTTCTATAATACTTACCGTCATCGTCGGTAATTAGGTCATTACGAGTAGCTGTTGTTTTGAGCTGTGAAGCTTCATAATTTGCATCATTATTAATTTCATTGTTTGGATTGATGATAAATTTGTCATTTTTAAGAACAAATAAGCCATCATTATTTACCCGGTAGCGTTGTCGCTCACCATTAATATTTCGCATATATTCAGATTTATACTGAATCATATTTTCATACATCGATAAAGGGGCAGGGTCGAGGGCTGATTCTGTTCTACCTGATTTACCTACCACCGTTTCAATTTCTGGAATGCTGGCTACCGCCATATCGAGTTGTTGTAGAACACGCTTATTTTCTTCCACACCTGCATGGGGTAAAGATGTAGGCATTAACAGGAATGATCCTTCATTAAGCGCTGGCATAAATTCTTTACCTGTATTGCGCATGATGATTATACCTAACATCAAAACAGTGGATGGAATTATCAAAAATAAAAGTCGGTTATGAAGTGCCCATCTAAGAATAAGTTCATAATATCTTCTGAAAACTGTAAACACACCGAGCAATCCAAAACAAATAATCGAAACAAAAATCAGGTTCATTATAATGCTACGATCGAATCCGAGTGGACGCCAGTATTCCGCAAGTAGAAAAACAATTGCAGTCGTTGAGATTACAATATTGATTAGGTTGGCTCTTTTTGCGGTAATAACATCTCTAGCGCCTAAAAACCCAACGAAACCAAATGCAATTAATAGAAGCCCTAGCCAATAACCATAGGCAATTGCTATGGCACCGAGTATGATGAGCAAGCCATTGATGATATATTTAAAACGTATTTTAATGTTACTTTTTCTAAAAAGGAATGCAGCAAATGGAGGAATTAAGAAAAGTGCAATGACCAATGATGCCGATAATGCCATTGTTTTGGTAAATGCCAGAGGACGGAATAATTTACCCTCGGCACCCACCATTGTGAATACAGGGATAAAACTGATGATTGTTGTTAATACTGCAGTGAGAATGGCACCTGATACCTCGGCAGTTGCGTTGTAAATAATTTCATTAGTGGTGTATTCAATACCACTTTCTCGAAAACGTAATTTTTCATCCTCTAAATGCCGAATCATATTTTCAGCAAGTATGACGCCGACATCGACCATGGTACCGATTGCAATTGCTATACCTGATAGTGCTACAATATTTGCATCAACATTAAAGAGTTTCATTGTAATGAAAACCATAAGGATAGCAACAGGTAACAAGCCTGAAATAAGAATGGAGGCACGCAGGTTGAATACCATTACAATTATGACCAATATGGTAATAAGAATTTCAAGTGTAAGTGCTTCTTTTAATGTATATAATGTTTCTTGAATTAGTTCGGTTCGGTCGTAAAAAGGAACGATTGTCACTTGTGATGTACGACCATCTGATAAAACTTTTGAAGGAAGACCAGATGAAATTTCTGCAATTTGATTTTTGACATTATTGATAACTTCTAATGGGTTAGCACCATATCGAGCAACCACAACACCGCCGACAACTTCAGCACCTTCCTTATCTAAAATGCCACGTCTAGTTTGAGGGCCTAAATGAACATTAGCGATGTCTTTAATTCGTATCGAAGTGAAGTTTTCTGAAGTAACTACGGCATCTTCAAGGTCTGCAATTGACTTTACGTAACCCAAACCACGAACTAAATATTCAGCCTGGTTCATCTCTAAGGTTTGCACACCTATGTCTTGATTACTTTCTTTAACTGCTTTCACAATGGCGCTCAAGCCAATATTATATTGACGCATTTTTTCTGGGTCAACATCTATCTGATATTCTTGAACATAACCACCTATAGAAGCCACTTCTGCAACACCGCCTGCTGAAGCCAATCCATATTTTACATGGTAATCTTGAATACTTCTGAGTTCTTGTAGGTCCCAACCACCAGTGACATTACCATCTTTGTCACGCCCTTCTAAGGTGTACCAATAAATTTGTCCTAATCCTGTAGCATCGGGTCCTAAGGCCGGGTTCACATCTTCAGGTAAAAGGCCGCTAGGTAACGAGTTTAATTTTTCAAGAATACGACTACGAGTCCAATAAAATTCGAGATCTTCTTCAAAAATGATATAGATACTCGAGAATCCAAACATTGAAGAACTGCGAATAGTCTTCACGCCAGGTATGCCTAAGAGTGATGTGGTTAGAGGATAGGTGATTTGGTCTTCAATGTCTTGTGGAGACCGACCTTGCCATTTTGTAAAAACGATTTGTTGGTTTTCTCCAATATCAGGAATGGCATCTACAGCTACAGGATCAGAAGGAAGAATACCAGTATCCCAATTAAAAGGGGCATTTACAATTCCCCAACCCACAAATAGTGCAAGTAAAAGAACCGCAACCAATTTATTATCTATAAAGAACTTGATGCTTTTATTTAGCATATGAATGATTATTAGATAGTTATGTAAATGGTGTTTTGATGGTTCTGCTAAAAAAGAAAACAACAAAACGTGCCCAAAACGGAAGTACGTAGGGCTTTAATGTCCGATGCTCGTCGGAGAGGTCTAATAAATCAAATTAAGAATGTCTGGTGCAGCACTTGCACATTCTGTTTGAGAAAGGGTGGCGCGTAATCTATAAAAGGAACTTCATTAGATTCGGTTCCTTCAAAAAGATTGATAAATGAAAATGTAAATGAAGCGATAAAGACTTGCTGCTCTAATGTAAAATGGTCAAAGGGCGCTTTTAAAACTTCATTTCCTTCTTTAATCAATTGCTTATCTGTACAACACGATTTTCCAGAAACTGTTGAAGTCTCACAACTGGCAATTACTTGTGTTTTTTCCATGCCACAAGATTTTGCTTGATGAACAAAAGAAAAATCAACCAATGTATCTCCACAATAATGCATATCTACCGCGAACGACATCGTAGTCATAAGAACTACGGCCGCCATAAAAACTGCCATTGATTTGTGGATGAATTGTTTCATACAATGCAAAATTAGCAATTAATTTTACAAACTACTGCTTTTTTGATTTAACAAATACCTCATTAGGATTAATAATCGTAGCCAAATCAACTTATTTATAATGTTAGTTAATAAAATGGTGTTACAAAAGGAACTAATTAGGAGTCACTATTTTACAAGACTGATAATATATTTTATTTTAACTCGAATTTTAAAAATCTTTATAGTTATTCTTTCTCTGCTTTATTAAAGCTCAATTTCTAAAGATATTAGGCTTTATAACTTTTAGGAAACATAGTTTTTTGGAATAGAGGTAACCTAAAAATTTCTGAATGAAATTGTTTAAATGTGATTTGTTTTTCGCTTACTGGTTGTGGGCTTGCAATGGAAAATCAATTTATTTCATAATAAACTACACTTCTAAAAGTCTGATTTAGCTTTTCAACGAGATTTACCTTGTGTCTATTGGGAGAAGCAAATCGATGAATTCTATATTTTCTGATTCGTTATTTCTACTCTTATTAACTTATATTTATAATACAAAGGATAATGGTCGACTTATATTTGTTCTCTTTTTTTAGTGATTATTTATAATGACCTACCGCGACATTGACTATGATAAA
Source organism: Maribacter arcticus (assembly GCF_900167935.1). Classification (GTDB taxonomy): domain Bacteria; phylum Bacteroidota; class Bacteroidia; order Flavobacteriales; family Flavobacteriaceae; genus Maribacter; species Maribacter arcticus. The sequence goes on along the minus strand of NZ_FUYL01000004.1, from coordinate 54,951 downwards.
AGCCAAGATTCATGATAAGGAAAAAGAAAGACTTGCTCTTCTTAAATCATATTCCATTTTAGACACATTAGCTGAAAAGGATTATGATAACCTTACTAAACTTGCTTCTGAAATTTGTCAAACACCTATCTCGTTAATCACACTTCTTGATGATAAAAGGCAATGGTTTAAATCGCGCCATGGCTTAGATATTTATGAAACGCCTATAGAACATTCATTTTGTGCACATGCGATAACTGGTGATGAAGAAATTTTCACCATGAATGATGCTCGTGATGATACTCGTTTTAATTACAATCCTTTAGTAACGGGTGACCCCAATATTGTTTTTTATGCAGGTATACCCTTAAAAGATTCTAGTGGACTACCACTAGGTACCTTGTGCGTAATTGATAATAAACCTCGTACGTTAACAGATAGTCAAAAAGAATCTTTGAATATTTTATCTGAACAGGTAATAAACTTATTGGAGCTTAGAAAAAATAAGTTAGAATTAGAACGTGCGCATAGAAAACTAAAGAAATTTTCTAAAAAACTTGAAAAAAAGGTATTACAACGAACCAACCAACTTGAAATTAAAACTATAAAGTTAGAGTTAATCAATAATGACCTTGCCTCATTTAATCATATTTGTAGTCATGACCTGCAAGAGCCTTTACGAAAAATACAAATGTTTATTTCTCAGGTTAGCGATAGTGAGTTCAAAAATTTATCAGCAGATGGTAAGCACAAATTAGAACGAATAGACTTGTCGGCCTCGCGTATGCGAAATTTAATACAAGATCTGTTGACATACGGGTCTACAGAAAATGTGGAGAACAGATTGATGAATGTCTCTTTAAGAAAGCTGGTAGATGATGTGAAAGTTGTGTTGAGCGAAGAGCTAAAAGAAAATAATACGGTGCTGAAAGTTCTAAGTGATTGCGAGATTACGGTAAGGCCGATTCAGTTTAAACAGTTATTATTTAACTTATTTACCAATGCTATTAAATTCACCAAGAAGAAAGATTTCCCAACTATAGAAGTAAGCGCAGAAATTATTGAAGGTGTAGCATACCCTAATCTTAATTTATCTGATGAGGTTAAATATGCGCGTATTTTTGTAGCTGATAATGGAATTGGTTTTGAGCAGAAATATGCCACCAAGGTTTTTGAAATTTTTCAACGTTTACATAGCGATGAAGAATATCAAGGTACAGGAATAGGGCTTGCCATTGTAAAAAGAATTATTACCACCCATAATGGAGAAATAAGAGTAAAAAGTTCTCTTGGTAACGGTGCCATTTTTGAAATTTTTATTCCTTTGGCAAATTAGGGAGGTTAATCTTTTTAATTTGTCAACGAATTAAAATAATCTCTCACTTCTGTAATTCGTTGTTGTTTAGTATTAGTATTCAACCAACTAGCTTCAAAAGCATTGATGGCCAATTGCATCAACTGTTCTTTGTTTAAGTTAAGGGCTTTTGCTGTCTCAAAATAATTTTCATTCATATAGCCACCGAAATATGCAGGGTCATCTGAATGTATAGTTGCAATAATTCCTTTTTTCAGCATTTTAGCAACAGGATGTTCTTCCATTTTTTGAATAACTTTTAGTGCTACATTGCTTGTAGGGCAAAGGGTTAATGCTATTTTCTCCTCGACTAATCTTTGAACCAATGCTTCATCATCTAAACATCGATTACCGTGGTCTATTCGTATCACTTTTAATACATCTAGAGCTTCCCATATATATTCTACTGGACCTTCTTCCCCGGCATGGGCAACTAAATTATAACCGTGTTCGGCAGATGCTTTAAATACATTTATGAACTTACTGGGCGGATTACCCATTTCTGAGGAGTCTAAACCGACGCCGTCAATTAAATGCTTGAATGGGAGGGAAGCTTCTAAGGTTTTAAATGCGGCTTCTTCGCTTAAATGCCGCAAATATGACATAATAAGTTTATAGGAAATGTTCAATTCCTTTTTGGCTTTTTCTAAGGCCTTGTGAATTCCTTTAAAGACAACTTCAAATGCAATGCCTCTATCAGTATGTGTTTGTGGGTCAAAAAATACTTCTACATGAACTACATTCTGACTATGTACTTTGGTAAGATATGCCCAAGTTAAGTCGAAAAAATCTTCTTCGTGAATCAATACTTGCGCACCTGCATAGTAGATATCTAAAAACTCTTGAAGATTATTGAATTGGTAGGCTTTCTTTAACGATTCAATAGAATCATATGCTAAAGCAATAGTATTTCTTTCCGCTATTTTGAACATGAGTTCTGGTTCAAAACTTCCTTCAATATGTAAGTGAAGTTCAGCTTTCGGAATGCCTTGAATAATTTTATGTAGTTCAGATGATTCCATTTTGTAATGTTTAGAAAAAAGGTTGCTTTTACAAATTACATTGGACACCCAAATATCCTAGTGTAATATGGGCGATTTAAAATTAATATATCAATAGAAGATTTAATCAATTCTTACAAAACATACTTATTAAATATATCTTCTAATTCTTTTTTAGGTTCAAAGCTAAGTCCAGAACGAGTGGTAGAGCTTTGTATAATTGTACTTCTACAGGCTGTTAGCCATCCGAAGCGGTCAGGTAAATCTAGTTTTCCTATTGGTCCGCCAGAAGCATTACCATCGCAAATTAATTTCCATGCCTTCAAGTAATCACTAATGATATCTTCCTCAATTTCTGGAGCAAAGGCTTTTAATTTATCCGGGTCAAGATGATACTTTATATCAAGAAATTTAATCCGTTTACAAAATAGAATGACGCCTACATTAAAGAATTCTTCACGTTCTACCTTTGGAACCAATCTAATTATGGCATACTTGAATGTGTATCTATCTTGCATCTTCAGCTTCTTTAACTAATATATCAATCATAGATAATTTAGTAGTTATAAATTGAATATAGGCTGCTCTTTTTTCATCTACATTCAAAATATCCGTTTCACTCATAAGCCAGTCTTCCGGAATTTTTGAGACAATCTCAATAATCTTTCCTGGGGTAATTAAATTTTGAATTTCTTTTGCTGCCTCGGGTAAAGCAGTCGCTTGTTGCAAAAGCACATGGTCTTTTATAAATGGGAATGTTCTTGAAAGGTGATTCTCCCAAGTTTCCCAGTTATGGTGAAAATAGAAACTAGCTCCGTTATCAATCACCCACAGTTCATTATGCCAATACAGTAAATTAGCATTCTTGGCTGTCCGGTCAATATTACTGATAAGACTATCTAATATTACTATTTTTGATGCTATTAGTGCATCTATTTTTGAAATTAAAGGGTCGAATGTAATAGCGCCAGATAAAAAGTGTAATCCTAAATTTAAACCGACACTAAACTTAAGCAAGTCTTGAATTTCTTCATCGGGTTCTGTATTACGAAACGAATCATCTAGATTCATAAAAACCAATTCAGGAACTTTTAAACCAATGGTACGAGCCAATTCTCCACCAATAAATTCAGCGATGAGCGATTTTTTTCCTTGGCCAGATCCTCTAAATTTTAATACATATAAAAAGTCATCGTCAGCTTTTACTATGGCAGGCATAGAACCTCCTTCTCGTAAGGGTTGTAAATATTGAACAACATCTACTGTTCTAATATCAATTGTATTCATATATGCTAAAATAGAGTTTGTAAAGCTAAAGGTATTTTGCCAAATTTAAAGTGACCTAAGTTCTCAGCTATTTATAAGTATATGAAGACAAGAAAAAATAGACAGTTATTTTTTCGTAGTAGTCAATTTTCAACCTTCACTTTTATCCTATCCTTTATCTTTTGGTAAAGGTGAAAGCATAATATGTGCTCTGTGTGTACCTGCATTCATAAGCCAAGGATGATTTGGTGCCGTAGGGGCTTCGGGTATACCAATAGTTTCTGATGTGGCCCAAGGAATATATGTTACATAACGCAATTGTGCGCCATCAACAGCTGCAGTTTCTGGGTCGTACATGGTATTAGGGCCGTAATAGATATGTAATGTAGAACCGGGAGTTATTTTAAGTTTTCCAGATTTCATTTCTTCTTCACGAATGGCAAAGATTTCTTCAGCGGATTTCCCCTCTGCTCTTAATGCTCTTCCTCTTGCCATAAAAGGTTCAAGGTTTTTGTGATAGCATGCAGCATTAAAGCCATCTTTGGTTGGATCATCTGCAAGCACAATAAATTCATTATCCCCTTCTTTCAACGTCACAAATACACCTGCCATATTATAGCCAATTACTTTAGATGTAAGCCTACTTTTTTCGGGAGCAGCCATTAAAGCGGTGGCAACTAAATCTTCATCGGTTTCAATCGGTTTCAAATTTTTATTGATGTCTTTTGACGTACTTTCTGTAGTTGCCTCTGTTGATGAAGCTTCTTGTGTTGTAGTTTTTGTTTTGTCTGATGAATTACAAGAAATCAGAAAAGCGGTAAAAATGAATACTGTAAGAATATGTTTCATGGTTTGTAAATTTTTAGGTGTCTCTGTTAAGATAAGAAATATAGGAGTGTAAAATGTTTTTTTATTCCTCCTGGTATTAAGCAAAATCTATTTTCTTTAGGACATCTGGTAAAATCTAAACCCAAAAACTACTTTAATTGTGTATTCATGTTAATATAGAAAATAACTTTTTATGTTCATCTACCCTTCGACTTTTCCATAATATTTTTTCTTCAACCAAAAGGAAACTCGAACCAACAGTATTAATGCTGGTACTTCAACTAACGGACCAATAACTCCTGCAAAGGCCTGTCCTGAATTTAATCCGAAAACTGCAATGGCAACTGCAATGGCTAATTCGAAATTATTACCTGCGGCTGTAAAAGCTACTGATGCGGTTTTGTCGTATGCTGCTCCAGTTGCTTTTGTTAAGAAAAAGCCAATGACGAACATTAACGTAAAGTAGATAAGTAAAGGCACCGCAATTAGTAGTACGTCCATAGGTATTTGAACTATTAATTCCCCTTTTAGCGAAAACATTATTACAATAGTAAATAAAAGCGCAATCAATGTTATTGGTGAAATCGTAGGTATAAATTTATTGCTATACCAATCTTCTCCTTTTAGTTTAACTAAAACTAGTCTACTCAATATTCCCATCAAGAACGGAATACCTAAATAGATGGCGACACTTTCTGCGATAGTGCCAATAGAGATATCTACAATAGCACCTTCAAATCCAAAATAAGGTGGAAGCACGGTTATAAAAAGCCATGCGTAAAAACTATAGGCAAAGACTTGAAATATACTGTTTAAGGCTACCAAGCCTGCTCCATATTCACTATTGCCTTCGGCGAGGTCGTTCCATACCAAGACCATTGCAATACATCGTGCTAGGCCAATTAAAATTAGACCAACCATATATTCAGGATAATCACGTAAAAATGTAATTGCCAAAATGAACATTAAAACGGGACCGATTATCCAATTTAGAATCAGGGAAATAGAAAGGGTTTTTGTGTTTCTGAAAACTTTTGGTAGAAGTGAATAATTGACTTTTGCCAAAGGTGGATACATCATTAAAATTAAGCCAATGGCAATAGGTATGTTCGTAGTGCCGCTACTGAATGTATTAATGATGTCGGGGAATGTTGGTATGAAATAGCCAAGCGCAACACCGAATGCCATGGCTACAAATATCCATAATGTTAGATTCTTATCAAGAAAACTTAATTTTTTTGATGTCATTTTTATGAGTTTATTTGAGAGAAAACGTAAAATAATTCAGTTGCGATTTGTAGACTTCTTTCTTTATATTTTTCGGCTTGTTGCGGTGTGTTGTCAAAAGCTTTAGGGTCTTTAAAAGTTATCGGAATCCTTATTTCTGCACCTGGTACAAATGGGCACGCATCATTTGCCGAATCGCAAGTCATAATCGCTGCAAACTCAGATCTTGGATTAAAGTCATCATCTAATTTTTTTGAAAACCCTATTACTGGATGCTCGTTATCAGCATATTTAATACTGTATACAGGATTCTCATTTTTTGAAATAGTTTTTATCTGAAAGCCTGAATTCCTTAGCGTTTCTGCTGCCATGGGAAAAAGTGAGGTAGCTTCGGTACCTCCAGAATAGCAAAAGACATTTTTAATATCGAAATAATGAGCCATAGTTTGAGACCAAACTTGCGATAAATGACTTCTTCGTGAATTATGAGTACAGATAAAATTGATGCGTATTTCTTGATTTGTTGCAGCCTTTGATTGTATGAAATCAATTAACGGTTTTAAAATTTTTCTTCGTTCATTAGTGACATTATCAATGTTCAACGAGCCGATTATATTTTCAATTTCTGTAAATAATGTCATTTTGGTTGTGGCCATATTAAGTATTGTATTAGTGTGATTTATAGGATGAATTTTTAACAACAATTTTCATTCGTAGCTATATCTTGGTTAAGAAATGCTAACATAGTTTCTTTCATTTTTGTCCAATTTTCGGTGTGTATACAGTAGCAAACACTCGTACCTTCTACGTTGCCTTTAATTAAACCTAAATGTCTTAATTCTTTTAAATGTTGTGATATGGTGGGTTGTGCTAATCCGATTTCGTTGACTAAATCTCCGCAAACACATGCATTTATCTTAAATAAATACTGCAAAATCGATACTCTAGCTGGGTGCCCAAATACTTTTGCAAAAAGTGCAATTTCGTTTTGTTGGTCGGTAAACATTTCAGTTTTGGCTAATCCCATTTTGTGTTATATTTATTAATCGCAATGTTACGATTAATAGATTGATAATTCAAATTAAAATTGAGGTTTGTTTATTTAATATTGGAAGTGACTAATGCAATTTGGTAAGGTAAATTTTAGTGTGTGGGTAATCTTATAATTATTTACTTCTTTCGTCAGTTTCAAGAATTGAATATTGAAAATTGTCTGACCAACCAGATTTTAAAGGTAGTATTTGCCTAAGGCGACCTTCTCGTAGCATTCCTGATTTCTCTAAAACCTTAATTGAGCCAATATTCTCTACAGCACACCCAGCTTCAATACGATGTAGTTTGAGTGCATCAAAACCAAAATCTATTATAGCTTTTAGGGCTTCAGTAGCATACCCTTTTTTACAATAATCTGAATGTATTTTATACCAAACTTCAGCTCTTTTATATTTCTGATGACCGATTTTTAGTCCGAAGAGACCCATGAATTTTCCATTCGATTTGTTGTCAATTGCAAACGTGTAATTTTTAATCTCTTCAGATCGATTCTCTTTAATCCATGGTTCAATAATAGCTTTGGTTTCTTCAATACTATTCGGAATACCCAATGCATTGAATTTGTCGGTTTCGGGTAAAGAATGCAGCGTATGAATTGAATCTAAGTCTGATCTATCAATCAGTCTTAGTCGTATCCTTTCAGTTTCTATTTCGGTTTCGTTCATTATAAATTACCCTATCTATTAACTAGTGCAGTTATCAATACGCCAAGGTGGGTTTAATCTATTATCACCTCCATAGTAGAGTATTAGTTGATTACCATCAAGATCTTTTAATCTCGCTTCGCGCCATAGCCATCTTTGGTCTGTTGGTAGTTGCTCAAATTGTATCCCTTTTTCAATAAGCTCGTTTACAAGTACATCAAGATTGTTACTTTCAAAATAGATGTATATACCATCTCCTTTTGGTAAGGTATCGGTTTGGTGTATCGAAAAGGTGGAGGCTCCATCTGGGCATTCAAATCTTGCGTAATTTGGTAATGATGCTACAATTAATCTTAATCCAAGTTTTTCATAAAAAGGGATTGATTTTGTCAAATCTAATGATGGAATGGTTACTTGATTTAAGTTCATAGTTTAATTTTAAAACCCATTATTCATTAAATCGATCTATGAAAGCTGTAAATGATTGAATAAAGTGCTTTCTAGGAGTTTCCATAAAAGCAGCATGGTCACCACCAGAAATTACCACCCAACTTTTATCGGCTGTTTTTAATCGAGTGAATAACTTTGCTTGGTTAACTGTTGGTGCTAATGGGTCAAATTCACCCTGAATAAGTAATACTGGTGTGGTAATTAATGATGGGTCAATAATATTATACTCACTCTCATGCCTCCAATCAACTCGTATGGGGTCATACGCCAAGGCCTTCTTTACATAGGTGTCTATTGCTTTTTGACTGATGCTACCTGGTATGATAAAATCGCTCGCTGCATTTTTTGCTGTATTTATGCTTTTCATTAATTGCTTATCATTTGTGTCTTCAGGTATTTTGGAATCTAAATCTTGCCAATATCCAAAAATCGTTAGGCTGGCAATATTTTTTGATTCTTTTTGCGTGGCAAGTAGTGATAATGTTGACCCCATTGACCAACCGAATAAATGAACTTTCGAATTATTATTTTCTTCTGAAATCCAATTTAAAATATTCAGAATATCGTTTGAAGCTATTTCTGGTGATGACCATTCTGTAGCATCTCTAGGTGTTTTTCCGTATCCTCGTAAATCAATAGCATAGGCAGAATACCCTTGTTCTACTAAACCATCCATTAAAGACAACTCTTCACCTTCTACCTGTAAATCAAAATCAGGAACACCGCTCCAAGTTCTACCATGAACAAAAAGAATAATTCCTTTAGCATTTTCAGCTTTTTTCTCCCAAACCGCCATGGGGTGTCCGTTCGATAAAACGGTATGTCGTAGTAAAGAATCATTGACCAAAACAGCCGTAGCATTACCTTTTGTAATGGGTAGATGCTCGGCTTTACAAGCTATAGTCGTTACTAATAAAAGAACTAGTACCCATTGTTGTTTTAAAAGAGTTGTCATGAGATTTCTATTTTAGGTAAATGATATTGGTGTTAAAATTTTTCGTTTCCTTTTGAGAACGAAGCTAAATCCATTCCCGATAGCTATCGTGATTAGCGACTTTATAAATATATACAGACCTTTCGATTTAGTACTAAAGTGAACATTACGTTTAGGATTTAGGTAGGCTTCTCAGGAAGTTATTTCAATTCCTCTTGTCCGTCAGATATTTTAATTTTGTTGTTCAATTCTAATATTTTACTGATGAACAATTCATTAGTTTTCGGGCTAATATATAGTTCGTTGTATTTGTCATATTTTATGATAAGCCCTTTTCTAGCGGTAGCAGGTCTAAATCCAACCCAAAGAGTTTTTCCTTTTATAATCTCAGTTATTCTGTCCGTATTTATTTTTCCATTAAAAGGGCCACTTCTATAAATCAAACCGTCTTTTTTGGACAATTCATAATTAGTTCCGAAATACAGCCAAAAGAGAAGTCCGACAATAGCTAAAATCAGAATTAGAGTCCAATATTCATCTTTTTCCATTTCTCCATTAATAATTCCCACAATTGTGATTCCAATCAGAAATGAGTTTATTCCAAGAATTATTGCACTAAATAATATGTCTTTTTTACTGTCGAATATCATTTTTCATCTTTCCTTAAATAATCAGCTAAACGCAATATGGTCTCAAGCCAATTTACATCAGTAAGTTACTCATTCTATTTATATGATGATTATGTGACTGTAAATAGGGGCAGAGGGTATTCAAGAAAAAGCCACCTAGTATAGATTGGCTTTTTCTTTCTTTTGAAAAAGACAGTGATGTTTTAAAAGTGTTTACTTTATTTTAAGTAATCCAGGGAATTTACCATTTCATATTTCGGACTTCGATTCATAAACTCCCGTAACATTGCCGTATGTGCAGAACCCATTAGAATAAGAACCCTATCGTTCTTATTCATTTTAATTCGGTTTAGGTTAGAATATATTTTCATGTTGCGATGGTAAAATAAGGCCGCTTGGTCAGCTCCTACAAAATTGTCATCGATACCCACGTAAAAAAGTTTATCGGCGTTTGCGTTTAAAGAATAATCTAACATTATCGGATTATTAATTAATGCCAACTTTTCTAAAAGTGATAAATTATCAAAATTGCTGCTTCGCTTTTCAAGTTCTGGATATGCCTTTAATGGATTGTTTGTTATTTCTAAATAGGTTGCTGGGTCAATAGCATTTGTTAATTCTGGGCTATTTTCTATAAAATCTCCTACACTATAATTATAATTCATATGATTATCGATACCATAGACTTTAACAAGTCCGCTCATTCGAGCCACATCAAAACCTACCATACTCAATTCGCCATATTGCATACTAAGCTCACTAGGGTTTTTTAAAAAATCTTGATAGGCTTTATTTATATCATTATCAATTTCAGGTAGGTATTCTAGACATATAATGGTGGGTTTAAATTTCGCCAATTGAATTGACAGTTTTCGAATTTCTTCTTGTTCCTTAGCATTGTTTTCATCAAACTCAACCTTGGTAGCATCGCTAGTAGAACCAAAATGAAAAAAACCAACATTTAATACTTGAATTTTATCTAATTTTTTCGAATCGACAACCGGGACTTTTTCAATTGAATTTTCAGGAACACTATTTGTACAACCAAGCAAAGTAAAAGAAAGGATATAGATTAATTTCTTCATGTACAGTTGTTCTTTCGATTTTGGTATCTTACTTTTTAATCTTAAAATAATCGAATAAATGTAGTAATTTCTTTTATTTTGAAGAACAAAATATTTAACTGCGCTTTTTAATCAAACTTAGCTTTCAACTAGATTTCTAAAAGGTGTCTTTTTCATTATCCGTCATTTTATCTGTTGATTCAATATCAATATTATGTTTAATCTTTTATAAATATTAATGCTTTTGACTTTTTCCTATAATGGTTTCAATGGCACTTTTTATTTTGTCAATGGCACCTGCTACGGCAAGATCAATTGTGTTTGCCTGGTTACTGATTGCAATGGGTTGTCTGCCTTCAAGTCTAGCCTCTAGTAGACACGAGATATCATTAAATCCATCCTTTTTTCCATTCTCATCTTTTAAGTGAACCTCTATTCTGGTTATATGAGATTCGAACCTTTCTAATGCTTCGGTAATTTGAGAACTAAAAAAATCGCTACTTCTTTCTTCTCCGGTAATTGTTTTGTCAGTATTTATTTGAATTGTCATAGTCTATTATGCTTTTTTTAAAGGTTTCTAAAAGGCTATTTAAGTTATTTGAATAGCCTTTTAGTCCTTTGTTATACTCCATTTTCGATTCTCATTATGCGGTTTTTAGTTCTTTTGGTCATCTCCTGGTCTCGGTGACTTGAATACGTCCAATCCCTCTTTTCTATGTTCCACTACTTGTTCTTTGATAAATTCACGAAACTCCCTGTTGCTCTGACCATCTTGTTTGGAGAATTCAGCTACTGTTTTGGTTATTCCTCTTGACTTGGTGTTCAAATATGTTGTACTCATATGTATTTGTTTTAATTAATTACTCTTTATTTTTTTCCTTCTGCTCTTATGTAATTTTCAATTCTCTTAATTTTTGTTTTGTTGTTTTTTTACAGTGGTCTCATCATAATCAAAATGATTGGTAAGTTGGTCGGTGTTACCGGTCGGATTTGTTGGATTGGTCTGTTCTTTTGCTCTTTTGAATTTCTTTCTATCTTTTATCATTCCCATGTACATCGTTTTAAATGTTCATGGGTAGTATAAGGGTTAAATACCCGAACTCTTACAATGTTGTCTTAAAATCGGGAGTTTAATGTTAAATCAATTCAACCATTGGTATACTTTTTAACGGTTAATTGTAGCTAGTACTTTTAGTTTGAAGGATACATCACACTGTACCAATTAATAACCTTATTGTTTTGAAATATAGCTTTTAGTCAGGCTAACTATTTTACAGTAAATGGTTGTTTAAAAATGAGCATGTAAAAAGACGCCGACGTTTAGTCTAAATTGTTATCGGGATAACACAGAGACGAATTTTTACATTTTGTTTTTTTCCTTTTAAAAGCAAAATCCAATCCCGATAGCTATCGTGATGGCAGACTAGACAAATAAGCTCAAGCTATTGAATTTGGCGTTTTTTGCACTATTTGCTATAGGTGTCCTAAGTTAGCAAACGTATTTTAGTACATCATTGACTTAATTAATATTCTCTTGATAAAATAGTCCGAAGGGTCAACTTTATAATAATCAACTACGTCGGGAATTTTGAAATATGGAATATGGCCAAAAAGCTCAATTTGTTCGTTATATTTTTTGATAAATTCGTTATCCTTTTCTAATGCTCTAAGAGCCTTACAAAATTTACCATTTACATTCATAATGGGGATAGTCATCTGATATGAAATCAAGGAATTGATAGTTTTAAATTCTGATAAATCTATACCCATAATTGTATAAAAACCTGATTCGAAGGTTTCGTCGGTTTTTAAAGTCTTGTAGGCGTTTTTTATTTAATCCCTTCGATTACTGACTGAGGAACGGTTATGATATGTAGTTCGTTAGCCATGTAGTATAATGTTTAAAGTATTTTGAAGCAATTGCTTCAAGCAAATGGAATTATTACTTTTAATGAATTTGAGAAAAACGGACAATTAAAAATAGATCGCTATTGATTTCATCGAGTTTGCTTTAATCCCAATTCATTCTTTGTAACCGAACGGCATTTAAAATTGCTAATAATGCTACACCAACATCAGCAAAAACAGCTTCCCACATAGTAGCTAAACCACCTGCTCCTAAAGCCAGAACAATTACTTTAACCCCGAAAGCCAATGCTATATTCTGCCATACAATGCTTCGTGTAGATTTACCAATTTTTATTGCCTTTGCAATTTTAGACGGTTGATCAGTCTGTATAATTACGTCTGCGGTCTCAATGGCTACATCGCTGCCTAGACCACCCATGGCAATACCAATGTCACTAACTGCCAGAACAGGTGCATCATTAATTCCATCGCCAATAAAGGCTACTTTTGTGCTAGGCAATTTTTTCAACTTTTCAACTTCTTCGAGCTTATCTTCAGGTAACAATCCACCTTTTGCCCAGTCAATGCCCAATTGTTTTGCTACTTTTTGTGTAATGGAATCTTTGTCACCAGAAAGCATTATAATTTTTGTGATTCCAGCAGCCCGTATTTCTTTAATCGCTTGGTGTGCGTCATCTTTTAGTTCATCTGCAACCGTCACGTAACCAGCAAATTTTCCGTCTATAGCAACCAAAACAATAGATTCTACAATATTGTCAATTTCAGTTGAAACGTTAATCTGGTTCGATATTAGTAAGGCTTTGTTTCCTGCCAAAATAGTTTTACCGTTAACGATTCCCTTTAAACCTTTACCTGCAATTTCTGAAACATCGGTCGCCTTAAAACCCTCTCCTTCCGTCTTATATTCTAATATTGCTTTAGCAATTGGGTGAGTAGATTGTTCTTCAATAGCGATCAAGTACTTCATGAATTCAACTTCGGTAAAGATCTGATCTGTAACAAGATCCTGAATTTTAAAAACACCTTTGGTTACGGTGCCTGTCTTGTCCATAACCACCGTGTTTATTTTGGTCATGCTATCTAAAAACGAAGCTCCTTTTAACAAAATTCCGTTTCGTGAGGCAGCTCCTAGTCCGCCAAAATACCCTAATGGAATAGAAATGACCAAGGCGCATGGGCAAGAGATAACTAGAAATATCAATGCTCTATACAACCAATCTCTAAACACATAGTCATCAACAAAAAAGTAAGGGAGTAGTGTCAGTCCAATTGCAAGATAAACGACTATAGGTGTATAAATACGAGCAAACTTGCGAATGAAAAGCTCAGTTTTTGATTTTCTAGCTGTAGCATTTTGTACCAAATTTAAAATACGGGCAATTGAACTATCTTTAAATTCCTTTGTGGCTTCTATATCAATAACACCTGCTAAATTTATGCTTCCGGCAAATACCGATTCTCCTTTTTTAAGTGTATCTGGCTTGCTTTCTCCAGTTAATGCCGCAGTATTAAAAGAAGCTTTATCAGATAATAAAATACCATCTAGCGGTACTTTTTCACCAACGCGAATTTGAATTTTCTCGCCTATTTCAACCGATTCTGGATTAATAGAGATATATGTATTATTACGAAAGACCAATGCTTCATTTGGCCGTACATCAAGTAAAGCTTTAATATTGCCTTTGGCGCGTTTTACGGCAGCTCCTTGAAAAAGTTCACCTACGGCATAAAATAACATTACGGCAACACCTTCGGGGTATTCACCTATTGAAAAGGCACCTATGGTTGCAATACTCATTAAGAAAAACTCGGTAAAGAAATCTCCTTTTATAATGCTTTTCCATCCTTCTTTTATTACCGGAAAGCCTACGGGAATGTAAGCCACTATATACCAGATAATGCGTATCCATCCATCAAAAAATGAATACGTTTCAAAATAATTTAACACAATACCAATCATCAGCATTATAAAACTGAATATGGCAGGGAGGTAGGTTTTTATAATTGACGTGTTACCTGCGTAATCATGGTTATGACCATTAGAATGTTCTGTTGTTTTGAGGTCTCTAAGGTTTACTTTTCTCTTCTTCATAATTCTTGCAAGTTCGAAAAATTATGAATGCAACTGTAGTGCATTTAATGTTGGCTACAGGTGTCGCAGATGCCTTTAATTACCAAATTTGCATCTTCGGCTATATACCCGGTAGGTAAATTAATATGTGGTATTTTGTGTTCGGTTAAGCAAACCGTTTTGTCACAATTACTGCAATGAAAATGTAGGTGCAAATCTTGGTCTAATTCACAGTTACAACCAGGTTCGCACAGGGCAAATTTTGAGATATTGGTACCGTCGTCTATTTGGTGTACAATTCCTTTTTCCTCGAATGTCTTAAGGGTACGGTATAGCGTAGTGCGCTCGGCTTTTTCAAAAGCATTCTCAATATCGGTTAAAGCGACTGCAATTTCCTTTTCGGCCATATACTTGTATATCAAAATACGCATAGCCGTAGGACGTACACTTTTGTTCTCTAAAGTTTTTTCAATATCTGTCATCCTCTTTTAAACTAAAACTTTCTACGCTTAATTTTATATATCAGTAGTAAAGATGAATAAAACCCTTTTCACTAATTAGCTTTATAAAAATAAGTTTTAGATGATTTGCTCAATATCATGTGCTATATGAAAAATAGCATCACCTTGATTTACAATGGGAGACTCATTAATGCATATAATATAACCAGAATCACCAGCCTTCATTTTACGCTCGAAATACCCAAATGGTCCTGAAATATTACCTAATTCAGTACCTTTTTCCACTTTTTGACCCACTTTTACAATAGGATGAAACATGCCAGAGTGTTTTGCTCGTAACCACTTAGATGCATTTACCAATTTTGGGGTAATGGGCTTAGAATTCATTTGTTTTAGTTCTTTATCGAAATTACGCATGCCCAAATGATGCATTAAACGCAAGGCACCAGCAATACCGGTATCTGTAATATCACGATGAATTTGAAGTGATTTTCCACCTTCATATAACAAAACTTTCTTGTCTAATTGATGTAAGGTCTCTCTAAACGATTTTTCTCTTCCGGCAGATTTTACAATAAACTCTGCACCAAAAACTTTCGCTAGAGCAAGCCCTTCTGCATCATTCTTATCTATTCTAATTTGAGGCGCATTAAAACGACTGTCACCACCCGTATGATAATCAATACAATAATCGATAACCGGTGCAATATCTTTCACTAAGTGATAGGCAAACCTACTTGCCAAAGAACCGCGCAAGCTTCCTGGAAAAACCCTATTTAAATCTCTACCATCGGGAAACTGTCTTGTTTGATTCAAAAAACCAAAGATGTTTACTACAGGAATACAGATAACCATACCGCACTCCGGTTTGTTGTACTTATTAGATACCAACTGGCGTACTATTTCTACACCGTTGATTTCATTACCATGTATGCCCCCTGTTATTAAAAGGGTGGGGCCATCTTTTTTACCTCGTTGTACAATTACAGGTACTTCTATTTTAGTTCTTGTATGAAGTTTGGCAATATCTAAATTGAGTTGTGCTCCTTTGCCTTTTTCAATGGTTTCGCCTAAAACTGTATATTTTTTATTTGACATTCCGTTATGCGTAAATTTTGATTTTTCTATTGTAAAACCTAAAAGGTTACAAATTGTTATATTTCAAAGGATGAAATTACTATTTAAATAAATATTACTTGAACAAAATATTTGGCTAGTCAATTCTAAAATATTTCTAGACTTAAATATTAGAAGTTAAATTATGATATATCAAAATAGAAAACATGATTAAATGATTCCATTTGGTTTCATTTAATCATGTTGAAAAAGATGTTTTTAGCTGTCTGAAATTACGAACTATAGGGAGTCAATGTTTTTATATGACCATCTTCTTGGTGCTCAATTTCAGCCATTTTTACAGAGCGTAAATGTGTGATGCCTTTAGAAAGACTACTGTCATGATAAAACAAATACCATTTGTTATCTACTTGACAAATAGAATGATGAGAGGTCCATCCTACTACCGGTTCTAAAATTCTACCACCGTATGTAAATGGTCCGTAGGGATTATCACCGATAGCATAGCAAATAAAATGGGTGTCGCCTGTGCTATAAGAAAAATAGTATTTACCGTTGTGCTTGTGCAACCATGAGGCTTCAAAAAATCTACGGTCATTATCACCTTCTAATATTAAGTTTCCGTGTTCATCTACTATTTTAATTTCTTTGGGCTCTTCCGCAAATTCTAGTAAATCATCTGTCAACTTTGCTACAATAGGTAGTAAGGCATTTTCCTCAGGTTTTGGTAATTCATTTTCAGAGCTATAAACGTTGTCTCTGTATTTTTGTAGTTGGCCACCCCAAATACCACCAAAATAGATATAGTAGCTGCCATCTTCATCTTCATAAACAGCTGGATCTATACTATAGCTGCCTTTTATAGCCTCTGGTTGCGGCTTAAATGGACCTATAGGATTATCAGAAACAGCAACCCCAATTTGAAAAATACCGTCAGCTTTCTTTGCAGGAAAATATAAATAGTATTTTCCATTTTTATGGGCTGCATCTGGCGCCCACATTTGCTTTTCTGCCCAAGCAACATCATTTACATGTAATGCAACTCCGTGATCAATGGCTTCACTATTTACATTATCTAATGAAAGCACATGATAATCTTCCATGGCGAAGTGACTTCCTAAATCATCAAAAGGGATGTCAGATTCTATATCATGAGAAGGATATATATAAATTCTTCCATTGAAATAATGTGCAGATGGATCTGCGGTATATATATGGGATACTAAGGGTTTTGAAATAGCTTTATCGTTTAAATTTTCAAAATCAATATGTTCAATACTATCTTCTGGCATCGTTTAGGCTTTTCTTCTTGTTATTAAATCTTCTTCTATCTGAGTCTCCATTTTCTTATTAATCTCATAAAAAAACAACAATGCAATCGCTAAGAAAAATGCTATTGCAGGGTAGATGCTTACGAGTAACTTGGTACCTTCTATGGCACTCTCTGGTTGTGTAACCATTTCTGTGGTAGCAAATTTCTTTGGAATATAATTGTAGAGTCCTAAAATCCATGTAACCAAAGAACTACCAATGGTAAGGCCTAATTTTAAGCCAATCATCATGGCAGAAAAAATAATGGCGGTAGCACGTCTATTGTTTTTCCATTCAGAATAATCTGCTACATCAGCAATCATAGCCCATAATAATGGTATGGTTATTCCATAGAAAAATCCGTGCAAAATTTGTGATAAGAACATTAATTCAACTGAGGTTGGGGTAAAGAAATAAAATACGGCAATAAACAAAGTTGATACAAAAAGAGCCCAACCGAATACATCGCGCTTGCCAAACTTATCGGCCAATCCTTTTGATAAAGAAATACCCACTATCATAAAAATAATTCCGCCTGCATTAAACAATCCGAACCCAGCAGAAATAGGGTTATCACCAAAAAAATCAATACCAATCGTATTTAAACCATGTAGTAACGGACCGATGAATTCGCCTAGACTAGCGGCATCAACATAATTTTCAAAGTAATACACATATGAACCACCTTTCATGGCTAACGTAATGAAAACCAAGGTTGTTAATACCAGCATAATGATCCAAGGCTTGTTCTTTACTAAATCTCCCAAATCTTCTTTAAGGCTAGATTTTTGTTCGACAGTAGGTATAACTCTTTCTTTGGTAGTGAAAAATGTAATCAATAGCATTACGGTGCCGATTATTGCTAAATAGGTCATTACAATTTCTATACCCACAGCCTTATCGCCATCGCCTGCATATTCTATAATTGGTAACATAAAAACTTGAACAAAGAATTGCGCGAACATAACGGCTACGAATCTATATGAAGATATACTATTACGTTCTTTCATGCTACCTGTAATAACACCGCTTAACGCCGCATATGGTAGGTTATTTGCAGCATATAATAACAGAAGTAACGTATATGTAATTGCAGCATATGCCACTTTACCGGTATAATCAAAATTCGGTGTGCTGAATGCAAGTAGGGCAACAATGCCCAATGGTACCGAGGTAAATAAAATCCAAGGTCTAAATTTGCCCCATTTACTTCTGGTTCTATCCGCTAATGCCCCAATAATTGGGTTGAAAGCAAAAGCTGCAATCATACCTACAATAAAGATTATAACCGAAGCATCTTTTGTTTCTAGGCCGTATATGTCGGTGTAGAAATATGCCAAATAGGTTACTAAGGTTTGAAAAACTAGGTTTGCAGATAAATCTCCTAAAGAATATCCGATTTTTTCTTTAAGAGAAATTTTATGATTGTTGTTCATTTGAAATTAGTTGGTTTAATTAAGGCTGTCATTAGCAACTTGTAAGACACTGTAATATGCTGCTTTTGGTTTGTATTGTTTATCGAATAAAAGTGGGTAATTAGTTCTGTTTCTTATAGGCCAATTGTTTAACCAAGATTGACCATCGTTTACACCCCAAAAAGTGACTCTACCAATTTTGTCTTTATGTTTTTTGAAAATTTGGAAGATATCGTGATAGCGCTTTGCAAGTTTTTTGGAAATAGAATCTGGTAATTGAGTAGGGTACGGATTCATAAACTCGCTACCTTCAAAATTTTGATTTACCTCGGCTCTTTGTAAATCCCACGGGTTGGGTAAAGCGGTAATATCCAATTCGGTTATCATCACTTGAATCCCCAGTTTAGAATAGTCTATGATACTTTCTTCAATTTCTTCTAATGATGGTTCTTCTAAGCTCCAATGGCCTTGCATACCTATACCATCTATTTTCGCCCCATTTTCTTGAAGCATTTGAACTAGTTTAATTGCCCCGGCTCTTTTTTCAGGATTAGTCATGTTATAATCATTGTAATAAAGCTCAACATTAGGATCAGATTCTTGTGCCCATTTAAATGAATTCATTATATAATTTGGACCGAGTTTTTCTAGAAACAGAGAATTACGCAAGGTTCCATCTTCGTTCAAGGCTTCGTTAACAACATCCCAACCGTGTATTTTACCCCGGTATCTAGATGCAATAGTTTGTATATGATTTTTTAAACTTTCAGACAGTTCTTTCTTGTTATCAATTTCAGATACCCAATCTGCCAATTGGCTATGCCATACTAAATTGTGGCCTATGAACACCAAATTGTTTTTGGAACTAAAATCAACATACTGATCAGCCATTTCAAAGTTAAAGGTTCCTTTTTTAGGTTCCATATATATCCACTTCATTGAGTTTTCTGGTGTGATGGAATTGTATTCTCGCTTTACAAGTTGCGCGCCTAAACTATCTTTCTCTAAAATTAGATTATCATTTACAGCTGAACCAATTAGGAACTCTTTTTTAAATCCATTTTTTAGGGAAGGTTCTATATTTATATCTGCAACTTTATTTTGCTCTTTACAACCTATGATAATTAAAATTAGGGTTGTTGAGAAGAAAAATGACTTTAACAATCTTGTTTTAAAAAAAAGTTCCATCGTTTAAATAGATTTTGAAAGTTGATTAATCCCATTGTGGTCGAATACCTGGAGCAAATGGAAATTTAAGTGACTTATAATATTCTAAACTTTGTGTTGGTTTTTCAACTCCTTCTGGTAATTCTTTTTTCGAAAATGTTTGAAAATATAATAAACATGCATCTCGCCACCACTTGGCTTCTTTTAATTGAATTTGTAATAACATTTTCACTTCGTTATACTCACTATCGTTTAAATAAGGTTTCGCGTTATCCCAAGTTTGAATCATATGAGTTACGTCATTTACACCTTCTTGATATTTTAGAGCAATACCATCCCATAAAGTGTTTCCGTTCTGTAATTTGTAGTCCCATGGAACATGATGAAACCAAAGGAGATATTCTTCGGGTATAGTGTTTATATCATTAAATGTTTTCTCTAAATATGAAGCGTATTGCTCAGTAGCATTACTGCCCGATGGTGTACGGTCAAAGCCAATACCATTTGCATCTGCTTGATGATAGTAAACAGGATTCCAATCTGGTCTACCTAAATTATCGACCCATGGGCCTGGACCGTAATGATGGCCAGTATCAAAAATATGATGTAAGCCTAACGGATTCATGTAATTAACAACGGCCTCTCTAGAAGTAAGCATTAGGTTTTTTACGGGCTCAATAAAATCTTGGTTATTACTATAGGTGGCTCTCAACCATTCATCAGCAATTTTCTCGGAACTTAAATCAGGATCCCATGCCAAACGACCAAAGCCGTACCAATTTGCTTGAGCAAAAGGATGTCCTGTCCAATTTAAATCAGTGCCAATATTGGCAACACCTGCAATTCCTGATAAGGTATTACCATACAAACTTCCGTCAATAACCTTTGCCACAGTGGAGCCTTTGCCTTTCTGATACGTATCTGAATCTAAGACTTCTTCAAAAAGTTTCGGCAAGAAAACCAAATGGCTGCTAAAGCCTAAATACTCTTGCGTAATTTGAAATTCAATTACTAATGGAGTTTTTTTCATAGCCCCGAACATAGGGTGAAATGGTTCTCGAGGTTGAAAATCTATTGCTCCGTTTTTCACCTGAACTAAAACATTGTCTTTAAACTTACCATCATAAGGTAAGAATTCATCATAGGCTTGTTTAGCCCTATCTGTATCGTCGTGTTCGGAATAAACGAAAGCTCTCCAAATTACATTACCACCAAATGGTTTTAATGCAGTAGCCATCATATTAGCCCCATCTACATGGTTGCGACCATAGTTTTGTGGCCCTGGTTGGCCTTCTGAATTTGCTTTAACTAAGAATCCACCAAAATCAGGAATTCGCTTATATATTTCAGCTACTTTATTAGACCACCATTTTTCCACTTCTGGATTAAGTGGGTCGGAGGTTTCTAGATTGCCAATTTCAATAGGTGCAGAAAAGCGAGCAGTCAAATAGACCTTTATTCCATATCCTCTAAAAACATTGGCTAGGGCTTCTACTTTTTCTAAATACATAGGTGTGAGCACTAAGGCATTGGCGTTTACATTAGTAAGAACCGTTGAATTAATACCAATAGATGCATTTGCTCTTGCATAATCTATATAGCGTTGATCTATGTATTCTGGTAATTTTTGCCAATTCCATAATGAGAAACCTGCATACCCACGTTCTACACTGCGATCAAGATTGTCCCAATGATTCAACATTCTTAAATCTACTTTAGGACTATCTACTAAGTCAATAGATTTTAATTTTTTATGTGTTTGCATTAAATGTAAAAACCGAAACGTAGCATAGAGAATTCCGATATTCTTTTTTGCGCTTATAATAGTAATTGATTTCTTTTTATAGGTCAATGATTTGATTATAAATCCTTCGTCTGTTAATACCTCAATATCATTACCAACCAAATCCTTTAAATCATTTGGTAAGTTTTCATAAACGTCAACAATTAGGGAGTTATCTGAACTTATGTTGCTTGAATATTTTACCTGCTTATTTAGCATTTGAGGTAGTGCAAGGGAAAACTCTTTCTTTGCATTTTTTAAGATATCGTTATCATCCTTAAAATATATAGAACTTACTATTTCAGCATACTCGTTAAGTAATTCAGAATTTTCGATTTTATCATATTTTAACCAAAGTTTATAGCCATCAGCCTGCTGACTATGTAGCATAGTAAACATTGGTAGAAAAAGGATTATGTATACGTTTATATGTTTCATTTTAGAGGTTTTTGCAAGCACATTACCTTTAAAAATAGGGTAATTCTATTGATAAGTGTGCATTTAAATAAACCTGCTTGCTAATAATAATTGAAAAGAAAAGCGAAATAAATTTATGAATTATAAGATTCCTTTTGCCTATAGCACTTTTTTGTTAAAAGTAGAATAGTGAAATTAGCTACTAAAACCCTTTCGTTAATTCTATTTTAGTAATATCAAATAAAGCTATGAATGCGATAGGTTTAAAATAAAATTATCTTTGACGAATCTATTTGTAATTATTTCCTTTTATCATATGAACATCTCTAAGCTATCTTTACTCATTGTATTTTCAATTCTATTAGGTTCTTGTAAAAACGGAGGCACTGAAAAGAATGAAAAATTAGGACAAGAAAAGCTTGAGACTACTGATTATGAGTTTACTAATGAACTTATCCATGAAACCAGTCCTTACCTACTACAACACGCACACAACCCTGTTGATTGGAAACCATGGTCAGAAAGCGCTTTCGAGTTAGCGAAAAAAGAAAATCGATTGGTTGTTTTAAGTGTTGGGTATTCTACTTGTCATTGGTGCCATGTAATGGAAGAGGAGTCTTTTGAGGATATAGAGGTGGCCAAATTGATGAATGAAAAGTTTATCAGCATAAAGGTGGATAGGGAAGAGCGACCAGATTTAGATATGGTATACCAAACGGCATTGCAATTGGTGAATGGTACTGGTGGTTGGCCTATGAACGCTATAATACTTCCCGATGGAAGTCCTATTTATTTAGGTACGTATCATGAAAAAGATGAATGGAAATCAATTCTTCACAAATTCAGCGAAGAATTTGTGAAGAACCCAGAAAAAATAAGAGAATACGCTTCAATGCTGGCTAATGGAGTGCAAGAGGTATACGAACAACCTGCAAAACAAATGGCCAATGCAGTTACAGCCGATAAAGTTATAAGTGGTGTTGAAGAATGGTCTTTATTATGGGATATAGAATGGGGAGGTAATAAAGGGCAGCAAAAATTTATTTTACCAACGAATTTGAATATGTTGTTAGACTATGCCGTTTTGCAACAAGATGTCGATGCCGAAAATCATGTTTTAAACACGTTAGATAAAGTTTCACATGGAGGGATTTACGATCATGTAGACGGCGGATTCTTTAGATACAGCACTGATGATAAATGGAAAGTACCTCATTTTGAAAAAATGCTGTATGATAATGCCCAAATGATTAATTTATTGTCAAAGGCATTTAAGCTGACTGGTAATGAAGAGTATGCTGATGTGGTTAACGAAACTTTTAAGTTTTTGAAAACTGAAATGAGAAATGAAACTGGAGGATATTTTAGTGCAATGGATGCGGATACTAATGGTGAAGAGGGAGTTTATTATGTTTGGAAACAGGAGGAAATACAAGAGCTGTTAGGTGACGATTTCGAACTATTTTCAAAATTTTATGGTATTCAAGATAATGAGGTATGGGAAAATGGAAATTTTGTATTGAATAATACTACTTCTAAGGCCAATTTTTCAAAGGAGTCTAACATAGCGTTAAATGAATTACAGAATAAAATAAAACAATGGAAAAGCATTCTATATAAGGCCCGGCAAAAAAGGACTAAACCTACTAAAGATTACAAGATTATTACTTCTTGGAATGCACTTTTAATTGATGGTTTGTTGGAGGCGTATAAGGCCTTTGGTGATGAAAAATACTTAACTGAGGCAAAATCAATCTTTGAATATATAAAAGCCAATAACCATAATAATGATGTATTGGTTCATTCATTTACTACCGATAGTAAGCAGAAAGAAGTTTTTTTAGAAGATTATGCTTTTCTGGGTAAAAGCGCATTTGCATTGTATGAGGTAACCTTAGACGTTTCGTATCTAGAAATTTCAATAAAATTAATGAACACGGCTATTGATAAATATAAAAGTGAGTCAGCATTGTTTTATTACAATAAATCGAGTGAATTGGTGCCGAAAATAATAAACACATCTGATGGAGTAGTGCCATCCGCTAATGCAATTATGGCGCAGAATCTTTTCAGAATTGGTCATTTGGAATATAATACAGAATATTTAAAGAAAGCCGAAAAGATGGGTTCGTTACTGGTGAGTGATTTTGAAAATTACGCTGTAAGCTATGGTACATGGGGCTCATTGTTTTTGCAACAAGTATACCCTTTTTATGAAATAGCTGTAGTTGGTAGTAATGCGAAAGATCATATCAATCAAATAAATGCCACTTATTTAGCGAACACGTTGCTTGTAGGTAGTACAGTTTCTAGTGATATATCGCTTTTTAAAGATCGCTATGATATCGCTGACACATTCATTTATGTATGCCAAAATAACACCTGTAAGTTACCTGTGAAAACAGTTGAAGAGGCTTTTAAGCAAATAAAATCTTTTGGATATCAAGGGCTTAAGTAGAATTATTAAAAGTTGATCTTTAATTAGTAATCTACGGATCTTTACTAATCTTAATTTTGTAATATTTCAATAATGAAATTCGGTTTACCTTTGTTCTATGGAAGAATGGTATGCCTATCCTTTATTAATTGTCGTCGGTTTTATCGTTGGTTTTATTAATACAGTTGCAGGTGGCGGTTCTCTACTTTCACTACCTATTCTAATTTTTCTTGGATTACCATCAACCTTGGCAAATGGTACAAATAGGGTAGCTGTCATATTTCAAACTGCAATAGCAACTGCCGGTTTTAAAAGTAAAGGAGTTTCAACCTTTCCATTTAATTTATACTTGGGTTGCTCTGCTTTTATTGGCTCTATAATTGGTGCCAATTTAGCAGTTGATATTAATGGCCCTCTATTTAATCGAATATTAGCAGTTGTCATGATTTGTGTGGTGCTTATTGTAGCATTTGGCCCAAAAATTAGTATCAACGAGGTTCAAGAGCGACTTACAGGTAAATATTTGTGGTTAGGTATTATTGCATTTTTCTTTTTTGGAATTTATGGAGGTTTTATAAATGCGGGTATAGGGTTTATTATAATTCTATTTCTTCATTATATAAATAAGATGACGTTAGTACGTTCTAATGCGACCAAAGTAGCCGTCGTTTTTATGTATATGGTATCTGCTTTGGTTGTTTTTGCCTGGAATAACCAAGTGAATTGGAAAATCGGATTAATTTTAGCCATAGGTAATGGAAGTGGTGCTTGGTTTGCTAGTCGAGTTTCAGTAAAAAGGGGAGATGGTTTTGTGAAAAAATTTCTCATTGTTATGGTGTCGATACTAGCCATAAAACTTTGGTTTTACCGATAATTTAAACAAGATTTGTATAACTATTAAAACAAGAAAGAATGCCAGGATTTGAATTATTTGGTGAAAGTGAAAAAAATCAAGTACAAGATGTATTAGATTCTGGAGTGCTTATGCGTTATGGTTTTGATGGTATGCGAAATAACCATTGGAAGGCTTTAGAGCTTGAAAAGGCGTTAGCAAAGAGAATGGAGGCTAAACATGCACAAGTGGTAAGTAGCGGTACTGCTGCGCTAACAGTGGCGTTGGCAAGTGCAGGAGTAGGGGCGGGTGATGAAGTTATTATGCCAACATTTACGTTCGTAGCAAGTTTTGAATCTATTTTAGCAATTGGTGCTGTGCCAATTTTAGTTGACATAGATGATACATTAACACTAGACCCTTCTGCAGTTGAACATGCAATTACTAGTAAAACAAAAGTTGTTATGCCTGTTCATATGTGTGGCTCTATGGCAGACCTTAAAGCGTTGAAACATATATGCGATAAACATAACTTGCTCTTGTTAGAAGATGCATGCCAAGCAATTGGAGGTAGTTTTGACGGAAAGCCTTTAGGTAGTTATGGTGATTTAGGATGTTTTTCTTTTGATTATGTAAAAACCATTACCTGTGGTGAAGGTGGAGCCATTATTACAAACAATGAGAAGTTTAAGATAAACGCAGATCATTATTCTGATCATGGTCACGATCATGTTGGTAACAATAGGGGAACAGAAACTCATCCGTTTTTGGGATATAATTTTAGAATTTCTGAATTGAACGCAGCGGTCGGTTGTGCTCAAATTGAACGTTTAGATGATTTTGTAGCTATCCAAAAAAAACATTACTCCACATTAAGAGATACAATTGATTCACTTTCTAATGTTACTTTTAGAAGAGTGCCTACTGGTGGAGTTGAAAATTACTCATTCCTATCATTCTTTTTGCCAACAGAAGAATTAGCTAAGAAAGCCCACACTGCTTTGGGTGATGCTGGTATAGATGCTTGTTTTTATTGGTTTGATAATAATTGGCACTACTATAAAAAATGGGAACATTTAACCCATAAAAAATCTTTGGGGAAACTTCCACAAGAGGTTATCAATCAATTGCCAGATTATTCTAAATCAGACTTCTCAAAATCTGATGCATGGGTAGGTAGAACTATTTCATGCCTAATAAAACTTAGTTGGACGGATGAACAGGTTGCTGAACGTGCTATTAAAATGAAAGAGGTTTTAGCAAAATTAGCCTAGAATTTTAATAGGCGACATTCTCTACAATTTCTAATCCATAACCTACAATTCCCACACGTTTTGCTTGGGTGCTATTGGTCATTAGTTTCATTTTGTGAATACCTAAATCATGCAATATTTGGGCTCCTATACCGAAGTCACGGCTATCCATTTCTATTTTAGGAGCTTTAGTGATGCCTTGTTTTTGTAGCTCTTTAAGTTCTTTTAATCTCGAAAGCAGATTAAGTGATTCAGAATCTTGATTTATAAAAACAATGGCACCTTTACCTTCTTGATTTATTTTTTTAAACATATCCTCTAATTTTTCATCAGGGTTATGTGTTAAGGTTCCTAAGATATCATTATTGATTAGCGTAGAGTTAATACGCGTTAAAATTTTATCTTCAGAAGACCATGTACCTTTGGTAAGAGCAAGATGCACATGATTATTAGTAGTTTGTTTGTATGCTCGTAACCTAAAGTCTCCGAATCTTGTAACAATGTCAAAATCAGTTTCTTTCTTGATTAAACTATCATGCTCCATTCTATAGGCGACAAGATCTTCAATTGAAACAATTTTTAAATCAAATTTTTTAGCCACTTTTACTAATTCAGGAAGTCTCGCCATACTTCCATCCTCGTTCATTATTTCTACAATAAACCCTGCAGGTTTTAAACCAGCTAGTCTTGCAAAATCAATTGCAGCTTCCGTATGTCCTGTTCTACGTAATACACCACCTTCTTTGGCAACCAATGGAAATACATGCCCTGGTCTCACTAAATCATGAGGTTTAGTATTTGCATCTGTTAAGGCAAAAACTGTTTTAGACCTATCGGATGCTGATATACCTGTTGTTACACCGTTACCTCTTAAATCTACAGAAACTGTAAAAGCTGTTTCAAAAGGGTCAGTGTTGGTATTTACCATCATGTGTAATCCTAAATCTTTACAACGACCTTCCGTTAAAGGAGCGCAAATAAGGCCTTTACCGTGAGTGGCCATGAAGTTAATAGTCTCAGGCGTTGCTAATTCAGCAGCGGCTAAAAAATCACCTTCGTTCTCACGATTTTCATCGTCAACAACAATGATTACTTTACCTAAACGAATGTCTTCAATCGCTTCTTCTATAGTGTTCAATTGTATTTTTTTAAGATCAGTCATG
The DNA here is from genome assembly GCF_900167935.1 of Maribacter arcticus. Classification (GTDB taxonomy): domain Bacteria; phylum Bacteroidota; class Bacteroidia; order Flavobacteriales; family Flavobacteriaceae; genus Maribacter; species Maribacter arcticus. The sequence continues at coordinate 27,266 of NZ_FUYL01000004.1, read as the reverse complement.
TTTAAACAATCAGCTTTTATCTTTTTTCTTAAATATTTTTTGGAAGAAATCTGAAATAAATCCAAAATTCACCATTCCCTTGTCTTCGGTTGCTCTTTTAGTTAGAAAAACACCTAACGGTAGCATAATCAATGTGGAAAGCCAAGCACCTAACATTGGGTGAATATTGCCTTCTTTAGCATAATTACTCGCAAATACTCCTATGAAATAATAGATTAGGAAAAGTACTATCGCAATGACCATCGGTAAACCCAATCCACCTTTTCTAATGATAGCACCAAGCGGGGCACCAACGAAAAATAGAATAATACACGAAAAAGCCAAAGCATATTTATTATGAAGCGATAGAATATGCATGTTGTAGATTTTATATCTTTTTTGCATTTCCTCTTTTTTACCGCTTACAGTGCCAAGAATACTACTAATACCATTTTTAGCGGTAGTTAATATTTGTATCTGCTGCCACTCGGGGAAAAGAATAAGAAAATTCTCCTTTATGGAATCTTGTAAAGCAATATTCGCCTTTGCTATAATTGCTTTTTTGGTTGAGATTGAATCCTTTTTTGTTACCATGTCAGCTTTGGTAGAATCAGTATTCTTTGTAATTAATGGAACAAATATGCCGCTTCTGCTTTCAATGTTTTTTGAAAATGCACGAACAATTTTATAATTATCTCCGCGTAAAGAATCAATATCTTTAGTTAGACGTGAGATATTTTTCATCTTGTCTGTACTGATATCTCGCTCTTCTTCTAACTCATCATTATTAATATCTGGAATTTCGATATTCATGGTATAGGTTTCGAAATCAGCTTGTGCAAAAGGAAATTTCATTTTGCTGTCATTGCTTTTTGTTTCCACATCATTATAATAATGACCATCTCGTAATACAAGTTGAATGAAATCAGATTCTTCACTACTAATCAATTCACCAGTCTTCGCTTTTATTACAGTAATGTTAAGGTTTGACTTAGATTTTTCATGTATGATAACGTTCTTTAAGAAACGATCATTATCACCATACTTCTCATCAACTTTAATATTCATTCCCTCAAAATCGCTAAATACACCTTCTGATACTACAGCTGCGGGTTTTACTTTAGCAATATTTCTACGAAGGTTATAGATTTTACGTTGCGACAATGGAATTACATTATTGGCAAAAAAGAAGGTTACAGCACCTAATATGGTTACAAAAACAATTAGGCTTAACATAGAACGCTGTAATGATATACCTGAGGCTTTCATGGCAGCAAACTCATAGTTCTCTGCAATTGAACCAAAAGTTAAAATAGAGGATAATAGTACAGTTAAAGGAAGTACTTTTTCGGTAAGATCAGGTAATAGGTAAAATAGGAACTTGCCTATAATTACAATGTCTAGACCTTTACCCGCTAGGTCATCAATAAAAAGCCAAATCGTTTGGAATATGAAGATGAACATCAATATTACAAACGAACTGACAAAATTAAAGACGAACCTTGATAGGATATATCGGTCTAGTATTCTCAATAGTTCTAATTTCTTAGAATGAAATAGCCTTCATCCTTATATTTAGCTTCATCAAAAGTAAATAAGGTTTTGGATAAAACTTCGTCTGTTTTAAAAGAATTAACAGTGATTGTAGTCTTTGTTCCGTTCTTTCCTGTTTCAATTAATTTATAAATATGCATTGTGCCCATATCTATTCCCAGTAATCTCGATTTTATTTCGGTGTCAGAATCTATAGGTGTCAATTTCACATATTGAATTTTCCTTCCTTGTATATCTTGTAAGATATCCCAGGCATAATTATGACCTTCTTTGTAAAAAGTCAACATTTTTGAAGGTGTCATTGCGTTTTCATCGTCAGACTTATCTTCGATGGTGACTTCTTCGTTTTCTGGTACAATAGTATACACCTTCTTACCGTCGTACAATTGTTGAGAGCCTAGGTAATTGAAAATGTATTTGTTGCCTTCAAGTGTAACATCGCCTCTAGTCTCTTGGTTAATACCTGCTTCAACGTTCTTTAAATCGAACTTGAAATCAACATAGATGTTATTGTAACTCTGAACTTTAGTATAGACTTGATCTAATAAAGCTTTAGCCTTATCTGCACCTTGAGCATTAGCAAAGTTTGCGGTAAGCATAATCGTTAATACAATAATAATTTTCTTCATCTCTTTTTTAATATTATTCATTATCCAATAATTGTTGAAGGGCTACCATGTCTGATATATAAACTTGCCTTGCTTTACTGCCTTCAAAAGGGCCTACAATTCCTGCAGCTTCCAATTGATCGATTATTCTACCAGCGCGATTGTACCCTAATTTTAGTTTTCTTTGAATTAAAGATGCTGAACCTTGTTGTGCAATTACAATTACTTCAGCAGCTTCACGGAACTTTTGGTCCCTATCTGAAACATTATAATCAACACTCGTGCCAGAATCTTCTCCGCTATATTCAGGAAGTTCATAGGCATCTGGGTATGCACGCTGACTACCAATATATTCAACAATTTTTGCAACTTCAGGTGTGTCAACAAATGCGCATTGAATTCTGGTAACATCATTACCTTGGGTGAACAACATATCTCCACGACCAATTAATTGGTCGGCGCCAGAAGTGTCTAATATTGTTCTAGAATCTATTTTAGAGGTGACTCGAAAAGCTAATCTCGCTGGGAAGTTGGCTTTAATTATACCCGTAATAACGTTAACAGATGGTCGTTGTGTTGCAATTATTAAGTGAATACCAATGGCTCTAGCCAATTGTGCAAGTCTTGCTACTGGTGTTTCCACTTCTTTACCGGCAGTCATAATTAAATCGGCAAACTCATCAATTACCAGTACAATGTATGGTAAAAACTTATGCCCGTCATTCGGATTCAATTTACGAGCCTTGAATTTTGTATTGTATTCCTTTAAATTACGAACCATCGCTAATTTCAAAAGTTCATATCGGTTATCCATTTCAATACAAAGTGAATTAAGGGTATGAATCACCTTTGTATTATCAGTTATGATAGCTTCTGCGGAATCAGGAAGTTTAGCCAAGAAATGGCGTTCAATCTTATTATAAAGCGTTAATTCAACTTTCTTTGGATCTACCAATATAAATTTAACTTCTGCAGGATGCTTTTTATATAATAAGGAAGTTAATACGGCATTTAAACCAACAGATTTACCTTGGCCTGTTGCGCCTGCCATTAAAAGGTGAGGCATTTTGGCTAAATCGACAACAAAGGTTTCATTGCTAATTGTTTTACCAAAAGCTATTGGTAATTCCATTTCTGCCTTCTGAAATTTACTCGATGCAATTACCGAACGCATAGAAACAATAGTTGCGTTTTTGTTAGGTACTTCTATGCCTATAGTACCTTTACCAGGAATTGGCGCGATAATACGAATACCTAATGCCGCTAATGACAAAGCAATATCATCTTCTAGGTTTTTAATTTTAGATATTCTTACGCCCGCCTCAGGTACAATCTCATACAAGGTAACGGTAGGTCCAATAGTAGCTTTTATTTGGGCGATTCCTATTTTATAATTTTTTAGGGTCTCAACAATTTTATTCTTGTTTTCCTCTAACTCTTCTTGATTTATAGTAATACCACCGGTAACTCCATGTTGGTCTAATAGCTCTATAGTAGGAAATTTATAGCTACCCAATTCTAAAGTAGGGTCGAACTCTCCGAAATCATCTACCAATTTATTAGCTAGGATGTCAATTTCTTCAGGTTCCTCAATTACTTGCTCAACTTCCATAGCAATAGTTTCCTCTGGTTCTGGAGTAGTTATTTCAAAACTTTTCAGGTCGTCTTCTTTTTCTAAATGCGGAATCTCTGTTTTGTGGGTGTATGTGTCTAAGATTACCGGTAGGTCTTCGTCTAAAGAGGTGCTAAATGTCTCGTCAGCCTTGGCTGCCTTTCTTTCTTTACTGGCTTTAAATTCTGTTGAAATTGCCTCTTTTCTTGATTTAAAAAAGGAAGAAATTTCTTCAGGAGTAATTTCAAACAATCGTACAAAAATGAAAATAAGACCGAAAACCAATAACAAGAGTACACCTATTTTGCCGGCATAATCTTGTAAAAAATCATTCATTTCAAAACCTACTAATCCGCCTAATAACGGACTACTTGTTGCAAAGAAACCTAAGGCAACAGAAATCCATACAACGAAAAGTAAGCCCCAAAACCATTTTTTAAATAAAGCTTTTAAGGGAAGTCCTAAAAACAAATATATTCCTGTGATGCAAATTAAAAAAGGGAGTATAAGTGAAGCTATACCAAAGCCCTTGTACATGAAAAAGTGGCTTATGCTTGCACCGAATTTGTTCAATAAATTTTTGGCTAGCTCATTACGATCCTTGAATTCAGAAAGAAGACTTTGATCATCTTGCCAATTAAAATAAAACGATATAAATGAAAAGAACAATGCGATACTAAAAAGCATCAGCAAACTACCCAAAATAATTTTATTCTGTTTGGATAATATAAACGTTGATCCTTTTTTAGTAGGTTTTGGCTTTGATTTAGTTGCCTTCTTTGCCATTAAAAATTAATTCTGGTGCTAAATTACAAATTTACGATGAGCTATAGGAAACAATGATGCTACCTATAAAATTTTGGGCAAGTATATGATTAAACCAATAATAGCTGCTGCTATTGAAACCAGCATAACCGCCCCAGCAGAAATATCCTTAATGAAACCAATTTTTACATCGAATTCAGGTTGTACGAAATCAGATATTTTTTCAACAGCCGTATTCATCCCTTCAATACCGAGTACCAATGCTATGGCGAATATTTGAGATATCCATTCTGTATTGGATATCTCAAAATAAAAACCTGCAGCAGTCATAACTATCGCAATAAAAACTTGAATTTTTATGCTTGCTTCGGTACGTATCAGCAAGAAGGCACCTTTTAAGGCGAAACCAACACTTTTAATACGATTGACCAAAAAAGATTCTTTGGGCATGAGTGTCGTTTGTTATTAGTTCATTAACGCTTCTAGAGCAGCTTTGTAATTTGGCTCTTCAGTAATTTCAGCTACTTGTTCGGTGTATAATACGTTTCCTTTTTCATCAACAACCACTACAGCTCTTGAATGTAAAGGAGCTAAGGGTCCATCAGAAAAATCAACATGGTACGATTTTCCAAAATTACCATCTCTAAAATCAGAAAGCATTTCAACGTTTTCGATACCTTCTGCTCCACAAAATCTAGCTTGCGCAAAAGGAAGGTCTTTAGATACACAAAGTACGATGGTGTTATTTAATTCAGCAGCCTCTTTATTAAATTGTCTAACTGATTGTGCACATGTACCGGTAGCGACACTGGGAAATATATTTAAAACCACTCTTGAGCCTTCATAATCTGAAAGTTTTACAGTAGATAAGTCATTTTTAGTTAGTTGAAATTCAGGTGCTTTTCCGCCAGTTGCTGGTAAAGAACCTAAAGTATGTATTGCATTTCCTTTTAATGTAACCGAAGCCATAACCTTAGTGTTTATATGATTGAAAGCGTGAAATTATAAAATATTAAGATGAAACGTGGGCTTAAATGAATAAAAAAGTCCTTTCATATGGAAAGGACTTTTTTTGTTGTACAGAATAATTTACTTGTCTATAGAGCCCATCACGCGTAGCATGAACTGGTTTAGAGCTTCTTTTTTAGGTGTGCCTTGTTGTATGCTACTTGCTACATCTAATGCTCCGTACATATTTGAAATCAGTTCTCCGATTACGTTGAGTTCTTCATCTTTTAAAGAAGGTAACTCGGTCAACGTTTCTAAAGTCACAATGGTCTCTAAAATGTAATCGCTGTCTTTTTCTTCTATGAACTCGGTTAGTAGCTTAATTATGGGGTAATCTCATTAATTTGCTCTTTTAAAAGGTCATATGCATGAGTCTACACCTGGTTTTTAAACCTATTAAAGACCAAGTAATTTGACTACATAATTGTAAGATTAATAGAATATAATAAGTAGAGTTTTAATTAAAAAAATCAATAATTACCCATCTTTGCTAACCAATTGCCTTATTTTAATATTGAAGGCTGCAAATAGTAATGTCATAATAGGACTCAGCCAATTGAATATGGCGTATGCGAAATATTCTGAGACACTTACGCCTAGTACTCCAGATTGATATGCTCCACAAGTGTTCCAAGGTATTAGTACAGAAGTAACAGTACCAGAATCTTCCAAAGTTCTACTTAAGTTTTCAGGAGCTAACCCTCTATCTTGATATGCTTTTTTAAACATTTTTCCAGGAATTACTATTGCCAAGTATTGATCACTGGCTATTACATTTAAACCGATACAACTAAGAACTGTGCTTGTAAAAAGTCCGAATACACTTTTTGCAACGGCTAGTAATGATTGTGTAATTCTTGCGAGTGCGCCAATGCCATCCATTATGCCTCCAAAAACCATGGCGCAGCAGATAAGATAAATGGTCCAAAGCATTCCATTCATTCCTCCTGAACTAAAAAGCTCATTCAATTTTTCGTTTTCAGTTACTATAGCGGTGTCAGTCAGCATAGAATTTATAAGGGCGCTAAATTTAGAATCTGAAAGACTTGATAAAATTTCAGGTTGAAAAATAAAAGAAAAAACGGCTGCCAAAAGAACTCCTGTGCCCAGTGCTATTAGGGGCTTGGTTTTCAATAAGATTAGCACTATAACAGCTACTGGTACTATAAATAAATATGGTGTTATATTAAATGTATGCGCAATTGTTTTTAGTAATCCTGTTACATCTGCATTACCCGTAGTGTCAATATTTAAACTGATTATAGAAAAGGCAATAATAGTTATTAATATGGTAGGGCCTGTTGTATAGAACATATACTTAATATGTGTGAACAAGTCTGTTCCTGCCATAGCGGGTGCTAAATTCGTGGTGTCACTTAATGGAGACATTTTATCTCCGAAATATGCTCCTGAAATTACCGCACCTGCAATCATGCCTGTAGGTATGCCCAATGCTGTTCCTATACCTACCAGAGCGATACCTACGGTCGCCGAAGTTGTCCATGAGCTACCAGTAGCAATAGAAATGATAGCGGCAATTACAATTGATGCAGGAAGAAATATTGATGGACTCAACACTTTTAGTCCGTAATAAACCATAGCTGGAATAATTCCGCTTACTAACCAAGTGCCCGCTAATGCGCCAACCAAAAACAATATCATAATAGGAACAAAAACACTTTTTAGGTTCTCATAAATTTCCCTAACCATGGTTTCGAATGTCGTCTTGTTGAAAAAACCAACGATAGCAGCAAAAACACCCCCAATAAGTAATATAATCTGATTTGAGTATTCACCAAACCATTCTCCATCCGCAAAGAATATGTTATAAGCTAACATTATCATCAAAAGCACAACGGGAATGAGGGCTTCTAGCAGATTAAGTTCTTTGTTGGCTACGATATGTTCGTTTTCCCTATGCTCATTAGAATTTTGGTTTGACATTTAAAATGCGTTTGGTTAATACGTAATATTACGATTTATGCTACGGATGTGCAAGCCGTATCTAAATTTGAATATTATGAATTTACGCCAATGATATTCAGTATTTTAAGGTCTAATAGGCATTGTTTCATTAGAGAGTAAGTTCTTTTAATATCATCATCTAACCCAATTGAAAAACGAATTAGTCCGTTTCCTAGGCCCATTTCTTTTTGCTCTTCTAAAGGGATTTCAGAGGAAGTAGAGCTTCCTGGTGCGCTGAAAAGAGTTTTATAGAAACCAAGGCTAACTGCCAAGTATCCCAACTTTCTTTCCTGCATTAATTCCATTAGTGCATTAGCATTCTCTAATGTCCCAACATCCATGGTAACCAATCCACCATATCCATATTCAGGATTCATTTGATCTTCCATAATCAAATGACCAGGATGGGAGGGAAGTCCTGGGTAAACTACTCGTAAACCATCCTTTTCAAAATTCTCCGCTAAGAACATTGCATTTTCACTATGTTTTTTCATGCGTATGTGAAGAGTTCGCATATTTTTCAAAATAGAAGCTGCACGCAAACTATCTAAAGTACTACCCAACAACATACCTGCACCATTATTAACATCTTTAAGGCTAAGGCAAAATTCTGATGTACCGCAAACTACACCTGCAACACAATCGCTAGTTCCGTTTATAAATTTGGTAAGACTATGAATAACAATATCAGCTCCTAATTTAGTAGGGGTTACTGAAAGAGGTGAAAATGTATTGTCAACTACCAAAGGAAGTTCATTGTTCTTTGCAATGCGTGAGAGTGCAGAAATATCTGCTACCTCTAATAACGGGTTGCTAACACTTTCACAATAAATCATTTTCGTCTTTGAAGTAATGGCTTTCGCTACTGCATCAAGATCTGTGATATCTAAGAAGGTTGTCTTTATTCCGAATTTGATTAAGAAATTCTTCATAAAGGCATAGGTGCCTCCATAAATAGTTCTACTGCTAATAATATGGTCACCTGCGTTACAAAGTTGAAGTATAACGGCAGTAATAGCACCCATGCCACTAGCAGTGACGTTTGCGCTTTCAGTACCTTCTAATGCAGCTAGAGCTTCGCCTAAATATAAATTGGAAGGTGAAGAATGTCTACTGTATAAATAACAACCTTCTGTATTCCCCTCAAAAGTATCGAACATGGTTTTTGCCGATATAAATGTATAGGTAGAGGAATCTGATATGGATGGATTAACACCGCCATATTCCCCGAAATATTGTAAGTCTTGTAAATCGTTGCTAGTCTTTTGGCTCATGGGTTGTAATTTTAAGTAAATCTAGCCTTTGATAGAGAGATTGTCAATGTAAACTTCATTATTCAGTTTTTTAAACTAATATTTTAAATTAAATAGAATTATTTTCTATTAATGATTAAATTTGATGAACTATTTAGAATCATAATCACTATGAAACTTGACGAAACAGATATCAATTTACTTGAACTTTTACAGGCAGATAGTAAAAAAACCACAAAGGAATATGCCTTAAAGCTTGGCTTGTCTACCACGGCTATTTATGAGCGTATAAAAAGGTTAGAAAGAACAGGAGCTATTAGAGACTATGTAGCCTTAGTAGATAAGGCAATAGTTGATAGGAACTTTACCGTATTTTGCCATGTGAAACTTGTGCAGCATGTAAAAGATAATATTGAACAGTTCGAAGCTCAAGTATTACGATTGCAAGAGGTTGTAGAATGTCATCATCTTAGTGGAGATTATGATTACCTATTAAAAATTCATGTTCAAGATATGGATGCCTATAGAAATTTTATGGTCAACAAACTAACTGCCATGAATCATATTGGTAGTACACAAAGTTCTTTTACGATAAAAGAGGTCAAGCATTCTACCGCTATACCGCTTTAAAACTAAAAATAGTATTAATTTTGTATCACATTAGAAAACAAATATTTTATGGATCAATATGATGTAGCCATTATAGGCTCAGGACCTGGAGGATACGTAGCAGCAATACGTTGTGCACAACTAGGAATGAAAACAGCAATAATTGAAAAATATTCTACTTTAGGTGGAACCTGTTTAAATGTAGGGTGTATACCTTCTAAGGCAATGTTAGATTCTTCTCATCATTATGAAGATGCCATTAATCATTTTGAAGAACACGGAATTGAAATTCCTGGAGAGATAAAGGTGAATTTGGAAAAGATGATTGGTCGTAAGCAAAGCGTAGTTGATCAAACTACCAAGGGCATTCAATTCTTAATGGATAAAAATAAGATTACTGTTTTTGAAGGACTTGGAAGCTTTAAAGACGCTACGCATGTTAGTATTAAAAAGAACGACGGTAAAACAGAAGAAATAGAGGCAAAAAATATAATAATTGCTACAGGGTCTAAACCATCTACCTTACCATTTATTAAGATTGATAAGGAGCGTATAATTACATCTACTGAAGCTTTAGAGCTTAAAGAAGTGCCAAAACATATGATTGTTATTGGTGGAGGTGTTATTGGTTTAGAATTAGGCCAAGTTTACAAAAGACTTGGTGCGGATGTAACTGTGGTTGAATTCATGGATCGTATTATTCCTGGTATGGATGCTGCCCTTTCAAAAGAATTGACCAAGGTGATGAAAAAGCAAAAAGTAAAATTTGCTTTATCTCACAAAGTGAAATCAGTAGAACGAAAAGGCGATAAAGTCATTGTAAAGGCTGATGATAAAAAAGGACAAGAAGTTATCTTTGAAGGTGACTATTGTTTGGTTGCGGTAGGTAGAAAACCTTATACAGAAGGATTGAATGCTGATGCAGCTGGTGTAAAATTAGACGATAGAGGAAAAGTGATAGTTGATGAACACTTAAAAACTAACGTTGATAATATCTATGCAGTAGGTGATGTTATAAAAGGAGCTATGTTAGCTCATAAGGCAGAAGAAGAAGGTACTTTGGTGGCCGAGCTAATTGCGGGTCAAAAACCACATATCGATTACAACTTAATACCTGGTGTTGTGTATACTTGGCCAGAAGTTGCTGCTGTTGGTAAAACAGAAGAGGAGCTTAAAGAGGCCGGTGTTGATTACAAAGTAGGGCAGTTTCCTATGCGTGCATTAGGGCGTGCAAGAGCAAGTATGGATACTGATGGTTTCGTTAAGATATTAGCAGATAAGAAGACTGATGAAGTATTAGGGGTGCATATGATTGGCGCTCGCTGTGCAGATTTAATTACTGAGGCTGTAACTGCAATGGAATTTAGAGCATCAGCTGAAGATATTTCTCGAATGAGCCATGCTCACCCAACATATGCCGAAGCAGTTAAAGAAGCAGCATTAGCAGCAACTGGTGATCGTGCTTTGCATATCTAAAAGTGTAGATAATATATATTTAAAAAGCAGCCTTTTGGCTGCTTTTTTGTTTTATTAACTCTTCTTAGGTGTTCACTAGATAGAGCCTTAATTAATTTTTTATTAAGCCTAAAGCGCGAAGTATTTTTTCGGTTAGCGTTCTTACGATTTCAAAAGCGATAAGTGCAGCTTGTTCTAAATATATTCTCGTAGTAGATAAAAATGAAAACAAACCAGATTTAACTTCAGCTTTATGATTTTCATATTTTAAAGCTATGAAGGTGCTTGCGATCATAAATAGTATTGCTCCAAATACCGCTACCCAAGGATTTAAAGAATGGTGGAAAAAGCGATATAGCCCAATACCAGTAAAACTTCCGTAAAGAATAATAAAATGAATAATGTATATCGATAAAGTGCTTTGTCCTATTTTCAACCAAGTGCTATTCATTAAATATTTACGTAGAATAATAAATATTGAAAAAACGATAAGAACATCACCTAAACGAATGAATAAATAGTTGTTATTGAAAATTGATTGGAATAATTGTATTCCTGTTGCTTCATAAATGGAATAGAAAAAGTCTGAAGAAAAAAGGATTAAAACCAATCCGGTTAGTATATAAATAGGAACGATGTAGGTGTATAAATTTTTATTGTCTTGATATTTAGAGAATATAACAGACATGAAGCTACCCATAGTAGCATAGCCCAACCATGGTATTATCGTAAATACAGACCCGTTAGACTTTGAGAGGTAATTCGCGATAAACTGAGGTAAATATTCAAAACTAGATGCCTTATAAGTAGGTTCGAATAAGAATAATAAAAACGTTGTGGATATCAATATAATAGGGAAAATCCATTTTTGTTTGGTGAAGGTGAGTAGGTAAAAACCGGTGATAAACAATAATGAAAGTCCTATACAGTGTAATACGTCTATAAGGTAGAAAGAGTCGTAAACCTCCCCTTTGAAAATACCGAAGAGGTTCATTCTTAAAAGGTATCCTATGGCTAAAAGTTCAAATCCTCTTTTAAGACCCTTTTTTACACGAGGGTTGTCCCAACCAGTTTGTGGAGATTTAATCAATAGAAAAGTAAAGATGAACCCAGATACTGTAAAGAATACAGGAGCTGTAATTCCTCTAAAATATTTCCATGTGTTAAACAGAAAATTAGAATTATCTCGAAAGGCATTATCTAGTAATCCATCAATAAAATGACCTTGTAACATCATTAAGATGGCCCAAGCTCTTATGGCATCTAAAAAAAACAATCTTGACTTAGAGTTGCTCATTATAGTAATTATATCCTATATACTTATGAAACAGTATGTTTGGATGTTTACGGCTGCAAAATTAGATAAAATAAGTTAAGGTTTATTCTAATTGAATTAAATTCGCAAACATTCAAAAATCAGGTTCATGGGGTATGTTTTAGCATTTGCAGGTAGTAATTCTTCAGTTTCTATCAATTATGAATTGGTGAAGTTTACTTCATCTTTAATAAATGGTCATGAAGTACGGTTGCGTGATATGGCAAATTGCCCATTTCCTATGTATAGTCAAGATGTTGAGAAGGAAAACGGATTCTCAAATTCACTTGTTGAATTTAAAAATGAAATTAGCAATGCTAAAGCTTTAATAATTTCTGTAAATGAACATAATAGCTATCCTTCTGCTTATTTTAAAAATGTAATAGATTGGCTTTCTAGGTTAGATGCTCAGTTTTTAGTTGATAAGAAGATTTTGTTAATGGCAACTTCAAATGGAGGTCGTGGTGCTATTGGTGCTTTAGAGGTTGCAGAAAAAATGTTGACTCGGTTTAAGGGTGATGTTGTAGAAAGCTTTTCGCTGCCTAGGTATGGTGAAAATTTCGATAAAGAAAAAGGAATTACTAACTCGGATTTAGCCAAAATTCATGCTGAGAAAGTGGCTTCTTTCGTTAAATTAATTTCTTAATTCTTAGGAGATGATTTAAGGGATAAAACTCGAGGATATTCGTAATGATCATAGATACTTAGTTACCTTTATGCCGTGTTAAAAGCGTTTAAAAAACATATTGAAGATTCTTTTCCAGAGTTGCTAGATAATCACTTCATTATTGCTTGTAGTGGAGGTTTGGATAGTATGGTACTTACTGATTTGTGCCAACAGGCTCAACTTCAATTTTCTTTAGCGCATTGCAACTTTAGATTGCGAGGTGAAGATAGTATCGGAGATGAAAATTTTGTTCGCGAATATGGAGAGAAGTTAGGTATAGTAGTCTACGTGACCCATTTTGATACTATTGACTATGTAAATGAGCACAAAGGTTCAGTTCAAATGGCAGCACGTGAACTTCGCTATACTTGGTTTGAACAGTTATTAGTACAGCATAATATTCCATATATTTTAACTGCCCACCATGCCAATGATAATGTAGAGACTTTTTTAATAAACCTCTCTAGGGGAACTGGTATAGACGGATTAATAGGAATACCAGCTAAAACAGCTATTTTAAGAAGACCTCTTTTGCCTTATACTAGGCAGGAGTTAGAGTTATATGCTGAAGAGCACGAACTAAATTGGCGAGAAGACGCAAGTAATACTGATACCAAGTATTTAAGGAACAAAATACGGTTAGAGATTATACCAAAATTGAGCGAGTTGCACCCTACTTTTTTTGATAATTTCAATAATACGATTCATTATTTAAGTCAGACCGAAACCATTGCCTCCGCTTGTCTTGGAAAGTTGAAAGAAGAGCTTTTTATTGAAATAGATAATAAGTTTGAAATTTCAATTTCGAAGCTTAAAAAATTAAATCCGCTTTCAACGTATCTATACGGACTTTTTAATGAGTACGGATTTAAGGAATTAGAGAATCTTGAGGCTTTATTAGACGGGTTGAGCGGAAAACAGTTGGTGTCTTCAACGCATGTTTTGGTGAAGAATCGTGACGTATTGTTGTTGTCGCCTATTGATAAGAAAGAAGATGAAGAACAGGAGTTTTTAATAAAGGAAAATTTAGTAGAAATAAATCATCCTTTATCGCTGAAATTTTCGGTAGTACCTGAACGTTATAATAATTCACTAAAGGAGATATTCGTTCAAAAAAATACGTTAAAGTATCCTTTGGTGATAAGGAAATGGAAAAAGGGCGACTACTTTTATCCATTGGGCTTAAATCATAAAAAGAAACTTTCAAAGTTTTTTAAAGATGAGAAGGTTGATGTTCTTTCGAAAGAAGAGATATGGTTATTATGCTCTAATGAGCAAATTGTATGGGTTATAGGTATGCGGGCAGACCATCGATTTAGAGTTGAAAATAGCGCCGAAGAGATTTTAAAAATAGAAATGACATGATGAGAATAATTGCTTTACTACTTTTTATGGTTGTGTTGCCTTTTGGTGCATATGCCCAATCGGATGATAACCCGGTAGTTTGGGAGCAGGAAATAAATAAAATTTCTGAAACCGAGTATGAATTGGTGATGCAGGCAAAAATTCTTGAGGGTTGGCATATGTACTCTCAATTCACATCAGAATTTGGATCATTGCCTAGCGAGTTTACTTATAACGGTAATGGTAGTATTTATGAATTAATTGATGGCACGCTTGAGAGTGAAACAATTAAGGAGTACAGTGATATTTTTGAAGTAGAGGAAACCTATTTTAAAGATGATGCAATTTTCACACAGCGTATTAAAATTTTGGATCCTTCTATAAACCAAATCGATATTGATTTGTTTTTTCAAGTCTGTAAGGAAGTCTGTATCCCTATGGATAAAAAGTTTATTTTCACTTTAGATGGTTCTAAAGCGAAGGAACTTATTACTACTGTAGATGATAGGAGCTTAGTATTAGGTGAAAAATTAAGATTAGATCTTAAAAATAAAGAACTCCTTACTCAAGGTCAAGATAATATTTCCGAAAGCACAAATATTTGGGTCATTTTCGGATTAGGTTTCCTTGGCGGTCTGATAGCTTTATTGACACCTTGTGTGTTTCCTATGATACCTTTAACCGTGTCATTTTTTACAAAGCACTCACAGAAGAAATCAAAAGGGATTATAAATGCATTGTTGTATGGTTTCTTTATTGTACTTATTTACTTTTTATTAAGTCTGCCATTTCATTTATTTGATTCGGTCGATTCGCAGATACTGAATTCAATAGCAACTAATGTATGGTTGAATCTTTTATTCTTTTTCATATTTCTATTTTTTGCTTTTTCCTTTTTTGGATACTATGAGCTAACCTTGCCAAATTCATGGGCAAATAAAATGGATGCTGCTTCATCTAAGGTTGGCGGAGTTATCGGTATCTTTTTTATGGCGGTAACCTTAGCTATAGTGTCATTTTCATGCACAGGGCCTATTTTAGGAGGGTTATTAGGTGGTACTACATTGGCGGAAGGTGAAGTAGCGACTAATCTTACTGCAGGTATGACCGGTTTCGGAGTTGCTCTAGCTTTACCATTTGCTCTTTTTGCATTATTCCCGGCATGGTTGAATTCACTTCCAAAATCTGGTGGATGGATGACTACAGTAAAAGTAGTACTCGGATTTTTAGAAATAGGCTTGGCATTAAAATTCTTATCAAACGCAGATATGGTCGGGCATTGGGGGATATTAAAGCGAGAAATATTTTTAGGAATATGGATTGTTTTAGGAATAGCGATGACACTTTATTTATTTGGTCTATATAAGTTTCCGCATGACGGGCCTATTAAGAAATTAGCTGTCGGTCGCAAATTAACAGCTTTCTTAAGTTTAGCATTTACAGTTTACTTGATACTGGGTGTTACCAAAATAACCCACTTAAAATTATTGAGTGGTTTTCCACCACCAGAGTTTTACAGCGTATTTGAACAAGAGAGCGAGTGTCCGCTAGGAATTAACTGCTTTCAAGATTTTGAGGAAGGTTTGGCATATGCTAAGGAAGTAAATAAGCCAATTCTGTTAGATTTTACGGGTTGGGCATGTGTCAACTGTAGAAAGATGGAGGAGAATGTTTGGAGTGATCCTGACGTGTTTCCTATAATTAAGAACAATTACGTGCTCATTTCATTATATACAGATGATAGAGAAGAACTTCCTGAATCTGAACAGTTTAATTTTCAATTTGATAGTGGTCGTGTAAAAGAGATTAGCAACATTGCTCAAAAATGGGGTACGTTTCAAGATGTAAACTTTAATTCTATCTCTCAACCTTTTTATGTGTTGTTATCTCCAGACTTAAAAGTGCTCAATACAACCATTCAAAATTCTGATATTCCTACTTATAAAAACTGGCTGTTAGAGGGTCTTAAAAATAATAATTAATGTTCATGTCCTGTAAGATGTTGACTTCTCGTCAATAAAAAGCAGTACTACGAAGTGTTAGGTGTTAAAATTAATCATAACTTAGGATTTAATTCTCCCGTTAAATTATGAGAACATTAAAAAGAATCGGAAAAATCCTATTGGCAATTCTCGTCCTATTAGTAATAGGAATTGGAATTTTTATTTACACATTAAAACCAGATTATACTGGTGAGCAAGAACTTGTTCATCTTGAGAAAGAGGTTAGTGTGTACTATGATAATTATGGTATACCGCATATATATGGAGCGAACGAAAAAGATGCTTTTAGGGTATTAGGTTACGTTCACGCACAAGACCGTTTATGGCAAATGGAGCTACTTCGAAGAATTGCAAGTGGCGGTTTATCTGAAGTTTTTGGTAAAGATTTAGTAGGAACCGATAAGTTCTTTCTCTCATTAGGTATTGCAGATGCCTCTAAAATTACTGTTGCCAATGTTGATGAGGAAAATGAAGGTGTTGTTTTGGCTAAAGCATATTTAGATGGTATTAACCAATTTATTGCTGAAGGACCAACACCAATTGAATTTTACCTAACTGGTATTGAAAAAGAAGAATTCGTTTTAGAAGATGTGTATAACACTATAGGTTATATGGCATTCAGTTTCGCCATGGCACATAAAACAGACCCGCTTTTAACAACTATAAATTCTAAATTAGGTCCCGATTATTTGAAAGATTTACATATTGAGTCTGATGTTACTACAGAATGGATTAAAAATTATAACCCTACTCAGAACGATTCTATTCAGAACAATCTTACAACGGCGGTTAACAAGGCATTAGGTGTATTGAATGTTCCATTATTTGAGGGTAGTAATAGTTGGGTTATCGCTCCTGAAAAGACAAAGAACGGAAAAGTCATTTTAGCTAATGACCCGCATATTGGTTTTGCTCAGCCTTCTGTTTGGTTCGAGGCTCATATAGAAACCCCCAACTATTCTAAATATGGCTATCATATAGCAGGTATACCCTTTCCTATGTTGGGGCATAATAGAAAGTTGGCTTATGGTGTTACTATGTTCGAGAATGATGATGTTGATTTTTATTACGAACAGAACAATCCAGATAATGCTGATCAATACCTTTCTTCGAATGGGTATGTAGATTATGAGATTATAAATAAAACCATTAAAGTAAAAGATTCAAAAGATATAGAATTTACCTATAAGAAATCTGTACACGGACCTATTTTGAACGGTATTGCAGACCAAATACAAGGAGATAGGCCAATAGCCATGTCATGGATTTACACCCAAATGGATAATAAGGTAATAGATGCATTATTCGGATTGAGCCACGCTAATAATCTCAATGAATTTAAGACGGCATTACCGAATATTCATGCACCAGGATTAAATATAATGTATGGAGATGCTGAGGGCAATGTAGCTTGGTTTGCAACTGCGCAACTATACAATATTCCAGATTCTATAAACACTAAATTGATTTATGAAGTAGGAGAGGGACTTCCATTACAAAAAGAGCTGCTTAGCTTTAGTGAAAATCCTCAGGCGATAAATCCGTCAAATCATTACGTGTATTCAGCGAATAACCAACCTGATTCTATTGCAGGTATGCTTTACCCAGGGTATTACTTACCAGAGAATAGGGCAAAGAGAATTGTAAATCTGTTAGCGCCTAAAAATGACTGGGATAAAGAATCTGCAAGTGAAATGATTACCGATGTTACATCATCTGTAGAACCAACAATAATAGCAGATTTAGCCAAATTCATTGATATTAATTTGTTGACTGAAACAGGGCTGAAAGTTATAGATAGTTTAAAAATGTGGAATGGCAATTACAATCTTCAATCGGTAGAGGCGACAGTCTATAATCGTTGGATTTACTATTATTTAAAAAATACATTTAAAGATGAATTAGGAGAAGAATTGTTTACTCAGTTTTTAAGTACCCATTTTATGAAACGTCTTATCGCGCCATTATCGAGAAATGAAAGTTCGGTCTGGTGGGATGACGTGTCTACTACTGATGTTAAAGAAAACATGCAGGATATTGTAAATAAATCCTTTACCGAAGCAATAAAATCATTGGAAAATGACTTTGGAAAAAATAGGGAAAGTTGGGAGTGGAAGAATGTTCATACTATAGAGCATAGTCACCCAATTGGGCAAATTGCTGCACTACGATCATTTTTTAACGTAGGCCCTTATCCTATAGAGGGTTCAAGGGAAGTTATCAATAACCTTGGGTTTTCTTATGATGAAACTGGCTTATATAAAACCAGTTCAGGACCATCAACAAGAAGAATTGTTGATTTTTCAGATATTGAAAATAGTATTAGTATTTTACCTACCGGTCAATCTGGTAATCCTTTTAGTAGTCATTATAAAGATCAGGCAGAAATGTTTGTTAACGGTGAATTTCGTAAAATGATGATGAATAAAGATGAGGTTATGGAAAGTTCAGAATCTGTTTTGTTATTTAAGCCGTTTGAAAATTAGGATGAATGTTACATCTGTAAAATGAAAGCCTAAAATTGGGATTATTTATATTATTGACCATGTTTATTAAGCAATTGATTTTAAAACAGATATACTTTTAAAACTTGTTATAATTGCATATTTTCGGTTTGATATATCATTTTAAAGAATATGTCTTAATTTTTATGTGCTAGATGAATAAATCTTTTCTTGGGTCATCGATAGTGAATCAATTTGTGTGTAAACTGCTTTTTGTATGTTTTATTTTATCTAATTTTCACTGTTACAGTCAAAATAATCCAACCAAATTATCCATTTCTTTTTCGGAATCTAAACTTAAATCTGCTTTAGATTCAATAGAATCAAAAACTAATTTTCGATTTTATTACTTAGAGAATTGGTTTGGTGATAAAACTATAACTAAGGATTTTAACAATGAATCGATAGAAGAAATTTTAAAAGAATTGTGTAAAAACACTCAAGTTAATTTTTATTTTTTTGATGATAAGAAGATAATTTTCACACAGAATGGTATTATTTATAATGAACTGCCAACCGGTTTCTTTATAGAAGTTGATAATAAAGACACCATAAGCATTACCAGCACCAAACGTATTTCCCCTCCTGTTTTTTATGCCGAAAATAAAATACAAAATAAAACAATTCTTGAGACGGTAAGAATTGGAAAATCAGATACTAATACTGCAGCACAATTTTTTGTACTACAAGGTCAAGTAAGAATTAAAAAGACCGGTGAACCAATTCCAGATCTGTCTATTGTTTCAAAAGATAGAGGAATTGGAACAGTAACAAATGTCGAAGGTAATTACAGTATTAGATTGCCTGTTGGGCAAAATATATTGAAGACCAGTTCAATGGGTATTAAAGGTACTGAAAGACAGGTTTTGATTTTTAATAATGGCACCTTAGATTTTGAGTTGGAAGAAAGCTTGGAGATGCTTGAAGAAGTGGTTGTAGAAGCTGATGCGGCAAAAAATGTTGAAGAAGCTATTACGGGTACTACTCAAATTGTCTCTGAAGAATCAAAAAATATTCCTCTTGTTTTGGGGGAGCGAGATATTTTGCAAGTAGCCAAGGCCTTACCAGGAATTTCTTCTGCAGGAGAGGGTGCCACTGGTTTTAATGTGCGAGGAGGAAAGACAGACCAAAATTTAATTCTTCTTGATGATGCGGTTATTTATAATCCATCACATTTTTTCGGAATATTTCAAGCTTTAAACCCTTTTACTACAAAAGGAGTTGAAATATTTAAAGGCAATATTCCTGCGGAATATGGGGGAAGATTATCCTCTGTTTTTGATATCGAAACAAAGGATGGAAATCTAGAGAAATTTTCTGGTGAAGCTTCTGTTGGACCTGTTACTGCGAATTTAGCATTGGAAATTCCACTAACTAAAGAAAAATCTTCCTTGGTGTTTGGGGCACGTGGTGCATATTCAGATTGGATTTTGAAATCATTAGATGAAGAGTCTTTAAATAATAGTACAGCATCCTTTTATGATGGTATTATTAAATACAATAACAAGGTAAATGAAAGCAACGATGTTCGTGCAACTGGTTATTTTAGTAGAGATGCCTTTAGTATCACTTCTGATTCTATTTACAACTATAGTAATCGCGGTTTTTCGGTAAGATGGGATCATAAGTTTAATGATAAAAATACAGGTAGTCTTATTCTTGCTAATAGTCAGTATAAATTTAATATTGATTATGATGGGGAGTCTAATAATGACTTTCGGTTGGGCTATAGTATTGATGAGACAGAAATTAAGCTAAAATTTAATTATTTTTTAAATAATAAGCATACGCTTAGTTACGGAATTGCTAGTAAATTATATGGAGTAAATCCGGGTTTTATTTATCCTGAAGGAAATGAATCTGCAATTCAATCTTTATCAATTGCAAAAGAGAAAGCATTGGAATCTGCCCTATTTGTTTCAGACGAATTTAAGATTACGGACAAGCTTATGTTTGATGTTGGCCTTCGATATTCCTTCTTCGCGGCGCTTGGTAAATCTGAACAACGAATTTATGAAGATGGAGTTCCGCGTAATGAAGGCAGTATCATCGATACGGTGCAATATGGGAACAACGAAATTATTAAAACGTATGGTGGTCCAGAATTACGAGCATCAGCACGGTATTTTTTGAAACCGGATCTTTCGCTAAAGGCTAGTTTTAACAACGGTTATCAGTTTATACATACGCTATCCAATAATACTACAGTATCACCGATAGACACATGGAAATTATCAGACACCAATATTAAACCCCAGCGAGGCAATCAATATTCATTGGGTTTATATCAAAACTTAAAAGACAATGTGTATGAATTAAGTTTGGAAGGGTATTATAAAACTTCCAAAGATGTGTTAGATTTTAAAACAGGTGCACAAATATTATTAAACGAAACTATTGAAACCGAGGTGTTGCAAGGGGAAGGTAAATCATATGGAGTAGAATTATTATTGCGTAAAAATAAAGGACGGTTAAATGGATGGCTGGCCTATACCTATTCTCGATCTTTAATAAAATTCAATAGTGAATTTAGTGAGGAGCGTATTAATAACGGAGAGTTTTTCCCTTCAAATTATGACAAACCTCATGATATAAGCCTTATTACCAACTATAAATTTACAAGACGCTACAGTATTTCGGCCAATTTTGTTTACCAAACAGGTCGTCCAATTACGTATCCAATTGGTACATATCAATTCAACAATGCAGAATATGTCTATTACAGTGACCGGAATGAATTTAGAATTCCAGATTATTACAGGTTGGATTTAGGTGTTAATATTGAAGGTAATCACAAAATCAAAAAATTTGCACATAGTTTTTGGACCATTTCGGTCTATAATGTTTTAGGGAGAAACAATCCTTATTCCGTATTTTTTGTAACAGAGGACGGTGGAGTAAAAGCTTTACAAAGCTCTATTTTTTCTATTCCAATACCATCTATTACCTACAATTTTAAATTTTAACTATTAACAATGCTAAAAAAATATTTAAATTTTAAAAGGCCATTGACCGAATTAAGTGGAAAGACATTAATTGGGGTTGTACAGACTAAAACGACCTTGATTCTTCTGTTTTCTATATTCTCTTTAACCAACTGCGTAGAAACATTTGACATACCCCCTGAAGTTGATGAAACTGTTTTGAGCGCTACCCTTATTATAGAAGCTACCATCACCAATGAATTAAAGCGCCAAAAGATTTTATTAAGTAGGCCTTCTAATTTTGATGTGGTTAATGATTTAGATAGTATTTACGACCCAAGGTTTCCTGAAATACCTAAAGAACCAAATTTTAATTATGAAGAAAATGCACAAGTAAGTGTTGTAGATAATAGAGGTAACGAATACGAGTTTGTTGAAACATCTCCAGGAACTTATCTTTCCAATGATAATTTTGCAGCAGAAAAAGATGTGCCGTATACCTTAAATGTATTAACTGATAAGGGTACAAGCTATGTTTCGAGTGCAGAAAGTTTTAGTTCATTTGGGCAAATAGAGGAATTGTATGCTGAACGAGATTTCAATGTTGATGGTGAGGAAGGGGTATTTATTTATTTGGATGGTGGTAGTACAAATACATCTGACAAGTATTATAGGTATACCTATGAGGAATCTTATAAAATCATTGCACCAGAATGGAGTGAAGAGGATTTTGTTCTTACAAATTATGACCCGTGTGCTTTGCCTACGGTAACTTATGATCTAGAAATTGTTAAAAGGGAAAATGAAGAAGGAAAAGTATGCTACAAAACTGATTATTCAAATACGATACTCCAAAATAGTACCGTCGGTTTGCAGGAAAATAGAGCTGTTGGTTTTCCCGTTCGGTTTTTAAATCGAAACAATTATATTATTTCCCACCGGTACAGCATTCTTGTTAAGCAATATTTGCAATCAGTAGATGCTTATAATTATTACCGAACATTGGAAAGTTTTGGCTCTTCTGAAAATATTTTCTCCACTGTTCAACCAGGTCTTTTAATAGGTAATATTAAATCTGAAAATGAAGGTAATGCCCAAGTTGTGGGATATTTTGAGGTAGCATCTGTGACAGAAAAAAGGGTTTATTTTAATTATGAAGACTTATTTCCAGAGGAAGCCTTGCCAGCTTATGCCGTTAACTGTTTTCCTTTTTCGCCGCCTTTAGAACATCCATCGTATTGCTATACAGGTGAGATTAACTGGCCTTGTCCTATTTCAATTTTAGAAGGCGTAAATGTAAATCTATTCGCGTATTATGGTGAAAATACAGAGGGAATTGGGGCTTGTCCTGGGCCGTACTTAGTCACCTTTAGAGCATGTAGCGACTGTACAGTGCTTGGAGATTCAGCAATACCTGATTTTTGGGAGGATTAATTTAAAGTTTATATGAGAAATAGTATAATTGTTCTTTGTTTGTTTCTAACCCAGTTTGGGGGTATTTACGCACAATATGTTATTGAAGATAGTGCAGAGCTCGAAACGCTTAAAAAACTGCCACTAGAAAAGATATACTTACATTCTAATACTTCTTTATTTTTCCCCGGTGAGTACTTGTATTACAGTATGAATTGTATAAATACAATGACCAATAGGTTGAGTACAATTAGTAGGGTTGGTTATGTAGAATTAATTGATGAAAATCATAGGAGTTTATTTAAGCAAAAAGTGCTAATAGTCGGAGGCAAGGGCCAGGGTGATTTTTTTATCCCAGTTACATTTCCTTCAGGTAATTATAAATTGATTGCCTATACCCATTGGATGAGGAATGTGGGCTTATCTCAATTCTATCAAGATGATATTGTGATAATAAATCCATACCAAATAGATCAAGAAAATTTACGTAATAAAAAAGAGGAAACTATTAATTTGGATGTCGTTCAAGTAAATAATACTGAATTTCAGTTAGAAGACAAATCAATTCAGTTACAGACAGAAAAAAATGTTTTTGGAAAGCGTGAAAAGGTTTCTCTAGTTCCAAGAAATTATAAAGGTCCATTAGGCCATGGAAATTATTCTATAAGCGTGCGCCTTAAAAATAATTTGGATGTAAAGCCTGCAATGAATGCTACATTCTTTGGTGATAAGTATCTGAATAGTACCAAAATATTGCCTAAAAATATTAACGATTCTATCTATTTGCCAGAACAACGGGGAGAATTATTTTATGGGCGTGTTTTAGATAAGGAAGATAATCCTGTTGTAAATGAAACTGTAATAATTTCGATTCCAGGTGAAGATTTTCAGTTAAAATCTGCTATTACTGATAAATCAGGTAGTTTTTACACTTATGTCAACAAGCCTTATACTGCAGCGACTATTATAGCTCAGGCCATTGATAAGGATGCTAATAATATGGTTTCGCTAATAGATAAACCAGAGATGGAATTTGAAACTCTTCAATTTAACGACTTTACGCTTAACAGTAAAATGGAAAAAGCAATATTAGAGCGAAGTGTTTACAACCAAGTTGAAAATGGATTTTATAGCGCTAAGCCCGATTCTATTTTGACTAACGCAACAATAGATCCTTTTGATGGAGGCAGTCCAGAAATCATTAAACTAGATGAGTTTACAAGGTTTCCTACAATACGAGAGACATTGGTTGAGTTAGTGCCTAATGTTTGGGTGAAAAGACTTGACAACGGGAACTACACTTTTTGGGTTAGGGAAAAGTTGGAAAAATATGAAATAGAATTTGAATCAGATCCTCCCTTGGTTTTGGTAGATGGGGTATTTGTGCCAGACCATACTTCTATATTGGATTTTAATGCTCGA
Organism: Maribacter arcticus; assembly: GCF_900167935.1. Classification (GTDB taxonomy): domain Bacteria; phylum Bacteroidota; class Bacteroidia; order Flavobacteriales; family Flavobacteriaceae; genus Maribacter; species Maribacter arcticus. The sequence continues at coordinate 2,866 of NZ_FUYL01000004.1, read as the reverse complement.
CTAGTAGATAGAATTAGTATTCTTAGAGATCCTTTGGTACTTGGTGATAAAAAGTATTTGGGTATGGTGGTGATAGAAACTATAGAAGGTGATTACTTAAATAGAATAGTAGATCATAATATGGCCATTAACGATTTAGAAATGCCAACTAGTTTAAAGAATTATTTTAATCAGTCTTATGCAGCAGATAATGTGGATAAATTTAAAAACATACCAGATTTTCGTAGTCAATTATATTGGAACCCTACCATTCTTATTGATCAAAATAGTAATGAGAAAAATTATGAATTTTATACATCCGATATTTCTGGTGAATATGAAATAGTGTTAGAAGGTTTTACAACATACGGTAAACCCATAACTGTAAAAAAAACAATTACAATAGAATAGTTTGATACTTTTTCACATCAATTACTTCCTAAAATTAAAAAGTATTATTTTTAGTGTTAAACACTAATAATGCTTACAAAAGTTTATGGTAGTGCTGTTTTTGGCGTAGAGGCTACCACCATAGTTGTTGAAGTAAATATCGATAAAGGAATTGGATATCATTTGGTAGGTCTACCAGATAATGCAATTAAAGAAAGTAATTACAGAATTGCTGCCGCACTACAAAACAACGGTTATAAAATTCCGGGTAAAAAAATCACTATTAATATGGCTCCTGCAGATCTTCGTAAAGAAGGATCTGCCTATGATCTTACATTGGCTATAGGTATTCTTGCAGCTTCTAATCAGATTAAATCTGAGAATATTGAGAAGTACATTATCATGGGAGAACTTTCCTTAGATGGTGGACTACAGCCAATAAAAGGCGCATTACCTATTGCAATTAAAGCTCAAGAGGAAGGTTTTACAGGTTTTATGCTACCTACTGCAAATGCAAAAGAAGCAGCTATTGTTGGTGATTTGAAAGTATACGGAATTGATAATATTAAGCAAGTAATAGATTTCTTTGATAAAGGAACTCCCCTTGAACAAACTATTATAGATACACGTGAAGAGTTTTATAAAAACCTTGATTTCCCTGAGTTTGATTTTTCAGATGTAAAGGGACAAGAAAGTATAAAGCGCTGTATGGAGATTGCAGCGGCTGGTGGGCATAATGTTATTTTAATTGGTCCACCAGGTGCAGGTAAAACTATGCTAGCAAAAAGGCTTCCATCTATTTTGCCACCCATGACATTACATGAAGCTTTAGAGACGACTAAAATTCATAGTGTTGTCGGTAAGATTAAGAATATGGGTTTAATGAGTCAACGGCCATTTAGGAGCCCTCACCATACCATATCAGATGTTGCTTTAGTCGGCGGTGGTTCGTATCCACAGCCTGGTGAAATTTCCCTTTCCCATAATGGTGTTTTATTCTTAGATGAATTACCAGAGTTTAAACGAGGCGTTTTAGAGGTGCTGAGACAACCTTTAGAAGATAGGGAAGTAACGATATCACGAGCACGATTTACGGTAACCTACCCCAGTAGTTTTATGCTAGTGGCTAGTATGAACCCAAGTCCGGGTGGGTATTTTAATGATCCTGATGCCCCAGTAACATCCTCGCCGGCAGAAATGCAACGGTATTTAAGTAAAATTTCTGGTCCGTTATTGGATCGTATCGATATTCATATCGAGGTTACGCCGGTTCCTTTCGAGAAATTATCAGAAGAACGAAAAGGAGAAGGGAGCGTAGAAATAAGAAAACGAGTTACATCAGCACGTGAAATACAAACATTACGATTTTCTGAATTAGAGAATGTGCATTACAATGCGCAAATGAATACCAAACAGATCCGTTTGTACTGCAAACTAGACGAAAAATCGAAGTCCCTCTTGAAAAATGCTATGGAGCGGTTAAACTTATCTGCACGAGCCTATGACAGAATTCTTAAAGTAGCAAGAACAATTGCAGACCTTGGTGGTGATACAAATTTGAACGGGGATCATATTTCAGAAGCCATTCAATATCGGAGTCTGGACAGAGAGGGGTGGTTGGGGTGAACATTGAACATTAAGCTATTAATAGTCAATCGCTTTTTTCAAGTTCATTTTTTACTAGTTTGGCAAGGTTTGAATAATACGCTAGGAGATCTCTTCCTTCGTGTGCTCTCACACGGTACCTATATCTTCCATAACCCAATAGGTTATTGAAATAAAGATCTGACAGAAGACTGGAAATCTGTTCATTGGAGATAAGAAAGTTACCCTTTCTAGAATCTTTATAAGTCATGTCCACATCCGTTTGATCATAAAGCGGAATTTTTTGTCGTAAATATGGGTTTAGTTGATCTTCTAAAAAGTTCTCGATTGTTATATCTTCTTCACCATAATCGTCTAGCCTGCCTTTAAGGCCGGCCAATTGTATTTTCAAAGCCTCATTTCTAATTAAATCCAACTCACCAGAACTAAGGAGCGCCTCAACCGTTCCACTTTGTGGATTAAAAGATGTACGAACACCTATCCTATATAATAGATCACTAAAATCTACCGTAGGTATCGAATTAAAATTCATAGATCCTGAAAGTACCATAAGGGAATCGTTAGCCAAATAAGTAATTGTGTCTCCCTTTATTTGCTTACCTAATTGTTGTTTTTGGGATATGAGTTCTGTTAAAAGTGAGGTAAGAATTTGATTTTCTTTACTCTTATTTTTCTGCTTTTCATTCCAATTATTAATTGACAGAGCAATCAAAATACCAATTACCACAAGCACAATCTCTCCAATAGCATATTTTAAATACTTTCCAGTCTTATTTTTCTCCATAAGGTCGTAGCGTATTTTTCTAAAGAATTTTATCATTGGTTAGTGGTTAGCCTTTCGTTTTTAATTGTTCAAGCATTCTCTTAGAATTGACACTTTCTGGATTTAATT
>NZ_FUYL01000011.1 GCF_900167935.1 Maribacter arcticus | reverse complement strand
AAACCCAGACTCATCATTCTTATACTGGTTGTGCCCTTCACAACTACCATAAACATCAAAGACATCCTTACTGATGTCAACTCCAAAAGTTTCTTTATATTTATTCATAAGAACTGATTTATGAAAGAACTAGCTACTGGTATCACAACAACTTGAAAACGAGATCTAAAGTCTCACAGAACTGAACGTGATTTAAGTAGTAAAAGAGAGAGGATTATCAATGTTGTCGAAGTCTAAAGCTTCACCGTATATAGTAACCTTAATTCTCTCTTTTGTTCTTTCTAGTTATATCAACAATTTACTGAGAATCAAACTTAAGATGTATATAAAAAATAGACGAAACAGTAATAAATTCAATAGTTTTAGCTCGAATCAAACTTTGTTTTTAACTTAAAGTTTGGTGCTTCGAAATCGCCTACTTTTCATATACTAACCGTCAGACTGCGCAATAACCTACTCTTTCTTAATAACTTTGTTGATTACCCTTAAGGCTAAATGGCCATAACATTCTGATATTGGTTATCTTAATGTCATGGATTTTATCACAGGTTTTAACAGGGACCAACTCGTCATGATGGATTTCGAATCATGCCTAGGTCCCGATTCGTGGGCAAGGATTGTAGATATGTTTGTGGACATACTCCCAATGGGAGAACTGGGGTTCAAGGATGTCCTAAACAATGAGGGCAGGCCCCCCTATCGTTCGTCAGACATGCTCAAACTCTATCTCTACGGCTATAAGAACAAACTGCGCTCCTCCCGCCAATTGGAACACGCCTGCAAGGTTAACCTTGAGGTCATCTGGCTCTTGAAGGGGCTAAGGCCATCGGCAAGAAAGATAGCTTACTTCAGAAAGGAAAACGCCAAGGCATTCAAAATGGCCTTTAGATATTTCGTAGTGCTGCTCAAGGACTGGGAACTCATAGAGGGCGAGACCATCGCCATAGACTCTTTTAAGATAAGGGCGCAGAACGCCCTTAAGAACAACTTCAACCAGAAAAAGATTGACCGCCATGTAGATTACATAAACAACAAGATTCTAGAATACCAAAACCAACTCGATACAGGGGACACGGATCTGGACATCCAAGAGATACAGAACAAAATAGTATACCAGAAAACCAAAAAGGAAAAGTACCGGAACATAGAACAAGAGCTGCAGACCAGCGGGGAAAGACAGATCAGCCTTACCGATCCCGATGCCAGATCCGTAGTGCTGCACCGCAACATAATCAATGTGGGGTATAACGTGCAGGCAGGCTGTGATGCAAAACACAAACTCTTCGTCAACAACGACACGGGCACCGTAAACGATACACACGCACTTTCACCCATGGCACTCGATGCAAAGGAACTTTTGGGCATGGAAAAAATGAGGACCCTCACCGATAAAGGGTATACCACGGCCAAACATCTGGAGATATGCACCAAGAACGGAATCACGCCCTACTCATCCCCCAAAGTGCATTCATCACAACACAACGGGCTTTATGCCATGGTCGATTTTAAGTACGACAGAACAAAGAATACCTATACGTGTCCGGCCGATCGAATATTGGACACGAACGGAACGGTCTACAACAAGGCAGGGCACAAGGTAAAGCATTACAAGAATCGACAGGCCTGCAAGGTATGCCTCGTAAGACATCTATGTACGGTAAATAAAAACGGACGGTTCATAGAGCGCTCCATTTATCAGGAGGCCTTGGAGGAAAACCAAAAAAGAGTGGAGGAAAATCCGGAATACTATAGGCTAAGGTAACAAATAACGGAACATCAGTTCGGTACCCTAAAAAGGCAATGGGGCTTCACCCATACATTGATGAGAGGAAAACAAAATGTACTCTCGGAGGTGAATCTGATAATGATTTGTTACAATCTCAAAAGACTTGTGTCAATTGTTGGCCTAAAAGTGTTGAAAGACAAGCTAAAAAGGCTTGTTACCATATTTTTTGCCCTGTTAGAGGAAATATCGGGTCCTAGGGCAGACTTTATTCTGTCCCGGATTCAACACCTCCATTCAGCTACAATAGAGAAAACTGCTTTAGCTACCCCATAAATCCCAATCGATTCATTAATTTTAATCCAAACGGAGTTGCTGCGCAAACTCCCGTTAGCGGCAAGCGCCAATAAAAATAAAGTCGCCTATTGCTTTATTGCCATTCGTCTATTCAATATTCTGTGTTATTTTTAAAAAACCTTCTCTATATTTACTGCTTATAGGAATCTCCTTATTATCAATGACTACACAGTGTTTTTTAATCGTTACTATATGTTTTAATGCCACAATATAGGACCGATGTACTCTTGTAAAATACTCTTTTGGTAGTAATTCTAAGACTTCAGATATTTTATAGCGAGCCAAAATAGGTCGTTTGTCTATATAAAAAGTAACATAATTACCATCACTTTCTATGTATTCTATATTTTGAACAAACAACTGATGAAATTCAGAGCCACTTTTAATGAAAATTGTTTGTTTAGAGATATCAGGAGAAATTTTAGAACTTGAAGTTGTTATCGAAATATTTTTTTCTAAAAACTGTTTTGCTTTCATAACTGCTTGAAGCAGTCTATTAAATTCAATGGGTTTTAAAAGATAATCAATTGCTTTAAGGTCATAACTTTCCAAAGCATATTCAGAATAAGCTGTAGTAAAAATAATAAGTGGTGGGTTTTGCAAAAACTTAGGGAAGCTAATCCCCGATAATTTAGGCATATTTATATCTAAGAACATTACATCAACTTTATGCTCAGGCAAATATTCAAGAGCATCTAAAGGATCTCTAAAAGTTTTCTTTAATACGACAAATGGAATACTACTTAAATGAAACTTAAGTACATCAATAGCAGCCGGTTCATCATCTATTATTACACAGTTCATACGAATCACTTATCAAGTTGCAGAATAAGTAAAGATATAAAATACCCCTTTTCTTCTTTAGTTTCCAAAGTATACGTATTTGGATATAAAATGGAAAGTCTCTTTTTTAAATTGGCAAGCCCAAAGCCAGAGGACTCATCGCCTAAACCATAAGCTCTTTGATGCATGGTATTTGTTACTTCAAAATATAACTTTTTTTGTTCCACCTTTATGGAAATATTGATTATTGATTTTGTTTTAGGATCAATTCCATGTTTAATCGCGTTTTCAACAAAAGGAATAAGCAGCATGGGGCTTATTTTAACAGCATTCACAGCTCCTTTAACAACAAAATTTATAAACACATCGTCTTCTTCAGCAATACGTAATTGATATACTTGAATGAAATTTTTAAGGTGATGAATTTCTTTTTCGAGTGCTACTTTGTCTTCATTCGTTTCATAAACCATATAACGCATCAATTCTGCCAGTTTAGCAATTTCGTCAGCCAATTCTGGTACGTTATGCTTTAAGGATTTGGCATAAAAACTATTTAAAACGTTAAACAAAAAATGAGGATTGATTTTAGATTTTAAAAAAGCCATTTCTGTAGAAAGCTTTTCTTCTAGCAATACTCTTTTAAGTTTTTCATTTTGTATCCAATATTTAATTAGTGCATAAGACAAAGCAACTAATAAAATAAAAAAACTAATCACTGAATTATAGATTAAATACACAACAAAAGATTCACTAGCAGAGGAGAAAAAATTTACCAAATACCCGTAATCTATACTACTTTCAATTAAATTGATAAGTATGAAGCCTCCTAACAAAGAAATAATTAACGCCTTAATTTTTTTCAATCGCAAAAATTTTGGAACTAAAAAAAATGCAGTTACATAAAAAACAATTTGATTCATAAACATCCCAAACCCTATTGCAAGCCAATATGGACCACTTTCTTTTCTAAAGTCACCTATTGTAGCTGTATAGTTTAAAATTAAAAAGTAACCTATTCCCCAAAATAAAATATGAATTATTGGCTCTATATATTTTTTCATATTGAATCGTTTCTTTGTCAAAAATAGGGGTTAAAATAGTTTGAAATTTTAAATGGTACGAAAGAGGTTATTATAGTGACCAAATTCCAGATTGCTGTGAAACTCATCATTTTTCACACAATTATGGGTTTCTATCACAGCAAAGAAGGCAACAATCACATTCATTTTATGGTATCATTCAAACATTCTAATATTGTTTCAAATTAATTATTAAATCATATAAAAATGAAAAAAGCAGTTGTAGTATTCATCGTATTAATCTTAGGAATTAATTCCTTTGGACAATCAACCTCCAACAAGGAATTAACAGAGAATATTGATACGTTATTTGAAAGTTATTCTTACCACAACCGCTTCATTGGAAGTGTTTTAATTAGCAAAGACAATCACATCATCTATCAAAAAAGTTTCGGGTATGCTAATGTAGACGAGCATAAAAAAAATACTGAAAAATCAATATTCAGTATTGCCTCACTCACAAAATCATTGACAGCGGTTGGAGTAATGAAATTAGTTGAAGATGGTAATTTGACCTTGGATACTACTATTTCAACTTACTTTCCAGATTTCATGCCAGACTTTTCAAAAGAGATTACAATACAACATTTACTAAATAACAGCTCTGGCATAGAGGCAAATATAGGCAGAACAGATGATAATGGAAATGGACTTATGCCAGAAGATACTCCCATAACTTTTAATGAACTTTTAGAAAAATTTAAAGATTCAAAATTAAAATTTGAGCCAGGAACAGGTTATGACTATAATAATTTCGGGTACTTGTTGTTAGCTAATATCATTGAAATAGTAAGCGGACAGTCCTACGCTAACTTTATGGAACAAGCAGTCTTTAAACCTGCAGGAATGAAAAATACAAGCATTGCATTTTTCAATTCTTTAAATCAAAAAGCCCAACCATATTTAGGTTTAGGGATGACTGAATTTAAAAAATTTAATTCACCTTTCCATTCATCTTGGCTTAAAGGAGCTGCTGATATGAATTCAACCACTATTGACTTATTTAAATTTATGCAAGCTTTAGATAATGGAACATTATTAAAACCAACTTCTGCAAATAAACTATACACCTCTACACAAGCAATGGGCGTTAATGAAATGGCTTCTGGCTTAGGTTGGGTTATTGATAAAAAAGGAGATGAAAAATGGTTATACAATAACGGGTTACTTCCTGGTTATGCGTCAGTGATGGGTACTTTGTCAGAAAAAAATATTAAAATAATCATTCTATCTAATGCTACATCTGTAAATCCTGTAATTGATGAGTTTCAAGGTGAAGTTACTTTTGTTCCAGAAATTACTGATAAAATAATTTCACTGTTTCAAGGTAAAAGCATAGAAAATTTACCAATACCAAAAAAGATTAAAAACACAAGTATAGTTAATGTTACTAAAGAATATCACTTAGATGATAAACACTCTCTTTTCCTTAAAAAGGAAGGGAACACATATACATTAGAAACAGCAGGTAATGAACCTTGGTCGGTTTTTACATATACGTTTTCAAGAAATGCAAATGAAAATGATTCCTTTAGTGAAACTGCATTGTTTTTTGCGAATGCAATGAGTACTCAAAATTTTGAAGGACTTATAAATTACGCCAATGATCAAATGAAAGGTTTTTTAGGTACTGAAGAAGGTTTAGGGCAATTAAAAGGAATGTGGAGCAATTTTTTACAGCATGCTGGCAAATTTATTTCATATAATATCTATAAAATTGATGGTGATGATATTAAAAATGTTCATATCAGATTTCATTTTGAAACAGTTGATATCGGAATCGTATTAAGTCTTAATACCAATCATAAAATACAAGGAATGTTTATGGATGATTCAGTTAAAACAAATCATATTAATACTGTAAAATTAATACCTATAAGTGAAAATGAATTTTTCATCAATGGTCATCAAAATGGTGGTATGCAAGATTTAAAAATAACAGCATCTAATAAGGGATTAATCTTAACAGATGGTTCTATAAGTTTTAAAGCTGAGGCTATAAACCCATAGCAGAATAATAAAAACCAGCCACTAAAAATGTATATAAAAAATAGCTATTAAGAACTAGATTAATGATTTGGCTCTTAACAGCTATCTTTGTTTCTAAACTAAATATTGGCGCATAAACCCGCTACTTTTCATACACAAACACGTTAGCTACAATAAATGAATATCTTGAAAAAAAATAATACAATATTATTGTTCATAATGTTTTCATTAATGCAAGTTAATTTAATTGCACAAGAGAAAATGGAGAAATTTCAAACACAATTTGGAGAAATTTTTATAGTTTCCAATAGTAAAAGTTCCACAATTGGTAATCTTGATGAAAGCGTAGAAATAGAAATTATAGATTTTATTGAAGAATGGGGATATGATGCAACTCCAGAAGATGAAAATCGTAATTATTATTCTGATGTACAATATACTTTAGGAGTTCAAGTAAAAGACCTTGAAAAAAGATTCAGTTTTTATAGTTCTGATATTAAACAAAAAGATAGCGTTGCTTTTGACTTTGGCAGTCATAAAATCCTAATTCTATCTGATAAGTACACAAATTCATCAGCATTAATTGAAATGATAATTACCAAAAAAGATAACAAATAGATTAAAGTGGTTAACAAATACTATGCGTAATGGCAAATTCTTACCTATGCTGAAAATTCGGTTGAAATTTTCAGCTTGGCATGTATTTACTACGTTTTGTAATAAAGTACGCACTTGTTCATAGCTGAGAACCGGTATCTTAATTAGCTTTTGACTAAAAGACAGGAATATGGAACAAAAATTCACTACTGTTGACGAATACATAAATGCCTTTCCTGAAAATGTACAGGATTTCTTAAAAAAAATTCGCACAACAATTTTAGATAATGCGCCTAAGGCAACAGAACAAATGTCTTATGGAATGCCCGCCTACAAGACAAACAATAAACCCTTGGTCTATTTTGGTGCCTTTTCAAAACACATCGGTTTTTACGCAACACCTTCAGGTCACAAAGAATTTGAAGAACAACTTTCTACATATACACAAGGCAAAGGCTCTGTTCAGTTTCCATATAAAAAACCGATACCCTACGAACTTATTGCGCAAATTGTAAAATTCAGAGTATCCCGAAATTTAAAAGCATTTAAATAATGAAAGCTTCAGCTAAACATAATGAACGAATAGAAAAAATGACTTTCTCCTCAGTCTATCCACATTACGTAACTAAGGTGGAAAAGAAAGGAAGAACAAAAACAGAATTACACGAAGTGATAGAATGGTTAACCGGTTATGATGAATTGAAGTTACAGTCATTAATTGATGAAAAGGCAACATTTAAAAAATTCTTTCAAAACGTAAAATTGAATCCGAATGCTTATTTAATTAAAGGAGTAATATGTGGCTATCGAATAGAGGATATTGAAAACCCTTTAACCCGAAAAGTAAGATATTTAGACAAATTAGTTGATGAATTAGCCAAAGGTCGTAAAATGGAAAAAATATTACGAACCGAATAAATTACTGATGTTAACACCACTTATAAAGCAATTAATGAAAATCATAATTACTATTTTAATTTTAAGTTTTAACTTCTCATTATTCGCGCAATCGAATCAAATGATTGGAGATTATACGCATATTATTGGTCAAGAAAAAACTCGCAAAATAAACTATAAGCTGACCTTAAATCAAGATGGGACTTTCTTATTTCATTCTTATACAAAAGATAAACAGGGCATTCCTCCTGAAGTAAATGCATATGGAAAAGGAAAATGGGAAGCAGAAAAAAATATTATTTTATTTTTCACGGATAAAGAAAATGATATTGATGAAAAATATGATTTAGACTTCAATGGTTCTAAAGCGAGATTTATCTCAAAATCACCCAGAGACAAAACTGACCGGATAGTAGAAACAAGTCTACAGTTTTTTGAATCGAAAATCTTTTGGATTGAAAGATTAAAAATTTTAAAAAATTAATACGTTAGAAATAAATCTTAATTACGAACTAAACCAAAGGTTATCGCAAGTTTACCGCGTCTGATTTTTCTTCTAAAAATCTTCGCATGTAACAATAAACTATTGATATACTGAACATTATCGCCAATTTATAAAATCAGATAGATAAATCATATGACCATGAATGACAATCAAAGTGAGTTAATAAAGACCGCAAGAACCGCAGGAATTTGGTACTTAATTATGGCAATTTCTGGCATTTTGGGATTTCTAATATTTCATCCTCAGATATTTGACTCAGAAGACGGTCATAAAACACTAACAAATCTCATTGACCTTAAATCTGTTGCTAGAACCCGACTACTATTGGAATTTGCAATTATTGTTTCACAAGCTCTTACCGCAGTATGGTTTTATAAATTATTTAGAAATATAAACGAATGGGCAGCATGGTCTGTTGGTATTTGGGGAATGATAAATTCTGTAGCAATAATGATTAGTGCAATTTCGATGGGTTCCGCTATTGAAATTGCGAGTTCTTCCCATACCGTTGAAGACAAAGTAATATTAATCGAACTTTTAAGTAGTTTAATTACAAATGCTTGGGGTGTCGGTAGTCTTTTCTTTGGTCTTTGGCTTATCCCTTTGGGGTACATTGTTACCAGTTCAAAAAGAATGCCTATTTGGCTGGGGCGAATACTAATTATAGGTGGTATTGGCTACCTCATAAGTGCTGTGGTCAATTACATGGGCTTTGTTAACCCCTTGTTAGATTATTTAACCGTTCCTGCGACAGTTGGAGAATTCTGGATGATAGGCTATTTATTGATTTTTGGGATACGACCAGCGAATGAATAATTACGAATACTACCAAAAGGAAAAAAGCAATAACAGCGAATACAATCATGATTTATTCAGATATACAAATAAGACAGTCAACATGACCAATAAAAACATACCCTTTCAGTCTATTGACTGGACTAAAGTTCAAAAAACTGAACACATGGGTGAAACAGGAATCGCATATTGGCAAACTACTCAGTTTAACGGATTACGAATTCGCATGGTAGAGTACTCAAAAGATTACTTTGCTAATCACTGGTGTGAAAAAGGGCATATTGTTCAATGTTTAGAAGGTACCTTTGTAAGTGAACTGAAAAATGGGGAAAAAGTAACTTTGACAAAAGGAATGACCTATGTGGTTTCTGATGAATTCAGTTCTCATCGTTCCATTACTAAAGACGGAGTTAAATTACTAATCATTGATGGTGATTTTTTAAAGAAAAATGAATAAAAGGAGTGATAAGACCATACCAACCGAGCGATAAATCGGGTTTATTAAAAGTATTTTATCTTAACACACCAAAGTATTTTGACAAAAGCGAAGTACATGATTTTGAGGAATATTTAGAAAATAACGCCGATTCCTATCTCACTATTGAAATGAATAATAGTATTGTTGGCGGAACTGGTTATTATATCAATGAAAATGATAATTAAGGACGAATTACCTGGATATTTTTTGACCCAAATTTTTCTGGGCAAGGTCTGGGTAAACAATCCGTTGAATATTGTTTAAACCTTTTGGGTAAAGATGAAAGAGTAGAAATATTCATTGTAACTACCTCTCAGCTTGCTTATAAGTTTTTTGAAAAATTCGATTACCGCATTATTCGTATAGAAAAAAATTATTGGGGAGATGGTCTTGATTTATACGAAATGGAAAAATCTAAGGAATAAATGAACAACACAAATATAAGCTAATGAAGAAGGGAATATTTATAGTATTGTTTTTAATAGGTGTTACTTTTGGTTGTAATACTGACAAAACAAATACAACAAGTGAAACGAATAAAGTCAATCAGAAAGAAGCGGTCTCTGACACATTAACAAAGCATTTGAGACCTTTTAATTCAGACTTACCCACTATTGGTCTTTTGATGTATAACGGAGTATTACAAAGCGAAGTTATTGCAACATCTGATGTTTTTGCAAAACCGTCAGAAGAAGGTAAACAACTTTTTAACGTGGTGTCGATAGCTGAAACTAAAAATGCCATTACTACAGAGGAAGGAATGCATTTTGTACCTGATTACAACTTTGAAAATTGCCCTAAATTAACAGCTCTATTTGTACCGAGTGCTTACGATATGTATGCGCAAGTTCACAATGACAAGATTGTCTGTTTTATAAAAGAAAAGGATAAGGAAACCACATACACCGTAAGTAATTGTGCTGGTGCTCAATTAATCGGAAAATCTGGTATCGCAGATGGATATAAAATTGTTACGTGGATTGGTGGTGGAGAGCAATTACAAAAAGATTATCCGAATTTAATAGTACAAAATGATAGTTTAGTAACTTTTGTGGAAGACGGTAAATTTAGTTCGTCGAACGGAAATTTAGCAAGCTACATTTCGGCATTAAATTTATTAGAAAAAATGACCAATACCGAACATAGAAAATTTGTAGAAACCTATTTATACCTCGACCGCCTAAAAGATTGGAATAAATAAAGCACATTTAATTATTGCATGTACAAAAAGCTTCTTTTACACTATGTTTAATGCACAAATAATCAACTAATAGTGCTAACTTATGGCTATCATTGAAAAAGATTTAGAAAAGAATTTTCAATTTTTAGTAGAAGAATTCGGATTTGAAAAAATGCCTGAATATGTTCATGTTAGAGAAATTTATAACGACTATTGGAAAAAGAATCTAGTGGTCAAATTTATCTACGACGGTACGCTCCGAATTAATATTTCAAAGCAAAAAAGTTATACGCAAGATGTTTATTTTTCTGAAAAGAATCATAATAGAATTATGTCCCATCAAAATAAAATAAGTGCTGAGGAGCTAAAAACTCTTTACAACAATCCAGGGAATTTCGAAGGTCAAGCCCAACTGATTGCAGAAACGTTAAAAAATAATACAAACATTCTGGATTAAAGAACTCTAAAATATGAGCCACCCTAGAATAACAATTGCAAAAAGAGGAATTCAAATAAGTTCTTCAATTTATTTGATCCTCTTTATTTTTATTATTTCCTTTAATAGTCAAAATAAAAAATATAACACCTCTGAAAATACTTCAAATCTAAAAGAAAGTATAAGCGACACCTCTGATTCAAAAACAACAAATACAAACTACACCTACCAGTTTCCTTACGTAGATTCAATTCCAAACCCAGCAATTCAAATAAGCCAGTTCGTGCGAAGAATATTTCAAGATGACAATGAAAATCTCTGGTTTGGCACCAATGGAGATGGTGTTGCCAGATATAACGGAGAACAGCTTGAATATTTCTCTATAAACCAAGGTTTTGGTGGTTTGGCAGTTCGTGGTATTGTTCAAGATAAAGATGGAAATCTATGGTTTGGCACCAATAGCGGATTAACGAAATATGACGGAGAATCTATTACAAATTATACCGACAAAAATGGTCTTGTAAACAACGATATTTGGAGTATGAACATAGATAATGCGGGTATAATTTGGATTGGCACTTTGCAAGGTATAAGTCTTTTCGATGGTAAAAAATTCACCCCTTTTATACTGCCAGAGTTTAAACCCGATAATAATAGAGGTGTGACAAGCTCAAAAATTGTACATAGTATAATGCAAGACCGAAAAGGAAATATGTGGTTTGGCACTAATGCAGGAGCATTTATTTATGATGGAAAATCGTTAACCAATTTATCAGAAAAAGATGGTTTGTGTAACAATGCCGTGAATGATATTTTAGAAGATAAAATGGGTAATATTTGGTTTGCCACGCATTATAAAGGAGTCTGTTACTGGGATGGAAAAACATTCACAACCTTAGCAACTAAAGAAAGAAAAAGTGGTACTGAAGTTTGGAGTTTATATGAAGATACCTCTGGTCAAATATGGTTTCCCATTGAGAATTTCGGAGTATATCGTTATAACAGCACATCACTTACTAATTTTGATAAAAAAGATGGTCTTGCTAGCGGTGCAATACAAGACATTTATGAGGATAGCCAAGGGAATTTATGGTTAGGAGGTTACATGGGGCTCTTTCGATATAATGGTGATTCTTTTTATAGTGTTTCCAAAAATGGACCCTGGTAAAGTAGTTTTTATTGAAATCTCGATTGTTCACCTAGGCTTATATACAATACTCTTACAGCAAAAAAAATAGTTACAACTGCTATTTTTTTTGAATTAAAACACTTTATTTAATTTTTAATAATCTTATTTAAACGACTTAAACAAGTGTCACTCGCTAACACATTAAGAATTAATGAAAATTATAGGTATAGGTAAAAATTATGTAGAGGATAAAGCAGAAATAAATGGTCTAAAAAATGACACACAACTAATATTCACGAAACCAGATTCGTCATTAGTTACTGGTAATAAAGAATATTCCAAAGAATGTAACAGTTATAAAAATGTTTAATCTTTATGTAAACGCATAAAATGAAAAACTCCTTTATTCTGCTATTCACATTTTTAAGTTTAAGCGCTTACACTCAAAATAAGCTTGAATATTTAAAAAATAATCGAATCGATTTAAGTTCGTCAGAATTTAACTTTCCTGATAAAGAATTCAATATTATAGGTTTTGGCGGCTACCACGGAAGTTCTAAAATAGAAGATGTTGAAATTGAACTACTGACCTCTTTGTCCAAAAATAAATCTATTAAATACTATTTACCAGAGACAGATTATAGTATCGCACATTTTTTCAATCAATATTTAAAAACAGGAGACACTATTTTACTAAAAGACTTAGTCACCGTCTACGGAATTCGCGTACCACAAGAAAGAACGATTGAAGTCTACGAAAAATGGAAAAAACTAAAAAAGCTAAATGATAAACTTCCAAAAAAAGAGAAGCTTAATGTTGTTGGTATTGATATACAGGTCAATTACAAGTATGTATCAAAGTACATTTTAGAAGTAGTAAAAGAATCGAAAAGTGAACCGAAAGCTATTCAAGCTATTCAAGCTATTCGCGAAATGGTGACGATTGATACGACTAGTTATAACTTAGGCGATTTAAGCTACGCCTACAAAGTTTTAAAGAGCTTTGTAACTGACTATGAAAACAATAGAAGTCTTTATGAAAAAAACATCATCAAAAAATCTAACTTTAAACATATTATAAAAAACTTAAACATCTCATTTGATTTTTCTAATCAATATAGAGATAGAGATAATGTGATGTATGAAAATTACCTTTCTTTAGATGCTATCCACAATTTTAAAACCCAACCACAATTTTTAAGAATGGGCTTCTCGCACATTGAAAAATCGAGAGAAGGACAAGATGGCTATCCTTATTTTTTTACCCGATTAATTGAAAACAAAATCTATGATAAGAACAAGGTTATATCTATCATAGGATATTATACAGATAGTAAAGTTGTATGGGATGAACTGTATGACGACCAAGGAAATTATAAGGGTTACACGGTTGAAGCAGGTTTTGGAATAGGAGATTATCAAAAGGAATATTTTAGAGGTATTCAAAACTTAAAAGACGCTAAGTTATCTGATAGAACTCTTTTCAAATTAAACAAAACGAATTCGCCTTACCTACTAAACGAACCAGATTTAATTGAAGTAATCATGGAAGATGAAAAGTCGAATGGTGATGCCGTAAAAGGAATGTCACCGTTAGATTTTTTAGATTATGCCATACTCATATCTAATTCTAAAGAGAGTACACCCATCTTTGAAATGAAGTAAAATCCTTGTATCTGTAGTCGCAAAAACAAATAGAAACAATAAGTCGTTCTAAGCTGTTTCTATTAAATAAGTTACAATCTCCTCTAATTCTTCCTCTAAGGTAGATTTCGGAAAAGACTTTTCTGCTAACCGGTACCAATAGCCCGCATTAAAATGGTCGCCTTCTTTTCGGTGTAAATACGCATGTAACCAACTACCTAATTTACTATGCATATCTTGGGCGATATTGTGCGAAGATTCCCAATCTCCCTTTGCATCAAACCACATTGCTTTTAAAGCTTCTGGCCATTGTTCTGGAACTAGCGTTAGTTCTAAACTATTCTTAAATTCGAGATAGGTTTTGGGCATCATTGTACCACACGTTTAATCAGCTTCTCAACAGTTAAGCCTTGTCCTATTATCGAAAATACGACTATGATATATGTGATTACCAAAAAAGCGTCTCTAAACATATCATCTGATAATCCTAAAGCTAAGGCTATTGATATACCCCCACGCAATCCGCCCCAAGTCATTATCAAATTAGTTCTCGGCACGAAATCAAGCTTCTTTTCAAAGAATTTGATAGGTAGCAACAAGGAAAGGTATCGACATATCAAAACTAATGGAATAGCTAATAATCCGGCAATTACATATTCAGTCTTAAATGACAGAACCAACATTTCCATCCCTATAAGAACGAACAATAGTGTATTCAATAGAATATCTAACAATTCCCAAAATTTATCCACATAGGTTTCGGTAGTTTCAGACATTGCAGAATTACGCACGGTATCATTACCAACGACCAAACCTGCAGCCACCATAGCCAAAGGGGCTGATAAGTGAAATTTCTGTGCAATTAAAGTACCTACCATGACAGTTGCCAATGTAATAATGACCTCGATGTCATAATCATCAATGGACTTCATTAATTTGTAAGTACCCCAGCCTAATGCCAACCCAAGTGCTAGACCGCCTATGACCTCAACACCAAAAAGTTCAAGAATTTCTAAAGGCCCCACAGCTGTTTCACCAGCCGAAGCCAACTGAAATATAGTAAGAAAAACCACAACTCCTACTCCATCATTAAATAGTGATTCGCCTACAATCTTGGTTTCTAACTGTTTTGGTGCTCCAGCTTTTTTAAGTATTCCCAAAACTGCAATGGGGTCTGTGGGTGATATTAGTGATCCAAAAAGTAGACAGTAAATAAAATTGATATCCATTCCCAATAACTGCAATAAATAGTACATGCTTGTACCTACTAAAAAAGTGGAGACCAAGACCCCTAGAGTAGAAAATACCAGAATAGGCCAACGCTGCACTTTTAATTGATCAAAATTAGTATGAAGTGCCCCTGCAAATAGCAAAAAACTCAACATTATATCTAGTAAAACAGATTTAAAATCTATCTGATCAATGATATAGCGCTCAGCATTAATAAGGGTATCGTCAACATAACCTATACCAAAGACTACCAATGTAAAAACAATAGTGATGAGCATAAGCCCAATACTATTGGGGAGTTTTAAAAACCGCGCATTTAAATAACCGAAAATGGCCGATAGAAATACTAATACTGAAATTATCGTAAAAACATCCATAGTAACTTATGCTATCATATTTATAAAATCTTGTTCACTGATAATAGGTATATCTAAGCTTTCTGCCTTTGTACGTTTACTAGGCCCCATCTTATCACCTGCCACTAAATAGCTTGTCTTAGAAGATATAGAAGAGCCAACCTTACCCCCATTATCCTCTATTTTCTTCTTGAGATCATCTCTACTCAATATTTCAAAAACTCCAGATACCACAAAAGTTTTTCCTGCCAAGGTATCGGTCAGATTTTCTAACTTATCTGCAGAAAGCTCTAATTGTACACCATAACTTCGTAATCTTTCTATGGCACCAATATTTTTTTCATTTGCAAAAAAGTCAATGACACTCTGTGCGATACGCTCACCTATTTCATCTACTGCAGTTAAATGTTCTAAAGATGCTTCTTTTAAGGCATCAATATTTTTATATGCCTTCGCTAATTTTTTAGCAACAGTTTCACCAACAAACCGAATACCTAATGCAAACAAAACTCTTTCAAACGGAACGTTAACCGAATCAGCTACGCCTTTAACCAAGTTTTCGGCAGATTTCTCAGCCATACGCTCTAGTGGCAAAACATCTTCCTTTGTTAATCGATATAAATCAGCGTAATCTTTAATAAGTCCTTCTTTAAAAAGCAATTCTACGGTCTCCCCTCCTAGACCTTCAATATCCATAGCCTTTCGCGAAATAAAATGTTGAATACGACCAGTTATTTGTGGAGGACATCCATATTCATTTGGACAATAGTGCTTGGCATCACCTTCGCTACGTGTTAATTCGGTTCCGCATTCCGGACATTGGTGTATATATTGGGTAGGTTCTGAATCGGCCGGTCTTTTCGTTAAATCGACAGCAATTATTTTAGGGATAATTTCACCTCCCTTTTCAACGAACACCGTATCTCCTACTCTAATATCTAATTTTTCAATCTGGTCAGCATTATGTAATGAGGCCCTTTTTACGGTAGTGCCAGCCAACAATACTGGTTCTAAGTTCGCTACAGGTGTAATGGCTCCAGTACGTCCTACTTGATACGTTATTTCATTTAAGACAGTAAAGACCTGCTCTGCTTTAAATTTATAAGCCATGGCCCATCGGGGAGATTTTGCAGTATACCCTAACTCCTCTTGATTCTGCAAACTATTAACTTTAATAACAACCCCATCGGTTTCGTATGGTAACTCATGACGTTTTACATCCCACTCTTCTACAAAAGCCATTACTTCATCTGTCGTTTTACAAAGCTTTGCAACAGTTGGAACTTTAAAACCCCATTCCCTTGCTTTTTCTAACATTTGAAACTGGGTATCAATCCCTAAATCTCTGCCAATGATACCGTACAACAAACACTCTAAAGGCCGTTGTGCAACCAAACTGCTATCCTGTAATTTTAAACTACCTGAAGCTGTATTTCTAGGATTCATATAGGCCTCTTCGCCATTGGCTAAACGTTCTTCGTTCATCTTCATAAAACCATCGAACGGTAAAACAATTTCACCTCGTATGTCAAACTTTAGCGGGAAATCACCTTTTAATTGAAGCGGTACCGACTTAATCGTTTTAATATTATTAGTAACGTCATCACCTTGTATACCATCACCACGTGTAACTGCCCTTACAAGTTTACCATTTTCATAAGTAATACTGATGGATGCGCCATCATACTTTAATTCACATGTAAAGGCAACAGGTAAATCGCCTAAATTACGCTGAATACGTTTTTCCCAATCCTCTAAATCTTCTTTAGAATATGAATTATCTAAAGAATACATACGATGCTCATGCACTACCGTTTCAAAATTCTTGGTAATCATTCCACCTACTCGTAAAGAAGGAGAACTTGCATCGTACAACTCTGGGTGCTTTGTTTCCAACTCCTGTAATTCCTTAAGTTTCATATCAAACTCAAAATCAGAAATAGTCGGATTATCTAACACATAGTAATTGTAATTATGCTCGCGTAATTCTTTTCTAAGCTCTTTTATTCTCGCTTCCATAGTATTTATAGTTGCTCTTTTTTTATCCATTTTGGAGTTGGCAATGGGTGATATTGCTTCATTTTCTCCAATAAATTTTCAATATTCGTGTCTACTAGAATGGTGTTTAAGTGGTCATTTTTCACAAAACCTTCTGTAACCATTTGTTGCATCATATTTATTAAGGGGTCATAAAAACCATTGGTGTTCAATATTCCTATAGGGTACTGGTGTAAACCCAATTGTGACCATGTCAACATTTCAAAAAATTCTTCAAGCGTACCAAAACCACCAGGCAACATGATAATGCCATCAGATAAATCATGCATTTTCAATTTACGTTCTTGCATGTTTTGGGTAACAATCAATTCGGTCAAACCTTCATGAAATACCTCTTTCAGTGTTAAAAACTCAGGTATAACGCCAATTACTTTGCCTCCATTAGTTAAAGCACCTTCAGCAACTTTACCCATAATGCCAATTTTGGCTCCGCCGTAAACCAATTGAATATTCTTCTTTGCAAAGGTCTCGCCCAATTCATAGGCATTCGATGCATAAACAGCATTAGCTCCTTCACTACTACCACAAAAAACAACTATACTTTTCATCTTATTATTCCTTTAAGCATTCGGTCATTACCATACATATCTTGTTTCAATTTTATAGTATGAAATTCATACTCTTTTAGAAGCGCTATCATTTCTTTACCTAGAAATTGATTAATCTCTAAATACAAGCTGCCTTTATCATTCAAATGTTTAGCTGCGAAAATAACAATTGCCCTATAAAATTTTAAAGGATCTTCATCTGGCACAAATAACGCAATACTTGGTTCATGGTTAATAACATTATTTTGCATCTCGGCCTTTTCTAATTCTCTTACATAAGGCGGGTTCGATACAATTATGTCATAGGTACATTCATAATCTAGATTAAGTATATCCGCTTGAAAAAAAACAACTTGAGTGCAATGAATTTTGTTATTCTCCTGAGCTACTTCAAGAGCATCCAACGAAATATCTAATCCATATACATTTGCATTAGATAAGTTTTTAGCTATAGAAATAGGAATACAGCCACTACCTGTGCCCATATCTAAAATGGTCAAAACCTGTTCAGTTTTCTCGTTGTCTTCTAAAACCCAACGCACTAATTCTTCGGTTTCTGGCCTCGGAATTAGAACATGTGAATTGACCTTAAAATCCATCTCCATAAAATAGCTGCTTCCTATAATATGTTGAATAGGACGTTCTAACTTCAATTCAGATAAGGCGTTAAAAATGATAGTTTCTTGTTCTTTATCTATAACTAGTTCTGGTTGAATTGCTAAAATGAAGCGCTCTAAATTAAAATAGTGCTCAATTAATAGGTAGAAAAAACTAGAGACTTCATCCTTGCCATAAAGCACATCTAATTCTAAATGAAATATATTTTTAATTTCCCTTAAAAGCACAGTTATAATGTTTTAAGCATCCAAACCGGACAAGAATAATGACCCGTATCACCCATTGGAGCATCAATGTAATCGAAACCCATTCTCTTATACAGTTTTTGCGCAGCTTCCATGTATGGCATGGTTTCTAAATAACACCCTTCGAAGCCGTATTCTTTAGCACGTTCTAAACAAGTGTTTATCATTTTATTACCAATACCCTTACCCCTAGCTGCTTCAAGAAAATACATTTTCTGAAGTTCACAAATATTGCCTTCATAGTTATCTAATTGGGCAACCCCTGCACATCCTAAAATAACACCATTTTCTTCGACAACAAAGTAAGTAGCCTTTGGCTTATCGTAGTGTTCAAACATATGGTCTAAGGCAGTATCGGCATAGGCAGTACCAACCTTAGGCACTCCTAAATCTACCAAGACCTTTCTTATGACTGATGCCACTTGAGGATTATCTTCCTTTCTAATTTCACGAATTAATACATTTTCCATATCAATAATGCAATAGGTTTTAAAGTGCTATTTTTGAGGTGTGAAGATACGTGATATGCATATAAAGGTAAAGTTTGATGTCCAATAATAATCTTGATTCCCATAATACCGCACATGCAAAATTAGATTCTTTTTCAACGGATGAGAAATATATGCTGCGTTCTATTCAAATTGCAAAAAACGGACTAGGCACTACTGCTCCTAACCCGATGGTGGGTGCCGTTATTGTTTATAATGACAAAATAATCGGAGAAGGCTATACCAGTGCCTATGGTGGCGCTCATGCTGAGGTAAATGCCATTAATTCAGTTAAGGACATTTCATTGTTAAAATCAGCAACCCTCTATGTAACCCTAGAGCCTTGCTCCCATTTTGGCAAAACACCACCTTGTGCCGATTTAATTGTAAAAATGGGCATACCTAAGGTTGTAATAGGATTAAAAGACCCACATGAAAAAGTAGCTGGTAACGGTATAAAGAAACTTGAACAAGCTGGTTGTAGTGTTCAAGTAGGTATTCTCAAAAAAGAATGTGAAGAACATCACAAAAGATTTCTTACGTATTACACTAAAAAGCGCCCCTTCATTATCTTAAAATGGGCAGAGACGGCAGATGGCTTTATAGCACCAGAGCCAACCCTTAGAGATGAAAAGAAAAAACCTTATTGGATTACCAATAGAAGGTCTAGACAATTAGTACATAAATGGCGTAGCGAAGAGCCAGGTGTTTTAGTGGGAACCAACACTGTACTGGTCGACAATCCTCAATTAAACTTAAGAGATTGGACTGGTAAGCCGCCAACACGAATTATTATAGATAGAACTTTAAAAATTCCAATTGATTTTCATGTTTTTGATGGAAATCAAAGGACAATTATTTGCACTGAAGTTGAAGATGCTAGCCAATATGTTGATCATATCACCTACAAGATTTTAAACTTTGAAACTTCATTACCCCAACAAGTATGTTCATTGCTTTACGAAGAACAGATACAAAGTGTTATAATCGAAGGTGGGTCTAAAACCATAGAAAGTTTTATTGATAATAATTTATGGGATGAAGCTCGAATTTTTAAAGGCACATCAACATTTAAAAAAGGTATTAAAGCACCAAGGATAAAAGGTGTTATTAAAGAACAGGTGCAAATTTCAACGGACCAATTAACCATATTTAAGCCATGATTAAAAATATCATATTTGACTTTGGTGATATTTTCATCAACCTAGACAAGCAAGCACCCTTATTGGAAATGTCAAAATTTGGACTCACCCAAATGACACCAGAACTTGACGCTATCTTTAAAGATTATGAAATGGGGTTGATGGAGTCCGATACTTTTATCAATGCTTTGCAGTCTATTTTTAATGACGCAAGTAGGGCGCAAATTATAGCTGCTTGGAATTCCATTATTTTAGATTTTCCAGAAGAACGGTTAACCTTTATTGAACAACTTAAAAAGGAAAATAGGTATCGATTGTTTTTACTGAGTAATACCAACGACCTTCACATAGAGCAAGTTAAAAAATCGATGGGCTTAGAACGTTTCAAAAGATTTCAAAACTGTTTTGAGCAATTTTATCTATCACAAGAATTGAAGATGCGCAAACCAAATTCAAATATTTATGAGTTTGTACTTCATGAAAATAATCTAGTTGCAAATGAAACCCTATTCATTGATGACTCTAAAGAGAACACCCTAAGTGCTTCGAAATTAGGGATTTTATGTTGGAATTTACAAGTAGGCAAAGAAGATGTTCTTGAAACCTTAAACCATCTTTAAGTGATGTATTTAGTTCTCAGCATTCTGTTTTCAAGCCTAATCTTTGTGATTTTTAAACTGTTCGCTAAATATCAGGTTCAAACAATCTATGCAATAATTCTAAACTACTTTATCGCATGTTTGGTTGGGCTTTTATATAACAATGAACCCTTTGACATTTCAACAATTCCACACAAAAGCTGGTTTTGGGGTAGTATTGCCCTAGGTTTATTGTTTATCGTGATTTTTAATCTAATGGCAGCAACCTCTCAAAAGCTCGGAGTATCTGTAGCATCTGTCGCCACCAAAATGTCTCTTACAATACCCGTGCTTTTCGGAGTTTTCTTTTATAAGGAGGCGCTTGGTATAATAGAAATTACAGGCATAATATTGGCCCTTTTTGCTGTATATTTTACATCGTTAAAAAAGCATAAAATAAAAACTGAGAAATGGGCCTTCATATTACCAGTACTGGTTTTTTTAGGTTCTGGAATTATAGACACCAGTATTAAGTATTTTCAAGAAGTACATATGCCAGAAGAAGAATATGCCCTATTCTCTGCTAGTGTATTTGCTTCTGCCGGAATCTTCGGTGTTTTATTTATAGGTTTTAAATCAATAACCCAACCTATTAAGGTCAATTTAAAAAATGTTATTGGAGGTATTTGCTTAGGTGTTCCTAACTATTTCTCTATTTACTTTTTATTAAAAGCGTTACAACACCCTACTTGGAACAGTGCTTCTGTTTTCACCATGAATAACGTTGCCATTGTTATGTTTTCAACTTTGTTAGGCATTATACTATTTAAAGAAAGGCTGACTATTAAAAATTGGTTTGGTATCGGCATGGCTGTTTTGAGTATTGTTTTGGTTGCATTTGGCCAGCAGTTAATGAATTTTCTATAAACTTGGCAAACTATTTAATATGGACACCTATAGAACTATTTCAAAACCATCGGAACCTATTTTATACAAGGAACGAAAAAGTAAGTTCTATGGGTATTGCTTTCCTGTGACCAATGAAGATGAAGTAAAAGAATATATTGAATGCTTAAAAAAAGAATATCCTACAGCCAACCACGTATGTTATGCTTGGCAAATGGGAATTGAAAACTTATCATACCGTGCAAATGATGATGGAGAACCAAATAATTCAGCCGGAATGCCCATTTATGGTCAATTACAATCTTTTGATGTTACCAATACACTAGTTGCTGTAGTTCGAATTTTTGGTGGAACCAAATTAGGTGTTGGCGGATTAATAAGTGCTTACAAGGAAACTGCGAAGTTAGCTTTGGAAAACGCTACCATAATAAAGAAGGTGTTACAACAACAAGTAGGCGTTTCGTTCGAATATTCAGAAATGGATATAGTTATGCGATTGGTTAAGAAACATCAACTTGAAATTATTTCACAGGACTTACATCTTAAATGTAAAATCGTTCTTTCGATTCCAAAAAGTGAATTTAAAAAAACCTTTAAACTTTTGAAGGCTCATCACAAACTAGATATTAAAGCTGTTGAATAAACTTAAATACGTACTCTTCTTAGTAGTTTAATTTATCTAATAAAAATTGTGGACATTTTGTTGGCCTTTTCCTTTTCATATCCATAAACACCAAAACTGTATTAGCGGTAGCCAATAAATCACCAGCTTCATTAGTTATTTCATAATCAAATTCTATTCTAACTGCAGGTTTTTTTTTCAATATTACTTTAACTGTAATTAAATCATCATACAAAGCAGGTTTTATATAATTGATTGATAAACTTATTACTGGAAGCATTATACCATCTTCTTCCATAGTTTTGTAAGAAATTCCTAACGACCTTAACCATTCAACTCTTGCTAATTCTAAATATTGAGCATAGTTACCATGATATACTACCCCCATCTGGTCTGTTTCACTATACCTTATTCGAAAAGAAATTTCGTTTGTACGCATTTATTTAAAGTAAAAAGTATATATTTAAAATCTCCGCTACTAGCAAGCGAACATGAGAAAAAAAAAGGTCAAATTCAATGCTAATCGATTTTTTTTTTAAATTATTTGTTCACATATTTGCCCAAGTTGAATAAGAGACCTAATTGAAATTTTCAATTAGCTATAACTAAACGCTAACCATTAAAAGTTTAGAATAAATTATGAGTGTTACTGCAAATTCCGTCTGGAAAAACTGTTTGGTGTTTATTAAGGATAATATCCAACCGCAGGCATTCAAAACCTGGTTTGAACCTATTAAGCCAGTTAAATTATCTGAGAACGCTTTAAGTATACAAGTGCCAAGTAAGTTTTTCTACGAATGGCTAGAAGAACACTATGTAAAACTTTTAAAAGTTGCCTTAACAAAGGAATTAGGAGAAACTGCAAAACTGGTCTATATCATTCGTATGGAAAATACCTACGGAAATAAAGAGCCTTTTACAGAAAAAATTCCTAGCTCTAATAGAGGTGCGATGGCGGCTCAAGAAATGGATGTTCCTATCAAATCTAAAAATCCTGAATTAAGAAATCCGTTTGTTATACCAGGAATTAGAAATATAAAGATAGAATCACAGCTAAATCCGAATTATAATTTTGATAATTTCTTAGAAGGAGATTCTAACCGTTTGGCGCGTTCTGCTGGTATGGCAGTCGCTAATAAACCAGGAGGAACTTCTTTTAATCCTTTATTAGTATTTGGTGGTGTAGGTTTAGGAAAAACACATTTAGCGCATGCCATTGGTGTTGAAATAAAGGATAAATATCCTGAGCGAACCGTACTTTATATATCTGCTGAGAAATTCACACAACAGTATATTGAATCTGTAAAGAAGAACACTAGAAATGATTTCATTCATTTCTATCAATTAATAGATGTACTTATCATTGATGATGTACAGTTTTTATCTGGAAAATCTGGTACACAAGACGTATTCTTCCATATTTTCAACCATTTACATCAAAATGGTAAGCAAGTAATACTTACTTCAGATAAAGCTCCTGTTGACATGCAGGATATTGAACAACGTCTTTTATCTCGTTTTAAATGGGGACTATCCGCAGAATTGCAAAGTCCTGATTACGAAACAAGAATCTCTATATTAAAGAACAAGTTATATAGAGATGGTGTTGAAATTCCTGAAGACATCATAGAATATGTTGCAAAGCATATAAAAACTAACATTAGGGAACTTGAAGGAGCCATTATTTCTTTAATTGCTCAGTCTACCTTAAACAAAAGAGAAGTCACAATAGAACTTGCTCAACAAGTTGTAGAGAAATTTGTCAAGAATACGAAAAGAGAAGTATCTATCGACTATATACAAAAGGTAGTTTCTGATTACTTTGAAATGGATGTAGCTACTTTGCAATCTAAAACAAGAAAGAGACATATTGTACAGGCAAGACAGTTAGCCATGTTCTTTGCTAAGAAATTCACTAAAGCTTCTTTAGCGAGTATAGGCTCTCAAATAGGTAAAAGAGATCACGCCACTGTTTTACATGCGTGTAAGACTGTAGATAACTTAGCAGAAACCGATAAGCAATTTCGTAAGTATATTGATGACTTAACAAAGAAATTCTCTTAATACCACTACCCCATGAATGTGTTGATGGTTTGCCTAGGTAATATCTGTAGGTCTCCATTGGCAGAAGGTATTCTTAAATCAAAAGTAAATTCAACACAAACATTTGTAGACTCAGCAGGCACTGCCGGCTATCATGTAGGCAACCCTCCTGATCCGAGGTCAATAAAGGTCGCGCATGATTACGGTATCAACATAAGCAACCAACGCTGTAGGAGGTTCACCATTTCAGATTTTGATTCTTTTGATTTAATTTACGTCATGGATAAAAGTAATTATGCCGACATTACAAGATTAGCAAGAAATAAATCGGACGCAGAAAAGGTTAAACTAATTTTAAGTGAAATTAATTCAAATAACGAGGAGGTCCCCGATCCTTATCATGATTCTGATGATGGTTTTAAAAAAGTTTATATAATGATTGACAAAGCTTGCACGCTTATAGCAGCAAGAATAGAAAATAAATAAATGAGCACAAAAAACGGGAAAACAGGAAATGTATATTTAATACCATCTACATTAGGTGATATGGAACCATTAGAGGTATTACCTATTTCAATTAAGCAAACTATTGAGCAATTAGATTACTATATAGTTGAAAATGAAAAAACAGCTCGTCATTTTATCAAAAAAATAAGTCCGAGGAAATCTCAACCCTCATTAAAGCTTTCTGTATTAAATAAGTTTACCGAGGCACAAGAAATTCCAACTTTTCTTAATCCATGCTTCGAAGGTTTTGATGTTGGCATACTTTCAGAAGCTGGTTGTCCTGGTATTGCTGACCCTGGTGCTGCCGTTGTTAAAATAGCTCATGAAAAGAATATTCAGGTAATACCTTTGGTTGGCCCCTCCTCTATTTTATTAGCTTTAATGGCTAGCGGAATGAACGGTCAAAATTTTGCCTTTAATGGCTACCTACCAATTGATAGTACTGAGCGTAAAAAATATATCAAAAATTTAGAACGAAAATCAAAGGAAGACAATCAGTCCCAAATATTCATTGAAACTCCGTACCGTAATAATAAAATGCTTGAGGAACTTATAAAATCTTTAGCACCGAGTACGCGAATTTGTGTTGCAGCAGATATTACCCTACCGACGGAATATATTAAAACCAAAACTGCAATCAATTGGAAAAATGAAAATGTCGACCTTCATAAAAGGCCGGCTATTTTTATTATTCATGCATAAAAAAACCCTGGCAATAAACTGCCAAGGTTTCCTATTTTCATATCTACTTAAACTTTTAAATTCTTGGATTGCGTTTCGGCAAAATCATAGAAATATCATATCCCGAGAACTTTTTCATATAGTGGGATATACTAGTACCATAACCATCCATAATTTCCATACGACCTTGCGAGCGTAAATATAATTTAACGTTGCCTGGGCCTGCAAGATGTGCTGCTGCCAATATACCTGATTCGGTAATTTCTATTCCGCGCATGTGCACCCCAACATATCGTTTAATATCCTTTCTTAAAATCCATTTGTTTCTAGAGATATTTACATTGAAAACTTTCTCTTGAAGAATTGGATCATTTAAAAAATGATTTCCGTCGTAAACACCAACTAATTCTAGTGTACCTAGCCCAAATTGATATTTTCCTAAATAACCATAGCTATTTATAGCAAAATAATTTCCTTGAGACTCTTTAAAGGCCAATGCCTCTTTAAAGCCTATATACTGACTACCAAGAAAAGGGGGAGCAATTTGATAATTCGATAAAAAAGATTCGTCTTGAGGAAACGAAACTAAAGTAGGTTCTTTTACTTTAAGCAACTCCGGCACTTCAACCTTAAAGGGTTTGAAACCGAAACCAGATAAAATAAACATCATAATTAGAGGACAACAAATTAATATCCATCTTCTCATACTTGTTATTTCTTAAGACTAATGGCGAACACTATTTGCCTGCTTAAATTTCTTTTACAAAGGTATCAGGGAAATTATAGTAGTTTAAGAAGGTTCTGTTAAAAGAATACAGTTTTAGTTAACAAGTGCTAAAATTCGGACAATAAACCTATCTCTTGATTTTTTGTGCATTTATCCATCGGATGTATTGCTCTTTATTTCGGTTGTGTTGCGTTAAGTTCTCTGCAAACATGTGATATCCGAATTTTTCTACATTTGCCACAAAATAATAGTAATTATGTTTTTTAGGGTTCAATACCGCATCAATAGCCGTAATATCGGGCATGGTAATCGGTCCTGGAGGTATACCTGCATACTTATATGTATTATAGGGAGAATCCATTTCTAAATCTTTATACAATACTCGCTTAATTATGGTGTCAAAATTACCTGTCTCCTTTTTTATAGCATAAATAACCGTTGGATCTGCCTGCAGTAACATTCCTTTTTTTAACCTATTTAAATACACTCCAGCTACTGTTGGCCGCTCATCAACCTTTGCAGTTTCTTTATGTACTATTGACGCTAATGCAATTACTTCGTTAGGTTGTAAACCCAATACTTTCGCTTTTTCAATTCTAACATCGTTCCAAAATCGATTATATTCTTTTAACATTCTATCCCTAAAGGCTATTGCAGATGTGTTCCAGAAAAACTCATAACTATTGGGGATATAAGGCGAAATCAAATTATCCACATTAAATCCGTTAGAATTTAAAAACTCCGTGTCCTTAAAAGCAGCAACCAATGAACTACTATCTGCCTCTATCTGACTTGCAATCCTACCTGCCAAATCATTTACACTCTCTTGATTATTAAAAGAAACTTTTACAGGTATATTACCACTTCGTAATGAATTAACAATCTCGTTATTATTCATACCCTTGGCAATCTTATATCTACCTGCTTTTATATTGTTTAAGTAGCCCTTTCTATTCGCAGCAGATTTGAAGGCATCAAAGTCCTTAAGTAATGGTGATAACACTTTTTCTAAATCATTCTCAGAAACATCGGTTGGTATAAAAACAAATTCTTCATCATCATTGAAACTAGTATTAGGTGTGAAAAATGTACCATAAGCAATGTAAGCTAAAATGCCGCCACCAATTAGACCTACTAGAACTACACCTAGTAAAATACGCTTGAAACTCATTTTTTATTTATTTTTTGCAGTAAAACCTCGTTCTTAAAGGTATTCTTTACACGAACCCAATCTTTTTTAATACCTACTTCTACGAAACCTAATTTTTTAAACAGATGCATGCTTGCTAAATTCTCTTCTAAAATATTGGCATATATCTGTCTTAACCCTAGTACATCAAAAACATAATTATTTAATAAGGTAATAGACTCAGCCCCAATTCCTTTATTTCTTCGTTCTGTATCTAGAATAATTATACCTATGCCTGCTCGTTTATGATTTGGTTCAAAATCAAAAATATCTATCAATCCAATTGCTTTATCCTGTAAATCGCTAATTACCAGACGTAATTGCTTCACATCATAAATATCTCGATGAGCATTATCTAAATAGAGTTGTAACACACTTTTGGAGTACGGTGCAATTGTACCGCTAACCTCCCAAACATCGGTATTATTTTCAAGTTCATATAAAAAATCTAGGTCCTCTTGTTCTAAGGCCCTTAGATAAATCTGCTTTCCTATTAATTTTACCACGTTAGCTCACCTTTAAAAACTTGTTTCGCCTCTCCTTTTAAATAGATATTACTATACAAACCGTTTTGTTCATCAAAAGAAACTTCTAGATTGCCTCCTACTGCTTTAATTGGAACAATCTTTTTCTTTGTTTTCCCCATATGATACATACTTAAGGCAACAGCAGTTACACCTGTACCACAAGATAATGTTTCATCTTCAACACCTCGTTCGTAGGTACGTATATCGAATCCTCCTGATTCGTTTTGTTCTACAAAATTGATATTACTACCCTTTTCACCATAAACCCCATACCGTAAACGTGCACCTTCCTTAAACACATTAAATGATTTCAATTCTTTAACCAATTGCACATGATGCGGAGACCCTGTATTTAGGTAAAGAGCATTTTGCTTTTTACTTATTTCTTGCACATCCGTCATTTTCAAACTCACAACATCTCCTTCAATACTAGCTTCATGTAATCCATCCACAGCTATAAAAACCGTTTTATTCCTAATTATGCCAAGAAAATATGCAAATGCGACAATACATCTTCCACCATTCCCACACATACTTCCTTCTCTACCATCAGAATTAAAATACACCATTTTAAAATCTGTTTTTTCATCATCTTCTAATAAAATCAATCCATCAGACCCTACACCAAATTTACGATCACAGATACTTGCAACCAAACTCACATCGTCTTTCGGAAATTCGTTTTTGCGATTATCAAACATCACAAAATCATTACCGGTTCCTTGATATTTATAAAAAGTATATTTCATGTTAGCTTATAGACACAAAGATAGGATATAATTAAGTTTTTAATAGTAGTTAAAAAGTAGTTAAACGCGTATCAAAGAGCATAAAAACAAGTAATTTTGTGTCGAATACGTTAAAACACTAAAGATTATGAAAAGATTAGCAAGTCTGCTACTTGTATCTGTATTTGCAGGCGCAATTACGTTGGGCGCTTATAAATTCTTTTTCGAAAAAGATAATTTTACCATTATTTCACAAGAAAATGGCAATGGTGTTTTTAACACCAACTATACCCCAACTTCTGCAAGTGGTTCTGGAATTAATGAAGTAGATTTTACCATAGCTGCAGAAAATACAGTTAATGCGGTTGTTCATGTTATGAATATCACTTTAAGCAATGGCCCTACCAGCATATTAGATTTTTTCTATGGGTCGAGCGGTAGTCCTGTACCTCAAGTAGGAACCGGCTCTGGAGTAATAATTTCTTCTGACGGATATATAGTTACCAATAACCATGTTATAAGTAGAGCAAATCAACTACAGGTAACATTAAATAACAACAAAACATACAACGCTGAATTAATAGGTGCTGATCCAAATTCAGATATTGCTTTAATTAAAATAGATACCGATGAAAAGTTACCTTATTTAGCATTTGGTGATTCTGACCAAACAAAAATTGGAGAATGGGTTTTAGCTGTAGGCAATCCATTCAACCTAACCTCTACCGTAACCGCAGGTATTATTAGTGCAAAAGCACGTAATCTTGGAAAAAATCAATCTTTTATACAAACTGATGCTGCTGTTAACCCAGGAAATTCAGGGGGAGCTTTAGTAAATACAAACGGAGATTTAGTAGGTATTAATACTGCTATCACTTCTCAAACAGGATCTTATGTAGGTTATTCATTTGCTGTACCTAGTAATATTGCAAAAAAGGTAATTCAAGATATTCTAGAATATGGTAATGTTCAAAAAGGCTTTATGGGTATTAGACCTGCCCCTACAAATACAAGAGATGCCATTGAAAAAGGAATCAACAATATTGATGGAGTTTATATTGAATTAATTGAAGAGGAATCTGCTGCACAAGAAGCAGGTATTGAAATTGGAGATATTATTAAAAAGGTTGATGAAATAGCAGTACACAAATACCCAGACCTAACAGGATACCTTTCAACTAAAAGACCTGGCGACACCTTAGCCTTTGTGATTGATAGAAAAAATGAGATATTGCATATACCTCTAACATTAAAGGAAAGACAAACATTAGTAGTTCCAGAAATGGGCTTAGAAGTAAAGAACCTTACTGCACATGACAAAAAGGTTTACAAAACTAAAACTGGCGTCAAGATAATAGGAGTACCTGAAAGATATAGAGGATACGGATTATCTGAAAAAGTAATAGTAAAAATAG
Source organism: Maribacter arcticus (assembly GCF_900167935.1). Lineage (GTDB taxonomy): Bacteria > Bacteroidota > Bacteroidia > Flavobacteriales > Flavobacteriaceae > Maribacter > Maribacter arcticus. The sequence continues at coordinate 165,626 of NZ_FUYL01000011.1, read as the reverse complement.
ATGATATTGAAATTGGCAACATTGATGATGCTTATAATGCCTTTGGAGGAATCTCAAAATATGATAAAACGGTTATTACAATGTTAGGACCTAACGGAGAACGAGACCGGCTTATCTTTCAATAAGAAAACGCTAAAAAATACAGCCTTCGTAAAAACGAAGGCTTTTTGTTGAAAATTATTTAAATAAGGCGCTTAAATTTTCTAGTTTTGTGCGAATTCTAAAAATCAATCAATTATTATGGCTCCACAAACTACATTTGAAAAAGAGCTGGCCTTTCAAGCAGACCGAAGAAAAGCAACTACTGAATTCATAAAAATTGTTAGTGATCTTTGGTACGATAAATCTATTGAAATTGTACTTTTCAAAAACCAGGTTATTGATAAAAACGTAAGTGATATTATACATTTACATGAGTACGCAGGTGAATTTGTACAAAAGCCAATTTCTATCTTCGATTCGGTAGAAATATTACGTTCAATAGCCGATATTCCTTTGCCACCTTCTAAACTAGACATTGGTAAATTAACTTATGAATATCATTCAGATAATAATCTTTTAAGCAATGTAAAAGCATTTGTAATAGATAGACTTAAAACTGCTCAAGACTTTAAAAGCATAGAACCTAAAGATGTAGTTCTTTACGGTTTTGGAAGAATTGGCCGATTGGTAGCTAGAGAATTAATGACTAAAACCGGTAAAGGAAATCAATTAAGACTTAGAGCAATTGTTGTTCGCGGTAAGCCAACAAGTGAAAACCTAGAAAAAAGAGCAAGCCTTTTAAGAACTGATTCTGTTCACGGTATTTTTAACGGTACGGTAAAGGTTGATCATGAAAACCAAAAACTTATTATAAATGGCACTACGGTACACGTTATCTATGCTAATATGCCCGAAGAAATTGATTACACAGAATATGGAATAAAAAATGCTTTGATTATTGACAATACCGGTGCTTTTCGAGATAAGGAACAATTAGAAAGACATCTTAAAGCGAATGGTGCCTCAAAAGTACTTTTAACAGCACCTGGTAAGAATATTGCTAACATCGTACATGGTGTAAATCATTTAGAGTATGATCCAGATAATACTGAATTATTTTCTGCCGCATCTTGCACAACAAATGCTATAACACCAATTTTAAAAGCTGTCGAAGAGACCTTTGGCATAGTGAAAGGTCACTTAGAAACCATTCATGCATATACTAACGACCAAAACCTAGTCGATAATATGCATGGGAAATATAGAAGAGGTCGGGCTGCTGCCTTAAACATGGTCATAACCGAAACAGGTGCTGGCCAAGCAGTTGCTAAAGCGTTACCTTCATTAAAAGGAAAGTTGACATCCAATGCTATTAGAGTGCCTGTTCCGAACGGTTCATTGGCAATTCTAAATCTAGAAATAAATCAAAAAACTTCATTAGATGGCGTAAACACCATGATTAAGAAATACGCACTTGAAGGGGATTTGGTAGAACAAATAAAATATTCCCTAGATAAAGAACTTGTTTCTTCAGATATTATAGGTACTTCTGCACCATCAATTTACGATAGTATGGCTACCATAGTTTCTAGTACAGGTAAAAATATTATTCTTTATATATGGTATGACAATGAATATGGTTATTCACACCAGGTCATTAGATTAGCAAAGTATATTGCAAAGGTTCGCCGTTATACATATTACTAATTTTAAAAAGAAAACGTCTATTTCATGATAGCGTACGTAGTTAAATAACCAGTGATAACGTTTATTCATTTTTTTTTATAATTTGACTTTAATGAAGTACTTTAGTCATCTCTAAATCATTTATTTTAACCTAAGAATCTATTTCATGAAATTCTATAGAATACTACTACTAGTGGCGTTTCTTTTCGTCGCTAACCAACAATTTGCACAAGACGATGGGGAAGAAGACGATAAGTTGTCTTTAGATGAAGGACCTATCAGCAATCAGTTTGACTATATCGCAAAGCGTTCTGGTAATTATAGGGCTGATGGTGTTAGATATGAGGTGGTAAAAGAAACCAACCTTTTTAAGATACGTAAAAATGTATTGGACTCAATTGCTGCAATGAATAAAAAGACTGGTGAGTTAAAGTCTACCATAGCTGAACATGAGACCACTATAACTTCTTTGAATAAAAAATTAGAAGAGACAACTACTAATCTTAGCACAGTTACTGAAGAAAAAGATAGCATGTCATTCATTGGCATTCCGGTTTCTAAAGGAACTTATAATTTTATTCTTTGGACAATTATTGGAGGTTTATTTCTTTTATTAGGCTTGTTTATTTATAGGTTTAGAAACAGTAATATACTAACCCAAGAAGCGAAGCAAAATCTTTCTGAACTAGAGGTTGAATATGAAGACCATAGGAGAAGAGCACTAGAACGTGAGCAGAAGATTAGTAGGCAGCTACAAGATGAAATCAACAAACAGAAGAAAACTAAATAATTAAAAGCTCCGTTTTGGAGCTTTTTTTTGATATGAAAAATTTAAGAAGAATTACTCGTTCACAGATAGAAGATATTGTACCTCTTTTCGATAGCTACCGAGTATTTTATAAAATGGAGTCAGACTTTGATGCCGCCAAGGCATTTCTTAATGATAGAATATCAAATGAAGAATCAGTCATATTCGCCGCCTATGAAGGTGAAAATACGATAGGTTTTGTACAATTATACTACACCTTCTCTTCTGTAAGTTTAGAAAAGTCATTAATTCTAAATGATCTTTACGTAGATTCAAAATATCGCAAACAATCGGTCGGGCAACAATTATTAGAAAAAGCTCAACAATTTTGCACTCAACAAGGGTTTAAAGGTCTTGCCTTAGAAACAGCTATCGATAACCCTGCGCAAAAGCTTTATGAGAAATTAGGTTGGGAAAAAGATTACCACTGTTTTCATTACTTTTGGCAGGTTAAACGATGAAGCAAAATCAAAAGATGCGAATAGATATTATTACCGTATTACCCGAATTACTTACAAGTCCGTTTGAAGCTTCTATTTTAAAGAGAGCTATAGATAAAGGTTTGGTTGAAGTACATTTTCATAATCTTAGAGATTATACCGATACCAAATATCGAAATGTTGACGACTATCAGTTTGGTGGTGGCGCTGGTATGGTTTTGATGATTGAACCTATAGACAAATGTATCACTAATCTGAAATCTCAACGTAATTACGATGAAATCATATATATGACGCCTGACGGGGAAACTCTAAATCAGAAAATGTCTAATCAACTATCAATGATTGACAATATGATTATTCTTTGTGGTCATTATAAAGGTGTCGATCAACGTGTTAGAGATGCTTTTATAACAAAAGAAATTTCTATAGGCGATTATGTACTATCAGGTGGTGAATTGGGTGCGGCAGTACTATGCGATTCTATCATTAGATTGATTCCTGGCGTTTTAAACGATGAAACTTCTGCCCTGACAGATACTTTTCAAGATGGGTTGTTAGCTCCGCCAGTGTACACAAGACCTGCTGAATATAAAGGAATGAATGTGCCAGATATATTGCTAAGCGGTAATTTCGGTAAAATTGAAGAATGGCGAGAAAGCAAGGCATATGAGCGCACAGAGAAGCTTAGACCTGATTTATTACAATAAACTCATGTATTTCGAGCGAAAAATCAACTAAAATACTTGTAGGTTTTAATTTAAGTATTAATTTCGCAGCTTGTTAGAATAACCTCTGACGATAATCGTGAATGTTACTCTAATTTAATTCCAATTAACTATACAATGGAATCATTAATAAAATTTGTACAAGACGAATTCGTAACTAAAAAAGAATTCCCAAAGTTTTCATCTGGTGACACAATTACTGTGTACTACGAAATTAGAGAAGGCGAAAAAACAAGAACTCAGTTTTTCAAAGGTGTTGTTATACAACGTAGAGGTACTGGTTCAACAGAAACTTTTACTATTCGTAAAATGTCTGGAACAGTTGGTGTAGAACGTATCTTCCCAATTAATTTACCTGCACTTCAAAAAATTGAAGTAAATAAAAGAGGTAAAGTACGTAGATCTAGAATTTACTATTTCCGTGAATTAACTGGCAAGAAAGCTAGAATTAAGGAAATAAGAGGATAAATTTCCCTCAACAAATATATAAAGCACCGTTTCAATTTGAGACGGTGCTTTTTTTATGAACAAAAGTGAATAACCGATGTTCATAACCTGTTGATTAATAAATATTTATAAAAATATTCGTTCAATAGATTTTTTTTTGTAAATTTAAGTGTGATTAACAATTTGGAAACGACAAGGCATCCAATTTAGAGTCATTACGAAGTTTGCGTTCTTTGTATTGTTATTGAACCTTTTAGGGGTGAATATTTTAGATAAAGGCTGTCGCTTTTATATTTAATGATTTATTAAGTATCTAAATTCTATATTTTAGTTTTTAGTGATTAATTAAAATAACGAAAAAGAAATGTTGATTAAAGTTTAGACCCCATGTTTAAATTTCAAAAACATTTTAAACGTTGAATTAGTGAAGCGGGTGCAATCAAGGGTTGCCGTTTTAATGAAAAATTAAAACAAACTGTCCGTAAACTTTTTCTAAAAAGCCATATCATTGTATGCGTACATTGATATGGCTTTTGTTATTTAACAAATCTTCACGCCAGCCTGAAATATTAGGGCAATTCCTGTCTTTTTAGCCTATAGAAAATTGTATCTTTGTTCCGCTTAAATTAAAACAAACCGCAAATGTCCAAAATTTTTTATACCAAAACAGACGAAGCCCCAGCATTGGCTACGGTGTCTTTTTTACCTATTGTAAAAGCTTTTACCAAATCTTCAGGAATTAAAATAGAAACCAGAGATATCTCTCTCGCAGGTAGAATTGCAGCTACCTTTCCCGAATTTTTAACCAAAGAACAACAGGTTTCCAATGATTTGGAGGAATTGGGCAATTTGGCAAAACAGCCGGAAGCAAACATCATCAAATTACCAAATATTAGCGCTTCTATTCCTCAATTGAAAGAGGCTATTCAAGAGTTACAGTCTAAAGGCTATAAATTACCTAGTTATCCAGATGAGCCTAAGAATGAGGAAGAAAAAGAAATTAAGGTTAAATACGATAAAATAAAAGGCAGTGCCGTTAACCCTGTATTACGTGAAGGTAACTCTGATCGTAGAGCTCCACGCGCAGTAAAAAATTATGCAAAACAGAATCCTCACAGTATGGGTGCTTGGAGTTCAGACTCCAAGACACATGTTGCTACTATGGCTGAAGGTGATTTTCAAGCAAATGAAAAATCCATAACTCTTAGTAAGGATACATCGATACAGATTAAATTGGTATCCGATTCTTCAGAAACTATTCTAAAAGATAAATTAGACCTATTAGCTGGCGAAATTATTGATGCTACTGTATTAAGTAAAAAAGCATTACTTGAATTCTTAGAAAAGGAAATTAAAGATGCCAAAGAAAAAGGTGTTCTATTCTCGGTTCATCTAAAAGCGACCATGATGAAAGTTTCCGATCCAATTATTTTCGGTCACGTTGTGGAAACATTCTTAAAGCCTGTATTTGTAAAATATACCGACACATTTGATACGTTGGGTGTTAGCCCAAATGATGGCTTAGCCAGTTTATATCAAAAAATTGAAAAGCTACCGCTAGCTGAGAAAGATGCAATTAAAAAAGATTTAGATGCTGCTTTGGCCAGCGGACCAGATTTGGCCATGGTAAATTCAGATAAAGGTGTAACAAACCTACACGTACCAAGCGACATAATTATTGATGCATCAATGCCTGCAATGATTAGAAATTCAGGTAAAATGTGGAACGCTCAAGGTAAGGCTCAAGATACTAAGGCGGTTATACCAGATAGTAGTTATGCCGGTATTTATACCGCTACTATCGATTTCTGCAAGAAACACGGAGCATTTGATCCGACAACAATGGGTACTGTTCCAAATGTTGGTCTTATGGCCCAAAAAGCAGAAGAGTATGGCTCTCATGACAAAACTTTTGAAATTAAGGAAAATGGTTCAGTGCAAGTTTTAGATTTAGAAACCGGTACTGTTTTAATTGAGCATAAGGTTAGTAAGGGAGATATTTGGCGTATGTGTCAAGTGAAGGATGCTCCTATTCAAGACTGGGTTAAATTAGCTGTATCTAGAGCAAAGGCAACTAAAGATCCAACAATATTCTGGTTAGATGAGAAAAGAGCTCATGATGCAGAACTTATTAAAAAAGTAAAAACCTACTTAGCTAAAGAGGATACTCATGGATTGGACATTCAAATCATGTCCCCTACTGCGGCTACAGAATTTACTTTAAAAAGAATGAAAGCCGGCAAGGATACTATTTCTGTTTCTGGTAATGTTTTACGTGATTACTTAACTGACCTTTTTCCAATACTTGAAGTCGGTACGAGTGCTAAAATGCTTTCTATAGTTCCTTTAATGAATGGTGGTGGTCTATTTGAAACAGGCGCAGGTGGTTCTGCCCCAAAACACGTAGAGCAATTTTTAGAAGAAGGACATTTAAGATGGGATTCTTTAGGTGAATTTTTAGCATTGGGAGTTTCCTTAGAGTTCTACGGAGAGAAGAACGGGAATGCAATGGCTAAAGTTCTTGGTGACACTTTAGACAGCGCTACAGAAAAGTTTCTATTAAACGACAAGTCTCCTTCTAGAAAAGTAAAAGAAATCGACACTAGAGGAAGTCATTTCTTCCTAGCAAAATATTGGGCAGAAGCACTAGCTCATCAAGATAATAATGCAGAATTAAAAGCAATATTTTCAAAGGTAAGTACTCAAATTAACGAAAAAGAACCTCAGATTCTTACTGAATTAATTAATGCTCAAGGTTCGAAACAAGATATAGGCGGGTACTATAAGCCTGATGCTATTTTGGTAGAAAAAGCAATGAGACCGAGCACTACACTTAATGAAATTTTAAACGCAATTTAATTACAACGTTTAAATTAAAATACCCTCAATACTAATTGAGGGTATTTTTTTTGGAACAACATTAACTTTTAGGAGGGTTGCCGATTTCTGACTATTTTTACTAAAAAAATTGATGAAAGGATACCTACAACTTATTCTTGTCACCCTACTTTGCTATTCCTCAATTTCATTAGGTCAAGAAAAATTCACTTTAAGTGGTACCATATCTGAGAATAGTAGTAATGAGACACTTATTGGTGTAACAATTGCAATACCAGAATTAAAAACTGGTGTAACAACTAATGAGTATGGTTTTTATTCCATCACCTTACCAGAAGGTACTTATTCAGTTTTAATTAGCTACATAGGCTTCAAAGATGTTCTGCAAGAAATAAAACTAAACGAAAATAGACGAATAGATTATTTACTTGAAGAAGAAGCTGAACAGCTAGAAGAGGTAGTAGTTACAGAAAATGTGGAAAAGATGGATATTCGAAAACCACAAATGAGTGTAAACACCCTCTCTATAGGTACCATCAAAAAAATACCTGTAATTCTTGGAGAGGCCGACATAATTAAGTCCATCTTACTTTTACCCGGCGTAACAAATGCTGGTGAAGGTGCTTCAGGTTTTAATGTTCGAGGGGGTGCCGTAGACCAAAACCTTATCCTTTTAGATGAAGCAATAATTTTCAACTCATCTCACTTATTCGGCTTCTTTTCGGTATTCAATCCTGATGCAATTAAAGATATCAAACTATATAAAGGTGGCATTCCTGCTCGATATGGTGGTAGAGTTTCCTCTGTTCTAGATATTTTTCAAAAAGAAGGAAATAGTAAGAAGTTTAAAATGAATGGTGGTATTGGTGCAGTTGCCAGCAGGCTTTTAATTGAAGGCCCTATTAAAAAAGATAAAGCAGCTTTTTTGATTGGTGGTAGAGCATCTTATGCACATCTTTTCTTACCCTTATTCGATCTTGACAACACCGCCTATTTCTACGATTTAAATACCAAACTTAATTATAGATTAGACGACAAGAACAACATATTTCTATCTGGTTACTTCGGTAGAGATGTATTTGGCATAAATGATAGTTTTGTAAACACTTACGGAAATGCAGTGGGTAATTTTAGATGGAACCATTTATTCTCAGATAAATTATTCTCCAATCTATCGCTTATTTATTCAGATTACTATTATGGCTTAAAGCTTGATTTTGTTGGTTTTAATTGGAATTCAGGTATTCGTAATTTCAATGTAAAATATGATCTTAAACATTATATGAATGATAAGCTACAAATAAATTACGGCCTAAATAATGTTTATTATCAATTCAATCCTGGTAAAATTGAACCTAGTAATGCTGAATCGGGAATTGTCGAAGAACAGCTAATTCAAAAATACGCTAATGAATTTGCTGCATATGTAGATGTAGAACATAGAGTAACAGAAAATTTAAGTCTTGGTTACGGTTTACGTTTCAGTCACTTCATGCGTTTAGGTCAAGATGAACTTAATGTTTACGCAAATAATAATCCTGTTGAATTCGATCCTTTACTACTCATTTATCAGGAAGCAGAACCAATTGATGTTATAAACCCTGGTAGAGGAACCACTTTATCAACTTTCAGCAATTTTGAACCTAGAGCGTCATTATCCTATACCTTAAACGAATCTAGTTCAATTAAAGCAAGCTATACAAGACTAGCTCAATACCTTCATCTCTTATCTAACACTAGTTCCCCTACTCCATTAGATGTTTGGACACCGAGTGGGCCGTTTACAAAACCACAACTGCTAGATCAATACGCCTTCGGATATTTTAAAAATATTAAAGACGGTGATTATTCTGTAGAGAGTGAGGTTTTCTATAAAAATGTTCAAAATAGAATTGATTACATAGATGGGGCCAACTTAATTGCAAATAATGCTATTGAGCAAGTAATTCTAAATGGCGAAGCTCGAGCATACGGATTAGAATTTTTACTGCGAAAGAATGAAGGTAAACTTCAAGGCTGGCTTGCATATACCCTATCTAAATCAGAGCAACGCACACCTGGTAGAGCTCCATTTTCAGATAATGGTCGTAACAATATCGAATCTGGAATTAATTTCGGAAACTGGTACAACACTCCGTATGATAAAACTCACGACATTTCTATGTTCTTAAGTTATGATTTAAATGACAAATGGAGTTTCAGTAGTAATTTCACCTATCAAACTGGTCAACCTACCAATTACCCAATCGGTCAATTTGAATTTCAGGGTTTAACAGTCCCGTATTACGGACTACGCAATACGCAAAGACTACCTGCTTATAATCGACTTGATCTATCTGCTACGCTAACTCCAAGAAAGAATACCAATAGAAAAATTAAAGGTGAATGGGTATTTAGCTTATACAATGTATATAACAGGCGAAATGCTGCCTCAATTAGTTTTCGACGTAATGATGATACTGGTGCAAATGAAGCGGTTAGAACTTCTATTTTTGGTATTGTACCTGCGGTAACCTATAATTTTAAACTTTAATCGATGACACGTTTTATATTAATATTATCAACCCTATTTTTTACTGTTTCCTGTGAAGATGTAATTGATTTGGAACTGCCTAATGACGATTCTAGGCTTATTGTCAATGGCGTCATACGGGTAGATGAAACTCAAGAGTATTTACCTATTGAAATTGTGGTGTCAGAAAGTAGTTCTTTTTTTGAAAGCAACAGCATTGTTTCTTTAGAAAGTGCTGTTATCTATTACGGTACACCTAACCCTGATGCTCCAGAAATCTTAGAAGGTGGCGGTATTTCCAATTTAGCAGAACTTGAACCTGGGAGCGGTAAATGGGTGCCAGACCCAACATTTGATAGTGACCAAAGAATTAGGGTAAGTAATATAAATGAAGGTGATGTTTTTCAATTACTTCTTACAACAAGTGAAGAACGCTATTTCGCCACAACTACCTATGTAAAATCAGTTCCTATAGAATCCTTAGAACAAGGAGACCAAACTTTATTTTCTGGTGATGAAACTGAAGTTATCGTCACATTTACGGATAATGGCGAGCGTGACGATTTTTATATTTTAGATTTTGATTTTAACGAGTATTTGGTTACTGAAGATGAATTCTACCAAGGTCAAACTTTTGTGTTTTCTTATTTTTATGATTCAGATTTGAAATTGGATACAGACAGAACCATTAACATAGGCCTTTTTGGTGCAGATGAATCGTTCTACAATTATATGAATCAAATAATAGTGCAATCCGGTGGAGACCAAGGGCCTTTTCAAACTCCCGCTGCCACCGTTAGAGGAAATATCACCAATATTACTGGTATTGATAATTCCGAAGTATCAGACAATGTTTCACGTAACGCTAATTTTGCCCTAGGTTATTTTGCCATAGTTCAAGAATATAAAAAAAGTATAGTCATAGATAATGAGAAGAACTGATAAAGATATGCTCGTAACTGGGCTAAAACGTTTGGGAATTACTGTAGTTTTAATGTTTACAGCTCCATTAGTACTATGGCAAGCATTTAAAAATCAAGAGCATTTTCTATTTTGGCCAGTATGCATTCTCGGAATTATATTAGCCTCATATGCCATTTTCATGGGATTCAAGGGAATAAAAACTATTGTAAATTCTGTGTTCGGGGTTAAAACTAAATCGAATTAGTTTTTAGGTATTTTTGTAGTTTTCTTCCACTTATTATACAATTTATCATAGTCATAGTCTAATACCGTCGCCTGTCGGTCTAATTTACCATTTGAAAATGCACGTTGAAGAATATCTTCAATTAAATAATCTTCTTCAATCACATCTGGGTGAAATTCTTCCTTAATACTAATCTTAAAGAATTTGGCTGTTGTATTATACCAAAAGGCACGCCAACCATTACGAAGGTCCTTTACCAAATCAAATGCAGTAGTACCTGTTTGTCGGTAAATTAGTTTTACCAATATTTGACCTTCTGTACGTGTAAGTTTTTTTAATTCTTCTGAAAATTCTTCTTCAATATACTTGTGTATCTTTTTTGTATACTTCTTTCTTTTCCTATTGTTCGTAATGTCGGCAAGACTATCATTAAGTTCTACCAACCTTTCTGCGGCCAATTTTGCGTACGGATATACTTTTTCTGTCTTTCTACGTAATATGTAGTACCTTAATTTATCATCATAAGATGAAAACTTTAGCTTTCCAAAAACATAAGCTTCTTCTAATGCAATAGAATTCTGTAGTAAAGAATCACCAGAAATAATTATCATTTTCTCCGATACAGAATCCAATTCCTGTTCTTCTATCTGAGCACAAATAGAATAACTAGTCAAGAATAAAAAAATGAGTAAATAGTTATATTTCATTAATATAGGTTAAGCAAATGTCTTGCCAAAATTAACGATAATTATAAAAGGTTATTATTAATACAACGCTAATATTGTTAAGTTTGTATCTTAAAATTACATTGATGGCTGATAAAAAAATTATTACTAAAAAGTCTCTAGACTTTTTAGAAAAATACTTGAATAATGCTGCTCCTACCGGTTATGAATTGGAAGGACAAAAATTGTGGATGGACTACCTAAAACCATATGTAGACACTTTTATTACAGATACTTATGGTACTGCAGTTGGTGTAATAAATCCTGATGCAAAATATAAAGTTGTTATTGAAGGGCATTCTGATGAAATTTCATGGTATGTTAACTATATAACAGACAATGGATTGATTTATGTGATACGTAATGGTGGTAGCGACCATCAAATAGCGCCTTCTAAGTGGGTAAATATCCACACGAAAAAAGGAATTGTAAAAGGAGTATTTGGCTGGCCAGCAATCCATACTCGTAAAGGAGAAAAAGAAGAATTAGCCCCTAAACTAGATAATATTACTATCGATATAGGTGCTAAGGATAAAGCTGAAGTTGAAAAGATGGGGGTTCATGTTGGCTGTGTTATCACCTACCCAGATACATTTCAGGTTTTAAATAAAGATAAATTCGTTTGTAGAGCTATAGACAACCGTGCCGGTGGATTCATGATTGCTGAGGTTGCGCGTTTATTACATGAGAATAAAATAAAATTACCTTTCGGACTTTATATTACCAATTCTGTTCAAGAGGAAATTGGTCTTCGTGGTGCTGAAATGATTACCCAAACCATTAAGCCAAATGTTGCTATCATTACTGATGTTTGTCATGATACGACGACACCAATGATTGAGAAAAAAACACAAGGACATACTGAAATTGGGGCTGGACCTGTAATTTCTTATGCCCCTGCTGTACAAAACAAATTACGTGAACGTATATTAGAAACAGCTGAAGAGAATAAAATTCCTTTTCAACGTATGGCGGCATCAAGAGCTACCGGTACAGATACCGATGCTTTCGCGTATAGTAATGGCGGAGTTGCTTCGGCATTGATTTCTTTGCCTTTGCGTTATATGCATACTACTGTTGAAATGGTTCATAAAGATGATGTTGAGAATGTTATTCGATTAATATATGAGACACTCCTAACGATTAAAGAAGGGGAAACCTTCAGTTATTTCGATTAAATTATAACAGTCCCTCCAATTTTTCGGAGGGATTATTTTTTAGTGCTATGGACGAGCTTATTGATATTTTAAATGCTGATGGAGTACCGTTAGGAAAAACTGCAATGAAATCTAAAGCCCATAAAAAGGGACTCTTTCATGCAACGGTTCATATATGGTTTTATACAGAAGACGGAAAACTACTTATACAAAAACGAACTACTAATAAAGATACTCATCCTGGTTTGTGGGATGTCTCTGTTGCTGGCCATATTGGTTCTGGAGAATCAATTATAGATTCGGCAATTAGGGAAGTACAAGAAGAAATTGGTTTAGCTATTACGGGTATAGAACTGAAGAAAATTGGTGTATTTAAATCCATTCAAAAACATTCTGAAGAACTCATTGATTGTGAGTTTCATCATACGTTTTTGTCTAGACTAAAGATACCCATGGAAAAACTTATCAGACAAAAAAGTGAAATAGATGACCTTAAATTAATTTCGAACAATCAATTTGAACAAGAATTAAATGATAAGGTGTTAGCCAAACAATACGTGCCACATTCAATAGAATATTACACTAAAATTTTAAATGAAATCAGACAATTACGCTAAGGTTGCAACAAATTTGTCTACTTCAGAGAGTGCATAAGTTATTTGATCACCACTCTCCATATATTTCACCACAAAACTGTTATTTTCTAATTCTTCAGCACCTAACAATATTACATAAGGCACCTTTCTATTATTAGCATATTTAAATTGTTTCTGGATTTTTACATCAGAAGGATATAAATCTGACATTACACCTCTCTTACGAAGTTCAGTTACCAGTTTTAAAGACACTAGCGCTTCTTTAGCCCCAAAGTTAAGGCAAAGCACATCTAAAGACTTATCGACAGCCTCAGGAAATAAATTTAACTCTTCCAGCACTAGATAGATTCTATCCAACCCAAAAGAAATTCCTACTCCACTTACGTCTTTTAATCCGAAGATACCAGTAAGATCATCGTAACGACCGCCGCCGCCAATAGACCCCATAGCTACTCCTTCTGGAGCTGAAACTTCAAAAATTGCGCCTGTATAGTAGTTAAGTCCACGAGCTAAGGTAACATCTATAGCCAATTTAGCAGATTGCAAACCTAATGTTGAAATAGTCTCCATAATAAAACGAAGCTCTTCCAAACCTTTTTGCCCTTCTTCAGAATCTTTTAATAAGTTATCTAAACGATTTAACTGATCTACATTACTGCCTTGAGGTTCAAATAAAGGCGCTGCTTTTTCGATAGCTTCTTCAGAAATACCTTTTGCCAACATTTCCTTTTTAACACCATCCTCGCCTATTTTATCTAACTTATCTAGGGCTACCGTGAAATCGATTAACAAATGTTTTGCACCAATAACTTCAGCTATACCTGCTAAAATTTTCCTATTATTCATTTTAATGGTAGCACCTTCTAATTTTAAATCAGAAAATACTCCATCATATAATTGAATCAATTCGACCTCTTGCAACAATGAATCTGAACCTACTACATCTGCATCACATTGAAAAAACTCTCTAAAACGACCCTTTTGAGGTCTATCTGCACGCCATACGGGTTGAATCTGATATCTTTTAAATGGGAAATCTAGCTCGTTCTGATGCATTACCACATAACGAGCGAAGGGCACAGTTAAATCATAACGCAACGCTTTCTCTGTAATTTTAGGGGCTATACTAGTAGAATTTTTAGAACTATAGGTTACATCATCAACCTTACTGATAAAATCTCCTGAATTGAGAATTTTAAAAATCAAACGGTCACCTTCTTCACCATATTTACCCAACAACGTTTCTGAATTCTCAAATGAAGGAGTTTCAATAGGTTGGAAACCATACGTTTGAAAATTTTTCTTGATGGTATCAAAAATGTAATTACGCTTTGCAATTTCTGATGGTGTAAAATCGCGTGTTCCTTTAGGAATAGATGGTTTCTGTGCCATTAATTTTTTATTGTACTACAAATATAGCCTTCAAAAGGTAAGACTACAATTAGGAATTAAGAATATGAACAACGAATTGATCTATGAGGTTTCGATTACCTTTTCGAACCACTGGTATAATTCTCCTTTAGTAATAACTGCGCCTTGTTTAAGTAGCAAAAATTTGTCGACATTTTTATCATCGGTATAAGCTTTTGAAGCTGTCAAGTATTCTACAAAGTCTGATTGCCAATTCTTTTTAAACCACTCGAACCCGACCTTGGTTGTTAAGTCTAAATCTGGGTTCATCACTTTTACAGAAATAAGCTTCATTTCTTTTTCAGTTAAATGAAACATATGCATTTGACTACTTGAAATATTCTCTAAATAAGAAACCTTATTCAGAACGCCTTCCCAAACCAAATCGCTAAAAACATCTAATTCTTCTTCCGCTACTTTTGGCTTATCTCTTTTTACAGACTCCCATTCATCACCTGTAATAGATTGGGTAGCCAAAAAATTAATAAACTCTTGATGTAGTTCTTCTAATTGTTCTTTTGTTAGCCTTGTGTATTTCATCGGTTGATATTCTTTTAATAATGATCAAATGCAAGATGCCAATTTAATATTGGTAATGTAATGATCCATTTCATGACAAATCAAAAAAAAGCCCTCCAGTAAACTGAAAGGCTAATATATTTAATAATTTGAAAAATTATTTTTGCTCTGCAATAACTTCAAATCCAAAATCAACGATAACCTCACGGTGTAATCTGATTTGTGCATTGTAAGGGCCAGTTCTTTTAACAGCACCACCTAAAATGCTAATGAATTTTTTATCGATTGCATGACCATCTTTAGCTAAAGCCTCTGCCAAATCACCGTTAGTAACTGAACCGAATAATTTATCGCCAGCACCTGTCTTAGCAGTGATTTTTAATTCTAAAGCTTTTAATCCCTCTTCAGTTTTCTTAGCGGCATCAACAACTTTTTTCTCTTTATGTGCTCTTTGCTTTAAGTTTTCAGCTAAAACTTTTTTAGCAGATATTGTAGCCATTGCAGCTAAGCCTTGAGGAATAAGGAAGTTTCTTCCGTATCCGTTCTTAACATTAACCACATCGTCTTTAAAACCTAAATTTTGTACGTCTTCTTTTAATATAAGCTCCATGATTCTTTTCTTATTATTTTAATAAATCAGCAACATATGGCATTAATGCCAAATGACGAGCTCTTTTTACCGCTTGGGCTACTTTTCTTTGATACTTCAATGAAGTTCCTGTAAGTCGTCGTGGTAACAATTTACCTTGCTCGTTTACCAACTTCAATAAAAAATCTGCATCCTTATAGTCTACGTATTTAATACCGGACTTTTTAAAACGACAATACTTCTTTTTAGTGTTGGTCTCAATGTTCAATGGAGTTAGATACCTGATCTCTCCATCTTTCTTTCCTTTTGCCTGTTGTTGTAATGTTGCCATAATACTTAAGCTTTAGCGGTTTTTTTGTTTCTTGTTCTTCTTCTTTCTGCCCATGAGATAGCGTGCTTGTCCAATTTAACGGTCAAGAAACGCATAACACGTTCATCTCTTCTAAACTCCTGTTCGTAAGGTGTAACTACCTCACCAGTGTTAGTGAATTCGAACAAGTGGTAAAACCCACTCTTCTTGTTTTGGATTGGATAGGCCAATTTCTTTAGCCCCCAATTCTCTTTAGCTACCATTTTGGCGCCATTGTTAATTAAGAAATCCTCGAATTTCTTAACTGTTTCCTCTATCTGTACATCTGATAGAACGGGATTCAAAATGAAAACAGTTTCGTAATGGTTCATATTATATTTGTTTTAAGGAGTGCAAAAATAGAGATTATTTTAAAATAATTATAAGAAATACGAATATTCTTCGTTATTAGATGGTAACAACATGAAAAATAGACCAAATCTTAATCATATAATCATTACCAAATACACGATCAACAGTGCATTGTTCACATCTTTTGTTGCAGTTCAGCATGTTTTTTCGGTTATTTGTCGATGATTTAACCCCACAAATCAGCCCTTATGAAGTTAAGAAGTATCATCGTTGACGATTCATCCATGCAAAGGATGGCCGTTGCAAAGTTGGTAAACAATCATCCTAATTTAACTATGGTAGCAGAATACAGTAACGCTATTGAAGCTAAAAATGGAATCAAGAACCATGAGATAGATCTTATATTTCTTGATGTTGAAATGCCAATTATCACAGGATTCGACCTACTCGAATCATTAGAAAACAGTCCTCAGGTAATTTTGATTACCGGGAAACCAGATTATGCACTCAAAGCATTTGACTATGATGTAACGGATTATTTACATAAACCGATTACTATGGCACGTTTTGACGCATCTGTTAAAAGAGCTGTTGCTAATTACGAACAATTGCACCGAGTAAATGAAGATGAGGAGCATATTTTCGTAAAGAGTAACCTTAAGAAAAGAAAGGTTATATTAAATGATATTAAGTGGATTGAAGCACTTGGTGACTATATAAAACTAGTAACTGATGAAGCTAATATCGTAATCTTATCAACAATGAAATCTTTTGAAAAGCAATTGCCAGAAGATAAGTTTTTAAGAATACATAAATCTTACATCATTAACCTTGAGAAGGTTGAGAAATTCAACAGTAAAAATGTTGAAGTTAGTGGTAGATCTATACCATTAAGTAGAAATAAAAAGACAGAACTTGCCGAAGCGCTTAGTAACGTATAATATATGATATAATTTTACTTTCAAAAAAGACCGCTAATTAGCGGTCTTTTTTATTATATATGGTCTACGTTATAAATAACTCTAACACTTCTATACATTGCTACCGCTTTAAATGATTTCTCTATACGTCGAATGTTGGCTTTAGTTTGAGCTAAAGATTGCACTTTTTGAACCTTAACCACGAGATGCTTCAAATACTGATTTCGAATTCGAGCTACCGGTGGATATTCCGGACCTAATACAGTGCCTCCGAAATTAGAACGTAATGCCCCTGCAAACCAATCTGCCGCTTCATTTAGAACATTATAATTTTTATGTTTGAAGGTAACCTTGATAATTCTGTTTACAGGCGGATACTTAAATTGCTCTCGTTCATATAACTGTTCTGTATACATACCCTCATAATCACTTGTAGTTACCTGTTTTAAAATTTGATGATATGGATTATAAGTCTGTATAATAACTTTCCCTCTTTTTTTAGTACGCCCTGCCCTTCCCGATACTTGGGTCAATAACTGATATGTTCTTTCGTGAGCTCGATAATCTGGAAAATTCAACAGTGAGTCTGCGTTCATTACCCCTACTAAATTCACATTTCTAAAGTCTAGGCCTTTGGTCAACATTTGTGTTCCTACTAAAATATCAAGTTCTTGTTGCTCAAATGCAGTAATTATCTTTTCATAACCATGCTTACCGCGTGTTGTATCCAAATCCATCCGACCCACTTTTGCATCTGGGAACAATCCTTTTACTTCTTTCTCTATTTGTTCAGTACCAAATCCTTTTGTGTCTAAATCAGGACTACCACAGGCAAAACAACTTTCGGGCAATGCAGTATGGTGACCACAATAATGACAACGTAATTGATTTTTAAATTGATGATAGGTAAGGCTGACATCGCAATTTGGACATTGAGGCGTATGCCCACAGGTTAAACATTCTAATAAAGGTGCAAATCCTCTTCTATTCTGAAACAGTATTATTTGATTGCCTTCTATAAGTGTTTCTTGCATCTCCAATAAAAGCCTTTCGGAAAAATGCCCTTTCATTCTTTTTTTACGTGTAGCCTCTTTTATATCAACCAACTCAATCTCTGGCATCAAAACATTACCGTATCGTCTAGTAATTTCCGTATAACCGTATTTACCGGTTTTAGCATTATTATACGTCTCAACACTTGGTGTTGCTGAGCCTAATAACACATTGGCATTATGTAAATTACCTAAAACAATAGCAGCATCTCTTGCATGATATCTAGGTGCTGGATCAAATTGCTTGAAAGAGCTTTCGTGTTCCTCATCAACAATAACTAAACCCAATTTACCAAAGGGTAAGTACATTGCTGAACGCGCACCAATTACCAACTGTGCCTTTTGTTTAGATTGCAAAACATTTTGCCAAACCTCTACACGTTCTTGAACATTATACTTAGAATGATAAACTGCTATTTTCTCACCAAAATATTCTTGCAACCGACTGATTAATTGTGTGGTCAATGCAATTTCAGGAAGTAAATAAAGTGCTTGTAAGCCCTTTTCTAAGCATTCTTCAATCAACTTTACATATACTTCGGTCTTCCCAGACGATGTAACTCCTTTTAATAGCGTTACCTTCTTTTCCTTAAAAGCAGCTTTAATATCTATCAAAGCAGATTTCTGATATTCATTTAAATCTTTGGTTTCAGATTCATCAGAACTTCCATCATAATTGATGCGGTCAGTTTTGATAAAATATTCTTCTAAGATTCCTTTATCGACCAATGACTTTATTACTGCTTTAGATGTATTACTTGCCTTCTCTAATTCTGAAATTTTTATAGGTTTTTGACTTCTACCCTGCAATTGAAAAAGTGTAAGCACAACTTGACTTTGCTTAGGAGCTCTTGTCAATGATTTTAGAAGTTCTTCTAATTTATCATCTGCACCGTATTCTTCACCTAACTTAACATACCTAACTAATTTAGGCCTATACTGCTCGTAAACCTCTTCTTTAAGAACTATGATTTTTTTCTCCAATAATCTTTGAAGAATAGGTAGAACGTTTTTACGCTCTATAATTGCCGATACCTCTTGAACCTTTAATATTGATTGATGCTGAAGGGCTTCAAACACCAAAAACTCGTCATCTAAAAGTTCATTTTCATCAACCTCGTATTCTGTATTTCGTAAAACTAGTGTTTCGCTCTCCAACAAAAAAGCACTTGGTAATGCACTACGTACTACTTCACCTAATGTGCACATATAATAAGAAGCAATCCATTCCCAGTGTTTGAGCTGTATTGGATTTATAATCGGATAGTCATCTAATAGCTGATGAATTTCTTTTGCCTCATAGGCTTCAGGAGGGTTTTGATGAACACCATGAACAATGCCTGTATATATTTTTGATTTGCCAAAAGGTACCGCAACGCGCATGCCTGGCTGCAACAGTGTTGCTTCCTCCTCTGTTATACTGTAAGTAAAACTTCGCTCTAGAGGAATTGGTAATATTACATTAATAAAATTTGCCATAACTATCCTTCCACTCGCAACCAAGTCTGGGTTCTGAAGATGAATGCTAAATATCCTCTTACTTTTAATTCATTTTGATTATCTGGGTTCAACCATATTTTGAATCTAAACGTCATCGCTTGTTGTGGGTCAAACAATCTTTTCCCTTTCCATTCACCATCTTCGTGTTTTCTACCTGCAGTAATTATCTCCATGCCTTCAACAGGCTTATCCTTTAATTCTCCATCACATTTTGCACAGGTTACACCATCCATTCCTTCTTCTAAAATTTTAACCACCTTACCATACATTAAGCCATCTTTCTTATAAATTTCAATGACGCCTTTTGGCAAACCAGTGCGGTCGTCAATGGTTTTCCACTTTCCAAAAACGGATTGTGCAGAAACATTCATAGACAGCAAAAGAAAAAGTAGAATACTTAATTGAACGGTTTGATTTATCATTCTTTTTTAGTGATTTTTCTTAAGGTATTTAAGGATGCATTTAACTCGAACCCAAGTAGCAATATATTAGAATTTAACCAGATGTAAACCATTAATATCAATAATCCTCCAAGAGCACCGTATAATTCATTATACCGAGCAAATTTTTCAACATAAATCCCAAAAAGATAAGATGTTATCAAAAATAAAATAGTGGTCATCAATGCCCCTATAGAAAAGAAACTGGCTTGCTTTCCTTCCCTTGTTCCTGAATAATACAAAATTGCAGTCGTAAAGTAAGAAAGAATTATAAAAAAAAGTACTTTGGCAATTTGAACTCCTACCACTTCTTCCTCCTCCAACACATATCCGCCCTGTTTGGCTGCAAACTCCGAAAGATAACCTAGAACATAAAACTGAAAATATATAAAAGCTACAAATCCTAAAATAATTAAAATCGCCAAAATGAGGCCTACCATTAAAGCGTATAAATATTGCTTAAAAAAATTGCGAGTCAATTCAATATGATAAGACGTCTCAAACCCCCCAAAAATAGAATGTACGCCATTAGCCATTAAAAAAATGGAAAGTATAAAGGCCGATGATAGTAATCCCCCACTTTTTTGGTCTTTTATTTGCTGAAATACCTCACCGAAATAATCACCAGTTGCACTGGGTAAAAAAGATTCTAAGAACAAGCGAAACTGAACATCAAAATCACCATGCTCAATACTAATATAAGATACCAAAAAAGGCACCAACGTAACCATGAATATTAATAGCGGAAATAACGCCATAAACAAGCTAAAAGCAATGGCACTAGCTCGCGTGGATAATGTACCTCTTAAAATACCAAACACATACATCTCTAACAGATCATATACCGAAAGTCCCTCAAGACCAGGTAATTTGACCTTTTTCAAAAGCCTGACACCCCAATTTATTATGGGGATTTTTTCTAGCTTTTCCTCAACCTCTAATGACATCTACACTGCTTTTAAACTCAAATCCATATTGTAAACAGAATGTGTTAATGCACCAGATGATATATAGTTCACCCCGCAATTTGCATATTCCCTTATTGTCTTTTCATTAATACCACCTGATGATTCTGTGAGGCAGGTATCCCCTATTAACCTAACAGCTTCCTTCGTATCATTATAATCGAAGTTATCAATTAAAATACGGTAAACTCCATCAGATTTTAAAATTTCTTTTATCTCCTCTAAATTTCTTGCCTCAACAATAATCTTTAAATCCCTTCCGGTTTCTTTCAAGTAATCTTTAGTCTTATCAATTGCTTTTGTTATTCCGCCTGCAAAATCAATATGATTATCCTTTAGCATAATCATATCATAGAGAGCGAATCTATGATTTTCACCTCCTCCAATTTTCACTGCCCATTTTTCTAAAGCTCTAATACCTGGTGTTGTTTTACGAGTGTCTAAAATTTTTGTACCGGTGCCTTCTAGCAAATTCACAAACATATTTGTTTTTGCAGCTATTGCACTCATGCGCTGCATAGCATTTAAAACTAAACGTTCTGCTTTTAAAATACTTTGAGAACTACCTTCTACATAAAAAACTATATCACCATGATTTACTGGAGAACCATCTTTTATAAGAACATCAATTTTTAAGTTGGGATCTACAAAATAAAATACTAATTCAGCAAAATCTACCCCAGCAATAATACCTTCATCTTTTACCAACAATTTTGCTTTACCGACGGCAGTATCTGGTATACATGCCAAGGAGCTGTGGTCACCATCACCAACATCTTCACGAACGGCATTTGCTATGATTAATGTAATCTCTTCTTTAAACTGTTCTTCTGAAATCATATTCTATAGAATCTATTGTATTGCTAAATTACAAAGACATTTGCGAAATTGATTTACTTTTGAAATATGACTATAAAACTTTTAGCCATTGGCAAAACAGATAGTTCTGAACTACAAGAGCTTATTGACGTTTATCAAAAACGATTGCAACATTATATTAATTTTGAAATTGAGATAATTCCTGATTTAAGGAAAACCAAAAATCTATCTGAGGAACAGCAAAAAAATAAGGAAGGTGAACTAATCCTTAAAAAATTATCACCAACAGATGCTTTAATTCTTTTTGATGAAAAGGGAAAACAGTATACTTCAATAGAATTCTCGCAATATCTTCAAAAGAAAATGAATTCTGGAATTAAACAATTAGTTTTCTTAATTGGCGGACCTTATGGTTTTAGTAATGAAGTATACAATAAGGCTTCAGGAAAAATAAGTCTTTCTAAAATGACTTTTTCACATCAAATGGTACGATTATTTATAACAGAACAGATTTATAGAGGGTACACCATACTAAAAAACGAGCCATACCATCACAATTAAAATTATTTTAGAATAGGCCTAATTACTATTATTGTTCCTTTTCTAAAGATTTAACCATATTGTTCGAAACTTGCTCTAATTCATTGAGCTCTTCCATCAAAAAGGTTATCATCTCTTCTTTATGTTCAACATTTTTCTCTATTCCTAACACACGATGAAAGTTTTTAATATTAGCCATATGAGAATTGAATGCGTGGGTTTGATGCCAAGAAATCTCTTTTAACTTTTTATTCTGACTTGTTATTTTTTTTATGGAAGGATTTATAAAGAAGAATATTTCTAGAATAAGTATTACTAAAGAAAATACAGCAAGTTCTAATTCAATAATCATTAATGCTTTGATGTTCTCCTCAGATGCTTTTTGAAACTGATTTACAATAACATCCATAATCAATAGATACTCATCAGCCTCGGTAGTCAAATTCTCTATAGAGACCTTATCTAAGGTATTGAAATTGTCTAAACTTGACAGAATATAATTTAAATGTGGTTGTAATTTGATGAAATTTCGCTGAATAATTTCATCATCTAAAGGCTCTAAACCCATTACTTCATTGCCTTCTTGTAATGCATCATTTGTTGAAGCTAACTTATTAAGCACCAATCGCATTTTACCATAGTCACATGTTGAATATCTACATTGATATATATATTTGACAATCATTTGAGAAAACATTCGCTGTCTACCGGCAATATTAATTCTTAGAGCATCGTGCCTTTGTTGGGCTAAAGAAAATTGAATGATAGATTGTATTGCAATGGTCAACACTATAACCGTAATAACTAACAAGTAATAGTTATTAAAACCCTTAATTTTTTTCAAAAAAGCTTCTAACATTATTAAAGACATTTCCTACAATATCGAAAATACAATTATAATTAGAAGCAAAAAGACTAATGTTGTGATTACAACTTAAACCATTGCGTACGCACAAATAACACTAGTCTAGTTGCAAACTCTAAAGTATTTAAGACCTAATTTTTGAATCGAGATTTTCTAAAAAAACACTACTAGTACAATACTCTAAACTTAATAGTGTTTTCTACCTTTTTCAAAGCTTTTAAAACATCTTTATTATACTCTTTATCCAAGTCCGTAATTACATAACCAACTTCATTATCAGTAGAAAGATATTGACTTGATATATTTAACTCGTACTCTGCCAAAACCTTATTGATTTTAGCCATAATACCAGGAACGTTTTTATGAATATGAAGAAAACGGTGGGCTTTATTCTGCTTCGGCAAACGAATATTCGGGAAGTTCACAGCATCAACAGTATTACCAGTGTTGATATAGTCCATAATCTTATTCGGAACAAAGTCTGCGATATCACGTTGTGCTTCTTCTGTACTACCACCGACGTGTGGTGTCAAAATCACATTAGCGAACCCTTGTAATTTAGTATGAAACTCTCCATTACTTGCAGGCTCATCAGGATATACATCAATTGCTGCGCCACCAATATGTCCGCTTTTTAAACCTTCAGCAAGTGCTTCTATATCAACCACAAAACCTCTTGAAAGGTTAATTAGCATAGCACCCTTTTTCATTTGATTTATTTCACGATTACCAATAAAGTTCTTATTTGCTTTATTATCATCGATGTGTAAAGTAACTACATCTGAAACGTTCAATAAATCTTCTAGTGTGCCACATTTTACCGCATTACCTAGTGCCAATTTATCATCGACATCATAATAATATACTCGCATACCCATAGCTTCAGCCAATACAGATAATTGCTTACCAATATTACCATAACCAACTATACCTAAATTTTTACCACGCACCTCACGTGATCCTGCAGCTGTTTTTTGCCATTGACCTTCGTGAATCTCCCTGCTACGGTCAAATACACTACGCATAAGCATAATAATCTCACCTATCGCCAATTCTACAACTGATCTTGTATTGCTGTAAGGCGCATTAAAAACTACAACGCCTTTTTTCTTAGCATTCTCCAAATCAATCTGAGTTGTTCCAATACAGAATGCACCTACTACTAAAAGTTTGTCGGCAGCGTCCAAAACCTTTTGTGTTACTTGTGTTTTTGAACGTATACCTAAAACGTGTACGCCTTTTATTTTTTCAATTAGCTCATCTTCAGACAAACTGTTCTTTATTAATTCAACGGAAAACCCATCTTCAGAAAGATTTTCAAATGCAGCGGTGTGCACGTTTTCTAATAGTAGGACCTTAATCCTATTTTTCGGGTACGAGATATTTCTTGGCAACTTGTTCACAAATAAAAATTCATCTAAACTTGGTGTAACATAATCCGCATTATTTGCGGCTTTTTCTCTATGCACGTTTTCAGTATAAGCAAAAAACTTATGTGCTATACCTGCTTCGCGCATTACATAATCACTGTAACCATCTCCTATTACTTGAACCTCTCCATCCAAGTCCATTTGCCTAAGACAATCAATCTTGCCATTATGCTGAGATAATACATTATTCTCATCGAAACCGATGATATTTCCTTCTTGGTCGAACTTAAATGTATTTGCATACACGCGATCCGATGGAATATTATATTCTTTAACTATTGGATCTATAAATTCTTTAAAACCACAAGATATTACATAAATATCATCAGCGTATTTCTCAAAGAATTCTTTATTAGATTCTATAGACTTCGATATTTTACTTCGAAGTTCTTTTACAAGGCCTTCTAAATCATCTTTCTTGGCATGTAAAAGTTTAATTCTGCGTTCTAAAGATTCGGTAAAAGAAATATCCCCATCTATACCTAGATTAGTGATTTTTTGAATTTCCTTTATAATTTCATCTTTGTCTGACTTTCCTTTTAAGGTCATTTCCGCAAGCACATCTAAGGCCTCTACCCTAGTTAACGTACTATCAAAATCAAAAACGTATTTCCTACTCACTTCGACCATTTCTACCTTTTGTTTTATTTAGTGTTCTTGCGATTAAAATAAGGAGCAAAAGTAAAAATTTAATTTATCCTGATAAATGTTATCTCGTAAATAAAACAAAAATGATTGGTTATGATGTAAAACAATCAAATGCCATTAGAATTAGTTTAAAAACCGGAGTACCTCGTCAGAAAAAGGTGCTGTTTTATAAGTAGCATTATGATCTCCTGGCACTCTAACTAGTATTCCGTTTGCAAAAGTATCACTTAACTGTTTTGCATCTCCATTATCCGTATCTTCATACCCACAAATTACCATGACATCAATCTTAGTTTTTCCTAAATTCTTTTTTGAAGTTACAGGTTGATATTTTTGCTGTAGATGCAGCGAACGCAAATCTGCATATATCGATTTAGCATATGCTACAGCTCCTTTAGTCTCATCATTTATGTCACCATCAAAGGCTTTTGCAAATAAAATTCTCCTATCCCACTGCGGATTCGTAAAGTCTATACCCATGCCACCTAAAACCGCTTTTTCTATTCGCTTATCTGTAGTCAATAGTTTTGCTAAAACAATACTACCTCTAGAATACCCAACAGCCTTATAACTTTTAATATTTAAATGACCCATTAGTAACTTTAAATCTTTGACTTCTGCATCATTTTTATATGCTTTTTCTTCTTGTGGCTTGCCTGAATCACCATTACCTCGTAAATCAGGCACAATAACTCGATATCCTCTATCAAGTAAATCTTTTTTCAATTGTGTGTTATCCCATGATTTTCTTGAATTTATAAAACCGTGAATCAATAATACCGGTTCACCCGTTCCTGCATCATTATAAACAATATTTATACCATCGAAAGTCTTAAATTCTTTAGTCTGTGAGAAGGATGCATAAGTAAAGAAGAATAGAAAAATGATGACTAATTGGTGGTTTTTTTCATAATTATATTCCTTAAGAAATATATAGAAGTCCGGCCAAAATCGCCAATCCGAAACTGACTAATGTACCTATCAGAATATATTCAGTAAGCTTTCTATTATTTCGTTCTTTCAAGTCATTAAACCTAAAAACCGATTTTGCAGCTATTAATAGACCAATCACTTCCCACCTACCAATTACTATAAAGATTAACACGAACAGCCGTTCTATTATGCCAATATATTTACCAGCATTTGGTAATGATTTATGATCCGTTTCTATTTGATTCGACATACTTTCAAGAATCTTACCCATTATAATTGCCGATGGATAGGTAACAAAAACAATGGCAGTTATTAAAGACCAATCTAAATTTTGAAAGAGTGTTAGCGTATGCTCATATAAATTAGTATAAAAAGCACAGCAATAGATAAGTACAACATGTAGCCCTTGATCAATAAAAAAAGGAATACTCTTGTTCTTGAAAAATGAATTGGAATACAATTTTAATAAGTCGATAATAAAATGACCCATGGCAATTACTAGTGCTATTTTCCATAAAGACAAATCCCATAAAAGAAGCATATACAGTGCAAAATGCAGCAATACATGTACGTATAAGTATTTTGACGTAATCTTATTCGATTCTTTGTGAATCACCCATTTTGTTGGCTGTAGAATAAAATCACCAATTAAATGACCTAAAATTAATTTTATGAACATCAACATATTAATTATCTGTTATGACCTCTTCATAATAGGATAAAACATCTAAAACGAGGTCCAATCTTGCTCTTTTTAATCGTTGACTTACAGCAGACTGTTTAATTCCTAACTTTTGTGCAATTTCTTTTTGTGAATACGTAGGATGGTCTAAAACTAGGGTCACTATTTCAGCAGATACTACACTCCAATCATCCATAAAATCTAACGCCAATTGTAATATCAAATTAAGTGTTCGGTCTTTCTGCTCGCGCCCCGTTGCGATACTAATATTTACTTTGCTTTCTTTTAAAGATTCGAAATTTCGCCCTGAACGTTGGTATGCTGGCCCATTAGATTCAGTAACTCCTGTACCTATATAGGTTTCTAAACCTATACCTATACCCATTCTTACGTCTAACCCTTTTATAGTTTTTAACATTGCTTTAATTCGGATTGCCGTAAACAAAGCATTTTTCTCCGTGACTTTTAATTGAAACTCATCACCACGGTAAATTTCCCAATTCATTGGTGAAGGACCAAACTGGTTGAAGTATTGCTTCAATAAATCTAACCATTGAGAACTTGGATGATTTTCAGAATTTATAATATCTCCGGTAATTATCGCTATCATGATTATTAATTAAAAAGCTAATATATCAAATTATAAGCTAATTACATAATATTTAAATATATTAGCTTTAGTGCTAATATATAGATTTAAACTTAATTCCTTAAAACCAGCGTCTAGTCAACGTACAATACTCTTTGTAAGTACGTCCAAATTTATTTAAAAGAATACGCTCTTCAGGTATAATCTGAAAACGATTCATATACCCTACAAAAGCGGCGGCTATTAAGGTATTAAAAGCATTTCCTAAAACCAATCCCAATGCCAGTAAAACAAGTAGCATAGCCAAATACATTGGATTGCGAGAAAATTTAAATATTCCGTTAACAACTAAATTAGAAGCTTTACTAGGCTTCGTAGGATCTACAGTAGTCTTTGCTCTATAAAATTGAAAAAGAGACAAAAGCCCAACTAAGCCCCCAAAACTCAACATTATTTTAAAAAGTAATAAACGACCAAAAAAATCAAAAAAACCAAAAGGCAAAAATGTAGCTAAAATATACATAGCAAATCCGAAGAGTAATAACAGTAAAGCAGGCGGTAACTTTAATTCCATTTTATAAAATTACTACTTTTGAGATTTAAAATTCCATAAACCAGTTCCCAAATTAAGAACATGAAACTTGTATTCGCTACACACAATTCTAATAAATTAAAAGAAATTCAACAACTACTACCCGCATTCATTGAACTGGTCAGTTTAAATACTATAGGATGCACAGACGAGATACCAGAGACAGCAAATACTTTAGAAGGTAATGCTAAGATAAAAGCAGATTTTGTCACTAAAAAGTACCAGCTACCATGTTTTGCCGATGATACAGGACTATTAGTAAACTCACTCAACGGCGAACCCGGCGTATATTCTGCGCGCTATGCTGGTGAACAAAACGATTCACAAGCCAATATATCTAAATTATTAAACAACTTAGAAAATAAAGAAGATAGAACAGCACATTTCAAAACTGTAATCGCTTTAAATATAAAAGGAGAAACACATATATTTGAAGGTAAAGTAAACGGAGAAATAACAATCAGCCAAAAAGGTCAACATGGTTTTGGTTATGACCCTATATTCAAGCCTAATGGTTATGTAGAAACATTTGCTGAATTACCTTTATCTGTAAAAAACAGCATAAGTCATCGTGGTCAAGCAGTTCAAAAATTGATAGCATATTTAAACAATATTAATGTTACAGAATAAAAACAATAGAGAAACCGTTGAAGTATCTGTCGCATCAGAAAGAGCTGAAGCTATTGGCGGTGTATTAATAGCACTATTTGCTGCACTCATGGCAATATCACAAATGGTGAATGGCGAGCTAGAGGAAGAAATGATGATTGCTCATAATAATGTTGTCAGTTACTCTAACTGGTATCAATCAAAAAGCATCAAAGAAAGCTTAAAAGAAAGTGAACTTGATTATTTAACCGCACTAATAAGTAGTGGAATAGTAACTGATGAAAAGGTTCAGGTTATTGAAGATAAAATAGCTTCGGTTCAAAAAAATATTGATAAGTATAATGCAGAAAAAACCGAGATTCTAAATGGTTCGGCATTTGTCGGAAAAGAAAATTGGACACAAGACATCGAAGGAGAAATAGGTGTAATTATCGGTGTCAAAGAATGGCAGCAATTAGCCGCAACGTATGATTATGCAACCAAAAAATTCGATTATGGTATGCTTTTTTTCCAAATTTGCATCGTACTAGGTGCTGTTTGCATTATAATATACGATAACCCAATTTTACAAAAAAGCCTTATTGTACTGATGATTATCTTTGGTATCACAGGCACTTTCCTATCTATTTACGGCTATATATTAGCCCCATAATATTACTTACCTATTTATTATACCAGTCCAATTATTCGCAGTACCTTTGCAAATTAATTAACGCCGCTAGTATAGCATGTGTTGCCCTGAGTCTAAATAGGTTATATACGATAATCGCTCTATGCAACATTCATATTTGCGATTTAGTATAACATATTTATGACAAAGTTTGAAGCACTAGGACTGCAAAAGTCCTTATTAGATGCTGTTGCTGATTTGGGTTTTGAAACCCCTTCAGAAGTACAGGAAAAAGCAATCCCTATTTTATTGGAAAGTGAAACCGATTTGGTTGCCTTAGCGCAAACCGGAACAGGTAAAACTGCCGCATTCGGTTTTCCATTAATTCAAAAAATTGATAGTAACAGTAGAACCACACAAGGTTTAATACTATCTCCTACTCGTGAGCTTTGCTTGCAGATTACCAAAGAAATGCAAGCGTATTCAAAATACGAACGCAATATTAATGTAGTTGCCATTTATGGCGGTGCTAGTATTACAGACCAAGCAAGACAAATAAAGCGAGGTGCTCAAATTATTGTAGCTACACCTGGTAGAATGAAAGACATGATCAGTAGACGTCTTGTAGATATCTCCAAGATTGATTACTGTATTCTTGATGAAGCGGATGAAATGTTGAATATGGGCTTCATGGAAGATATTAAAGATATTCTTTCTGGCACCCCTAGTGATAAATCTACTTGGTTGTTTTCTGCTACTATGCCTAAAGAGGTAGCGGTAATTGCAAAGAAATTCATGCACTCTCCACAAGAGATTACCGTGGGAGCAAAAAACTCAGGAGCATCGACCGTACAACATGAGTATTATGTTGTTGGTGGTAGAGATCGTTATCCTGCTTTAAAAAGATTGGCAGATACCAACCCGGATATATTTTCAGTTATTTTCTGTAGAACTAAAAGGGATACCCAAAAAGTTGCTGAAAATTTAATTGAAGATGGTTACAACGCAGGAGCCTTACATGGCGATTTGAGTCAGAACCAAAGAGATTTGGTAATGAATTCTTTTCGTAAAAGACAAATTCAAATGCTTGTAGCAACTGATGTTGCTGCGCGTGGTATTGATGTTGATGATATTACTCACGTAATCAATTATCAATTACCTGATGAAATCGAAACGTATACGCACCGTAGTGGTAGAACAGGTAGAGCTGGTAAGTCAGGTATCTCTATGGTAATTATTACACGTAGCGAACAACGTAAGATTAAAGCTATAGAAAACAAAATCAATCAGAAGTTTATAGCTAAACAAATTCCTACGGGAATGGAAATCTGTGAGATTCAATTGTATCACTTGGCAAACAAAATAAAGGATACAAAAATCAATGCAGACGTAGAAAATTATTTACCCGCAATCAATGATGTTCTTCAAGGAATTGACCGTGAAGAACTGATTAAAAAAATTGTATCGGTAGAATTTACTAGATTCTCTAACTATTACAACAAGTCTAAAGATTTAAATTCTTCTGATAACGGTAGAGATAGAGATAGAGATAGAGATGGCGATAGAGATAGAAGTGATGGCAGAAGAGGTGGCGAAACACCGACTAGTGGTGCTGTACGTTATTTCATAAACGTTGGTGAAAAGGATGGTTATGACTGGATGTCTCTTAAAGATTTCATTAGAGATACGGTTGGCCTAGGGCAAGAAGATGTTTTTAAAGTTGATGTAAAAGAAAGCTTTTCGTTTTTTAATACTGAATCAGAATCTACCCAACAAATTCTTGACAAGTTCACCGAGTTTAAAGTTGACGGACGATTTGTAAATGTAGAAGTTTCCAAAAACCCTGGTGGTGGCGGAGGCGGTAATCGCAGAAGCAGCGATGGAGGCGGCAGTAGCTTTAGAGGAAAAAGAAGCGGCAGAAGAGATGATGATCGCGGTGGTAAAGGAAGAAAAGATGGCGATCGTGAATCTAAAGGAAGAAGCCGAGGTCGAAGTGAATCTAGCAGCCCTAACTCTGGAAAAAGACGTAGCACTAAAAGAAAGGGTGATTTCTTTTAGTTAATTGTATATTAAAAATACGCTTCGGCGTATTTTTTTTATTTTGTTTGTATCCTTAAACGTGGCGATAGCAACATGAA
Source organism: Maribacter arcticus (assembly GCF_900167935.1). Lineage (GTDB taxonomy): Bacteria > Bacteroidota > Bacteroidia > Flavobacteriales > Flavobacteriaceae > Maribacter > Maribacter arcticus. The sequence goes on along the minus strand of NZ_FUYL01000011.1, from coordinate 134,049 downwards.
ATATTTTTTATTAGTATTATTTACTTTCATTTCACTTATTGGTTTTTCACAAGAAACAGAAGAAAGTCAACGCTTAAGTGCAGTTGTTATAAATGCACAAACTGAAGAACCTCTTGAAAGCGTTCATGTCGTCAACCTTAACCAAGTATTTGGCACCATTACTAATGAAAAAGGCGAATTTTCCATCGCTGCAGCTGTAAATGATACTCTTTACTTTTCTTTTCTTGGGTTCAAGTCTCAAAAAATAAGGGTTACCAACGACATGTTTAAATTTGAGAATACTGAAATAGCTTTAACTGAACTAGCGTATGCTTTAGAGGAGGTTATTGTAAGACCATATCAGCTTACCGGTTATTTAGAAATTGATGTGAAAAACCTTCCTATCAACAATGCTTATCAATATAGCATATCGGGTCTAGGTGTAAGTTATGAGGGAGGTAACAAAAACCCTAGTGCTGTTACAAAGGTACTGGGCGCTATTCTTAACCCAGCGGATTTACTACGAAACCTCTTTGGCAAGAAACCTGCACAAATGCGTAAACTTAGGCAAATGAGAGAAGACGATGAAATTCGTAATTTATTGGCTTCTAAGTTTGATCGTGAAACGCTAACAGAATTTCTTCAGTTAGAAAAAGTAGATATTCAAGATATTTTAAACAACTGTAATTACTCAAAATCTTTTATTACAACAGCTAATGACCTTCAAATTTTAGATGCCATTAGTAGTTGCTATGAAGAGTATAAAGTTCTTAATAGAAAAAAATAATATTTTTTTGATTCATATCCTTGTTATAGCTTTAGAGGAAATATTTAGGAAATGAAAAATTTATACTTTTTAGCACTCATTGCCATCGTACTGGCATCTTGCCAACCGAACGCAAAAGATACTAAAACCACATCTTCTGTAACCGACACCGTTGTCACAGCAAAAAAGAATCCTAATTTTCAGTGGGAAGCAGCTACAGTATATTTTCTACTTACAGACCGTTTTAATAATGGCAATCCAGAAAACGATTTAAACTTCGAAAGAGATGAGGCAACCGGAAAGCTAAGAGGCTTTATGGGTGGCGATATTCAAGGTATAACTCAAAAAATTAAAGATGGTTATTTTACTAAGCTTGGCGTAAACGCTATATGGTTTACCCCTGTAATAGAACAAGTTCATGGTGCCACCGATGAAGGCACTGGCAATACATATGCTTACCATGGGTATTGGGCAAAAGACTGGACAGCATTAGACCCTAATTTTGGAACGGAAAAAGATTTGGAAACTCTGGTTAAAACAGCTCATGAAAATGGTATTCGCGTTCTATTAGATGTAGTTTTGAACCACACAGGCCCAGTTACCGAAAAAGATCCTGTATGGCCAGAAGAATGGGTACGCACCTCTCCTACTTGCGAATTCACTACATATGAAAATACCACAAACTGCACCTTAGTAGCAAATTTGCCCGACATATTAACAGAATCTGATACGGCAATAAATTTACCTGACGCACTACTTGCCAAATGGAAAACCGAAGGCAGATTAAGTGAGGAATTAGATGAACTTGATTTATTTTTTGATAGAACTGGACACCCTAGGGCTCCTCGATTTTATATCATGAAGTGGCTTACCGATTACATAAATAAATATGGGGTTGATGGTTTTAGGGTTGATACCGTAAAACATGCCAATGAAAATGCATGGGCAGAACTCTATAAAGAATCGTCGGCGGCATTTGAGCTTTGGAAAAAGAAAAATGCTGATAAGGTTTTAGACAACAACCCTTTCTATATGGTTGGTGAAGTATATAATTACGGAATTTCCGGTGGTCGAGAATATGATTTTGGGGATAAAAAAGTAGATTATTTTGCTAACGGTTTCAAAAGTCTTATAAACTTTGAATTAAAGACAGACGCTGAAAAGGACTACGAATACATTTTTTCTAAATATAGCAAACTGCTACATACTACTTTAAAAGACAAAAGTGTTTTAAACTACCTTACATCGCACGATGATGGTCAGCCTTTCGACAAAGAACGTACAAACCCAAAAAGAGCTGCAAATGTTCTTCTATTAACCCCTGGTGCTTCACAGATCTATTATGGCGATGAAACGGCAAGAGACTTAACGATTGAAAATACTGAGGGTGATGCCACATTAAGATCTTTTATGAATTGGAATGAGCTTGATAGTTTAGCACAGACAAAAGAAATTTTAAATTATTGGCAGCAAATTGGTTCATTTAGAAATGACCACCCGGCCATCGGAGCTGGTATTCATAAAATAATCACTAAAGAGCCCTATGTTTTCAGCAGGTATTTGAATAAAGATGAGTTTTTTGATAAAGTTGTTATTGCTCTTGACTTACCAAAAGGGAAAAAATCAATCTCGGTAAAAGGTGTATTTGGAGATGGCACAAAACTTTATGACAGATATTCTGAAACCGAAAGTACTGTAGCCAATGGTAAAGTTGTTCTTGAAAATGATTTTGATATCGTTTTGTTAGAACCAAAGCAATAGTGAAAGTGAATACTAGGCATTAGAATGGAGGGCAATCCTATTTCCCTCAGTATCTTTCAGTAGACCCATAAAACCATGACCGTCACCTATTTCGGTTTTTTGCTGTAATATTTGTCCGCCTGCTTTCTCCACTTTGTCCAGTACAGTGGCTGTATCTTCACAGGCAAAGTATACCAATGCCCCTTCGGTTAAACTTGGTATATATTGCTCATGCTGCACCAAGGCACCATTTGCCTGACCTTTACTCGGCTTATCGGGAAACAGTCCCATTACAAATTGGCCAAAATTTTTGACAGTTATTGTAATGTCTAAAATAGTTTCGTAAAACTTTTGAGCTCGTTGCATATCTGCAACCGGAATTTCAAACCATGCTATCATATTTCACTGCTTAAATTATGTTTAAGATTCTGTAATCCTTGTTCAAAATCTTTACCTACCATTTTATCCATACTCATAAACAACATCATAATGCTCATAGGAAATTTATTAGTTCCTGTAAACCCCCAAGTCAATTTACTCCTATTATTATCCAGTTCCTCCAAATCCATATAACAATCAGACTGAGATTTAAACGGTTTTAAAAATCTTAAATCTTGTTCAATTCGCTTACCGTCAATTATTTTAGTTATTTCTTGCTCTCCCTCACCAACTTCTTTATTGCCATTCCAATAACTTACTGCACCAACTTCACCATCTATACCAGTAAATTTTTGGTCCATATTAGGGTCTTTTCTTGCCCATGGCGACCACTCTTGTTGCTTCTTTAAATATTTAAGTTGTCCCCAAACTTTTTCCGTAGGATGGTCTATTTCTACTGACCTATATACATGGTAACTTTTAGGAGCTAACAAGGATAGAATAATTAATATTGCCAATAAAACTGCTAACACTATTAATATGTAATACATCTGTTTATCAATTAGTTATTAGATAATAAGTTAAGTAAAATTTAATTATCAGCATGATATCTAATCAAGATATCATCGATACTTTTTATAGATTTTTTGGTCCAGTCTAAACGTTTCTCCATCATTTCTGAAGGGGTCAGCTTCCAGTCAAAATTGGAAGACTTTAATTTAGCAGTTAAGTGTTGTAGAATAATTGCTGCTGAAACTGAAATATTCAAACTTTCGGTAAAACCGACCATTGGTATTTTTAAAAAAGCATCAGAATTTTCTAATACGTAGTCGCTTAAACCCTTATTTTCAGTACCAAAGAATAGGGCCATTTTACCATCTAATTCATAATCTTGCAATAATGAGCTATCGGCATGTGGGCTGGTAGCAACAATTTTATACCCTTTATTTCTAAGTACATCAACGACCTCTTTCGAATTTTTATATCTTTTAACATCTACCCATTTTTGAGCACCCATAGCAATTTCCTCATCTAAGCGTTGGCCATATTTACCCTCAATTAAATGTGCTTGCTGTATGCCAAATGACTCACAGCTACGTATTACCGCACTAGTATTATGCATTTGATAAACATCTTCTACTGCAACCGTTATATAATTAGTTCTATGGCTTAATATATCATTAAACCGCCTCATTCTTTTTTCTGAAATAAATTCTTCTAAATACGCCAAAAGCTTCTCATCTATCATGCATCCAAGATAAGAAAAGTATATTTTTAAGCTGAATTTGAAAGAACCCATGAAAAATATTGTTGTATTAACCGGAGCAGGAATATCGGCCGAAAGCGGATTAAAAACGTTTAGAGATGCTAATGGGTTATGGGAAGGTCATGACGTTATGGAAGTTGCCTCTCCTCAAGGTTTTCATAACAACCCACAATTGGTCTTAGAATTTTACAACCAACGTAGAAGACAATTATTAAGCGTGTATCCGAATCAAGCTCACCTAGCTTTGGTTGAACTGGAGAAGCACTATAATGTACATATTATAACACAGAACGTAGATGATTTACACGAACGAGCCGGTAGTTCTCACGTGCTTCATTTACACGGCGAATTATTAAAAGCCCGAAGTATTGCTTCAACAGACGATGTATTTGCCTGGAAAAAGGATATACTCTTAGGAGATAAATGCAAAAAAGGGTATCAGATTAGACCCTATATTGTTTGGTTCGGTGAGGCTGTTCCCTTATTAGAAGATGCCATAACTATTACAGAAAAGGCCGATTATCTCATAATCATAGGTACCTCAATGAAAGTTTATCCGGCGGCAAGCCTTATAGATTTTGCGAAGGCAAATACACCTATATTCTTCATAGATCCAAAACCAGTAATTAAAGGTGCTTTGAATGGTAATTTGACTGTTATCTCAGAAAACGCAGTCAAAGGGGTTCCTACTTTGGTTGCTTCCCTAATTGGTAAATAATTCTTGTTTGCTTTACCCACGCTACAATTTCACCCACTTCCTCATCAGTTAGCTTAGAATTGCTGTGCAGATATGTGTACTCGGTTAATGGCATATCTTCTTGAACAACCATTTCTTCAATCTCTTCTAAAAGATGGTCTTTCTTATCTATCGAATAGGTTTGCCATTCAGAAAAATTTAAGTGCTTCTTTCCTTCTTTTACATGACTGCCAATCCAATATGAAATTGGAGCAATATTATTATACCATGGGTAAGCAGTATTATTACTATGGCAATCATAACAAGAGGTTTCAAATAAAGCCTTCAACTGAGGAGAAGGATTGGTCTCTTTAATAAAAATTTGGGTATGATTACCAGGGGAAATATTCTTTGTAGGACTGTAAAATTGCATGGCTATCAAAACTAAAACCACACCTAGGCTAATTTTTTTTAGTAATTTCATATTTGGGGGAAATATCGAATAAAGATACAATTTTATGACCAATGAAGAACTTTGCCAAGCATTGAATTATGTTAATGCAACACGAGAAAATCGTAGTAAGATGGCAAATAAAATTGAAGAAAATCTCCCACTAATTCCTGTTTTAATAGCTATTTCTAAAGATAATATAGACCCCATATCATGCAAAGCAAGTTGGGTATTAGAATCTCTTGTAAAGAAAAAGTTAGAATTTATTTTTCCACATATAGATGCATTTACATTTGCGCTTTCTAACTTAACCTTAGAATCATCAATTCGGCCAGCCTCAAAAATATGCTCGCTTCTAGTTGAAAATCATTATTCAAATAAAACATCACTTTCAAAAAAAGTGCTTACCAAAGAACATTTAAATATTATTGCTGAAGCAGCATTCGATTGGCTCATTGGCAACCATAAAGTTGCCCCTAAAGCATATTCAATGACAACTCTTTTATTGCTTGGCAAAAACATAACTTGGATTCATCCAGAATTACAAGTTATTTTAAAACAGAATTATGAAAATGGCAGTGCTGCTTATAAAGCACGCGCAAGAATGACTTTAAAAGCACTTAAAAAAAGTTAACCAAATCAAATTAGAACTACATTTTCTTTTATTTGAAAATCACTTTTTGACTGTAACTTAAATCGAATAGTGTTTTAATCTATGCTATGAATAGGTATATTTGCCGCTTATTAATTCAACCATTAATTATGTCTCTTAACGCATTAAATGCCATTTCTCCAATCGACGGCCGCTATAGTTCAAAAACCAAATCATTGTCTTCTTATTTTTCTGAAGAAGCTTTGATAAAGTATAGAGTAAGAGTAGAAATAGAATATTTTATTGCTCTTTGTGAGATTCCTTTAAAACAGTTATCTACTTTTGATTCTTCTAAGTTCAAAGAATTACGTAAAATATATACGGAGTTTACTACAGCAGATGCACTAGAAATTAAAGAGATAGAAAAAGTAACCAACCACGATGTTAAAGCGGTTGAGTATTTTATAAAAAAGGCTTTTGACTCTTTGGGCCTTTCTAAATTTAAAGAGTTTATTCACTTCGGATTAACATCACAAGACATTAATAACACTGCCATTCCTCTTTCTATTAAAGAAGCGATGAATGAAGTTTATGTTCCACAATATTTCGAATTGCTAGAAAAACTAGATGTTCTAACATTAGAATGGGCAGATATACCAATGCTAGCAAGAACGCATGGTCAACCTGCATCTCCTACACGATTAGGAAAAGAAATAATGGTGTATGTAGTTCGATTAAAAGAACAATTTAATTTATTGAACGATATACCTAGTGCTGCTAAATTTGGCGGTGCAACTGGTAATTTTAATGCACATTTGGTCGCATACCCTTCTATAGATTGGAGAGAATTCGGTCAAAATTTCGTTCAAGAAAAATTAGGCCTTCAACATTCTTTTCCAACAACACAAATTGAACATTACGACCATATGGCCGCACTTTTCGATACTCTTAAACGTATTAATACTATCGTATTAGATTTAGACCGTGATTTTTGGACGTATGTATCCATGGATTATTTTAAACAGAAAATTAAGGCTGGTGAAGTTGGTTCGTCTGCAATGCCTCATAAAGTAAACCCTATCGATTTCGAAAATTCAGAAGGTAACTTAGGTATTGCTAACGCTATTTTTGAACATTTATCTGCAAAATTACCAGTTTCAAGATTACAACGCGATTTAACAGATAGTACTGTACTCCGTAATGTAGGTGTACCATTTGCCCATACCATGATTGCTTTTCAATCTACCTTAAAAGGATTAAATAAGTTATTATTAAACAGAGATAAGTTCGAACAAGATTTAGAGAATAATTGGGCGGTTGTTGCCGAAGCAATTCAAACTATTTTAAGGCGTGAAAGTTATCCAAATCCATATGAGGCTTTGAAAGGACTTACGCGTACAAATGAAAAAATCAATAAAAATTCTATTGCTAATTTTATTGACACCTTAGAAGTTTCCGATGCTATCAAAAAAGAGCTCAAGCAAATATCTCCAAGTAATTATACCGGAATTTAATAATAGTAGGATACTAATTTCAAAATTTGCTTAAATAAAAAGACCACCTTCCGGTGGTCTTTTTTCTTCCTATTATTATTATTACTTATTAATTTGAACTTCGTGTGGATAAGGAATTTCAATACCTGCACTATCCAATGCTTTCTTAGTTCCTTCTATAGTTGCAAAATATACATCCCAATAATCTTCTGGCTTACAAAAAGGGCGTACTGCTAGGTTCACAGAACTATCTGCTAATTCAGATACGTTAACCGATGGGGCTGGATCCTTTAACACTTTAGGGTTTGCCACTAACATAGCTAATAAAGCATCTTTAGTTTTTTGAAAATCAGAATCATAACTCACACCAACTGTGGTATCAACTCTCATTTTACCTTCTGCAGTATAGTTGATGATGTTTCCATTTGCCATCGCACCATTAGGAATGATAGCCAATTTATTTTGAGGGGTAATTAACTTAGTTGTAAAGATTTCAATTTCTTTTACATTACCTAAAACACCTTGTGCTTCAATTAAATCTCCAATTTTATAAGGTTTAAAAATAATAAGTAAAACACCACCTGCGAAATTTGATAATGATCCTTGTAAAGCTAAGCCAATAGCTAAACCAGCAGCGGCTATTAGAGCAGCAAAACTTGTAGTTTCAACCCCTAATGTTGAAATAACAGTGATAATAAGAAAGATAGTAAGTGCCCATTTAACTAAACTTAATAAGAACTTTTTGAGTGATTCGTCATACTCTTGTTTGGTCATACCTTTTCTGGCAACACCAACCAATTTCTTTATAACCCAAGAACCAATAATATAAATTAAAATCGCACCAATAATTTTTGGTCCGAATACCATTATAAAATCAATTCCTTTGTCAATCCATACTTGTGCGTCTTCCATTTTAAATAGTTTTTTATTTAGGTTCTTATTTAGGTTCTTATTTAATCGTCCTCAATAATATGACACACTTTTTTTTAAAAGGTCACATTAAAAATAAGTTTAAACCTCATTTTAAAACAAAAAAACCTGTCACTTATTCGTAACAGGTTTTTTTGTTTTAAAAATAATACGCTAAATAATTAGCCTTTTATCAAATTTCCGAGTTGTTCAAGGCCTTTACCGTCAAAATCAGATTTTTCCATAGCTTGTATCAATTGCACGAAACTTGCTGGGTTCATATCATCACCCAAAACACGAACCAGAATTAATCCTTTTTCGTCATTATCTCCATAGATTACAATTTCATCTATGGTATCATCGTCCCCTTTCAATTGAATTGTAGCTTTTCCAAAAGATGTATTCATCTTCATTAATTCGCTAAAATCTGAACTTTTTAAAATCGTCTTAATAGCTGCCTTTTGTACTTCATAATCGGCAGTGTTATTATCCTTTTTCTGAAATGCTAGAATGTTTAGCTTCTTAAGAGAACTTGCTGTCTTTTTTTGAGTTTCACTCAATTCTGCCTTTTCTAAATTCAAAAGACTAGAAGGTAAATCGAAAGACATGAAATTCGGATTCTCTGAACTAGCAATAAAATACTGCTGTAGACTTTGTTCTGAAGAACAAGATGAAATGGTAAAACCTATTACCATAACTAAAACCCAATATACTTTTTTCATAATGCATTTTTTAAAATTGAAGGAAAGAACCCTCCGGTTTTACGAAAAATCCTTTCCTAAAATAAATTACTTACCAGAAGCTTTATTCAAATCTTGCGGTAAATTCATTTTGTTGGTAATCGACCCAATTTTATTTAAATCGATATCACCAGTTAGGCTGACCAAAACAGTTTCCAGTTTTCTACCATGATCACCTATTTCAACATTATCCAATCCTGATACAAACATTAATAATTCTGTCACATGGTCCTTTTTAGCACCATCTCTAATATAGAATTTAACATTTACATCTTTGTCCTTTACACGCATTAATTCTTCTAATTTCGAAGACTTAAGATACTTTTTTACCGTTGCAGACATATCTGCCGAAACAGATGCGTCTTCGGTCATAAAAACTTTTATGTTTTTAAGTCCGCTAGCTACGTCCATAAACTCCTTCGCTTCGGCATCATCACTCATTCCTCCTAATTTAGAGACTAAGTCTATCATACCTTTGTTCACGATTACAGAACCTACGTTATCCATATCCTCATACTTATCGAATACAGACTGTGAGAAACCCAATGCGGGTAAAATTGCCATTAAAAATACTACTGCTACTTTTTTCATGATTGTTGTTTTTAGTACATCTACCCTATTATAGGATAAAAGTGATTGATGAATTGATGAATACTTGTTTATCAAAAGCGTTAATTTAATTAGGGATTAACGCTTATTGATTATTATTTAATTCCCCTTTTTAGATGCTTTCCCTAATTGGTCGCCTCCTGGTAAATCCATTTTATCGGTCAATTTAGACACCGATCGTAAATTGATATCTCCTGTCAAGGATAGTAAAACCGTTTCGAGTTTTTTACCATTAATGTCTATATCCATATCTTTCATACCGGTTACGAACATTAATAACTCTTTAACATGGTCACTGTCTTTACCTTCCTTTACATAAAATCTCACATTAGAACCACCATCCCTTACTCGCATTAATTCTTCAAATGATGAACTTTTTAAGCGATTGGTCACCCAACTATCTACATCTTTAGAAATAGCTGCGTCATCGGTTGTAATGACTTTAAAGCTTGTAATTGAATTTACAAGTTCAAAAAACTCTTTTGCTTCTGGGTCATCTGAGCTTACACTCATTTTACCTAACATTTGAAACATCTTAGGTTGCATGGCAACAAAGGTCACTTTGTCATTATCTTCGTATTTATCGAAAATATCTTGTGCTCTTGAAATAATCGGAGCCAAAACCAACATTGTTAATAGTACTATCTTTTTCATTTTAATTATTTTTTGGTTAAAAATTTATTTGTTGTTTTTTCGAATTCTTCTAAATGATACAGTTGCTCAGTACCTTTATTAAAATTCATTGCTAATAAGGCAAAAGCCTCTTGTGCAGACTCAATTTCTTCCTGTGTATACTCGTCTGCTAAAGTAACTGGGGCTGGTGTTGGTTGATACATATACAACCCGACCATAAAGACTGCTATCGCGGCAACAGAAACCCATTTCAAATAATTTATTCTAGGTTTTAACGGGACCTGCTTTGTAAAGCGTTCTTCTTTAGCTTTGGTGAAATAATTGAACAAAGGTGCATGTTGCTCTAAATGAGGCGCAACACTCTCTTTTGAAAAATACTCCCTTAGCGTTTCTTCTTCAGCAACCGTGGTGGTAGCCTCAAAATATTTCTCTATTAATTTTTCTATGTTATGCAATTCCATAATTGTGCTTTTCAATTAATTTTTCCCGTACGGTTTTTCGTGCTCTGGATAAAGCTACCCGTATGGCTGTAGGCTTCATATCCAGTAATTTTTCTATTTCTTCGTATTCGTATTGCTCTACATCTCGCAATTGTAATACCATTTTTTGTTGCTCTGGTAATTCGGCCATAATTCGTTCAACCCAACTAATACTGTCTTTAGCTTCTAACTCACTTTGTAGTGAAGTACTAGAATCAGTATAATTACTATGCACCAATTTTAAATTACCTGCTTGTTTAGATTTTAATCTGTCCAGACAGAAATTTTTTGTCATGGTCATCGCAAAAGCTTCAACATTATTATAGGTTTCTATTTTATTCTTCTTATCCCATAACTTTATAAGTATCTCTTGCGTGGCATCTTCTGCTTCCTCCGTTGATACCAATAATCTTTTGGCCATGCGGAACAATTTATCCTTAAACGGTAATACAATATTTAAAAACTCTGTTTGCTTCATTTTGGTTTGGCTGTTTGTAAGCTTGCTAACAGGCTTACAAAAAGAAGACGAAGTTGAACGATTTTTGTTACAATTAATTTTTAATTTGATTGCTTGTTACTAAATTTAACATCCTTACAGCAAATATATCCGTATTTAAAAAGACGTATATTATTGCATTCTTATGAGTGTTCTATAAATTGGAACGTTTATTGTTACAAATAAAAATTAAAAAAAACTATGAAAAAATTTTTCTTGTCCCTCCTATGCTTAGGCTTCGTTGTTCTTTCTTGTAATAAAAATGATGATGACCCCATACTTGAAGAAGAAGTAATTGAAGTTCCTGAAGAAGAGGTACCAGTTGTTGTTGACATTGAAGTTCAAAACTTTTTTTGGCAAACTTTAAACCTCTATTATTTTTGGCAAGGTGATGTGCCAGATTTGGCAGATGATCGTTTTGATACTCAAGCAGGGTACGAAGAATTTCTTACTGCCAACCCAGAACCCGTTGATTTTTTAGAGAACAAACTACTTTTTTCTGAAGATAGATTCACTTTTTATAGTGATGATTATACAGATTTAGTAAATAACTCTGCAGGTGTATCTAAAAGTAATGGTCTGCAATTTGGACTATCATTAATAGGTGACACTGATGATGTTTTCGGTTATGTGGAATATATTATTAAAAATTCTGACGCATCTAATAAAGATATTAAAAGAGGCGAAGTCTTTACCGGCGTAAATGGCACAAACTTAAATAGAACAAATTATATAGATCTTCTGTTTGGTGATAATGACACCTATACTTTAAACATGGCTGAAATAGTAAACAATACTATTAGCCCAATTAATAAGGAGGTTACTTTAACTAAACAAGAAGGATTGCGAGAAGACCCTATTTTTGCCACTGAAGTTATTACATCGGGAGATAAAAAAATTGGTTATTTCATGTACAACCAATTTGTATCCGGTTCAGAAGATGCCATGAATGCCGTTTTTGCCGATTTTATATCTCAAGGTGTAACCGATTTGGTTTTAGATCTACGATACAACTTAGGTGGTAGAGGTTCTACTGCTACTATCTTAGCTAGTTTAATAAAAGGTACTAGTACTTCAGATTTACTTTTTAGAACTATTTATAATGCAAAATTACAAGCAGAATTCGACAGTAGTTTAACAGATAATTATTTTGTAAGCACCACCGGTGCTTTCGATGGTAATTCGAACGCTGCTTTAAATACATTAAACCTAAGTCAAGTATATATTATAGCTACTTCAAGTTCGGCTTCAGCAAGTGAATTGGTAATGGTCGGTTTAGAACCTTATATAAATGTTGTTCATATCGGCTCAACTACAGTTGGTAAAAACCAAGGTTCCCTATTATTTGTTGATGATCCAGAAGGGGGCAATGTTTATGATGAAACCAGAGTAAATAATATAAATCCTAATGTACAATGGGGTCTTCAACCTATTATTAGTAGAGTGGAAAATAGTGCAGGCTTTTCTGATTATGCAGACGGATTAATACCTGATATTGAACTTGATGAAGATATTACCAATTTAGGTGTTCTTGGTGATGCTAACGAACCTCTTCTTGCAAGAGCAATTCAAGAAATTACGGGTATAGGAGCTAAAAGAAGTTTTGATGTCATAATACCTGCGCGTGTTATTTCGAGCTCTAAACTACACGATCCTAGAAATGCTACATTATTATTAAACAACAGCGTACCTACCTCAAAATTTTCACTTACTCAAAAGAAATAAAATTCAAAGATTTTAGTTTCCCTAGTTATGAAGAAGATTTTAGTATTACTTGTTATAGCGGTTATTTTTTCTTGTTCCAAGGATGAGGATTTGACCTTAACCAAAACCATTGATCCAGATGGTTCTGCTGACGTAGAAGTTCAAGATTTTATGTGGAAAGCCATGAATTTTTGGTATTTCTGGCAAGCCAACGTGGATGATTTGGGCGATGAGCGTTTTGTAAATACCAAAGAAGGTAGAGCTGAGTACACTGCTTTCTTAGATTCAGAAGAAAACCCTGCTGCTTTTTTTGAAAATAAATTGCAATATATTGAAGATCGTTTTAGTTTTTATAATGAAGATTATCGCGAACTTACTAATTCATTAGCAGGTATCTCTAAAAGTAATGGTCTTGAATTCGGACTCGTTCGTTTTCAGGATAGTGAAGAATTATTTGGTATCGTTCGATACATCATACCAAATTCAAATGCCGCTACTGCTGATATTCTAAGAGGAGATTTGTTTACTGGTGTTGATGGGCAAACTTTAACATTGTCGAATTACGAGGAGCTCCTTTTTACAGGTAGCGATTCATATACTTTAAATATGGCAGATTTTGTTACCGGTAATATTGTTCCCAATGAAGAAGAGGTAACACTTACCAAAGCGGAAGCTCTTGCCGAAAACCCTGTTTACATTTCCAAGTCTTTCGAAATTGGAGGGGAAAATATTGGTTATATCATGTATAACCAATTTACCAATGAATATGACGATGAACTTTATGCCGCCGTTGAAGCTTTAAAATCTGCTGGTATAACTAATTTGGTAATGGACTTGCGTTATAATCCTGGTGGTTCGGTAAATACTACACGTCTATTAGCAAGTATGATTTATGGCACAAATACATCAGAGGTATTTTTAAGAAAAAGATACAATGATAAACTTCAAAACCAATTTAACGATAGCCAATTAGAAGTATATTTTGCTGATAAGGTTAATGGAAAAACAATCAATTCATTAGGCTTTTCTAAATTGTACGTACTAACATCTTCTAGTTCTGCGTCAGCTAGCGAATTACTTATCAATAGCTTAGAACCGTATATTGATGTTATTCAAATTGGAGATGTAACGAGAGGTAAAAATGAATTTTCAACAACATTGGTCGATGATCGAGATAACTCTTACTTATACACACCATCTAGAGTAAATAAAATTAACCCAAATAATCAATGGGCCATTCAACCTTTAATTGGTAGAAATGAGAATGCAGAAGGGTTTTCAGACTTTATAAGCGGTTTACAGCCAGATATTTTTTTGAAAGAAGATTATGGCAACCTCGGTATTTTAGGGGAACAGAACGAACCTCTATTAGCTAGGGCTATAGAAGCCATTACCGGACAAACTGGCAAACGTGATTTTACTGTTTTAAATCCGATAGAAGTTTTTATAAGTTCTAAAGTTGGCAATCCTATCAATGATAAAATGATTGATGATACAGTTTACAATTTAGAATTTTAAATCGACAAAAAAGATAGAAAAAAGGACAGCTTTAAAGCTGTCCTTTTTATTATAAACTCATTTTAAATCCTAGTCGTAAATTCCTTCCTTTAGTCGTATAATCCACTAGCTCTGTATATTCCTCATTCAAAATATTATCAACGGCTATAAAGGCTCCAAATCTATTCGAGAAATCATGTTTCAATTGTAGGTTAGCTAAACTAAAACTACCTAAAGTAACTTCTGAAAAAGTCGCAAAATCAGTATCTGTTCGGTTAGAAACGTATTGATACGTAAGTCCTACATAGGTTTTTACTCCAATACTGTATCCTAAACTTACATTAGCTTTATTTTTTGGTACTCTTAATGCCAAGCCTTTTTTAGAACTTGTAAGCGTATAGTTCGCATCCAATGTAAAGTCTTTAACAGGTTTTGAACTAAAGCCTACCTCCACTCCATTAAAATGAACTGTATTTGCTGAATTACGATATTGACTTTCAAATGTATTTGGGTCAATAGTTACGTATTCGATTCTATCATCTTCAGACCTATTAAAATAAACCGCGTTCATTGTAAACTTATCTGACAATTTAAATTCTAAACCGCCCTCTAAAGTAGTATCCTCTTCAGGATTCAAATCTTTATTGGCTCCAAACGGACCATATAATTGCGATAAATTTGGTGCTATGTACGAGGTAGCATATGAGCCCATGAATTTTAAATACCCAGAGTTTATATTAATTCTGTAAGACGGATTAATATTATAAATAAAATTAGAACCATAGTTACTATGATTATTTAAGCGTACTCCTGCATTTAAGTTAATACCGTCATCACCAATATATACCATGTTCACATATGGGTCGACTGTGTTCGAATTTTGCTCCTCTGAAAACAATGTCTGATTGTCAATATAATTTAAACCAACTATAGTATATATTTTTTCTGCAAATGTATACTTGTTAAAAACATCTACTACAATAGAACGAGAATCGTAAGCAGCCGGAAAACTAGAAATAAAAGACCTATCTATTTGATTATATGCCACATTTACATGCACACTACCCTTTTCGTAACCATAAGTTGAAGCTAAACCAAAACGAGATTGTTCACTGGTAAATGAAAAATCGGCATCTTCAATTGGGAACCCGTTATCATAATCGCTATTCAATTTATTATAAAATGCAGACGCCGTAATATTGAAACGTCTAGAAAATTGATAACCAATTTTCACATTTCCATCTATTCGTGACAGTGCATCCGCTTCAGTGCCAATGGCTGCTGATAATTCGTCCGTGAATTGATGACCTCCAGAAGCCAAAAAAGTCAACTTACCATTTTTAGCACTAAGGTTCACCGTGTTTGAAAAATCAGAAATATTATAATTCTGGTCATCCTGAGATTGGTTGGTACCCATACTCGAAATCACATCCATTGAAAGTCCTTCTTTCTTTGCTTGTTTGGTTGTAATATTTATAACCGCTGTTGCTGCAGAATTTCCATAAAGTGTACTCGCAGCACCTTTTAAAATTTCAATACTTTCTATTTGCGATGTATTTAAAAGACGTAGGTCATACTCTGCGCTGGTACCAGATGGGTCTGAAACCTGAATACCATCAATAATCACCAAAACTTGGCGGTTATTACCTCCCCTAACGTACGTAGATAAGTTTTGACCAGCATAACTTCTAGTTCCGTTTATTTCAATGCCGCTTTTAGTATTGATAATTTCGGCAATAGACCGACCTTGGTTTTGTTCCAATTCTTTTTGAGAAATGGAAACGACTGTCTTACCAGAGTTTTCACGCTTTAGTTGAAACCGTGAATCGCTGACAACAACCTCGTCTAACTGTAATGTATTAATGGAGTCTTGTTCTTGTTGCGCTCCTACTTTTGCGCATAGTAATACTGTGACCGTTGGCCACAAAAAATAATTTTTCATTCGTTTAAATTCATAAACGGGAGCGTAGTATGTCTGTACCCATACGCAAACCTTTATCCCGAAAGTTTAACATTGTTGTTTGAATAAGGCAGGTCTCCTGACTCGTTTTATGTTATTTCGCCTTCCCATGTTACTGAACCTGTTCAGAAATCAAAGTGGCTATGAAGAAAATAACATCTTCTTTACAGAAGTGCCAATTGAAATCTATTCGCCAATAGATATAGTTGACATAAACTTACAGTTGCGGGAACAGTTACGGATTTACACCGGATTCCCTTTTAATTTCACTACCATAAGCAGCGAAAACCAAAATTCACGGCGAAAATAAACATTTTGTTTAATCTTTCTAGGTAAACTTTTATAATACTACTTTTGAAAAATAGATGTAAAATATAAATGCTTAAACAACTTCTCTTTCTAAGTTACTTACTCTTTTTATGCGGTTGCAAACAACTAAAGAAGGAATCACTACCATTAGAATCTACCCCTAAAAATGTAGATATTGCTTATGCAAAGGGGTTTTCAATCGAAAAAAAAGCCTCAGGCATTACTATTCTTAAAATACTGACGCCTTGGCCAAATGCAGAAGCTTCTTTTACCTATGCTTTAATCCCTAGAGAAAAACAAGCATTCATAACTTTGGATAAAAATGAGTATGACGCCATAATCTCCGTACCAATAGAAAACATAGTTGTAACCTCAACTACCCATATACCAGCACTTGAAGCTTTAGGTGAATTAGATAAACTTATCGGATTTTCAGACACCAAATACGTATCTTCTAAAGCTGCTAGAAAACGAATCGATACCGGACAAATTAAAGAACTTGGGATAAACGAAAGCTTAAACACAGAAGCCGTTTTAGCCTTACAGCCAGACTTAGTGGTAGGTTTTGGCGTTAGTGGTAGTAACAGCGCTTATGAGACTCTACAACGCTCTCAAATACCTGTTATTTACAATGGTGACTGGGTAGAAGAAACGCCACTGGGAAAAGCGGAATGGATTAAATTTTTCGCACCATTCTTTAAAAAAGAAACCGAAGCAAATACTATTTTCGCTGAAATTGAAAAGTCTTATGTAGATGCTAAAAAAATAGCTGAAACTGCACATACCGTACCAACCGTACTTAGCGGAGCCCTTTATAAAGATGTTTGGTATTTACCCGGCGGAAAAAGTTGGGCCGCTAATTTTCTAAAAGATGCCAATGCCAATTATATATGGAAAGAAACACCTGAAAGCGGTAGTCTTTCTTTAAGTTGGGAAAGTGTTTTAGTAGTTGCTAAAAATGCTGAATATTGGATCGGACCTGCGCAATTCAAGTCATACACAGAAATGGAATCTTCAAGTGCGCACTATCTGCAGTTTAATGCATTTAAAAACAAAAAAGTTTACACCTTTGCCAATACTGTTGGCGAAACTGGCGGCAATTTATATTATGAATTAGCACCACAACGACCGGATCTTGTATTAAAAGATTTAATTCATATTTTACACCCAGGTCTTTTACCTAAACATAAACCTTTCTTCTTTAAACCTTTAAATTAATTGTCTAAACAACCTACATACACTATTCATTTTCTGGCTCTACTCCTAGTGCTGCTTGTTTGCCTAAGTTTAAATATCAGTCTTGGCTCTGTGAGCATATCGGTTATTGACACTATAAAAGTTATTTTCAGTTCTGATATTGGTGAATCATCAAATTCCTATATCATATGGAATTATCGTATACCGAAAGCCTTAACCGCTATTTTGGTTGGCAGTGGCTTAGCCTTAAGTGGTCTATTGATGCAAACTTTGTTCAGAAATCCGCTTGCAGGCCCTTATGTATTGGGTATAAGTTCTGGGGCAAGTTTAGGCGCTGCTTTATTAATTATGGGCTCTTCCCTATTTTCAGGGTTTATAACGTTTTCAGCCTTTAACGATATTGCTTTGGCTATCGCTTCAAGTATGGGTAGTTTTCTTGTGCTTTTAGTAGTTCTAACAGTCGCCGTCAAAATAAAAGATACCATGGCATTACTTATTATTGGTTTAATGTTCGGTAGTATAACGGGCGCTATTGTAAGTGTACTCTCCTATTTTACCAAAGCCGAAAAATTGCAACAATTTATCTTTTGGGAATTTGGTAGTTTAGGTAATCTTACCTGGATGCAATTGTCAATTCTGTGCCTTTGTACATGTATTGGCATACTATTAAGTATACGCTCTATTAAATCGCTTAATGCTTTTTTACTGGGTGAGAATTACGCAAAGAGCTTAGGAATCCATTTAAAAAAATCACGGTATATTATTATCATAGCAACTGGACTTTTAGCAGGATGTATTACTGCTTTTGCAGGCCCCATAGCTTTTATAGGCTTAGCGGTGCCGCACTTAACTCGACAACTATTTCATACAACAGACCATAAGATTTTGATACCAGCAGTATTGTGTTGTGGCGCTATTTTAATGCTGATTTGTGATACGATTGCTCAACTGCCAGGCTCAATGAGTGTACTTCCTATCAATGCGATAACTAGTATTTTTGGGGCACCCGTGGTGATATGGTTATTAGTTCGCAAAAAGAAAATGATGTTTTAATTAAACCTGATAAAGTTATCAAATACAAAAATTCAAATATAATACTGAATATCAGTAATTTATCTATTGGATATGACAAAAAAGTCATAGCCGAAAATATTTCCTTTAATTTAAAGAAAGGGGAATTGGTCGCTATAGTAGGTGTTAATGGTATTGGTAAATCTACACTACTAAGAACTATAGGCGGATTTCAAACAAAGATTTCTGGCTCCATACAAATTGAAGGAAAAGAATTAACCACTATCGATACTTTAGATTTAGCCACAAAGGTTAGTGTAGTACTCACAGAACCTATTGCGTCAAAAAACATGTCAGTTAAAGAGTTATTAGCTTTAGGCAGACAACCATACACCAATTGGTTAGGGAAGTTATCTGATGAAGATATTGCATTCATTACAAAGAGTGTATCACTCTTAGAGCTAACCCCATTTCTAGATAAGAAATGCTATGAATTGAGTGACGGACAATTACAACGTGTTATGATTGCTAGGGCATTGGTTCAAGATACTAGTATTATACTTTTAGATGAGCCCACCACGCATTTAGATTTATATCATAAAGTCCAGATTTTAAAACTCTTGAAATCTATTGCACATAAAACCGAAAAAACAATTCTGTTTACCAGTCATGAGATAGAATTGGCTATACAGTTATGTGATAAAATGTTGATTTTAGACGGACGAACTAATCCGTTTGAAGAGCCTTGTAAACTTATCGAACATAAAAACTTTGAAACGCTATTTCCTGCAGATATGATTTCGTTTGATGCCAACTCTGGTTCTTTTAAAATCAAGAAATAAAGGATTCCGCATTGAAATATATTTTTGCTTATTCTATGTTAATTAAATCAAGATAGGCCCTTTATTATTTAGTAGGTGATCCAGTATCTTTACAGTATCACATTACAATACTCATGAACGAAATTTATATGTACTTCCTAATTGGTATCCTATGTCTTGTAATCGGCTATTTTCTAGGGAATTATATACGGCAATTAAAAACAACCTCTAAACAAAGTGCTTTAGAGGAACGCGAGCAACAAATGCACGCAAATTTATCTGTTTTACAAGAACGGTTAAAAGAGACAGAGCAACAAAGACATATCCTTCAATCAGAAAAAGAACAGCTTGGCAATAGAATTGTAAGAGCGCAAGCTGATATGGGGCATTTGCACGAAAAAAACCGAGAACAGAAAGAAGAAGTTGAAAAGCTACAGAAAAAATTTACAAAGGAGTTTGAAAACTTGGCCAATAAAATTCTAGAAGAGAAAAGCCTAAAGTTTACAGAGCGAAATGAAAAGAACATTAAGGATATTCTCACTCCCCTAAATGAAAAAATTCAGCTCTTTGAGAAAAAAGTTGAGGCAAGTCAGAAAGAAAATATAAGTATTCACTCTGCCCTAAGAGAACAGCTTCTAAATCTACAGTCCCAAAATTTAAAGATTACCCAAGAAGCAGAAAACTTAACTAAAGCCTTAAAAGGTGATAGTAAAATGCAAGGGAATTGGGGCGAATTGGTTTTAGAACGTGTCTTGGAAAAATCGGGATTAGAGAAAGACCGTGAATATACAGTTCAACAAACATTTATTAGAGCTGATGGTAGTCGGGTACTTCCCGATGTCATTATCAATCTGCCGGATGGTAAGAAAATGGTAGTCGATTCTAAAGTATCGTTAACGGATTATGAGCGCTATGTAAATGCTGATGAAGAGCTTAGAGATAAATACTTAAAAGACCACATCAATTCATTACGCAGACACGTTGACCAATTATCTGCAAAAAAATATGAGGACCTTTATGAAATGGAGAGCCCCGATTTCGTGTTGATGTTCGTTCCTATAGAACCTGCCTTTGCCATCGCCATTAATCAAGATAGTTCTTTGTATAATAAGGCCTTTGAGCAGAATATTATAATCGTTACTCCAACCACGCTTCTTGCCACATTACGTACAATAGATAGCATGTGGAACAATGAGAAGCAACAACGCAATGCGATTGAAATTGCAAGACAAGCTGGTGCGCTCTATGATAAGTTTGAAGGATTTGTTAGCGACTTAATGAAAGTGGGTAAAAAGATGGACGAAGCCAAAGGAGAATATAGAGGTGCAATGAATAAACTTGTCGATGGTCGCGGCAATATTGTCAATAGTATTGAGAAGTTAAAAAAAATGGGGGCTAAAGCAAAAAAATCTATTCCAGAATCTATATTAAAGCGCGCTGTAGAAGATGATGATTTTGATGAAGAGCCTAAATTGAAATTATAAATTATACTTTTATATATACGGTAAAACATCTTAGACGATTATTAGTATAAATGAATATTCGTCAATATATTGACCTAATCATATTATTGATAATACATTTACACTAGAACAAAGACAAAGTAACTTATGAAAAAGTTTATATCATTACTATTATTAGGCTTTATACTGATAGGAGGCATTTATTATGCCTTTATTTATTTCGTCTCTTTTAGTGAAGGAGTACGCTCTGGAGAGTTAATTAAATTAACCCATAAAGGGGTAATAGCCAAAACTTGGGAAGGTGAAATTAGCCAAGGTATTTCTGGTGCTCAAATATTCTCATTTTCAGTATTGGATAAAGATAAGGATGTCATAGAAAAACTAAAGGAATATCAAGGGCAATACGTAAAGGTAAATTACACTGAACGATACGCTACTTTCTTTTGGTTGGGCGACACTAAATACTTCATAACGGCAGTAGAAGCGGAACAATCACCACATTTTAGGAAATAAAATAATCACAATTATTTTTTAATTGGATTAAAGAACAGGCACATGGAAAAGTTTAAAGGCGTAAGAGATTCAAGGGTTTCAATAACAGAATTAATGCTTCCCTCCCATTCCAATTTTGGTGGCAAGGTACATGGTGGGCACATTTTAAACCTTATGGATCAAATAGCATTTGCATGCGCCTCTAAACATTCTCAACAATACTGTGTAACAGCATCCGTAAATAGGGTGGATTTTTTAAACCCTATTGAGGTAGGAGAATTGGTTACATTGAAAGCCAGTATCAATTATACAGGTCGTACATCAATGGTAGTAGGTGTTCGTGTAGAATCTGAAAATATAACCTCAGGAAAAAAGAAGCATTGCAACTCCTCCTACTTTACTATGGTAGCAAAAGGCCCCGACGGTAAAAATGTTTCTATACCCGGTTTAATCGTATCTGATGACCAAGGCGTGCGCCGTTTTGCACGTAGCAAATACAGAAAACTTGAAGCTCAGCAACGTGATACGAAATTTGAATCCAAAACTTTTAATTCCAAAGACTATGTCAAGGAATTGGAAAGTGATAATATTAAGATTGATCTATAGTAAGTTGCTGAGCTGCAGCTGCATCTAAAAACCAAATTAAATCTTTTGTTTTAGGGGATACATGACTTGCAGGATATTTCAAGTAACCTTCTTCCCTTTCTATTATGATTCTTACCTTCTCAGATTTACTATCACCTGTAACCAAGAAAACAACCGTTTTAGCATTATTAATAATTCTACCAGTAATCGAAACTCTTCGTTGACCTGATTCTGGATGGATAGCCACCTCACAATTATCAGGTGATATCCATAAATTTATTTCATGAGGGAAAATTGATGCGGTATGCCCATCATCACCCATTCCCAGTAAAACTAAATCAAACTGAGGTAAGCCAAGTTCCTTTGGCAATTCTTTCTCTAGTAAATGATCATAACGCTTGGCTTCCAATTTAGGGTCGTTCTCACCTTTAATACGATGAATATTTTCTTCTGGTATATCAACCTTCGAAATAAGGTGCTCAACCGTCATTCTATAATTACTTTCTTCATCATCTGGAGCTACGCAACGTTCATCTCCCCAATATAAATGAATAGCACTCCAGTCTACATCATTCGAGAATTCCTCAGCTAAAACATCAAATACAATCTTAGGGGTACTTCCGCCTGACAATGCAATATGAAATACTTTTTTATTCGATGATTTTTCAATCAAAAACTTAGAAAACTCCTTGGCAACCTTAACCTTATTCTGATATACTTTTACTTCCATTTTTTATATGATATATGTCGAATACTTCCTTATAATAATTTAACAGATAACGCAATACCCAGAATCATCTGCTAAGTTCTCGCTTGGGTTACGCCATTCACCGAGACCTTCAAAGAGATCGTTTGCATTTTCAGGACCCCAAACTCCAGCTGAATATCCGTACATTTTAACATCTTTTCCATTTTTCCAGTAATCTAAAATAGGATCCACAAAGGCCCATGCTGCTTCAACTTCATCTGCTCTAGCATACAAAGTTGCATCACCCTGCATTGCATCTAGTAATAATCGTTCATAGGCGTCCATTACACGTGTTTCACTTAAACTTGAATAATAGAAATCCATATTAGCACGTTCGACCTGAAAACCTTGCCCAGGAACCTTAACTCCGAATTTTATCAATATTCCTTCATCTGGTTGAATACGAATAATTAATTTATTATCCTTGTTGCTCATTCCTGATTCTTTGAAAATCTGATGGTGTGGTGTTTTAAAATGAATTACCACTTCGGTAACTTTAGTAGGCATACGTTTCGCTGTTCTTACATAGAAAGGTACATCTGCCCAACGCCAGTTATCTACAAAAAACTTAATGGCCGCGAAGGTTTCCGTTGTTGAATTTTCATCAACTCCTTCCTCTTCTCTATACCCTTTTACTTCTTTACCATCAATTTTAGAGGCTACATATTGCGCTCTAATAGTATTTTCGTAAAGCGTTTTTTCATCAGTCATTATTTTAAGAGACTTCAATGCTTTAAGCTTTTCATTACGTATCTCCTCGGCTTCTGAACTTAACGGTGGCTCCATAACGATTAGGGCAACAATCTGCAATAAATGACTTTGAAACATATCTCTCAATGCTCCAGATTTATCGTAATACCCACCTCTTTTCTCGACACCAACACTTTCTGCATTAGTAATTTCTACGTGATGAATGTAATTTCTATTCCAAAGTGGTTCAAAAATACTATTGGCAAAACGAGTAACTAGTAGATTTTGAACTGTTTCTTTGCCTAAATAATGGTCTATTCTAAATATTTGACCTTCTTTGAAATACGTATGAAGACCATCATTTAATACTTTCGCAGAATCCAAACTATAACCAAATGGTTTTTCAACAATTAATCTTCTCCACCCAGTAGCTTCATCATTTAATCCTTGATCAGACAAGTTTTTTGCTATTGGCTCATATAAGCTAGGTGGTGTAGATAGGTAAAAAATATGATTACCATCTGTACCATATTTTTGGTCCAGATCACTTATACGCTTTTCTAAACGTTCGTAAGAGGTATCGTAATCAGACCCTAAATCTTCATAAAATAATTTATCAGCAAACTTTTGAATGTATTCCTTGTCATTTTCCCTACGATCATCCTCAAAGTAAGGGCTTTCTAAAACCACTTTATTACGGAATTTTAGATCACCCAAATCACTTCTACTAACTCCAAGTACAACAAAATTTTCAGGTAGATGATTACCTTTAAATAAATTGAATATTGCAGGTATTAATTTTCTTGCGGTTAAATCTCCAGATGCTCCAAAAATGATGAGCATTTGATTGTCTGTATTCTTCATAAACCCTTTCTATTCTTTATTCTTCAAATATCTTAAAAAGAAAGCCATTATACTCTCCTTTTGAGGTGCAATTTAGAAATAAAGTCAATATTTTAAATTATTTTTGATACGCATTATGTCGTGAAAAATAAATAAAATGAAGGTGCGCCATTTATGTATTTTAATTTTAAAACATAGAGTTTATGTATGATTTTGGTTTGGTAGGTCTTGGAGTAATGGGACGTAATTTTATCCTTAATGTAGCAGATAATGGATTTTCTGCTTATGGATATGATTTAGATGAGGAAAAAGTAAACTCTTTGAAGACTGAAGGTGGAGATTTAGAAAAAGTTGATGCGTCAACAAACATTAAAACCTTTGTAAAAAATTTAAAGCAACCACGTAAAATAATGTTGCTGGTGCCAGCCGGTAAAATTGTTGACTCAGTTATTGAATCATTACTACCACATATTGACAAAGGAGATATAATTATCGATGGTGGTAATTCTTTCTTTACCGATACTGATCGTAGAGAAAGTGAATTGCAGAATAGAGCTATTAACTTTTTTGGTGCTGGAGTTTCAGGTGGTGCAAAAGGCGCTCGTAGAGGGCCAAGTATAATGCCTGGCGGCTCAAAATCTGCATATGAACATATTAAGCCGATTTTTGAAGCTGTTGCCGCTAAATATGAAGGAGAACCATGTGTTGCCTATTTAGGCCCTAAATCTGCAGGTAACTACGTAAAAATGGTTCATAATGGTATTGAATACGGATTAATGCAATTAACCTCTGAAATTTATGATGTCCTTAAAAAAGGAGGAGGTTATAACAATGATGAGTTACATTCCTCTTTTGCAAAATGGAATTCAGGAAGATTGCAATCATTTTTAGTTGAAATAACTTCTGAAATTTTTGAACAAGAAGATAACTTTACCAAAGGTCGTTTAGTGGATCAAATACTAGATAAAGCCAAACAGAAAGGAACTGGAAAATGGACTAGTCAAAATGCAATGGATTTAGGCATACCTGTACCTTCAATAGATGTTGCCGTTAGTATGCGTGAACTTTCTGCGTTAAAGGAGGAAAGAATAAAAGCAGATGCGTTATACGATAGACCTGTAGTTGCACATATGGATAAGGCTATATTAGAAGACCTTTCCGAAAAGGCGTTGTATTTCTCGTTTATAATTACCTACGCACAAGGTCTGCACCAATTAGCAGATGCCTCTAAAGAATATGGCTATAATTTAGATATTTCAGTAATTGCTAAAATATGGCGTGCTGGTTGTATTATTCGTGCAGGTTTATTGGCCGATATTACTGAAGCTTTTAAAGCTGAACCAACATTACCAAATCTATTACTTTCGCCAAACTTTGTTAGCAAAATAAAAGGTTCGGTCGGCGCCGCAAGAGAGTTAGTTGCCTTTGGAGCACAAAATGGAATTCCGCTTCCAGGATTATCAAATTCACTTACCTATTTCGATGCATATACGTCTAGTAAATTACCTTTAAATCTAATTCAAGCTCAGCGTGATTATTTTGGTTCACATACTTATGAGCGATTAGATAGAGAAGGAATTTTTCATACGGAATGGGAAGCATAAAAACAGAGGTTTGAATAAATCAACAATTGTAGTATTTAGTGTTTGTTTGACGATGACATTTTTATCATTTTTAGGTTCTTGTAAGGACTTGAAGAATGAAGAAATTCCTGTAGAAATACTCGACGAGCATATGCTTGACAGGCGAGTAAATAAAGCTATAGTAGATTCACTGATAAGGCAGGTTTACGTACCTATCTATTCTGATATTTATAATCAGACCAGAGATACTAGAACAATGCTAACAGCTACATTGAGTATTCGTAATACGAGTATTCGTGATAGTCTATTCGTGAGTACAATTGATTATTATAATACCCAAGGTGATTTAGTGAGAAGCTATATAGATTCTCCTATCTACCTCAAACCAATGGAATCTATTGATTATGTTATCGAACAACAAGATGATTCTGGTGGTAGTGGCGCCAATTTTTTAATAGATTGGTATTCTAAAAAGCAATTAACTCCATTATTTCAAGCAGTAATGGTTGGTGGTTTAGGGGCGCAAGCGTTTTCTTTCACGACAGATGGAATTGAGGTAGCACGAGAATAATCGAACTACCTTATTTTTATAACACCATATTTACCCATCTCTAATGAATTATAATAATAAATATTTCAAACCAGTTCAAACTTCTAAAAACGGAGAAACAACTGATGAAACTATTTTTCATTATAAGCAATCTGGCTCAACTATAACGGCTAATTATCAAGGAGGCACAATCCTCAAAGGACATTTAATAGGAATAGTAGATTCTGAAGGTCATATAAGTATGCGTTATCACCATGTCAATACTAAAGGAGAACTGATGACTGGGATATGTGAATCTACTCCTGAGGTACTTTCTAATGGTAAAATCAGACTTCACGAAGAATGGAAATGGACCTCAGGAGATTGTTCTTACGGAAAATCTATTGTGGAAGAGATTTAAAACAGCCGTTAAAATTATGAAAAACTTAAAAGACAAAATAGTATTAATTACTGGTGGAGCTTCTGGTATCGGTGAAATCATGTGCCGATTGCTATTAGAACGCGGTGCAAATATTATAATTTGGGATATTAACAGTGATAATTTAGAGAAATTAAGATTGAAGTATTCCTCATTAGGAAAGCTTACAATCATGAAAGTTGATGTTTCTAGTATTTCTGAAATTAATAGCGCTGCCAAAGAAGTAATTAATAATTTTGGTGGAATTGACCTATTAATTAATAACGCAGGTATTATCGTAGGCAACTATTTTCATGAACATTCAGAAGCTGATATTACGAGTACTTTGAATATTAATTCGAATGCACCGATTTATATTACCCATGCTTTCATTGATAACATGTTATCGAAAAACTCTGGCCATATATGCAATATTGCCTCTTCTGGCGGATTACTATCTAACCCCAAAATGTCTGTTTATGTAGCTACTAAATGGTCGCTGATAGGCTTTTCAGATAGTCTGCGTTTGGAAATGGAACAGTTAAAGAAAAACATTAATGTTACTACAATAATGCCCTATTATATAAATACCGGCATGTTTGATGGGGTAAAGTCTAAAATTCCTATACTCGACCCAGAAACTACTGCTTTAACCATTATTAAGGCAATTGAAAAAAATAAAAAAATGGTTTCTATACCTGGGTATATTTATAGAGTTACTCGATTTGCACAAGCCATTTTACCTATTTCAATTTTTGATTGGTTTACAGGAAATGTTTTAGGGGTTTACAAAACGATGGAAAATTTTAAGGGTAGAAATAGATAAATTTATATTTTGAAACCTAAATTCAACTTTACTAAAAACGCAGTAAGTATATTTTACGCTTAAGTCAATCACAATAAATAAAATAGATTATGCCCAATTATAAATATTCGATTTACGTAATTGAATTATCTAAAAAGGTGTATTCTGAAAATAGAAAGTTCAGGGAAGCTAACCCACAATTTAATGGCGTTTTAGAATGTCTTTATGTAGGTATGACGAGTAAGGAACCTAAAGAACGTTTTGAGCAACATAAAAAAGGTTCGCTTAGTAAAAAAGGACATAATCTATCTTCCTCAATTGTGCATAAATATGGCTTATACCTTCGCGGCAGTCTATACAATCATATCGGACCTATATCAACGAAAGCGGAAGCTTTAAAAATGGAAGAGCAGTTAGCTATTGAGCTAAGAAGAAAAAGATATGCTGTTTGGTTTAATTAAACTTCTTAAACCTAGCTAGAATAAATTAATCTAACATTAGTCAGGTTTTTAATCTGATAACCACACCACACTTTAACTTTATAGATTTTATAATTATGGCGAGTTTTATTAAATCATCGCCTTTGCGCTATCTTAAATGCTGAAAAATAAATTTTAATTGAACCTCTTCATTAAATGATTAATTTAAGAGTCAAGTTTTGATTTAAACTAAAAACATCTTCTATGAACGGATTAATAATGGATTACCCACTTACGACAACTACTATTTTAAAGTATGCTAAAAGTGCTTTTCCGCATAAGAAATTAATCTCATACCTCCCCAATGGAGACCGACATGAATATACTTACTATGAACTTGAAAAACGCTCGTGCCAATTGGCAAATGCGCTTAAAAATAAACTAGGAATCAACAAGGGAGATATGGTAGGCACCTTTGCTTGGAATCATTATCAACATGTTGAACTATACTATGGTATACCAGGCATCGGAGCGGTATGCCACACAATTAATATTCGTTTATCTTCTCAACAAACCGAATTCATTATCAATCATTCTGAAGACAAAGTAATTTTTGTAGATGCAACTTTAGTCCCTTTGCTAGAAAAAATAGCACCCAAATTAGAAACAGTAGAAAAGTATATAATCATTAATGCTCCAGAAAATTTTAGTACTTCACTTTTAAATACACTTTACTATGAAGATTTAATTGAAGAACAATTAGATACATTAGAATGGCCTATTCTTAATGAAAACGATGCTTGTGGCATGTGTTACACCAGTGGTACAACAGGTATGCCTAAAGGTGTCCTCTATTCGCATAGGTCTACATATTTACATGCAATGACCATATTATCACCAAATGCAGGTAATTACAGTAATGACGATGTCATTCTTTTAATAGTCCCTCAATTTCATGTTATGGCATGGGGTTTTCCATATATGTGTCTATTAACAGGTTCAGACATGGTAATGCCATCTTTACATCTACAACCCGAGGCAATAGTAAGAATCTTGGAGCGTGAAAAAATAACTAAAGCCAATGGTGTACCTTCCATTTGGATGGGTGTTTACGAGGAAATGAAAAAAAATCCTCCTAAAGAAAAATTAGCACTAGAAGAATATCTTGTTGGAGGCTCTGCATTGTCTGCTAGTTTAATTGAGAATTTTGAAAATAATTTTGGCATAAGGGGTGTTCAAGCATGGGGAATGACAGAAACATCACCTCTTGGTACAGCTAGTAGATTACAAAAGAAACACAAAGATTTATCAAAGAAAGAGCAAATTAAAATACGGGCAAAACAAGGCATTGAATTTCCAGGTATCGAAATGCGAATCGTTGGAGACAATGGAAAGATTGCACCTCGT
This sequence comes from Maribacter arcticus, assembly GCF_900167935.1. Classification (GTDB taxonomy): domain Bacteria; phylum Bacteroidota; class Bacteroidia; order Flavobacteriales; family Flavobacteriaceae; genus Maribacter; species Maribacter arcticus. The sequence continues at coordinate 104,360 of NZ_FUYL01000011.1, read as the reverse complement.
GACGGTAAAACCATGGGAGAGTTACAAGTTAAAGGGGCTTGGGTCATAAAATCATACTTTAAGACCAATAACAGAGATAATTTTACAGATGATGGTTGGTTTAGAACAGGAGATGTAAGCACTATTGATACCGATGGATATATGGAAATTACAGATCGAACAAAAGATTTAATTAAAAGTGGTGGCGAATGGATTTCAAGTGTTGCATTAGAATCAGCTTTAATGGCACACCCTAAAATTAAGGAAGCTGCAGTAATAGCCATACCTGATAAAAAATGGTCTGAACGACCATTGGCAGCAATTGTTTTGGCGGATATTTCTAAGCCGATTTCTGATGATGAACTAAAAGAATTTTTATCATCTGATTTTGCCAACTATCAAATCCCTGATAATTATGTGACCTTAAATTTAGTACCGAAAACCAGTGTTGGAAAATTTGACAAGAAAGAAATAAGAAGACTATATGCAGAAGGAAAACTTAATTAAATTCAAAGTTTTCCTTCTAGATATATTATTAGTCTAATAATTAGACTTATTTACTTAAATACATTTTACGTCTTGCGTAAAGGTTATAAAATTCATCATCCTTTAAGCTATCTATAAAGAGAATACTTTCTCCTGTGCTTTTCATTTCTGGACCTAAGTTCTTGTTCACATTAGGAAACTTATCAAACGAGAAGACTGGCTGTTTGATGGCAAAGCCTTCAAGTTGAGGATTAAATTTGAAATCTTTCACTTTCTTCTCTCCTAACATAACTTTGGTAGCATAATTTACATAAGGCTCTTTGTATGCTTTTGCAATAAAAGGTACCGTACGTGATGCTCTTGGGTTTGCCTCAATTATGTAAACTACTTCATCTTTTATCGCAAATTGAATATTGATAAGGCCTACAGTATTTAATGCCAAGGCTATTTTCTTTGTATGATCTTTAATTTGCTGCATTACCAATTCCCCTAAGTTAAATGGTGGCAAAGTGGCATTAGAATCTCCTGAGTGGATACCACAAGGCTCAATATGTTCCATAATGCCAATAATATAGACATCTTCCCCATCACAAATAGCATCAGCTTCAGCTTCTATTGCACCATCAAGGTAATGATCAAGTAAGAGTTTGTTGTTAGGAATTTTACGAAGCAGATCTACTACATGTTCCTCAAGCTCTGCTTTGTTGATAACAATCTTCATTCCTTGGCCACCTAACACATAAGAAGGTCTTACCAATAATGGGAAGTCTAACTCATCTGAAAGTGCCAATGCTTCCTCTGCGGTTTCTGCTACTCCAAATTGAGGGAATGGAATGTCAATTTCTTGCAAAAGCTTTGAGAAACTGCCTCTATCTTCCGCTAAATCTAAAGACTCGAAACTAGTTCCAATTATTTTTATTCCGTACTTAGATAACTTCTCAGCTAACTTAAGAGCCGTTTGACCACCAAGCTGAACGATTACACCTTCTGGCTTTTCGTGGCGAATTATATCATAAATATGCTCCCAAAATACTGGTTCGAAATAAAGTTTATCTGCTATATCAAAATCTGTTGATACCGTTTCTGGATTACAGTTAATCATAATTGTTTCATAGCCACACTCTGCAGCTGCCAAAACACCATGAACACAACAATAATCAAACTCTATACCTTGACCTATTCGGTTTGGTCCTGACCCTAATACGACAATCTTTTTCTTGTCGGTTACGATACTATCGTTTTCAACATATCGAGTGCCATCAGGTTTTTCTATTTCAGCCTCAAATGTTGAATAATAATAAGGTGTCATCGCTTTAAACTCAGCGGCACAGGTATCTACTAATTTATACACCCTATTAATGTTCAGCTCGGTACGCTTATTATAAACTTCACTTTCATAGCAATCTAACATATGGGCTATTTGCCTATCGGCAAATCCCTTTTGTTTTGCTTCAAGTAACAATTCTTTGGATAATGTAGCTATTGTATATTTTGAAATTTCCTTCTCCAAGAAATGTAATTCTTCATATTGTTTAAGAAACCACATGTCTATTTTTGTAATTTCATGAATTCTGCTCAATGGAATTCCCATTTGAATAGCATCATATATTACAAAAACTCGGTCCCAACTTGGAATTGTCAGTTTACTAATGATTTGTTCATAATTTTTATATCCTTTTCCATCTGCACCTAAGCCATTACGTTTAATTTCTAATGACTGCGTTGCTTTGTGTAAAGCTTCTTGAAATGAACGACCAATACCCATTACCTCTCCAACAGATTTCATTTGAAGTCCTAATGTTCTGTCAGAGCCTTCAAACTTATCAAAATTCCAACGCGGTATTTTCACGATTACATAATCTAACGTAGGTTCAAATAACGCCGAAGTAGATTTTGTAATCTGATTATCCAATTCATCAAGCGTATAGCCAATTGCCAATTTAGTAGCAACCTTTGCTATGGGATAACCTGTCGCTTTAGATGCTAATGCTGACGACCTTGAAACACGTGGGTTTATTTCTATAGCTATAATATCTTCCTTCTCATCAGGACTCACTGCAAATTGCACGTTACATCCTCCTTCAAAATCTCCAATACTACGCATCATATGAATCGCCATATCACGCATTTTCTGATAGGTCCTATCGGAAAGAGTCATCGCTGGTGCAACGGTTATAGAATCACCGGTATGAATACCCATTGGGTCCATATTCTCAATGGCACAAATAATAACTACGTTATCATTTTTATCTCTTAAAAGCTCAAGTTCATATTCTTTCCACCCCAATAAGGCCTTATCAATCATCACCTCATGAATAGGAGAAATCTCTAAACCATAACTTAGTAATTCATCAAAATCTTCTGGCTTATACACAATAGATGCACCCGCACCACCCAATGTATATGAAGCTCTAATTACTAATGGAAACCCAAATTCTTGTGCTATTTCTTTTCCTTCTAAAAATGAAGTAGCCGTGGCTTGCGGTGCCATGCCAATACCTATTTTCAACATCAGTTCTCTAAACTGTTCTCTATCTTCCGTGATATTAATGGCATCGATATCAACCCCAATCAATTCAACTCCGAAATCTGCCCAAATTCCCTTTTTATCAGCTTCAATACATAAGTTCAAGGCAGTTTGACCACCCATTGTAGGTAATACAGCATCAATTTGTGGATGAGCTTTTAAGATTTCTACAATTGATTTAGTAGTCAACGGTTTTAAATAAACATGATCCGCCATGGTTGGATCTGTCATTATTGTTGCTGGGTTACTATTGATTAAGATAGTCTCTATACCATCTTCACGTAATGAACGTAATGACTGACTACCCGCATAATCAAATTCACATGCCTGACCAATTACTATTGGGCCAGATCCTATTAATAAAATTGATTTTAAATCTTTTCTTTTCGGCATTTTTGAAATATGTATTTGAGAATTGGTCAAAAAAAAGGTGTTACTTTCAGAAAAGTAACACCTAAATATTTTAAAAACTATACAATCATTATTTTTTATGTCTAGTTTCAGAGGAAACAGTCAATTTCTTTCTTCCTTTTGCTCTTCTTCTAGCAAGAACTTTTCTACCGTTTACGGAAGCCATACGCTCACGAAAACCATGTTTGTTCTTTCTTTTTCTTTTTGACGGCTGATATGTTCTTTTTTGTCCGGGCATCTCTTAAACCTTTTCTATTATATTTGATATTTTACAGAATCCTCTGTGAAACTGGGCGCAAATATACAAAGAGTTTTTTCTTTGGCAAGGGTTATGAAAAAAAATTTTTTTATTAATCTGTACGGCTGAAAACCTAGCTTTTAACTAATTTTGACAGAATTATAATTAAACGCTGTAGTTGCTTATTATAATAGAGTTTCTATTACCTTAAGTATTTTACATCAGTTTTCAATCAGATAAAAATCTACATTATATGTTCAATAAAAATTTAAAATTGGTTATTGCAGGACTAATAATTGCTTTTGCAATCTATCAATTTATAGAAGGTAACATTGGAAATGGCATTTCTCTTATACTTTTATCCACGATTTTTATCTTTCTTTATTTTAGAAATGAAATTATTTTATTGGCCTTTTTAAGAATGCGAAAGCAAGATTTAACCGGTACAAAAAATTGGTTAGATAAAATCAAGAGTCCAAAAGCAGCTTTAACTGTAAAACAACAAGGTTATTACAATTACTTGCATGGCATCATTTTTTCTCAAACCAACTTAACCCAAGCCGAAAAGTATTTCAAAAAGGCATTGAAACTAGGTTTAACAATGGATTATGACGTAGCAATGGCTAAACTTAGCCTTGCCGGCATTGCCATGCAGAAGCGACGTAAAAGAGAAGCAACAACGCTATTGAATGAAGCTAAAAAGTTAGATAAAAATAATATGCTGACTGACCAAATAAAAATGATGCAGCAACAAATGAAAAAGATTTAAATCTATTTTGTTTCTCGGTAATATCCTTTGTTAGGAATCTCAACAGTGTATTTTTTACCAGAACCATTGTTTAAATGCGGTTCTCGTAACCATGGATTGTGGCGTTTTAAAATCTTGTAATTGATTTCATATTGCTGTGCGAAATCTGCAAAATCACCAACTGGCTTATCGATTTCAACTGTAAAAGTTGGCACAGCTTCATACATATCCTCTTTCTCAATATGGAAACCATACTTTTCAGGGTTAGCTAAAATCTCTTTGATAGCCATTATTCTAAATACATACCTGCCAGTTTCATCGCCCAACAACAAATCCCAATAATTATCAACTTGCTGAATACCCATATATTTATTAATAGCTCCTGGTCCTGCATTATATGATGCAGCAGTTAAAGCCCAACTTCCATATTTATCTTTCCATCTATTCAGATACTTACAAGCTACCTCCGTTGACTTTTCTAAATGATAACGTTCATCGACATTTGAATTTACTTCAAGGCCATACTCTCTTCCAGTCTCTCTCATAATTTGCCAAAATCCTGTTGCACCTGCGGGTGAAACAACGTTTGTTAAACCACTCTCAGCAACCGCTAAATATTTAAAATCATCAGGAATTCCGTTTTTAGCAAGTATTGGCTCAATAATCGGAAAAAATTTATGTGCTCTTTTCATTAATAACAAAGCATTCGATTGCCAGTATGTATTCACCAAAAACTCACGATCAACTCGCTCCATAATTTCAGGGTCTTCTTGAGGAACAACTTCGCCTGCAAAATTTAAATTCTCAGGTATATCTATTGACGAAATTCTATACGATTTAGCCACATTTTTCTGAACACTGTCATTAACAACGGTATTATTGTTAACAGAAACAGCATCAGTACTCTGCACTGCAAATATTAAAGTTCCCGCAACAAATACCACTCCCAACAGCATCAATATATTCTTAATGATTTTCATGACTTATATTTTTTTTTAAATTATCTCTTCCTTTATTCTTACTACCAAAGGTATATATAGAACTATCTTATTCCAAAATAATTGTTGGCAAGTTCTCGTTAAACCATTTGGCACGATGTATTATCATAGTATGTGTTCCATTTACCACCGGCAAACAATCGGTAATATTAGAAATTGGAAAAACGTTATCTTTTTCACCTTGTATATGCACTAAATTGTCGCAAGGTATTACACATTTCCAATTCACCAATTGATCAATACACCAATCTATATAACTTTTATCTCGAATTGATAAGTATCGCTCATATAATGATAGTCTTTTGGTAACACTTTCTCCAAACGCATATTTAGCTAACAACTCAACATTACTAATCAAACCGGTTGGCAGTAATTTATGCACTTTAGTGTAACGCGCAAACAACATTCGTTTTGGAAGTTCATATCTAGTTTTAACACTTGACACGATAATCACTTTTCGTACATGAATATAATTTGACATTTCCTGAACTAAAAGTCCGCCTAAAGAAACTCCCAATAAAACAACATTCTCATGCGTTATTTTAGAGCACATATTTTTTGCATATTCCGTAAATGAAATACCAACAATAGGTATTGTCCATTCCAACAAATGAAGTTCAAATCTATCCGGTGGAAGATTAATATACTCAAAAATAGCAGAACTTGCAGCCATACCAGGCATACAATACACATGAATTCTATCATCAATCATAGTTATGAAACGTAGTAAAAGCTAGGAAATTAGGGATTATTTAACTATTTTTGTAAAAGAATGCGAAAATCACCTAGCAATATTAGGCAATAATCTTTAGAGCATTTCAATCTCGACAAATTACGATATGAGAACATCGTAATTTTTTTGTCTAGTAGCAACACTAAAAAAATCTATATGAACGATGTTATTATTAAAGACAATTCTTTTCTACGCCAATTTGAAACCACAGTAAATGGGCATCTAGCAAGCATAGAATACTCTTCTCAAGAACGTAAAGTGTTCCTTACAAAATTAGTAGTTCCTGAAGAGATTACAGATGAAAGTTTTAGAGAAAACTTCATCAAAGCCGTTCTAAGTATAATCCAAGAAAGAAACCTTAGAGTTGTTCCAACGAGTCCTCACATTGCAGGATTTTTAAGAAAAAATCGATTACAGTACAAAGAAATGTTACCTATCGGTATTCGAATCTAAAAAATATAAAAAAAGCCTTTCAAATGAAAGGCTTTTTTTATACTTCTATTGTCTCTTTAGAAAAGTTAACCTGACCAAACCATCTTTATCTATTTCAGTTAGTTTCACCTTGTGAAGCGTATTCACCAATTCAGGATTCCATGGAGTTTTAACTTTTACATAATTCTCTGTAAAACCATTAATATACCCCGTTTTATTTTCACTTTCAAACAATACTGTCAACTCATTACCTATTTGACTTTCATAAAAAGCTCTTCTTTTCTTCACAGACAGGCCGCGTAACATTTTACTTCTTTTGTTTCTAACTTTATTCGGCACTACTCCATCCATCCTAGCTGCTGGCGTATTATCTCTCTCTGAGTAAGTAAAAACATGTAAATAGGAAATATCTAAATCATTCAGAAAATGATAGGTCTCTAAAAAATGCTCTTCGGTTTCACCAGGAAACCCAACAATGACATCAACACCTATACAGCAATTTGGTATTACTTCTCTAATTTTCGAAATACGTTCTTGGTATAAATTGGTCATATACCTTCGCTTCATCAATTTTAGCAATGAATCACTTCCGCTTTGTAATGGAATATGAAAATGTGGTACAAATGTTTTGCTTTGCGCTACAAATTCTATCGTCTCATTCTTTAAAAGGTTGGGTTCTATCGAAGATATTCGTAAGCGATGAATGCCTTCTACTTCATCTAAAGCTTCCACTAAATCTAAAAAGGTATGTTCGTGTTTTTTATTTCCAAATTCACCCTTACCATAATCACCAATGTTAACACCCGTTAAAACGATTTCTTTAATACCCTGATTTGAAATATCAGCTGCATTTTTTAAAACGTTTTCTAAAGTATCGCTTCTAGAGATACCTCGAGCTAACGGAATCGTACAGTAGGTACATTTATAATCACAACCATCTTGCACTTTTAAAAATGCCCTGGTTCTATCGCCAATTGCATAACTTCCTACATAAAAATTAGCATCGGCAATTTCACATGAATACACCTTACCATGGTCATTTTTCGTAAGATCGTTTATGTAGTCTGTAATCTTAAATTTTTCTGTAGCTCCTAAAACCAAATCGACTCCATCAACATCAGCTAACTCTTCTGGTTTTAATTGAGCATAGCAGCCAACAGCAGCCACAAACGCATCAGGATTTATTTTTTGCGCTTTTTTTACAATGGTCTTGAATTTCTTATCTGCATTATCGGTTACCGAACAGGTATTAATAACATACATATCGGCCTTTTCTGAAAAATCTACACGGTCAAAACCCTCATCAGCAAAGCTTCGGGCTATGGTTGATGTTTCTGAAAAATTCAACTTGCATCCTAAAGTGTAAAAAGCCACCTTTTTCTTCATCTAATCTTCTCTTTGAAAGTGCAAAAGTACTTAAACTTCATCAAGCCTAAAAAGACCCAACTAACTGAATTACAGTTTTACTATTTTAATACTTTCTCCATTTTTTAGTTATCTCAAATACATGAGTAAGAATATTTGCTTCTACATCATCAAACTCCACCCCTCTTCTAGCCATCATAACCTTGGCTGCTTCAAAAGCCTTCTCTGGCAAATAAGCCGTAAACCCAGATGCTCCTCCCCAACTAAAACTTGGAATGAAATTTCTAGGAAATCCTGGCACGTAAATATTTGAATTTACACCAATTACTGTACCTGTATTAAACATGGTATTAATTGCCGTCTTACTATGATCCCCCATCATAAGTCCACAAAACTGTAAACCAGTTTGCTCAAAACGTTCTGTTGCATAGTCCCACAATCGGACTTTAGCATAATTATTTTTAAGGTTAGAATTATTTGAATCTGCACCAATATTACACCACTCACCTAATACTGCATTACCTAAATAACCTTCATGACCTTTACTTGAATACCCAAAAATAACCGAATTACTTATCTCTCCACACACTTTACTATATGGACCTATTGTAGTAGCTCCATAGAGCTTACCCCCCATTTTCACGATTGCATGTTCGCATAAAGCTAATCCACCACGTATTAAGCTACCTTCCCATATTTCAGAATTTTTACCTAAATAAATAGGTCCATCGGTAGCATTCAATATACTAAATTCAACTTTCGCTCCCTCCTCTAAAAAAATTCGCTCTGGATGTATTAAATTATTGGTCTTTGAAATTGGCTGACTAGTTCTTCCTTTGGTAATAAAATCAAAGTCCAACTGCAGAATTTCAGCATTTTTATCAAAAATATCCCATGTATTCTTAATCTGCAGAAAATCACCATTGAATTCAATTCTATTAAACTCATTCATTTGCTCTGAACTTTTTGGTTCATCGCTAGAATACGCCACAAGAAGCTCATTCGACATTAACTTATCGCCTTTTTGCAAAGAATGAATCGCCTTCACCAATTTAACTGTAGGTAGAACCGATGCGTCGATAAATACGTTTACATCTTCTATACGAATTGGATATTTAACACTTAAATAATCTTCGGTAAATGAAGAAGTGGAAGTCTTTAAAAATGCATCCCAACGTTCTCGCAATGTCATGATGCCTACACGAATTTCGGCAACTGGCCTAGTAAACGTAAATGGCAACAAATGATTCCTACGCGGACCATCAAAAAGAATATAGTTCATACAAGACAATTTTAATCAAAATTAACAAATATCCCTAGAGCACATATATTTTACAGCTAAGTATCCTAAAAACCAAGTTGAATGAAAAAAAGAAACGCCCTCGAAAATATTCGAGGGCGTTATATTCTGTGAAAGAATAGTAAATAAAATACTACTTCTCTTCTTCTTTATCTTCTTCTACTTTGTCTTCCTTAACAAATTTCTTGTACTTGTTCTTAAATTTATCGATACGACCTGCAGTATCCAAGAATTTAGCTTTACCAGTGTAAAATGGGTGAGAAGTTCTTGAAATTTCCAATTTTACTAATGGATACTCAACACCTTCGACCTCTAAAGTTTCTTTAGTGTCTGCTGTTGATTTTGTCAAAAATACTTCTTCGTTAGACATGTCCTTAAAGGCCACTATCCTATAATTTTCTGGGTGTATATCTTTTTTCATTTTAAAAACTTTAACGCACCCATTCCGACGGGCACTCATTTTAAGGGTGCAAATTTAGTGAAAATCTATAAATGACCTATTAGAAACATAAAAAAATATAAAAAAAATATTTCGTCATATTTGTAACAATCTATTATAACTATATACTAATAAGCAAATCAACCATTATTTAACCTTTTAATCAATAAGTATCATGGAAGAAAATCAACCCAAAACAGGAAAATTCGCTTTAAATTTTGGATTACTTCTTGGAGTAATCAGTATCATATTTGCATTTATGCTCTACACTGTTGACATGCATTACCAGGGAGGTATTCCTGTTATGTCTATAAGTTTGGCATTGTCATTGGCTATGGTAATTATAGCAATGATTCAGTTTAAAAAAGCTAATGGTGGATTTATGACCTTTGGACAGGGCCTTAAAATAGGTGTTGGTGTTTGTTTGATTGGAGGTATTATTGGGATAATATTTAATCAGATTATGGCAACTGTTATTGACCCAGACATGATGAATAAGGCTATGGAGTTTCAAAAGAATCAATTATTGGAGACAACCAAAATGACTATTGAACAAGTTGAAGCCCAAATGGAATTGGGTAAACCATTTACAACCCCTACCATGCAAATGGTTTTTGGTCTGATATTCAGCGTAGTAATAGGCTTTGTTCTTTCCTTAGTACCCGCATTGGTTTTAAAAAAGAATGAAAATCTTAACTAATTCGTACTTTTGGCAGGAATACCTTATATAAAGCATGCAATTATCTATAGTAATTCCATTACTTAACGAAGAAGAGTCACTTAAAGAACTACATGATTGGATTGTATCCGTAATGCAATCCAATCAATTTTCTTATGAAATATTATTTGTTGATGATGGAAGTTCAGATAAATCTTGGTCGATTATTACTGAACTCTCAAGAAACAACCCAGCGGTAAAAGGAATTCATTTTTTACGAAATTTTGGCAAATCTCAGGCCCTTCACGCAGGTTTTAAAGCGGTAAAAGGTGATGTAATTATTACCATGGATGCCGATTTACAAGATAATCCTGAAGAAATACCAGAGCTGTATCATATGATTTCCGAAGAGGGTTATGAATTGGTTTCTGGATGGAAAAAGAAGCGATTCGATTCTATAATCTTCAAAAATACCCCTTCAAAATTATTCAACTGGGCAGCAAGAAGAACTTCTGGCGTTCGCTTACATGATTTTAATTGTGGCCTAAAAGCTTACTCCAAAGATGTTGTAAAAAACATTGAGGTTTCTGGTGAAATGCATAGATACATACCTGTCCTGGCTAAAAATGCCGGCTTTTCTAATATAGGGGAAAAAGTCGTAAAACATCAAGCTCGTAAATACGGTAAAACAAAATTTGGAATGGAGCGTTTCATCAATGGCTTTCTAGATTTACTAACTATTTGGTTTGTATCTAGATTCGGTAAACGCCCAATGCACCTTTTTGGTGCATTGGGCGTACTAATGTTCTTTATCGGATTCGGATTTGCTATCTATTTAGGTATCGACAAATTATTCATTAATCCGTTTGGAAGGTTGATTACAGACCGACCACAATTTTATATTTCATTGATTGCCATGGTCATAGGAACACAATTGTTCTTGGCCGGTTTTCTAGGTGAAATATTAATCCGTTCAAAAAAGGAAGAAAATAGGTATATTGTCTCTGAAGAGATTAATACATCTCTTTCAGAACACTAAAATTCTCACTAACTTAATAGCATATAAAACTATACCATATGGATAATATCCTAGACACTGCCAAAACATGGCTTACCGATTTTTTTGACCCTGCCGTTAAAAAAGAAATAGAACACCTTATTGCAAACGATAAAGAAGAGCTTAACGACCGTTTTTATAAAAATATGGAGTTCGGTACTGGCGGCATGCGCGGTGTAATGGGTGTTGGCACTAATCGCATCAATAAATATACATTAGGAAAAAGTACACAAGGCCTTAGCAATTACCTAAACCAAGTTTATAAAGGAGAGGAAATTAAAGTTGTTATCGCTTTCGATTGTCGCCATAATAGTGACACATTAGCAAGAACTGTTGCAGAAGTTTTCTCAGCGAATAATATTAAGGTATATCTATTCTCAGACTTAAGAACTACACCTGAACTTTCTTTTGCCGTGAGACATTTAAATTGCCACGCAGGTATTGTTTTAACAGCATCACATAACCCACCTGAATATAATGGTTACAAAGTATATTGGACCGATGGCGGACAAATTGTTCCTCCACAAGATGGAGCTATAATTTCAGAAATAAATTCATTGAATTTTGAAGATATTAAATTCAATGCTAACGAAAGTCTTATACAAGTAATTGATAAAGAGGTTGATGAAGCATTTATTGAACAATCGGTTCAAAATGGAAATTTCAATGCCGAGGGAAAAGATAATTTCAAAATTGTATTCACCTCACTTCACGGAACTTCAATTACGGCTATACCAGAAGTTTTAAAACGTGGTGGGTATGAAAATGTAACTATCATAGAGGAACAAGCAAAACCAGACGGAAATTTTCCTACAGTTAAATCTCCCAATCCAGAGGAATCAGAAGCACTTTCCATGGCCGTAAAAAAGGCTGAAGAAATTGGTGCAGATATGGTGGTCGGTACAGATCCAGATAGTGACCGTTTAGGAATTGCGGTAAGAAATCTTGACGGGAAGATGGAAATTGTTAATGGAAACCAAGCTATGGTTTTAATGACAAAATTTCTTCTTGAGAAGAGAAAAGAAAAAGGATTTAAAGGCAATGAATTTATTGCAACAACAATAGTTTCTACTCCTATGATGGAAACTATGGCAAAAGCATATGGTGTTGAATTCAAGACTTCACTTACTGGCTTTAAATGGATAGGTAAAATGATTAAAGATTTTCCACAATCAGATTTTATTGGTGGTGGTGAAGAAAGTTTTGGTTACATGGTAGGTGATTTCGTTCGAGACAAAGATGCTGTTACCTCCACCCTATTAGCTTGTGAAATTGCGAGTCAGGCGAAAGCCAACGGAAGTTCTTTTTATAAAGATTTAATTCAATGTTACGTTGATTATGGTTTCTACAAAGAGCATTTAGTATCCATTACCAAAAAAGGTATCAGTGGTGCTGAAGAAATAAAGCAAATGCTGAAAGATTTTAAAGAAAATCCAGTAGAATCAGTTGCTGGTTCTAAAGTAAAATGGATTGAAGATTATAATACGTCAACCGCCAAAAATGTGCTGACAGGTGAAGAAAAAATAATTGACATACCTAAATCTAATGTTCTAATTTATGAAACGGAAGACGGCACAAGAATAGCAGCTAGACCAAGTGGTACAGAGCCAAAAGTTAAATTTTATATTAGTACTAATGCTAAATTAGATAAGGCAGAGAATTATAAAAAAGTTTCAGCTGAACTTGATGCAAAAATCAAAAGTATACTTGCTGAGCTTAAACTAGGTTAATGGATTATTTCAAAAAAATTCTTCGCTTTGCGAAGCCTTATCGTAAGTACGGTTATTTAAATATTTTCTTTAACATACTTTATGCCTTGTTTAGTGCGCTATCTTTCGCCGCACTGATTCCTATGCTAGATGTGTTGTTCGATAAAACCAAAAAAGTTTTCGAAGAACCGAAATATACTGATATTGGACATCTTAAAGATTACTTACAGGAATTCATTAACTATAGGGTTACTGCATATTCTGGAGATGATGAGATGAAAGGCTTGGTTTTGGTTATTGGTCTAATTCTCGTCTTATTCTTATTAAAGAATCTGTTTAACTATCTAGCCATGTATTTCATAACTTTTTTACGTAATGGCGTACTTAAAGATATTAGAAATAAGCTTTATAAAAAGGTTGTTGAACTACCCATTTCCTATTACTCTGAAAAACGAAAGGGAGATGTTATTGCAAGAATCACATCAGATGTTTTAGAAATTCAACATTCTTTTCTATCTGTTTTAGAACTAATCGTAAGAGAGCCATTGACAATATTTTTTACAATTATTATCATGTTTGGTATTAGCACCAAATTAACCTTGTTTGTATTTATTTTCATACCTGTTGCTGGTATGATTATTAGCCGAATTGGTAAGTCTCTTAAGAAGAAATCAGATGATGTTCAAAGAGAACAAGGTGAATTTTTATCCATTATTGAGGAAACTCTTGGCGGACTTCGAGTGATAAAAGCTTTTAATTCAGAATCGCGATTTTACAAAACGTTTTCCGAATCAACCAAACGTTTTTTTAATTATAGCAACATACTTTTAAACCGACAGAACTTAGCTTCACCAACGGGTGAATTTTTAGGTATTTTGGTTATAGGTATTTTGTTATGGTTTGGCGGTAAAATGGTTTTAGTAGACGGAACTTTAGATGCCTCCTCCTTTATTGCTTACATGGGACTGGCGTATAATATTTTGACTCCTGCGAAAGCAATTAGTAAAGCATCCTATAGTGTTAAAAAAGGTAATGCTGCCGCAGAACGTGTTTTGGAGATATTAGAAACAGAGAATCCGATTGCAGAAATTGATAATCCTATTGAACAAACTTCATTTGAGAGCGAAATAAACCTTCAAAATATTTCATTTAAGTATGAGGATGAATATGTGCTCAAGAATTTTAATTTAACTGTTAAAAAAGGAAATACAGTTGCTTTAGTAGGACAATCCGGAAGTGGAAAAAGTACCATAGCTAATCTAGTAACACGCTTTTACGATGTTAACGAAGGTCAAATCTCAATAGATAGCAACAACATTAAGAACCTCAGTAAAAAATCGCTTCGTAGCTTGTTAGGCCTTGTCACCCAAGATTCCATCCTATTTAATGACACCGTTAAAAACAATATTGGTTTAGGTAAGGAGAATGCCTCTGATGAAGAAATAATTGAAGCTGCAAAAATTGCGAACGCACACGATTTTATAGTAAGTTTACCAAAAGGCTATCAAACGAATATTGGTGATAGCGGCAACAAATTAAGTGGCGGACAAAAACAGCGTCTATCTATAGCAAGAGCAGTATTAAAGAATCCACCAATAATGATCTTAGATGAAGCTACTTCTGCATTAGATACGGAAAGCGAACGTTTGGTACAAGATGCCTTAGAAAAAATGATGCAAAATAGAACCTCAATCGTTATTGCACACAGACTATCAACAATCCAAAATGCTGATACTATTGTGGTGCTTCATAAAGGTGAAATTGCAGAGCAAGGTACACACGCAGAGCTTTTAGAACTAAACGGTATTTATAAGAAACTAGTTCAAATGCAGTCTTTGAGTGCTTAATATTCAATTTCACAAGTAAAACAACTACCATTAAGGCTCTTAATTCATTCAAAATTTAATTGGAAATTAAACCTTTAGCTGATATTATCGTCTAATTACTAAATAAACCTCAAATACAATTGATAGTAGAGGAAACACTTGTACAAGAATTAAAAACTAAGCACACACAAGCACAAGCTTTTGAAGTGTTGGTTAACACGTACAAAGAACGTTTGTACTGGCAAATTCGAGGTATTGTATTAAACCACGATGACGCAGATGATGTCTTGCAAAATACCTTCATAAAAATTTATAGGAACATAGATGGTTTTAAAGGTGATAGCCAACTTTTTTCTTGGATGTATAGAATTGCAACCAATGAAGCTTTGAGTTTTATAAAGCAAAGAGCAAGAATGCAAGGAATTACTGATGTAGATTATCAAGAAAAGTTGGTCTCCAATTTACAAGCAGATGTTTTTTTTGAAGGTGACGAGATTCAATTAAAACTTCAACAAGCTATCGCTACGTTACCAGAGAAGCAAAAATTAGTATTCAACATGAAGTATTTTCAAGAATTGAAATATGAAGAAATTTCTAAAATATTAGATACTTCGGTAGGTGGGCTAAAAGCTTCTTATCACCTAGCTGTTAAAAAAGTGGAACAGTATTTGAAAACCGATTAAACCTTTTATGTCTTTGAAAGTCAAATAAGTATCATGAACAAGAATAACAAAATTCCGTTTAAAACTCCTCAAGGCTATTTCGATAGTTTTGAAGATAGATTAATGGATAAATTATCAACTGAAGAAAACTTTATGCCGAAAGCTAAAGGATTTACAGTTCCCGATAACTATTTTGAAACGTTCAACGATAAATTAAAAGGTAAGTTGAACAACGAACCAAAAGTAATACAACTATATCCAGTTAAGAAGATTTTAGCCTTTGCAGCCTCAGTTGCGGCTATTGCCATAATCTTTTTAGGTTATAATTGGAATAGTACAGAAGAACTAAGTATTAGTGCTTTAGCAAATACCGACATAGAAGCCTATTTCGAAAACAATGAATTTGATTTAACATCTTATGAGATTGCAGAAGTACTACCCTTTACAGATACCGAATTTTCGAACATGTTGAATTCATCCATAGAGAATGAAAACATTTTAGATTATTTAAGTGACAATACTATTGATTTTGAAGAACTTAATTTACAAGACAATGAATAAGTATATACTATCGCTATTTATGCTTTTTACCGCTATATCGTTTGGCCAACACAAAAAAGATTGGGAAAAAATAAAGTCCTTAAAAGTGGCATATATTACCGAGAAATTATCTCTTGACAGTAAAGAAGCTCAAGAATTCTGGCCTATCTACAATGAGTATGAGGAAAAGAGACACGCATTAATGCGTAAAGAACATAGCCAAATAAAAGATAAGCTTGAAAATAGTGACGATTTATCTGAAGAAGATGCGAAAAAATTATTGAGCCTTAAGATTTCTATCGAAGAAGATGAAGAAGAATTGGACAAAGCATTTTTAATAAAGGTTAGTAAGGTTACATCTTCCAAAAAAGCATTGTTATTGTTAAAAGCGGAAGAAGATTTTAAGCGTGACCTAATTAAGCAATACCGTCATAATAAAGGTGGCAAATAGTTTATTTAAAAACTAGCTTTGAAATTCTATTTTTACCTGCTGCATAGGCTACGGAATCATTTTGAAATCGTAGGGTATAAAAAGAATCTTGAGATAATTCCTTCCAATTCAAACCCATATCCGAAGAATAGGAAATACCCGTAAAACCCAAAGCTACCATACCTTTTCCGCTAGACCCAGGTACAAATTGAATACAACTCTTATACCCTGGGGCATTACCATCGGCTAATAGTTCCCAAGTTTTTCCGCCATCTTTAGTTATTGCCTTATTTGCTGAGGCATTATTAGGATTTGTATAATCACCGCCTATCACAACTCCTAACTGATTATCATAAAAATCAATAGAATAAATTCCCTCGGTAGGCTCATTACTACGTAAAGGAGTTGTATAAACATCCCACTTCTTACCCTTATTCGAAGAATAAAGTATACGACCGCTTGTGGTCGCTACCCAAACCTCATCACCAACAGTCACTATATTCGTGTTACTGGCAGCAAACGCCCCCTCACCTTCTATACCAACCGGTAATTGCGAACAAGGTGTCTTAAACCATGTAGCCCCTCCATCCGAAGTTGTGATAATACTTAAACATCCATCTATAGAATCGCCAACAGCTATTCCTTCCATATCATTCAAAAAGGTCATTGCATCATAAAACACACCTTCTCCCTCTTCTACATACACCAATTCCATTCGCCCATTTTTTCCTGTCTTGTATAACAATGCAGGTGATTCAATTGATAACATAAAGAAATCGTTAGATGTATGCGCAACAGCTCTAAATTGAGGAATTGTAGTATGATATTTTTCAATATTCGCACGTACCTTACCCGTAGTTAAATCGACCGTACCAAATGTTCCTTTATTAGCAGCGAATGCTAAACTATTCCCCATGATTTCGATTGCTCGAATACTTAATGAATCGGTATAAACTTCAGAAACCTCAACACTTGTAAAGACAATCGGCTTACTAACTTTTGAGCAAGAAGCCAATAAAATGAGAATGAGAAAACTATAACGCATATCGAAAAGTATAAAGTTCATCAAAAATAAATGGAATCACTTCTAAAACAATACCTTTGCAGCCATAATTTTTTGGAGGATACAGCCATCTATAAACTTGATTAACTTTTGAGCAATGGCAATATTCTTCTAGCCAAGTAAAATAATATCAATTCAAATGAAATTACATAGAAATCTGGTTTTTGCAGTAATAGATGCGTTAAACCTTGTATTCAACGAAAATGAATATGCTGACAAGGTGGTACAAAAAGTACTTCGTTTTGACAAACGCTGGGGCGCACGTGATCGTGGCTTTATTGCTGAAACCACCTATGAAATGGTTCGTTATAAAAGACTATACACTGAAATTGCTGAAATAAAAGCTCCATATAGTAGACCTGACCTTTTTCGCATGTGGGCTGTTTGGGCGGTATTAAAGGGAATTAAACTACCCGATTGGAAACAGATTGAACTTACTCCAGAAAGAAGAATTAAAGGTAGGTTCGACGAACTTTCTCAAATTAGAAAATATAGGGAGGCTATTCCTGATTGGATTGATGAGTTAGGAGAAAAGGCTTTAGGTGAAAAACTTTGGACCGAAGAAATAGCTAAACTTAATGAACCTGCAGAGGTTATTTTAAGAACCAATACTTTAAAAACAACTAAAGAAGAGCTAAGAAAAGCCTTGTTGGACGAAAATATTGTAGCCGAGCCTATTAAAGGTTATCCTTCTGCTCTAAAACTTGTAGAGCGAGCAAATGTATTCGTGACAGAAGCCTTTAAAAAAGGGATGTTTGAAGTACAAGATGCCTCTTCACAATTGGTTGCAGAGTTTTTAGATGTTGAACCAGGGCAACGAGTTGTAGATACTTGTGCTGGTGCTGGTGGTAAATCATTGCACTTGGCTGCCTTAATGGAAAATAAAGGGCAACTGATTTCTATGGATATTTACGGAAGTAAGTTGAAGGAATTAAAAAGACGCGCCAGACGTAACGGTGCTCATAATATTGAAGTTCGTGAAATCGATTCTTCGAAGGTTTACAAAAAGTTATACGGAAGTGCTGACAGAGTTTTAATCGATGCACCTTGTACAGGACTAGGTGTTTTAAGAAGAAACCCAGATTCTAAGTGGAAAATGCAACCAGAGTTTTTAGCTAAAATTGTTAAAACGCAACAAGAGATCCTACGAAATTATAGTAAAATAGTTAAGCCAGGTGGAAAAATGGTTTACGCTACGTGCTCTATTTTACCGCAGGAAAACGGAGATCAGGTAAAATCATTCTTAAGTTCTGATGAAGGAAAGGATTTCAAATTAGTAAAAGACAAAAAGATATACGCCTCAAAAAGTGGCTACGACGGTTTCTTTATGGCATTGTTAGAAAAGAATATTTAATAGTACATAAAAATCCTATTAGCCTTATCGCTTATAGTTTTATAATTAAAAAAGCCTTACAGTTAAATCTGCAAGGCTTTTTTAATTAAGATTTCTATTTACTTTTCTTTCAATGTCGGATATTCAACACCCAATTGCTCTAAATATGTATCATATTTAGTTTCATCGTAATAGAACTTCTCTAAAGCTGGCCTAAACTGGTCTTGTTTACCCTTATTCAAATAAATTGGAGGCATATCGCTTTCAGAAATCATAGGTTGATATTTTGTTTCTTTTTGTTGTTCATTATTGAAATAACCCCAAGCATCTTTTAATAAGTCTGGCTTCAACAAAAAATCTAAAATCGTCATCGCTTCTACCTTTGCTCCTGCAACGACACCTTTATGTGCAATTGGGGTCGCCATAGCAATCGCATTACTCCAATGATGCCCTTGTAGTCCTGGTATATTAGAAGGGTATCTCAGAGTTACCGTTGGAACTTTCCATGAAATATCGCCAATATCATCAGAACCACCACTAATTGGGTCTATCACTGGCATTCCTATTGTATCTAATTTTATCGGTAAACCTTCTATTTTTTCAGAATTCACTTCTGTCTGTACAGCTTTAGCCAATGTCTGGTCTGCCTCTGACCATTTTGGTAATCCAACCTCCTTAATATTCGAATACATGGTTTCCGCTATCACTTTATTATAATGACGTGGCCACGCAGTACCCAATACTTTAGAGGTCATTGTAGTACCTGTCATTAATGCAGCTCCTTTAGCCATATCATTTGCTAAGGCATACATTTCCATGATTCCCTCATATTTAATATCCCTGAAATAAAACCAAATAGCCGCTTTTGAAGGCACTACATTTGGTTGATCCCCAGCATCGGTAAAAATGGAATGGGACCGTTTTAGAGGATGCAGATGTTCTCTTTTATAATTCCATCCAATATTCATAAGTTCAGCGGCATCTAAAGCACTCTTACCACGCCAAGGTGAACCTGCCGAATGGGCTGCTTCCCCTTCGAAAGCATATTCAACCGATATTAATCCCGTACCTCTTGTTGGTCCGTAAGAAACCCCTAGATTATTACCGACATGCGTAAAAATGCACATATCGATATCATCAAAAAGTCCGTCTCTAACATACCATGCTTTTGCCGCGACCAACTCTTCTGCTATACCTGGCCAAATTACAAGCGTACCTCCAATATTCTCGCGCTCCATAATTTGTTTTACAGCCAATGCAGATGAAATATTCATCGGTATACCAGAATTATGACCTTCGCCATGCCCTGGGGCACCGTCTACAATAGGTTTATGGTAAGCAACACCAGGATACTGAGATGCTTTCGGAATACAGTCCACATCACTACCTAAAGCAATAACTGGTCCCTCCCCATTGCTCCAAGTAGCAAACCAAGCTGTTGGAATCCCGGAAATGGAATTTTCAATTTCAAATCCGTTTTCTTTTAGAATTCCAGTCAGGTATTTAGAAGATTCAATTTCTTGAAACCCAAGTTCAGAGAAACTGAAAATCTTATCAACCATCACTTGAGACTGCTTCTTATTGTCTTCAATAATTGCGGCAACCTCAGATTTTAGGTTTTCAATTTGTTTGTTTGATTTTTTCTTTTGCGAATAGATGCCGTTTAGCGTGAGTAGACAGCATGCAATAGTAAATAGTGTAGTTTTTTGTTTCATGTTGGTTTTGAATTAGTTAGTAAAAGATACATAAATTAAGTTTCTAAAAAGAGACCTTCTATAATTTTTACGTAATTCAAAACCTGAGCGCTACAATTTAAATTTATGAGACTTTTTTAGTCATATTTTCACCTTTTTGAAAAAGCACGACACTTAGAAAATAAACATAAGGCTACTCAAACAATGTCGCTTGCTGCGAATCTTTCTTTTTTGTAACCTTTACCTCTTCTTGTTGCTTTTGCCCCCAACGATTCATGGCCTGCACAACGGTCATTAGTGATTTTCCTAGCGGTGTTAACGTGTATTCTACTCGTGGTGGAATTTCAGGAAATAGCGTACGTTCTAAAATTCCCGATTTCTCAAGTTCTTTTAATTGCTTGCTCAACATTTGCCTGTTTATACCTTCAATCTCATTAAACAATTTATTGAATCGATTTATCCCTTTTGAAATATGAAAGAGTATAATAGGTTTCCATTTGCCTCCTATTAAATCCATGCAGTATGATAATGCGTTCGTTTGTAATTTTTGCTGCGCCATAGTATTCGTTTTGCTTCTTATAAAATTGTTAGGTAAGTTCAAATTTATTAAAATAATCAAATTAAACTAAGTATTAAATACATACTTTAATACTATTTAAGTAATTAATCTGATTTTCAGACTACTTAATAATTTCAAGTACTTTTCTTTCGAGTACTTTAATTTCATTAACAATCCTTGTTTAAAAGTGTTTCGATTTACCGTTAATAATAACGGGTAAAACCTTAATTTTGTACTTTAAAAATCAATACCAGATACATTAAATGATTCACTTTTTTGGGGAACCTAGCACAAAGGTTTTTGCGGTACAGACCGCTAAGGAACTTTCATCAGAAGATACAAGTAAACTTATATGGTTGTTCGGCAACCAACCTAAAATAAATGCGGCGTCACTTGACGCCTTTTTTGTTGGTCCTAGGGCTGCCATGATTACACCATGGAGCACCAATGCTACTGAAATTACTCAAAACATGGGTGTTGATGGTATCATTCGAATTGAGGAATTTAATTCCGTTAAAGAAAATCACGATGGTTTTGACCCTATGATTTCGCAAAAATACACTTCGCTAAATCAAGAAATGTTCACAATTCAGGTTGAACCAAAACCAATATTGAATATTGAAGATATAGCTGCATTTAACAAACAAGAAGGTTTAGCCTTAAATGATGAAGAGGTTGATTACCTCAAAAATCTAAGTGAAAAAATAGGTAGAAAATTAACCGACTCAGAAGTATTCGGGTTTAGTCAAGTAAACTCTGAACACTGTAGACATAAAATATTCAACGGTACTTTTGTCATTGACGGACAAGAGATGCCAACTTCACTTTTTAAGCTCATAAAAAAAACATCACAAGAATTTCCTAACGATATAGTTTCGGCTTATAAAGATAATGTTGCTTTTGTTAAAGGACCTACCGTGATTCAATTTGCACCTAAAACTGCAGACAAACCCGATTTTTATCAAGAGAAAGAATTTGACTCTGTTATATCTATAAAAGCAGAAACCCATAATTTCCCTACCACCGTTGAACCTTTTAATGGTGCAGCAACTGGTGCTGGTGGAGAAATTCGTGATCGTTTAGCTGGCGGTAAAGGTTCGTTACCCTTAGCAGGCACTGCTGTTTACATGACTGCATATTCTAGATTAGAAGAAGAACGACCATGGGAAAAAGGAATGAAAGAAAGAGATTGGTTGTACCAAACTCCGATGGACATATTAATCAAAGCATCTAACGGTGCATCAGATTTTGGAAATAAATTCGGACAGCCATTAATTACAGGTTCTGTTCTAACGTTTGAATATGATGAAGCTTCCACACCTTTTGAAACATCCGAAGAAAATACAAATCCTTCCGAACATAATCGCAGATTAGGGTACGATAAAGTGATTATGCAAGCTGGTGGTATAGGCTACGGTAAAATTGAGCAAGCCATAAAAGATAAGCCACAAACAGGTAACAAAATTGTTATTCTTGGTGGAGATAATTATCGCATTGGTATGGGTGGCGCAGCAGTTTCAAGTGCGGATACTGGCGAATTTAGCTCGGCAATAGAATTGAATGCTGTACAACGCTCGAATCCTGAAATGCAAAAAAGAGCTGCCAATGCTATTCGTGGTATGGTAGAAAGTGATGAGAACACCATTGTTTCTATACATGATCATGGTGCTGGCGGACATTTAAATTGTTTATCAGAACTGGTTGAAGAAACAGGTGGAAAAATAGATTTAGATAAATTACCTGTTGGTGATCCTACCCTATCTGCCAAAGAGATAATTGGTAATGAATCTCAAGAACGTATGGGTCTTGTTATCGGTAAAAAGGATATTGACCTATTAAAACGTATTGCAGACCGTGAGCGCTCACCAATGTATGAAGTTGGTGATGTAACTGGCGATGACCGTTTTACGTTCGAATCTAAAACAAATGGTGCAAAACCAATGGACTTGGCTCTATCTGATATGTTCGGTAGTTCACCAAAGACCATTTTGAACGACATAACTGTTGAACGTAATTATAAAAATGCGGAATATTCATTAGAATTTTTCCATGATTACCTTGATGCTGTTTTACAATTAGAAGCAGTAGCATGTAAAGACTGGCTTACTAATAAAGTTGACCGTTGCGTTGGTGGTAAAGTTGCCAAACAACAGTGCGTAGGTCCTTTACAATTACCACTAAACAACTGTGGTGTAATGGCCTTAGATTATAAAGGGAAAGAAGGAATTGCTACTAGTATTGGCCACTCCCCTATTTCCGCATTGATAGACCCAGCTGCAGGAAGTAAAAATAGTATTGCCGAATCGCTTACCAACATTGTTTGGGCACCCTTAAAAGAAGGAATGAAATCAATTTCACTTTCCGCTAACTGGATGTGGCCTTGTAAAAATGAAGGTGAAGATGCCCGTTTATATAAAGCCGTACAAGCAGTTTCTGATTTTGCTATTGAATTAGGTATCAATGTACCCACAGGAAAGGATTCACTTTCCATGAAACAAAAATATAGCGATGGTGATGTGATTTCTCCAGGTACTGTAGTGATTTCAGCGGCAGGTAACTGTAATGATATTACCAAAGTAGTTGAACCGGTTTTACAAAAAGGCGCTGGATCAATTTATTATATAAATTTATCTAAAGATAGTTTTAAACTAGGTGGTTCCTCATTCGCACAAACTAGAAATAGTATAGGAAATGAAACACCTACTATTAAAGATTCAGCATATTTCAAAACAGTTTTTAATACAATTCAAGATTTAATTAAAAAAGGTAAAATCGTTGCTGGGCATGATGTTGCTTCCGGCGGATTGATCACCACCTTATTAGAATTATGTTTTGCTGATACGCAGTTAGGCGCCAATCTAGATTTAACTGGTTTAGGGGAAATGGATACCATTAAAGTATTATTCTCTGAAAATAGTGGAATCGTTTTCCAAGCAAAAGACGATAGTATTGAAGCTTTACTTTCTTCAAAAAATATCGATGCTATAAAAATAGGAACCGTTATTTCTGAAGCTACCCTAACCGTTAAAAATAATGGTATGGAAATGGGTCTGAATATTGAGACTTTACGTGATACATGGTTTAAGACCTCTTACTTACTAGACAACAAACAAACTGCAAAAGGCTTAGCAAAAGATAGATTTGACAATTATAAAATACAGCCATTAAACTATTTATTCCCGACTTCGGATTCTATTAGTCTTCCTGTGCGTTCTGATAACATTGGTGCAAGACCAAAAGCAGCGATTCTTCGTGAAAAAGGAAGTAATTCTGAACGAGAAATGGCAAACGCTATGTATTTAGCCGGGTTTGATGTAAAGGATGTTCACATGACCGATTTAATTTCTGGTCGTGAAAATTTAGAAGATATTCAATTCTTAGGTGCCGTTGGCGGATTCTCAAACTCAGATGTACTGGGAAGTGCAAAAGGATGGGCCGGAGCTATAAAATACAACGAGAAAGCAAATACCGTTATTAAAAACTTCTTTGCTAGACCAGATACATTGTCTGTTGGTATTTGTAATGGGTGTCAATTGTTTATGGAGTTAGATTTGATTAATCCAGAACACGAATCTCATGGCAAAATGACCTATAATGATTCTCACAAGCATGAGAGCAACTTTACGTCTGTAGAAATACAAAAGAATAATTCGGTCATGCTTTCAACTTTAGAAGATAGTAAACTTGGCGTATGGATTTCTCACGGAGAAGGCAAATTCAAATTACCCCTATCGGAAGAAAACTATGACATCGTTGCCAAATATGGTTACGAAGGTTACCCTGCCAACCCTAATGGAAGTGATTTCAATACTGCCATGCTTTGTGATAAAACTGGTCGTCATTTGGTGACAATGCCACATATTGAACGTTCTATTTTCCCATGGAACTGGGCACATTACCCAGCAAATAGAAATGATGAAGTATCGCCATGGCTAGAAGCATTTAAGAATGCCAAACTTTGGATTGAAAAAAATAGTTGATTTTTACGTTTCTAGTTTTAAAGGGGTTGTGTGCTGAATATGAACCTAATAAAACTAGTAACATTAAAAATAATATGAAATCTTTAATATTATAGGTTTTAAAATGAAAATACCATTTTAAAATACCATTCCCTTTGCTTATTTTGCATTCATTAATAAATTGTACATGCAAAAAGTTACCCGACTGTTCGATTTTCCCTATTATCAACTAGAGAAAAATGCCTTAGAAAAGGCACTAATATCTAAAAAAGATGATAAGTGGATAAGTATATCTACCCAAGAATATATAGATAAGGCGAATGCCATAAGCCGTGGTTTACTACGTTTAGGTATTAAGCCTAACGATAAGATTGCTCTTATCTCTAAACACAATAGAACCGAATGGAATATTATGGATATTGGCATATTGCAATTAGGTGCCCAAAATGTACCCATTTATCCTACTATTTCAGAAAGTGATTATGCTTATGTCTTAAACCACTCTGAAGCTAAATATTGTTTTGTATCCTGTGATGAAGTATATGAAAAAGTAAAATCTATTCAAAACCAGGTGATATCCCTAAAGGAAGTATTCTCATTTGATGTTTTAACCAATTGTAAAAACTGGGAAGAAGTTTTGGAGTTAGGAAAAGATACCTCTAATCAAGATGAAGTAGAAAAATTAAAAGAAGCAGTTAAGCCAGACGACTTAGCCACATTAATTTATACTTCTGGAACAACAGGAAGACCTAAGGGTGTAATGTTATCTCATGATAATTTAGTGAGTAATGCCTTAGAAAGTTTTAAAAGAATTCCCATTGAAATTGGAAATTCAAAAGCATTGAGTTTTCTACCCGTATGCCATGTATACGAACGCATGCTTATCTATTTATACCAATATTGTTGTACTAGTATTTACTTTGCTCCTATAGATCAAATTAGTGAATACGCACAAGAGGTTCAGCCTAATGTAATGACAGCCGTTCCTCGTTTATTAGAAAAAGTGTATGATAAAATTATAGCTAAAGGCACATCTTTAACCGGAATTAAAAAGAAATTATTCTTTTGGGCGGTAGAAATAGGGTTAAGATATGAACCTTATGGTCAAAATGGTTGGTGGTATGAACAAAATCTTGCACTAGCACGTAAACTTATTTTTAGTAAATGGAAAGCAGCTTTAGGAGGTAATTTATCAGTGATGGCATCTGGTAGTGCCGCTTTACAACCACGTTTAGCCCGTATTTTCAATGCTGCTGAATTCGGAGTAATGGAAGGTTATGGCCTTACGGAAACTTCTCCTGTAGTATCTGTAAATGATATGCGAAATGGTGGTTTTAGAATAGGTACGGTTGGCAAACCTTTGGATCGTACTGAAGTTAAAATAGCTGAAGATGGCGAAATTTGCATAAAAGGCCCTCAAGTAATGTTGGGCTATTATAAAGATGAAGCCAAAACTGCAGAAGTTATCATCGACGGTTATTTTCACACTGGCGACATTGGAGAAATTGATGCTGATGGTTTCTTAAAAATAACTGACCGTAAAAAAGAAATGTTTAAAACTTCTGGAGGTAAATATGTTGCACCTCAGTTGTTAGAAAATAGATTTAAACAATCTAGATTTATTGATCAAATTATGGTTGTAGGCGAAGGTGAAAAAATGCCCGCTGCTTTAATTCAACCTGATTTTGATTTTGTGAAAAATTGGGCTAAAATTCACAATATTGAAATTGGCACCAATAAAGAACTTGTACATAATGAACAAGTAATAGCTAGATTCGAAGAAGAAGTTACCAACGCAAACGAGAACTTTGCTAAATGGGAAAAAATAAAACAATTTAGATTGACACCTGATATTTGGAGCATAGAAGGAGGCCACCTCACCCCTACCATGAAATTGAAAAGAAAAATTGTAAAGGAAAAGTACATTGAACTTTACAATGATATCTACGAGCATTAAGTAAATAATTTTAATTATTAAGATGGCATTCGAAAAGTAAAGTACAATTCAATTCAATTCAACTAAAAAAATATAGAAAAATTTTGCGAGTAAGTGGTATCGTTGGTCTAGCTATCATGGTCCTTATTTTAGGAATAGGTCTATACCATACTACTCATAATCAAGATAGTAGAAAATATTTATGGTTCCTGTAATATGCGCTCTAGTAATACTCCCTTTAGTTTTCAGTGCTATAATCGCTAAGGAAGTAAAAAAACGGGAAGGCACAATTCTTTAATATGGTGTGAATTAAAGAAGTTAATTTCAATTCTTATTATTTTACCGATTTATTATGCATGCATAATAAATTTACTTATATTTGGTGACCAACTACCAAAGTATGAAAGAAGCAACTATTGATTATGCATTACGAGCTACGTGGCAAGCAGTAGCAAGAATGTATAATGAAGAAGCTAAAAACTTCGATTCTACTATGGCTGTAGGATTTACTTTATTGAGTATAGACCCGAAAATGGGTACTCCTTCCACTTCTTTGGGGCCTAAAATGGGAATGGAAGCTACTAGCCTCTCTAGGATACTGAAAAGTATGGAGGAAAAAGGTCTCATCTTAAGAAAGCCTAATCCAAAGGACGGTAGAGGTGTTCTTATATATTTAACCGATTTTGGGTTAGAAAAAAGAAACGATTCAAAAAGTACAGTTCTTAGATTTAATGAGGCAGTTAAACAAGAAGTTTCAGAAGAAAAACTATCTAGCTTTTTCGAGGTGACTGACATCATTAATAAACTGATTTCAGACAAAAAATTATTTTCAAAAGATATTTCAAATTAATACAGTTTAAAGTACATGAACAAGCACATTAAAAAAGTAGCGGTAATTGGCTCAGGTATTATGGGAAGCGGTATCGCTTGTCATTTTGCCAATATTGGCGTAGAGGTTTTATTGTTGGACATTGTTCCGCGTGAACTTAATGATAAGGAAAAGGCAAAAGGATTAACCTTGCAAGACAAGGTTGTTCGTAATAGAATGGTGAATGATTCATTAGCGGCAGCATTAAAATCTAAACCATCTCCTATTTATCACCAAAAATTCGCAGATAGGATTACTACTGGGAATTTAGAAGATGATATTGCCAAAGTATCTAAAGTAGATTGGATTATTGAAGTTGTTGTTGAAAGACTTGATATTAAAAAGATAGTCTTTGAAAACTTAGAGAAGCATAGAACACCTGGTACACTTATCACATCTAATACATCAGGTATTCCTATACATTTTATGAGTGAAGGTCGTAGTGAAGATTTCCAGAAGCATTTTTGTGGAACTCACTTTTTTAACCCTGCTCGCTATTTAAAACTTTTTGAAATTATTCCTGGCCCTAAAACCTCACCTGAAGTTTTAGACTTTTTAAATGGTTACGGAGAACAATTTTTAGGTAAAACTTCAGTAGTTGCGAAAGACACTCCCGCATTTATTGGTAACAGAATCGGTATTTTCAGTATCCAAAGTCTTTTCCATATGGTAAAAGATATGGGTATGACGGTTGAAGAGGTTGATAAACTAACTGGACCTGTAATTGGAAGACCAAAATCTGCAACGTTTAGAACTGTAGATGTTGTTGGTCTAGATACACTTGTACATGTTGCTAATGGTATTGCTGACAATTGTAAAGAAGACGAAAAATTAGAGTTGTTTAAACTACCTAGTTTCATCAATACCATGATGGAAAACAAATGGTTGGGTAGTAAAACAGGACAAGGCTTTTATAAAAAATCTAAAGACGATAAAGGTAAAACTGAAATTTTGACCTTAGATCTAGATACGATGGAGTATCGTTCTAGCAAAAGAGCAAGTTTCGCTACGTTAGAACTGACAAAGACTATTGATAAAGTAGCAGACCGTTTTAAGGTTTTAGTTGCCGGAAAGGATAAAGCTGGTGAATTTTACAGAAAAAGTTTTGCTGCATTATTCGCTTACGTTTCTCATAGAATTCCTGAAATAACCGATGAGCTTTATAAAATTGATGACGCCATGAAAGCTGGCTTTGGCTGGGAGCATGGTCCTTTTCAAATTTGGGATGCTATTGGTATCGAAAAAGGATTAGAAATTATGAAAGCGGAAGGAGAAACTCCTGCTGCATGGGTTAATGAAATGGTTGCTGCTGGTAAAAAATCTTTCTATTCAGTAAAAGAGGGTGCTTCATTTTATTATGATATTCCCAAAAAATCAGTAGAAAAAATACCTGGGCAAGATTCTTTTATCATCTTAGATAATATTAGAAAGTCTAAAGAGGTATTTAAAAATAGCGGTGTTGTTGTTGAAGATTTAGGCGATGGAATTTTAAATGTAGAATTTCAATCTAAAATGAATACCATCGGCGGTGATGTACTTGCAGGTTTAAATAAAGCTATTGACATTGCCGAAAAAGATTTCCAAGGTTTAGTTGTTGGTAATCAAGCTCCTAATTTCTCAGTTGGCGCAAATATCGGAATGATATTTATGATGGCCG
This sequence comes from Maribacter arcticus, assembly GCF_900167935.1. Classification (GTDB taxonomy): domain Bacteria; phylum Bacteroidota; class Bacteroidia; order Flavobacteriales; family Flavobacteriaceae; genus Maribacter; species Maribacter arcticus. The sequence continues at coordinate 74,753 of NZ_FUYL01000011.1, read as the reverse complement.
TTGAGCAAGAATATGATGAATTGAATATGGCAATCAAAATGTTTCAAGACACTATGATGCGTATGCGATATTCTGCAATACCAACAGTTTCTGCCCCTCACGGTATGGCTTTAGGTGGTGGTTGTGAACTTTCATTACATGCCGACAAAGTAGTTGCTGCAGCTGAAACTTATATTGGGTTAGTTGAATTCGGAGTTGGAGTTATCCCTGGTGGTGGTGGCTCTAAGGAGTTTGCTTTAAGAGCTCAAGATTTATTCCATAAAAATGATGTGGAATTAAATGTACTTCAAGAGTACTTCTTAACAATCGGTATGGCTAAGGTATCCACTTCCGCTTATGAGGCTTATGACTTAGGAATTTTACAACATGGTAAAGATATAGTTGTTGTGAACAAAGACCGTCAAATAGCAACTGCAAAAGCACATGCTAAATTAATGGCCGAGGCAGGTTACACACAACCAGTGAAAAGAAAAGATATTAAAGTTCTTGGTAAACAAGCTTTAGGTATGTTTTTAGTTGGTACTGATTCTATGGAAGATAGCAACTACATAAGTGAGCATGATAAAAAAATAGCTAACAAGTTAGCCTACGTTATGGCAGGTGGAGATTTATCAGAGCCTACTTTAGTAACTGAACAATATTTATTGGATTTAGAGCGCGAAGCTTTCTTATCACTTTGTACTGAACGTAAAACCTTAGAAAGAATTCAACATATGTTGAAAACTGGAAAACCATTAAGAAACTAGTAATATGAAAACAGCATATATAGTAAAAGCATATAGAACAGCAGTTGGAAAAGCACCTAAAGGAGTTTTTCGTTTTAAAAGAACTGATGAATTAGCTGCAGAAACCATCCAGTACATGATGAAGGAGCTGCCGCAATTAGACAAAAAACGTATTGATGACGTTATTGTTGGAAATGCAATGCCAGAAGGCTCTCAAGGTCTAAACATGGCTCGATTTATATCATTAATTGGTTTAGATAGTGTTGACGTTGCCGGGGTAACAGTAAATCGTTTTTGTGCATCCGGAATTGAAACAATAGGTATTGCTACAGCAAAAATACAGTCAGGAATGGCTGATTGTATCATCGCAGGTGGTGCTGAAAGTATGAGTTCTGTTCCTATGACCGGTTTTAAGCCAGAACTAAATTATGACACCGTTAAATCTGGACATGAAGATTATTATTGGGGAATGGGAAATACTGCTGAAGCAGTAGCCAATCAATTTCATGTTTCTCGTGAAGACCAAGATGAGTTTGCTTATAATTCGCACATGAAAGCATTAAGAGCTCAAGCTGAAGATCGCTTTCAAGATCAAATTGTTCCAATTACAGTTGATGAAACATACGTTGATGAAAATGGAAAAAAAGCAACAAGAAGCTACACTGTAAATAAAGATGAAGGTCCAAGAAAAGGTACCAGTAAAGAGGCATTGGCTGGTTTACGAGCAGTATTTGCTGCTGGCGGTAGTGTTACTGCTGGTAACTCCTCTCAAATGAGTGATGGTGCTGCTTTTGTTTTAGTTATGAGTGAAGATATGGTAAAGGAACTAAATCTTGAGCCAATTGCTCGCTTAGTCAATTATGCTGCAGCTGGTGTTGAGCCACGCATTATGGGTATTGGACCAGTTAAGGCTATTCCTAAAGCTTTAAAACAAGCAGGATTAAAACAGAATGATATTGAGTTGATTGAATTGAATGAAGCTTTTGCCTCTCAATCAATAGCAGTAATGCGTGAATTAAATTTAAATCAAGATATCGTCAATGTAAATGGCGGCGCTATTGCCTTAGGCCACCCATTAGGTTGCACTGGAGCTAAACTTTCTGTACAGTTATTTGATGAAATGCGTAAGCGTAATATGCAAGGCAAATATGGAATGGTGACCATGTGCGTTGGTACAGGGCAAGGTGCTGCAGGAATTTTTGAATTTTTAAACTAAAAAATATTGTTGTAATAGGTATTAAAGGTTTTAAAGAAAACTTAATACTTCTTACTTTATACGTAATACAATTTAAACATGAGTACAGATACAGTAAATAAAGACATTCTTAGAGGAGGACAATTCCTTGTCAAAGAAACCAATTGTGAAGATGTTTTCACATTAGAAGATTTAAGCGAAGAGCAACGAATGATGCGTGATAGCACAAAAGAATTCGTTGACCGAGAGCTTTGGGCACATTGGGAACGTTTTGAAAATAAAGATTATGCCTACACTGAAGAATGTATGCGTAAGGCCGGTGAATTAGGGTTGTTAAGTGTTGCAGTTCCTGAATCTTACGGTGGCATGGGAATGGGATTCGTTTCTACCATGTTGGTTTGTGATTATATCTCTGGTGCAACAGGTTCTTTTAGTACTGCATTTGGGGCTCATACAGGCATAGGCACTATGCCTATTACCCTTTATGGAACAGAGGAGCAAAAGCAAAAATATGTTCCAAGGTTAGCTTCTGGTGAATGGTTTGGAGCTTACTGTCTTACTGAACCTGGCGCTGGTTCTGATGCAAATTCAGGAAAAACTAAGGCGGTTCTTTCTGCGGATGGTAAATCGTACAACATAACAGGACAAAAAATGTGGATTTCAAATGCAGGTTTCTGTAATATGTTTATCGTTTTTGCTCGAATTGAAGATGATAAAAATATTACAGGTTTCATTTTAGAAAATGATCCAGCTAACGGAATCTCTATGGGTGACGAAGAGAAAAAATTAGGTATTCACTCCTCTTCTACTCGTCAGGTATTCTTTAATGAAACAAAAGTCCCAGTAGAAAATATGTTATCTGAAAGAGGTAACGGATTTAAAATAGCGATGAATGCCTTAAACGTTGGTAGAATTAAACTTGCAGCTGCTTGTTTAGATGCTCAACGTCGAGTGATAGGTGAAGCTACTAAATATGCGAATGAGCGTATTCAGTTTAAAACTCCTATTATGAATTTTGGTGCTATTAAATCCAAAATAGCAACAATGGCTACCAATTGTTATGCCGATGAATCTGCTTCGTACCGAGCTGCAAAAAATATTGAAGACAGAATAGCTATGCGCGAGGCTGCTGGAAATACGCATCAAGAAGCGGAACTTAAAGGTGTTGAAGAATATGCTATTGAATGTTCAATACTTAAAGTTGCTGTATCTGAAGACGTACAAAGCTGTACTGATGAAGGCGTACAAATATTTGGCGGCATGGGCTTTAGCGCCGATGCTCCTATGGAAAAAGCATGGAGAGATGCTCGTATCGCTCGTATCTATGAAGGTACGAATGAAATCAACAGAATGTTAGCAGTAGGAATGCTTGTTAAAAAAGCTATGAAAGGTCATGTAGATCTTTTAGGTCCTGCAACGAAAGTTGGTGAAGAATTAATGGGTATTCCATCTTTTGATACTCCTGATTTTTCTCAATTATTTGCTGAGGAAAAAGATGTAGTAACAAGATTGAAAAAAGTATTTTTAATGGTTGCTGGTTCAGCGGTTCAAAAATATGGCCCCGAGTTAGAAAATCACCAACAATTAATGTTAGCTGCGTCTGATATTTTAATTGAAGTGTACATGGCAGAATCAACAATTTTGAGAACTGAAAAAAATGCCAAACGCTTTGGTGAAGCTGAACAAGCTACACAAATTGCAATGGCAAAATTATACTTATACAATGCAACTGAAACTATAATTCAGAAAGGGAAAGAAGCAATTATTTCTTTTGCTGAAGGTGATGAGCAACGTATGATGTTAATGGGACTTAAACGTTTTACTAAATATACAAACAACCCGAATGTAGTAGCTTTACGCACGCAAATTGCCGACAAAGTAGCTGCTGATAACGGGTATACCTTTGACTAATTCAGATTACCTTTTGTTGTTTGGTAAATTGAATTTAAACCGCCCTAATAAGGGCGGTTTTTTATTTGGTAAACATTGCTATAGCAACTAATTTTAAACCATGAATAAAGAAATACTTCAAAAGGTTTATCAAGTATCCGATTTTAATAAAAAGGGTCATTTATTAATAGATCAATTGACCTCTCATTTGGAGGATAAGATAAATGCTAATTCACGAAACGCAATCAATTGGAACGAACCAGAGCAAGAGTTAAAATTTTGGAAAGATTTCTTAGTTCATGGTAATGAAAAAGATTTGTTTCAAGAAATAACGAAACGCACCACCTATATTCATCATCCTAATTACCTAGGTCATCAAGTAAGTCCACCTGCTCCAATTACTGCACTTACCTCTTTAATTAGTTCATTATTAAACAACGGAACAGCTGTTTATGAAATGGGTATGGCATCAAACGCTATTGAGCGTATTGTCATAGAAATCATTTGTAATAAAATTGGCTATGATGCCAATTCTAGTGGTTTCTTAACCTCGGGTGGAACTTTAGCTAATTTAACCGCATTATTAAGTGCACGAAAGGCCATTACCAAAGTTGATATTTGGAATAAAGGAACACAAAACCAATTAGGAATAATGGTTAGCGAAGAAGCACATTACTGCGTAGATCGTGCAGCTAGAATAATGGGATTAGGTGATCAAGGGATTATTAAAGTGCCCGTTACCAACAAATTTAGAATGGACACCGAATTATTAGAGTTAAAATTTAATGAAGCGAAAGAAAAGGGAATTGAGATATTTGCTATTGTCGGTAGCGCCCCTTCAACAGCAACAGGAATTTTCGACGATTTAGAAGTTATTGGCACATTTGCGGAAAAACAAAAAATTTGGTTTCATGTGGATGGAGCCCATGGAGGTGCTGGAATTTTTTCCAAAAAGTATCGACATACTTTAAAAGGTATTGAAAGAGCCGATTCAGTGGTTATTGACGGACATAAGATGATGATGATGCCTGCACTAACTACAGCTTTACTATTTAAGAATGAAGTAAACGCTAAGGCAACATTTAGCCAAAAAGCCGATTATTTACTGTCAGATTCTGAACATGAAGATTGGTATAACTCTGGCAAGCGAACTTTTGAATGTACTAAAAACATGATGAGTATTCATTGGTTTACTTTGTTAAAACTATATGGTGAAGAGGTCTTTGATGCAAATGTGACTCAACTATATGATATGGGCGCGAACTTCGCCAAGCTTATAGAAGAGGAACCAAATTTTGAGTTGGCGCTGCAGCCTATGTCCAATATTGTTTGTTTTAGATATTTCGAACCTGGTTTGAATACTGAAAACCTCAACGAATTAAATGTAAAAATTCGCCAAGCTCTTTTGGGAGATGGCGAATTTTATATTGTACAAACGAAATTAAAAGGTATTCATTACTTGCGTATTACTGTCATGAATCCCTTTACGACCGCTCAACATTTTAAATCACTTATTGAGAAGATTAAACATCTAATTAGTAGAATTTAGTCCCTTAATGATTCCAACATTTCATCTTCACTTTCTTTTTTAGAAAAGTTGATTGCACACTCAATCAATGCTAAATGTGAATAGGCCTGAGGGAAGTTTCCTAGCAGCCTTTTTGTCTTAAAATCAATATCTTCACTAAACAGACCTAAATGATTACTATACCCTAATAGTCGCTCAAAATATTCCAATGCTTTTGCATGTTCACCAATTTTAAACAAGCTGTTTATATACCAAAATGTACAAACGGTAAACGAGGATGATGGCAAACCAAAATCATCTTCATTCTTATAGCGATATAACAATCCATCATTACTTAGTTCCTTACCAATTGCATGTACGGTACTGACATAACGTTCCTCTTTAGCATTTACGCATCCATAAGATTCCATTAACAAGACAGAGGCATCCAACTCTTTTGAACCATACGATTGGGTATAGGCTCCTACTTCTTCATTCCAGGCATTGTCATAAATATCTTGCCAAATTTCAGCACGAATAGGTTCCCATTTTTCGATTTTATGTTTTTTGCCTAGCATTTCTGCAACTTTGATAGCTCTATCCAAGGCAGTCCAACACAAAACTTTAGAGAATGTAAAATGCCTATCTTCTGTTCTGAACTCCCAAATACCCTTATCTGCATCTTTCCAGTTATTACTCACAATCCAGACAATACCTTTGGTTATCGCCCATAGGTCTTCACCATTATCTATATCGATGCTAAACTTCATCATTTGCTCATAAATAACATCCATCAAAATACCATAAATATCATTCTGCTTTTGATGATAAGCGGCATTACCGACGCGAACAGGTTTCGAACCTTTGTAACCTGCAAGGTGATCTAAGGTCTCTTCGGTCAACTTTTTTTCTTTATTGATACCGTACATGATTTGCAGTTTTTCTGCCTTATCAGGTATTAAATCAATAATGAACTGTAAATAGCGCCTTGCTACATTTTTATGCCCTAATTCTGAAACAACCTTGATAACCATAGAGGCATCACGAATCCAACAAAAGCGATAATCCCAGTTACGCACTTCACCAATAGTTTCAGGTAATGAGGTTGTTGCTGCTGCTAAAACAGCACCTGTTTTGTCATAACTGAGCAGTTTAAGCGTTAAGGCGCTTCTTGATATTTCTTCATTAAACTTTTTATAGGTTGGTGTTAAATTTGACCAGTTTAACCAATACACTTTTGTATTCTGTAAATCAAGATAAGCTCTATCTGTGGTAGGCAATAATAACTTTTCATTATAACCTACTAAAATATACCCATCTTCATTTAGCTGAATATCCTTATTATTTACAATAGTTTCTTTGTCGAAAGATGTGTAAAGAAAAATAGTATCAAATTTTACGTCATGAGTAAGACTTGCTATAAAATCTTTTTTTATAAAAGATTCAGTTTTACCAATTGCGTATTCAAGCTTTGGGTCATATAAAACTGAAAATTTCGGAGCGCCAGATATATGTTTGAAATATCTTATTAATTCTGGAGGTGCATGATAGGCATTTCCTTCCTTTCTAAACCGCGGCATAAAATCATGGATTTCAAAATGATTTTCTCCCGATTTAAACGAGGTAATTAAAATATTAGTAAAAGGCTCATATTTTTGGGATATGCTATACGTAGCATCGACATGAATTTCAAAACTCCCTCCTATTTCTTCATCCAACAATTTTGCAAAAACAGACGGACTATCAAATTCTGGTAAACAACACCAATCGATACTACCTGTCTTCGATACTAACGCCGCACTTCTACAATTTCCTATTATTCCGTAGTCTAAATTATCCATTCAATAAAAATCTTAATTCATATGAGGTTTGAATTGCTATTGGCCTCCTTTTTCCCGAAATTTAGAGAAATAAATATCAAGAAGAAGCAAAAAAATCTCTTTTATGGCTAAAACTATCATAATCTCAAATAGACTACCCGTACAATTGCAAATTAGCAATGGCGGCATTACTGCGGTGCCTAGTGTAGGTGGTTTGGCAACCGGAATGAAATCTGTGCATTCGGGTGGTGATAGCCTATGGATTGGTTGGAGCGGACTAACAGACGAAGAAATTCCTGTAGAATTAACTTCTAAAATAGATAGTGCTTTAGCAGAACATGGTTCTTCTAAGGTTAATTTAACTGAAAAGGAAGTTGATGGATTTTATTATGGATTCAGTAATAGAACCATTTGGCCCTTATTCCACTACTTTTTAGAATATTCTGAATTTGAACTAGAAAGTTGGGAAATCTATAAAGCTGTAAATCAAAAATTTGCAGATGCTATTTTAGAAAAAGCGGATAATGATGATACCATATGGATACATGATTATCAGTTAATGTTGGTGCCACAAATGGTACGTGCCGAACGACCAGATATTTCTATAGGTTTCTTTTTGCACATTCCTTTTCCATCATACGAGATATTTAGAACACTACCTTGGCGTAAAGAAGTTCTTTTAGGGCTTCTAGGCTCTGATTTAATAGGATTTCACACGTATGACTATGAGCGTCATTTTCTTAGTTCTGTACGCAGGTTACTAGGTTTAGAGGTGAGTTTCAATGATATTTATTTAGACGAGAGAGTAATTAAAGTGGATTCTTTCCCTATGGGAATCGATTATAAAAAATTTAGTGATGCTGCAAAAGAGCATTCACAACGAAGCGAAGACCAAAAATCTGAGTTACAAAAACGATTGGATACGCATAAAAAATCTGCTCCGGATGCAAAATTCTTTTTATCCATTGACCGGTTAGATTATACAAAAGGAATTGCTAAACGCCTTAAAGCCTTTGAGTACTTCCTTAATAAATACCCTCATTATAAGGAAAAGGTTCGTTTAATTATCCTTGCTGTACCGTCTAGATCAAACGTACCTCAGTATCAATTATTGAAAAGAGAGATTGATGAATTAGTAGGCCGTATCAATGGAGAGCTATCTACAGTAAGTTGGACACCTATTTGGTATTTCTATAGATCCATGCCATTCGAGAATCTAATAGACCTTTACACATCTTCTGATATTGCTTGGTTAACCCCAATACGTGATGGAATGAATTTAGTAGCCAAAGAATACATTGCTACAAGGACCGATAAAACTGGTGTTTTGATTTTAAGTGAAATGGCAGGTTCTGCAAATGAAATGAATGAATCTCTTCTTATAAATCCTAATAATTTTGAGCAAATAGCAGATTCTCTAAATGAAGCTATTAATATGCCGAAGGAAGAACAAATAGCACGAAATACCCTATTACAAAAAAGATTGGAACGCTATAACGTTGAAAAATGGGCTAATGACTTCATGAATTCTTTAATTAATCAAAAAGAAAAAGACCAGACAAACCAAACAAAGCGATTATCGGTAGACTTAATGAATACAGTTATGACCGATTATAAGAAAGCTAAAAGAAGATTGGTATTTTTAGATTATGATGGTACGCTTGCAGGTTTTCATAATGACCCTCAAAAAGCATCGCCAGATGAAGAATTATATAAACTTTTAGATGAAATATCATCGCAAGAAAACACTGATATGTATTTAATTAGTGGTCGAGATAAAGAAACATTTACAAAATGGTTCTTGCCTAAAAAATACAACATGATTGTAGAACATGGTGTATGGATTTCCCAAGGTGGTGAAGAGTTTAGAATGCTCGAAAATGTAAAGAAAGATTGGATGGAAAAAATATTACCTGTTCTTGAATCTTTTGTAGATCGCACACCAGGTAGTTTTATTGAAGAAAAAAACTATTCTCTCGCATGGCATTACAGAAAAACAGATCCCGATTTCGGACAGAAGAGAGCTGTAGAACTAAATACCGTACTTACCAGTCTAATCGCCAATGATGACCTAAGTGTTTTAAATGGTAATAAAGTGATGGAAATTAAGAGCAGCAATGTCAATAAAGGTCGTGCTTCTATGCGGGTTTATAGCGAACATAATTATGATTTTGTTTTTGCTATAGGAGATGATTGGACTGATGAATTTATGTTTCAAGAATTACCTGAAGACTCTGTCACCATAAAGGTTGGTCGACAGAAAACACAAGCGAAATATTTTGTAGATAACACTAAAAATGTTCGTTCAATTTTAAAACGTTTTGCCGAAAAACGCTAGTTCCATTTGTAATAAACAATTAGTAATGAAACAGAATTATTTTACTATTCTCTTAAGTGTCTTTTGCTATCTAAATGTTTTCACTCAACAGAGTTCAGAAGTATACTTAGCAGAACTAAAACAGGAAAATGATTCGTTAAGAATTGACTCCATAATCAATATCTCTAACAATGAAGGCTACGATAACCAGCCTTCATTCTTCGATAATGATAAGATTCTTTTTTCTTCAACAAGAAATAAGCAAACGGATATTGTTCTTTATACGATTAAAGACGGTACCTCAAAATGGATAACCAATACACCTAAAGGAAGTGAATATTCCCCGTTGAAAATTCCTGTAAAGGACGCGATTTCTGCTATTCGATTAGATGATTATGGGCTGCAACGCCTATATGAGTATGATTTAAAGACTGGTAAATCAAGTGTGTTATTAAATGATTTAAAAGTAGGTTATCATGTATGGTATTCAAATGATATTATCGTAAGTACAGTATTAATAGAAAATCGTATGGATTTGGTAGTTTCTAATCTAAAAGACAAAACCAATTATACTGTTCAGAAAAATGTCGGTAGGGCGTTACATAAAATCCCTAATAGTAATCTGATAAGTTATATTTCTAAAGCCGGTGACTCAACGATTGTAAATTCGTTAAATCCATTATTATTGGAAATAAAAGCAATTATACCTTTAATTGATACTTCTGAAGACGTATGTTGGACCAAAAATGGAAATTTAATAACCGCTTATGATAAATTTATAATATCATTCAATCCATCAAGGGACAAAGAATGGAAACCATTATTTGAATTTAAAGAAAAGGAAGTACTTGGAATAACTAGGTTGGCAATTAGTCCAAATGGCAATTACTTAACCTTCGTTTCTAAAGATTCACCTGATAAAATTATTGAAAAACAAGTAGAAACATTCAACGCACGAGATTTGGAAGCATTTGCTGCATGCTTTTCTGAAGATGTAGTGGTCAAAAACTTTCTAAAGGACACCTTGTACATAGGAAGAAAAAAATTGAAAGAGAATTATGAGGCTTTCTACAAAAAAACACCCTCTATAGAAGTTAAAGTAGCCTCAAGAATACTTATCGGATCTACCGTTATTGATCAAGAGGTCGTTACCATAGATGGAAAGCAAAACCAACAGGTTGCGGTTTATGAAACTGACGGACTTATAAAAAGTATGTCTTTCATAAGAGATTCAGAAACAACTACTGACCCAGAAGTTATAGTTCAAAGACAACTTGATGCTTATAATGCTAGAGATATTAATGCATTCTTAAATCTTTATGCAGAAGATGTAAAAATATATCGATCATCGGGTGAATTAAGAACAGATGGAATTGATAAAATGAGAAATAGTTATACAGATTATTTTGAATCAACCATCGATTTAAATTGTGTAGTAAAAAATAGAATTGTTATAGGTAATAAAGTTATTGATGAGGAATATATAACTGCCAACGGAAATTCATATAGTGCTGTGGGTATTTATGAAGTAGAGAATGGGAAAATAGCCAAAGTCACCTTCATAAATTGATATGGTGAAGCAAAAATCTCATATTCTTCCTATAATAATACTTTCTCAATTTGCCTGCACATCGACCTGGTTTGCAGGTAATGCGATTTTAGAATCGTTAACAAAAAAGCTAGACTTTGGTGCAGAGATAATTGGCTATGTATTATCCTCGGTTCAGTTTGGTTTCATTATCGGCACCTTACTATTCGGTATATTAATGATTGCCGACAGATTTTCTCCATCTCGGGTATTCATGCTTTGCGCATTTTTAGCATCGCTATCTAACCTATTTCTAATCTTACCTAATCTTAGTGTTTTCGGACTTATGCTTGCGCGATTTAGTACTGGTTTTTTTCTTGCCGGCATTTATCCCGTAGGAATGAAAATAGCTGCTGATTACTACGAAAAAGGATTGGGTAAAGCATTGGGTTTTTTGGTGGGCGCTTTAGTTTTAGGTACTGCTTTTCCTTTTTTAATTAATGGAACCTCTTGGGGTAGTCATCCTGATAGTGTTATAAAAATAACTTCGAGTATTACGGCAATTGGAGGTTTGCTCTTGTTTGTTTTAGTTCCTAATGGACCATACAGAGTAGTAAGCCCTTCTTTAAAGTTAGATGCAGGGCCTAAACTTTTTAAAAATTCTGAGTTCAGAAAAGCAGCCTTTGGTTATTTCGGACACATGTGGGAATTATATGCCTTTTGGGCATTTACCCCAGTTGCTATCTTTTGGTTTAATAGGCAAACAGGGGGTGAAATTTCTATACCGTTATGGACAGGAATTATAATTGCCCTTGGTGGAGCTTCATGTGCATTTGGCGGAATGGTTTCACAAAAAATAGGTAGCAAAAAAGTAGCGATGATTGCATTATCGGTATCTGGGTTACTTTGCGTAGCCTCCCCTCTTCTTTTATCATCGCCTGCACCTATTTTTTTATTAGGATGGTGTTTATGGGGAATTGCTGTTACCGCTGATTCACCCCAATTCTCTAATCTCGTTGCTTCTTCCGTTACACCCGAATTAAAAGGAACAGCACTAACACTGGTCAACTGTATTGGTTTTGCAATTACAATTTTAAGTATCCAACTCCTAGGATTGCTTCAAAATATCATCCCTATTTATCTATTGTTTATTCCCTTGGCCATAGGTCCAATTCTGGGAGTTTATAACCTAATGGATAAGAAGGTGAGATAATTCATGCCATCGACTTTGCTGCAACCAAAATCAATGAGAAAATATGATGTATTTATTGTACTATAAAATTCATTTCACGATTTTTGTTTTTGTAGGTTTAATACCTCTAAAAATCATACAAGACTAAAAAATAAAGTTTTCGTCCATTTAGTGGACTTCACACTAATTACCATTTTAAAATTATAAACCAAATTGAAATGAAAAAATTACTACTTATTGGTCTTCTGACCTCATCGTTTGTTATGTCTGCCCAAACCGACCAACGTATTTATGACATTATCAATGCCGTTTCAGCAGAGCGTATTGAAAATGATATTACAAAACTGACCAATTTTGGTACTAGACATACCTTAAGCGATACCGTTTCTCAAACAAGAGGTATTGGAGCCGCAAGAAGATGGATTAAAAGTGAATTTGAAAAAACATCAAGTGCTTGCAATGGTTGTTTAAATGTTATCTATCAAAAAGATTTGATAAAGAAAGGAGCTAATGATCGTATTGTAAAAGATGTAGAAGTAGTTAATGTACTCGCTATTCAAAAAGGTACTACATATCCTAATCGCTATATTATTATGAGTGGTGATATAGATTCTAGGGTAAGTGATCCAACAAATTATACTGATGAATCTCCAGGTGCGAATGATAACGCGAGTGGTATGGCAGGTACTATTGAAGCAGCAAGAGTACTTTCCAAATATAAATTTGAGAACAGTATTATTTATATGGGACTCTCTGGTGAAGAACAAGGTTTATTCGGCGGTGGCGGCGTTGCGCAGTATGCAAAAGACCAAGGTTGGGAAGTTATCGGAATTTTCAATAATGATATGATTGGTAATATTACTGGTGTAGATGGTATTGTTAGTAATGTTGATTTCAGAATTTTTTCTGAACCGGTACCTCCTACTGAAACTGAAGAGCAACGTAAAGCAAGACGTTTTTATGGCGGCGAAGTTGATGGTATCTCAAGACAACTGGCTCGTTATGTTCATAAAAATGTGAAGCAATACATGCCAGAAATGAACCCTATGATGATATATCGTTTAGACCGTTTTGGTCGTGGTGGTCACCATCGACCTTTTAATGATGCTGGTTTTCCGGGTATTCGTATTATGGAGGCTCACGAAAACTACACACAGCAGCATCAAGATATTCGTGTTGAAGATGGCATTGCCTATGGCGATGTTTTAGAACATGTGAATTTTAAATATGCTGCTAAATTAACTGCTGTAAACGCTATTAATCTAGCATCTTTAGCTTGGGCTCCACCTTCACCTACTACCGTAAAAATTGGCGGAATTGTTCAACCAGCGGCGAAGTTTCAATGGAGTAAAGTAGACGGCGCAAAAGGATATAAGATATATTGGAGAGATACCACTTCTCCTACTTGGGATAACAGCCGCTATGTGGGCGATATTACTGAGTTCACCTTAGAAGGTATTGTTATTGACAATTTCTTTTTCGGAGTTTCTGCCGTAGGTGAAAACGGATTTGAAAGTCCAGTTGTTTTTCCTAACGGGATATTTAGATAAAATCGGCCTATTTAACCTAATGCGAATATATTTTACAAGAATAATTTAATTCATTACAGGATGAAAAATATAGTAATTGCCCTTGCCTTAGGATTTTTCACTTTCGGTCAAGCTCAAACATTCACAGAACAGGACACCCTAAGAGGTAGTATTACCCCTGAACGTTCTTGGTGGGATTTGAATTACTATCATTTAGATATCGATGTCAATCCTGATGACAAATTCATAAGCGGCAGCAATACTATTCGCTACAAAGTATTAGAACCTCATCAAGTATTGCAGGTTGATTTACAATCACCATTACAGATTGAAAAAGTGACACAAGATGGTCAGGAATTAGAGATTGCCCATAATGGCAATGCCCATTTTATTCAATTAGAGAAGCAGCAAAAAATTGGTGAGTTTAATGAAATTATAGTTACTTATTCAGGACACCCAAAAGAAGCCGTTAAAGCTCCTTGGGATGGTGGTTTTTCTTGGAAGAAAGATGAAAACGGTAAAGATTTTGTGGCAACTTCATGTCAAGGTTTAGGTGCTAGTGTCTGGTGGCCGAACAAAGACCACATGTATGATGAAGTAGATAGTATGCTTATTAGTGTAAAAGCCCCTAAGGGACTTATGAATGTATCTAACGGACGATTAAGAAAGATAGATGAAGATACAAACACGTACCATTGGTTTGTATCTAACCCTATCAACAATTATGGTGTGAATGTTAATATTGGCGATTATGCTCATTTTGGTGAAAAGTACGATGGCGAAAAGGGAGACTTAGATATGGATTACTATGTTCTAAACTATAATTTAGAAAAGGCTAGAAAGCATTTCAAAGATGCTCCTAAAATGATGGAAGCTTTTGAAAACTGGTTTGGCCCCTACCCTTTTTATGAAGATTCATTTAAGTTAGTTGAAGTGCCTTATTTGGGAATGGAACATCAAAGCTCTGTGACCTATGGTAACCAATATATAAATGGCTATTTGGGCAGAGATTTATCAGGGTCTGGTTGGGGTTTAAAATTTGATTTTATCATTATTCATGAAGCTGGTCATGAATGGTTTGCCAATAACATCACATACAAAGATGCTGCTGATATGTGGGTCCATGAAGGTTTTACCTGTTATTCTGAAAGTTTGTTTTTAGATTATCATTATGGCACCGAAGCCGCAAATGCTTACGTACAAGGAATTCGTAAAAACATTAAAAATGACAGGCCAATTATTGGTATTTATGATGTAAATCATGAAGGTAGTGGTGATATGTACTATAAGGGTTCAAATATTTTGCATACACTACGCCAAGTAGTTAATGATGATAAATGGCGAGCTATTCTACGCGGGCTTAACTCAGAGTTCTATCATAAAACGGTAACAACAGACCAAATAGAGCATTATATCAGTATGCAGATGAAACGCGATTTAAGACCATTCTTTAATCAGTATTTGCGTACTACTAAAATTCCTGTTTTCGAGTATTCCATAAAAGGAAAAAAGCTACTATATCGTTACTCAAATACTGTAGAAGGTTTTACCATTCCTTTACGTGTTCTTATTGAGGATAAACCTGTTTGGTTAGAACCAACAATTACGTGGCAAACTCAAAAAATTAAAGGAAATTTAAAAACTATTACAATAGACCCTAATTTTTATATTGATTCAAAATTGAATTAATAGTATTGTATTGAGCTCATCATAAATAGTATAAGAGCAATAACCTCTTTTTATTTAATTTACATTTAACGATTATTACCCTAGGTCTTCATGAAAAGAACAATCGTTAGATTTAAAAACAGTGCCTTCAGAGATTTTATTCGAAGGAACGCTAAGTATGCGCCAATAGTATTCTTTATTGGTGGTTTTATTTTTGACACGTTAACCTTAGGCCGTATTGACCGTACTTATGATTTAACGATTTTATGTCTGCATATGACATCTCTATCGATAGTATTGTATTTATATAATTTGGTTGATGATGGTAAATGGAAAAATACCTTCTTAGAACGATATGAAGAGTATTTTCCATTGGCGATACAGTTTTTCTTTGGTGGCCTATCTAGTGCATATGTTATTTACTTTTCAAGAAGTGTTTCGCTTTCAAAGACTGCATCTTTCTTCATCATACTAGTCTTGTTGTTGATTGCCAATGAGTTTCTAAAAAAGAGAATCTCGAATAAATACTTACAATTTGGAGTGTATTATTTTATTAGCTTCACCTTTTTCACCTTCATGATTCCGGTTTTTTTGAAGGAATTAAATACCACTATTTTCCTAATCTCAGGTGTTACCAGTCTTGCTGTTACATTAGTGTTATTGATATTTATTTATGGTAAAAGCCCGAGTACAAGACAAGAAATAAAATTGGGTAAAATGATTATTATTATACTAAGTATCTACGGTATAATTAATCTATTCTATTTTCTGAAACTTATTCCTCCTGTACCATTAGCTTTAGATAAGGGTATTGTGGCACATAATGTAACGATGAAAGATGATACGTATCTCGTTAGCTATGAGCCTGAAGATTCTTTTGTTTTTTGGAGGAAGCACAAACTTGATTTCGCTTATGTACCCGATGAAAGTGTTTATATTTTCTCTTCTATTTTTGCGCCTACCGATTTAAAAAAGGCTGTTTTCCATAGATGGAAATGGTATAATCATAATACCAAAGAATGGGAAATCACTGAAGACATTGGTTACAATATAACTGGAGGCCGCGATGGCGGATTTAGAGGTTATACCTATAAGAACAATGTAAAACCAGGTGAATGGGAAGTACAAGTTTTAACTAATGAGGAACATGTTTTAGGGGTTATCAAATTTGAAATTAAAGAGCATTTGAATGGAGAACCTATAGCTATAAAAACAGAGCGATTTTAACGTAATTCTGACACTTTCCACGAAATATTTATCTCCAAAATGGAGAGAAGTATACAAATATAAAAAATTGATTTTCAACTTATTAGCACCTCCTTCTTCAAAATTAAATATTATCGTATAAAAAATTGTGCTTTTGTTCAGTGCATGTAAACTTAGTCTACCTTCGCCGGCTTAAATTAGACTTTGTCGATATACCTAAAAGTTCGAGCGGTAGAACGTGTTTTCAACCAATTGGAAAAGGAAGTGGGCTCCTTTCAAAAATCCACAGGACTGGGCTGCATGCCCAATTGCGGCAAATGCTGCAGTAAACCCGACATCAATGCTTCAGCGTTAGAGTTCTTACCCTTGGCGTATTCACTTTTCAAAAATGGTGAAGCAGAAGAATGGCTCGATAAATTGAATAACGATAAGTCTACCACATTATGCCCTGTTTTAAATACTATTCTGGCTCCTGGTGATATCGGTTTCTGTTCTGACTATGCGCATCGCGGTCTAATCTGTAGATTATTTGGATTTTCGGCCATGCTTCATAAAAATGACAAACCTATACTGGTAACCTGTAAACCTATAAAAGAGGGAATGCCAGTTGCCGTTGCTAAAGCGGAGTCGCATATTGCTGCAAAAAAAGATTATCCCCTTATCAGTAATTACTACATGCAATTACGTTCTATTGATGAATCATTAGGCGAAGAGTTATTTCCTATCAGAATAGCTATTGCCAAGGCCATAAATGCTGTCTTAGGATACTATGCATACCGAAGACCACCAAAAGGAACAAAAGTTGCTTAGCGGTTACTATTATCGAAAACAGATTAAACGTACCTTTATCATACTATAACTTAAATACCTTCTTAGTTAATCGGTATTATAGAAATAATATAAAATGAACAGCACAATTGAAATACCAAAAACGGTAAAAGTTGAATTATTGAAAGATGCCCCTAACTGGGAAAATCTATTAAAACTAACCTTAGAGCATTTCAATTGTTCTACAGGAACATTACACTTTTTAGATAACGACTCACTATTACAACTGCAAGCTCAACAAGGTATTCCTGAATTTTTAATTCCAAAATTATCTACTATTCCTATTGGAAAAGGAATGGCGGGCATTGCAGCGGAACGTAGAAAACCTGTAGAAATGTGTAATCTACAAACAGATGATTCTGGTGTAGCGAGACCTTCGGCAAAAGACACCAAAGTTGAAGGTTCATTGGCCGCTCCATTGATGTACAATGAAAAATTATATGGAACCATTGGTATAGCAAAGCCTGTACCTTATGATTTCACAGAAGCAGAAACTAACTTATTGATGAAAATCGGCGAGTCGATAAGTCAAAAATTGAACAGGTAGTCTTATTAATCATACATAGTAAGCAATAGAAAGATTGAACATACCAATAAAAAAAGCCCGCTCAATAGCGGGCTTTTTAATTCAATTATAAAACTAAAATGTTATTTAAAAACAGCACCGGTTAAGGCTAACTGAGAAAGCTCTTTACCTTCTTCACCTTTAAAAGTGATATAGTAAGGACCTTCACCAGTAACCGTTTCAGTAATTGGAATTGTAAACATTGTTCCTTGAGAACCTCCTGCTTGTGCCGGAAGTTGTCCTTTACCAATTAAAGGTCCATTAGCAGAATTCTCATGAATTTCAAAATCAAAGAACATTGTAGGTGGTGCTTGCCATCCCGAAGTTAGCGATACCGACTTAACTCCTTTTAAAGAAACATTCTCCAAAACGAACCATCCTGAAGATTTGTTTATTAATAATAAATCCATACCACCAAAACTCATTGCTTGCATACCATCAACTTTCATTGTATCAGAAAATTTAACTGTACTACTTGGTATTGCAATAGATTTAGATCCTGTAAGTGGAATTGTACCTTCTGCACCTTCATCGGTATAACTTGCTGTTATAACAAGCATATGACCTGGCGTTGATGGCGCTGCCGTAATTGTACCGTTAGCTGGCAAAGATTCCTCTTTCTTTTGATCACCAGATAATGAAAGAATATATAATGCAATCTGTCTAGATTCATCTGATGAAATCTTCGGATGCGCAGGCATAGTAACCTCGCCCCAAACACCACTACCACCTGTAACAATCTTACCTTGTATGTAAGTAGCTGCATCACGACGTTCTTTATACTTATTCGCTACATCTTTGTAATTCGGACCAATAGATGCTTCTGCTTCTTTATGACACGTCTTACAATCCATTGACTGGGTCAATGCTTTACCTGTAACCGCAGCAGAAACTTGTTGGTGACCTAAGCTCATGGCTACCTTATCCATTCCTTCCAAATAATCAACACTTACGAAGATATTTTTTGGGTCTATGGTAGCACCGTCAGGATCTGTAACCGATACATCGTAATCGATTTTTTGTCCTGCCAAATAAAATGACGGTATGTCACCCCCTAAAGAGATAGCAACTTCTGGTCTAGAATTACCTGCTACAATACTTGTACTTTCACTAGTAGCTGAAGCACCTTTATCATCAGAAGCAGTTACATTCAATTTGTAGGAACCAGCATCAGTATACGTATAGCTTACATTAGGTTCTGTTGTTTCTTTGGTTTCACCATTACCAAAATCCCACATGTATTTAACAGCATCACCTTCACGGTCAACAGCTTCTGTGCTTGCCGTTACCGCTAATGGTAGTTTACCAGATGTGTGCTCTACAATTAGATTATCAATTACCGGTGGTCTATTACCGCCGTTAAATTCGATATATCCTAAAGCAGAATTTGCATTTTGAGAGAACCAACCACTTCCGTACTCTAGAAGATAGATTTTACCATTCGGACCTACTTCCATATCTATTAAGTTATTCAACTTTACATTAGGTGCAAAAGGCTCCATTTTACTGAAACTACCATCTTCAGCTAAGTGCACTGCGAACATCCAACCTCGCATCCAATCATAGATGATAACTTTACCGTCATAATAACTTGGTAGCTTCTCATCACCTTGGTATAAATCTGAATAATAGGTTGGACCTGCCATTGCATTTCTACCTCCTGTTTCAGTTTGAGGAAACTCACCTGATTCTACATAAGGATAATAAACATATGCTGGGATTGCAGGTGGCAATTCTGTTAAACCAGTATTGTTTCTAGAAGTATTCATCGGTTTTTCAGGGTCAAATGCCGGTCCGCTTTCACCTGTTTCATAATTATACTCATTATAAGCATAGTTATTACCAATAAATAAAGGCCAGCCGAAGTTACCTGCCTTACGTGCTTGGTTCATTTCATCATATCCTCTTGGTCCTCTGGTACTTAAACTATCTGCTCTAGCATCTGGCCCAACATCACCCCAATAAACATATCCTCTTTTCATGTCTACGGATATTCTATACGGATTTCTATGACCCATAGTATATATTTCAGGTCTTGTTTTTTCAGTACCTACTGCGAACAAGTTGCCTTCTGGAATATCATACGTACCATCTTCCTTTACTTTTATTCTTAAAATTTTACCACGAAGATCATTCGTGTTTCCCGATGAACGTCTTGCATCAAATTGCTCGTGACCTGGTGTATCATTTAAAGGAGCAAAACCGTTGTTTACATATTTCTCGCCCTTCTCATTAAATGGAGTAGAGTTGTCTCCGGTCGATAGGTAAAGTAAGTTATCAGGACCAAAAGCAATTGAACCACCTGTATGACAGCATATTTCTCTTTGAGAATCAATTTCTAAAATCACCTGTTCAGAAACTAAATCGAAATTACCATCCATGTATTTGAAACGTGAAAGACGGTTTATCCATTTATCACCGGTTGGTGCATAATACAAGTAAATCCAATGATTATTAGCATAATCTGGGTCTTTCTGTAAGCCCATAAGGCCTTCTTCTGCATTAACTCCAGGAGTCTCCAATGTTTTACAATACACGTCTAGTTTTGCAACCTCTGTTAATTCTTGAGTTTCATTATTAAATAACACCACTTCACCCCTACGTTGTGCAACTAATACGTCGCCATTAGGTAAAACTGCCATTTCTGTAGGCTCAAAAAACTGACCCTCGCTCAAAACAACTTTTGCAAAACGATCCGCATCTGGTGGAATTTGTGACTTTACCTTAGCATAATCTAAATTCAAATTATCACCAATGGCATATTGAATTCCTCCTAAAAGATGTTTTACAAATAAATCTTCAGAAAAACTTTCATCTGTATGACCGCCACCTGTATAAAATGCACGACCACCATCAAAATCATGGTACCATGCTATCGGATGAAAATCACCGTTCTGTCCTCCTTCATAAGAAGATTCATCTAATGTCATTAATACATTTATATCTGGATTGATGTTTTTGTAGTTATACAACTCATCTGTTCTATTCCAAACACTATCTGTAAAAAATTTAGTCGCTATGAAATTTTTATCCTTAATGATAAAATCAGCAGTAGGCGTACCACTTGGATGACTTAAAAACTGTGCACCAGCCAAATCATTATACCATCCCCAATCGTACTCAGTGTCTGCTGCGGCATGTACCCCAACATAACCTCCACCGGCTTGAATATAACGCTCAAACGCGGCCTCTTGAAATTGGTCAAGTACATTACCAGTTGTACTCATAAAGATAATAGCAGAATACTGTTTAAGATTTTCATCAGTAAATAGTTCTGCATTCTTGGTCGTATCTACGGCAAAACCGTTTTCTTGACCTAATTTTTGAATAGCCGCTATTCCTGTAGGAATGGAAGCGTGTTTAAAACCCATGGTTTTTGAAAAGACCAAAACCTTTGGTTCCCCATCACGTTTATTGCCACCACATGAGACAATAGTAAGTGCAAAGCCCAAAAGCAGCACCATTAAAATTTTCTTCATACGTAAAATGTTGTTGATTAGTTGATTTAAGAATTGATAAAAATAGTGTTCGAATCTTTATAAACCAATAGATTACCTATGAAACATTGTATTTTTATGAAAAATTTATCTACAAATAATGAATTATGACAAAATTACCAGAGTTATATTTCAGAAATGACATAGATTTTAAAGAATGGTTACATAATAATCATTCTAACTATAATGGTATCTATCTCATTTTCTACACTGTAGCACACGAAAATGATAGTATGCGATGGGAAGAAGCTGTGCGTGTTGCCCTTTGTTATGGATGGATTGACAGTACGGTTAAAAGTTTAGGAGATGGCAAGAGACGCCAATATTTTTGTCCGCGAAAACCCAAAAGTGTTTGGAGTAAGGTTAATAAAAATCATATAAAAAAATTGAAGACCGAAGGACTTATGCATGCTACCGGATTAGCATCAATTAAAATCGCCAAGGAAAATGGCTCATGGACTTCACTAGATAATGTTGAAAATGGAGTTATACCCGAAGATTTACAAGCAGCATTTAATAAGAACCCCAAAGCATTCGAGAACTATTCTAATTTTACCCGAGGTCAATGTAAGAGTTATCTATACTGGCTTAACCAAGCTAAAAGAGAGGAAACCAGACTAAAACGAATTGTCGAAATCATTGGGTTATGCACAGAAAATGAAAAATACAGAAATGGAGGCGGTCGATAAAATAGAAAATAAATTGCTTAAACCCCACTCTACCCGTATTTACTTAATTGTTAATTAAGCCTTATTTTTACATTCGCTTTTGTGGTGTACCAAGCCAACGTGTTTCCGTTATTGGTTTTCCCGAAGATGTCTATTAAATGTCTAAATTACCTAAGGAACATCAGTTCCTGGACTTATCTGATTACGGTAGGCCCTTTGCCTTCTTAATTGCTAACCGTTTAAAAACAACAATTTATACACCAATACATGTTACAATAGCCTTTACGGTCTGCGGACTTTTGGCAATTGCTTTTATACTAAACAACTTTTATTGGTCTGCTTTATTTTTTCTTGTTCTAAAATCGGTTCTCGATGCTGCAGATGGTGAATTGGCGCGATTAAAGAATACACCATCACATACTGGTCGTTACTTTGACTCTATTTCAGATTTCATACTTAATCTGCTTTTCATACTTTCTATTTGGTATATCACCAATAGCGATTTTTTCTTAGCATTGCTAGCTTTTGTTGGACTAGAATTACAAGGTACACTCTACAATTATTACTATGTAATTTTAAGAAATAGACATAATGGCGATACCACAAGTAGAGTATTTGAGAATAAAACTCCCACAGCCCTAAGAGGTGAAAATCAACAAACCGTCGACATACTGTACCGCTTCTATTCATTTTGCTATGGCCCATATGATCGTATTATTTATGGTCTAGATAAGAATGCCATAAAGGGTAAATATTTACCCAATTGGCTTATGACCGCAGTCTCAACATTTGGTCTAGGCTTTCAATTACTGCTAATCGGACTCTTTTTAGTCTTAGGCTTTAAAGCCTATATAATTCCTTTTTTTATAGGGTATAGTCTACTAATTTTTGTATTTATCTTGATAAGACAATTAATGAATACATAATTATTTTTACCTTTCTACCTTAACCAATCTAACATGCCAAGCTCAATTAAAATCAAACAACTCAGTCTAAGCATGTTTTGCTTTGCGACTATGTTTTCCTGTACATCAGAACCCGATGCTGTATATGATGTCGCTATTAAGAACGTAAACATCATTAATTTAGAAACTGGACAAATAGATGCATCGAATATTTACTTAAAAGATGGTCATTTTGCTCGTATAGAAGCAGCTTTTGAAAATTCAAAAGCAAAAGCAAACCAAACAATCGATGGTTCAGGTAAATATGCATTACCAGGTTTTTGGGATAATCATGTGCATTTTAGAGGTGGTGATTCTTTAATAGAAGCGAACAAAAATTTTCTAAATCTTTACATAGCAAACGGTATTACATCAGTTCGCGATGCAGGTGGTGATTTAACATCATCTGTAATGGAATGGAAAACAGCAATTGCAGATAAAAAATTAACAGGTCCTTCGATCTTCACCTCTGGACCTAAAATAGATGGCCCTGGGGCCACTTGGGCTGGGTCATTAGAAGTTGAAAATGATGAAGACATCAATAAAGCATTAGATTCCTTACAAGCTATACCTGTAGATTTTGTAAAACTGTATGATAGCCAAATTTCTGGAGACAATTACCTGAAGACCATTCAAGAAGCAGAGAAGAGAAACCTTATTACTTCTGGGCATATGCCATTTACGGTTGAGCTTGATGCTACCATTGATGCAGGTATAAACGCCATTGAGCATTTATACTATGTTATGAAGGGCTGTTCTTCTAATGAAAAAGAAATAACTGAACAGTTAATTAAAAAGGAAATAGGCTTCTGGGATGCTATGCCCTTGTTACAATCCTCTTATTCTGATTCTACTGCAATGGAGACCTTCACGAAGCTAAAACAGAATAATGTCTTTGTTGTACCTACGTTACATATTGGTGGTGTATTAAGCTATTTAGATGAAGTAGACCATTCAAAAGACACCTATTTACAATTTATGTCTCCTGGTATTCAAAAAACATATCAAGGTAGAATTGACCGCGTGAAAAATGCATCAAAAAAGCAAGTAACCGACCGTAAGGCTTTAGACCAATTTTTTGGGCAGCTCGCATTTAAATTAAATAATAACGGAGTTTCACTCTTGGCGGGTTCAGATAGTGGTGCGTATAACAGCTATACATACCCTGGTATTTCTTTACATAAAGAATTAGAAGCTATGGTTGCTATCGGCATTTCGCCTTTAGATGCCCTACGAGCTTCTGCTTACAATGGAGCTAAGTTTTTAAAAAAGAGCGATGATTACGGTACAATATCCAAAGGTAAAATAGCCGATATCGTATTACTTAACAGCAATCCATTAGAAGATATTAAGCAAACCAAAAATATATTCATGGTGCTAACAAATGGTGTTATCTATACCGAAACATCACTTGAAAACTTATTGAAACCAATCGCTAATCACATAAAATAAATAGTCATGAGAACACTATCCTATCTTTTTCTAACACTACTATTTTTTACCTCCTGCAAAGAATCAAAGGTTATTCATGAAAAACAGGATATGCTTATTTCTAACATTACCATAATAGATGTAGAAACAGGTAAACTATTAGAAAACCGAAACGTAATCATCGATTCTGGAAGGATTAAAGGTATCACCATTGATAAACTTAATACTAATAACTTTGATACGCTGATAGATGGCACAGCAAAATATCTTATGCCGGGTTTGGCAGAAATGCACGCCCATATTCCGCCGCCCACTACCTCCCAAGAGCGAATTGAAGAAACCCTTTTTCTATACCTTTCAAATGGTGTTACGACAATACGAGGTATGTTGGGAGACCCATTGCATCTCGATTTAAGAAAGCAAGCTCATGAAGGAACATTGTTAAGCCCAAGAATTTATGTTTCCAGTCCATCATTAAATGGTAATTCCGTAAAAACTAAAGAAGAAGCAGTTGAGAAAGTAACCCAATATCAAAAAGACGGGTATGACTTTCTTAAAATACACCCAGGTATACAAAGAGATGTTTTTGATCAGGCTGTTGAAACAGCGAACAAAGTTGGTATAACCTTTGCTGGCCACGTGCCTGTCGATGTAGGTGTTCGTCACGCCCTTGAGAGCAATTATGCCTCCATCGATCATGTAGACGGTTTCCTTGAAGGTCTAGTGCCCACATCAGCTAATGTAAAAGCCGATGAAAATGGCTTCTTTGGATATGCCTTTACCCCTCTGGCAGACACTACTAATATTGATGAACTAGTTGCTCTTGCAAAAAAACATAAGGTTTGGATCGTACCCACACAAAGCCTTTTTGAAAGATGGTTCGCTCCAATAACCGCCGATGAATTACTGAATCAACCAGAAATGAAGTATATGCCAAAATCTACATTAGAGAAATGGAAGACTACCAAAGAAACTTCCATGCAAGATGAAAGTTTCAGCGAAACCCAATGGCAACAATTTGACGACATTCGTAAACAACTTATTAAAAAATTACAGGATAATGGCCACGGAATATTGCTTGGGTCAGATGCACCACAACTTTTTAATGTACCTGGATTTTCGATTCAGCATGAGGTTAAAGGAATGCAAAATGCAGGTCTTACTAGTTTAGAAATTATTCAGTCCGGAACTATAAATCCTGCAAAGTACTTTGGTGCTTTGGATGAATTCGGGCAAGTGAAAGAAGGTCTCTCGGCCGATTTGATTATCCTTGATAGCAATCCTTTAGAAAACCTAGCTGCACTTCAACAAATTGAAGGTGTGGTTGTAAAAGGCAAATGGCTATCAAAACAAGCCATTGAAGAAAAATTAAACAGCATTGCGGAACACGCAGCACAAAACTAAGCGAATGAAAATTTGGTTCTATGTATTACTTTTTACCTTCGGAAATCTTTATTCCCAAACATTATTGAAACCAGACCGTATATTTGATGGTATAGAAATGCATGATAATTGGGTCGTTCTGGTAGAGGGAAACTTGATTACTTACGCTGGAAATCTCAATGGATTAAAAAAACCAAAGAATACAACTGAAATTGATTTAGCCGGCACTACCCTAATGCCTGGCATCATTGAAGGACATTCACATGTACTTTTACATCCTTACAATGAAACGGATTGGAATGACCAAGTGCTCAAAGAATCACCCGTTGAACGTGCTATAAGAGGAACGAATCACGTTAAAAATTCACTTATGGCGGGAGTAACGACCATGCGAGATTTAGGTGCAGAGGGTGCAGGGTACACCGATGTATATTTAAAAAAGACCATTGATGATGGTATCATAATTGGGCCACGTCTTTTGGTCGCCGGACCAGCTATTGTTGCAACAGGTGCATACGGACCAAAAGGTTTTCATGATGGCGTAACCGTACCCTTGGGTGCAGAAGCTGCTAGCGGAGTTGACCAATGTATTGAAACTGTGCGTAGACAAATGGGTAACGGAGCTGACTTAATAAAAATTTATGCCGATTACCGTTGGACACCCGGTGCAGATTCTCAACCTACTTTTTTACAGGAAGAAATTGATGCTATGGTCGCCACGGCAAAAAGTGCAGGAAAATATGTGGTTGCACATGCCGGTACACCAGAAGGCATGAAAAGAGCTATACAAGGTGGTGTTGAAACCATTGAACATGGTGACGGTGGTACGCTAGAAATTTTTAAGATGATGAAAGAAAAAGGAATAGGCTTATGCCCTACCCTTGCCGCTGGTGATGCTATTACACAATACCGAGGTTGGAACAAAGCTACCGATCCAGAACCTGAACGAATTCAACAGAAACGCAAATCATTTAAAATGGCCTTAGAGTCTGGTGTACAAATTGTCTTTGGTGGTGATGTTGGGGTGTTTCCACATGGCGAGAACTACCGCGAAATGGAACTAATGGTCGATTACGGAATGAAGCCTTTAGCTGTATTAAAATCAGCCACATCTGATAACGCTAACATGTTTCATTTAAATCAACTAGGGGAGTTAAAAATAGGCTTCTTAGCCGATATCATAGCCATTAAAGGAAATCCTGCTAAAGATATCACTACTGTAAAAAATGTTTCTTTTGTAATGAAAGATGGTTTGATTTATAAGGAGTAGTTAATCGTTGACGGTTGATTAAAAATCTTGAACGTATGCATCAATTTAATTGCTATTCCTGATTTTTAGTGCACTTGAAATAATGAAAGTAATAAAAGAAGTTTCGATTACCCGCTGAAGTAAACCTCTATAGCCCGATTCTGGATTAGAGAACAATACAAAAATGAAAATGGCACTTATAATTCCCGTAGCCATTGAAATTTGAGATAATCGTTTAAACGCTTCGAATTTTTTCAATCCTAGACCGATACCAAGAATACAAATAGGCAGAAAAATATAGGTCAATGAAGCTGCTGCATTATGAATTAGTTGTGCGGCACTTGAATCTATAATGTTAGTTGGGCATCCAGCATCACACGGAAAAAGTCCTACTGTGACAGTACCTATACCATAGAATATCACAAGACCTAAAAATCCGGCTATTATCAGTTTTGATTCAGGGAGATATTTGGGAGCAGTGATGCAAAAAGCAGCAATAAGTATTCCACTTGGCACATATCCGAAGTATTGTAAATACCATCCATATTCAGTATTAGAGGCAAATGATTCACTTATATACTGACTAATAACACTATAATCATCGATTAATAACGGTCCAACAATGGCAGCAATTGCAAATAAACTTACGCCTAGAATGCCAATATAGGCTATTAACTTATTGCTCATTTTAATAGATTGGTTGGTTTTATGTCTTTCTGACGATTGAGCAATTGAAATGTTACAATACTACATTTTCAAAAAGAAATTGCATCTAAATTGAATTCTGATTGAGCGGTTTTACCTTTTATTAGGTTCTATATTATTATTGGCTTCTAAAAACTTATTAAATGAAACCAGCTTAATTACCTTGTCTTTTCTTGGTGGGTTTTTAATTAGCTCGTTTTTTGGTCTACTAGGCCTTTTTTCAAATCCACCACCACAATTCGGACAAACGTTTTGAAGAATGTTTTCAACACATTCTGCACAAAATGTACATTCGTACGTACAAATCATAGCTTCTAAACTATCATTCGGTAAAGCCCGGTCGCAATTTTCGCAATGCTGTCGTATTTCTAACATTTCTCTAAAATATTTTTCAAACCCTATAATTGACCATCACTATCCAATAAACTCATCTCTTTTCGTATTGCCTCATTTTCATATCTCGATGGATGAAAATACGTTGCATACGTCGGTAGTTCATTCTCACCTAAAATATAGTTAGCACAAAGTTTACCTGCTGCACATGCGCTCATTGTACCATAACCCGCAAGAGCACCGACTACAAATACACCATCTACTTCTGTATTTCCAATTAAGGGCCAATTTTCGTTAGTTCTAGTATAATACCCAGCATATTCTATTAAAGGGGTGGGAATATTATTTTCATACCTAGAAAGCTCGGGAATAAACCGACTAGCGCCTTTTAAGACTACTTGAGGAAAAAAATCGAAATTTTGTGTTTCCCATGTCGGACTACTTTTTTCCGTTTGAAATGCCCAACCTAGTTTAATACCTTCTGTTTCGGGCTTTATGTGCAAGCCCCCCGGAAATTTATTCAGTAACCATCTGTATTTTTTATCGGAAGCGAAAAATTCTTTTTCTTCTGTTGACCAATTTAAAAATTGAGTGTCTGCATAAATGGTAAAAGGCATGTTCTTAGGAATGATATTATTAGGGTCTGGAATTATAAATTTTCTTTGCAATGTATTTGATATCGGAAATTGAAACCCAAACATTTTAGCAATCGTATTTAAAAAAGGACCAGTTGCTATTACGACTTTATCTACATCAATAGATTTCTTTGAATCTAATAGTACTTTAAATTTTGAATCTTTTTTCTCCATATTCAAAATTTCACCTTCCACTTGAACAAGTCCCATTTTCTTAGCTTCACGAAGCAACAAGTTTCCTAAATCATAGACATCTATTTTACCCGCATTCTTAATTTTAACTACTTTCTCTATTTTTTTATCTAGGTAAGGAAAATTGTTCTGAATTACCTGCGCGCTTGTTATTTCTTCTAAATAGTCAGCAGAACCGTCTTTATTACCTGAACCAAAAATGGGATTATCAGCATCATGACTAATAAAATTATATCCAGAATTTTTCATTTCGAAAGAATCATCACCAAATTCTGCCCTTAATTCTTTCATTAATTGAATACTATCACCAACAAATTGACGCATGTTTTTTTCAGGCCAGTAGTCCCTGAAATTTTCACCAGACTTGCTTGTTGTAAATGATAAAGGCTGATTTTTATCAATCAAAATAACTTTACAATCCTTTCTTTCTTTTAATAAAAAGTAAGCGGTCGCTACCCCAGCAATACCGGCACCACAGATTGCAATTGTATTATTTGTTGACATAGATTTCAAGGTTTATTTAAAGGTGAGATAGTAACTTACGATACATTTGCTTCGTTACTCTCCTCCCACTCTTTTCTTAAATCAGACGATAGCACACTACCCTCATCATGTCGCCAACCTGGTGGTTTTATGAGATACTTAAATCTATTTACTATAGAAGTTTTAACTGTAAAGAAATCTTTAAACATCATATACCACTCTGCAAAGGCAATTTTAAGGGGATTATAGGTATCTATATTTTTCACTAAGCCATAAACAGGTTTTTCTATTTCTGGCTCGAAAGTACCAAACAGCCTATCCCAAATGATAAAAACACCTGCATGATTTCTATCTAAGTATTGTGGATTCGTAGCATGGTGTACTCTATGGTGACTCGGAGTATTAAAAATAAATTCAAACCATTTTGGCATTTTACGAATCATTTCAGTGTGAATCCAATATTGATAAATTAAGCTAATGGACATTTGAACCAACACCATAACAGGATGAAAGCCTATAATGATTAAAGGAATCCAAAATATAAACGTATAAAATCCACCAGACCACGTTTGCCGTAATGCTGTACTTAAATTGTATTTTTTTGAAGAATGATGCACTACATGGCTTGCCCAAAAAAACCGGCTCTCATGACTAATTCTATGAAACCAATAATAGCAAAAATCCTCCGCAAAAAGTAATATCAACCAAGACCACCAAGCAAAAGGTATTTCGAACAGATGGTAAAAATTATATAGTAGATAAAACAACCCTAATGCTATGCCTTTGGTAAGTAAACCGATTGCTACATTACCCAAGCCCATAAGAATTGAAGTGCCTGCATCTTTATACTCATAGTCTTCAAGCTTAATTTTCACCGTTAAAATGACCTCAAGGATCACGGTCGCTGCAAAAAAAGGAATGGCGTAATGAATTAAATTGGGTATTTCTGGTATCTGCATCTCAGGGATTAATAATTTTGCTTTCCTAATTTACAAAATCTATTCGTTACAATTAGCTAACTATATTGACAAGGTTATTTCTCATTCTGAAATTTTCACAATGAACCCATTAGATTGTCTGAGGTCATTGCGTTCAATTAATGCAATGATATTTCCACTAGGAAGCTGTTTAATAATTCTTACCCTACCTTCTATCTTCAAACCAAATGTTTTGCCGGTTTCACTATTGTATTTCATTAGCCTTCTATAGGCCAAGGAGCCAATAAGAAAATAATTATTCCAATCGGAGATAGTACTTCCTGTAACTTGTAGCAAACATGCCGGTGCAATGGCTTGCCCCCCGTCATTTGTTGGAACTGTCCAATAATGTTCGGGAAAAACAGTAAATGTGGCTGCCGAATCTTGAGAAATTGTAGACACCCAAGCTCCGTCATAATTGATGCCATACGAAAAAAGAGGCCAACCGTAATTCTTGCCCTTTTCAATGATGTTGAATTCATCCCCTCCTTTTGGTCCGTGTTCAACCCCATAAAGCGTATGGGTCAACGTATCTAAAACCAACCCTTGAACATCTCTATGACCATAGCTCCAAATAGTTGAGGGTGAAGTAAAACCTTTAAAAATCGGATTATCTGCAGGTATACTCCCGTCTTCTAATAACCTATGAATTTTTCCGGCATCGTCATTGAGGTCTTGGGCATTTAAAACCGGATTCGAACTGGTGGAAAAATTGGAGTTTCCAACATTTAGAAAAAAATGAGTTTCATCTTCCCAAACTATGCGCATGCCGTTACCTGTATAATTAGTATGTCTAGTAGCAAAAATTGGCTGAAATTCAGTAGCTGCATTATCATGTACTTTTAGCCTAGAAACCTTTGCTAAACCATCTTCACCTAAATATGAAATGTAAACCCAACCGTTGGAAGCATAATTAGGGTGCAGACTAATGTCCATTAACCCACCATGCATGATAGCAGGGAGACCAGGTGTACCAAAAGTGACCACCTTAGGCATACCAGATATTTCAGTTTTGTTTCCATTTTGAATGTGAAACATTTTACCTATTCTATCGGTGATATAAAATTCATCTTCTTCCAATATGGCTATACCATATGGTATTACAAATCCGGTTGCAATAGTATCCATTGTAAAAGAGTCATCGCTAATTGGATATGGTGAATCAGGAACTTTTACTTTATTGCTTTGGCAGCCAATTAGATAGCTAGATAAAAGTATTGCACATAAAATTTTAGTTGTTTTCAAAGTAATTTGATTTAAATCCTAAGCTATTATTTTATCGTTGAAAATTTTGAGGTCGATAAAACTATTGCCCATCTAGTAGTATTTGCAACCATAAATATAAAAAGCATCAAGATACCCCTCACTAATACCTATATGTCCACACTAAGTTTAATTTGTTACGAAGAATAGCAATTAACTTACTCATCATGTTCATTAGGCTCCAACAAATCCCATTTATTACCGTACAAATCTTTAAAAACGGCAACCATGCCGTAGGGCATCTTTTCTGGTTCTCTACTAATTTTAATACCCCGCTCAACCATTTTATAATAATCTCTCCAAAAGTCATCAGTGTACAAGAATAGAAAAACTCGACCACCGGTTTGGTTACCAACACGTGAAGCTTGTTCTTCGCCGTCAGATTTTGCCAAAACCAAAGCACATTCTTTTGAACCTTGTGGCGCTACTACAACCCATCGTTTACCATCACCCAAATCGGTATCCTCAACGAGTAAGAAGTCTAATTTTTTGGTATAAAACTCAATGGCTTTATCATAGTCATCAACTACTAACGCTATACGTGCTATGGTTTGTTTCAAGGTTTTATTTTATTTGATTAGAAGATATCGAACTAAAAAATATGAGCCAGCTTTTAATCTTCAAGAATATTGGTTTCAAAGCCATCTCTATTTTTTATATTTCCTGTTGCCATTAGTACTATTCCGGCCAGATTGTTTCGAACCTTTCGCAAACTATAAGCATTTCTTCGATCGGTTTCTCCCCACTTTCTTCCATTGCGCTCGCAAAAAGTCCCAATGTGCTTTTTTCCATTTTTTTAGCGGTTCAATGTTTGTTCCCATATCCATTTCAGCATAATCTTTGGAAACTTTATTAAATGGAATTGTATCTACACTTATCGTTTCTATTATCGCTAAGGCCATTCCATCAAAATCCGTTATTATCTGTTTTGTTCCCATTTTTGGTAAATCAGCATTTGCTTCTTCATACCATAGATATAAACCGGATGAAGCTTTCTTTTTTCCGCTTAAAGTCAATTCCGCTAACCGATTTGCATCTTCTTTATTATTGTTAAAATACCAAGATTCTGGTAGTTCGTCTTTTTTTAATTCGGGATTTGAGATGGTAAAATTATTCCACATTTCATAAACCGTTTTGTCAATCCCGTTTTTAGTTATTGTTTCGTTTTTACAACTTATTAAAATCAAAAACAAAATGACAATCAAATTTTTCATTGTTTCTTTCAATTTTAATGGCAACAGTTTGGCTAAACCGCCTTTTAATACAATTTAAGTTTTGTCAGCAAATGCTTTAGTATTTGAAATAGCACCATAAAACTTGTTGAAAATCATGCATGCTGTTAAATCTCCAGTTACATTAACTGCTGTTCTAAACATCCCCAAAATTCGGTCTATACCAATGATAACAATGAGTCCATCAATTGGAATTCCTGTACTTTGTAATACAGATGCAAGAATAATAACGCCACCACCAGGAATGGCAGGTGTACCTATAGAAGCAGCCACAACGGTAAAGGTGATTAATATCAGGTTTATTAGGGACAATTCAATGCCATAGGCTTGTGCCATAAAAATTGTTGTGACGCATTGAAATAATGCAGTACCATCCATATTAATTGTAGCTCCAACCGGAATAACAAAATCGCTTATATTAGAAGATACTCCTAATTTTTCATCGGCTGTTTTCATCGAAATAGGCATAACAGCAGCTGAACTGGCGGTAGAAAATGCCAAAAGTTGAGGTTCTCGTATTGCTTGTAAAAACTTAAAAGGATTTTTCTTTAAGACCAACAAAACCAGCACTAAATAGAATATCATTAATAGTATTAAGCCAATGATTACCACCACAATATAATACCCCAAACCGAGAAATATGTCGATACCCGTTCTGGATAGTAAGGCCGCCATTAAGCCAAATACGGCATAGGGTACGAGAATCATTGCCCATGATACCACAATCATGCAAATTTTCTGGATGGCCTCTGTAAAACGAATAATAGGTCTCGCTGTTTCATTATGTAGCTGGGTAATTGCGACACCAATTATGATGGTAAAAATAACAACACCCAACATCTCTCCCATCAATATTGATTCTAACGGATTATTTGGAATGAGGTTAGAAATAGTAGTTGGGATGTTTTCCATTAGAATAGGCGTTTCAGTAGATACCGAGTGTTCTAAACTAGTATTGGGAAATCCACCCAACTTAAAAATATATTGCCCAGGTTTCATAATAAGGGTTACCAGCAGACCGATGATGATAGAAATAGCGGTTGTGAAAATAAAATATAATAGAAGTCTCCAACCAAAGGTTTTAAGATTTTCTGTTGTGTTTCCTACAATTCCCGAAATTATTGAAGCAAATATCAATGGTATCATGATCATTTGTACCAATCTCATAAAAATTTGGCCTGGCAAGTCAAGCCAATTTGCCAACCCTAAGCTTAATTCCTCAGAAACAAGTCCTGTAGATGGGTTAAGAAGAACTCCCAAGCCAGCTCCTAAAACCAGTCCAATGATTACCTTAAGCCATAAGCGACCTTTTATTAAGCGTTCTAAATGAACTGATAGATTATTAAGTGGTCTGATTTCTAGCATGGTGATATGGTGTACTTAATTTTTGGCGACGGTCTCGGCTATGAGTAGTTGCGTGCGTTAGCACTTAATTTTGCATGTACTTACCAAGTAGGAAATTCCTGCGGAATTTCCAAAGTAGGCGAGAACAAGCAATTACTTATAGCCATTGTTGTGTTTAGTACTTATCTAGGTTTCTTTGTTTTTTAAAATTTTTAATCATTTTACCAAAATTTTTATCTTTCGCTTTCCTTTCTTCTACACTTGATTCAAAAAAATCTTTTTCACGTTCCATTTTTAAAAAATTCAAATAGGATTCAGAGTCAACTTCTCCGTTTTCAACCGCTTTTAAAATTGCACAATCTTTTTCATTCGTATGAGTACAATCATTGAATTTACATTTATGAGATAGCTTTAAAATTTCATCAAATGTGATTTCTAATCCAGCAGTTGAATTTGTAATACCAACTTCCCTCATTCCAGGGTTGTCAATTAAAATTCCATTTTCAGTAACCAGTAATTCTCTGTGAGTAGTAATATGTTTGCCTCTGTCAATACTCTCACTAATTTCTCCAGTTATCATTAATTTTTCACCAACTAGATTATTGATAAGAGTTGATTTACCAACTCCTGAAGAACCCAATAGACAATATGTTTTACCTTTTGTTAATATGGACTTTATCTTGTCTAATCCAATATGAGATTCGTTGCTTATTGCAACAATTGAAATACCTTTTATTCTTTTATTTATATTCTTTAATATTATTTCCAATTCGGATTTTCCAATTAAGTCAATTTTACTTAAAACTACAATTGGTTCAATTTTAGAAGAATGACATATAGTTAAATATCGTTCTATTCGGTTTATATTAAAATCTCTATTCACAGATTGAATGATTAATGCAAAATCAATATTCGTTGCAATTATTTGAGTTTGACCTAATTTACCAACAGCTTTTCTTTCAAGTATAGAATGCCTTGGATAAACTGAATGAATTAAAGCTTTGTTTTCATCATATTCAGAAATAGCAACCCAATCGCCAACAGCGGGTAAATCGGTTTCAGAATCGGCTGTAAATCTTAAATTGCCAATAAGCTCAGAAGCATATTCATTATTTTTAGTTTTAACTATATAGCTGTTTTTATGTTCTGAAATTACTCGACCAATTTCAAAACAATCTAAACTATGTTTCTTTCTGTATTCTCCTAATTCAGCTTTATATCCTAAATCTTCAAGAGTCATTGGAATGTTCTTTATCGTATTAAACACAACGGTTCGGCAAAGCTTATTGTTTTTATTTATTTTTTCTATTCTAAATCCATTCCCGATAGCTATCGGGATTAACGAGTTTATAAATATACACAGACCTTATGATTTAGCCCAAAAGTCCGCATTACGTTTAGGTTTTGTTGTCATTAGTTTTTTACGCGCGAGTTAGGGTTTAAGGAAAATAGCTAAGTCCATTAACGCAACATTTGCGTGTGCGTGAAGTCCATTTGGCATTTCCGAAATTAAAACTGTCGCTTAGAAAAGTTTCTAATGATTTTAAATATTTTCAGCTCTAATTTTTCCTTTTAGATTCATCACGATATATTAGTATTAAAGCAGCAATAATTAATACGATTGCGCTAATAAAAAGTATAAAATCTATTGACCCAATATTGCTTGAAAAATCATAATTAAAAACACTTATTAGCGCCGAAACTATTATTAAAATGTAAACTAAATTACGTTTAAGCATTATTAATATTTTTTTTCTAAAATTAACGTCAACGTGTTTGGCTATGGTTTCGTTGCGTGAAAATCCGCAAGGATTTTCTGCCGTAAACCGAAGATAGCAAATTTGCGAGGACTTTCCGCGATGAAAGTCAGAAGCAATGAACTATAGCCGGTGATGTGGTTAGTATTTATTCTAATTCAAAGACATATTCTTTATACACGTCATTGGGATAATTTTCTAAATATTCTTTGATATATAATGGATAAAATTTGTTCAGTAAATGAGGATTAGTAAATGAAGGGTTATAATTTAAATCTATTTGTTCGGTGACATACATTTCTATTATCCGTTTTGCAACTCCTTTGGTTTGAATTTTTACTTTATAGCATTCAAATCCACAAATAGTTTTTTTATCTTTTTTAATATATTCAAGTATCTCAAATTCATCTTCGGTATGCCTATTAAAATCCCATTGGTTTTCCATTAATTCAAAAAAGTAAGGACTAAAATTAGTTCCAAGTAATGTTTCTCTATCAACTTTTAGGATGTGATAAATTTCTCTGCCATTATCACATTTAGTAGTGTATTGTGTATAGAATTTTGGCTTAACAAAAAAATGAATTTTATACTCTTCTCTGTAAACAAGAACTGGTGGTGGTTTAGGAATTTCAAAATCTGAATTATCAAACTTTGGGGTTGATTTAGACCAAATGCTGTCAGTTCTAGAGTCTAAAAGGTCAGCATAATTCTGTGTAACTTCATCGGTTACCTTAATAACGAAATTGCCAAAGTTTTTCTCATATGATTCTTTTGTTTGGGAAGTTCCGTATTGAGTTGATATTAAAATAATTAATAAAGTCAAGTGTATTTTCATAGTTAGCTTATATTAACCACAACAATTGGATATAGTTACTAGTAATTATATCCCTATTTTATATTGAAAAATTTAATTGTAAAAAGTAACCCTACTCCACCTCCTTCATCAAAACCTCAATAGACTTTTCTAATTGTTCATCAGTTCCTTTTGCGATTAGCTCAGGTTGATTTTTAATCAAAATTTCTGGGTTCGTTTCATTGTTTTCCATCCATTCGCCTGCTTTATTTTTAGAACTTACTGGTACAACACCCCAACGGCCACCATTTGGCAAACGCTCCCAACCTGCAAAACTACAGGTGCCAGGTACGGGCATACCTACTGTTTTACCGATTTTTAAATCTACATAACCACTAGCGAAACAAGAACCATCACTGTACATCGATTCATTAAACATGGCCAAGGTTGGCTTTGTCCATCGTGAGGTTGGTTCACCACCTACTACTCTAGCTTCGGTTTCATACGATAGAAAGGGTACACCGGTAAAGAACATCGCTAAATCAGCAACCAAGTCACCACCGCCATTAAAACGGGTATCTACGATTATCCCTTTTTTGTCATTGAACTTGCCTAACATTTCCTCGTAAATAGTACGATATGGTCCGTCACTCATACCTGGAATATGCACATAGCCTAAAGTGCCATTACTCTTTGCTAAGACCTCTTTTTCATTGTTCTTCACCCAACGGTCATATAACAAACTGCCTTCATCTCTTAGAGAAATTGGCTTTACTGTAATTTGCTTTCGCTTACTGTTTTCATCTACCATGTCCAATAATGTAAAATCACCTTCTATACGATTCAAATAGAAAGCAGCATCCATAGCACTACCAATTGTAATTCCGTTAATTTTTTCAATAATCGCTCCAGGTTTTATATTGAATCCAGATTTATCTAACGGTCCGCCTTTAATCACTTCTGTGATTTTTAATCCGTTACCTTTATGTGTATAATCAAAGAACACCCCTAAGGAAGCTGTTTTATCACCATTGTCGATATTGTCGGAAAAACGCCCAGCTGCATGACTCACATTCAGTTCCCCCAACATTTCAGATATCATTTCTGCAAATTCGTAGTCGTTACCAATATGCGGTAAATACTTTTCATACTCGGTACGCATCGCTTTCCAATCGATACCGTGAAAGGTAGACGTGTAAAAAATGCCATTGGTACGTAACCAAATATGATCGAACATATACTTACGCTCTGCATCGGCATCTAGTACCATTTCTGAATTTAATTTTACGGGCTCTGTTTTAGCAGCTTTTATATCAACCTTTGCAATTTTTCCATCTGCCAATAGAAATAGATTTTCCTTTTTAGCATCCCACTGTAAGCTACCCGATTTAGCATCTAAGGAAATCAACATTTTAGTACTCTTAGTACGTATTTCGGTTTCCCATAAATTAAGGTCTTTCTCAAAACGAGCTAGGTAATACAATTTTTCTCCGTCTTTCGAAAGCACAGCATCCGCTAGTAATGAGGAGTGAATTGTTAATCGAGATTTTCTTCGTTCTACATCTTCTAAATCAAACTTCAATGTTTTTACTTCGGTCTCTTTCTCTTTATCGTCTTTCTTCTTTTTATCTTCTGATTTGGCTTCGTCCTTTTTTTCTTTGGCGGCCTCCTCTATCATTTTCAACAAATCATATTCGGCTTTCGAGTTATTGAATTTATCCCAAGAATCTTGATTCAAGAACATGCTATACACATCTAATTCTGACTTTCCGCTAGTGGCATAACTTTTTAAT
This sequence comes from Maribacter arcticus, assembly GCF_900167935.1. Taxonomy (GTDB): domain Bacteria; phylum Bacteroidota; class Bacteroidia; order Flavobacteriales; family Flavobacteriaceae; genus Maribacter; species Maribacter arcticus. The sequence continues at coordinate 36,104 of NZ_FUYL01000011.1, read as the reverse complement.
CCATCTCGATTTGATAAGTATAAAATATGATTGCCCTCATTTACCCATTTTGGAGAGCCATCATAATAGCCGCTTTGCGTAAGGTTTTTGCGTTGTTTACCATCTTTGGAAATCAGTAACACCTCTGAATTACTTAACGAGACGCCCCAATCGACAAGTAACCAGTTACTATCTGGACTCCATTGAAAATACTTGTCACCATCTTGCATATGAAAAAGCTCATTTGGCGTCAATAGGGTGGTAATATTATTGGTTTTAAGATTCTTTACTTTTAGCGTTCTTCTGCCTTCTATGTAAGCAATATACGTGCTATCTGGTGAGAATTCTGGCAGGTATATATCTTCTTTTGAGGTTACTAAGGTATCTTCTTTAAACACCGTTGCCGCAAAGAAATAAGGTTCTTGTGATCGTACTTTTGAGGACTTGAAAATAGACCATTTACCATTGCGCTCACTAGCATACGCAACTCCTTTACCATCGGGCATGAACTTTACAAAACGTTCTTGCTCTGGCGTATTTGTAATACGTTTGGTCAATGAACCATCGATAGAGGTAACGAAAACTTCTCCTCTACTAATGAAAGCAATTTCTTTACCATTAGGAGCTATATCCATTTCACGAACACCACCATTTACAGAGATATATTCTATAGCATTACTATCTTCTTGTGTTCTGATAATAATAGCTACTTTCTTAGCTTCTTCACCAGCCTTAAGTGTATAGATTTCACCATCATAACCAAAAGCCATCTTATCATTTCCAATACTTAATGAACGTACTGGGTGTGTTTTGAAATTGGTAAGAGTCTTAATTTGGGACTCCCCTTTTAAAGACATAGAAAAGACATTAAAAGAACCTTCTTGCTCGCTTAAGTAATAAATAGAACTACCATCTTTTGAAAATACTGGATTACGGTCTTCGCCTTTAAAATTGGTTAATTTAATATGTTTACCGGTTGCTGGCTCATAGGACCAAATATCTCTTGTAATGGCTGAAACATGATGCTTTCTAAACGCATCTTCATAACCTTTTTTATCGTGATAGACCATTTTAGAACCATCGCTATTCACCTGTACATCTTCTGCAGGCACCGTCAATACTTGATCTACCCGACCACCTTGTACTGGAACGCTATATAATTCTGGTTGCGTGCCCGTAGGATACTGCCTATGAGCAACAGCATCTAAACGTGTTGCTCCGAAAAGAATGGTTGCATCATCCGCAGAAAAACTAAAAGGAATTTCATCAGTACTATGATAAGTTAATCGTGTAGCCGGTCCGCCTTGAGCATCCATCACATAGACATCAAAATTGCCATATCTATTTGAGGTAAATGCTAATTGCTTACCATTTTTGCTCCACACAGGTGCATAATCATGCGCAGAATGAAACGTTAGTTGTTTTGCTACACCCCCTTCTGCTAGTACAGAAAAAAGGTTTCCTTTATAGGTGAATGCAATGGTTTGGCCGTCTGGAGATATTGATGGGTAACGTGCCCATTTCGGATTGGTTTGTGCGGTACCGATAAAAGTTAGACAAACCGTTAAAACGGTGAAAATCGAATATTTCATAAGCTTATTTAGATGGTGTTTAGTTGTTATGAAAGGTAAGGATTTGATTTGTCTGCTACAATAAATGTATGACCATTGGTATCCATTTTTATATACTTTGCAAAAACTCACTAAATCTATTTAATTTTACTTGTGTACTAAACACCAATTTATCTTGAAAGAAGAACAAAACTATTGGACACAACGCTATAAAGAACAGCAAACAGGTTGGGATATTGGCTACCCTTCAACGCCCATTAAAGAATATGTTGACCAATTGACAGACAATACCATTGAAATTCTGATTCCCGGAGCAGGTAATGCCTATGAAGCGGAATACCTTTGGAAGAAGGGATTTAAAAATGTACACATTCTAGATATTTCTGATGTTCCATTAATACAATTCAAAAAACGGAATCCAGATTTTCCCGTTACACAAATGCACCTAGCTGATTTTTTTGAATTTCAAGGCCAGTACGACCTTATTATAGAACAGACCTTTTTCTGTTCTATTGTACCCTCTGATAAAAACAGAAATGCCTATGCAAAGCACATGGCTGAGCTTCTAAAACCAACTGGTAAATTAGTGGGGGTTTGGTTCAATATTCCATTATCTGGCGATATGGAAAAACGCCCTTTTGGAGGTGATAAAAAACTATATACCAGATATTTATCTCCAATCTTAAAAACGATCACTTTCGATCCTTGTTATAATTCTATTGCACCAAGACAAGGGAGTGAATTGTTCGGAATTTTTGAGAGAAAATAAGCTGGGTTATCACAAACTTATTTTAAGGTTTAAGTGGTCTTGCCTCTACCCCTTCATTTGTAATTTGAATAGGTTTAATTGAACCATCATTTCTAAATTCTATTTTATCCATACAAGTTACTCGATGATCTCTACCATCATTAGGGATTGGTCTTCTATGATACACCATAATCCATTCATCAGTATTGGGAACATTGATTACAGAATGATGACCAGCACCTGTGGCAATTTCGGGGTCAGATTCCAAAATGGTTCCCATGCGATTATAAGGTCCAGAAATACTATCGGCCATGGCATAGGCAACTTTATACGAATTGTCGGTCCAATTTCCTTCAGACCACATAAAATAATATGTTCCATTTCTTAAAAATACAAAAGGGCCTTCTACATAACCTTCGGGTGTAATCTCCTTAAATAAAGCTCCATCTTCCCACGGTGTAATTCCTGTAAAATCAGAATTCAACTTACCCAAATTACAATGGCCCCATCCACCATAAAATAAATAGAAAGTATCATCAACATCCTTAAAAACAAATTGGTCAATTGGTTGGGCTTCATTGTAAAAATCTGCTATTAAGGGTTTGCCCAAGTAATCTTCAAAAGGGCCTTTAGGTGTATTTGCCACGGCAATACCTATACCGCCATAATGGTTGATATCGTTATTGGGATCATACGAATTTCGGCCCGGGCGTTGTATATCATTGGCTCCAAAAAATAAATAGTACTTGTCCTCCTTTTTAATAATAGATGGTGCCCATAAAGCCTGTCGCAACCATTTTATCTTGGTAGTATCTAAAATACGTTCATGCTTAGTCCAATTAACCAAATCGGGGCTAGAAAAGGCGTCAAAAAATAGTTGCTTTTCGAATGCATCTGAATATGTCGGGTACACCCAGTAATTATCTTCAAACACTACCGCCTCAGGATCTGCATACCATCCATTGAATATAGGGTTGCCAGATTTCTCCAATACCTTTGCAACAGGTGGTGTCTTTTTCTCAGTTTTACAAGAAACCAAGACAAATGCAAACAACAACAATCCAATACTATAGACTTTAAAACTCATAAAACATTCATTTTTTCAAAGTAAAGTAATATTTTCCATATATAATTTAAGCTGACTTTAATTGTAAATACTTAAATATCAGTTAAACCCCTTGCATTGATTTTATTCCTTTGAAACAATATTGTTTTTGTATCATCGTCTTAACATCACTTTAAGAAATCTACCCATCCTTTTCTAGTATATTTAGACACCTAACTAACAAACCAAAAAATGACAAGAAGTTTACTCTCCCTGTTGGTGCTTTTCGCATCTTTTTTCGTGACAGCTCAAGAATTTAAAATGGACCTCGTACAGGACCTAAAACCCCGTAATATAGGCCCTGGCGGAATGAGTGGCCGTGTTACCTCCATTGATGTGGTCAATGACAATCCTGATATTATGTATGTTGGTACCGCTTCTGGCGGATTATGGAAATCTACATCGGGCGGAATTAAATGGGAGCCCATTTTCGATAAAGAAGTTACTGCTTCCATCGGTGCAGTGGCTATCCAACAGAATAATCCTTCGGTAATTTGGGTAGGAACGGGAGAAGGAAATCCTAGAAATAGTTTAAATGGTGGCTACGGCGTATATAAATCTCTTGATGGCGGAAAGACCTGGAAATCGATGGGCCTCGAAAATACGAGACACATTCATAGAATAAAAATAGACCCTATGAATCCGAATACGGTGTATGTGGGCGCTATTGGTTCTCCTTGGGGCGAGCATCCTGAACGCGGAGTTTATAAAACTACCGATGGTGGTGAAACTTGGGAGAAAGTACTTTTTGTAAATAACAAAACCGGGGTGGCCGATTTAATTATGGACCCTACCAACCCAAACAAATTAATTGCTGCCATGTGGGAACACAAGCGTGATCCTTGGTTTTTTAACTCTGGTGGATCTGGTAGTGGTTTATACATGACACATGACGGTGGTAAGAATTGGAAAAAACTTAGTGAGGAAGATGGTTTACCCAAAGGAGATTTAGGTAGAATCGGTGTTGCCATTGCTCCTGGAAAACCTAATGTTGTTTATGCTTTAGTTGAGGCAAAAAAGAATGCACTATACAAATCTGAGGATGGTGGTTTTAAATGGAAAAAAATCAATGACAAAGGTGATATCGGTAACAGACCTTTTTACTATTCTGAAATCTACGTTGATCCTGAAAATGAAAATAGAGTCTTCTCAGTATTTACCTACGTTAATGTTTCTCAAGATGGAGGTAAGAATTTTGAAGAACTTATGCCCGCCTATGGTGTTGATAACGGAGTACACCCCGACCACCATGCATTTTGGATACACCCAGACAATGGTCAATTTATGATGGATGGTAATGATGGTGGACTAAACATCTCTAAAGACGGCGGTAAAACTTGGAGATTTGTTGGTAATTTGCCCGTCGCACAATTCTATCATATTGCTACCGATAACGAATATCCATATAATGTTTATGGCGGTATGCAAGACAATGGTTCATGGCGAGGCCCGGCTTATGTTTGGAAAGCACAAGGCATACGTAATAGTTACTGGCAAGAAATAAGTTTCGGTGACGGATTTGATGTGGTGCCCGACCCTGTAGATTCTAGATATGGCTACACGATGAGCCAGCAAGGATATGTGCAGCGTTTTGATTATGTTACAGGCGATAATTATATTGTGCGCCCTACTCCACCAGATGCTACAACAGAACTTCGTTTTAACTGGAATTCGGCAATCAGTCAAGATCCTTTTGATACTAGTACTATCTATTTCGGTAGTCAGTTCGTACATAAAAGTTCTGATAAGGGATTAACATGGAAGGTGATTTCACCTGATTTGACCACCAACGACCCTGAAAAGCAAAAACAAAGTGAAAGTGGGGGTTTATCAATGGATGCCACAGGTGCAGAAAATCATACCACTATTTTGGTCATAGAGCCATCTACAGTTGAAAAAGATATGCTTTGGACAGGTTCTGATGATGGTAGGGTTCATTACACCCAAAATGCAGGTCAGACTTGGACAGAAGTTACGGGTAATATTAAAGGTCTACCAAAAGGAAGTTGGATTCCGCAGATTAAAGCATCTACCCGTAATAAAGGAGAAGCACTTTTAATCGCCAATGACTATAGAAGATTCAACTATACACCGTATGCGTATCGTACAAAAGATTATGGTAAAACGTGGGCTAGAATAGTTGATGCTACTGATGTTGAAAGCTACGCGCTTTCGATTATTGAAGATTCTGAGAACCCGAATTTGGTATTTTTAGGTACTGACGACGGATTATACGTTTCTTTCAATGCAGGTGAAAAATGGCAAAAATGGACGGAAGGTTTCCCTACCGTATCTACTAAAGATTTGGCAATTCATCCAAGAGAACACGATTTGGTTATAGGAACCTTTGGCAGAGCTGCATGGGTATTAGACGATATTCGTCCGTTGCGAGCATTGGCTTCAGATAAAACTATTTTGAATAAGGAAATAGCGTTATTTACTCCGCCTACAGCGTATCAAGCATTTTACCAACAACCAACCGGTAGTCGTTTTGGTGGTGATGGTTTATACCAAGGTGAAAACAAAAAGCCAGGTGCTATGATTACTTATTACTTAAAAGAAGGTAAGAAAGAGGCTGAAGGAAAAAAAGATGGAGAAAAAGAGATGGATTCGCAAACCGACAATGATGAAGACAAAGAAAAGGTAGATGCTTCAACTTCTGATAAACCAGAATTAACCGGAGTACAGAAAAAAGATTCTGTTCAATTTGATTTTTATGATGGTCAGCGATTAATACGTTCATTAAAATACAAAACGCCAGAAAAAGCTGGTTTCCATAGAATTTTTTGGGGAATGGATGAAAAAGGTGCGGATAGACCTTCAAGAAAAGTTCAGACGAAAAAGAATGAATCTAGCGGACTAGAAGTTAAGCCTGGCACCTATACTATTAAAATGCTTTACGGTGATTTGGTAGAGGAAACTCAAATTACTGTGAAATCTGACCCACGATTAGAAATATCTACAACGGGTATAAACGAAGCGTATACAAATGGTAAGGTATTAGAATTGTACATGCAGAAGTCTGCTGATGCGGTAAAGCAATTGGCACAGAGTAAAGAAGTGGCCGAGCAGTTTCAAAAGGAATTGAAAAAGATGGATGAGAAGAAGTTCAAAGACCAAATTGAGGTATCAAAAAATATTGTGAAGCAAATAGATTCTGTTACTGCCTTATATTTAGGTAAGGTTGACAAACGCCAAGGTATTACCCGTAATAAAGAAATGACCGTAATGCAACGTTTGCAAATTGCTCGTGGTTATGTAGGTTCACGTAAGACTGGTATGACAGTTACAGAAAAGCAATTAATGCAGTTTGCTAAAGATGAATTAGAATCAGCTTTGAAGAAAACCAATACTTTTTTCTCTACCGAATGGAGCGATTATAAAGGTAAAATGGAAAGCTTAGAGCTTTCACCGTTTAAAGAGACGGAAGTTTTTAATTTAAATTAATACACAGGACAAATAATGAGGAAGCTTTTTTTCTTAGTAGTACTATTAACCACAATTTTAAATTCAAATGCTCAAAATGAAATTAATGGTGAAGATGAATTAGGCAGTTGGTTTATGTATTTTGGAACGAATAAAATTGCCGATAAGTGGAGCATACATACCGAGGCACAATTTCGATATTACGAAACTGCCTCTAATTTTAATCAGCTGTTACTGAGAACTGGTGTCAACTATCACATAAACCCAGATGCTATTGCGACATTAGGTTATGGTTTTATTGAGACCGACCCCAGTTTTACAGCGTATGATATTTTTGCGAGCGATATTCTGATTTCTAATAATTCTATTTCTGAGCATCGCCTTTTTGAACAGTTTATACTGAAGAATAAAGTCTGGGAATTTAAATTTGAACACCGATATCGACTAGAACAACGCTTTGTACAAAATAACTATTCTGGTATAAGTAACACATTACACCGGGCTAGATATAGAATTCAAATGACCGTTCCTTTAACAGATATTTTCTTTTTGAACTTTTACGATGAAATTTTTATCAATCTACAGAACGAGGCTTTTGGTCAAAATCGTTTGTATGCGGCAGTCGGTATAAATGTTACTGATAACTTAAGCATGCAATTCGGTTATTTGAAGAATCATTTTAGAGAAACTGATTTTGACCGTTTCCAATTAGGTGTTTTTTATAATACAGATTTGAGAGAACTTTTCATAAAAAAGAGTAAATAATATTGGTTAAATATTTCGTCAGTGTAATTGATTTGCCATGCTGTTTAATCAGTAACTTTAACATAGAATATAAAATATAAAATATTAGGATAATGAAAAAATTAGCTTTCACATTCCTTTGCACACTAGTTATACTATTCTCTAGTTGTAAGGATACCAAAAAAAATCAAAATAATAAAGACGTCGAAGTTGCAGCGAAATCTTCTGAAATGTTCAGTCTAATTCCAGATTCAACAAAGGTGAGTTTCACGGCGTATAAAACAACCGACAAACTTCCGGTTGGCGGAACATTTAAAATTATAAATATTACAGATGCCCATGAAGGCATTACAACTTTAGAAGCTTTAAACGGCACAAAATTTAGTATCCCTGTAAGTAGTTTATTCACTAATGACCCTACTGGTACTAGAGACCCAAAGCTTATTGAATTTTTCTTTGGAGTTATGAACAACCCCGAATTAATTTCTGGCACCTTTAAAGTTGAAAATGAAAAATGCTCTATAGATGTCACTTTAAATGGTGAAACTCAAAATATCCCACTTACTTATGAAACTGTTGATGAAAACAAACTGACCTTTAAGGGCATGATGGATTTAGAAAATTGGAATGCAATGGATGCTGTAGCGTCTATAAATAAAGCCTGCGAAGTTTTACACACTGGTAAAGATGGTATAAGTAAAACTTGGAGCGAAGTCGCTTTACAAGCAGAAGTTATGCTTCAAAAAAACAACTAACTTAATAAACAAAGTTTTTGATACGGACGAAGTTTCATTTTCAGGTCATTTTTAACCTTAACCATATAAAGGATAACGTATATCATTAATTCGTTTGAAATTAGCTGTTTAAATGATTAATTTGAATTATAATCAAAAAATATATACACAATGAAAAATATTAAAATATTAGTTCTTGCTCTAACGGTGGTAGGTTTTTACAACTGTAAAGATGCTAAGAAAGAAGCAGACAAAGTAAATAGTGAAATGGATAGTGAAATGGAAAAAGTAGCCGAAGAAGTTACTACTAACCGTATTTCTATGCTTATGGAGCCTAAAAGTGACAGTGAGGTATCTGGTGAAGTAAGTTTTGTTGAGAAAGATGGTGAAGTTACCATGACCGCTACCTTTTCTGGACTTACTGAAGGTGAGCATGCGATACATATTCACCAAACTGCAGATTGCTCTGCAGCTGATGGTTCTTCAACTGGTGGGCATTGGAACCCAACTAATGAGCCACATGGTAAATGGGGTGATGCAAAAGGATATCATAAAGGTGATATCGGTAATTTCACTGCAGGATCTGATGGAAAGGGTATGGTCGAATTTTCAACTGACCAATGGTGTATTGGCTGTGACGATGAAAATAAAAATATAGAAGGTAAAGGTCTTATCGTACACCAAGGTACCGATGATTTCACTTCACAACCAAGTGGAGCTGCAGGTGCACGTATTAGTTGTGCTGGTTTAATTCAATAGGATTAAAAATATGTTTTATAAAAGCTGTTCTAAGAACAGCTTTTTTTATTTTTAGATGACTATAAAATTCCCATATGCAATTAGACCTATTGGTTGAACAATTCAAAAAGAAAGACCCTTCAGCTTTCGAGAAGTTACATGGCATGTATGCCGATAACATTTGTGGGGTTATCAATACCATTGTAAAAAATGATAGTATTGCCCAAGAAATCTGTCAAGATGTATTTATAAAAATTTGGAATAATTCTGAAAGTTATAACTCATCTAAAGGAAGATTTTTTACATGGATTTTAAATATCGCCAGAAATGCTGCTATCGACGAAATACGCAGTAGGTCGTATAAAAATGAGAAAAAGAACCTTTCCGCAGATTACTTCGTAGGTATTTTACAGAACAAGGAAGATGAAGATTCGGTTGTAGATACCAAAGTTTTGAGGAATCTTGTTAAGAATCTAAAAGAAAAATGTGTTCAGATAATAGAACTATTATATTTTAGAGGATACACTCAAAAAGATGCTGCAGAAGAATTAGATATTCCGATAGGAACGGTGAAAACACGTAATAGAAGTTGCATTTCCCAATTAAGGGAGAATATGGAAATTAAGTAGCATGGATGTACAAAAATACATAGCATCAGGAATTTTAGAGCTCTATGTAGCTGGTATACTTTCAGATAAAGAAAACCTGGAAATAGCTAACTATGCAAAAGAGTATCCAGAAATTCAGACAGAAATTGAAGCGATAGAAGCTTCTATTTTGCTGTTATCTAAGAAAGCTTCTCCAGGTTCAAAACATTCCTTTAAATCTATCATGGATAGAATCAATAGTGAAGTTAAAGTCATTCCTATAAATAATAAACGAGGTACACCTATTTCAACTTATGTTGGTTGGGCAGCTTCTGTTTTACTCGCAATAGGTATATTTTGGATGTATCAACAGAATCAGGAACTAAAATCTGATATTCAAGTTGTAGAACAACAAAATAATAATCTAGAACAGCAAATAGCAGATTCAGATTCTTCATTAGAAAAAACTACAGAACTTTTAAATTCTATTAGAGATAAGAATATAAGCGTTATCCCATTAGGTGGGCAAGACATATCACCTTCATCTTACGCTAAAGCCTATTGGAACAAAGAGAACAATAAAGTTTTTATAGATGCTAAAGGTTTACCAGAACCTCCCGAAGGTTTTGTATACCAAGTTTGGTCTTTAAAACTTTCACCGCTTACCCCTACCAGTATGGGTCTACTTGAGAATTTTGAGATGGATGAAAACAAAATATTCGCCCTTAACAACCCTAATGAATCTGAAGCATTTGGTATTACATTAGAACCCGCGGGTGGTAGTAAGTCTCCTAATTTAGAACAGTTGTATACTCTTGGTGTAGTTTCAGCTTCTTAGAGAAATACATATTTATAATTTAAATGGGCGATTTTTAAATAAAATGCCCATTTTTTTTACATTTTTTTGTCCATAGAATTAAAGAAATTTTTCGGAACCGTTTTGACCTTACTTGGTATTGGCGGACTTGTTTACGCGGCTATTTTATTTGGAAATAGTGCTAGAACTATTAAACAGTTTATTGTTTATGGTGTGCTTGGCGCTATCTTTTTCTTTTCGGGTATTGGTCTTATTAAAACTACTAGCAAAGGTTCTTAGAACTTTTAAAATAGCTAGAGGTCCCTTTTAACTTTATTCAGACCTAGACTTTTCACCAACCATTTTGGTAATGTTTTTCTAGGATTTCTTTTTTTTAGGTTTAGAAATAAGCCTAAAAATTTTAGAATAGGTACTTTATGTGTTTCTACCAACTCTATTAAAGTGCCATCGGGATCTTCAATATAACTGAAATGACCTGCTGCATCGCCCATATCAAAACTATTAGAACTATCTACAGTAAATGGATAGTTTAGCTGGCTTGCCTTTTCTCTAATACTAGCCATACCATGAACATCAAAGCAAAGATGAATATAACCTAAATCACCCCAAAGTCTATCTTTAAAGATTTTCACAGGCCTACTGTCCAAAAGTTGAATTAATTCTAATTGAGTAGGTCCAAGTAAATCTCCGAAACCACCCACGATGTTACGTTCTTGTTTTAATATGACTTTTCTATACCGATTACTAGAATTTTGGTTTACTATTTCTATATCGTCGTAAAGAATAATCGAATAACCTAACATCTCCTTATAAAAATCTAAGGAGCTTTCCATATTACTTACACCAATGACTGCTCCCATTACTCCACCATTTTTAGAAGCTTGCGAGGAAAAATAATAACTTTCTTCTACCATTTGTACCTTGTTACCAAAAGGGTCATCAAAATAAAAGCTTGAATTGTACTTATCTGAAATTGTAATTTCTGATAAACATGCGACCTTCAACTGCTTTAAATATTCATGCATATTAAAGAGATTTTTACATCTAATTTTCATAGCATAAATACCTAAGTCGCCATACCTAATTGGTACTTTAGGTACAGAGGGAATTCGGTCTTTAAACTGCCAAATTTCTAATCCGCCACCACCAACCATATTCAACGACAAATAGGCATCTCTTTTTTCTGCCTTACCATTGGTGTACTTGGTCATTAACTTAGCAACAGCCTCATCCTTAAATAGTAACACATTAAAACCTAAATGTTTTCTGTACCAGTTAAATACTTTTTTGACATCTTGAACACCAATACCAATTTGCTGAATTCCATTAATAATCTCAACCATTGTATGGGGTTCGTATCAACTTATTATGAAGTGTTTTTAATTTATCACCAGGGTAACCGAGTTTAAATAGAATAACCAATAGCAGGTTAGTTAGATTAACTCGAAGGTATGAATTGCACTCATACTTACGTGCAGATACTACCAAGTCATTTTTTACAATAGTATATGGCACTTTAAGCTTCTTCATTTTCGAAAAGAACTCGAAATCTTCCATTAGTGCTTGCTCTTCATTAAACGTCCCTAATTTTCTAAAAACATCTTTTTTAATAAAAAGACACTGATCACCGCCACCAGTAAACAATCCGTCCTTTGCAGTAAAAGAAGCATTTATACGTAAATACCAAACATCCTTATCGAACCTGTAAGAAAAAAAACCTGCATCATATCCGGTTTGTAAACTATGTAGAATATTATCAATAAACCCTACTGGAGGTACTACATCGGCATGTAAAAAAACAAACGCACTTCCCAATGCCATTTTAGATGCCTTGTTCATTTGTGCTGCCCTACCTTTTTTTTCACAAAGTACTATTTTAACTTTAGGAATATTGTCTAACAATTTCACCGAATCCGAATTACTCGGAGAAACGGCAACTATAATTTCTAAAAGTTTCTTATGCGCTAAAAAAGAGTCAACTTTAAAGAGTCGCTGCAAGTTTTTAAATTCATTATGTACTGGTATTATAATACTGATCATAGCTTTAGCCGAGGCGTAGTTAATGGATAGTAAAAACTACGACCCAAATAATATTTAGGTTAACGCCTTACCTACGCAAATTCATGAAAATAGTTTTAAAATCATCGTAAATTTCAATAAAAGGTTAACGTAATCATTTAAAGAAAAGTTCGACAAAGATTTAACAAACCTTATGGATACATTTACGTAGATAAGGTAAATTAAAATATACCTATGAAACTAAAATTATATTTTCTTGCCACGATATTTGCTTTATCCTGTACTGCGAAAACTAACTTACAGGCTCAAGTAGAAACCAATACCAAAACTAATTTCAACGAGTTATCAGAATCGTTTTTAAAACGAATTATAGACAAAAAAGATACCCAAGAAATACAAGATATTTTGGCAAACATATCTATTGAAGAATTAGATAACGCCCTTGATACCAATGACAAACGATTAGCTTTTTGGATTAATATTTACAACGCCTACATACAGGTTATTTTGCAAAAAAATCCGGAGTTATATAATGATCGCGGGAGTTTTTTTAAATTAGAACAAATAAAAATAGCAGGCGAAACGGTATCATTTGCAAAAATTGAACATGGACTTATTAGAAAATCGCAATGGGAATATGGTTTAGGATATTTTAGAAAATGGTTTCCGAATAAATTTGAGCGAAAATTGCGAGTAAACAAACCTGTTTTCAATGTACATTTTGCCCTTAATTGCGGTGCTAAAGATTGTCCACCTGTAGCTATTTATGAATGGGAACGTTTACAAGAACAATTTAGCAAAGGCACTAAAACCTATCTTGAGCGCACAACTGAATATAAAGCCGATACAAAAGAAGTTACAGTTACTTCCTTGTTTAGCTGGTTTAGAGGTGATTTTGGAGGAAAAAGCGGAGTCAAAAAAATTTTAAAAAGCAATGGCCTTATCCCTTCTACTAAAGACATTGATTTAAAATATGGGAATTACGATTGGACCTTAGATCTTGACAATTTCATTGATTTATAAAACAGGTTATGGGTTAATTTATAATAAATCTATTTGGGTGTAAAGAGAATAAGGACGTAGATTTTCTATTTGTAATCTTTTGACTGTAAATACTCAAGAGAGTGGTAAATTTGCATCTGTTATAAACAAATAGATTTCGATCAGTTACATGAAGGCCAACTTGGGTTCCCTTAAAAAAATATGTATCGCTGTATTCATTCTTTTAGGTGTGCTTTCGGCTACTAAATTGGATGAATTGAAATTTTCATTTGATTTCAGTCAATTTTTTCCAGAGGAAGACCCCGATTTAGCATTTTATGATTCGTTTGTTGAAGAGTTTGGTACCGATGATAATTTTTTACTCATTGCAGTAGAGAATAAACCTAATGTTTTTCAGCAAGATTTTCTTAATAAATTTCAAGCATTTTCTCTAGAGAGCAAGGGTTTTGAGTATGTATTAGAAAGTAATTCTTTAACTACACTCTCCTACCCTTTAAAAACTTCTTTTGGCTATACTACGTTGCCAATTGTTCATATAAATGATTCCCTTCAATACCAGAAAGATTGGCATAAAATTCAAGAAGATTCCCTTTTCATCAATGTTTTAATAGATGAAAAGAGAGAATCGTTAGTACTTGCTTTACAAACCGAAGACAACTTAGATTATAAACAGTCTGAAGTATTATTAAATACAATACGGACGTCATTAAAAAGTCACGACTTAACTAATTATCATATTCTGGGAAGGGCTTTTTTTTACGAAGCCATAGTAGAAATGCAAAGAAGCGAAGTTCTAACTACTACTATAGTTGCTTCAATACTGGTATTCATTATTCTTCTATTAGTTTATAGGAGTTTACCTGTAGTTTTGATTTCAGTTTTTTCAATAGCTATGTCATTATTACTTTTTATGGGCTTGTTAGCTGCCTTAGGAAAAGAACTGAATGCCATGGCCGCATTTTATCCAGTGTTAATGCTCATTGTAGGAACTTCAGATGTTATTCATCTCACCGATAGTTATATTCGAAAATTGCAAAGTGGTATTTCTAGATATGCCTCAATTATTTCCTCACTTAAAGAGGTAGGTATGACTACCCTACTTACTTCTTTTACCACTGCCGTTGGTTTTGTGACTCTTCTATCTTCTAGACTTGTAAGTATTCAAGAATTTGGAATAAACGCTGCAATTGGGGTTCTAGTAGCCTATACTACTGTTATTTTACTGACTAGTTCTCTTTTAATAAGTCTTCCAGAGAAAAAACTAATTGGACGTAAAAGTATTTCTGAAAATTGGGTCAACTATCTTTTAAAGGTAAATACGTTTACTAAAAACTATCCTAATTCTATTATTTGGGGCACTGTGGTTTTTACATTTTTCTGTTTTCTTGGAATTTATCTTATAAAAACCAACCACGAATTTAAACAAACACTACCGGCAAAGAGTGAAATTGCTATCGATTTCGACTATTTTCAAAATAACTATGCCGGCTTCAGACCATTAGAGATAGCGGTAATGAGTACTGATGGCTATAAGGTTACTGATTTTGAGATTGCTCAAGAAATTGAAAAACTCCTTACCTATTTAAAAACATTTAAAATCATAGGTAATATACAATCAGCCAATTTGCCTTATAAAATAATCAACAAAGCCAATAATTTAAATAGCGCTGCTTTTTTTACTTTACCAGATGATAAAGCAACATTTATAAAATACCAAAAAGATACACGTAAACTAGCTCGAAAACAATTGGCTCGTTTTATCAATGGTGACGAAACCATTGCTCGTATCAATGGAAAATTACAAGATGTAGGTACTGATAGCTTAAAGATTGTTTATAACAGTATTGCCCAATTTGCAAAAACTAAACTAGATACTTCTCTCGTAACGGTTAAAGTGACCGGTAAAAGTATATTGCTAGACAAAAACTCAGAATATATTAGAAGTAGTTTGTTAGAAGGTCTATTATATGGTCTATTGCTAATAGGAGTTATTATGGCTTTTGTTTTTCGAGATATTAAAATCTTCTTAATCTCTCTTGTACCTAATGTTTTACCTATGCTATTTGCAGGAGGAATTTTAGGATTTTTGGGTATCCCTTTAGAAGCATCATTATCTGTAGTATTCGCAATCGTATTTGGTATTGCCGTTGACGACACTATACATTTTTTAGGAAAGTATAAGTTAGGTATTACTCAAGGTTTAGATAAAGAAGCTGCGCTTGAAAAAACTTTCGCCCAAACCGGTAGAGCATTGGTGATTACCACCATTATCCTATTTTTCGGATTTATGGTCATGTTATTTTCTATTCACCAACCTAGTATAACTATAGGGTTGATTATAAGTGTAACCTTGGTAACAGCTTTAATACTAGACTTGCTATTACTGCCAGTACTGCTTAGAAAATTGATTTAAATTGAACTATTTGTTCGGTGGAGTGTTCTTTGTAGTGATCTATAGGCAAAAACTGATTTACCAACTAATAAAATCATTAAGCTAATCCATAATGTAAAGAGTAGGTATTCCATAACACTAATTAGTTTATTTGGTTACTTTTGGTTCAATTATTTAAGATGCTGGGGCATTTTAAACGTATTTGGTCGATAAATATATGTATTTCATCTAAGCAAATCATAAAAAACGTTAAATTTTCGATGAAATACATATAAATATCAGCGCCACGATTAAAACCGTGGCGCTAAAAAAAAACAATCCAACCTAAAACAAACCATAAATGAAAATAATTGGGCAATCAATTACAAATCATGGACTTGCTTTTCCATATTGGGCCCTAACTCATAGAGGGCACCTATTAATTCTCCTTTTAGCTCATTAACTTTTTCTTCTTCACCATTGGCCTTATACACTTCAGCAGCTTGGAATAACAATGCGGGTTCAAATGTTTTACCATAAACGTGGGCATCGATCACTTCAACAGCTTTATTGATTTCTCCATTTTTCAGATAACTATACCCTAACCAGCTATATGATTCTGGTGTAGGTCTATTATCAACCTCTGTTTGGGCTAGTAATAAAGCCTTATCAAACTGTTTAGTTTCATCTATGTATAATCCTAAATTGTACGCATTATACATATCACCGTACATTTCATTTTTTACCCTTGTAAAATATTGATCTAAATTTTTTGTGCGAATTAAATCATCATCCATATAATCTGCTATTTCAGCTTTAAGTAAAAAGTAATCTGGCGCGTTATATGTTTTGGTTACTGAATCTAGTATTCGAATAGCTTCAACCGGATTCTTATCATTTGAGAAAACAATCCATGCAATTCCCTTTTTAGCATAGGCATTATCCGCATCAATTTCTAAAGCCTTTAAATATTGATTATATGAATCTTGTATTCTACCTGCATGGCCATAATAATCGCCTAAATTAGTATAGCTCCATAGCATCAACTCTCTATTTTTGCCTAATTCAGCCTTAGTCCTGGCCATTTCCATAAAATTGATAGTGGTGTCTAAATCTCCTTTATAATCGTTCCACTTTGCTAAGCGTATCATATAACCGAAATCTGACATGTTTTTTATACTATCTAAATATTTTTCTGCCAGCTGATAGTTACCCAACTCCATATGAACATCAAAATATAAGCTTTGTGTTTCGCTCTTATCTCCTCCTATTACAGCAGCAGAATCTGCTAGTTTCAACGCTTCTCTAAAGCGGTGCTGTGAAATATAATTTCTTGCCAAGGCTCTATAATAACCAGGCCTACCTATATTGGCTATATCGACCGCTTTCTTAAGACTCTTTTCAGCTTTCTTTAAAAACTCAATATTTCCGGTTTGTTGAAAATATCGATTGTATTCACCGCCTACGATGCCAAAACTCGTAAGCTGCATGCTATCGGGCCTAATTTTAGAATTCCAAAGGTCAAAATACTTTGATGATGTTTCTACTTCATTAGAAACCAAATACTTGTCGTAATCATTTTTTTGAGCAACTGCGTCCTGATTCTTTGTAACACAAGAAGATACCAGTATCAATACTATGAATAACTTTATTAATTTCATTAGGTTTTGTTTTATTCGGATTGTTTAAAAAAGGGGAGCTTTTCAACTCCCCTAGCCCTTCTCTTTCATAAGCAATTAGGGTGTGCCAGTCTTACCGATTAATTAAAATCTGCAAGGTGAAGGCAACTTCTTATTCTGGTGAACCCAAGTATGGGAAAGTAGTACCTACAGTAGCGGTTAGCCCAACGCCATCTGAGGTTAATCTTGGTAAATCTGCCATACCATCATTATCAGTATCTTGACCGCTAAATCTAGCACCATCACCGCCACCGAATAACAATATCAATGAAACATCAATGACATCATCTTGAGGTGTTCTACCTGTTAAACCAACTGCGCCTTCATAGTTAGGAGCACCACTACCACCATTAAAATACGTAGTAGGTAAGTTTGGAGCAACTTCTAGAACGTCATTAGATAATACTGTGGTTAAAACAGTTGCCGTTACAGGGTTGTTCGTATAACCATCATCAGCAGGACCGTTTAAAATATCACCTAAAATATTTGGCTCAAAGTTTACAGCAGCAGGATCAGCTCCTAAAATAGTTGCATAAACATCATGATATGCTTCTAGTCTAGCTTCAAAAGCAGCTTGAAAAGTTGCCTGCATTTCTGAGGGAATTGACATGTTATGAGAATTTTTAATATCTCCGTCTGCACTCAATACTGTATTAATTCCTGGTCTACCCATAAAATCGACCTGTGTATATGTTCCTGTAAAATCAGGCATTGTAGGTTGTATAGCATCATCACAAAGTGTACATGTGCCACCACAATCAACACCAGTTTCATCACCGTTCATTATTCCGTCATTACAAGTAGGTGTCATTACTACTGGCGTATCATTATCATCGTTGTTACAAGAAGCTAAAGCAGCTACTGCACAAAGAGATAAAAATGTATATTTTATATTTTTAAATTTCATCTTAGTTTTATTTATGTGGTTATTATTGTTTAACATTTGTTGTTACCCAAGTTTTGTAAACTGGTAATTGCAAAACATTAACTGCAGTTGTTTCTCCTAATAGGCTGTTTGGAATTTCAATAACAATAGACATGGTGTTGGCACCATCGAAAGTATCGACAGCAGTGGTGTCATCATCGTCAGTTGAAGAAGGATCACCAGCTGGCTTAAATCCCAATGGAGCTTCACCACCTATTACAGCATTAAATTGAAAGAAGTCAAAGAAAAAAGCATCTTGTCGTGGACCCGCAAAAAGCGATACTCCATTACTTGTAGTTTCAACAATCGCAGTTTCAGCAGAAATAGCCACCGAACCTAATGGTGAGTCAACCATAACCGTGCCGTTCAAACCAGTTTCACTAGGTGCTATAGGGCCGAAAAAATACATTTTACCATCTCTAGGTATGGCTTGTATTACCAAATCTTCTACCAAATCGCCATCTTTATCGATATTGATTTCTAACAATACATTCTCATCAAATGTACCATAAGCCAAATCTGGCAATACATTAGATTGAAGGTCTACGGCAAATACAGTGTTATCTGAACCAAGTGATGGCTCAAAGGCATAAAAGTCGGCAATGTCGGCCGAGGTCCCCATAGAACCAGGCGCATCAATATGATCTGCCGCAACTAAAAGAACTCCTGCTAGAGCTAATGCCCCAAGTCCCATAAATAATTTTGCTTTTTTCATTATTCTTTTTTTTTAGATTAGAATCACCCCTACTTACGCAGCTAAAAACGAAAGGTTCATTTTTATCTAAAAAAATTTAAATTATATTTCTCACCTATTCATATAGCGCTTCTTCTAAAACTATTCCTTAGCGAAGAAGTAACCTTTTATAAATATGAATACATTTAGCATAAAACAATAATTAGCTAACTTTGCAGCCATAAACTTATTTAGATATGAACCCGTCTGCCTCTGGTTGGATTGAAAAATATGGCTCGGTCGTTCAAAAACACCAAAATGCTTTCCCCGATTTTGACGCCTTATATAGCACTTTAAAAAAGAGCGGTTTTGTATATGGGCTAAATTCAAGTATTCCAGATTTTATTCCTTTTGAACATTCTTTATCTGAAGACGAAAAAGCTAAAATCAACTTACTCAATGCACTTTACTTCACCTATTACCTAAATGAAGGAAAAGGTGATTACGTTCATTTTGTAGAACAGGTCTATAAGTTTTATGAAGTTTTAAAAATCAATCGAGCTGGTTTTTTCGGCAAACTATTAACAGGCAATAAAACATCGGCAAAGCTGGAAAAATTATTGGCTTCAAGAATTTATATTGAAGATAATATCTTCAGTAAGACCTTCAATAGCCTGATAACCAACTCACTTCTATTTGTAGATGTATTACTTTTTAAACATTACCTAAATGGTGTGGATGACTTAAAAACTAAGGCTGAAGAAATTGAATATTTAGCTATTAACATTACGTATCACGCACTTAGTTCGAAAGAACAAAATAGAAAAGACAATAAGCTTTCTCAATTATTGGCTTCGTCATTGACTTATATAAATTGCGCTGAAAATAATTTTGATGGTTCTTATCGTGATAGGCTCTTAAACAACAAAGAAATCTGGGAAAATCGTTATTTACTAGATATGGCTTGCCTTACTGTATGGGAAGATCATTCTTTAGATTATACCGAATCTGAATTTATATTTGGAATTGGAAAAGATTTAGGAATTGAAAATCACCTTATTTCTGAATCTATAATGCATGTTACAGAATTCTTTAGGCAAAATCTTGATACAATACCCTACTTAAAGGAAAAGAACCTTGCCCATCAATTTTACGATAGCATGGGGAAAATTGTAAAAAAATTAATTTTAAGAAACAGCAAGCGTTTACATAAAGAGCTTTCTCAAAGTGCGGAACTGGTTGCTTTATTGTCAAAATCTACGGTAAGAGACCTTAGCCGAGATGAAAAGAAAAAAGTTCAAAATCAACTTATTGATATTTTTAAAAGTATACCCTCTTTGGCTATTTTTATATTACCAGGTGGCGCAATTTTGCTTCCGATTTTCATTAAACTTATTCCTAAGTTACTGCCTTCTGCTTTTGATGAAAATCGAATTGATGAGGAAGAAAAATCAACAAATAATTAATTCAACTAATTGTTTATCAGTACTTTACTAAAATTACTCTAACCAAAGCTTAAAGTCCTTAACTTTTTCTCTACTTACGATTATTTCTAGTTGAGGGTTATTGTTTAATTTAATTTGAAGTCTAGAATTCGTGTACGAAATAATGTCTTTTATATAATCTATATTGACAAAGAACTTTCTACTTACCCTAAAAAATACCTGTGGTTTTAACTCAACTTCGAGTTGCTCTAAAGTAGTATCTAACAAATAATCTCGACCGTCTTTAGTAGCAGCATAGGTTCCTTTATTTTCACTGTAGAAACACTCAACATCTTCAGAATTAATGATTTTTATATGTTGCCCTACTTTAGCCGTAAAACGCTTTTTATATTCACGCTCTAAGGGGTTTACCAATAATTTTTTAATATCCTCAAAATCTAAAGCTATCTTAATGGGTTCTGTCATCGATTTAAATCGTGTTTGATATTTATGTACCGCATGCTCTAAATCTTCATCATCTATTGGTTTTAATAGATAATCAATACTATTTAATTTAAAGGCCTGTAAGGCATATTCATCAAAAGCAGTAGTAAATATAATGGCACTATGCACTTCAATAACATCAAATATCTCGAAAGAGAGTCCGTCAGATAATTGAATATCTAAAAAGATAAGGTCAGGATGCTCATTATTCTGAAACCAGTTTATTGCCTCTTCGACCGAATGTAGCATGGTAGATACGTGCAAATCTAAACTCTCTAACATTCTACTTAATCTACGAGCGGCAGGCTTTTCATCTTCAATTATAATGGTCTTCATGGTTTGGTTTTATTCTTTCAGTACGTTATTAATTTCTAGTTGCTATTCGAATTCATATACTTTTTAATTTGGCGTTCTTCCCATATCCTTACGTGTAACGAAAATTCGCCAAGTACTCTTATTCCATGTATAGCAAGTATAACTCCCCAAACTATGGTAGTACCAAATACATTCCAATCTATCCACTCTAAAAATTCAGGATTACCGAGCGCATTTTTATTAATAAGAATAAAAGTGAATTTATGTCTTAATATGAATAGCATGAGGTTTATAATAATAAAAACTATGGCGTGATAGTAAAAACCCCTTATGGAGGCCACCTTTATTTTTGCTCTTTCATATTTAGATAATACACTATTTTTCATCTCTTTACGGTCTTTAAAGTCTTGATTCTGTTTCATATTATCTATACTTATCAGCTTCTTCCTTTTCCTTCTCTACGTATTTCTTTATTTGTCGCTCTTCCCAATCTTTTGAAAAGAACGGACTATAATTAAACACTTTTGCCGCGTGGAAAGCCAAACCTATTCCCCAGAAAAAAGGAGTTGACAGCGTTCCTAAGTTAAAAAATGCCTCGCTGAAAGATTCACCGCTACTCATTCTTGCCATAGTGGTAACCGTGCATATGAAAGCATTCACCAAGATATAAACCAAAAGGTGAATATAGAATCCCTTTAATTCTTTTACTTGCTTTTGTGCTCTAGCTAATTTATCTGATTGTTCAAATTCGTTTAACTCCATGGTTTTGTATTTTCTTCTTGTTTCATAAATTCTTGAATCTTTCGCTCTTCCCAATCTCGGTTCATAAACGGATTCAAGTTAAAGATTTTATTTGCTTTAAAAAATAAGCTGATTCCTAATCCGAATACTACCCACAGAAACCAAGGATACTGCCATTCATTTAGATAATAGTTTATGGAGGCAACAATTACAATGGTAAATAATGCCGATGATACCTTTCCATAAAACACTTTAATTTCGTTTACTCGTTCTTGTGCTTTTACATATTTTTCATTATCCATGATCTTGAGTTTAATAGGTTATTATTCTTGCATGAATTCTTTAATCTTTCTTTCTTCCCAGTTCTTTCCAAATAATGGATTATAACCATATGCACAAAGACCGTTTATCAATAAGCCAAATCCCCAACCTAATGCAGGAAATATTGCCCAAGGAAAATCTGTAGTTCTATAATTAATATAAGCTAGAACCGGTATTACAATGCAATATGCCAAGGCATTTCCATAAAAGCCCTTAATTGCCTGTACCTTTTTTTTAGCCTTTTTATATTTATAATTCTGGTCGTTTGTGAAATTTGATTCCATCTTTAACTGATTTTAGGTTACTACTATTTGATTTCTATACTTCAAATTTCGGTAGATACCTTTAGTTTTAAAAAATTGAACTACCCAGTTGTAACTTTTCATGACTGAATTGTAGGTTTAATTAACTTTTGTATTATTTCAGTGATTTCAACTTGAATTTACGTGTTTCGAGTTGTTCTCGATACCCTACTTTCGTCAGGCAGGCTATTCTGTTATTTCACTTCGGATTACAATTACTCAAATACACTCTTTTTTACGTATTGAATACCATACGCTTTCTTCGCACTTTCAATTTGATCTGCTTCAGTAGTATTAGGATAAAGTAGGTATTTAGGCGCAATAATAGGCTTAGTAGCGGTTACCGTAATTTTTGTTATGGTAGCAAACGGAAATTTACCCTCGGTCAACGATGTCAAAATATTTTCCATTTTAGAGAATTCTGAAGATGATTTCTCAATGATTTCTGCCGTTCCTTTCAGTTGAAAGCCTTTCTGTTTTAAAATGTCAATAAAGCTAATACAGACGTTCTTGTTCTGTTTTATGTTACGAACGGTTTGTGGCGATGCAATATTTGCAACTATAATACTATCGTTTTCAAAATAGCTAAAAATCTCTTTAGGAGAAACATTAGGTATGTTTTCAGCAGATGATGTCGCTAGCCAGCACAACACGCTTGTGCTTAATGAATCTTTAATCTCTGCTGTTAGCTTCATTACTTTTCAGCTTTAAATAACAATTAGAAGTTATCCCTTTCCATGAACTCCCTAATTTTCTTTTCTTCCCAATTCTTACCGAAAAGAGGGTTGTAACCATATGCTTTTAGACCATGGCCCAACAAACCAAACCCCCACCCTAGCGCCGGAAAAATCACCCATGTAAAACTGGTTGTTTTATAATTTATATAGGCCAAAACAGGAATTACAACACAATACGCCACAAGATTACCATAAAACCCTTTAATGGCCTCTACCCTCTCCTTTGCTTTCTCATATCGTTTCGCACTTATATGAGTCTCTTGAGTCTCCCTGAAAGCAATAGCATTAGTTAACATCGGTAAACGTACCTTAAATTCTTTCGCAGTTTTAAAAATTTGCATTTCTTTCTTGGTTAGAATTGCATAGCGCTGGCGTATATTCTGCAAGCCTACACCACTACTTTTCTTAACTACTTGCTTCTCTTGTAAATTATTGGTTACATATAAATAATCATCTTCTTCAAAAATCTTTATATGTAATGGTTTAGAAGCTGTTACTACATTATGCTTAACAGCATTCTCTAATAATAACTGAAGCGATAATGGTACTATTTTAGCCTCAGGATTTAATGCCTTATCAGGAATTTCAAATATAATACTGTCCTCAAACCGCATTTTTAATAGGCGTACATATGTTCGTGCAAACTGAAGTTCTTCATCTACAGAAATTAGATTTTTACTTTTCTGTTCCAACACATACCGATATACTTTAGATAATGACGTGGTAAATTTTTGTGCTTGTATTGGGTCTTCTTCAATTAAACTGGTCAATACATTTAAGCTATTGAATAAAAAATGAGGATCTAGCTGATTCTTTAAAGCATCGAATTTAGCTGAAGCTGAACCAGCTATTATTTTTTGCTCTTTAACCTTGGTGTCTTGTAACGCTTTGTAGAAGTAGAATGCGTGTAGAAATAGCGAGACTATTAAAGTGATTACCAATGCGATTACGTAATACTCCGCTTTTTCTGTGGCGATAAATTTATTAAAATCCATTCCAAAAAGTACCACTTCTGTAAACCACCGTACCACAGCAAATGCGAATATGGTTAAGACAATAGATCCCAAAGCACCATACCATAATCGCTTTTGAGTCTGCTTGTCCCAACTATAAATCTTTGATATATATTGGTTGTAATAGGCATTTACACAAGTAAGTACAAAGGCATAAATAAAGCTAACACCTGTAAATTGAAGTTCTCTATAAAGGGTTATGGTATTCCAATCTGCAAATAACAATCGAAATATCACCATAATTAAAGTGATGACGATACTCGCTCTTAATACCTTTAAAAAACTACCCATGTATTATACCCTTTTATGCGAATTGTTGAATGCTACCTTCTGGTGCTTAAAATTAGCGATTTCCATTAACAACTGTGAAATCAATATTCGAAGGCTAGCTTATCAGCGAATTTGTAGTATTCACTACGGAATAAAAAAAAATACAGTCCGAAATGTCAATTAAGGCATCCGAACTGTATTTCACAATATATAAAGGTTGGTTGTTTTCTATTTTGAAAAAGTAAACTCAGGTAATTTTATAATTTCACCTCCTTTTTCTGCAGATTCATGTGATAATATACCCACACACGTAATGTTTGCAGATTGTTTTGCATTCGGGTAGGGTGATGTGCCCTTTACCAAGCCATCAACAAAGGCATGCACCAAATGTGGATGAGAACCACCATGACCGGCACCTTGGGTAAATGACAAATGCTGATTATCGCCTTCATCGTAAACACCATGAGTTGTAAAGGATTGAATCTCCTTTGGTAATAGTTTTGCAAAATCTGGACTCTCTACTTCTTCGGGAATTTCTGGTTCTGGTTTCTTGGCAGTATGCACTACCAATGGCTTACCTTCTATTAAGGGCCATTCTACCGACTTCTTAGAACCATATACTTCAAAACTTTCTCTGTACTGTCGTGCTACATCGAATAACGAACGATATACTTGGGCACTCAAATCTGAATTTCTGAATTTTATATGGGTGGTTTCAACCGCATAGGGGGAGTTGTATTCTTTAATCAATTCTTCTCGAATAGTACCCGAACCAAAACACGAAACATACTCCGCCTCATCTCTGGTCAGACCAAGTACAGGACCAACACAATGGGTCGCGTAATGCATTGGTGGTAGCCCTGGCCAGTAATTAGGCCATCCGTCCATATCTTGTTGATGACTGGCTTTTAAAAATTGAACCTTACCCAATTCACCATTATCATATAACTCTTTCATATATAGAAACTCCCTAGCATATACTACAGTTTCCATCATCATATACGTAAGTCCGGTTTTCTCGGTAAGTGCTACAATCTGTCTGCATTCATCAACGGTGGTCGCCATAGGTACGGTACAAGCCACATGCTTACCTGCTTTAAGTGCTTGAATAGATTGTTCGCCATGATTGGGAATTGGAGTGTTAATATGCACTGCATCTATCTCATCATCTTTCAACAACTCCTCATAAGAAGTATATCTTTTGGCGATGTCAAATGCATCAGCTATTTCATTTAACTTTTCTTCGTTTCGTTGACAAACAGCAACTAATTCTGCATTAGGGTGCTTTTTATAAATGGGTATAAACTCCGCTCCAAAACCAAGCCCTACGATAGCTACTCTTATTTTCTTCTCGCTCATTATATGCTCTTAATTGTTAAACGTTTGTTTTAAAAATTTTAATCCTTGTTGGGCAAATTCATCTTGACTTTTGGCCATGGTTTTCCAAATACATACCGCTGCGGCCAATTCTTTTATTTCTGGAGTAAAGCTTTCAATTACCAAACCACCACTATAATTTATATCATCAAGACCAAGCTTAAAATCGTTCCAAGGTGTAAGTCCTGTACCAGGTACTCCCCTATGATTTTCAGAAACCTGCACATGAATTAATTTATCGCCAACGGTATTAATGGCATCTCTAATATTCTTTTCTTCGATGGTCATATGAAAACCATCTAATAATACCATTGCCGATGCATGATTGATATCTGTTACCAATCGCATTACATCTTCAGCAGTATTGACCATATCAGATTCAAACCGATTTAATGGTTCTAGCGCAATTGAAAGATCATGTGCATAGGCCATTATACATACTTTATGTAAGTTGGTCACAGCCAAATTCCATTCAGTTTTTCGCTGATCTGGTGATACCATACGCGCCTTACCTACTGCAGAATACATGGGGCCGGCCAAAAAATCTACACCCCAAATATTACAGAGTTCAAAACATTGTTCTAAATAATCAAAACACTGTCTATGTATTTTTGAGTCGTTATGAGTAAGATCTTTACTAGGGCCAAAAGCACCACACACAGAAACCTTTAAATCATTATCTATAAGGGCTTTTTTAATTTCTCTTGCATCTATTAAAAGGGGGTCTTCTACAGGTATTTCTACAAGATCATACCCCAATTTTTTAATCTTCGGAAATAATTCTATGCTTTTACTGGTAAAAGGAGATTGCCACAACCATGTACTTACCCCAAAATCTATTTTATTACTCATTTAATCTCGTGCTAACTCGTTTGAATTTACTTGACAATCATCACCCCTTGCATAATGCGCCAGTGCCCTGGAAACGTACATATAAACGGATACTCACCTGGCGTTGTAGGAGCCTTAAATTTTAAGGTATAGGTATCATTAGGGTTCAGTAATGCTGTTGCAAATAGCACATCACTAGTTTGCGGCACGTAATTAAGGTCTGCCGCATTTGGATTCGCTGCCATTTTATCGGCTGCCATACCTACTAACTCTTTTTTACCTGGTTTGGTAATGACCAAATTATGCTGCATAAAATCTGGATTCTCTAAAACCAATGCTACTTGCTCACCAGCTTTAACCTCAAATTCGGTAACATCAAATTTCATTTCATTGGTGATTGTTTTAATCGTAATCACTTTTGCATTCGAAACTTCGTCGGTTTTTAATTCTGAAGATTCCTCTACTCCATCACCATAATATTTCATTAAAAGTGCCGCTATATCAGAATTTGAGTAGGTTTTCTTTACTTGATTCGTATAATCTTTTTCTACTTTATATTTCCAAATGCCATGTATTCTGATCATTTCTTCTCCAGATTGTACATACAGTTGCCAAAAATTCCCATAAATACCACCTTTACCATCAGCATCTTCTACCCTAACCGCTATGGTATTTTTACCTGCCTTTAATACCCCTACAGGAATATCGTAGTTTCTGTTTGAACTAAAACTCGAAGCCATACTACCTACTTCTACTCCGTTGACATAGGTAATATCAGAATCATCAATAGGGCCTAGCGCTAATACATTGGCTTTATTTGCCATACTTGCTGGTACGGTCACTTCTTTTCTAAACCAAACGACCCCATCAATCTCTAAACCGGCATCTTCCATATATTGAGGAATTTCCATTGTTTCCCAATTGGTGTCATCATACGTATTAGAACTCATATCGCTAACGTCGTCAGATGGTTTTTTGTAATCAGGATTCGCTTTAGTAAATGCATTTAAGTATCCGTCTACATGTTTTGCCGATGCTGCATACAAGGCCTTAAACAACCACAAATCACTTAATACTGCTTCGTTCTTACCAAGGTCATATAAAAGTGAACCAACTTTTTGAGAAGAGGGTCGTTCTGAAAAATATATGAGGGCAGACAATTGCACATTTGGGTCGCGATCGTTTAAGGTGTTCGCTTTAAACAAGGCATCATCTGTATCTTCATTTCTCGGCAACATTTGAATAGCGGCCTTACGTACTGCAGATGCTTTATGGAATAATGCTCCTTTTATAACCCCTAATGCATTGCTATCTGTTTTTAAAGCATCTAGACCTTCAATAATCCAAAGGGCATGCATTGCTGCATTGTTCAAGCCATTACTATCGACGTCTTTTTTATTCACTAATTTGTACAAATCGTTCAGCACATCGGTATCGCCTCTTTCGACTAATAATCTTTGGGCCGTAAGTCTCCAAAACTGATTATCGCTGCTTAATGCTTCAACCAATGCTTCTGGGTCTTCTTTTGTTAATTGTTGTGCTTCATAGGTGTAATCATATTTCGGCACTACACGCCATATTCTACCATGACCTTTATCACGCAACGGATTCACATAGGCATTACCTTCACCATTTTCAGCGTCGTAGCCACCTCGCCCTGCATTAGGGGTCGGATTATGCTGTACTATGAAATTGTACCAATCTGCTACCCAAACCACACCATCTGGACCTGTTTTAGCTTCTACCGGTGAAACCCATTCATCAGACGAGGCAAATAAATTTCCTGCATCTTCTTCTACATACCCGGCTCCATCTTTTACAATTCGTGCTTGGTGTACCAAACCACCTGTTGGCTCACAAACAAATGCAATAGTGTTCCAGTACGAACTTGGGTATGCTCTTGCGGTATAAAAATGGTGACCAGCTGCTGCAGTAAATCCTCCAAAGACATCTACCTGTCTAACATTCGGAGTAATAGCCTGCATAGCATAATGACCATCAATTTTCGCACTACCATCAGTACCTATACCCTTTACATTTTCAAAATTAGCATTCGGTATACCTACAAATACACTATGGGTATTATTAGCGGTGGATGCAAAAATGGAATTATCCTCTGTTAGCCCTAATCCCCATGTATTGTTACTGGTATTCGTCAACACTTCAAATGTTTTACGCTTCAGATTAAATCGATATACATTCTGATTGAACTTAAAATCTTGACCAAATATGTTTCCTTCAAAGCCAGAGTATCCTACAACGCCGTACAAATTATTATCGATACCATATTGAAGATTAGATGGCCCTGCATGGGTATCAAACGTACCCCAGCCATCGATAAGAATCTCTTTTACATCTGCCTTATCATCGCCATTGGTATCCTTTAGAAAAATAAAATGCGGCGCTTGAGAAACCACGATACCACCGTCATAAAAGACAAAACTTGTAGGTATGTTCAATTTATCAGCGAAGATGGTAACCTTATCAGCCTTACCATCACCATCGGTATCTTCTAAAATCTTTACCCTATCATCACCTATACTATTATCGTTACGAACCGTATTGGGGTAATCGACAGTTTCTATAACCCAAAGCCTACCTTTTTCATCCCAATTCATAGCAATGGGGTTTATAATATCGGGTTCAGAAGCAAACAATTCTACATCAAAACCTGCCGGTACTTGTATTAGTTTTTTAGACTCCTCTGGCGATAATGGCAATTGATATTTTGGTGCCGGATCTCGTTTTTCATAGTTCGGTATATTCGCGCGCTCTTCATATTTTAAGGTTGGCATATCTACCATAAACGCTTCCCAGTTCTTTTTCACCTGGTCGTCTACTGCCCAAAGAATTCCTGATTTCACCAACTCTTGAAAGCCTTTGTTCTCCCACGTACGTTCGTCATGCCCATATGCCGTGTAAAAAACTTTTCCTTCCCCAACTTCCTTTACCCAGGTCCAAGGTTCTCTATGGTCACCTTCTACACGTTCCATTAAAACGGTGATATCATCTGCTATCTTATCATGCACATAGGTTTCGTCCCACGTTTCAAAAGGTTTTAAATTTTTGGTAATAGGATGTTCTATGTTTGTGATTTCTGCTGTGAAGGTTCCGGTTTCGTGACTCATAAATTGAGCTCCAACCAAATCTATATACTCGGGCGAATTCTTAAAACAGAAACTTGCAGAGTGTATAGGAATAAATGCCTTTCCCTTTTTTACAAAATTCAGCAATGCGGTTTCCTCCGACTCAGTAATTTCTTCATGATTGGCATAAACAATAAGACCGTCATACAAGGCTAAATTATCTGAATTCAAATCAGATGGCTTTTCAGTGTATGTTATATTAATACCGTCTTTAGTTAATGCAGAGGCTAAAATGGGAAAGTATGCCCTTGAATTATGGTGTTCAATTTCATGCCCTAAAAACAATAATTCTATTCTACGAGGTGCATCGTCTAAACGTTCCTTTTTAGCTGGCGAACAAGCTGCAAAAAGAAGAACGATAAGGGTTATTTTGATAAATGATTGGCTGAGTTTCATAAAGAGCTTTGTTTTCTACTCTCAATATTACTAAAAATAGTACCTTAAAATTTACTCTCACTTATCACATACTGACTGTATTTTATCATTTGATTGCATAATATTGTCAATAATTGATAAATTAGTGTGCAATTGGTTTTTAAAACCAGAATAAAACTCGATAACCCATCATGAAATCTGCGCTTCAAAAATCACCTATACCAGAAAATAGAGCCTATTTGGCCCGGTCTTTAAACGAACCTGTATTTGACCCTCATTGGCATTTTCATTCTGAGCATCAATTATTTCTAGTACAAAAAGGTAGTGGCACCCGTTTTATAGGTGATAGTGTAAAGCCTTTTAAAGCGGGAGACATCACTTTTACCGGTCCTAATTTACCGCACATGTGGCGTAGTGAGAATGAGCAAGAACAGGAAAAGAATATTGCATGGTCTGAAGGGGTCGTTATTTATTTTCACGAAGATTTTCTAGGCGAAAACCTTTTGCATAAAGATGAGGCTATACGGTTGCGGCAGGTTTTTCATAAGAGCCTTAGAGGAATGGAATTTACTGAGCAAACAGCTCTAACACTAAAAGAACAGATGTTAGACCTTATTCATATGGATGGGTTTGAAGGTATTCTTCAATTACTTAAAATATTAGATTTCATAAGCCGAACAAAAGAATATACGTTGTTGGCAAGCCCTGGTTATACCAATACGCTGCGGGAAGCTGATACAGAACGTATGTTTAAGGTGTATGCTTACGTTATGAAGAATTTTAAAAGGAAAATGGCGCTATCAGATTTGGCTCAATTGACGAATATGACGCCGACCTCTTTTAGTCGTTATTTTAAATTGCACGCGAATAAATCGTTTTCTGAGTTTGTAAGCGAAATACGCATTGGTCATGCCTGTAAATTACTCATAGAGCAAAAGATGAATGTCTCACAAGCTTGTTACGAAAGCGGATTTCAAACCCTATCTAATTTCAATAAACAGTTTAAGACCATTACCGAGCACACTCCCCTAGCCTATAAAAAAGAATACGAGGTGTATTAAAAAATACTTGTTAGTATGACAGTGTGAAAAATTAATGTTTCATATATGGCTGCCAAGTAACCAAAACGTATTTGTCTTTGCCGCTATTAATCTTGCTCAAAAAACCGTACTCATAAACAAATAAATAAACCTCACCTTTTTTATTCTTCCAATAATGCGTGAAAAAATTAGGGTCGAATCCTTGGGAAATCAGTTCGGAGCTTCTAATTGTAGTGAAACCTGATTTGTTAAATCTCCTTAACAATTTTCTATTGATTTTCAATTGTCTATCCACTTTCAGGAAAAAAGCCTCGGTTTCTTGACGTTGTTCGTACTGATGTATCGATTTACATTTTACGGAACAGTATTTCTTATCAGATCTTCCTTTAACCTCAGTACCACAAACAGGGCAGTTTTTAGCATCAATCATTTCTAACAGTATATTATACAGTTAATATACTACTTAGTAATTGAAACATGGCTAAACTTGTATATGAATACTTTAAAATCCATAACCCTGTATCATTTGATGATTAAAGACGTAAAGATGATTGGTATCAAATTCACGCCAGATAAGTTGATACAGAACTTAATTAAAGGACTCCCTGACCCTAAATGGAGTCAACAATATAATATGGCTTATATACCCAATACTAAAGCGAACTTGAGTATTGTGTTTAATACCTTCAAAGGCGTGGTATGGATAAATTACAATCGCTTTTTAAGCAACAAACCTGTAAACACTAGTAATGAAACGGTTGATGTACAATGGTTTAGAAAAAGA
Source organism: Maribacter arcticus (assembly GCF_900167935.1). Lineage (GTDB taxonomy): Bacteria > Bacteroidota > Bacteroidia > Flavobacteriales > Flavobacteriaceae > Maribacter > Maribacter arcticus. The sequence continues at coordinate 3,806 of NZ_FUYL01000011.1, read as the reverse complement.
AAGACTGTACCAGAATACCGACTTTGCCCCGAAGAGTTTTTATTAAAACTAGAATTAAGACGCTATGCGAACAGTACCGTTAAAACTTATGTTACTTTTTTTGAACTATTTATAAATTTCCACAAGGATAAAGAATTAAAGGCGCTAGACGAAAACGACATTCGGGTTTTTCTTCAGCATCTTATTCAAAAGAAACATTCAAACTCCTATGTCAATCAAGCTATCAATGCGATAAAATTTTATTATGAAGTTGTTTTGGGCATGCCCAACCGTTTTTATGAAATAGAACGACCACGAAAAGAATCTAAATTACCCAAGGTGATCTCAAAGGAAGAAATACTTTCAATCATTGAAAACACCAATAATATCAAACATAGGTGTATTGTACAACTACTATATGGTTCAGGTTTGCGACGAAGTGAACTTTTAAACTTAAAATTACACGATATAGACAGCAAAAGGATGCTAGTACGTGTTGTAGGTTCAAAAGGAAATAAAGATAGGCTAACTTTATTGTCCAAAACGGCCCTTAACGATTTAAGGAAGTACTACACTAAATATGAACCTCATATATATTTATTTGAAGGTAAGAAAGGAATTAAATATAGTGGTGCAAGTGTTTTGAAGATTGTAAAGACTGCAGCCGAAAAGGCACGAATACGTACAACAGTTACACCGCATGTATTACGACATAGTTTTGCAACACACTTATTGGAATCAGGCACAGATTTAAGGCAAATACAAGTGCTTTTAGGGCATGGCTCAACAAAAACAACTGAAATTTACACCCATGTTGCCACAAATACTTTTGAAAGCATTAAAAATCCCTTAGATTAGTAATACTAAAAATGGAATAAACGTACCAAGGTACGTTTAGCCAATTGTTACCTGCAAGGCAAAAAAACGATACGACAATGAAAAGTCTAATTTTTACAGTACTATTTTTTCTTTCATACTTATCTGTACTAGGGCAAAATGGAATTAAGAATGGGAAATTGTTCATACTGAAACAAGACCAAAAGACCATTTCAATAAACTCATTTGAAGACAATGGAATAAAGCAGATAAAGACATTCACGATTTCTGAAAAATCTATCTACACGACAGACCAAAAAGAAAGAGTTGTAATTCTTGATACTGTAAAAAACAATATCTCACTAATTAATACGAAAACTGAAAGTAAAAGTGAGTTAAAAATTCCATTCGACTTAAAACCAAAGACTATTTTATTAAATGACGAAAACCTTTTTATTGGTGGAGAAATGGGAAAAGAAATGCTCGTTCAATATAATATACAAAGTCAAAAATGGTATAAGCTTGAAATACCCATTGAAGTTTTGTTCCCAGGAAAGGCAATTGATGACTTAGTTATTAATGACAGCTTACTCATTGCAATTGACAATATTGTTATGCCAAAGTATGTTTTGTTTTACAAACTAAGTTCAAACGAGAAACTTATCTTATCACATTTCAAAGAACTCAAATCAAATGGAGCTTACGAAAGTATTTATCAGGGTCGTATAACTGATAACTACATTGGTCTAATTTCAGGAACTTATAGTGGCTATGTTGGAGCTACTGAACATATAACAGTATATGACAATTTGAACCTTAAAAATAGCTTTGCATTGTCCTCTAATGCACAAAAAAAGGACTATCATACATTCATGGATTTTGTGATTATAGGAGACAAAATAGCAATAGCTAGCAAGGAAAAAGGATTTGGACTCTTTCAAATCAAAAACTCTTACTTTAAAGAATCGGATGAATATAGAAATAGTGGTTTCAACTCAACAGTGAATACTTCGAAAATAAAGTATGCAGAGATTAAGAACGAAACGATTATTAAAATAACAATTGTCCCAAACACAAATAAAATTGTCTTGACCATTGAAAATACGAAAGGGAAAATTAGACACGAAATAAGAGAAATTTAAAAAACCCAGCAGGTAACAATGTATATAAAAAATAGGCGAAAAAGTAATGAATTCAAGGACTTTGGCTCGAATCAAATTTGGTGCTTAACCGAAAGTTTCGTGCTTCGAAATCGCCTACTTTTCATATACTAAACGTTAGCCTTTATTAAAACAAACCACTAACAAATGATAAAATTCTTTAGAAAAATTAGACAAAAAATGCTGACTGAAAACAAGTTTAGCAAATATCTACTTTATGCTATTGGAGAAATTGCGTTAGTGATGATTGGCATCATACTGGCTTTACAAGTAAATAATCAAAACGAAATTAGAAAATTAAATAACTTATATAAAACATATGAAGTTAATATCATTTCAGAATTAAAAACTGATCTATTAAAACTAAACGAAATGGATAGCCTTGGTAAAGTTAGGACCGTGACCATTGAAAATTATGTGGATTACTTTAATACAGACAAATTAGACACGAATATTCTAAAGTCTAAAGCTGACAGTCTTCGTTTGAACCTGAATTTCTTCGGTACGTCTACATACACTATTCAAGATTTACTTTCAACTGGAAATCTGAAATTATTTCCATCTCACAAAAGAAATGCTCTTTTAAAATATAAGAATTTTGCTGACAAAATTACTGTTGCCGAATTTAAAAGCCTTGAACAAGTTGATGAAGTAACTTTAGATTTTAGAAAGGAAATTGATTTATTATTTTCATTTAACTATACTCAAAAGGAGCATACAGAGGTTAAAAATTGGGAATACAATATTGATTCACCACAAATGAGAATGCGTAACAATTCTCTATCTTATTATTTAAAATTATATCAAAGGCAAGAACGAATTTACGAAAGCATAAGAAAAGAAACCATAAAACTCATAGAAATATTAGAAAACAATAACAAAGGCTAACACAGTGTATAATTAATTGCTTTGGCAAGTGCTCATTTGGAAAATTCCTTCGGAATTTTCTCTGGCAAGTATTTGTTTACTAAATTAGTTGCTAAACCACGCAACTAACCATACACAAACTCGTTGTGTGTAATTTGACCAAACCGACAGAAATTTAATGAACGAAATAACTTTACCATATCATTTAATAATTCCATCAATAATTTCAATTTTGATTTTAGGAATAATATTCTTGAAAAGAAAGCGAATATTTGGAATCGGAAAACTGAAATGGTTTTGGATAAGTTTGACAGTTTTCTTTCTATTTTACTTATTTATTGTTGGAGGAGCAACTTATGATGACATTTATGCTCAATGGAATACGAATAAGTTTGACTTAAATCAAGACGGATTTTTTAGCGGAAATGAAATCACGCCTGAACAGCAAGAAGCAATGAGAAATCTGACAAGTGATACTGGAAGAAATTTTTCATTTATAACTGGACTAATTTTTTCAGGAATTATTGCGCTCTTTGTTTTCGGAATCGGAAAAATAACTGAATTAATAAAAAAGAAAAAAACTACACACAACAAAGAACTGAGGTAAAAAACAAGTAAATTCTTCCTTAATCTGAGACAATACTATTCCAGGCTCATAGATAGATTCAATAACTTGATTCTTTGAGCTTTTTTTATTCGATCTATCTTCTATTTATCTAGGCAATATTGAAACGTAAGTTTCATCATATGGTCTTCCAGATTTTGCAATAGCAAAAGACTGTTTGAGTAGTTTGTTAGCTACAGCAATCAATGCAAGCTTCTTACTCTTTCCTTTATTCACTATTCGCTCATAAACTTCCTTGCAAGCCTTGTTGTGCTTACAAGCATTAAAGGAACATAGAAATAAAAGATTCCGAAGCTTTCTATTACCGACCTTACTTATTCGTGCACGACCTCTTACGCTGCTCCCTGACTCACGTATCG
>NZ_FUYL01000001.1 GCF_900167935.1 Maribacter arcticus | reverse complement strand
AGCGTTCATCCTGAGCCAGGATCAAACTCTTCATCGTTGTTTTGTAAATATTCGTCCCAACGAAGTCTTAATTTCTCCCGGCCCCGACTCTCGATTCAATTCCTTATATATAATGACCGAATCACTCCAGTCAAATATTAAATTGTATGTTTCCTTAATTCTTGTTCCTCTCAAACAGGTCCTCACCTATTCTCGATTCTTATCTCCACAATATTTCAATGAACTTCTAAAAAAGTACCTAAATCTTACGACTTCCGGCCCTTCGTTTCCCCTAGGTGTTTCCCTAAGCGGCTGCAAATATACAACTGTTTTTTAACCTGACAACTTTTTAAGAAAAATAAATATTTCTTTTTTTAATCCGGTAAATCAACATCTATATGAACTTGCTCCCGACCCACGATTCCAATAACATCTTCCTCGTTTGCGGGGTGCAAATGTACACCCTATTTCTAAATACACAAACCCTTTACATAAAAAAAATACAATACTTTTTACAACATATCATACAACCCTGATTTTACGGAAGTTAACAAAGAGTAACTCGCGATTAAACAACAATTATATTTAACTATCAATAAATCAGTAGATTACGTGATTTTAAATAGCACTGAATATAGCAAAATACACATTACCAGTAACTTATATTTGACCTAGGAAAAGAAATTCCAGACTAATTAAATATAAAACACCTATAACATACCTTCATTACTACCCTCAATTATCAACTAAAAAAAATACAGTACATATCTTTAATACATCCATCCACATTTATAGCAAATTAAAAATCAATAGCCCAATTTTCAATTAGTAGAATATCGAACCCAACAGGCAATAAACAACTCACATAAACTTCTTCAAAATCAACAAGCATCATTGCGCAATACCGTAGCAGCATAGATACAACTACCAATCAGAATCTGCTCCCATTTTTACACCTATATATGTATTAACAAATCATTCAATAATTAACTCATAAGTTTTCGCTTATTAAAATATAAGAATCAATAGATAGCATCTTAGCTATACTTATCGAAACTATCGCTAAAACATAACACTATACTATTGCGGACATGAATACAACATAGTATCTTTGGCACCCGATAAGATTTACAGCATATGATCAAGATTACATTACCAGACGGCTCGATTAAGGAATTTGAGAAAGGGACAACACCTATAATGGTTGCAAAAAGCATTAGTGAAGGTTTAGCCCGAAATGTTATATCGGCAAAATTCAACAAAACAACTGTTGAAACTGTCACCCCTTTAGAGACCGATGGAAGTTTAATTCTTTATACATGGAATGACAAGGAAGGAAAAACAGCCTTTTGGCATTCTACCTCACATATTGTCGCTCAAGCTATAGAGGAACTTTATCCTGGTGTTAAATTAACGATAGGTCCTGCAATAGATAATGGATTCTATTATGATGTTGAATTGCCTGATGGTTCTATTTCTGATAAAGATTTTCCAACTATAGAAAAGAGAGCTTTAGAAATTGCTAGAGGCAAACATGATTATAAGCTTAGAGATGTATCAAAAGCAGATGCATTAAAATTTTATAAGGACCAAGGCAATGAATATAAGGTTGAGTTAATAGAAAATCTTGAAGATGGCACGATAACATTTTGTGACCATGACACGTTTACAGATCTTTGCCGTGGCGGACATATACCAAATACGGGAATCGTTAAGGCAATTAAAATATTAAGTGTTGCAGGTGCTTATTGGCGAGGAAACGAAAACAATGCACAACTAACCCGTGTTTATGGCATTTCATTTCCAAAGCAAAAAGAATTAACTGAATACTTAGAACTTTTAGAAGAAGCTAAGAAGCGTGACCATAGAAAATTAGGAAAAGAATTAGAATTATTTACTTTTTCCCAGAAAGTAGGTCAAGGCTTACCTCTGTGGCTACCTAAAGGAGCTGCACTGAGAGAACGTTTGGAACAATTTCTAAAAAAAGCCCAAAAGAAAGCTGGTTATGAAATGGTGATAACACCACATATTGGCCAAAAAGAATTGTACGTTACTTCTGGACATTACGAAAAGTATGGTGCAGATAGTTTTCAACCTATACATACACCTAAGGAGGGCGAGGAGTTTTTATTAAAGCCCATGAACTGCCCCCACCACTGTGAAATATATAATGCAAAACCGTTTAGCTACCGCGAGCTACCTAAACGATTTGCAGAGTTTGGTACCGTATATAGATATGAGCAAAGTGGTGAGCTACATGGACTAACTAGAGTACGGGGTTTTACGCAAGATGATGCGCACATATTTTGTACACCGGATCAACTCGACGAAGAGTTTAAAAACGTAATTGACCTATCACTATATGTATTAAGTTCATTAGGTTTCGATAATTTCACAGCACAAGTATCTGTTCGTGATTTAGAGAATCCTGATAAATATATTGGATCTGTAGAAAATTGGGAGAAAGCCGAGCAAGCTATTATAAATGCTGCTGAAGAAAAAGGTTTGGATTATGTTATAGAAAGTGGCGAAGCTGCATTTTATGGGCCTAAGTTAGATTTTATGGTAAAAGATGCTCTTGGAAGACAATGGCAACTAGGCACCATACAGGTAGATTACAATCTACCTGAACGCTTTGACTTAACATATAAAGGCAGTGATAACGAGCTACATAGACCAGTAATGATTCACCGTGCACCCTTTGGTAGTATGGAACGATTTATAGCTTTGTTACTAGAACATACAGGTGGTAATTTCCCCTTATGGCTTACCCCAGAACAGGTCATAATACTTCCAGTTAGTGAGAAACATGAAAAATATGCTGAAAAAGTTTTAAAATCCCTAGAAAATAACGAAATTCGCGCCCTTATCGATAGTAGAAACGAGACTATAGGTAAAAAAATACGTGAAGCGGAAATGAGCAAAATACCGTTCATGCTAATCGTAGGGGAAAGCGACGAAGCTGCTAACACCATTTCTGTGCGTAAACACGGAGGTGAAGATTTAGGAGCGATAAGCGTTACAACGTTTACGGACTTGGTCAACAAAGAAATAAATAGTACCTTAAAGTCGTTTAAAGAATAAAGTTTAACATAAAATATTAAGTCATAGCAATACGTAAAAGATTTAGACCACAACCTAGAAGGGAAAATAAGAATCCCCATAATATCAATGAAAAGATAACAGCCCCAAATGTTAGGTTGGTAGGTGACAATGTTGAAGTAGGTGTATATCCTTTTCCTCAGGCTCTTGAGAAAGCAGAAGAATTAGGTTTGGATTTGGTGGAGATTTCCCCAAAGGCAGACCCTCCTGTTTGTAAAATAATGGAGTATAAAAAGTTTTTATACGAACAGAAGAAAAGGGACAAGGCTATGAAAGCGAAAGCTTCCAAAGTCGTAGTTAAGGAAATTAGGTTTGGGCCTAATACCGATGATCATGATTATGATTTTAAAAAGAAACATGCTGAAAAGTTCCTTCAAGAAGGTGCGAAATTAAAAGCATATGTATTTTTTAAAGGACGGTCAATAGTTTACAAAGATCAAGGAGAAATTTTATTATTAAAATTAGCTTCAGAATTGGAGGAACTAGGAAAAGTAGAACAAATGCCTAAGTTGGAAGGAAAACGGATGACAATGTTCATTGCGCCTAAAACTAAAGGGAAATAACGATTTGGCTTCGTTCAGCGACCAATTCGTTTTATAAAATACTAAACGCTGCTTACAAATGTAAGCAGCGTTTAGCATGCAAAGTGAGATAATTAAATAAATTAGGAAAATGCCTAAACAGAAAACAAAATCCAGTGCCAAAAAGCGTTTTAAGCTTACAGGTACAGGTAAAATTAAAAGAAAGCACGCTTTTAAGAGTCACATCTTGACTAAAAAGTCTAAAAAGCGTAAGCTTAAGTTAACACATGATGGTTTAGTTCATCAAGCAGATGTTAACAGTATTAAAGAGCAGTTACGTTTAAAGTAACCTACTCTTTAACAAGGTAAAATTATTAACCATGGAGTTAGGCCAAAAAAGTTCCTTAAATTAAATAGGGCGCCTACTACAAAAAATTAGAAAAAAATGCCAAGATCAGTAAATGCAGTAGCTTCCAGAGCCAGAAGAAAAAAGGTGATGAAGCAAGCCAAAGGTTACTTTGGAAGACGTAAAAACGTTTGGACAGTAGCCAAGAATGCGGTTGAAAAAGCAATGTTATATGCTTATAGAGACCGTAGAAACAAGAAAAGAACTTTCCGTTCATTATGGATTACCCGTATTAATGCAGGTGCCAGACAACACGGAATGTCCTACTCTCAATTTATGGGTAAAGTAAAAGCTAAAAACATAGAACTTAATAGAAAAGTACTTGCAGATTTAGCAATGAACCACCCAGATGCCTTTAAGGCGGTTGTAGATCAGGTAAAATAAATTAATAACAATCTCACTTTTGAAAAATCCGATTCTTACGAATCGGATTTTTTAATTTTAGAAATTGCCAGTTTAAATTCTTCCCAATCAATTAGTTCATCAGCATTCTTATCATAACCTTCAATTAGCTTAGAAGAGACTACACCTCGAATAAAACCACTTATTTCAGCCTCTTTCAAAAGCTTAACTATTTCTGATTTTGTCAACTTTTGATCATGGTCTTCATCGAAAAAATTAAATGCCTTTTTAGGTGTTTCAAAATGATTTGTAATTAGTATCTGTATTTTATTTAAAATAGATTCTTCTGCAGTCATACTTTTTAAATTTATCAGTTATCTAAATTTAAATATAATATTTAAATTCCCCACGCAGTCAAAACCAGGTCTCTACCGGACGCGCAATTTCTATGTTCACATAGGTAAATTCCCTGCCAAATACCCATATTTAATTTGCCATTTGTAATCGGCACTTGAACGGATGCTCCCATTAAAGAAGCCTTTATATGAGCTGGCATATCATCTGCCCCTTCGTAATCATGCTTGTAATAGGGTTCGTTTTCAGGCACTAGGATATTCATGTGCGATTCAAAATCTTCCCTAACGGTGGGGTCCGCATTTTCATTAATGGTTAAACTGGCCGATGTATGCTTTATAAATACCTGTAGAAAGCCGTGTTGAACTTCCCTTATTTCAGGAATCATTCTTAAGATATGATCTGTAATTAAATGATAACCGCGTTTATACGATGGCAATGTCAATTCGGTTTGATACAATTTCATTTTCAGCAATTATTAATTAAAGGTAAAACTTTAGCGTTTACCGGTATAATTAAAGCCCATTGGAATACCTTTGTCGATTCAAAAATAGATTATGGATTTATCTAAAATAAAAATGGTAGTTACCGATATGGACGGAACTTTACTAAACTCCAACCATGAAGTAAGCAATCGTTTTTTTGAGCTTTTCAAAGAATTAAAAAAACGCAATATTCTTTTTGTTGCCGCAAGCGGAAGACAGTACAACAGCATTATAAATAAACTCCACTCCATTAAAGATGATATTCTTGTGATAGCCGAAAACGGAGGCTACGTGGTTCAGAAAGATGAAGAATTATTATCTACTCCCTTAGACATAAAAAATCGCCTCAAGGTACTTGATACGCTTAAAGGTGTTCCAAATATTCATACGGTGCTATGCGGAAAGAGGAATGCTTATCTCACCAACCAATCAGATAGGTTTATTGACCTATTAAAACAATATTATTCTGAATTTGAAATCGTAGCTGATTTAAATCAAGTTAATTCTGAAATCTTAAAAGTAGCCATTTATCATTTTGAGAGTTCTGAGCAATTCACTTATCCGGCCGTAAAGCATTTGGAAGACGATTTGAAGGTAAAAATCTCTGGTGCCAATTGGGTAGATATTTCAAGCCCCAACGCCAATAAAGGGTTTGCCTTAGAAAAAATGCAAGAACGCTTTGGTATTTCTTTTGAAGAAACTATGGTTTTTGGAGATTATAATAATGATTTAGAAATGCTAGGTAAGGCTAAATACAGTTTTGCCATGGCAAATGCGCATGCCAATGTTTTAGAAGTGGCCAACTACAAAACCACTAGTAATGATGATTTTGGGGTAGAACGAATTTTAGAGCAACTATTAAAAGTTAATTAGGTCTTGCTTTACTAAGCGTTTAAAATTGATAGGAAGCCCCCAATTGTGCCATGCCTTTATACCCAAAACCTAATTCTGCATAAGCCGCCAATTTTTTACCCACCCGAAAACCGAGTGCATTTATTTGAAAACTAAGATTGGTATCATATTGATCACTCGTAAAATAAGCCACCCCTATTCCAGAATACATTTGAAAGCTAGGCTTTGAAACATAACGGTAATCTGTTTCTACGGCAAAGGTGATATTCGTAAATTCGCGTTCTGTATCTTCTGCACCAAAAGCGACTAAAACATCATTTGTGTGTCCTGTAAGCGCTTCGTAACTAATAGCTGCACCAACCATAAAGCGGTCTTTAACCGCATATTTGTAGTTTAAACTAGCAATACCTTTACTCTCAATATCTTCAAAAAACATGGAGGCGTATTCGTATACGCTAAAGGCACCATAGCTCATGCTAATTTGATTACTACCTTTGGTTTGGGCCTGTATAGAATGTATACAAAAGGCCATAAACAAAAATAGTAAGCTAGTGATTTTTAGTATTTTCATGATTTTTTTGTTCGTTAAATAGGATAATTTCTTTGTTGAAGAAGTGCTCTAAAAAGAACCTTAGCTATAACACTAAGGCTCTTTATATAATATGCAAATAGTTCCCCCGAAAATTTACATACTAGTTTTAATCTAATTACGCTATATGCGTTAGTTTATAAAATAGGGGCCAGACCAAGCACCAGCCTTTTTAATGGCCATTTGATCACCAGCTACACTAAAATAAATATCACTTCTTGTATTCGCACCTGAGACAACAGTTGTTGCAGCGCCTACATTTGGAAGAATGGTTAACTCGTAATCTACTATTGATTCAGGATTACCCCAAAGCCATTGTGGTAGGTAATCGGCATTTTCGATTCTATCCCTAAGTGTAGCAGTATCGGTACCTCCATTTGAAAAATACCGTTGATCTGAAAGTTCATTGCTACTATGAGTATATTGAACTGCGGCCTCTACCCCATTTGCATCGAAAGGAAAGGAACCAACAAAAATTGTTGCATCTCCATAATAAAGGTTGGTAAAGAAAACTTTTGGCTTGCCATCAGAATCAAGTTCAATATCTCCAAATGAACCGGTTGGTGTGGTCAGGTTAGAATTTTCAGGGTCGTATCTAAATTTTAAAAATGAATTACCTTCCGTATTGAATAAATGTATTCTACCGTCCCTCCACCTGACTGCTGCCCCAATAGTGCCAGTTGTACTTACAATTGAAGCTATCGGTCCAAACGGGTCAGATACGTAATACTTAAACGGAGCATTTCCACCGCCAACTGTATAAAGGGCATATCTATCACCGGCTTTATTATAAACTACAATTGTAGTACCCTCTAACTGAAAAGCTGCTCCTATTCCGTCTTCAAAAACATCAACTAAACCTCTATAATTTGTAGGTGCTAATTCTCCTTTAAGTACACAAGTAACCTTGTCATACTCAGTAGCCAGTTTAACCCCAACCAAGATGGCCGGATCTTCTAAACTTCTAACCGTATAAGATAAAGGCACTCCAAGTGTTATATTTTTTGTTTCTTCTAACCGCTTTGTAATTTCGTTTGTAGTCCTTAAACCAGACATACCCTCTGAACCATCACCGCCATATGCAATAATTTTAACTTTTGTTTCTTTAAGTTGGTTAAAACTATTGATATGTCCTTCTGCCTCAACATTCGTTAATGCACCATTGTATTCTCCTTTTAATTTCAAATCCATTTCCGTTTTACTTGAAGTAGATTCAATTAACATATAGAAGATACGACCATAACTAACCGATGATATAAAAGTAGCTGGGTTATCTGGCTGTATGTATTTAGCCAGTTGTTCTGCAGTAACACTATCATCAAATACTTCTTCATAACTGTTTGGGAAATCGTATGTCATTGTGTAGAAAACTTGCTGTAATTTAACCAGCTTTCTATTATAGGTTTTATCAGTACTAAATGAAAAATTACCTTTCGTTTTAGTAGCAAAGGTTTCAACAGAAATCCCTATTTCTATAGCTAAGTGACTTTCTGAATCGATGTCAATTACTTCCATAGTCAGATTATCTGGAAATTCTAAATCTACTGCCTGAGCAATTATTTGGTTCATTCCATCGGTTATAGAACTTTTTTTCACTTCTTCAACATTATAGAACGATGTTGTATTTGCATTAACGAGGTCATAAGAAATTGTTCCGCCACCACGTTTTACGACTATTGGGAGAGGTGGAGCTTGATTAAGAGTTTTACCTTGAAGCAGATTACCTGGGTAAATTACTTCAGGATTAGAATTCAAAAGGTTAAAATCAGCAGTTCCGTCAAGGAGACTAACTCTTTGATTTGTACATATATATCGTTGTGTAATAATATCGGCCCCATCTTCTGAGGCAGTAGTTACATCATCTGATTTATCAACAGAGGTTCCTATTAGTTCTTCATTAAAAATTAACTCAGATTTTTTTTGCAATAAATTCTTGTTTCCACCATTGACGACTTCTGAAATGGTTAGTGCTATAGGTTCTTCTGGTGTATCAGCAATAGGATCTGTTGCTATAGGGTCATCTTTACCACAGGAAGCAATCAAGAGAAGGACCAAAAAGGCCCCAAAAAACAAAACTGACCTCATTCCCCAATTGGACGTAAATTTATTGCGTAAATTCTGTAACGTTTTCATATTTTTTTTGGTTGAATTCATATTCTTGCTTGTTACTATTAGTAACTAGTGCAAGGTATTTAACAACCGGCCATGCCAAAATACGTAGCATTATACAATTCTGCGTAAGGGTACGTAGTGGAAGGCAAGACCTATAGATTGGAAAGAAACTCTTTGTATTCTTTGGTCCAAATGACTAGGGCATCTGTTTCTGGAGAAAGATCTAGCTTGGCAATAATGTTAGAACGGTGTTTTTCTACCGTTCTGCTAGAGATACTTAAAAGCTCCCCTATCTCTTTTGAAGAGTTGCCCTGTGCCACCAAACGCAAAATGGTCCGCTCTGATGGGGAAAGCAATTTTATTTTCTGTAACTCTGGGGTAATCTCATTATCTATAACCTCATTAAAAACCGCACTAAAATAAGGCACCCCTTTACTTACACTCTGTATACAATGATGCAACTCTTTAAAAGGTTCGTCCTTTATAATGTAGCCCATAATATTCAAGAGCTTGGCTTTATGGATAAATCCTTTTTCCTTATAGGAGGTGAGGATAATAAATTTAGTTTCCATTTGCCTTTCTTTTACTTTTTGTATGACCTCAAGACCTGTCAACATGGGCATTTCCATATCTAAAATAGCAATAGAAGGATCTAATGCCATAATTTGCTCTAAGGCACTTGCACCGTTTACAGCGGTTCCGACTACCTTATAATTATACGTTTTTAATTCATCTAACAATCCTTTTAAAAGCATAGGATGATCATCTGCAACAAATAGGGTTATACTGTTACTCATTTATATGGGGATTTTAACCAAAATAGTGGTGCCTAGTTCTTTTGTACTCTGAATGGACAGTTTACCTTTTAAAATACGTACGCGTTCTGCCATGGTTTTTAAACCCAGGCTATTTTGTAAAATGCCTTTGTTCGTTTGAAATCCGCGACCATTATCTTTTATCAAAACTTCAACAACTTTTTCACGTTTGAGAATGTTCACAATCAAGGTTTTCGCATCAGCATGTTTTAGCGCATTATTCACCGATTCTTGAATTAACCTATAAAAATTCAAGGTATCTGCCTCATTAAAATTGGTGTTGATATCTTCTAATTCTACAGAAAAAAACATATCTGATTCACCATCTAAATCAAATAAAAGCTGCTCGATACTTGCCGTTAGCCCTAATTGCTTTAGCGTTGCAGGGTATAAGTCTCTTGAGATACTCCTCACTTCTTCTAAGGCCGCATTGGCGAGTGCTGATAATTCTTTTTGATCTAAATTTTGCGCTTTCTTTTTGATAAAAGTCAACTGTTGCCCAACACTATCATGGAGATCTTTGGACACCCGAGTACGCTCATTCTCTTGTGCTTCAATTAAGCCCTGGGTAAAAAGTTCTTGTTGTTTTATATCCTTTCTTGCCTTTTGCCTTGATTTAAGTGCTAAAACTAAACCAAATACAGCTAAAAGACCAATGCCGCCAAACCATAATATCTCGGTTTTTAGTTTATTCTGAGTACCTAAAAATACGATATCTCTTTCTTGTTCTTTAATTTGATAATCGCGCTTTTCAGTATCATATTGTATTTGCAATTCATTGAATCCAATAGCTTTTTGAATAGTAAATATGCTATCTTTTAAAGTATTATAAATCTGAAAATTATCTGCCGAACTTTTATAATTTTGAAGTGCATAATCACATTTCGATAGTAAAGAATAGGCCCATAGCTCTTTATTGACACTTTCATTCTTGGCTAAGCGAGCACCTTCTAAAGCAAATACTCTTGCCTTAGCGTAATCATTCATTCTAATATAGGTCTCCGCAATATCATTACAGGTATGCGCTGTGCTTCTATTTCTTTTCAGGGCTTTTTTAATTGCTAAAGCTTTGAATAGAAATTTTAAGGATTCTTTGTAATTCTTATCCTCTCTTAGGGTAGAGCCTATATTGCCTAATAAAATGGCTTGACTATCTTTTAAATCTATGATGTCAACATCAGTAGTGGAAAACTCTTCTATTTTTTTTAGACCAGAATGAAAATAACTAAGTGCTTTATTATATACTTTTTGTTTTTGATAGAGTGCTCCAAGATTTAAATAGGTAAGCACTAGCCCTTTATTATCTTTGTTTTTTTCTTGTAGCTTAAGCGCACGTTTAAAATTGTATTCAGCTACTTTGTAATCACCGGTTATCAAATAAATAGCACCTATCCTGGTTGATACTTCTATTATGCCATGTTCATCATTTAGTTCTTCATTTAATTTTAAAGCTTTAAAGTAGTACCCTAAACCCTTTTCAAAATCAGAAATACTTTTAAAAATATTTCCTAATTTAGAATAGCACTTTAAAATATAGGTGTTTAGGCCTTGTTTTTCAAATCTGTTTAGTGCCTCCTTCATAAATAGTATGGCTTGAGGAATATCATTTATTTGAAAGTAGTAATCACCTAAATGGTAATTGCCCAATGCAATTAAATAGGCTTCATCGAATTCATTTGCTAATTCGTACCCTTTCTTGAAATAAGTGTAAGCACTATCATTTTTCTTATTCTTTAAGAAAATACTGCCTGCGTCATAATATTCTTTTGTAGTTGTGGACGTTTGAGGTGGTTCATTTGTAATAACCAATACCTTATCAAAGTTTACCATTACAGTATCGCAATTCTCCTTAAAATAATCTACTATTCCAATAAGGCCATACCCATCTTCCACTCCCTTTTCTGTAAATCTTTTAATTTCTATAGCTAAGGTTTTGGCTATTTGTTTTTTAGCTAGGGTAGGGCTTGATGGTGTATCCTGAATGTTTAACTCATTAAACACTTTTACTTGTATCGTATTATGTGACTCAGCTTTTTCGCTAAGTTTAAAAATATTTTCTATTTTATCAATATATTGACTGATCTGACTATCATCAGATGGGAAACAACGTAATAGCAATAATGTAAAAAAAAGAAATTTTAACATAAGGCAAATTGCTTTCTTTTATTTTTGAAAATAAAATACTAAACTACTTTTTAATAGGTTAAATTTTCACCTTAAAGGCAATACAGAATCTGTGGACCCCAGAAAGTCAACTAGTTATAATTAGGTTTCTTATTTTGTGAAAATTGAGGTATTAAATCTAAAAGGCGATATCTACTTTAGAATACCCATTGGCTCTGATAAAGGTAAAGGAAATATTATGTATACCCGTATCAACTACAATGCAAATTGACATCATAATCCCTTCAGTTTTAATTTGAACTAATCACACCAAGGAAATAGACTAGAGCTATTGAGGATATTCTATAAATTAAAGTTAGTTTACGATATAGAATTTAGGTCTTTTGTTTCTTCTTTCTAGCAGCCGGAAAGAGTACATTGTTCAATATCAATCGATATCCAGGTGAGGTTGGGTGCAATTCCAATTCCGTTTTGGGGTCCCCTACTCTATGCTGATAATCTTCAGGGTCATGACCACCATAGAATGTAAAGAATCCTTTTCCTTTTATACCGTGTATATATCTAGCTTCTTCGTTGATTTTATTTTCACCTAATATCAAGACTGTCGGTTTAATTTCAGAGCGTGTAAAGGCTGTGGTCTGCCCCATGAAACCTTTTACTAATGACGTATGGTTTTGACATAACATAGTAGGCACAGGATCCCATTTTGCAGAAAAATCCATAAGAGAAAAGTAATCTGATTCTTTAGGTATATTGCCTCTTTTATTAGTCATATCAATGGAAGAAAACTCATATTTTAAAGGATTTCTTTCTAAAACAAAATCAGTAAAGGCAAAAGTTTTTCCGAAATCTAAACTTGCTTGATAATTAGGGTCAGAGGCATCTCCATCAAACATGGGTTCTACGATATCTACTCCATCAGCAGCTAAGGCAATATCAAAACTATCTGTTGCAGAACACATAGCAAACATAAACCCACCCCCTATCACATAATTCCTGATTTTTAATGCTACAGCTCTCTTTTCTTCTGATACTTTGTCAAAACCTAGTTTCTTAGCCAGTTTCTCTGCATTTTTCTTTCCTTCTATATACCAAGGTGCGGCTCTGTATGCGCCATAGAACTTTCCGTATTGACCTGTAAAATCTTCATGATGCAAATGCAACCAATCATATAATGCTAACTTATCACCTAAAACCTCTTCATCATATATAGTGGTATACGGAATCTCTGCATATGTTAATGCCATTGTTACGGCATCATCCCAAGGCTGGTTGTCTTTTGGTGAATAAACTGCAATTCTTGGAGCTTTCTCTAATATTACGGCATCTTGATTTTTAGAGGGACTACTTATGTCATCTAAAATTGAGTTTGCCTGTGCATCTGATAATATTTCAAAACTCACCCCTCTTATCTGACATTCTTTTCGAATACTTTCTCCATCTGGAAGTAAAAATGAGCCCCCACGATAATTAAGAAGCCATTGAACCTTTTGTTGTTTTGCTAAAACCCAATAGGTCATTCCGTATGCTTTCAAATGATTCTTTTGAGTATCTGCATCCATAGGTATAAGAATAGAAGATGCAAACATTTGTATTGAGCAAAAGAGAAAAAAGAATGATTTTATTATTTTAGACATATATAATATTCAAGGTATTGAATCAAAGATAGAGTAAAATCTTTGGTGTATAATTTGAGTAATCGTTAAAGCTATTGTAAAGTGAATAACGGTAAACAGGGGAAACCAATTCTTTTTAAACAAAAAAAAGTCCCCTTAAAAGGAGACTTTTAAATATTGATATTCATTGTATTTTAAAAAGGTACATCATTATCCTCCTCAAAATCTGGACTATTATTCATGCTACTGCCAAAGGCATCATCTGCGCTAGGTAAATTTTTAGTAGCAAAAGGGTTTTCTTCATTAGCGTTCATTTTCGACTGAAATTCGAATGGAGAATCGAAATCATCTAAGTTATCGAACTTACCTTGGTTACCGATAAACTTCAATCGTATATTTTCTAAACCACCATTTCTATGCTTTGCAACAATAAACTCTGCTTGACCTTGAGTTGGTGTGCGTTCTTCATCATCCCATTCCTCAATCTTATAATACTCTGGTCTATAGATAAATGATACAATATCTGCATCTTGCTCAATTGCTCCAGATTCCCTTAAATCCGAAAGAATAGGTCGCTTACTACCTCCACGGGTTTCAACCGCACGAGAAAGCTGAGATAATGCAATTACAGGTACACCTAATTCTTTTGCCAAGGCCTTTAGGTTTCTCGAAATTGTAGAAATCTCTTGTTCCCTGTTACCTCCTTTTTGACTACCACCTGCTGTCATCAACTGCAAATAATCAATCATAATCATTTTAATACCATGCTGTGAAGCAAGTCTTCTTGCTTTTGCACGTAAATCAAAAATAGAAAGTGACGGCGTATCATCTATGAACAAAGGTGCTTTCTCTAAAGATTTCACTTTAACGTTCAACTGCTCCCATTCATGTTTTTCAAGCTTACCTGTTCTTAATTTCTCAGAAGACAAACCGGTTTCTGATGAAATTAATCTTGTTATCAATTGAACTGATGACATCTCTAATGAAAAGAATGCCACAGGAATATTAGAATTTACAGCCATGTTTCTGGCCATAGACAAGGTTAAAGCTGTTTTACCCATACCAGGACGAGCTGCAACAATAATTAAATCACTAGGCTGCCAACCGGAGGTAAGTTTATCGACCTTATCAAATCCGGAAGGAATACCACTCATACCCTCTTTACCGGCAATTTCTTCAATTCGTTTTTTAGCCTGAATCACCAAATCTTGAGCTGTCTCCGCAGAACGTTTTAGGTTTCCTTGCGTTACATCATATAATTTTGCTTCAGCGGCATCTAGCAAGTCAAATACATCGGTTGCATCATCATAGGCATCCTCAATAATTTCACCTGAAATTTTGATTAAACTACGTTGAATATATTTTTGAAGAATAATACGTGCGTGAAACTCAATATGGGCAGATGACGCAACTTTTTGGGTAAGTTTTATTAAATAAAAATCACCTCCACAAACCTCTAATTTACCAGCTTTCTTTAATTGTGACGAAACGGTTAATAAATCCACTGGTTGCGACTCTTCGAAAAGAATAAAAATCGCTTCATAAATGAACCTATGGGCATCCTTATAAAAAACATCTGGATGCAAAATATCGATGACTTCATCTACACCCTTCTTATCTATCATCATTGCACCCAACACAACCTCTTCTAAATCAGTTGCTTGAGGTGGTATTTTACCTCTCTCAAGGTTTATAATAGTAGATTTATCAATCTTACGACCGACAAAAGGTTTCGTGTTCTCCATAGTACGAAAGTATACAATTAACCTTTAGTTAACCTCAAAAACATCGTTTACGATGTTCACAGTTGACTAAAATTACTTGTTAATAAATTACAAATTTCTGTTGATAACATAAAAAAAACCGAGAAAAAAATTCTCGGTATATTTTGAAATTGCCTAAAACGTAGATTAACCGTTGAATACACCCATTTGAGCATACTTATCCATACGTTGATTTACTAGTTCTTTTGGTGATAACTTTTGTAAATCCTCAAAATGAGAGGTAATTTTATTTTTAACGATTTCGAAGGTCTTCTCTCTATTGGCATGAGCACCACCCGCAGGTTCACGAACGATTTCATCGATAAGTTTTAACTTCTTCATATCGGTAGCTGTTAATTTAAGCGCCTCAGCAGCTTTTTCTTTATACTCCCAACTTCTCCATAAAATAGATGAACAAGATTCAGGAGATATTACAGAATACCATGTATTTTCTAACATTAGAACCTTATCACCTACACCTATGCCCAATGCACCGCCTGATGCACCTTCACCGATGATTACTACAATAATAGGCACTTTAAGACGAGTCATTTCTAGTATATTTCGAGCAATCGCTTCACCTTGTCCACGTTCCTCAGCCTCAATACCTGGGTATGCACCTGGTGTGTCAATTAAACAAACCACAGGCACTTGAAATTTTTCTGCAGATTTCATTAATCGCAAAGCCTTTCTATACCCCTCTGGGTTGGCCATACCAAAATTTCTATACTGCCTAGTCTTCGTATTGTAACCCTTTTGTTGACCAATGAACATATAGCTCTGATCTCCAATTTTACCCAAACCACCAATCATGGCTTTATCATCTTTTACCGTACGATCCCCATGTAGCTCTAAAAAAGTATCACCACATATGGCTTTAATATAGTCTAAGGTATAAGGTCTATTCGGATGTCTTGAAAGCTGAACTCTCTGCCAAGCGGTAAGGTTCTTATAAATTTCCTTTCTAGTATCGGTAAGTTTTTTCTCAATCTGCTTACAAGTCTCTGTAACGTCTACATCACTTTCCTCTCCAATTACCATACACTTGTCCAATTGCTCTTCCAATTCTTTAATAGGAAGTTCAAAATCCAAATATTCCATATTTCAATAAAGTTTCATTAGTTGCGGCTCAAAGATAAAACTTTAATACCTAAATCTTGGGTACCCTTTTTTTAATATTCTCTCTTTGTTTTAAAATACCGTTTGCAATGACCGTTGTGAGTATAATTAAAGCTCCCACATAAAACATAGGTTTCATTTTTTCTTCTGAACCGAATATGAACCAAGCTAATAGAATACCATAAACTGGCTCTAAATTGGTAGTAAGCATAACAGTATAAGGAGTTAAAACACGCATTATTTTAACCGAAGCAATAAATGCGTAGGCTGTACAAACTATTGCCAAAATTAACAAATAAACCCAGTCCATATTAGGTAGTGTAACCAAAGACATATTCCAATCCCCTTTTAAGATTAAAATAATCGATAAAAAAATCACTCCTACACCTAGTTCATAAAAAGAAATAATTGATGGCCTATGATTTTGTACTAGTTTACCATTAATCAAAGAAAATACAGCTGCTAAAAAAGCAGATATTAATGCTATACCCATACCAAATACATATTGGGTTTCTACTTTAAAAATTAGATATAGACCTGCAACCACTAATAAACCGAAAACTATTTCATAACCAATTACTTTGCGACCATACCAAAATGGCTCCATCAAAGCAGTAAAAAATGCACCCGTAGACATCATAGCCAAAGCCACAGAAACCGTAGATACCTTAATAGCCAAGAAAAAGGTAACCCAATGTAACGCTACCACTATACCGCCACCCAAAAGCCAGAAAAAAGTTTTTTTAGAAACCTTTAAACTGAATTTCGCAAAATAGATATACATAGAAATGAATACTGTTGCCAAACCCATTCGTATCCAAACCAATGGTAAAGAATCTATGGTTATCAGTTTTCCTAAAATAGCCGTAAAGCCCCAAATAAATACTATAAAATGCAAGTGTAGTAAATTGAGGATTCTATCTTTTTGCATTTTGAAGTAGATAAAATGCCAAACATCCAAAAACAACATTTGGAATAATTACTGCAAGCAAAGGAGAAAAACCGGATTGCTCTGCCAACGTACCAAATACCCTATCAAAAAAGATGAATACAAAAGCAATTAAAATACCAAAAGCTAAATTTGCTCCCATACCTCCTCTTCTTTTTACTGATGAAACAGAGACTGCTATAATGGTCAAAATAAAGGCAGTTAACGGCAACGCCCAACGCTTATACTTTACCAAAATATAGGTGTTAATATTAGATGCACCTTTTCTTTTTTGATCTTTAATAAAAGTGTCCAATTCAAAAAGGTTCTTCGTCTCAGCTACATAAGAAACAGGTGTTAAATCACTAATATCAAAGGCGAAAATAGTATCTAATCTTCTTTTACTTTCTATAATGGCAGTATCGCCAATTATTTTGCGCTTCTTATAAGAAGTTAACCTATAATTAGAATCCTTTTCAACCCAACGAATATTTGCTGCAGAGATTTTAAAGTCTAATTCATTATTCTCGTTAAATCTTTCGAAGGTGAAATTATGTCCCAATTGTCTTGCTGGATCAAAACTGCTAACGTAAATGAAATCGGTTTCATTAAGTTGATTGAATATATTATTGGTAACCCTATCTTGCTTTCCTTTCTTTAAGTATTTATACTTGAATTCATTAAAGCCTACACTAGCATTGGGAACAACAAACATGGTCATAAAAAACATCAGAACAGCAATCATTGTTGCTCCAATAATATATGGCCTTAGAAATCTACCATAAGAAACTCCCGAGCTCAAAATAGCCACAATTTCAGTGTTATTAGCCAATTTGGAGGTGAAGAATATTACAGATAAAAAAAGAAAAATAGGAAATAACAGGTTGCCTATGTAAATCGTAAAATTCACATAATACAATACTATTTCATTTAACGGCGCCTCGTTGTCAATCATCTTGCCAATCTGCTCTGCTAAATTCACCATGATCCCTATGGGAATAAATAGCAAAAGCATTAACGAAAATGTCGCTAGATACCGTTTTAATATGTATTTATCTATTATCGAAAGCATTATAGCCTTTTATCCATTTGTTTAACCATGATATCTTTCCATTGCCTAAAATCTCCAGCTAAAATATGCTTTCGTGCCTCACGAACAAGCCACATGTAAAACCCTAAGTTATGAATTGTAGCAATTTGTTTACCCAAATACTCATTGGCTGCAAATAAGTGTCTTAAATATGCTTTAGAATATTCACGATCTACAAAAGTAGTTCCCATTTCATCTAACTGCGAAAAATCGTCTTCCCACTTTTTATTCTTAATATTAATAGTACCATGGGCCGTAAACAACATTCCGTTTCTAGCATTTCTAGTAGGCATTACGCAATCGAACATATCGATACCTAAGGCAATATTCTCTAAAATATTAATCGGCGTACCAACACCCATTAAATATCTCGGTTTGTCTTCAGGTAAAATTTCACAAACTACTTCGGTCATCCCATACATTTCTTCTGCTGGCTCACCTACTGAGAGTCCTCCTATGGCATTACCTTCTGCACCAGTATTTGCAATGTATTCTGCTGATTGTCTTCTTAAATCTTTATAAGTAGACCCTTGAACAATTGGAAAAAAAGTTTGTTCAAAATCATATGTAAAAGGTGTTTTTTCTAGATGAGTAATACATCTATCTAACCATCTATGAGTCATATGCATTGACCTTTTCGCATAGTTATAATCACATGGGTAAGGTGTACATTCATCAAAAGCCATAATGATATCAGCACCAATAACACGCTGTATTTCCATTACATTCTCGGGTGTAAATAAATGCATAGAACCATCGATATGAGATTTGAACTTAACACCCTCTTCTTTTATCTTTCTATTTGCCGATAAGGAATACACCTGATAACCACCACTATCGGTAAGAATATTTCTATCCCATCCCATAAATTTATGGAGTCCGCCTGCTTTTCTTAATATTTCGGTTTTTGGCCGAAGAAAGAGATGGTAAGTATTCCCTAAAATAATATCAGGATTAATTTCTTCTTTCAATTCTTTCTGATGCACTCCTTTAACGGAGGCCACAGTGCCCACGGGCATAAAAATCGGAGTTTCTATAACTCCATGGTCAGTAACCACAGTTCCTGCTCTAGCTTTTGATTGTGCGTCTGTTGTATGTAATGTAAACTTCAAATTTTCTAAATCTAGTTGCAAATATAATGAACTGCTTGTGGGAAAAACTTAATAAAAACCAAAGATGTTACTGAAATTATTAAACCTAACTCCCCATTATAATATCTCAATAAAATGAAGATTAGCCCAAAAACAAACCTAAACAATAAAGGTGCAACCCCTACGTTTTGATGGTATAACGAGAAATGGAACCTTTGGTATTGTATTTACTGAATGTTCTACTTTAAAACAAAACAGACATGAAAAAAACAATTTTTGTAGCCTTTATGGCACTCTCAGGGCTATATGCTATGGCACAGGGCGATTCCAGTTTTGGAATTAAAGGAGGATTAAACTATAGTGCTAACGGTGATTATTTTGAATCCGCAAGTGATGTTGCCGAAAATCCAGATCGTAATATAGGGTATCACATAGGTTTTTTCGGAAAAATTGGAGCATCTAAAGTTTATGTAAGACCCGAGCTAGTTTTTACCAAGACCAAGTCTGACTATCAGAACAGTGAATTTGACATGAGTAAGTTAGATGTACCGATACTATTGGGTATAAATATTGTAGGCCCATTACATGTATTTGCAGGACCAGCATTTCAATACATTCTAGACACCAAGTTTGACGGTATAAAAATAAATGATGTTGAAAATGACTTTACCGTAGGAATGAACATTGGTGCAGGTGTAAATTTCGGTAAGCTAGGTGTTGATTTACGATATGAGCGTGGCTTTAGCAATAATGAAGCTACGTTTATAAATACTGATATAACTGATGTTGGACCAAGCAGAATAGACACAAGGCCAGACCAACTAATTTTAAGTTTATCATTGGCTCTTTAAACTTTGGTTCGAAAATAAAAAAACCTCTTAAAAATTTTTAAGAGGTTTTTTTATTTTGTCTAATTAATGATTTATAAATCGTTGTCAAGATGATCAGGAGTTCCGTCACCATCGGTATCTTTAAAACCAACAAAATTACCTTCAGCATCTAGCTCTATTTCATCAATAGTTAAAATACCGTCGTTGTCATCATCAGTATCATTAAAGTTCGCTAAATATACTCCGAATGATTCTGATTCATCATCGGTATTATCATCTAGTAAATTCCCATTATTATTTAGATCTTCTAAAATTGATGGAATACCATCGCCATCAAAATCTGAATCAGGTTCATATGCAAAGGCATCCACTTTAAAAATTATAGGCGAATATGCAGGTATTAACGTATTTGGTGAATTATTAAAATAACCTAACCCAGAAGGTATAAAAATTGCACCAACGCCATACCCTTCATAACTAACTGTACCATCTGCATTTTCAACAGGACCCATTCCTGTTTGGAGGTTTTTCATACCATTACCAAATCCTCTAACAACCGATGAAAGATTAAAGCGCACAGGTTGATTTGAAGAAGCATCGAATAATGTACCATCTATTAAAGAGCCTTCATATCTTAAAATCGAAAAATCACCAATAGTTGGCTTCCCTGCTTCCACTCCTTGTCTTACAACAAGGGTATAAAGCTTAACATCAATTACCTCGCCATCATCTCTACCGAAATCAGAAGATGTTACCGATATTACGTCAGTAATTAAATTAGAACTAGCAAAAAGTGACTGCTTACCACTATTATCACCTGCGATAGTATCAAATCTTATTCTGAAATCAAAACCTTCGGGTGGCGTTTCAAATTCATCCTTATTATAAAAATGTGTTTTAAGGAATTCAATAATCTCAGCATCATCTTCAATTACAACTTCACTTAACAACCTTGGAGGCACAACTTCGCCAATTGGATCATCATCCTTTTTACAAGAACTTAGTATAATTAACCCTGCTATTAATAAATAGGCATATTTCAATTTCATCAAAAATCTATTTTAAGCGCGCAAGATACAATTTTCCCCTATTTTTGTTTGGAACTTAACAAAGAATTGTAACCGTAATGCGCATAGATAAATTCTTGTGGAGCACACGTTATTTTAAAACTAGAAACATTGCATCTACGGCATGTAAAAAAGGCCATGCTAAAATAAATGGTCAAAAGGCAAAGCCAAGCAGAGAGGTTTACCCCATGGATGAAGTGATTATTCGCAAAAACCAGATAGATTATAAATTTACAGTTCTAGATATTCCCGCCAATCGTGTAGGGGCTAAATTAGTAGATATCTATCGAAAGGATACGACACCAAAAGAAGCATTTGAGCACAATGAGCTTTTACAACATTCTAAAGACTACTATCGTAAAAAAGGTGTCGGCAGACCTACCAAAAAAGATAGACGTGATATAGATGATTATTTAGAAGCCCCTTCTGAAAATAAAGATTTAGATAACAAAACTTCTGATAATAACAATAAAGAAGAGGAATAAGGCTAACTTTTAAAAACATAACTATCTTTATTCCTTTAAGAAAAACACATGGAACAGACCATACTTTCACATTTACAAATTCAACATAAAATTGAACGCATAGCCTATCAAATCTATGAAGCTAATGTTAATGAAGAAGAAATTATCATTGCAGGTATAGATGGTGGCGGATTACAATTTGCTAAAAAAATTGTTTCTAAACTTAAAAAAATTACCACAGCAAAAATTACTTTGTGCAAATTATCAATGGATAAAACCAATCCATTAAAAAGCGGCGTTAGCACATCTATGCCACAAGAAGAATTTATTGATAAATCTGTTGTTATCGTTGATGATGTGCTTAACTCAGGCACCACTCTAATATATGGTGTTCACCATTTTCTTAAAACTCCTTTAAAGCAACTCAAAACTGCAGTATTGGTTAACCGTAACCATAAAAAGTATCCGGTAAAGGCTGATTATAAAGGAATTTCTTTGTCTACTTCTTTACAAGAGCATGTAAACGTTCGTTTTGAAACTAAAAATGATAGGGTCTTTTTAGACTAATGAATTAATAATCTTCTCTGCAATTTCAGTGGGTGTATTTTTATTACCCTTAACTTTTTGATGCGCTTTATTATAAAAAAAACTTCTTTCGAATAAATGCTTACCAATAAACTCTTGCATTTCATCATCTTTTAAATGAGCGATCATAGGTCGGTGATTCTTCTCGAGTTTCAATCGTTCTGAAAGTTCATTAATTCCTATGTTTAAATAAAATGAGTTAACTGTTTTCTCATTTACCAGCTCCATATTATCTCCAAAACATGGAGTACCCCCACCTAAGGAAAGAACAAAATTGGTTTCAGTTAAAAAAATTTGCGAAAGATATTCTCGTTCCTTTTTTCTAAAATAGAGCTCTCCCCTATTTTCAAAAATTAAACCAACAGGCATATTTTCTTGTTGTTCTATATAATCATCTAAGTCTAAAAATTTAATATTTAAATGGTTAGCAACAATTTTGCCTATAGTTGTTTTACCACTTCCCATGTAACCTAGCAATACAATTTTCACATCTTTCATTTGTACAAAATTGAACTAAAATTAAAGGAATTCAAAAAAAAATAAATTTATCTTAAAAAGGGTTTGGATAATAAAGTAATCGACTTATATTTGCACCCGCATTGAGGGAATATTAGTTCTGAAAATGCTTTTGACCTGGTAGCTCAGTTGGTAGAGCATCTCCCTTTTAAGGAGAGGGTCCTGGGTTCGAGCCCCAGCCCGGTCACCATTTTATTAAAAGCCTCTTCGAAAAAACAAGAGGCTTTTTTATTTAAACTCGTGAGCTGATTTTTTTTTAAGATTACGGCTGTAATAGTTCTTTACAATTTTGACCTGGTAGCTCAGTTGGTAGAGCATCTCCCTTTTAAGGAGAGGGTCCTGGGTTCGAGCCCCAGCCCGGTCACTTTTTTAAAAAAAGCCTTCCCATAAACGGAAGGCTTTTTTAATACTATATTCAGATAGTTCTATAGTGCGCCTGCGTTAAGGCTCACCATTGGTATAGTTATTTTTGACTCCATCTTCTTAATCAAATCTTTATGGAAAAGCCTTTTTAGAAAGCCATTTTGTTCGCGTTCTAATAAAGCTATCATATCAGCATTTACAGTATCAATATAAACTCGTAAACCTTCATATATGTTATCGTTAATACTAACTTCAAAAGTCATGTTTGTGTAACTTGTCTTTTCGAATAACATCTCTTTAAACCATGCCATCTTATCGTTTACCGCATATTCGTCATTGTTGGTAATATGTACGACCTTAATAATGGCATCAAAAGGCTTAGCAATATCCAATAATTTTTTAATTGCTAAAAAATCGTCCTCTTCAAAGTCAGTAGCGTAAACCAATGTATTTATCTTTTGAAACGACTTTGCACTAGGTACAATAAAAAGCGGTGCAGCTACTTTTTCAATAAGTGCTTTGGCGATACTACCTGTAAATGACCCACGGGTTGTGTGTTCATCTTTCATTCCAATAATCAGCAAATCTGGAGACAAAGCCGCTGTTTCAGACAAAATTCCGTTAGTGACCGAATCATCTTCTCTTACTTCATATTTAATGACTACGTCGGTCTCATTATCTTTTAAGTTGTTAGAGCAATAATCCTTTAAAACAAGTAATTGTTCATCGTACGCATGCTCACTTAGATACTTCTTAGGGCGTATGGTCTTAACCGCAATTGGGGGAAGACTAAATATGTGTAGTACCGTAAGATTAGCCTTTAGAGTATCACTCAACATTAATGCATATTGAAGCGTATTAGTATCATGCTTTGAACAATCGGTGGCGTAGAGAATATTTTTCATCTTAAGTGTTTTTATAACGAAATGAAATTAGGGCTATATATCTTAGTTAAATATGACATAAATCATGAATAGCCATACATTGCCTATGATTTATACTCAATACTATTGTTCCTCATTTTAAAAATAGCCCATAATTTAAAGTACTTCATGTATAGGATTAAAAATACAGATACGCTGATTTTTGTACGTAAAGGAAATATAAATGATAATTAATGATTTTAGCTTAATCTTAGGGTATTACATGTTTGTTATATCTGAATTTTATAAAGGAAATCATCGCACGAGAATACAAAATTTCACTTAAATATAAGCGTTTAAAAACCACACTTTTATTTTAAATTAGAAGTAAGTTTTAGCATATTTGAACTCAACGAGATTAATAACCGTAATTGCTCTCTTACTAATTGTTCTTCTTGATGGTGACGCTTCATTTCAGTATTTTCTTGCTCACTAAAATTCACATCATTTGATTCGAGTTTCGGTAGCTGATTTTCAAATGAAGAAACATCTTCCACAAAGCATTTTTCATCTTTGGGTTTATCACTATCCAATGTTTGCAAAACCTTAGAAAGATTGTTATCTATTTTAGAAATAACAGCATTAAACTTATCAGAAGCATCGGTCGTATTTTGATGTTGTATATACATACTTAATGATGATAAGGACGATAGAAAATAATGGTTCAATTCTACCAACTCATAAATCTTATTTAGATTTTTCTGTTTAGAATGCGGTTCTTGTGTCATTCGCTGAAATGCCGAACTTAGGTTCGCTGTTTCGACAAAGGCACTCTTACGAGACAGTCTATAACTTGTTGACACTTGGCCTTTTCGATTATAAAAATCTGCAATTTGAAAAAGATACCCTTGGTTGGCGGCTACACTCTTGGCAACAATTTTCTCTATTTCTTCAAAACTCCAACTAGGCCATAAAAATAGAAATCCGATATAGGACAATCCGGCACCAACCAAGGTATCGAGAATTCTATATTGAATAACCAAGAAAACATTTGGCTGTAAAATACCGTAAACAAAAACAATTGTTAATGTGATAAAGGTTGCAGATGCTTTATAGTTCTTTTGAACCATAGATAAGGCTATTATAAGTGATACTAATGCCAAACCAACATAAACATACATGTCTTGAACTAAATACACTATTACGCCTGCTATTGCCCCTCCTATCAAAGTACCGATAGTTCTATCTTTAGAACGGGTTTTTGTTAGACCATAATTTGGTCTCATTATCAATATAATGGTCAATAATATCCAATACGGATTTTGAAATGAAAATACATTACCCAAAACAAAACCTATCATTAATGTAATAGCTAGTCGTAACGAATGTCTAAATATGGCTGACCTAAGAGTGAAATTTTGCAACAATATTTGCGGACTATAATCTTGTGAAATCAAAAACCGTTTTAATATCTTCTTATCGATAAATTCGTCTGATGCTACCTTATTATCACTTAATAACCACTTAATTCTTTTTAGTTTTTGGAACTGTTTTTCTTGATATTCCAATAAATTTTGAAACATAATGAAAGCTTCGTAAGCATTTGCTTTATCACTCTTACTTAAGTTTAAAAGCTTAGTTCGTATTTCATCAAAGCAAGTCGATAAAGAATCGTGTTCTGGAATCTGTTTTGGCTTATTTCCTACTACAGAAATTAACTGTAATTGATTTTCCATTTTAAAAATCAGATTTTGAAACAGCTGTGTAAATTCAGGAAAGCCCTCGAATTGCTCATCCATCTTGGGGTAATCTACAGGGTTGGCACCAGCAGTTTCAAGCATTTCTATGAGTTGAACCAAAACCAATAATCTTTTACCATTATAAACCGACCTTCCTGAGTTTTTACGAGATAGTATTAGTATTTCACGCAACATTTCGTGTTGTTCGGTCAATTCGCTTTGCAACACAAATAAGCTCGCCTGTAGCTTTTTTCGATTATTATTCCGGTCTATTAATTTACCTCGTATTTCAAGTAATTTACCCGTACGCCCAATAGTCTCATATAAAATTTCTTCGGTTTGTCCTTTTGGATTAATTGAATACCAAAACATCGATAATGCCAAATACCAAAGTCCGCCAAGACCAACCAAAAGAGAATACTCAAATATTTCTAATTCATCTGGAGTGTGCGCAAAACTCAAAACCAATGCCAACAAACCAGAAAAACCAATTAAAGAAGCTCTGAAACCGTACGAAGAAATAAGCGCTATGGCAAAACTTGTAACTCCTAATATAATCATAGAAAGCCAAGGCTGATAATGTAAATAGCCACCAATAAAACTGACGACCATAACTAAAGCAGCCGAAAGGAGAATACCTAATATTTTATGTTTTTGACTACCATGAACATCACTCGGAGAACTCCAAAATGCACCAAAGCCAATTGCCAAACCTATTTCAGTATGTTTTAACCACACGCCAAGTGCTATGGGTGTAACCACCGCAATTACCGTAATCAGTGATTTTGAGAAGTTAGTGCTTCCAAGAAAACGAACCAGTTCCTTAAAGTTAAGTGCGATAAATTGATAAATTTTGTTCAAGTCCAATAGTATCAATCACAAAGATACGCTTTGGTTGTAAGCGGTTATTTAAATTGACCTAAAGTAAAAAAAGTACCGAGGTATACAAACCTCAGCACTTTTAAAATACTTTTTGAAAGTTGAACCTAATATCTAAGTAATATTATCTGTAGTGAATTGCAATTTGGGCAAGTTGACCAACTATTTTTACTGAATCTTTAATAGATAGTTTAGAACCATCTGCATGTATCCATCTTTTTAACGGCTGCTCACAAATCATTTTTTTTACTTCTGTTTTACCAAAATACTTTTTCATTCGCATAAAAAGTTCTACATCGAATAGCCATTTGGTAACGAATTTTTTATTGAACATTTTAGAGGCTATTTCACGATCCATCACTTTGGCTCCGCACTGCGTATCTTTAAAAGGCATGCCTAAAATAGTTTGAATAATTAGATTGATAGTCATGCTAATTATTTTACGAGCAGACTCTTTAGTAATATCGGCTCCCATTCGAGAAATCCTAGACCCACTCACAATTTTAAAGTCAGAGCTTTCAATGGTTTTCACCAAATCATCAAAATCTCTAAAGTCAGTAGACAAATCTGCATCTAAAAAACCGATGTAATCAAGTTGTGCATCTTTTACCAAATGTAAAATACCTTGTCGCACTGCTTCTGCCTTACCACCATTTTGTTCACAATTATAAATACTAATATTTTGTGGATTCTCTTCTTTTAGTTTTTCAAGAACCGCAAGTGTATTATCTGTACTACCGTCATTTACAAAACAAAGATGATAACCGAGGTTTTTGTGAGCAAAGTCTTTAAATTCATTACTTAAAAGACGCTCCTCTTCATTATAGCATGGTATAACTACACCAACGCAATTTTTCTGCAACATTCGTGTGTCAGATTTTTTGGCTTCGTTAAGTTCCTTATTTTCAGGCGCTCCAATTATTCTTTTTATTCTAGCCGCCATTTCATCTAGGCTTAGTGGCTTTTTCATATAATCATTTACCCCTAAATCAAAATTTTTAATAATAAGGGCCTCATCTGTATTACCAGACATTACAAGTATAGGCGTATCATTATTCATGAATACCCGAATATATTTTACTACTTCTGTACCTGTACATGACACCAATTCCGTTCCAGACATTTCTGGCATATTCATATCTAATAACACCAAGTCGGGTTTAAAAGAATCGTATAGTTTTATTCCCGTTTCAATTGATACCGCAGTTCTTACTTCATAGCCTAATTCTGTTAATCTCTTTTCAACCGAAAGTAAAATAAGCTGTTGGTCATCGATAGCTAAGATTTTCATATGTTAGATTTAAGTGTGTTAATGGTTATTTATAGTTTACACAAACAAATTTACTTTTCCATTTCAAAGATTTTGAGTGTGTAAAGGTGGCTGACACTTTTCTGTAGATGAATGGATTTTTATGTTCGATAGCTGACTGCGAAGGAAATGAACAATAACCCTATCTTTGTATTGTTATATTTTCTTACAGAAATTGATAACTCTAAAAGATGAATGTCTTAGTAGAAATATATTTTTTGAAAGATTTGATGAATAAATAATAAACCGATTTAAAAATTTTAGAGCATACTATTGTAGGTATTCTATTATTAAATCATTGGCTGTTCGCTTTTTATTGTAATCTTCATCTCATATATTTAATACCTTTAGGTAGAATTTGATTCTAATATAAACTTTGGAAAAAAAAACCAATACCCTCTTAATATTAGCTTTGATTGTAGGGCTAGCTTTTCATGGTTCTGCGATTTTCTTTACGTTAGAGTCTACATATGATGCATTAATTCATTTGTTTTTTGCAGATCACTACGCGAATAGTTGGTTCGACCCATGGGAATATAGATGGTATACGGGCTTTACAGTGCAATCTTACCCTCCGTTAGTACATCAACTCATTGGTATACTCTCTTACATCGGTGGTCTAAAATTCGGCATGTATACCGTAGCATTAATTGCTATTATATTATTTATAACAGGAGCTTATAGGTACACCTTATTAATGACTGGCAGCAGAAGAATTGCTGGCTACGGTGCAGTCATGGCCGTTTTCTCATCTACGTTCGTAGAGACTTTACATATTTTCGGGCAGTTACCAAGTATTATGGCATTATCCATTCTTCTGCATTCTATGACAGAAATATACTTATGGATAAAAACTGGCAAAACACGGTACTTTATTACGTCTGTTACGATGCTGGCTGTCACGGTAACCTCGCATCATGTTACGCCTATTTTCGGTATGGTATTTTTTATAGCTCCATTAATAGGAATGGCTGTTATGGATGCCTCTCGAGAGCGCGTAAATTCATACAAAGAACTTACTTTTAAAGTATTCTGGAGCACCACATTACAGCATTTTTGGAAGATTGCGAAATTTGGAGGTAGTGCTATTTTTTTAATCGTTTTCTGTATTTTTCCTTATTGGTATAATTCTAAAAGAAACCCGATTACCCAAGTGGCTATTCCGCATGGGTCACGAGATAATTTCTTGGAAATCACCTCATCTGGTCTGGTCTTTTTCATAATTCCCTGGGGAGTATTTCTTTTTGTTCTGCCCTATTTCTTTTACAGGTATTTTAGTAAAAGGTATATATTCTTCGGATTATCTTTTGCACTACTTACTATTCTAGGAACTGGCGGTACTACCCCTATTCCACTTATGATGCTAGGCGAAACCGCTTTCAATATTCTTACTTTAGATAGGTTTACATTATGGGCAACTATTATGGCCCTCCCTATTTTTGCGGAATTCGCGTATAGAATGGTAGAAGGGGACTTAAAAGCCTTGATACAATCAAAATTCGGGGGAGTTTATCATAGGGTACTAGGTGGTTTAATTGCCGGTGGAATGTTGTTTATGGTCGTTTTCACGATGACATTGGGGTACTTTAGACCCTCACAGCCCGCTAAAATTAATATGCTGCCCATCGTTAACTTTTTAGGAGCAGATTCACATGATGCCTGGCGTTATTTACCCCTAGGTTTTGGCGACCAAATGGCCTGGCTTTCTGCTCAAACAGGGGCAATGACAGTCGATGGAAATTACCACTCAGCACGTCGTTTACCAGAACTTACAACCAGAGCCATTGAGCGTATAGAAAACTCCAAATTTCGGGGTGTAGAAGGTATAGGCTCGTTACAACAATTTTTAACCGTACCCGAAAAATATAATTTAAAATACATTTTCTCTAATGATAAGTTCTATGATCCCATACTTTACTATTGTGGCTGGCAACGATTACAGCAATTAGAAAACGGCATTATGGTTTGGGAGAAACTTAATGTGGCTCCTATACCTCAAATAATGCCTAAGCAAGATGTCCCTTCCATAATGAAAATCATGTGGGGTATAATACCATTATTAACAGTATTAATAGCCATTTTTGTTAATATTCAGATGATTTGGGTAAGACTATTAAAGTCTAGAAAAGTAAAAGAGCATTCTTTTATGAAACTAGAGCTACCCTATAATAAATTTCCATCCAAACTCTTAACCTTTTCGCATTGGTGGGCACTTGCTATGCTTATTTGTTTAGGGTATGGTATGTTTATATTTTATGTGAAAAACGTCACACAATTATCACCAAACAATGTGGTTGAGTCCTATTACGATGCCTTGGATTTTAAAGAATTTTCTAGGGCACATTCTTATATTGACCCAAAAGAAAATATTGACATCGCGCAGTATATGTTAGGGGTTTCGGTAACAGATGGCATATTAAGTTCATATGCCAAATTAGATTCTTTAGGTATTGAAATTTATGACAAGACAGAGAATAGCGCAAAAGCCAAGGTAGCCACCAGATGGATTACTCCGCTAGAAAATGTATTCAACAATGATTATCACGAGCTTATAAAAAGAAAAAATAAGTGGTATCTAAAATCGTCAAAAGTTGATAATGATATACCCCCAGACCAACTTTTTACAGCCAATAGCACCACCTATTACAATCACGGTAGAAGAAAAATCACTACGCAAGAAACCTATCACGAAGATGTATTAAAACAACCCGTTTTAGAAATTCTATCGGCTAAATTGGTGAAATACAAAGGGCAGTATAGTATAATTGGTGAGCTACAAAACGTAGACAACACTCCTGCAGATATTGTAATCAAGGCAACTCTTTACAATGACAATAATAAAGAACTAGCGAGTTACAATGCTAAACATCAAATTAAGCATAAATTAATGCCTAAAGAAACCACTACGTTTAAAATAAATTTTGAAGGCATTGCCTGGTCTTCTACTAAAGACACCTTACCGCCCACTTTTGATCCCGATCAGTTTACCCCTGTAAGTTTTGAAGAGCAACCAACAAAATTTAATTTACAATCTGCAGGAAATACTGCTAATACAGATTTATATAAGCATGTAGCCTTACAAGATTTAGAATACACCGAACAAGGTTTTAATGGTGTTTTATTTAATTCGGGGGTACAAGAAGTTACCATTCCTCAATTGATAATTTCTTACTACGATGAAGATAGTCAACTACTCTGGGTTGATCATAAATTTGTTACCGAAGGTGTTCGAATACAACGAAAACAATTTTTCAATTACAAACCTTTAGAACTCGATAGTTTAGAAATCATAAGCAGTAGCTTAGAAAATTGTTTTGTAAATGGTTTACCGAATAAAGCAATTGCCAATAAAATATTTCCTAATAGAAAAGTAATACATGAAAAGAAACAAACACAACCTTTTAAAGGTAAAGGCTATGAGTATTTGAAGTTTGAAATAAACAGTTATATAGGTAATCCTAAATAGTATGCGTATTAAAATCTTAATCATTTTAAGTCTTATACTACTTGGTTGTTCAAGCAAAAAAGAAGAGCAACCTAAGCAATTTATCTACCCGAAAATTGAACTTGTAGCAAACGTAAATAATAGTGTTGCAGGAGATGCTGTTGCTGTATCATTCAAAACAGATACTTCTATAAAAGACCTGAAACTACAAGTAAAGAATGCTTACGGAAACGTTGTGCTATCACCCGAGCACTCAGAAAACGAACTCATGGTTTTCAAAATCCCTAAAAACTTTACAAGAATTGCTGGACCATGCCGATGGAAGCTAATATTAAAAGGTCATACGTTACGTTATGGAAAATTTGATATTGCCACAAATGCCTATAAAGCCACCTATGTTGAGTCTTATTTTGGACCTCGAAGTGTTACCGCAGGTTACAATGATTATTCTATGTTAACCATATCACCAACTGATGCATACGATAACCCATTAGATAATGGAACAGAGGTGACCGTTAAACATCAATTTCAAGAAAATATAGACGAACTAAAAATCACTACTGAAAGCTTTTTTGCTTTTTACAATGTTAGATCAACCTTGCAATCGGGTAGAATATTGGTCTCATCAGAATGTAACGGTACGAACTCTAAAGAGCTTGCTACTATTGTTTACCCCTCTAATGCAACTGATTTTTCTATAAGCAGTTCTAGCGCTCATAATTTTGCCGACGGTAATCAAATAATAACCTTTACATCGGATATTATTAGAGATGAATTTGGCAATACGGTAACCAATGGCACGCTGGTAACCTTTATAATTAAAAATGAAAACGACTCTTATTTATACACTATTGGCACTACTATAAACGGTATTGCCGAAGCTAAAACTTTACACCCAGATAAAGCTTCTAAATGGGAAATACAGGCTTTCGTTACAGGCGCTGCTGAGAGTAATACTACTGAATTCGCATTTAAACCTGCAATTAAAGATTATCCTGTTCATTTTTCTAAAGGAAACAGAAACATCGATATTGGCCCGTTCGAAAGTTTTATGAAGCAGCTTATTCCCGATGGTCTTCTTTTACAGTTAGATATCTATGATGCCGACGGAGTATTTGTCGCATCTAAAAAAACAACAACCAAAAACGGAGTTTGTAGCATTTTCTTAGGTGAGCATTATCTTGCTGAAGGTGATTATATACTAAAATTAAATGCTGCAGGCATTACAAAAGAATTTACAAAGAACATACATGGCGATACAATTAAATAAAACATTATACAGAACAGTACTTATAGTCTCCTTTTTGGCTATAAATACACTCGTTTTATATGGTATTGGTGCTGCATGGGCTTTTATGAATACAGGAGCAGACAAAACTTCAATGTTGCATTTAGAAGTACCTATGGAAGATGTTTATAAGCCAAGTTTAGATTGGACAAACTTAGTCAACCCAGGGCGGCCAATGGAAGACCAAGCTTTGGGAGAAATTACCAATGATTATATGAACGCTTGGCATGTTCGCAATATCGCCTACAAAAAAAATGACCCTTATGGTATCGAAGATTTTTATACAGATAGCGCTAGGGTACGCCTATACGATAATATAGACCTCAACAAAAAAAACAATCACTGGTATAAGCGTACAACATTAAACCATAATTCTTCTTTAGATTTTTATACCGCAGACGGTACTATGGTAGTGTTCAAAGATTACAATGTAGAGGAATATCAAGAAATTTATGAAGGAGAAACACTACTCTCTAAAGAAAAGGATACTACCAGCTACCAAGTAATGATGCTTTTAGAAGATGGCTTTTGGCGCATAAGACATTTAAAAGAAATACCTACACCAATAGATACCTCTAAAACAGAACCACGAAACATTCAGGATAAACTAGAAAAAATTAAAAATACAAAAGGAATCAATTACTACCCTAAAGATTCCCCTTGGGATACCTTCGGGAAAAAATTCAACGATAGTATTATTAATCAAGATTTTAAAATCATTCAAGACATGGGTTTAAATACCATTCGAGTATTTATTCAATATGAAGATTTTGGAAAAAACAGAGTAGATTATAAAAAACTCGACCTACTTAAAATCCTTTTAGATAGCGCAGAAGAAAATAATTTAGATGTTCTAATAACGTTATTTGATTTCTACGGCGATTATGATGTCTCTAATTGGACGCTTACCCATAGGCATGCCGAAACTATTGTGAATGCTGTTAAGGACCACCCTGCTCTTTTAGGTTGGGATATAAAAAACGAACCCGATTTAGATTTTGAATCTCGTGGTCGCCTAAGTGTACTGAATTGGCTAGAACAAATGATTGAAAATATAAAAAAATGGGATAAAAATCACCCGGTTACCATAGGTTGGTCTACACCTGAAGCCGGCATAAACCTTGCAGACAAAGTAGATTTTGTGTCATTTCATTACTATAGAGATGTTCAAGACTTTAAAAAAGCGTACGACACCCTAAACGGTGCTGTACCAAACAAACCTAAAGTACTTCAAGAGTATGGAATGTCTTCATATAAGGGGTTATGGAATTTGTATAGAGGAGCAAATGAAGAAGGGCAACGAGACTATTACAATGAGATACAACCGATATTAAGGGATAACCATATTCCGTATATGTTTTGGACTTTATACGATTTTAAAAAAGTGCCTAGCTCTGTGGCAGGGAGCTTACCATGGAAAACTAAAAAACAGCATTTCTTTGGTTGCCTAGATTCCTTAGGAAATAAAAAACCGGCATACTTTGAATTAACAGTTAACAAAGAGAATAACTAAAAAGTTAACCACTCTAATTCAAATACTAGAAATTTAAAATGTACTATTCTTTGAACTCACTTATCAGAAAAAAACATAAGCAATAATTGAAAAGCAGGAAATTCAAAATCTTATTATCTACAACTAGCAAAACAAAAAAAGGCTGGTTAAAACCAGCCATAAACACTAACCATATCGATTCTTAATGAACCAATTTCTTCTCTATTGATGCAATATCTATATGAAATCCAGTCTCTTTCGATTTTTGAATGGCTTTAAAGTAATCTATATACATTTGGGTAATTGCAGACATTGGCAATGAACATGCCGCCTTATAATTTTGCTTCCCAAGTTGTATTCTATACGAATCATTAGTTAGAATTTTCTCAATTGCCGTTGCAAGCGATGACGTATCATGCGCATCAAAAAACTCTCCTTTATAACCTTCTTCTTCAACTAAAGTGCTCAAGTCACCCAAGTCTGGCAAAGCTACTGCATTACCGTAACTACCTGCTTGGTGTAAAACCCCTGAACTACCCGTTGTAGAGGTATATGGAAAAACAGTAACTGCACTTTCACCAAAAAGTTTCGGCACATCTTCCTCAGCAACATAACCTGTAAAACGTATTTGTGGCACATGGCTATATTTTTCTTTCATTTCGTCTAAATAACCAGGTGTATTAGGGCTATCGGTACCTGCAATAACAATTTCAATATCTTCATTGGATCTTGACCTAATTTCCTCTACAGCCTCTATCAGTATTTCTACCTTTTTATAGGTGCCGAACTTACCGAAAGCCATAACCTGTTTTGGGCCTACTGGTAATTTATAATCTGGCTCTGGTGGAGTTTCAAAAGCACCATGAGGAATTAATGCTACATTTTTAACCTTATATTTTTCTTCTAAAGTAGAAACGTATTTACTTATGGTAACCGCAAGTATATCAGATGCCAAAACAAAACGTGTTAGCGTAGTACCAATGAAATTATAAATACGCTGCAACACTTTATTATTTGTAAAGCCTGCATTTTCTAAATCGACTTTTTCAAGAATATTATGGAGTAATGAAATCGTTGGTATTCCCTTCACCTTACAGATAAAAGGAAGCATTAAGCCTAAGGCTGCTGGTACTTTCTTATCTCCGAATTTTAAAAACTGAAGGTTAAATAAAACGGCATCTGGCTTAGTTTGCGAAATAGTTTTACTAATATTAAATATGTTGGCGTAACTATTAAAACTCCAGCATTCTTTAACTGTAATCTTACAGCCGTTCTCCTCAAAATTTAAATCTTTTGGTTCTTCGGTACGATCAGTAATCAAGATAAGTTCAGTTACTTCTTCTTGAAGTCTAAAATGCTTAACCAAGTAATAACCATACTCAGTTAAGGTTACTTTACTCGGTGGGTATGCAGTGACAATTGCTAATTTCATTTTGGTTAAATTTTATTAAAATATTATATGACAGTTAAAGCGTGTTATTGCCAACCAAATCCATTTTTTTCTCACCCGTATCGGATGATGAATTTTTTATGATGAAAAATAATAGCTGCGCAACCAATAGTATAACCATTGCAATTATTTGCATATGCACTACGGTTTCAAGATTGTCATGGTATAGCATTATGAGTGCCACTTGTGAAAACCCTAATAACCCAGATAGTATTACAGGTGAATATTGATTTAACGACAGAAAGTAATACGCGAAAATATTAGAGACTGCAAATAATGATGTTGCCAATGCATATTTCCAAAGAAGGTGCGCTATTGATAAGTAAGCATCGCCAAACATTAAGGTGATTATCAAATTTGGAAATAAAAAGCAAACAAAAACTATGAAGGTTGATAAGCCACCAATAAAGAATACATATTTAAAAAGTATAGGTGCAGTAGGTTCTCCATCCTTTTGTTTTTGAATAACCGTTGGCATAAGTAACATAACAAACATCCAAGCAACAAAATAGACCACTCTACCTATTAAGGCTAAAGAAGAATATAGACCAGCATCTTTATCATTGAAATAATGTTTGACCAATAGAATATCACTATTGTTAATGATAATTTGCGTGAGTTCATAACCAGCGGTAAGCCCAATAAAAATCCAGACTTGTCTTAAATCTACAGAAGCTAGTTTACTTTTAGAAAAAACTTGAACTCCTTTAAAATCAGAAGGAAAAAGCCCGAATACAAAAGATAGCGCTATACCCGCTGCAATTAAAATTCCAGGTTCAAAAGG
This sequence comes from Maribacter arcticus, assembly GCF_900167935.1. Lineage (GTDB taxonomy): Bacteria > Bacteroidota > Bacteroidia > Flavobacteriales > Flavobacteriaceae > Maribacter > Maribacter arcticus. The sequence goes on along the minus strand of NZ_FUYL01000001.1, from coordinate 581,108 downwards.
TACCAATAATAACAAAGCAAAAGTAAGTAGTAGCCTGCTCCACATCTCTGTTTGATAGGTAGCCGCTAATTTTCCGAAATCATGTCTGCCTTGAAATCTTCCTCTATTTACACTCATAACAAAGTACAAGGGTATGGCCACAGCAAAAATCATGAACATGTAATGATTCTGTGTATTAAACAGCTCTTGAAGGTTCTTTGAAAAAGCGAGTACAAGAATTCCTGTAAACACACCAAAAACCAATGCGTACCTATACATGGTATTCTTAAAAGCAATCCATGTTTCATCTGAAAACAACACTGCAAATTTAGTGGTGGCGAGCTGAAATGTCATCCCAACAAAAGATAATACCAATAACAATGTCACCAATAATGCCGCATCTGCAAATGCTTCAGGACCTAATAATCTGCCTAAAAGCAAATTGTATAAATAATTACCGCCATTAACCAGCAAGGCACTGCCCATAAACAAATGCTTAGGGGATACTTTCTTTAAAGCTACTTTTATTTTTGACATGAATTAGTTCTTATCTAGTTGATTTAAGTTTGAGTAATTACCTATAGACAAAGGCGATTTTTGCCAACTGACCAACAATTTTTACTGAATCTTTCATAGATAGTTTAGAACCATCGGCATGGATCCAACGTTTAAGAGGTTGCTCACAAATAAGTTTTTTAGCTTCGGTTTTACCATAATGTTTTCGCATTCTGATAAACATCTCTACATCGAACAACCATTTGGTAATAAAAGGCTTATCGAAAAGCAATGGTACTACAGAACGGTCCATAACTTTTGCACCACATTGGGTATCATTGAATGGCATTCTTAAGATGGTTCTAATGATAAGGTTAATAGTCATACTAATAATCTTACGTGCAGATTCTTTAGTAATGTCAGCTCCCATTCTACTCATTCTAGATCCACTAACTATTTTAAAATTAGATTGGTCTAGTGTTTCTACCAAATCATCAAAATCTCTAAAATCTGTAGATAAATCGGCATCTAAAAAGCCTATGTAGTCTAATTGCTCATCTTTTGCTAAATGTAACATACCTTGACGTACTGCTTCTGCCTTACCACCATTTTGTTCGCAATTATAAATACTGATATTGCTTTCACTACCTTTTTTTAATTTCTCTAACACCTCTAAAGTTTTATCGGTGCTACCATCGTTTACGAAACATAGGTGATACCCAAGATTCTTATGTGCGAAGTCTTTAAACTCAGTACTTAAAAGACGTTCTTCTTCATTATAACAAGGTATTACAACGCCTACACAATTTTTTTGCAACATTCTAGCATTATTAGAAACTTGCGAATCGTCACTAATAACAGGAGCACCAATAAGCCGTTTTATACGTGCCGCCATTTCGTCTAAACTTACAGGTTTCTTCATGTAATCATCAATGCCTAAAGTAAAGCCGTCCATGATGATGTTTTCTTCGGTATTACCAGACATTACCAAAACTGGAACAATTTTTCCCGAAACAGACTTAATGTGTTTTACCACCTCTAAACCAGACATGTCTGGCATATTAATATCAACAAGCACTAAATCAGGTTCGAAAGAATCGAACAGTTCTATTCCCTTTTGACCAGAATTAGCGGTCTTAACAGTATATCCTAATTCAGAAAGGCGTCTTTCAACCGATAAAAGAATAAGTTGTTGATCATCAATAGTTAGTATTTTCATGGCTTTATATAAGTAAGATTTAACCTACATATAACGAATTATTCAAGTAATATTGTAAGAGAAGTGTAAAATAGTTTCAAAATAGTTGTGCCCCTATCATCGATAACCTATTGATTTATAACCACTGATTCTTTAATATCTGGTATCCGCATTTGCAAAACATCGAAGAACCAAATATGCTTTACTAGTTAAATTTATTTACTATAATCAACATGTGATGTTTAAAAAATAAAGAGGGAGCAGCTAACCACACTACTCCCTCTTTCACTAAACCTAACCAAATAGTTTATAACATCAATTCTTTTTCAACAAGAGCTACATCTAACTTGAACCCATTAGACTTAGCCAATTGTAAAACTTTAAAATACTCTATGTACATTTTTGTAATATGTGACATGGGTAATGAGCATGCTGCATGATAGTTAGCTTTCGCTAAATATATTCTATAGGAATCGTGCAGTAAAATATTTTCAATAGCTATTGCTAATGACTCAACACTTTCAGGTTCAAAAAATTCACCTTTATATCCTTCTTCTTTAACCAATATACTTAGGTCTCCTAAATCTGGTAAAGCAACCGCCTTACCATAACTACCCGCTTGGTGCAATACACCAGAACTGCCGGTTGTTGAGGTATAAGGAAAAACGACTACAGTACTTTCACCAAAAATTACAGGAACATCTTCTTCGGCAACATAGCCAGTAAAACGAAGTTGTTCTACATGAGCATATTTCTTTTTCATCGCCTCTAAATAACCAGGTGTGTTAGGACTATCTGTACCTGCTATTACAATTTCTATGTTTTCATCAGTACGCTGTCTTACCAATTCGACAGCTTCAATCATAATCTCGACTTTTTTATACGTACCGAATTTTCCAAAAGCCATTACTTGTTTAGGTCCTTCCTTTAAATTATAATCTGGCTCTGGCGGGGTTTCAAATGAGCCATGAGGTATCAATGCTACATTTCTAGTATTATATTTGCTTTCTAAAATAGTCTGGTATTTACTAATGGTCACAGCAACAATATGAGAAGCCAATACAAACCTCGTTAACATATCACCTATTACACTATAGATCTTCTGTAATAACTTGTTTGAGGTGATGCCAGCATTCTCTAAATCGACCTGTTCTAAAATATTATGCAATAATGAAATGGTAGGTATACCTTTTAATTTGCACATAAATGGTAAAAGCAACCCAAGAGCAGCTGGTATTTTTTTATCTCCGAATTTCAAAAATTGAAGATTAAAAAGTATCGCATCGGGCTTAGTTTCATTGATAACACTATTTATTTTGAAGAGATTTGAATACTTGTTAAAAGCCCAACATTCCTTTACAGTAATCTTACACCCTTCTTCATTAAAAGCTAGATCCTTTTGACCTTCGGTTTTATCAGTAATTAAAATTATTTCAGTTACATCTTTTTGTAATCTAAAGTGCTTAACTAAGTGATATCCGTACTCTGTTAAAGTTACTTTACTAGGCGGGTAAGCTGTTACAATGGCTAATCTCATAGGTTAAAGTTTCACTATCTATTCGGTTATTTCTTGTTCAAATATCTTATTATGATGTAGCTTCATGAGGCTATATTGGTTGGATGAAGGTTTGCTGTAGACCAATGGAAGAAAAGGACAGGTAAACAATAATTCTTATGTCTAAAATTTTAGTAACTACATCTTAAGAATCTAATTAAGATAAAAAGGGCTATTATGAATTCTAAAAAAAAAAGGCTCGAAGACGGGAAATTTCCTAGGGCCACACTATCTAATACCTAGGTTTTAGATAGTCTTATTTAAAATGCTATTGTGTGCGAAATAAAGAAGTTGTGCAACGAGCAATGCAACCATTGCCACAATCTGAACCTGAACTACTATATATAAGGTACTATGGAAAAAGGTTATCATAACTATTTGAGAGATACCAAGCAAACCGGAAAGTATTACAGGAAAGTATTGATCCAAAGACAAAAAGTAATAGGCAAAAATATTAGAGATAGCGAATAATGAAGTTGCCAAGGCGTACTGCCACAAAAGAGGAGCCATAGAAATATATGCTTCACCGAACATTATTTGAATAATCAGTTCTGGAAAAACCGCACAACTGAATACGATTGCGATTGCCAATAAACCAATGTAACTAACATATTTAACTAATACAGGGGCTGTAGCTTCACCATTTTTCTGTTTTTGTACTACAGTAGGTAATAACAACATAACGAACATCCAAGCAATGAAATAAACTACGCGACCAATCATTGCCAAAGAGGAATAAAGACCTGCATCTACCGTATCAAAATAGTGTTTTACTAAAAGTACATCACTATTATTTATTACTATTTGAGTGAATTCATAACAGGCAGTCAATATTAAAAAGTTTACTGCTTTTTTCTTATTTACTTTCGATAACGAAATGGTTTTGGTTAAATTTTTAAGATTGATGTTGGTAGGAATCAATCCGAAGATAAAGGAAAGGGCTATACCCAATGATACTATAAAGGCAGGTTCTTTCGGGACCAACCAAAGTAGACCCAATGTTAATAATAATCTACTCCACATTTCTGTTTGATAGGTAATGGAAAGACTTTGATAATCTTACCCACCTTGATACTTACCGCGATTTACAGACATAAAAAAATACAACGGTACGGTTAAAGCAAATGTCTTGAACATTAAGGCAGATTGTGTGTGAAATATTTGTTGAAGATTATCGGCAAATGCAAATAGTAAAATACCGATTATCGTACCAAAAGTAAGCGCGTACTTATATAAAAGTTGTTTTAAAGCCACCAAATCGTTGTCAGTAAATAAGATGGCGAATTTTGCAGTGCCAAGTTGAAAAGTCATTCCTAAAAAGGATAGAACTAACAGCAATGTAATTAGCAAAGCAGCCTCGCTATATGCTGCCGGACCAAGCAATCTACCTAAGACTAAATTATAAAGATAATTACCACCATTAACCAGAAGTACGCTACCCATAAAGAGTTTTTCTGGAGAAACTTTGTTAAGTACTACTTTAATTGCTATCATGGTTATTATTTTTAAAAATCTAAACTTCTACCAATTTATACGTCAAATATCTTTAAGCCTACCCTTGTAATTTGGCTGCTTTAGGCAGATGACCAGTTGCTGTAGACGAATGGCAATTATCTTACTTCCGTAACCGTAGATCCAGTTTTATCTTTACAATATTGATAATGACAAATAAATTGCAATAATTACCGTTAGGTATTTGTAGTATTAATCTCACTTTAAATGATTCATAGAGTACTTTTTCTTTTTTTGATTACAACTTCGCTATTAAGAGCACAATCTGACATGACAAAAGGGTTTGGTATGTTAGAAAAGGGAAACTTTCAAGAAGCAGAACTTTTTTTTGGTGAATACCTTAAAACTGAACCTGATAATAAAACTGCCAAATTATGTTATGGCAGAGCTGTTGGGCTTAGTGGTGAACCAGAAAAAGCAACTAATTTATTCTCTGAACTTTTAAAAGAATATCCGGGTGATTTTGAAATAGAAATTAATTATAACGAATCGTATCTATGGGCAAAAGAATACGAAAAAGCTAAACCTTTATATGCTGACTTGGTAGAGAGAAACCCTAAGCAGTTTGCAGCAGTTTTAGGGTATGCAAATACCCTTAGTAACCTAAAAGAGTATAAATCTGCTTTAAGTTGGGTTGAAAAAGCTATAGAACTTCAACCAGATAATAGCAGTGCTAAAACCTCCAGAAAATTTATGCGATTGGGCTATGCCAATGAATATGTAAATAACCAGGAATATGGTCAAGGTGAGCAATTGTTAAAAGAAATCTTTAATGATTTTCCAAATGACAAAGATGTGCTAATCAACTTGGCAAATCTTTATCTAATTACGAAACAAGTTGATAAGGCTAAGAGCATGTATATAAGGTATGCCACAACACCTAAAGATTCAATTACCTCATTAAATGGAATTGTGTTAGCAGAGCATATAGATGAAAATGACAAAGAAGCACTTAATATTTCAAAAACAGCCACTTTAAAAGCTATTAAACTAAATGATACTAAGCTTACCGAACAAACCTATGATCGTTATATACAAGCACTGATTTGGAATAGAAAATTTATTTCAGCAAAAAAACAAATTGATAGTCTTGAGAAACATTACCCAAATAGAAATTGGATTCACGCATTAAAAGCAACACGTGGTTTATACACTGGTGACCCAAAATCTAGTATAGAAAGTTATGATAAAATTTTAGTGAATGATAGCGCTTCTTTCGACGGTAATTTAGGTAAGGCAAACGCATTATTTGCGGCAGACTTAATCATACCCGCCTATAACATGGCCAACCAAACTCTTAAATTTTATAAGAATCAAAAAGATGCTAAAGGTTTTATTGAAAAACTTAACTTAATGCACACCCCTACTATTGAAGAACATGCTGCCTATACTTTCGATAATGGTAATAACATAGCATTTTTTACCAATACTACAATCGATGTTCCATTTACCACAAAGTTTAGAACTACGGTATCTTACTTTTTTAGAACGACTGAAAATAGTGTAACTGATAATAAAGCGACTTCTCGCGTGTTATTGGCTGGTTTACAATACAAGTTATTTCCTAAAACAGTTTTGAAAACAGTTATAGGTTTAAACAATTCTCGATTTTTAGATGAAGCATATACACAACCAGTTTTAGATATCAAATTAGATTTACAACCCTTTAAGTTGCAAAACTTAACACTTGGGTATCAGCGAGAAGTACAAAGTTTTAATGCCGAATTAATAGAGCGTGAAATTATACAAAACCATTACGGACTAAACTACAACTTAGGCACCAATGTTAATTTTGGTTGGTATACCCAACTAATGCACACCCAACAAAGTGATGATAACGTTCGAAATCTATTATTCACTTCTTTATATTATAATGTTCTACGTAAACCGGCACTAAAAATGGGTGTTAACTACCAGTATATTACTTTTAAAGATCAAGTACCCACCATATACTTTAGTCCCGAAAAATACAAGGCCGTTGAATTATTTGCAGATATACGTGGTATAATCTCAGAAAAAACAACCTATATGGCAAGTGCAGCCACAGGTATTCAACAAGTAGAAGATGACCCTAAAACGACTATTTTCAGAGCCGAAACTTCTATGCAACATCAATTTTCTAAACGTTTTAGTATAAGCGTTTATGGCAAGTATAGTAATATTGCCTCTGCCACTGCTGCTGGTTTTGAGTTTACAGAAATTGGATTAAAAGCTAAATGGCTGTTTTTAAAGAATCCTATATTTTATAAAAAACTAAATCTCGATTAATTTACACCAACTTATCTAGTTAACTAAATAATATTTGAAATGGCTTTACAGATGTTAAAGCCAGCCATTATTTATAGCATGTACAACCTATTATTTACATTCTATTTTTATTCTAAATGAAATCATTTTTTCAAATAAAAATTTGATGAATTATCAAGAAAATTGGTAATCGAACGCGAAGGTTTACTGAATTTTTTATTAAAGAAGATTTAGGCGTCTCATTAATTCTGGTCTATTAGAGCGACTAATAGGCACAACATTTTTCGCAATTAAAACACTGTTATCTTCAATATCAATAATCTTAGTAAAATTGATTATGTAAGACCGGTGTATCTGCAAAAATAATTTTTCAGGTAGTTTTTCCTTTATTTTTTTCAAGGTAGTATGTACCCTATATTCTTCTTTTTCCGTTTTAACATCTATATAATCTCCCTTAGCTTCAATGACCAAAATTTCATTTAATTTAAGCTTTATGAGTCTTCTATCAATATTAATATATAAATCTTCACCTTCTACAGCATCTTGTTTACTTTCAGAAATGACTCTAGGTGGTTTACTAGCCAGCCCAGAAATTTTTGTAATACATTTTTCAAATCGTTCTTGTGTTATAGGCTTTACCAAATAATCTACTATACACTCATATTCATAAGCAGTAATTGCAAAATCAGTATCTGAAGTAGTCAAAACAATATTTGGAGGATCTTTTAAGGTCTGTACAAAATCCACTCCGCTAAAACCAGGCATGTGAATATCCAAAAATATGATTTCGATATTCTGTTGGTTTAAAAACTTAATCGCCGAAATGGCATTATCAAATTCTTCAATTATATCAAGCTCAGGGATTTTTGAACACAACTGTCTCACAATTGCTCTTGCCGTAGCTTCATCATCAATTATAATACAGTTCATTTAAATTGTTTTTATATATTCTTCAATAGTTTCCAGAACCTCATTAAATTTAGATTCACTACCATTTTTTCCATCTAATAATTCCATTTCGTACGCAACTGCTAGTTTGTATGAATTCTCCATACCTAAAATATTGAATTTATGCTTAAGCTTATGAACAATTTCAGCAGTAGCTTTTACTCTATTATTAGTTACATGACCATGATATTCTTCCTTTTCTAAAGGAAACTCATCTTTGATAATCGTGATAAATTGATTTCTAAATTCAATATCATCACCTGCAAGCTCATCGACATAATTAAGATTTGGTTGTTCTATCATGAATTCTTTTTTAAGGTAATAAAAAAAGTTGTTCCTTCATTTTCCATTGATTCTAACCAAACATCACCTTCATAAAGTACAGCAATTTTCTTAACAATTGCAAGTCCGATACCAGTGGCATTGTTAGCGGTTTCTAGCTTTTTGAACATTTGAAATATTCCTTCTTGATGATTTTCTGGTATACCTTTACCATTATCGGCAACACTAAATTTCCAAAAAACTTCATCTGGTTCATAGTCAATTTTGATTACTCCTTTTTCTACATTTTCGGTAGCAGTAACGGCATTGGTGAACAAGTTCATGAACAATTGCTCTAACCTTGCTCTTTCAAACAGCATTTGTGGCAAATTATCAGCGTACTCAAAAGTAATATTCTCAGGCACGTAGATAGTTTGCACGATTTCCTTTAGAACATCGCCAACATCAAAAGAAACTCTATGCTCCTTAGTTTCACCCATTGTAGCATGGTCTAATATACCGGTAATCAATTTATCCATTTTGCCAAGATTTTGAGATACCAATGAACAGTTTTCCTTGCTTGCATCAGAAAATTTTTCCTTTTCATCATCCATAATCCAACTCATCAGGGCATTGATATTTCGTATCGGAGATTTTAAATCATGGGAAACCATTTGAGCATAGTTATTCAACGATTGGTTTTGATTCTCTAAGCTTTTAAGAAGTTTATCTTTTTCTGCGGTCATCTCAGAAACCTTTGTCGCTAAATTACTTATATAGGTGGCTAAATTCTCGGCATTAAATTCGTCTTTTATATTCTGACCAAATAGTTCTTCTTCGTTTAAATTCTCTGTTAAACTACGAATGGCATTTGCTAGAGATACCAAAATATTCTTCTGTTGAAGGGCCTCTGTTTGCAATTTACTATTCGCATCATAAAGCTCGTCTGAACTTATCTTAGAAGCTCTATGTAGCATAGACAACTTTTCATCATGATTTTCATATGACTTGTCTATCGCCTCTAAAAAACGTTCCATATCTGGATGCTTATCAAGGTCTGAAGAAAGGTGTTTTCTAAGCTGTCTTTTTAATAAAGAATGCATTATTCGCTAAATAAAGTTAAGGTCATTGTTTGATTGTGCAATTTACATTCCTGTTGACCACTAAATGGTGCCATTTCGCCATAGGAGTAAAAACCACTTATGAAAGTATCATTTCCTATAACAGATTTCACTTCCTCAATCTCTTCTTCGGTTCTTTGGTCCATGACCAATTTACGACCAATACAACTTATTAGAAGTGCCAACTCAGGATTATTTTCGCGCCCTTTCATTGCCAACTCTGCTGCATGAATGGCACCACTGACAATATCGTCTACCGATGACATCATTAATTGAACCTTTGACCCTTCTGGCACATCACCCGCTAAAATCATCGTATTTTTATCGTTATCTATATTTAAAATGGTACGAACCAACGGTTCTGAATCTTCTTCTATTCGAACACTTAATGGATACAATAACGCAGATTTAGGCAATTCGTTAGCCTTTTCACCTAAATACGTTTTATATAGGTCCAAAGCAGGTTTACCATCAAGTTCAAATAAAACATTGCCTTCAGATTTTGTGATTATTCTTTCAGGACCAAAAGGTGTCCATCCACCATAATTTGAACTCGTAATTTCTAAAGTTTCGCCATAAAAGCCAATAGCAATTATTTCGCCTTCCTTAGGGTTTTCATTATACGAAGCCAAGGTTCTTTCGAAACGACCATCGTCACCACAAAGACCTCCAGATAAGCTTATCCCCGTATTCTTAACCTTCTCTAAACCATTAATTAATGCACTACCATTAACCGAACTACCTTCTGAAATAATAAATAGGTGTTTTAAATTCTCCTTAGGAAATTCAGCCATTAAGCTCTCACCTAACTTATAATCGTTATTTTTAAAATCATTAATATTACTTCGCTTTATTACCACTGAACTTTTTTTAAACTCAATAGCAGTTAAAACAACAGTACCTTCTAAAACGCTATCATCTATGATTTCACCAGAAGTGGTACCGAACACTATATGTGAATTAGGAAATAAATCTTTCACCTCAGCATAAATATGTTCACTTTCTAACATATATCTATTTCCGAAAACCAAAACTAAAGGTTCTTTTAATAGTATTCTTTTCTCATTAAAAACAAAAGGTTCATTCGGTTTTTTAATTGCTTGAACTATTGTCATCGGTTATTTTTTCAGATTTCGTTTTTCTTAATTGTAAAATGGAATTGAGTTCCTTCTCCAACAATACTATCTACCCAAAGGGTACCATTGTAGCGATCAACAATTTTTTTAACTATTGAAAGTCCAATACCTGTTGATCTTTCATTATTACCAATAGATTGAAATATGTCGAAAATCTTTTTATGATATTCTTTAGGTATACCAACACCATTATCACTAATCGTAAATTGCCATTGATCGCCCAAATCTTTATATAAAACTTCAACTAGCCCTATTTCTCTTTCTATGTGGACAACGGCATTACCTATTATATTTTGAAACACTTGATGCATTTTAATACGATCGGCAACAATTGTGGGTAACGTTTTAGGCACTACTAACTTAACATGTTCAGGGATATAAATGGTTTCTCCAATATCAGAAATAACGTTATTTAAATCTACTAAAGAATCATCAAGTTCAGAACTGTTTGCTGTAGAGTATTCTAAGATACCGTGGATCAATTTATCCATTGAGGCAACCTTTTCTTGCATAAGCTCTAAATTCTGCTTTCCGCCTTCATCTAAAACTTCCTTATAATCTTCATATAACCAAGTAGCTAATGCACTAATGCTTCGCAAAGGTGATTTAAGGTCATGCGAAACAATGTGAGCATATTCTTGAAGCCCTTGATTACTATTTTCCAATTCGCTAAGTAATTTTTCTTTTTGAAGTTCAAGTTCCTTTTGATCTGATATATCTAAAAAAATACCTATGGATCCAATTACAGATCCCGAATCATTATATCTCGGAGCACCGCTAATGAGCCAATGCTTTATATTTTTTTGTTTATTAAATACTTCTACTTCATAAGAATCAGATTCTCCTTTCAATCTTCTGCTAGTCTTTTCAGAGAAAAATTTATTGTTTTTAAAATTAACAACATCTGCTAATACCTGACCCAACAATTCATCCTCATCATAGCCACTCATTTGATAAAAACTTTGGTTAACCATTTGAATTTTATCGTCAATGTCAATCTCTACCAACCCAAGATTCATATTAGCTATAATACTACTGTATTTTTCACGTTCTGCCTCTAAATTTTTTCGGTAATTCTTACTTATGGTAACATCATGATATGCCCATAAATAACCTTTATAATCCCCATCATTATTGATAGGTATATAGTCCCTTTCTAAGATTCTACCATCGTTCATTTCAAGTTCATCTGATAAGACGGTTTCTCTTTTTGCTAGTATTTCTTCAATTCGACTAACAAATTTTTCAGAATTCTTAAAAAACTTTTTATTATGTTCTTCAGATTCTTCACAGTCATTACCAATAAGCTGATTTGGAGTTTGCTCAATATTAAAAAGGTTACAGTACATTTGATTTGTCAAGGCAATTTTTCCATCCTCATCTTCTAGAAGCACACCTGTTTGTAAATTAGATATTAATGCCGCTAATCTATTTTCAGAGGCTTTCAGTTTTCTATCAGCTTCAAGTTCTTTTGAAATATCTTCAATTATAACCACCTGATAATCTGTCTTAACCTCATTATCTATGATTGCAGTTATCCTGGTTTTAGCCATAAACTTAGACCCATCTTTCTTTACAAACTTTAGTATAGAGGTATAGTTATTTAAATCACCAGCATGCATCTGGTCGATTGGATCATGTTTACCAGAGTCATTTTCAGGTTTTGAAATTGTCTTAAGAGAAATATTTTTAAGTTCATTGTAGTTATAACCAAGCATGTCAACAAAAGTGTTATTGGCTTTGATAATTATATCATCTTTAGCCAAAACAATTCCTAGTGGAGAATTTTCTACAATAATATCTAATTGTTTCTTCTGTTCAAAAACGAGTTTTTTCACCTCTGCTTCTTGAGTAATATCTCTAATAACGCCTTGTGCTGCAATAGGTTTATGGTCTTTATTATAAATAAGACTAGCGTTTATTTGAACAAATTTTTCTGTATGATCATCTAAGATAAGTTTTGCCCGATAATTTGTTAGCGTACCAATTTCCATCATAGAACGCATCGATTCGTTTGTGTATGATATATATTCTGGGTGAATAAACTGAGAAAGGTTTACATTTTTGGAGGTGTGATCAAAGCCTAAAAATTCTTTGGCTGATCTATTCATATTGATAACATTAAATTGAAGGTCCATAACTACATATGGGTCAATAATGTTAATGAACACACCATCTAATTCAGAAGATTTTTCACTCAACAAATTCTCTAGCTTACTGTTTGCCTCCCTTAAATGATGGGAAACATCGTAAAGCTCTTTAGATTTAACTTCTAAAATTCTCTCTGCTTGTTGACGTGCTTTTTTTTGTCTTTCTAAGGCCTTTTTTAAAAGAACAACTTCCTTATTATCCATTCTGTACGATATCAAATTTTACTTCGGTACCGTCTTCTTTTAAAAGTTCATAGGTTATTTCAGCTTTACCATTAAAATGTTCAAATGCTTTTTCAATTAACCCTTGGGCTAACCTATACAATCCTCGAGAGGAACTATAAATCATTGAAATAGAAGTATCTGTCTTTTCAAGAATCTTAAAAGTTGGCAATTCTGCCTCTGGATATAACTTTTTAACGTGTACGTGTATATGGTCTTCTATAGAATATAGAAGTGCGATTGGTGATCTATAACTCTGTATGACTTCTGGATGGGCATTCTTTAAACTAGAAAATAAGTAAAGCCCAAAAGCATAGATTAAATCTCCTGCCGGTAAATTCACCTCTTCACTGAGTTGTGTGATTAGGGCAACCATTTCATTAAACTCATAGGTTGCTACCGAGGTGTATATACCCTCTGATGGTAAGTTTGATTTTTCAATAATATTGTCAACGGTTTCTAGACCAAATTCAGCCTCAACCATTTCTAAAAACTCAGTAAATACAATTCCTTTCATTTGAAACTTTTTAATTACGTTCTAAACGTAGGAAAATTAATACGTAATTGCATAAAAATGTTGTGAAATGAGCTTTTTTGTTAGCCTTTCACTAGTTGATTAACACTCCAGTACTCTAAAACGGCATTTAACTTGTACTCATAATCTTCATATTTCAACGGCTTTATTACATAACCGGCAATACCAGCTTGATAACATTTTAGCAAATCGGCTCTATTTTCTGATGTAGTTAAAATGACCGTTGGCAAATACTGCAACAATTCATCTTCCTTTAAAATAGTTAGAAATTCTATACCGTTCATTCGTGGCATATTTAAATCTAGAAGAATGATGTCTGGTAATTTCTCCCCAGACCTTAGATAACTTAATGCTTCTTCACCATTTTTTGCCTCAATAATCGAATGCTTTAAATTCAGTTTAGAAACAGTACGTTTCAACTTCATTACTTCGATTAAATCATCTTCTATTAATAAAATATCCATTACCTATATATTTTAGTAAAACAAATATCAAAGTTAAGGAACTATTAAAATGTCTACTGTAGGTGAATGGACATTTACTGTAGGTGAATGGTAATTTAGTAACGATGAATTTTTAAACAATTTCCTTAAAATGTTCTTTCTGGACTAAAGGCTGCTAAATTCATGGAGGTTTTTTTATCGTTTATTAACTCAGAAACCAACTTTCCAGTTACAGGCCCAAGGCTCCAACCCATCATCGCATGACCCGTAGCGATAATTAAGTTTTTAATACTTGCAGACTTGCCTATATACGGCAAACCGTCAGGTGAAACTGGTCGTAGTCCCGTTTTTGCACTTTCTATCTCAGCAAAATTAATTTCTAAATCAGGATAAAATGAATGTGCGCCATTGGCAATTGCCAACACACGTTCTTTTCTAACTATATTATTATTCCCAGAAAATTCCATAGTACCTGCGAAACGTGTAAAACCATTCATGGGTGTCACCGCCATTTTGGCTTCCATCAGTATAGCGGGCATTGATATACCTGTATTACGCGCAACATTAATACGATAACCTTTTCCACCTTGTAAGGAAAGCTTTAAACTCAACTTCTTAGAAAGTTCACCACTCCAAGACCCTGCGGCCAAAATCACTTCATCTGGGTGATAATTGTTCTTATCGGTTATAACTTCCTTTATTACGCCATTACTAGTCTTTATATCGATAACTTCTTCGTTGATGCAAATATTAACTCCAACACTTTTAAGATAATTTAACATCTTGGGCATAATTTCGGTTGGGGTCGTATGGCCGTCACATTCATAATGAATGGCTCCCTCTGCATCGATATTCACGTTAGGTTCTATCTTTTTCAATTCAGAATTATTCAAATCTGAAACTTCAAGACCTAAGTAACTAGCTCTATCGGCAACCTCCTTTTCATGCAAATAGCTTGCTTGGGTTTTATATAACATCAATAAACCTTTACGTTCAAGTTGAAACTCACCTAAATCACCCGAATTTCTAATATCTGTAAATAATTCTCTACTGATGAGGTTGATTTCTTTAATAACCGGAATCGCTTTTTCAACTTTAGCCTTTGTAGAAGACTTATGAAAATACCATGACCATTTCAAGAATTCGGCATCTAGTCTTGGTTTCATATAAAACGGACTTGCAGAATTGAACATCATTTTTATTCCTTTTGCAATCATACCTGGTGATGCTAAAGGTATTATATGGCTAGGAGTTATATAGCCCGCATTTACAAATGAGGCTCCAGAGGTAATATCTCCCTTATCGATAACCGTTATTTGATGGCCTTCTTTACTTAAGTAATACGCAGAACATAACCCTACAATACCACCACCAATTATTACTATATTTTTTGCCATACTACTTGCTACTTAACCATTTCACGTTGACGAATTAAGGCTTCTAAAAAGTAATAATCAGCATAATTAATGGGCACATCAATTTCAGAGTCATTAGGTAGATGCCCTGTAGAATGTTTTAAGAGAAAACCTTCGTTCGTTCCCACTTCGGCCAAATAAGGCTCCTTGCTTAAAGTTTCTAAGATTGTATTGGCTTCATTAATATAAGCTGAATTTAAATCATCTTCAACATAGGTGCTGAGTTCATAAAGTGCCGAAGCAGTAATTGCTGCCGCAGATGCATCACGAGGTGTTTGTGCTGTAACAGGTGCATTGTAGTCCCAGTAAGGAACTTTATTTTCTGGTAGGTTTGGATGATTCATTATAAACCGTGCAATATGTTTTGCTTGATTTAAATATTTAAGATTTTTAGTTTCTCTATACATTACTATAAAACCATACAGACCCCATGCCTGCCCCCTAGCCCACGCAGATTCATCTTTATACCCTTGAGCTGTGTTTCGCTTTAAAACCTCTCCTGTCTTGGTATCATAATCCAATACATGATACGAACTATAATCTTTTCTAAAATGCTTGGCCATAGTCGTATCTGCATGTATTACAGCAATTTGATAAAAAGTAGAATCACCAGAAATCTTTGTTGCCTCGAACATCATTTCTAAGTTCATCATATTATCAATTATTACTGGGCATTGCCAACGGTCATTAGATTCCCAAGACTGTATAATTCCTGCATTCGGTTTAAATCGCGAGGAAAGCGATTTAGCTGCTTGAACCATTACTTTTTCATAGTCAGCATTATTCTCATACTTTAATGCATTACCATAACTATCACCTATCATAAAGCCAAGGTCATGGGTACCTTCCCAATATTGTGTCGTATCTAAAAGTTTTGTGTAGTGGGTGGCCCTATTCTTCCATTCCTCGTTATTGGTTAGTTTATATAAATTCCACATAGATCCTGGGTGAAACCCACTCGTCCAATCATAAACACCAACAGTATGCAATTTACCATCAACAATGGTTCTTGGCATAGGGGTGTCAGTATCCATAAATGGTAATGCATTATCATACAAAAGTTCGTACTGTGCCGAAACCTTATCTAACAAGGGAACCGGCTGTTCAGATGCTACTTGCTTTTCTTTACAACTTCCTAATACTATTAACAGGAAAACATAATACAGACTAAATTTTTTCATTGGTTGATAGTTTAAAATTTTAAATTACTTGAAATCCATAAGCGTATGGATCATCATCATCAATGGTAATGGTGTTTTGACCATAAATTTTGGCCCAACCTTTTATACTAGGTATAATTGCCGGTTTCCCAGCTAAAGTAGTTTCTTCTTCAACCCGACCTATAAACCGAGAGCCAATAAAACTCTCATGAATAAAATCTTCTCTTAATGCTAACTTACCTTTAGCGTACCACTGTGCCATTCGTGCAGATGTACCAGTACCACAAGGTGATCTGTCAATAGCTTTATCTCCATAGAAAACAGCATTTCTAGCAGTTGCGGTTTCAGAAATAGTAGTACCCGTCCATAATAAATGACTTACATTTCTAATGGTTGAATCTATTGGATGTATAAAAGTATCTGGATATTTATCATTGATTTTCTCCCTTATTTCCTGACTGAACTGAATTAATTTGCTCGCAGAAAAATCTTGTATTCCTGTGAAGTTTTCTTGCGGGTCGACAATAGCATAAAAATTACCTCCATAGGAAACATCAAAAGTTAGCTCTCCCAAATCTGATGATACTATCATTAAATCTGTCGCTGCTAAATACGATTTTACATTCGTCAATTTCACCCAATCAACTTTAGATTTCGTCTGCTGATAACTAATATTAACCAAACCTGCAGGGGTTTCCATACGCACTTGTCCCGGAATTTTAGGACTTATTAATCCTTCTTCAATACCTATTGTAATAGCGCCAATTGTACCGTGACCACACATGGGTAGGCAGCCACTTGTTTCAATAAACAAAATTCCGAAATCATTGTTTGGATCACTTGGTGGATAGAATATACTACCGCTCATCATATCATGGCCTCGCGGCTCATACATTAACCCCTTTCGAATCCAATCAAATTCTTTTAAAAAATGTTGCCGCTTTTCGCTCATGGTAGCACCGACCAAATCTGGACCGCCATGTTTTATTACTCTAACAGGATTGCCACACGTATGGGCATCGATACAAACAAATGTATTACTGGCCATAAAAAAAATTATTTCGTACGATTAATATAATCGTTTACCCTGCGCTCTAAAATAGGTAATGTCACCGTACCCTGTTCTAAAACGATTTCATGAAAATCACGAATATTAAAATTCTCAGCTAAAACTTCTTCAGCTTTTTTCCGAAGTTCCCTGATTTTCAACTCTCCTATCTTATATGATATTGCTTGACCCGGCCATGCGATATA
The DNA here is from genome assembly GCF_900167935.1 of Maribacter arcticus. Lineage (GTDB taxonomy): Bacteria > Bacteroidota > Bacteroidia > Flavobacteriales > Flavobacteriaceae > Maribacter > Maribacter arcticus. The sequence continues at coordinate 563,477 of NZ_FUYL01000001.1, read as the reverse complement.
ACGATCCGTTTCAGTGTTTATCTCATGTACCGATAAGGCTGTATTATTAGTCATGTAAGCAATCACTTCTTCTCTACTCCATCCTTTTGCATGAATACCGGTGTCTACAACTAACCTGCATGCACGCCACATTTCATAAGTCAATTTACCAAATTCTTCATAGGGCGTTCTATAAATACCTAGCTCATTACCTAAAAACTCGGTGTACAGTGCCCAACCTTCACCATAGGCAGATAAGTACATATCTCTTCTAAAATATGGTATACTATCGCCCAACTCCTTATTTAAACTGCCTTGTAAATGATGACCAGGTACAGCTTCATGTGCAGTCAATGAAGGTAAAGTATACAATGGTCTACTTTCTAGTTTATAAGTGTTCACCAAATAATACCCAGGTTGTGTTTCTGATGAAGGCCCCGAGTATCTGCCACCCGTATATTTGGGTGCGATGGCATCAGGTACTTTTATAACACCATAAGGGCGGCGCGGTAATGTTGAAAAATATTTTGGTAATTCTGCATCGATACGTTTTGCTATATCTCGTGCATTCATCAAAAGTTCATCACCTGTTTTTGCATAAAATTGAGAATCGGTTCTAAGAAAGGTTAAAAACTCTGAAAAGCTTCCTTTAAAATTTACCTTTTCGATAATAGCATTCATTTCAGACTTAATACGAGCGACTTCAGAAAGCCCTATTGTGTGGATATCATCTGCTGAATATTCGGTTGTAGTTGTATAATAATTAATTCTATTTTGGTAGAATTCTAAACCATTTGGTGTTTCAGATACTCCGATAGCATTTCGTGTAGACGGTATATAATCCGTTTCAAAAAAAGTTTTGATTTTTTTGAATGATGGCACCACCTTGTCCATTATAATGTTCTGGGCAGCAACTTTAACAGAGTCTTGTTGCACTTTGCTAATTACTTCAGGTAGCTGTTGTAAGGGTCCGTAGAAACTACTTTGCGAATAATCGTTTACAATATGAGTATCATAGGTAGATTCATATCCTTTAAAAATGATTTTAGGTTGAGAAACACCTTCTTTCAATCCCTTTTTTAATAAAATAATATGTTCATCAACAAAATCAGGTATAGCACTAAGCATTTTCAGATACTGTTTTGCATCTTCATAACTTAAAATTGGTGTTATCCTATAATTAAGATTTAAATGAAAACCTTGATCTGCTTGAATAGGATTCAAATACATTTTATATTGATACTCGTCAACCTCATTTTGGAGTTGAAATCTTAACAATTCACAAGAGATCAATTCAGTTTCAGTAAGTTCGGTTTTATCTAAACTCGCTAATATGGCAAGTTGCTTTTTAGCAAATTCAGCATCTTTTTTTGCTAAAGATTCTTTATGAACGCCTAAGGGGTGTTCACTTCTGTCAAAAGAACTGTACCCTTCAATTTCTGAAAGTATCGATGATAATGCTATTTCACTTTTTTGAGCTTGAGAATATATCGTAAATAGAAGTAACGACATATTTAAAATCGTAATTACATAGTTGAATTTATAACTCAAGCTTTTCATTAGTTCCATTTTTAATTGGTATAACTGCCTTCTTCTAAACGTACTATCCCTAAAGGATTTTCATCTTGTAGTGCTTTTGGAAGAAATTTATTCGGCCAATCTTGAAAAGAAACTGGGCGCACCCATCTTTTGATAGCCGACGTACCCACAGAAGTGAAACGAGCATCGGTCGATGCAGGAAATGGCCCACCATGAACCATTGAAGAACAAACTTCTACACCGGTAGGTACGCCATTAAATAAAATTCGCCCTACCCTGCTTTGAAGTGTATCAACAACATTACCATACGTTGCAAAATCCTTTTCGTTTCCTAATATTGTACCTGTTAGTTGGCCTTCTAAATTATTTAATACTTCTTCTAGTTGTGCCGCGTCTTTGCAACTTACAATTACAGAGAAAGGCCCGAAAACCTCTTTATGAAGTTTTGCATTCGCTAAAAACTTAGCACCACTTACCTTTAGTATTGTTGGTCGCGCTACATTCGCACTAGTTTCTTTTGTATAATCTGCGATAACAGTAACCCCATCTTGCCCAGACAAATCATTTTTACCCTCGGTATATTTACCATATATATTTGGATGCAACATGGAAGTAGGCTCAAGCTTAAGAATTTCTTGAGATAAGGTTTTGGCAAAAGCATCCATTTGCTCTCCTTTTATACCTAAAACCAAACCAGGGTTGGTGCAAAATTGACCTGCCCCCATAGTTATAGATGATGCGTATTTGGTTGCCCAAACTTGGCCAGAAGCCTCAAGTGCAGAAGGAAAAATTACTACTGGGTTTATACTGCCCATTTCTGCAAAAACAGGAATAGGCTCATCGCGTTCGTTTGCCAATTTATATAAGGCCATACCACCATGTAAACTACCAGTAAAACCAACAGCCTTCACTTTAGGGTGTTTTACCAATTGTTGACCAACCTCAAAACCACTACTATTTAAGTTTGAGAAAACTCCATTTGGCATTCCTGTTTGCTGAGCGGCTTTTATAATTGCCATAGAAACCAATTCGCCAGTTCCTGAGTGCATTGGGTGACTTTTTACAATCACAGGGCATCCTGCCGCAAGCGCGCTTGCGGTATCACCACCAGCAGTCGAAAATGCCAATGGAAAATTACTGGCTCCAAAAACCACCACCGGACCTAATGGAAATAACATTTTTCTAATATCGGCTTTAGGCATTGGCTCTCGGTCTGGTTGTCCTTTTTCAATTACAGCCTCTACCCAAGAACCTTCTTTCAATAGCGCCGCAAACGCTCTTAATTGTCCCATAGTACGACCACGTTCTCCGCGGGCCCTACCTTCTGGCAAACCAGATTCTTTACAATAGGTTTCTATCAATTCATCTCCCAAAGCCTCAATTTCAAGAGCTATCGCTTCTAAAAAACCAGCTTTTTTAATGCCAGAAATATCTTTATAAACCTTATAAGCTTCAGAAGCCAATTCAACCGCTTCATTAATCTCGACCGATGTCGCCTCGTAAAATGTAAAATCGGTCTCTTTATTGGTTTTAGGATTGAATGTTTTATAGGTTACATCTCCTTGTTTTGATAACTTGTTTCCTATTATATTTTTTCCGCTTATCATTTTCTATTTTTATGTGGTACTCAAAAATAAAGAAAGAACCTGTAATAATTTCTGATTCTTACTTTACTTTTCAATCTAAATAATTTTCTGATTTCATCATAACTAATTAAAATACAACTAGTTAATTCCTTTATACTCTGGTAATTTAGGTCTAGATGCCATTCCTTTTTTAATAACAGCAGCTACACGTTCTCTTTCCGCACCGATTAAAGGCAACCTTGGCGCACGTACATTTTCAGTACCGATACCTGTAGCCACTTCTGCCATTTTAATATTTTGAACCAATTGCGGACTAATATCTAATTCTAATAATGGCAAGAACCATCTATATATCTCTAAAGCTTCTGCTATTCTTCCTGCTTTTGCAAGCTCGTAAACAGCACAAGTTTCTGCTGGAAAAGCACATACAAGACCAGCTACCCAACCATCGGCACCCATTAAAACACTTTCTAATCCTAAAGTATCGACACCTGTTAAAACTTTTAAACGATTACCGAATCTAGATTTTATTCGGGTAATATTTGAAATATCTCTCGTCGATTCTTTAACTGCTTGTATATTATCACAAATCATTAGCTCATCGAACATATCTAAAGTAACCATAATACCGTAATCTATAGGGTTATTATAAATCATAATCGGTAAGCTTGTGCTTTTGGCAGTTTCCTTAAAGTAAGTTACCGTTTCGTAATCATTGGCCTTATAGCGCATTGGCGGCAGCATCATTAAACCAGTAGCACCACATTCTTCGGCAACTTCTGCAGCATGAATAGCACCTTTAGTAGTCTGCTCTGCTATATTAATTATTACAGGAACCTCGCCCTTAACAAGCTTTACGGTTTCCTTCATTAATATTTTTTTCTCATCATAGGTAAGTGTACTCGCTTCTCCTAAAGTACCCCCAAGTATTATTCCGCTAACACCAGCGTCTAATTGCGCTTTAATGTTAACTGAAAACATATCTAAATCTAATTCATCTTTATTGGTAAACTTGGTAGTAACCGCAGGCATAACGCCTTTCCATGATATACTCATCTTATCTATTTTTAGTGATACCCAAAACTACAAGTAGCATACTAAACTTTGTACTAACATATTAACCAGACCTGAGACTATTCTACCCTATTATTATCTTTTATATGATTTAAAATGATAAATTAGATGCAAATGAAAGTGTATCCTTTTAAAATACCGAAACCTGTAGATGAACATTTAATTGTTCAGATTGACAAAGAGCCTTTATTCTATAATCGCTTACATCAACACGAAGAAATACAGATCAGCTATATCATAAATGGTACAGGAAAATTATTGGTTGGTGATAGTATACATCAGTTTTCAATAGGGGATATTTATGTAATAGGTAGTAATCTTCCACATATTTTTAAGAGCATACCGGGTGAATTAAACGCTCATATGGTTACTATTTTCTTTACCGAAAATACATTCGGAGTTGATTTTTTCAAGTTACCTTATTTCAAAGATTTACAATCTTTTTTCTTGAATTCAAATTGTGGATTCAAAGTATTATCAGGCAAAAAACAGACATCAGATTCCATATTAAAACTATCATCTCAAGACAAGTTAGAACGATTTGTTACTTTTTTAAAGCTATTAGCACTCTTAAGTACAGTAACCATTGAGCCATTGAGCAAATTTATTTACTCGAAAACCTTAACATCCAATGAAGGTGAGCGCTTACAAGTGATATTCGATTTTGTTTTCAAGAACTTTCAAAAACCAATTGCGTTAAAAGAAATCTCTAAAATGGCTTTCATGACACCCAATGCATTTTGCCGCTTTTTTAAACAACGTACCAATAAAACTTTTTTTCAATTTTTAATCGAGCTTAGAGTAGAACATGCATGCCAATTACTCAGTTCTAAGAATGAATTGAACATTAACCTTATTTCTGATTTGTCTGGTTTTAATTCAATTTCGAACTTCAACAAAAAATTTAAAAAGATAAAAGGCGTAACCCCTACACAATACCAACAATCCATTTTCATCTAGAATAGTGGTTTTCCTTATTTATTATCCACAAATATTTTATAATGAAAGATAGGTTTCTATATTTGCGCTTCTATAAATAAACAATTGCCCACGTGGTGAAATTGGTAGACATGCTACCTTGAGGGGGTAGTGTTCGTAAGGACGTGCTAGTTCGAATCTAGTCGTGGGCACAAAAAGGCTAGATTTGTATCTAGCCTTTTTTATTTTGATAATTTTAACTTTCCAGTAGTACTAGACAAACCAATTAATTGTAAATTTGTTTAATCCTTTTTTAGAAAACATGAACAATGTAAAAAAGCAATTTAGTATTAGAGATTTAGAAAACCTCTCTGGTATTAAAGCACATACTATTCGAATTTGGGAAAAAAGATATAATCTATTATCACCAGAAAGAACAGACACTAACATTAGAATGTATAGCCTTTCAAGCTTACAAAAACTACTCAATGTTACGCTTTTGTATAATAACGGTCATAAGATTTCTAAAATCGCAAAAATTTCAGACCATGACATACCCTATGTTGTAAGAGAAATTGTAGCAAAGCATAGTCATAAAAGTCAGGCCATTAATGCGTTTAAATTAGCGATGATCAATTTTGACCAGACCATGTTTTTTAATACCTATAATGCTCTTTTAGGAGAGAATTCTTTTCGTGAAATATTTAAGGAAACATTTGTGCCCTTGTTAAACGAATTAGGTCTTTTATGGCAAACAGATACTATTAGTCCTGCACATGAACATTTTATCAGTAGTTTAATTAAACAAAAAATTCTGCTGAATACCGAAAAGCTTCAACACTTAGAACCAACAAAAAAAGATAAAGTTTTTGTCGCTTTTTTACCTGAAAACGAAATTCATGATATAGGCCTTTTATATATTAATTATGAAATAATCTTAAAAGGATATAAATGTATTTATCTAGGACCAACCATTCCGATGGAAAATCTAGAAGACGTTTTAAAATATTTTGATGATATCTATTTTGTATCATATTTCACCGTTTTTCCTGAGAAAGACCGCATAAATAAGTACCTAGAAGATTTTAATACATTGGTGTCAAATTACAACAATCCTAATTTTTGGATATTGGGAAGACAAACCCATTATATTGACGAAAAAACAAAACCAAGCTTTTGTAGAACGTTTCATTCTATAGACAATTTGGTGAGTAACCTTTAATTGAAAGTTAATAAATGAAGAAAAATTGCATCGTAATAGGTTCTGGTTTCGCATCTTTATCAGCAGCGTGTTACTTGGCAAAAGATGGGTGGAACGTTTCTGTTTATGAAAAAAACGACTCTTTAGGTGGTCGAGCTTCTCAATTTGTTAAAGGCGGTTTCACCTTTGACATGGGGCCAAGCTGGTACTGGATGCCAGATATTTTCGATAAATTCTTTGCTGATTTCAATAAGAAAACTTCCGATTATTATCAACTAGATAAATTAAGCCCTGCATATAAAATCTTCTTTTCTGACGACATCATTACCATTGGTGATTCGATGGATAAAATTTGTGTGGAATTTGAAAGAATTGAATCTGGTAGCTCAAAAGAATTGAAAAAGTTCATACGAGAGGCTCAAATTAATTATGATATTGCCATCAATAAAATTGTTTTAAGACCTGGCCTTTCTCCCTTAGAGTTAGTAACCAAAGAAACCATTTTAAAAGTCGACCAATTTTTTAAGACTATAAGTTCTCAAGTTAGAAAGCGATTTAAAAATCCAAAATTGATATCTACTTTAGAATTTCCCGTACTATTTTTAGGTGCAAAACCTAGCAAAACGCCCTCATTTTATAGTTTTATGAACTTTGCTGATTTTGGTTTAGGTACGTGGCATCCTAAAGGCGGAATGTATGAAGTGATAAAAGCCATGCAAAATCTTGCTATTGAACTGGGTGTTACTATGCATACTTCCATGCCCATTGATAAAATATTAGTATCTAACGGAAAAGCAACAGGAGTATCATCTGGCGGAAAAATATTTAATGCAGATGTAATCTTGAGCGGTGCAGACTATCATCATTCAGAAAGCTTACTTGAACAAAAATATAGGCAATATTCAGAGGAGTATTGGGACAAGAAAGTATTTGCGCCATCATCATTACTCTTTTATATTGGCTTTGATACCAAATTAAAAAATGTTGAGCATCATAATCTGTTTTTTGATACCGATTTTGAGTTGCACGCAAAAGAAATATACGATAACCCACAATGGCCATCGAATCCATTATTTTATGCGAATTTTCCATCAATAACGGACACTAGCATGGCTCCAAAAGATTGCGAAACCGGTTTTTTCTTGGTACCCATTGCTACCAATTTAGAAGATACACAAGATTTAAGAGACCAATATTTCGAATTAATTATGAATAGATTCGAATTAAGAACTGGTCAAAACATCAGAAATAATATTATATTCAAGGAAATATTTTGCGTTAATGATTTTAAGGAGCGGTACAACTCATATAAAGGAAATGCCTATGGCATGGCAAACACTCTTACGCAAACGGCGTTTTTGAGACCCAATTTAAGAAGTAAAAAAGTAACTGATTTATATTTTACAGGGCAACTGACTGTACCTGGCCCCGGAGTTCCTCCCGCATTGATCTCTGGTAAATTAGTGTCAGAATTAATTATAAAAGATAATTAGTTTAACGCATGAAAGTAACTTTTGACGAAGTCTCGTACCAATGTAGTAAAGTCGTTACTGAACGATACAGCACTTCGTTTGCTTTAGCAACAAAGATGCTTCATTCTTCTATTCGTGGCCATATATATAATATTTACGGTTTTGTTCGCTTTGCCGATGAAATTGTAGATACATTTCATGATTATAACAAAGTAGTACTCTTTGATAAATTTGAACAAGAGCTAGAGTCCGCTCTAATTGATAAAATTAGTCTGAATCCTATTTTAAATTCTTTTCAACATACCTTTCATACGTTCAATATTCCTAAGCATTTGGTAGATTCTTTTATGAAGAGCATGCGAATGGATTTAGTAAAGAATGTATATCTAACAGATGCAGAATACAAAGATTACATTTATGGGTCAGCAGATGTTGTTGGTTTAATGTGTTTAAAAGTATTTGTAAAAGGCGATGTTAAGGAATATGAAAGATTAAAGGAATCTGCAATGGCTTTAGGATCGGCATTTCAAAAAGTAAATTTCTTAAGAGATGTAAAGGCAGATTTTGAAGAATTAAATAGATCATATTTCCCAAACACCAATTTAAAAGAGCTTGATGAAAATTCTAAAAAACGAATTGTTGAAGAAATTAAAGCAGATTTCAAGTTAGGTTATGAAGGAATTGTCGGCTTACCCACAGAAGCTAAATTCGGTGTTTATACAGCTTATAAATATTATTATAAATTATTGAAAAAACTGCAAAATACACCTTCTTTAGAAATTAAAAATGCGAGAATAAGGGTGCCTAACTATGAGAAATTTGGTCTTTTGGCACGGTCTTATGTTAAATTTAAAATGAACTTAGTATAATGAATATAGTAGTTTGGATATTAATATTTTTAGGAACCTTTTTGTTCATGGAATTTATGGCTTGGTTTACGCATAAATTTATAATGCATGGTTTTCTATGGACTTTACATAGAGATCACCACAAGAAAGATCATGAATCATGGTTTGAAAGAAACGATGCCTTCTTTATTTTTTACGCTATCGTTAGTATGTCTTTATTCTATTCTGGCAACACTGGTTTTTGGTACGGCTATCCACTAGGGTTTGGAATATTGGCGTATGGCATAGCTTATTTCTTAGTTCATGACATATTCATTCACCAACGCTTCAAACTCTTTAGAAACGCTAATAATTGGTATAGCAGAGGTGTTAGAAGAGCTCACAAAATGCATCATAAGCATTTAGGAAAAGGTGATGGAGAATGTTTTGGTATGCTCTTCGTTCCTTTTAAGTATTTTAAAAAGTAATTATGGCTAAAGTTCTGGTAATTGGTGCCGGCATTGCTGGTATAGCCAGTGCTTTACGCTTTCGAAAGAAGGGCTATGAAGTCATAGTTTTAGAAGCCAATAGTTATCCTGGCGGTAAATTGCATGCAAAAGAACAAGATGGTTTCCGATTTGATCTAGGGCCATCATTATTTACAATGCCTCATTTAGTAACTGAATTATTTGAGCTGTTTAATAAACAACCAGAAGACCACTTTCAATTCAATCAAAAAAAAAATATTTGCAACTACTTTTGGGAAGATGGACATCGTTTTAATGCCATTTCCAACAAACAGGACTTTATAAACTCTGCGGCCAAAAGTTTTAATGAACCAGCAGAGCATATTTCAAAATATATTGAGCGAAATAAAAGAAAGTATGATCTGACCGCTTCCTTATTTCTAGAAAAATCACTTCATAAATTACAAACTTATTTATCTAGACAGACTATACAGGCAATATTGCAAATTGGAATTCTAGATGTAAATTCCACATTAAACAAAATAAACGAGCGTAGTTTTAAGAATCCTAAATTGGTGCAATTATTTAATAGGTATGCCACCTACAATGGATCCTCCCCTTATCAATCTCCTGGAATTATGTCAATGATTCCACATTTAGAAATGGATTTTGGTACATTTTTTCCAAAAGGTGGAATGCATCAAATAAGTTTAAGCCTCTATAAATTAGCCTTGGACCAAGGTGTCCAATTTAATTTCAACGAAAAAGTTGAACAAATTATAATAGAAAATAATAGTGCTACAGGAGTAAAAACCATTAAAAAAAATTATATAGCTGATAAAATAGTTTCCAACATGGACATCTACCCTACGTATAAACAATTATTACCTAATGAAAAATCACCTAAAAAAACCTTGGCACAAGAACGTTCTAGTTCAGCGTTAATTTTTTATTGGGGAATTGAAAAAGAATTTCCAGAACTGGATTTACACAATATTTTTTTCAGTGCGTCATATGAAAAAGAATTCTCTGCTATTTTCAGGGATAAAACAATATTTAATGACCCCACGGTTTATATCAACATTACTTCAAAAGAAAATCCAACAGATGCTCCAAAAGGTCATGAAAACTGGTTTGTTATGGTTAACGCACCAGGAAATTATGGGCAAGATTGGGAAGCATTAAAGAAACGGGCAAGAAAAAATATAATACTGAAACTGAACAGGATATTAAAGATAGATATAGAAAAATTAATTACTACAGAACATGTGTTAGACCCTATGGGTATCGAATCTAATACAAGTTCCTATAGAGGTGCATTGTATGGAGCTGCGAGTAATAACAAATATGCAGCTTTCTTGAGACATCCAAATTTTTCACGTTTAATTAAAAATTTATATTTCTGTGGTGGGTCGGTGCATCCTGGTGGTGGCATTCCATTATGTCTATTATCCGCAAAAATAGTTGATGACTTAGTTCCCGAAACAATTACCCATGCTTGATATATTAAAAAAAAATAAAGTTTGGCTGAGTGTTGGAATCATCTGGTTATTCCATATCTCAGCAGTTATTGGTATCACTTTAGGCAATTTAAATTGGTTTATTGAGAAAACACCAATAAACCTAGGACTCTCATTTTTTCTTTTTTTATTTATTTATCCAATCAACAATTTAAAGAAAGTTACAGCGCTTCTTCTCTTTTTTGTTGGAGGTATGTTTGCAGAATGGCTTGGCGTAAACTATCAAATTCTATTTGGCGAATATAAGTACGGACATAATTTTGGGCCTAAATTAGACGGAGTGCCTTACTTAATTGGTGCCTATTGGGCGTTATTGACATTTATAACAGCAAGTATATTAGATTTTACCACGCTGCCCTACCGTGTAAAAATAATAGGTGCTGCTGGGTTAATGGTAATTCTTGATTTTTTTATGGAAAAAAGCGCTCCAACATTTCATTTTTGGACGTTTAGTGGTGGTATGCCAACTTTTGAAAATTATTGGACTTGGCTTTTGGTGGGCATTCTTTTTCAAGTTGTACTTAAACTATTTAACATAAAGGGGAACCAAGTATTTTCCCTTAACTTGTATTTAGCACAGCTATGTTTTTTTGTTTATTTTTATTTTTATGATTGACAACTAGCCTTAAAACTAATGAAGTATATTAATAAAAAAGCGATTGTTTTTTAAATAGGTTTAGAGAAATCGGGATTAGAAAGGGAGTTCTCCCATTGCCTCCCAAGTACCAATTGACTTATAGGGTTGAAATCTAGAAAAAAGCTCCTCACTATACCAATTTAATTTTTTTGTTTTTTCAATTGCCTGTACATGCTCTTTACTGCCATAAGCAAACTGCATAAGCGACTCTTTATCCTTCCAAATACTGAACGTAGCCATTTGTAAAAATGGAACTTCGCCTATCCCCTTTGTAAACATAAGTCCTTTATTATTTTCTAATGATTTTTGGGAAGTGGGCACATATTTCCAAAATTTATATAGTAAACTTAACTTAATGGTTGCCCTAGTTATAACGGCTATATATGGATTATTCTCAGTTATACTATCACTTTTGACAAAAGGATTTATACCAGACCATTCACCTTTAGCTTTAATGTTTTTCAAAAATAGCGAACAACGCTCTGTGGCCTTTTTTAGATATCTTTTCATTAATTCAGATTCTTCAAAAAAGACATTGGCTTCTTCCTCGTTCTCCCAAATTTGAAGTAATACGTAAACTGACCAGTCTGCAAATGGATTGAACCCATCCTTTCCACTACCCATTAATTTATAATCCTGGAGCCCTTTAACCTCGGATAATGCTACATGTGCAAATTGCATCATACCAAAAGCCCAAATTTTATTTCGTAAAGTGTGGTATTTAAAAAAAGTTATCGTCGTAACTTGAGACATATTTTATTCCGAAATAAGCTCATTTAGCAGTGTATCCACTTTTTCATTGTCCCAATCAGCAATAGCGTTTTGGTGAATTACGATAAAACCGTTTTTATCTATTACGTAAGAACCTGGTGGCTTAAGTAATGATAATGGACTCTTTTCTCCTATAATTTGGTACGTTACAGGAAATGTGTACCCCTGCTCTTTCATAAAAAGTTCAACAGGCTCTCTTTCCTCGTTTGTTATAATATAGAACTTTATCTTATTCCCAAAAGTATCATACAAGTACTGAATGTCTTTTAATTGTGCCTGTGATGGCATGTGCCAGGATGTCCAAAAAGTAATGAAGGCTACTTTTCCTTTAGTTTCATTAAAATTGATAAATTTCCAACTCTCATCTTTAAGCTTCCAATCATAATCGGAAATTTTACCTCTTTTTTCTAGCTGTATAATGGTTGGTGAAGTAGCAAAAATTCTATTAAGGAGTATTTTGCTGTAATCACCCAAAGGCGTAACAAAAAATGAAAGCACAAATGCAATAATCATTAGGGTAAAAACCGTCTGTCTCTTCATTGGAATTTAATAGGGTTCAAAACTAAAAAACTCCTGATAATAATCAGGAGTTTTGCTTACTTATTTTAAGCTATTGATTTATGAAGCGTTTTCTCTCTTAATTACATTAAGAGCAGAACCTTCTCTATACCATCCTATTTGGGCAGCATTATACGTATGATTTACTTTAACTACATCTTTACTACCATCAGCATGAACAACCTCGATTGTTAATTGTTTGTCTGGTGCAAATTCTGAAATATCAAGAAAGTTAAATGTATCATCTTCTTGAATTAGGTCATAATCACTTTCATTTGTAAAAGTCAAACCTAACATTCCTTGTTTTTTAAGGTTTGTTTCATGTATACGTGCAAATGACTTCACTATAACGGCTGCAACCCCTAGATGACGTGGCTCCATTGCAGCGTGCTCACGAGAAGACCCTTCACCGTAGTTATGATCACCAACAACAATACTTCTTACACCAGCAGCTTTATATGCCCGTGCTGTATCAGGAACACCACCAAAGTCTCCTGTTAATTGATTTTTAACCAAATTAGTTTTGTGACCAAAGGCATTAACAGCACCAATTAAACAGTTATTCGATATATTATCTAAATGACCACGAAAACGTAACCACGGACCTGCCATTGAAATATGATCAGTAGTACATTTACCAAAAGCTTTAATCAATAATTTAGCTCCTTTTAAGCTTTCATCTTTTATCGGGGTAAATGGCTCTAATAATTGTAGTCTTTCAGAATCTAAAGCTACTTTAACAGCTACACCAGAACCATCTTTATCTGGAGCAAGGTAACCTGCATCTTCTACTTCAAAACCTTTTGGTGGTAATTCCCATCCCGTTGGCTCATCAAACATTACTTCTTCTCCATTTTCATTGATTAATTTATCCGTCATCGGATTAAAATCTAATCTACCTGCAATTGCAATAGCTGCAGTTATTTCTGGAGAAGCTACGAAAGCATGCGTATTTGGATTACCATCTGCACGTTTAGCAAAGTTTCTATTGAAAGAATGTACAATACTATTTTTAGGTGCATTTTTAGGATCACTGTAACGAGCCCATTGACCGATACATGGTCCACAAGCATTTGTGAATATTTTAGCATCTAATTTCTCGAATATTCCAAGAATACCATCACGAGCAGCTGTAAAACGTACTTGTTCTGAACCAGGGTTAATTCCTAATTCAGCCTTCATTTTTATTCCTTTATCGATAGCTTGTTGTGCGATTGAAGATGCTCTAGACAAATCTTCATAAGAAGAGTTTGTACAAGAACCTATCAGTCCCCACTCAACAGCTAGTGGCCATTCATGAGCAGTCGCCTTTTCAGTCATATCATGACCAACTTTAGTGGACAAATCTGGTGTAAAAGGACCATTCAATAATGGAGTTAATTCTGACAAGTTAATTTCAATAACTTCATCAAAATATTTTTCTGGGTCTGCATATACCTCGTCATCAGCCGTTAAATGTTCTCTAACTTTGTTTGCAGCATCAGCAATATCAGCTCTATCGGTAGCTCTTAAATAACGCTCCATAGAGTCGTCATAGCCAAATGTAGATGTAGTAGCACCAATTTCAGCGCCCATATTACAAATAGTACCTTTACCAGTACATGATAAAGATTTAGCACCAGAACCAAAATATTCTACGATTGCTCCTGTTCCACCTTTTACGGTAAGAATTTCAGCAACCTTAAGGATTACATCTTTAGGTGCCGTCCAACCAGAAATTGTTCCAGTTAACTTAACACCGATTAATTTTGGAAACTTTAATTCCCAAGCCATGCCTGCCATAACATCAACAGCATCAGCTCCACCAACACCAATTGCAACCATTCCTAATCCACCAGCATTAACAGTATGTGAATCTGTACCGATCATCATACCTCCTGGAAATGCATAATTCTCAAGTACAACTTGGTGAATGATACCTGCACCTGGTTTCCAAAAACCAATTCCGTATTTATTTGAAACCGATTCTAAAAAATCGAATACTTCAGCACTGGTTGTATTTGCAGATTTTAAATCTGCAGTAGCACCATTTTTTGCCTGAATCAAGTGATCACAGTGAACAGTAGTTGGCACGGCTACTTTAGGTTTACCAGCTTGCATAAATTGCAATAAAGCCATTTGAGCGGTTGCATCTTGACAAGCGATACGATCCGGAGCAAAATCAACGTAATCTTTACCTCTTGTAAACGCCTTACTTGGCGTGCCATCCCATAGATGAGAATACAAAATTTTCTCAGAAAGAGTAAGAGGTTTCCCTACAATATTCCTTGCCTCGTCAACACGTTTAGCCATATTGGCGTAAACTTCTTTTATCATATCAATATCAAATGCCATTCTTTATCTAATTTTATGTTAGCGCAATTCGGTAAATTTAAGAAAATCTATAACGCAATTAAAATTAAATAAGTATGATTATTAGCTTTTTCTTAAATAGGATAAAATAGCAAGATGTACCACATTCTATTGAAAGTGACTATTCCATAATTTTACTTACGAAAAACTTAGAAAGTAAGGGATTGTTTTAAAGCAATTTATCTATGATATCCTCTTCTGTGATACCTTCGGCTTCTGCTTTATAATTTTTGATAATTCGATGGCGAAGTATACCTTTTACTACCACATGAACATCTTCTATATCTGGAGAAAATTTACCATTAATTGCAGCATTTGCCTTGGCACCTAAAATAAGATTTTGCGATGCCCTTGGGCCAGCACCCCAATCTAAATATTGCTTTACAAAATCTGAAGCTGAATCTAAATTTGGTCTAGTACTATTCACTAATTTAACAGCATACTCTACAACATTATCAGCAACAGGAATTCTTCGAATTAATTCTTGAATTTCTATAATGTCTTTGGCGTTAAAAAGCGGGTTTATTGTCTGCTTAATATTAGCTGTTGTATTCTTAACCACTTGAATTTCTTCTGCAACAGAAGGGTATTTTAATTCTATCGCAAACATAAAACGGTCTAATTGGGCTTCTGGTAAAGGATAAGTTCCTTCTTGCTCAATAGGGTTCTGGGTTGCCAAAACAAAATATGGTAATTCTAATTTATGCTGATGGCCGGCAATAGTAACCGATCTTTCTTGCATTGCCTCTAAAAGTGCCGCCTGCGTTTTTGGTGGAGTTCTATTAATCTCATCAGCCAAAATGATGTTAGAAAAAATAGGGCCTTTAAGAAATTTAAAATTTCTATTCTGATCTAATATTTCACTACCAAGTATATCACTAGGCATTAAATCTGGTGTAAATTGTATTCTTTTAAAATCTAACCCTAAAGCTTGAGCAATGGTATTCACCATCAACGTTTTTGCTAGACCAGGAACACCTATCAATAATGAGTGACCACCCGTATAAATTGAAAGCAGAATCTGTTCAATTACCTCTTCTTGACCAACAATAACCTTTGCTATTTCTTTTTTAAGCTCGGCATGTTTTACAACTAGGCGTTCTATAGCGGCAACGTCTGACATATATCTATTCCTTTACCCAATTGTTAGCGAACTCACAATCTCTGTTATCGTCGTTCACACTAATATAGGTCTCTTCAATATGCTCGTCCATCCATTTTTTAATGGCATTATACTTTTTCTCAGTAAGTGCTAAATCTTGAATTTTGGTATAATCTTTTGAGAAATTAGCCACGTGCTCATCATATCTATTGGTAATCTTTAGAATCTTATATTTTGGTGGACCACCTCGGGGATCTTGCTCTAATACCGGATAAGTAATTTCATTATCCTTTAAATTCTGAACTTGATTATATAAAGTAGGATCCATTTTAGTCAGTTCGAATCTTGAACTGAAATCTTGAGGATTTCTTAGCAATCCGCCATCAAACTTAGTTTCTTTTTCATCAGAGAAATTCAGTGCGGCTTCAGCAAAAGTAAATTCTTTATTGATTATTTTTTTACGAATACTATCCAATTCCTTCTTTGCTTCATCAAGCACATTTTGAGAAATTTCTGGTTGAATAAGAATATGTCTTAAATCTAATTCTTGACCTCTAATCTTCTCAATAAAAATTATGTGATATCCAAATGTAGTTTCGAAAGGCTCAGAAACCTCACCCTCTTTTAAACTAAAGGCAACATCTTTAAAAGTCTTATCAAAGCCTGTAGTTTTTGTAATACTATAAAAACCACCTTTAGATTTTGAACCAGGATCTTGAGAATATAATATAGCCTTTACACTAAAACTTGCATCGTTATCGTCAACATCGGCTTTAATCTGACTAAGCTTATCTATTACTTTTTGTTTTTCTTCTTCAGATGGTTTTGGCTCCTTTGTGATTTGTGCTATTTCTAATTCAGCACCAAAATTTGGACGTTCATCTTCAGGTATCTTGTTAAAGAATTGACGAACCTCTTCAGGTGTAATTTCAATTTCTTTAATGATATCTTGCTGCATACGCTCAGAAAGCATTCGCAATTTATTTATTTTGTATAACTCTTCTCTAAAAGTCGCTTCATCTTCTTTCTTGTAGTACTTCAAGACTTTATCCATAGAGCCTATTTGTTGCACTAAAGATTGTAATTGACGATCACCTGTTGCATTCACCTCATCATCAGACACCAAAATACTATCTTGAACAGCCTGATTAGCATATAAACGGTCTTCCATCAATTTACCTAAAAGGCCACAGTGGGTAATATCTTCTGTCGAAGCTCCCTGACTTTTCAAATCAATTAATGTTTTTTCTATATCAGAATCTAAGATTACATAATCACCAACAACAGCGGCAATACCATCTAATTTAACTCTTTTGAAATTGATTGATGAGTCCTTTTTTGAAACAGTTGCTTCTGCAACAGCCTCGATTGGCTCCACTTCATTATCGGTTACTGTAGGTATGGAATCTTGTGCTGCAACAACACTAGAAAACAGCATAACCGAACCGATATAAATACTATTTGTTACTTTCGAAAACTTCAAATTCTTTATCCTTGATTGCTTCATCTAATAATTCAGTTTCTAATTTACGCAGGTAGTCCATTTTTCTGCGGCTTAATAAAACTTGTTCTATGGTAGGCTTAATAAAAGATAAGGGTGCAATTTCATTAACATCCTTTATTTCTTCTATTTTCCCCAAATATACCCCGATTGAATCCTCCAATTCAAAAAATTGTGAATTTTTTAAGTACTTATCGGCATTGTCAATGTTAATTGGCGGTATTTCTTCGAAAATTCTCGTGTAACGTACCCAAATAGAATCGTTAAAGTTTAACTTATTGAATTGAACACCGATAGAATCTAAATAACGAACATCTTCATTCTTAAACCTCTTTAACCGTTTAGACACCTCATCTTTATCCATAAATCCTTTTGGTAAAGAGACAAAGCGTACTCTAGCAATTCTTTCTTTAAGTTTAAAGTTTTCTTTTCCCTTTTCGTAGAAAGCTTCTAGTTGAGCATCCGTAATAACGGTATCTGTAGCTTGCGAAACCAAAGCTTCCTTATAAACACGGGTATACAAATCAGTTCTATAGTCGTCTACCAGTGCATTGTACTCCGCTAATTTGTCTTCAGACAAATTAATTTTGGCTTTTGACAGTAGTAATTGTTTTGATGCCCAGTTATTAATATAGTTGACAGCAAAAGAAGCACTGTCCCCTTTTGTCATGTTTTCAGTAATCAATGGCGCTAAATC
The DNA here is from genome assembly GCF_900167935.1 of Maribacter arcticus. Classification (GTDB taxonomy): domain Bacteria; phylum Bacteroidota; class Bacteroidia; order Flavobacteriales; family Flavobacteriaceae; genus Maribacter; species Maribacter arcticus. The sequence continues at coordinate 545,276 of NZ_FUYL01000001.1, read as the reverse complement.
TTTTTGAAATAAATAAACATCTCCTACTCTAGCAATTGGGTTCTTCTGCTCTTCTTTTTTAAAAAGACCATCACAAGAAACGACTACAACAGATAGCAATCCTATTAGTAAAATAGAATATGCTTTAAGGACTATAAGTTTTGATTTAATAATAAACATCAAGCAAAAATAGCAATAACCCTATCGTGTGCAAATGCTTATTGATTTACTTAACACAAATTTTGGTGTTACAATATAGAACGAAAACCTTATTATGGATTAAAAATGAAGGTTTGCAATGTTGTAAACTATTGCACATTAGCAAATGAACTAATGATTTTTAGGTAAATTTGCCTATCTATAGTCGTTAATTTTAAAACCATCAATTACTTGAGTAGACAAATAAAATTACTTTGGGATTTTAGAGGACCCGCTGCGCTAAAAACAGCTGAGCACCATGAAAAGCATTTAAAGGAGTTTATTGCTATGGAAAATACAGCCCTTAATATTACAGGTTTTAAAGAAATCAATGATATGCATAGCATCGCCTTTATGGTAGTGGAAGAAAAAGAAATGATTTCGGTTAGGGATATGCTAAAACCACATCGTGGCGAAGTATACACACCTTAAAAAATTCATTATTCATGAAACAACTCTTACTTCTTATATCCTGTATTTTTTTAATCTCTTGCTCTTCAAAAGAGCAAAATTTAAATTTTCTTGAGACGGCTTTATCTTCCAAAAATCCAAAAATTAAAAGGGTGATGGATAGTATTGAAAATTATCAGGTTCAAATACGATACACCCAGATTGATAGAAGAAATGATAGTGTGATTTTCACTGACTATGATTTTCAAGTAAACGATAGTAATTATTTTTATCCAGCAAGTACCGTTAAATTCCCGACCGCAGTATTGGCCTTAGAAAGATTAAACACTACCGATACACTAACTATGAACACCAGATACTATGTAGAAGGTGATACCATTGAAAGTACTTTCAAACAAGATGTATCTGAAATTTTTGCAGTAAGTGATAATTTAGCCAACAATAGGTTAGTAGAATTATTAGGCTTCGAGGAAATTAATAATTCCTTAAGAAAAAAGGGCATTACACCCGTTAGAATTGCACATAGGCTTGGGCAACATTCAGATGATTTAAGAACCAAACCATTAATAGTTTATTTAAATGATTCTTCCACTGGTATAACCAAATCAATATTAAACAAGACTCCTTTAGAACTAAACCTTTTGAACATAACTAAAGGATCTGGTTATTACCAAGATGATATTTTGATTATAGAACCTTTTGATTTCAGTAGCAAAAATTACTTTCCTATTTCATCGCAACACAATCTTATAAAAAGAGTCATCTTCCCTCAAAATTTCGATATAAGCGAACGTTTTAATCTAAGTGTTGAACAGCGTAAATATTTGTTATCAACTATGCATACCGTACCTCGAAAAGCAGGGTATGACCAAAATTCATATTATGACGGGTACTGCAAGTTTTTCATCTATGGGGATACCAAAGAAAATATACCTGAACATCTTGAAATTTATAATAAAGTGGGCTTTGCATATGGAACCTTAACCGATTGCGCCTATATAAAAGATACCGAAAAAAATATCGATTTTCTTTTAACTGCCACTATCTTGGTAAACAAAGATGGAATATTCAATGATGATGCATATGAATATGATGAAATTGGTATTCCATTTTTAGCACAATTAGGGAGAGAAATATATCAACAGGAATTAAAACGTAAATAATACCCGAAACCGCAAGAGAAATTATGCAAGAAAATTCCAATAAAACAAGAATTAATAAATATCTAAGCGAAGCAGGGTATTGTTCTCGAAGAGCCGCAGATAAACTTATAGAGCAGGGTAGGGTTACTATTAATGGTGCCGTACCAGAAATGGGTACAAAAATCTCTACAGGTGATCTTGTAAAGGTTGACGGTGAATTAATAAAGGAACCTAAAGGAAAATCAACTTATTTAGCTTTCAACAAACCTGTCGGAATAGTCTGTACCACAGATACAGGTGTTGAAAAAGATAATATCATTGACTACATCAATTACCCTAAACGTATTTTCCCTATTGGTAGATTAGATAAACCCAGTGAAGGACTTATTTTTCTTACTGATGATGGTGACATCGTGAATAAAATTTTGAGAGCACGTAACAATCATGAGAAAGAATATTTAGTAACTGTTGACAAACCTATTACTATAGATTTTCTTAATCGTATGCGTAGAGGTATTCCCATCTTAGATACAGTAACTAGAGAATGTGAAGTTTTTGAAGTTAGCACGTATCAATTTCGAATTATTTTGACTCAAGGTCTCAACAGGCAGATACGTCGAATGTGCGAGTATTTAGAGTACCGAGTAAAAAAGTTGAAACGAATTAGAATCATGAATGTACATTTAGATGTACCAGTTGGAAAATGGAGAGACCTTACCGAGGAAGAATTGAAAGAAATTAATAGACTAGTAAGTTCATCTTCTAAAACCTTCGACAGCAACCAGTAATTTGAATTAAATTCTATGGTTTTCAAAAGGTTTAACAGTCAAATTATTGCTCAAAAATCAAGCTTAATTCACTAAAAATCATTACCTTAATATGAAAAAGAAACGTAATGAAAACAGTACAAAATATCAAATCAGGAAAGTATAAGACAAAGTTCCTGCTACTTATTTTTCTCTTTATAGGTACAGGAGCAAATTTAATTTTTGCGCAAAATCCAAATTTCATAGAATATACAGGTGAAGTTCTCGATTCGAACAATAAGAAACCTTTAGTATTTGCTACACTAACAATTGAGAACACTAATCACAGCACTATTACCAATTCAGAGGGGCATTTCGCTCTCAAAGTACCCAATGATGCCGTAAATGGAAATTTAATAATTGGATTTTTAGGATATAAAACAAAGTCAATTCCGCTAGCTGAATTGGATAAGGATAGCAGCAAGATATTGATGGATGAATTTGCAATGGCACTATCAGAAGCAAGAATAGATGCTCCTAATGATGCTAAAACATTAGTAATGGAGACGCTTAATCAGAAAGGCGAAAATTACCTGAACGAGAATACAGTAATGACAGCTTTTTACAGAGAAACCATTAAAAAGCGAAGAACAAATGTTAGTTTATCAGAAGCTGTTGTAAATATCTATAAAGCTCCATATTCATCTAACAAAAATGATGCGTTAGAATTATACAAGGCAAGAAAGAGTACCGATTACAATAAATTAGATACTGTTGCCTTAAAGTTACAAGGTGGTCCTTTCAACACATTATTTGTAGATATGGTTAAGTATCCTGATTATATCTTCACTGAAGAAACCCTCTCCTATTATGACTTTTCTTTCGATACATCAACACGGGTAAATGATCAATTAATTTATGTGGTCGATTTTAAACAAAAGCCAGAAATCATTGACCCTTTATTTAAAGGGAAATTATACATCGATGCAGAAAATAAAATTTTAACTAGTGCCGTATACTCATTAAATATAACGGACAGAAGATTAGCTTCTCAAATGTTTGTGCGCAAAAAACCTAGAAATGCAGAAGTTTGGCCAACTGAAGTATCTTATAGAGTGGATTATCGGGAAAAAAATGGAAAATGGTATTACGGGTATAGTAATGTACTTTTAGAATTCAAGATTAACTGGGACAAGCGCTTGTTTAATTCTGTCTATAGTATGAGCTGTGAAATGGCCATTACAGATTGGGAACGAAATATTGATAATGTTATACCAAAGTCAAAAAATAGAATTAAGACCTCTATAATCTTAAGTGACGAATCTATCGGTTTCGCGGATCCAAATTTCTGGGGAGAATATAATATTATTGAACCTGAGAAATCAATAGAATCTGCCATTAAAAAAATACAACGACAGTTACGTAGAGGTAAGTTTGATACTGACGGTACATCTAAACCATGAGCAAAAAAAAATAAATTATAAAGCCCATCTAAATTATAGATGGGCTTTTATTTTAGGGGAAACTAAAATTACTTAGGCATTACAACAGTATCAATTGCATGTATAACACCATTACTTGTAGCCACATCTGCCATAACAACAGTAGCCATGTTTCCTTTTTCATCTTCCAACATTACTTTATCACCATTCAATGATAATATAATTGTACCACCTTGTACAGTTTCAACAGGAAAAGAACCTTTATTTCCCTTAATAGCTTTTACGACATCACCAGCCATATATTTACCGGCAACAACGTGATACGTTAACAAACCAGCTAAAGCCACTTTACTTTCAGGTTCTAACAAGCTTTCTACAGTACCAGATGGTAGTGCGTCAAAAGCACTATTTACAGGAGCAAAAACTGTAAATGGCCCTTCACTACTAAGTGTCTCTACTAAATCAGCAGCTTTAACGGCAGTAACCAAGGTTGTGAAATTTTCATTCCCAGCGGCAACACCGACAATTGTTTCAGATTGGGCGAATGAAGTAGAAACAAATAATAAAAAGGCACTTAACGTTGTAATTTTTAAAATTTTCATAGTTCTTTTTTTTAGATTTCTGTAAATGTAGTTGGTTACATTTCAAAAGAATCTTAAATTTTGTTTAATTTATTTTAAATTATGTTAAACAAAATTTAAAATGCTAAAAATCAACAATTATAAAAGTTATTCGCTATAAACTAGGAGATAAAAATGAAAGCTTACTAGATACTTCGGATAAAAAACTTTGTAGTAAAATTCATCTAAGAATTACAATAGCAATTAATAAGTCTTAAAACCAGTAAATATCTTCATGAAAATTTATATGATAAGAGGCATTAATTAATAAGAGGTGATATTCTCCGTTTTATTGGGTCACATCACCTCTTAATAATATGTTCTAAAGGTCGTTGAACTATAGAGACTATACTTTTTACTATATATTGATTATTAAATCACAAATTCACTTTCTAGTTAGCAACCTCGCTGATGAATTTCAATCGGTATAGGCGAAGTTCCTCTTCTTCGTATTCACCGTCAAATTCACTCATAGCTTCCTCCAAATCATCGGTATCAGCTTCTAAAAAGTACTCATGAATTTCTTCTTGTTGATCCTCATCTAAGATTTCATCAATCCAATAATTCAAGTTTAATTTAGTACCACTATAAACGATTTGCTCCATTTCTTTAATAAGATCCGGAATTCCCAAGCCTTTCGAGGAAGCTATATCCGACAAAGGTAATTTTCTATCCACGTTCTGAATCACATAAAGTTTCAAAGCAGAATTAGCACCAGTACTTTTAACAACCAAATCATCTGGCCTAATAATATCATTTTCGGTTACATAATCATTAATAAAAGTAATGAAAGGCTTACCGTATTTTTTTGCTTTCCCTTCACCTACCCCATGAACATTCAACAATTCATCATGAGTAATAGGGTATTTCAATGCCATATCTTCTAATGAAGGATCTTGAAACACAACAAATGGAGGCACTCCTAATTTTTTAGCTTGTGCCTTTCTTAAATCTTTTAATTGTTTTAAAAGTCGCTCATCTGCAATACCACCAGATTTCGCAGCTCCTACAATAGCATTATCATTTTCAGCATTATAAACATGATCTTTGGTCATCATAAATGAAACCGGAGTTTTCAAAAATTTCTTTCCATTTTCGGTCAAATGCAAGACACCATACTGCTCTATTTCTTTTCTTAGAAGACCTGCTACTAGAGTTTGGCGCACTAATGCCATCCAATAACTTTTATCTTTATCAGAGCCAATTGCAAAAAAATCTTTTTCGTTGGTTTTATGAGAAGATATAATGGCATTCAATTTACCACGTAATGCATTTACAATCTCTTTAGACTTAAATTTTTCGCTTGTACCCTGTACTACCTTAAGTAGCTTTACAACATTATTCTTTGCTTCTTCTTTCTCCTTTGGATTTCTAGTATTATCATCCATCTCAGCACCATCACCATTGATTTCATCAAACTCCTCACCGAAATAGTGTAGCATAAATTTACGTCTAGACATAGACGTTTCAGCATAAGCGACAACTTCTTGAAGCAGTGCATTTCCAATTTCTTGTTCAGCTACTGGTTTACCCGACATGAACTTTTCTAATTTCTCAATATCCTTATAAGAGTAATAGGCCAAACAGTGACCTTCACCCCCATCACGACCAGCTCTACCTGTTTCTTGATAGTAACTTTCAATACTTTTTGGAATATCATTATGAATAACAAAACGAACATCGGGCTTGTCTATTCCCATACCAAAAGCAATTGTTGCTACAACGACATCCACATCTTCCATCAAGAACATGTCTTGATATTTAGACCTTGTCTTTGCATCAAAACCTGCATGATATGGTACAGCACTTACACCATTCACTTGCAATACTTGAGCTAACTCTTCAACTTTTTTACGGCTTAGGCAATAAATAATTCCAGATTTTCCAGAATTTTGTTTTACAAATCTTATAATATCAGCTTCTACATTTTCGGTTTTAGTGCGTACTTCATAGAAAAGATTAGGGCGATTAAAAGATGCTTTAAATAACTTCGCACCACCTATGCCTAAATTTTTAATAATATCCTCTTGAACCTTAGGTGTCGCTGTTGCCGTTAAACCAATTATTGGAATATTATCGCCTAAGCGTTCTACAATCGATTTAAGGTTACGATACTCAGGTCTAAAATCATGTCCCCATTCAGAAATACAATGTGCTTCATCGACTGCAACAAAAGAAACCGTCACTGACCTTAAAAACTCGACATTTTCTTCTTTCGTTAATGACTCTGGGGCAACATATAACAACTTAGTAATACCATCGGTTATATCTTGTTTAACTTGTTTTATCTCACCTTTATTCAATGAGGAATTTAAAACATGGGCAATTCCTATTTCAGAGGAAACACCACGAATGGCATCAACCTGATTCTTCATTAAAGCAATTAAAGGAGAAACTACAATCGCGGTACCTTCTTGCATAAGGGCCGGCAATTGGTAGCAAAGTGATTTACCCCCACCTGTGGGCATAATCACAAACGTATTATTCCGTCGTAAAACATTTTTGATTACTTCTTCTTGAAGTCCCTTGAACTGAGAAAAACCAAAATATTTTTTTAATGAGGAATGTAAATCTATATTCTCAAAATCTTTACTATCTGTCACATTTTACATTTAAGGGGGCACTACGTATACTAAAACTCATAAGTGAACAAAAATATTATTTACCTTGTTTGGCTATTCTAAATTATCATACGATAATCAGCATATAAAATTAAGTTTGTTTAATTTTGTATTCTTAAAGATAACACATTCTTTTAGGAATACAATCCATAATTTGAATAATAGATTGATAGCTACGGACACCATTATTGACTTGGCAAAAAAAACCATTGAAACTGAGCGTGATGCCATAGAACATCTCTCAACACTTCTAACAGACGATTTTGCGAAAGTTGTAAATTGCATAATTGAATCAAAAGGCCGCGTAATTATTTCCGGTATTGGAAAAAGCGCCATAATTGCCACAAAAATAGTAGCCACTTTAAATTCCACTGGTACTCCTGCAATTTTTATGCATGCCGGAGACGCTATTCATGGTGACTTAGGTACAGTTCAAGACAATGATGTAGTTATTTGTATTTCTAATAGTGGCAATACTCCTGAAATTAAAATGTTAGTTCCACTTTTAAAAAGAGGTACGAATAAATTGATTGCCATGACTGGCAACACTGAATCTTTTCTAGCAAAACAAGCAGATTTTATTCTGAATACATTTGTAAAAAAAGAAGCTTGCCCTAACGGATTGGCTCCTACTACGAGTACCACTGCCCAATTAGTAATGGGCGACGCCTTAGCTATAGTTCTTTTAGAGATAAAAGGATTTAGCAGTACAGATTTCGCGAAATACCACCCAGGTGGATCATTGGGCAAACGACTTTATCTAAGAGTTGCAGACTTGGTAAGTAAAAATCAAGTGCCAAGTGTTCAGAAAGATTCCGAGGTTAAAAAAGTTATCGTAGAGATTTCTGAAAAAATGCTTGGGGTTACCGCTGTATTAGATGGTAAAAAAGTTGTTGGTATCGTAACCGATGGTGATATTAGACGAATGCTTAATAAGTATGATAATATTAAAGACTTGACAGCCGAAGATATCATGACAAGTAACCCAAAAACCATACCTGCAAACACCTTAGCTATTAAAGCATTGGAGCACATGCAGAAAAAAGGAATTTCACAATTACTTGCCATGGATAATGGCACCTATGTTGGTGTTATTCATTTACATAATTTAATTAACGAAGGTATTTTATAATGAGTTCCAAAGCTACTAAACCTCACAACGAGATGTCATTTCTCGACCATTTAGAAGAATTAAGATGGCATTTAATTCGGTCTACTGTGGCAATCGTTATCATAGGCTCTGCAGCCTTTTTAATGAAAGATTTCATTTTCGATACGGTTATTTTCGGGCCTAAGAAAATGGATTTTCCAACGTATAAACTCTTTTGCGATATTGCTACTTATTTTGGTTTCGATTCAGCGTTCTGTGCAGAAAAATTACCATTCACCATTCAAAGCAGGTTAATGTCCGGACAGTTTTCTGCCCACATTTGGACATCTATTTGGGCAGGTTTTATCGTCGGATTTCCTTATGTTTTATATGAAATGTGGAAATTCATCAGCCCTGGCCTTTATGAAAAAGAACGTAAAAGCTCAAGAGGCTTTATATTGATTGCTTCTTTATTATTTTTCATGGGTGTCCTATTCGGTTATTATGTAGTAGCGCCGCTATCTATAAACTTTTTAGGAACCTATCAAGTAAGTTCAGAAGTGACTAACGAGTTCGATTTAGCTTCTTATATATCAACCGTAAGAGCTTCTGTAATTGCGTGTGGTATACTTTTCGAACTACCGATTATAATTTTCTTCTTAACAAAAGTGGGTCTTGTAACCCCAGAGATAATGAAGAAGTATCGAAAAATTGCTTTGGTAATCGTACTTATTTTATCAGCAGTTATTACACCTCCAGATGTTGCAAGTCAAATAATTGTAGCAATCCCTGTTTTAGTATTGTATCAGGTAAGTATCTATATTTCTGGAATGGTGCTTAGAAAAGAAAGAAAAAAAGCAGAGAAAGAAAAAAAATCAAATAAAAATGTCAAATCAAATTGATGAATTTAATGCCTATCGTTCTAAAATGAACGAGAAGCTGTTGGCAGATAACAATAAAATTGTTAAACGAATTTTTAATTTAGACACCAATGCCTTTGCTGCAGGAGCATTAGACGTCAAAACCAAAGAATTATTAGGGCTTGTAGCCTCTACTGTTCTTCGTTGCGACGATTGTGTAAAATATCATTTAGAAAGTTCGCATAAAGAAGGTGTTACAAAGGAAGAAATAATGGAAACCTTGGGAATTGCTACCTTGGTAGGCGGCACCATAGTTATACCCCATTTAAGAAGAGCCTATGAGTATTGGGAAGAATTAGAAAACCATCAAGGTTAAATAAACCCTAATTACTTTTCTAACAGACCAATAACCAATAGATTTGAAAACATGAAGTTACGTGCCGACAATATTATGAAGTCCTACAGAGGTCGTAGGGTGGTTAAGGGAATTTCCTTGGAAGTTAATCAAGGGGAAATCGTAGGACTCTTAGGGCCTAATGGTGCCGGTAAGACAACTTCCTTCTATATGATTGTAGGTCTTATCAAACCTAATGGAGGCAGTATTTGGTTAGATGATATGGAAATCACTAAATTCCCCATGTATAAACGTGCCCAGAACGGTATTGGTTATTTGGCGCAAGAAGCTTCGGTCTTTAGAAAGCTTAGCATTGAAAAAAATATTCTAAGCGTACTTCAACTTACTAAACTAAGCAAGAAAGAGCAACACATGAAAATGGAGTCGCTCATTGAAGAATTTGGTTTAGGTCATATTCGTAAAAGCCGAGGCGATTTACTTTCGGGTGGTGAACGAAGAAGAACTGAAATAGCAAGAGCTTTGGCAACAGACCCTAAATTTATTCTACTTGATGAACCTTTTGCTGGTGTCGACCCGGTAGCCGTAGAAGACATACAACGCATTGTAGCTCAATTAAAAGATAAAAACATTGGTATTCTTATTACCGACCACAACGTGCAGGAAACGCTTGCTATTACAGAACGTTCTTATTTAATGTTCGAAGGTGGCATCTTAAAGTCTGGAGAACCCGAAGAATTGGCTGCAGATGAAATGGTACGTAAAGTATACTTAGGGCAAAATTTTGAGCTACGTAAAAAGAAATTAGATTTTTAACACTTGTAATTTGCGTTACCATTCATTTTAATCACTGTATTTATTCAAATTATACAGTCCCCAAACGAAAAACAAAAGCTCTAAAATTAAGGCAGGAGTAAACATTGTAGAGACTCCATCAAACAGAGTGCTCACAATTCTACCCAACGAAATACCTCCCATAAATAGCACATTACTTAATGTGGCACCAGACCAAAGTTTTGGCTTAAAAGCACCCAATAACCAATACGTTCCAATACCAAGGTAAATACCCATTACAGCACGCAACATATTTTTTAGCTCTAATGCCTCGACTTTAAAATTAAGAACCTCTGGCATAATGTACGTTGGGTGGCCACCATAAACCAAGCCGGCAATTATTACGATGATACCCGATAACAGGAGGTTAAGGTTTTTTGGAAATTTCATTGATTGGTTTACCATAAAGTTGAAAATATCTAAATGCAGCTATACCACCAATAAATGAAAATACCGCCAACATCCAAAATACATGCTGATGTCCTTCCAAACCTGGTGAAGCATCAAGTAAATATCCCATAGCAGGACCGGCAAAAATATCAGGAGTATATCCCACTAAAGAAATCAAACCTACCGCAGTGCCTGTGAATACTAGAGGAATTTTACCACTTTGCATAACCGCAAAATATAAGGATCGTGCAGCATAAACTCCAATAGCAACGACCAATATCGAGAGCAGAAATACAAAATATGGAATATTGGATACCAAGCCAGACGCAAAAATAATAGCACCGAAAAAAGTAATTATAAAACTGATAAATAGCCATAAGCTAGGTCTAGAACGGTCAGCTAAAACACCAATAAAAACTCCCACAACCGGACGTGCAAATAACAAAAAAGTACCCACCTGAGCAGAACCTACCTCATCGAACAACATAACATCTTGCGCATATAGCGAGAATACGTCTGTAATCTTATACCCAACATAAGCACACAGTATAATTACCATTAATAACACTACGGAAGGAAGGCGAACTACTTCTTTAATTTGCGAAACGGTAATTTTATCAACTATAATTTCCTTTTCTAAATGTTCGGGTAGTTTCATAAATATCCAAACCAACAAGCCTACCACAGCAACAATGGCAGAAGAGGTTAGAATTACATATCGAAATGCAAACCTACTTTCTTGCAAGGTTGCCACCTCCAAATTTGCTGACATAAAATGAGAAAAAACAACAACACCCAAAGTACCAAATAGAGCACCTACCAATCCTCTACCACCATCTAAAAATCCAAATGCTTTGCCTTGAGATTTTTTACCGCCCCAAACCCGTGTTGCTTTTATCATCGGTGACCAAAAAAGAAAAATCGTTGTAAAGCCCCAAAAACCATATAAAATTTGAAGGGTTGAATACTCTGGAAAAGTAGCAAAGACCAAACCACCTAGAGCAGTCATCCAAAGCGCAATAGCTATCAATTTTCTAGGTTGATATTTATCTGCCAAAGGCCCTCCCAACAAATAAGATATTAGTGCCACAAAACCATATACTGAGAAGCATAGTCCAAGTTCTACATTATCTAATTCAAAAACTTTTAAGACTGTGGGCCTAAACACACGTTGCAAAACAAAGGGTAATATAAAAACGCTCTCCCCAGCTAAAATCAATAGAAATAAATAATACCAAGGTGCTTTTTCAGGGTCTTTCATTTAGTCTTAATCGGAATCCAAATTTCCTCTTCTGAGGTGGGATTATTAAATTTATACTTGGCTCCCAAAACTTCGAAATGAGGACGGTCGTCTAGTTGATATTTGGATTTAGGAATCCATTCTCCATAAATATATTGAAAAATATCTTGGGGCGAAACAGAACCCTTATGCTCAAAAACTGCATATGAACCACCAGGTATCGTTAGAGAAGACATTTCATGTGGAAGGTTTTCAATACTCCCAACCTCAACACATGCCCATTTTACAAAACGATTTGCAGGGTTAAATACATCAAAATAACCATTAGTGAATAATTGAAGAGAAATAAAATTTTCAGATATTCTATTTTTTATTTCACTACTACGAACTCTAAAACTTTTCCAAAGCTCAAATGTCTGATTATCTACAAGACTCATCTCTTGAGATATGCCAATTACTTTTCTAGATTTCAGTTCTATTATTCTTGGTGCCATTTTCATTTTTTAGCTAGGTCTATTTCGAATAAACATACAGGACCTTCTTTATAATGCGGTGGCAATTCATCAACGTTCGGCAGATCAAACATGCCTAAAAAATCAAAGCCACAATTACAATAATGATTAATTAGGCGAGTGTTTTCGCCTATAGTATCTAACCGAATAAATTGTTTTGTATGAACGTTGGCATAATCTTTAGCCCAATCTACAATTGCACCAACAAAATTATGACCGCGAAACTTTGGATTCGTAGCTATACGATGAATATAAATAGCTGGATCCTCATTTCGTTTTTCCCAAATTTGGGCATCAGAAAAAGTGATAGCCCAAATACAAGCAATCTCGTCATCAATAAGTAACTTAAACTGCCTATGCTCTGCTATTTCCTGAGAAACCATTTCACGATCGAAATCAGGCCAAACGACAACGGTTTTTTTACTTTTTTGGTAATTAGATGCTATATTATATAATCGAAATATTTCATCTATATCTTCTTTTCTAACATTCTTTACAACCATTTTATATTGATTAAATTATAAAACTAAAAGGCCATGTTCGCGTAAACCTACTACTTGTTTAGAGTACCAGAATAATTCAAAATCTTCCAATTGAGATTCATAATCCTTTTTTAGCTGACCGTAACTTAATGGTTTGTTTTCTGGTTTTAATTTTTCTAAACTAGAAAGCAGCCATTGCCCTTTATCTTTATCTACTGTGATTTCATACAAATCAGCCTTAGTATGAAAACTTAATTCAAGCTGCTGCCAAGTCATTCCTTTTTTCTTCTTTACACGCTCATTGGTCATAGGCACGGGACCAATCCAAGCTACTTTAGCTGTCGATTTTGTATTCAGAAGTAATTCTTTTTCTAGGCAATTGTATATATAATCTGGGGATATTGTTGAAGTTGGAATTTTAAAATCGAACCATTCTTGCAAACTCATATCAAAGCCAATACCATGCATGAAATTGAAGAGTGATTTTTTTAATCCGAAACTAAATTTGCTATGGTCTATACCAGTTTTATCTTTAAAGTCGATATCGTTGTTGGCAAAGCTAATGGATTTTAAATCTGGCATAACCCCGTATTCTTCAGGATGTAGACCAACCGGACTATGAGCTGTTAATGCGAATTGATGCCAAAAACCAGATTGTATAATTCCCAACTCGAACAACTGCCGTACCATTTCTAAACTATCTACCGTTTCTTGTACCGTTTGCGTTGGGTAGCCGTACATTAAATACGAATGCACCATAATATTCGCTTCGGTAAAATTTCTGGTTACTTGTGCCACTTGTTCAACTGTAACCCCCTTATCAATTAGTTTCAGTAAACGGTCAGATGCAACTTCCAATCCGCCAGAAATGGCGATACAACCCGATGCTTTCAGCAAAAAACACAGATCTTGAGTAAAGTTCTTTTCAAAACGAATATTTGTCCACCACGTAATGGTCAAGTTTCTTTTAAGGACCTCTAAAGCAAAAGATTTCATTAAAGAAGGCGGAGCTGCCTCATCTACAAAATGAAATCCTGATTCCCCTGTTTGTGCTATTAAAGTTTCTACACGGTCAACCAAAAGACTTGCCGCAACGGGTTCGTATATTTTAATATAGTCTAATGAAATATCGCAAAAAGTACATTTACCCCAATAGCACCCATGTGCCATGGTCAATTTATTCCACCGACCATCACTCCACAAACTATGCATAGGGTTGGCAATTTCTATGACCGATATGTATTTATCCAAAAACAGATCTGAATAGTCTGGAGTACCCACATCTTGCTGCTTATAATCTGGTCGTAAACTGTCATTTTTATAAACAACTTGATTATCCTCTAAAATAAAGGTGCGTTTTAGTTCTCCGCCTCCATTCATCAAATAATGATAAATAAGTTCTAAGGGAAGTTCCCCATCATCTAACGAAATAAAATCGAAGAATTCAAAGACACGCACGTCGGTAAGACCACGTAATTCTGTATTGGGAAAGCCACCACCCATTGCAATTTTGACCGATGGGTAACTTGCCTTAATAAATTGTGCACATCTAAAAGCACTATATAAATTTCCCGGAAAAGGAACCGAAAAACATACCAGTTTAGGCTGTATATTCTTTAACTGCTCTGAAAGCAAGCCAAGCGTTAATTCATCTATAAAAGTTGGCTGTTCATTTAGGTGACCATAGAGTTCATCAAACGAATTGGCACTACGCCCTAATCGCTCGGCATATCTACTGAAGCCAAAATTTGCATCTATACATTCTACAATGAAATCGGATAAATCCTCTAGATATAACGTCGCAAGATGCTTGGCTTTATCTTGCATACCCATATTCCCAAAAGCCCATTCCAAATCATCTAACTGCTGAAAACGCGATGCTTGAGGAAGAAAATTATCAGTACACAACTGCCTAGCCAACGTATCGTTCTTACCTTGTAGAAAAAGAATAACAGCATCTAACGTCTTCAAATAATCTTGACGAAGCGCATATATTCTTTGGCTGTTTTCAGAAACAATAACATCTGCGTCAAAAGCCATTTCAAAAAGTTTCTGAAATGTATTTTTATTAAAGAGTGATAAAATAACCTCAATACCTAGATCTGATTGAAAAGATGAAATATCCTTTGTATTCAAAAAACCCTTTATATATGACGTTGCCGGATAAGGGGTATTCAATTGAGTAAATGGTGGTGTTATTAAAAGGAGGTCTTTCACAAGGTAATTTTTGTACTAAGCAACAAAGATAGCGGATACCTTATTCATTATTCAATATCTCACGTACCGCTTGCTGATATGCCCTAGGATTATTGGCTTTCTTTATTTTCTTGAATGCCTTATGCGGATTGGAAGTTGATTGTGAAAAATACTCCCAAAAGCCCTGCATTTTCATTTTAATAGGCGTTGGTCCTGATAACGCTTCATCATATTGCTGATAGATAGTATCATGAAATTCAGAAAAAATCTTCCAACGATCTTTTGGGTATTCCGTGGTATTATTTTTAATCATGCTCGGTAAAAACGGGTCGGCAATGAGACCTCTACCCATCATAAAATGGTCAATGGTAGGGAAACGCTCTTGCATTTCGGTAAACTTTGCCACCGTGGTAATATCTCCGTTATAATATAATTTATGCTTGGTACTTTCTACACATCGTTGAAAAGACTCTAAATCTACTCCGCCTTTATACAATTGCTTACCTATACGCGCATGAATGGCAATATTTTTTAACGGATAAGCATCTAGAATTGGAAAAACCTCTAAAATCTCCTCTGCATTTTCATAACCCATTCGCATTTTCATGGAAACAACAACATCGGTTTCTTCATGGGCACGCTTAAGAATATGGTCAATTTTCTCAGGATTACAAATAAGTCCGCTACCCATGCCCTGCTTAGTAACCATAGGGTAAGGGCAACCTAAATTCCAATTGAGCTCCTTATACCCTAAACTCTGAATGTACTTTATCACAAACAAAAATTCATCGGCATCACCTGTCATCACCTGTGGTATAACCTCTAGGGTCGTATTATTCTCTGGCTGTAAATCTTTTTGATACGAGTTTTTAATGACCATTTTCCCATTCAATCTAATGTATGGCGCATAAAATGTATCAATACCACCAAAATAATGATGAAACGCATTACGGAATCTAAAATCGGTAAAGCCCTGTAAGGGAGATGATAATAAGGTAACTGACATGTATTTACGACTGTGTTATGTGCAAGCTCTTAAGTTTTGCAACAACAGATTCAGTTGCAAAAATAGCTCCTTCCATGTAACCAGAGTGATGTTTTGATGTTTCTGATCCAGAAATAAACAACTTATTATCGAATAAAGGTTCTTGATAAAGGGAATGTCCTCCATTTTGATGAGGAAATAAATTATCATCCTGTCTATTCGATTTGGTGAATTCTTCTTGATACCAGGCAGTTTCATTATAAGATTCATACTGCAACGCCTCATCACCAAATACCATTTTCAATTGCCCTTCTATTTTCTCTATACGTTGTTCTTTAGTAAAACGTGCACAGTTACCAGATGCAAAACCTACAAGTGCATAAGAAGCTGTTTCTATATTAGATTGGTCATAGAATTCTGTTAGCGGACCAACATTACTAAATATAGTGCCCGATTTCCCTTGTTCTCGCCAAAATGGCTTGTTATAAGTAAGGGCCACTTTAATGCAATCTTGCATCCAAGTATGGGTTTGCTCAGCCAAAGAAACCAACTCATTTGGCAATGAAGGTGAAAATGTTATTTGGTCAATTAATGCGGCAGGTGGTAATGTGGTAATTACTACATCTGCTTTTAAAGTTCTAGAATTAGTTTTTACTTCTGAGCTATTTTCAGACACTAAAACCTCCTTTGCCACCTCATTCAAAAAGACCGTATTCGGTTTTAGTCTAGTATATATAGCATTCAGCAAATCGATTGTTCCATTATTAAATCGGTAACTAGGACTATCATTTGGCACAGCAATTTCTTGCGGTGGTACATTTGAAAAAGTTTGAAAATAAGATATACCTGTTAGAAATTGTTCAAAAAAAAGAACCTTAAACTCGTGAATGATATCTAACAAATGGTAATGACTTTCATTGAACCAAGTTGCTCCCATTTCCACTTTGGCATTACCTGATTCTAGGGTATGGATCCTACCTCCTATTCGGTCTCTTGCCTCTACAACCGTTATGCTATAACCAAGTTCTTGCAAGCGGTATGCTGTTAAAAGTCCGGTTAAACCTGCACCGATAATTACGACCGATTTATTCATTGTAGTATTTTGTTCTGATTAAAAATGAACTATGAGATATTGGATTGCAGTACACTTGTGGTAACCAATAACTGACCTATATGTCTTTGACTATGCTCTGCAGCGTGAAATAGGAGACCTATTACCGTAGATGGTAATTTCTTTCTACCCACAGTACGTTTTTCGGTAAGTGTATGTTCTGAAATGGTTTTAAAATATGCTAAAGCTTCAGCAACCTTTAAAGAAAATTGTTCGCGTAAGTCTTCAACTTCAGTTCCCAAATTAAAAGCACCTTCCTGTTTTAAAAAGGCAAACTGTTCATCAGTTAAGGATTCACTTTTTGCATACGTCAACATTCTATCCAAAACACCCGTTAAATGGTTCATATGAAAACCTACCGATGCTCTGCCCGCTACTTTTGCCCATAAAAGTTCTTTTGGAAAATCTGCAGTATACTTTTTCAACTCACGCTCAGATTGCAAAAGTGCATGAGCTGCAGGCTGTAAAGCATCTGGTATGTAGGGTATAGGTCCTGCTAACCAAAATTCAACTTGTTCCTGTTCATTATCCATAATTCTCCGTAATAAATATTACCTGTATTAAAGTCTCTCCTGAATGACAGAACTTACTACATAAAATAGAATAATCAATGGAATAGCCATGAATTTCATAGTAACAATCAGAACAAGGCTAATGATTAAAAAGATATAGCGCATGGCATTATCCTTAAAGCTGGTATTTTTAAATTTTAAAGCGAATAATGGCAGATTAGCATTTAGGAGATATGCACTAACAAATGTTAGTATAATTAAGAACCATTGGTTAAGAATCATACTATTTAAGAAATCATTGTTCTGATATAATAATATTAGTGGTAATGATAGAATTAAAAGGGCATTAGCGGGAGTTGGCAATCCAATAAACGAGGATGTTTGATTTTCATCAATATTAAATTTCGCCAATCTATACGCAGAAGCCATAGTAATTACGAAACCTAAAAATGGCAATAAGTGTATAAATTTTAATTCCCCAGATTCCATAAAAAAATGAGAACCATCTCCCCAACCGCTAGTCTGCGACATGGCTAGCAATTGAAACATTACAATACCCGGAACTAGTCCGCTAGTAATCATATCCGCCAACGAGTCTAACTGCAATCCCAATTCACTTTTCACATCAAGAACACGAGCTGCCAATCCGTCGAAAAAATCAAAGAAAATTCCCAACGCAACAAAAATTGCCGCAATTTCTAATCGGTTCAATACTGCGAATATTGTAGCCACACAGCCACAGAAAACGTTCAATAGGGTAATAAAATTAGGGATATGTTTTTTCATAGGAATCTGGCTTTGGCTACAACAATTGTATTGTTCATAATTAGAGAAATAAGGAATTCTCGAATATATAATATGTTATAAAAATAAGATAATTCTATTGGTTCTAACTTTTAAACCCATAAAGTAAAACGAGTTTCAAACTAAAGAATGATACTTGATCTCGTTCAATCAGTAAATTATAAAAGCTTTTAGAATTAAATATCTTAGTTATTCGCATCTTTGCAGCTGCTATGAGCTAGTAAAGGTATGTTCAGAAAAATTACTTTTTTTTTAATTCTACTTTTTACTGCATTTTTGGGACTATCTCAAAATGCAGAACTATCTCCATTATCAAAAATAAGTTTATTGACCGTAGGAACAGGGGAAGATTTAGCTGCCAAATTTGGACATAGTGCGATACGATTACAAGACCCTACACTAGGTATTGATGAAGTTTATGGTTATGGTACATATGATTTCGAAGACCCTAATTTTTATCTGAATTTTACTAGAGGTAAGTTAGCTTACACCATTTCGAGAATTCCGTTCAAATACTTTGACTACTCTTATCAACAAGAAAAACGTTGGATAAAAGAGCAGGAATTAGATTTAAACTTACAACAACGAACACTAATTGTTGGCTTTTTAGAAAATAACTTATTGCCAGAAAACAAGAGGTATAAATATGATTTCTTGTTCGATAATTGCGCAACCAGAATACCCATGGTTTTTGAGAAGACTTTAGGGAGCACTTTTAAATTTGATTACTCCTATTTAGAAAACCATCTCACATTTCGCGAGTTAATACGATTAAAATTAAATCCGAATACCTGGTCTAATTTCGGCATTGATTTAGCATTAGGCTCCGTCATTGACCGAAAGGCAACACCTTACGAACATTTGTTTTTACCTATTTATGTGTACCAACAAATGAAACATACTACATTAAACGGCAAATCAATTGTTAAAAAGGAATCTGTTTTGTTGGATATTCCTGAACAAAATGACAATTCGCTTTTATTTCTAACACCTGCCTTTTGGCTCGGTCTTCTTTTGGCCCTTGTCACTTGGGTAACCTTTAAAGATTATAAAAACGAAAGACGAACCAAATGGCTAGATTTTTCACTATTTATGCTCACAGGTTTTTCTGGTATGTTAATCTTATTTCTTTGGTTTGGAACAGACCATTTAGCTACAAAAGCGAATTACAACGCTTTATGGGCTTTTGCTCCTAATGCCATCATCGGATTTTTAATCCTAAAAGAAAAAGTTCCTAAATGGATTAAATTTTATTTGATCTTATTAATTGTGATGTTATTCATTACCTGTATTCTTTGGATGTTTAAAATTCAAGTTTTCTCAATACTATTAATCTTAGTTATTCTAGCTTTAGCTATACGCTACCTATTTCTGTTGTATCATTTTAAAAATGTGATTCAACTTAAAAAATAAAAATCAAGATACCCTACATGAATTTACTTACCGTTGAAAATATTTCTAAATCCTATGGCGAATTGGTGCTTTTTGAAAACCTTTCTTTTGGAATCAATAAAGGCCAAAAAATTGCCTTAATCGCTAAAAACGGTACCGGAAAAACTTCCATTTTAAATATCCTTTCAGGAGCTGATACTCCAGATACAGGACAAGTAAACTATCGTAAATCTACACGTGTTTCCTTCTTGGCCCAAGAACCGGTAATGGACCCGAATCTAACAGTAGAAGAAACTATTTTCGCATCAGACAATGAGATTCTACAGGTTTTAGCTAATTATGAAAAGGCTTTATTAAACCCAGAAGACGCAGATGCCTATCAAAAAGCATTTGAGGCGATGGACCGTTTTGAGGCTTGGGATTTTGAAACTCAGTACAAACAAATACTTTCAAAGCTTAAACTTGATGATTTGAGTGCCAAGGTCGATAAACTTTCT
This sequence comes from Maribacter arcticus, assembly GCF_900167935.1. Taxonomy (GTDB): domain Bacteria; phylum Bacteroidota; class Bacteroidia; order Flavobacteriales; family Flavobacteriaceae; genus Maribacter; species Maribacter arcticus. The sequence goes on along the minus strand of NZ_FUYL01000001.1, from coordinate 524,860 downwards.
GGTGGACAAAAGAAACGTTTGGCGTTGGCTAATGCACTCATCAACAAACCAGACCTTTTGGTATTAGATGAACCTACCAACCACTTAGATCTAGAAATGATTGAATGGTTAGAGGAATTTTTCGCTAAAGAAAACATGACCCTCTTTATGGTAACCCACGACCGTTACTTTTTAGAGCGTGTTTGTAATGAAATTATAGAACTTGAAAACGGAAAGTTATATCCATATAAAGGCAATTACTCTTATTACCTTGAAAAAAAGGAAGCCCGCATAGAACAAGAGGCAACGGAGCAACATAAAACAGAATTACTTTTTAAAAAGGAATTGGATTGGATGAGAAGGCAACCCAAAGCCCGTACCACCAAATCAAAATCTAGAATAGATGACTTTGCTGTAATTAAGGATAAGGCAAGTCAACGTAGGAAAGACCATGAAGTACAGCTAGAATTGAATATGGAGCGTGTAGGAAGCAAAATTCTCGAGCTTCACAAGATATCTAAGTCGTACCCTAACAAACCTATTCTAGATAAATTCGAATATGTTTTTCAAAAAGGAGAACGAATAGGGATTATAGGTAAAAACGGTACAGGTAAATCTACTTTTTTAAATATACTTAGTGGACGCGACCAACCTGATAGTGGCAAAGTAATAGTAGGTGACACTATTAAATTTGGTTACTATACTCAAAAAGGTATTGAGATTAAAGAAGGTCAGAAGGTTATCGATGTTATACGTGAATTCGGTGATTATATACCTTTAATGAAAGGAAAACAAATATCAGCACAGCAATTGCTTGAACGTTTTCTATTCGATAGAAAAAAGCAGTACGATTTTGTAGATAAATTGAGTGGTGGTGAACGTAAACGTCTTTACTTGTGTACCATACTTATACAAAATCCGAACTTCTTAATTCTTGATGAGCCTACTAACGATTTAGATATCGTAACGTTAAACGTATTAGAAAGCTTCTTGTTGGATTTCCAAGGATGTCTTTTAGTAGTTTCGCATGACCGTTATTTCATGGATAAAATCGTAGATCACTTATTTGTGTTTAGAGGTGATGCCGTAGTGGAAGATTTCCCCGGTAACTACTCAGATTTCAGAGCATACGAAGACAGCCAAATTCAAGACAAAAGAGAACAGAAGGAAATTCAAAGTTCTACTAAAACCAGCTGGAAAGAACCAGATAACACTCCTAAAATCTCTTATGCAGACCAACAGGAGTATAAAAAACTAGAACGTGAAATTCAGAAATTGGAAAAACAAAAAGTAGTTCTTCAGGGGAAATTCACCGATGGTTCATTGGGTGGCGATGATATTAAAGCGCTGTCTATTGAATTAAAAGAACTAACCAATTCAATTGAAAGTAAAACTCAACGTTGGTTCGAGCTTTCATCACTTATGGAGGGTTAGACACTATAAAAACTTAGAATTCATATTACATTTTACTACGTCTAAAAAATAGTAGACGGGTGGTTTTCACCATTCGTCTACAGCAAAATGTCGTTCAACTATATACGACAAATTATGTTTGTTCATGCCTGTACTTTAGCAGTGTAAAACAAATATCATGAAATCAATTATCCTTTTAACTGTTCTTTTCTTCACTACTTTCTTAGCTCAAGCACAAGCAAACAATGAAAATGTTTCTTTAGAGGTTGAAAGTGTTCCAGTTGAAATGGTTCAAACAATTGAAACTTCTAATAGTACTGTTCCAACTATAGAAACTGAAAAGACAATTGAAGTTGCAAGATTATATAAGAACAAAAACAATAGAGTAATTAAAGCTTTGGAATTCACCACTAAATTGAACAGCGCTAAACTTTCATAATTAATTACCTAATGCCCTTTTTGTCCCAAACTTTAAACCCACCCCCATTTCATACCTTTATCTACTACTTTAAAAACATTAAACTTTACAGTTTCAATTCTAAGTTGCACCACTATCATTACTTTTGACAAAAATTGAAAAATTAATTCGTGTTTCGGTTTATATCCTATATTAAATTCCTTTTTTCGGCAACCAATCAACATGGGGTTCATTCGCCATTTGTATATGATTATGTGACCAAATGTCTTTATACGCGAAAGCAATTAAAACTTCCCATATCCTTAAAGATTCTTGTCAAAAGTATCGATTACTTCAAATATCATTCAATACGTATTTTAAATAATGAGGACAATATTGAGGAAACTATCCAACAATATTGCCCAAATGTTTCCTTTACTAAAAATGTTTCCGATGTTTTAGTTGGGAGCATATCTGAACTTAACATGGGTATAGAAGTTAATAATCTACCAAATGACTCTATGCTATTTTTAGACGGAATTCATAAAAACCCGAATAATCATAAAAGTTGGAAAAAGCTGAAAGCATTAGAGCATGTTAAGGTAACGGTTGATTTATTTTACTGCGGGGTCATATTCTTTAGAAAGGAACAAGCAAAGGAACATTTTAAAATACGGATATAATCCAGTAATTTTAAACTAAAGTAATTTTCAATGAACAGTAATACCATATATATAATTCTAGGAGTCGTATTTGCCATTTATTTAGTCATTCGTATCACCAGTAGAGGTAAGTCTAGTGACCGAAAATCAAGAAAGTTCATGGGTGATTATGAGCGAAAAGAAAAAAAGGACAATTAAATCGAATAGAAAATTTTTATCCTTTTTAAATACAATTTAATCTACTTCATAATTTTCTTTAATCCACAGAATGAAAATATATACTAAAACAGGTGATGATGGCACAACAGGTCTTTTTGGTGGGACTCGAGTACCAAAGCATCACATTCGTATAGATAGCTATGGTACAGTAGATGAATTAAATTCTTGGCTAGGCCTTATTCGAGACCAAAATATTGACCAAAATAGCAAGCAGCAACTAATAACCATACAAGATCATTTATTTACGGTAGGCGCTATTTTGGCTACAGATCCAGAAAAAGAAGTTCTAAAAAATGGTAAACAGCGTTTAAACATAACAAAAGTAGGTACTGAAGAAATCAACTTTTTAGAAATTGCCATAGACGAAATGGATAGTCAATTGCCACAAATGACTCATTTTATTTTACCTGGCGGCCATACTACAGTGTCATACTGTCATATAGCACGAACTGTTTGTAGAAGAGTAGAACGCATTTCAACATTATTATTTGAAAACGAACCTTTCGACAGTAATGTACTCTCCTTTTTAAATAGACTTTCAGATTACTTATTTGTGTTGGCACGGAAATTGTCAAGTGATTTAAAGGCGAATGAAATAAAATGGGTTCCTAAAAAAAAGGACTAATAAATCTGTAATTTATTCGTTATCAATTAATAGTTGTAGAAAAATATTGAGATTATATTGAAATAAATCAATAATTTCTTGGCTGTCTCGATTTAAAAATTACTTTTGCAAAAAATTAAAATTAAACAATTACTATGTATTGGACATTAGAATTAGCATCTTATTTAAGTGATGCACCTTGGCCGGCAAGTAAAGATGAGTTAATAGATTACTCCATCAGAACTGGAGCCCCTTTAGAAGTCGTAGAAAATTTACAATCTATGGAAGAAGAAGGTGGCGAGATATATGAATCAATCGAAGAGATTTGGCCTGACTATCCAACGGAAGAAGACTACCTCTGGAACGAGGACGAATATTAATATTCGATATCATAATAACTACTTAAAAGTCTCCTCGGAGGCTTTTTTTTTATGTAATTTTGGCAGGTATTTAGGTTAAACAGATTAAAAAACAAGACTGGAATACCTTTTGCTAATTTACAGCGTCGGCCATATTTGTCGTCTCTATAATATTTTGAAAATCTCCTTACCTATTTTTGGGTTAAGTAAATTTCAATTCTAATAGTTTAAAATATATGAGTTTCATTAATTCCATCCTAAAGGCATTCGTTGGTGATAAATCACAAAAAGATGTAAAGGAATTACAGCCTTTAGTAGATCAGATAAAGTCATTTGAATCGCAGCTTGAAAGCCTTAACCATGACGAACTAAGGCAGAAAACCATAGAATTTAAGAAGATAATTCAAGATTCTTACAAAGAGAAAACTGACCAAATAAAAACTTTAGAGGAAGAGGTTAAGAACTCTACAGATATTGATAAGAACGAAGACATCTATACTGAAATAGATAAATTAAAAGAAGAGGCTTATGTTATTTCTGAAGAAACTTTAAATAAGTTACTTCCAGAAGCTTTTGCCGTAGTAAAGGAAACTGCCAAACGTTTTGTTAATAATGAAACTTTAAAAGTAACAGCGTCAGAATATGACAGAACATTGTCAGGTTCTAATGATTATGTCACCTTAGAGGGCTCAGATGCCATTTGGAGAAATTCTTGGAACGCAGCTGGTAAAGAAGTGATCTGGGATATGATACATTACGATGTACAGCTTATAGGTGGTATTGCCATGCATCAAGGTAAAATTGCTGAAATGCATACTGGTGAGGGTAAAACTCTTGTAGCTACATTACCATTATACTTAAATGCACTAAGCGGAAACGGTGCTCATTTGGTAACCGTTAATGATTATCTAGCAAAAAGAGATAGTGCTTGGATGGCACCAATATTTCAATTTCATGGCCTTTCTGTAGATTGTATAGATCATCACCGACCAAATTCCGATGGTAGACGTGCAGCTTACAACGCAGATATTACCTATGGTACAAATAACGAATTTGGTTTCGACTACCTTAGGGATAATATGGCTCACACACCTAAAGACTTGGTGCAACGTCCTCATAATTATGCCATTGTTGATGAGGTCGATTCTGTATTGGTAGATGATGCTCGTACACCTTTAATTATTTCTGGTCCTGTACCAGAAGGTGATCGTCATGAATTTAACGAATTGAAGCCTAAAGTTGGGGAAATCGTACAAAAGCAACGTCAACATTTAACCAGTGTTTTGGCAGAAGCTAAGAAACTGATAGCAGAAGGCGATTCTAAAGAAGGTGGATTTCTTTTACTACGTGTATTTAGAGGATTACCTAAGAATAAAGCATTGATCAAGTTTTTGAGTGAAGAAGGTGTAAAACAGCTACTTCAAAAAACCGAAAATTTCTACATGCAGGATAATAATAGGGAAATGCCCAAGGTAGATGAAGACCTATTATTCGTTATTGATGAGAAAAATAACCAGATTGAATTAACCGATAAAGGTGTTGACTATATTTCTGGAGAAGAAAACAGAGACTTCTTTGTAATGCCAGATATCGGTGGTGAAATTGCAAAAATTGAGAATCAGAATCTTGAAATTGAAAAAGAGGCCGAATTAAAAGAGGAACTTTTCAAAGAATTTACGATTAAAAGTGAGCGAATTCACACCATGAGCCAATTATTAAAAGCATATACCCTATTTGAAAAAGATACGGAATATGTGGTGATGGAAAATAAAGTAATGATTGTCGATGAGCAGACTGGTCGTATTATGGATGGCCGTAGATATTCTGACGGACTACATCAAGCGATAGAGGCAAAAGAAAATGTAAAGATTGAAGCATTAACACAAACTTTTGCAACAGTTACTTTGCAGAACTACTTTAGAATGTATAGCAAACTGTCTGGTATGACAGGTACTGCTGTTACTGAAGCAGGGGAATTTTGGGAAATCTATAAGTTAGATGTTATGGAAATTCCGACCAACAGACCTATTGCTAGAGATGACAGAAACGATTTAATTTATAAGACAAAAAGAGAAAAATACAACGCGATTATTGAGGAGGTTACCAAATTAAGTAATGCAGGCAGACCTGTATTAATTGGTACAACATCTGTTGAAATTTCAGAATTACTTTCAAAACTATTAAGTGTTCGTAAAGTTCCTCATAATGTATTGAACGCGAAGCTTCACAAAAAAGAAGCTGATGTTGTTGCCGAGGCGGGTAATGCTGGTGTTGTAACTATTGCTACAAACATGGCAGGTCGTGGTACGGATATTAAATTATCTGAAGCTGTTAAGAAAGCAGGTGGTCTTGCCATTGTAGGTACAGAACGTCATGATTCTAGACGTGTAGATAGACAGTTACGTGGTCGTTCTGGGCGTCAGGGAGACCCAGGAAGCTCTCAATTCTATGTTTCTTTAGAAGATAACCTAATGCGTTTATTCGGTTCGGATAGAGTCGCTAAAATGATGGATAAGATGGGGTTGGAAGATGGTGAGGTTATTCAACACAGCATGATGACCAAATCCATTGAGCGCGCTCAGAAAAAAGTAGAGGAAAATAACTTTGGGGTTCGTAAACGTCTATTAGAATATGATGATGTTATGAACGCACAGCGTGAAGTAGTCTATAAAAGAAGGCGTCATGCATTACAAGGCGAGCGTTTAAAACTTGATATTGCCAACATGGTTTATGATACTTGTGAAGTTATCGTAGAAGGTAATAAAGCAGCAAGTGATTTTAAAAACCTTGAGTTTGAGCTGATTAAATATTTTTCAATGACATCACCTGTTACTGAAGCAGAATTCGGGGTCATGGGAGCTCAGGAAATAACAGGTAAAATCTATAAGGCGGCATATGCTCATTACAATGAGAAAATGGAGCGCAATGCTGCGTCTGCCTTCCCAGTAATTAAAAAGGTGCATGAAGATAATGCAAACAATTTCGAGCGTATCGTGGTTCCGTTTACTGACGGAATCAAAAGCCTAAATGTTGTAACCAATCTTCAGGAAGCTTACGATACCAATGGCAAACAATTAATTACCGATTTCGAAAAGAATATTTCATTGGCTATAATCGATGACTCATGGAAGACGCATCTTCGTAAGATGGATGAGTTGAAACAATCCGTTCAATTAGCAGTTCACGAACAAAAAGACCCTTTATTAATTTATAAGTTCGAAGCATTTGAACTATTTAAGTCAATGATAGAGAAAGTGAACAAAGATGTAATTTCATTCTTATTTAAAGGAGAATTACCATCTGAAAACACAAACGCTATTCAAGAGGAAAGGAATATTCAACGTTCGAAAGAAAATTTAAAAACGACTAAGGAAGAAATTCCAAATAGTGATGAAATGGCAGCTCAGAGTAGAGCTGTAGGTCAAACGCAAGGACAACGACCTGCCGTTACTGAAACCATTACAAGAGAACAACCTAAAATTGGTCGTAACGAACGAGTTACAATTAAAAATGTGATGAGTGGAGAAAGCAAAACTGTAAAGTATAAGCAGGCAGAACCTCTTATTCAAAGTGGATCTTGGGTATTGACCCAAGATTAACAAAACACTTTCTATATTTAAAAAAGGCATCCCAATCTTGGGATGCCTTTTTTAATACCTCATATTTTCACTTTTCATCGTCAACTTGTTAAATCAATTAACTAAAATTATTCGGCATTGAAAATTAGCTATATTTAGATAACCGCTTTAAAATCAAACCAATGAATACCACCAGAAGAAAATTCATCAATTCTATAGGAATGCTTGCAGCTAGCACTGCGTTTCCTATTTCAACATTTGCTTTTAGTAAAACTTCAAAACTAAAAGTTGCGTTGATTGGAACTGGTATACGAGGAACAACCTTTTGGGGAAAACGTTTGGTAGATGAATATGGCGAAATATTAGAATTTGTGGGGCTATCAGATATTAATTCGAGTCGTTTGAAATATGCCAAAAATTATATTGGAGCTGATTGCCCCCTTTTTGCGGACTTTGAAGAGATGGTAAACATGACGAAACCAGATTTAATTATTGTCACTACAAAAGATTCGACCCACCATCAATATATAATTAAAGGATTGGAAATGGGTTGTGACGTATTAACGGAAAAACCGTTGACTACAGATGAAACTAAATGTCAAGCAATTATTGACGCTGAAAAGAAATCAAATAAAAAATTAATTGTAGGATTCAATTATCGATGGAGCCCTTACGCAACCAAAATAAAAGAATTATTAGCAAATAAAACGATTGGGGATTTGGTATCGGTCGATTTCCATTGGTATTTGAATACATATCATGGAGCTTCTTATTTTAGAAGATGGCATGGTGAGATAGAGAGTAGTGGATCCCTTTGGGTTCATAAATCTACCCATCATTTTGACCTATTAAACTGGTGGATAAATTCTGAACCCAATCAAGTCTTTGCCTACGGTGATTTGGAATATTATGGCAAGAACGGACCACAACGAGGTACTAACTGCCGTAGTTGTGACCATAAAACTACTTGTGAATTTTATTGGGATATTACAAAAGATGAATCATCTAAAAAATTATATGCAGATCACGAACATGAAGATGGCTATATAAGAGATAATTGTTTGTTCAGAGAAAATATTGACATCTATGATAAAATGTCGGCACAAGTAAAATATGCCGACAACACAGTTCTAAACTATAGCTTAACTACCTATTCACCATTCGAAGGGTGGCGTGTTGCTTTTAATGGCACAAAAGGTAGAATTGAAGCTTCACAAGACATTCCTTACCATTCAATAACTTCTGTTGATGAGGCAGAAAAACACGTTTTGGAAATGGCTCAAAATAATAAGGAAGAATTGAACCACGAGTCAATTATTGTTCATAAGCTTTGGGAAAAACATGAGGTGATAAATGTACCCATGGAAAAAAGTGGCCATGGAGGTGGTGATAAAAGACTTCATGATAAAATATTCGTCAATCCTGAAACTACTGACCCCTATGGTAGAACTGCCGGTATAAGAGATGGGGCTATGTCAATTTTAATAGGTATTGGTGCAAGAAGAAGTATTGAATCTGGAAAAGCGATTAATATTGGAGATTTAACTGACCTTATACCAAAGAAAGTTCGAAGCTGACACTAACTTTACATAATTATGGTATACTATAACAAAAAATACTAGCATAATGTTAAAAACATAATTAGATTTACATTACTTAATAAGTATGTTTTTTTAGTACGTAAACAATATCTATGCCCGGATTTACCATTGACCAAGAGCGTCTTCAGGATAAAACCAAACTTTTTTTAAGGGTAAATTATACCACCAGCATTATATCCATTCTATTTGGATTATTATGCTATTTTCTATTGGGTATAACTAAAGTTGTACCATTCGCGCTTTTAGGTTTTGGAGTTTTAAACTTAATTAACTTACAATATTTTAAAAGTCATAAAAAGATTTTACCCACGTTCAATTTTTCATCTATACTAGGTCTTATATCTTCATTTATTGTAACGTTGTACAGCGGTGGTATTCATAGTCCTTTTATCTTTATGATTCCGTTAGTGGCCTTTGGAGGGTTCATCAATAGCAGCAGATATGGTAAAATCTACTTAAACGTAATCATAGTTCTCATCATTCTACTATTTACACAAACCATACCTGAGTTAAAAATCACAGAAAATTTTGTTCCTGAAAGTTCGAGTGCTGTTTTTAGCCTAGTTTCAGTATTATTTTCAGTTTTTGTTTTAGGAAACACCTTCGGTAAAAGTTTATTAAAGACTTACAACGCCCTTTATACTTCAAAAAAAGTCATGGCTAATGAAGTTCATGAAAAAGAAAATTTACTGAAGGAAGTTCACCATAGAGTTAAAAACAACTTACAGACCGTATCAAGCTTACTAAGTCTTCAATCTCGAAATACTGAAAGTAAACCAATGAAAGGTCTACTTAAAGGAACACAAAATAGGGTAATTGCAATGGCTATGGTTCATGAAATGCTCTATATGCGAAAAGATATTAGCCACATAGAGTACAAATCATATGTTCAAGAGTTAAGTGAATATTTAATTCGTTCTATAAAAGGAATTGACAATAATATTAATTTAATAATTGATATTCCAGATATAAAATTAGGTATAGACACAGCTATACCACTAGGCTTATTAATCAATGAATCATTGACCAATGCCTTAAAATATGGTATCGAAGGGGATGAAGAAGGGGATATCAATATTAAATTACAAAAAGATTCAGAAAAAGAGAATTGTTATATTCTTGAAATAGGAGATAATGGAATTGGTTTTCCAGAAACAATAAATTACAAAAACACCAAATCATTAGGTTTAAAACTTATTCATAATCTTACCCGTCAATTACGGGGTACTATTGAACGCGATGCTTCTAAAAGAGGCACTAATTACATTATCAAATTCCAAGAAATAAAGCAACAATTATCTCCAGTTGTATAAGTTAAAGGCTTCCATAATAACTAGTTCACAATTCAATTAATAAAGTTGACACTTGCTTTGTGTCATTACTATCACTTTAACTATATTTAAAGAACTAAATTAAACTACCACCTTATGTTCAAACAAATACTATTAGCTACGGTATTCAGTTTCGTAGGCCTACTAACCATCCACGCCCAATCACTTGAAGGAGATGGGCCGCACTCTCAATTAATAATTAGAGGCGTTATGTTAATTAATGGAAATGGAGCACCACCACAAGGCCCCATTGACATTGTTGTAGAAAACAATATTATTAAAGACATTAAAGTTGTAGGGTATCCTGGTGTCGCCATAGATGACTCTAAGCGACCACAACTAAAAACAGGTGGCAAAGAGCTAGATTGTACAGGTATGTACTTAATGCCAGGTTTTATAGATATGCACACACATATTGGAGGTGATGCTCAAGGTGCTGACCCAGATTATGTTTTTAAACTTTGGATGGCACATGGTGTAACCACCGTAAGAGAAGTTGCTGGAAGAGGCATTGATGTGACACTAGATTTAAAACGAAAAAGTGAGAGAAATGAAATTATCGCCCCACGTATAATCTCATATACCGCATTTGGGCAAACAAGCAAGTCTTTTAATCCATTGAACGATATTCCTATTTCTACTCCGGATCAAGCTCGTGAATGGGTGCGTGCGAATGCAAAAAAAGGAGCTGACGGAATTAAATTTTTTGGTGCAGAACCAGCTATTATGGCGGCAGCACTAGATGAAAATAAAAAATTAGGACTTGGCTCAGCGTGTCACCATGCACAAATGAGCGTTGCTAGATGGAATGTACTTCATTCCGCAAGGGCGGGATTAACTTCAATGGAGCATTGGTATGGATTACCGGAGGCTTTATTTGATGATCGCACAGTACAAGATTTTCCTCTTGATTATAACTATCAAAATGAACAACATCGCTTTGAAAATGCCGGTAAATTATGGGCTCAAGCTGCTGAACCATACTCTGAACATTGGAATAATGTAATGAATGAACTATTGGCTTTAGATTTCACAATGGATCCTACATTTAACATATATGAAGCTAGTAGAGATTTACAGCGTGCTAGACGCGCCGAATGGCATGAAGAGTACACATTGCCTTCCCTTTGGGAATTCTATCAACCTAGCAAAGTATCACATGGTTCTTATTGGCATGATTGGGGTACAGAGCAGGAAGTTCAATGGAAAAAGAATTATAATCTTTGGATGACCTTTATTAATGAATATAAAAATAGAGGTGGTCGCGTAACAACTGGTTCCGATTCCGGATTTATATTCCAATTATATGGTTTTGCATATATACGTGAACTAGAATTAATGCGTGAAGCAGGATTTCACCCTTTAGAAATAATTCAATCTGCAACCTTAAATGGCGCAGAAGCGTTAGGATTGGATGACAAATTAGGTTCCGTTACAATCGGAAAATTAGCTGACTTCGTCATTGTTGAAGAAAACCCTCTTCAAAATTTCAAAGTGCTATACGGCACGGGAGCTGTAAAGCTTACCGATGATAATGAGGTGGTTCGTATTGGTGGTGTAAAATATACTATTAAAGATGGAATCATTTACGATTCTAAAGCGCTATTAGCAGACGTAAAGCGTCAAGTTGATGAAGCCAAGGCTAAGGATAATTATACTATAAAGCAGCCTGGCATTAAAAACTAAAACTTTCTTTTGTTCACTGGCACTTTAATTGCACGTAGTTGCTTTTTATTTTTTGAAGTAAAAGAAACAACTAGAAGAACTATTAAAGCAGGTATTAAAAGTGTAAGTATTATCATAATTGAATTTTTAAAAGGTGCTTCATTGCACCTTTTTTAATAGCGCAAAGATTATGCCAACTTACCATAACTCTTTTGGGTAATGAATGCTAATTCTTTATTGACTCTAGAATTCTTATATCTATACAAACGAGTTATTTCAGTTTCAGTACTGATTGTAAACGTTTTCTTATGGTCAGTATTATTAAGGCTATCAACCATAACAATACCCATTTCAATAATGTAAACTTTATCATTTGATTGAGGGTTTTGTGCCATCGTTAATGTTCCAGCGAAAATTATAATTAATAAGGTGAATATTGCTTTCATATTTTTGTATTGAACAATATAAAGATACCCGCAGTCCAGCAATCAAGGCTCTTGACCTCGCTGAACTACTATAATTTTCGGCTAGCGTAAATTTTTAGGATGAATCGAAGAAAAGTGTCGACGAATGGATTTTGAACCAAAAACATCATACCGATATGTTATGTAGTTCGTCGATGTTTTTAAAATAGTACAATTAGTAAAGCCTTAATAAAACAATCAAATATGGAGTGTAATAAATGCTATTTGTTTAAAAAAGAATGTAATTATTCTATTGTACAAGCAACGTAATCTGAATATTAAAGAAACTATTCTTATTTGTTTCTACCTCTTTTTCCGTAATTCTTATCGCCTCGAGTCTTTGGCTTAGAATATTTCTTTTTAATAATCCATTTATAAGAACCTCCTTGATTTTCTTTTTTGTTCTTATCAGATTTATCATGAAAACTAGCACCACGTTCATCTTCATTTATATTCAAAGGATTTTCACGCTCCTTATGTTTAGGCTGTTCGTCGAAAGTTAGTTTAGTTGCCACTTCAACATCACTTGGTAAGTCTAATAAATTTACTTTCTGCAACATCAAATCTTCGATAGCATCTTTTGCTTCCTCTTCATTTGGGGTAAATAACAAAATAGAAGTTCCCTCTTTCTCTGCTCTACCCGTTCGACCGATTCGGTGCATGTAATTTTCTGGATAAATCGGTGTATCGAAATTGATAACATGAGAAATTTCTTGAAGATCCAATCCACGTGCCATAACATCTGTAGTAACCAAAATACGGTTCTTGCCTTCATCAAATTGATTAATAGAACGCAATCTATAGTTTTGGGTCTTATTTGAATGTATGATACAGATTTCTTCACTGAAAAATTCAGCTAATTCCTTGAACAATAAATCTGCACTTCTCTTGCTTGACACAAAAACCAGTACTTTATGAAACTCTTCTTCTTTCTGAAGAAGATTAACAAGCAAATTTACTTTTGTATAAAAGTTAGGCGTAGCATACCCGAATTGAGTAATGTTCTCTAATGGAGTTCCACTTACCGCAATTGAAATTTTCTGTACTCCTGTAAAGAAATCGGTTATAAATAACTCAATATCATCGGTCATAGTGGCAGAGAACATAATATTCTGTCTTCTGACCGGCAACAATTCGAAAATATTAACCAGTTGAAATCTAAATCCTAGGTCTAACATTACATCGACCTCATCAATCACAAGTTTCCTAACTGATTTTAATTGAACAGCTTTGGTCAAAATTAAATCATATAATCGTGCAGGAGTTGCCACCAAAATATCAGTACCCAAAGCCAAGGCATTTTTTTGCCGTAGCATACTCTTACCTCCAAATACACCTAATACACGTACACCCGAATATTTAGCCAGTTTTTCAGTTTCTTCTACAACCTGGACCACTAACTCACGAGTAGGTACAAGAATAATCACCTTCGGATGAATTTCTTTTGAAAATGATAGGGTATTTAAAATAGGTAATAAATATGCAAAAGTTTTTCCTGTACCGGTTTGGGCGATTCCTACCACATCACTACCACTCATAACAACAGGAAATGCTTGCTCTTGAATAGGAGTAGTATTTTCAAAACCTAAATCATCTAAGGCTTTTTCTAAGTTTCTAGAAATCTTTAAATCGGTAAACAAGGGCATAAGAATGACTTTTGTATTAAAAATGCAAAGCTATGTGGATTAGTTGACAAATCACGACAGTTGAGACAATTATCGGTATTTACCTAGTATTTTATGATGTAAGAGCTTCGAATTAGTAAAGAACTAACATTGACTTCATATTACAACATAGTAAAAACTGATTCTCAATTAGCTTACTTTTTAAAAGGCATTCATAATTAGAATTGAATTATATCAATTTATTACCTGCTCGTACTTCTTCCATTACTCTCTAGCTGCTTTGAATTCACTGCCGTCATACCATTTCGGAAAATAGTCTTCATTCGCTAATTTCAATCCGATATTATAAAATAATTGTAAGTCTAATTGTACCCCACTTAATTCGGTTGTTTCGGCATTGTACTCATCAGAAACTTGATGGTAATTATTGATATTATAATAGGTACTCAGTTCTTTTACTTCTTCAATACTTTTATCGAAACCTTCATAGGTACCACTTGCGTATAAAGCGGGAATTCCAATTTTAGCAAAATTAAAATGGTCTGATCTAAAGAAGTATCCTTTTTCAGCTTCTGGATCCGGTATAATGTACCTGTCTTGTTTAAGTGCCTCCGCTTTGGCATATTCATCCATTTCTGAATGTCCGTAACCCGTAATGGTCAAGTCTTTCATTTTCCCCGGACTAGCCAACGCATCCATATTAATATTTACCACTGATTTTTTGGGGTCAAAAATTGGGTGTTCAGCATAGTAAGCGGAACCTAATAACCCTTGCTCCTCTCCGGTAAGCGCTATAAAAACAATGGAGCGTTTTGTTGCTTCTCCTTTTTTTAATGCCTCTGCAATAGCTAATAACCCCGCAGTACCAGAAGCGTTGTCAATTGCACCATTATAGATTGAATCTCCATCAATGGGCTTACCAACCCCTAAATGGTCCCAATGTGCAGAATAAATAATGACTTCATCTTTCTTTTCTGTGCCAGGTATCATCGCTACCACATTTTTAGAAACGTCTTTTTTTATTTCGTTTTTAACCGAAACCGAAACATTTAATCCTAAAGGTGTCGGTTTAAAATCTTTAGTTCTTGAAAGCGATTTATAATCTTGACCCTTCATAGCTGATGCATCAAACATTTTCTGAGCACTTTCACCACTAATCCAAGACTCTACTTCTAACTTGGGTAACTCGCTCGCAATGGTTAATCGGGCACCTGTCCAACTAGACTCTATTACATTCCAACCATAAGAGGCTGGTTCTGTGTCATGTACTATTATAACTCCTGCAGCACCTTGCCTCGCTGCTTCCTCGTATTTATACGTCCATCGTCCATAATAGGTCATTTCATTCCCTTTAAACAATGTTGAATCACCAGATTTAAATCCTGGGTCATTAATTAGAACCACAGCTGTTTTGCCTTTCCAATCAACACCTTCATAATCGTTCCAACCATATTCAGGAGCTACAATACCATACCCAGCAAATACCAGTTCTGAGTTATCAAGACTAACATCTATAACTGCTTTATTTGTTGTAGCTACAAAATCTTTTAAGTAGTCTAAATTTATTTTTTTATTTTTTCCTGAAATGACCATGTGTTCTGAAGGTGCCCCTGTAATTTCTACCATAGGTACATCTTGAAAATAACTATTGCCATTACCAGGCGACAACCCTAATTTTTCAAATTCATTTTTTAAATAGTTCACCGTTAGCTTTTCGCCTTCAGTAAATGGTTTTCTACCAAGAAATTCGTCAGACGCAAGTCGTTCTATATGCTTACTAATTGTTTCCTGATTTACTTTAACTACTGTTGTCGCATTCTCTTTTTTATTAGCACAGCTAACGAATAAGATGATTCCTAAAATTTGTAGAAAATTCTTCATAACTAAGATTTTGAATACGTGTTCGTTAAGGTAGATAGATTACTAGTAAATAGCATATTAATCAATATATAATTTGATTTAATCTCAAACTATGATTATAAAACAAGATAGTATGTATTTAATTGCGCTTCAAATCGAGTTGTATCTTTCTATCTTTTGCATTTTGTAGCAACACATCTAATTCGGGTCTATCGAAATATTCGCCATCATTTATAACTGCGTAAATATCTTGCGTGGCTTTAATATCTTCTAAAGGATTACTATTTAAAATAACTAAATCGGCCTGCTTATTTGCTTCAACAGTCGCCATAGTATTTATAGTACCCATTAATTTTGCTCCGTTAATTGTAGCACTTTGTAAAATTTGTAACGGAGTGAGGCCTGCTTCTTGAAACAACACCAACTCTTCGTGAAGTGATAGCGCCGGATATACATACGTATTCAATGCAGCTGCATCACTGCCTGCAAGAATGTTTATTCCCGCTTCTTGAAAATAGGGTAATTGTTTTGCTATTAATTGATAGCGGTCTTTTCTAGCCTGTATATCGGCAGGGGAATCATTTGCCATTCTATCAATTCTCCATTGATACTTTGCAGTAAATCGATTTGTCAAATACTTTAAATAATCGTCATTCTCATGATTGTTTTCATCTAAATAAGCAAGTTGCTTACCCCCTATTAATGTTGGAGTAATCGCTACATTGCTTTTACCTAATTTTTCATAAGCCAAATTTGCAACTTCTTGATTAAAACCTGAAGCATATAATTCATTTGCATACTCTTTGGTAATTTCACTACTTTTCAATTTCGCTACAATTGTATGTTCATCGCTTCCTAAACGCAAGGCATAACTAGCATGTTCAATACTGGTAAAACCTTCATCAACCAATTCTTGAACCGTAAGATCTATGGGTATATGACCCGAAACCATAAAACCTCTCTTCTTAGCTTCTTGAACACTCTTTAAAAATAACGGACCTGGTAACGTATTCTCAGTGATTTTCACCAAATCAACTTTGTAGTCCTCAAGTTTATCAAGCATAGCGGACAATTCTTCTTCATTGGCAATTTCTAAATCTCCTTTCCAGATAGAATTTATACCTTCTAATTTTCTACCTGCTGTAAAAATCTGAGGACCTAATATCTTATCTTGTTCAATCTCATCTCTCCAAGCAAGCACTTGCTCTCCTAAATCACTCGCCATATCGCGAACTGTAGTAACCCCATATGCTACAAACACGGGAAACAATGCCAAATTATCCTCCACTAAATCTTCACCTTCAATATGAACATGCATATCCCACAAACCCGGAATAATGAATTTATTGGTAACATCAAATTGATGATCGGTATCGACTACAGATTTTAGGACTTCATAATCTATGATAGCTTTTATTATTCCGCTGTCAATAAGAATCGCCTTGTTCTTTAAAATTTCACCATTAGTGACATTGATAATAGTACCGTTATAGACGACTATGGCGTCACTGGATAATTCAAAGGCAGAATTTTTTTCAGAAGTGCAGGATGAAGCTAGTAACCCGATTATTAAAATGGAGAATAAGAATTTTCTTTTCATAGAAGAGATTTCATTTTTGATTAATTGGTCAGTATTTTGTATTTTATCCTAATCTAGTTTTCACCAAACACTTTCTTTCCTCCAATATACATTTCTAAAACGTGTATATCTTTAATCTCCTTAGGTTCCTTGAGTTAGTAAATCGTCACTAAGAATAACAAAATTAGACAAAACAATTACCCTTTTATTTTCCTTCTTTTCTTAATACTTCCAATGGCGGACTATTTAAAACCCCTCTACTATTTAATAATCCTATAGAAAGTACTAAAAGAGTAATTCCTGGTAAGACCACTAAAAATGGTACCCATGATGGTATAAATGGTGTGTCAAAAATAAAATAGGCAAGTAAAAAGCTACTAACTAGCGAAAGAAGCACACCTACTCCGCTACCTAAGACACCTAAAAACAGGTATTCCAAAGCATTTATTTTTAGAATCTGTTTACTTTGTGCCCCTAGGGTTCTCAACAATACACTTTCCCGTATACGTTGGTATTTGCTATTACGAACAGAACCTATCAATACAATAATACCAGTTAAAATACTAAAAAAAGCCATAAATGTAATCACCCATGATATCTTGTCCAAAATATTTTCAATTAGTGTAACCACCTGTCGTAAATCAATAATGGATACATTAGGAAACTTTTTCACCAGTTCACGTTGCAAATTGGCTGAGGTTTTTTTGTCAGGTGCGTTTGTAGTCAATACATGAAACTGTGGTGCATTCTCTAATACTCCTTTTGGAAATACGATAGAAAAATTGAGCTGCATACGCGCCCAATCTACTTGCCTAACATTACCGACTACGGTGGTCATCAATTTACCTTGAACATTAAATAGAATTGTATCCCCTATAGTTACAAGAGCATCGTTAGCTACATTATCTGCCAAAGAAATCGGTATAACCTCAGCATTAGGGGCTACACTAGGTATCCACTCCCCTTCTAATAACTTCTCAGACCCAATCATGGTGTCTCTATAGGTAGTTCTAAACTCGTGGCTTAAAATCCATTTATTCACCCGTGTGGTACTATCTAATCGAATTTCGTTAACACTACGATCTTTTATGCGTTCCATTCGCATAGTTACGATTGGTATATTATCAATTACAGTTAATCCATTTGGTGTAATCGTATTGGCTACTGCTTCTCGCTGTTCGGTCTGTACGTCAAAAAGTATCAAATTCGGACTTTCAGTACTTGATTCGAAAGAAGTTTTAGCGAGTAAAAAATCTTTTGTAAAGTATAAGGTACTTATAAGAAAAGTTCCGATTCCTATTGCCAATATCAACACTACGGTTTGGTTATTAGGCCGATATAAATTCAATAAACTTTGTCGTGCTGCAAAGCTCCACGATTTCGGGAAATATCGTTTTATCAATCGCATAAATAAAATAGAAACTCCGGCTAAAATGGAGAATGTTACTAAGATACCTGCCACAAAACTTGCTGCAAATCCCCATCGGCCCAACAGCCAATATGCAAAAAGGAACACGAAAAGAACTATGGCCAACATTACCCACATTTGATAAGGACGCGATTTTTTGCTGGTATCTTCCTGTACGCGCAAAACTTGTAAAGGTGAAACGAACCAGGTATTAATTAATGGAGAAAGTGCAAACAAAACTGACATGCACACCCCTAATAATAGACCCACAAAAATCGATTGATACGAAGTAGATATTTCTACTTGAAATGGAAGAAATTCTTGTAGGATTAGCGGGAAAGTTTGCTGTAAAATTAGGCCTATAACAGTGCCAATAAAGCCGCCCAACAATCCCATACCCGCAATTTGAAGCAAATAGATTAAAAAGGTTTGCTTACGGGTAGCTCCTAAGCATTTGAGAACAGCTACCGATTTTAATTTCTCTTTAATATAAATATGAACTGAGCTAGCGATACCTACACAACCTAAAAGAAGTGCTATAAATGCTACAAGATTTAAAAATCGACCAACATTTTCATACCGTCGCCCTAGCCGCTGACTGGTATCTGTATGAGTATCTAAATCAGCATTTTCAGCATCTAACAAAGGATCCACCTTTTTGTTAAGTGCCTTTAAATCTATATATGGATTTTTGAAATAATAGTTATATCCTAAACGACTTCCTCTTTGTAAGAGTCCGCTTTCTTCCATAAATCGAAACGGAACAATAATCGGTGGCGCTGCCGTGGCACCGATACCTGTACTACCAGGAGCGGTAATCAATGAGCCAACAATAGGAAAGGTAGTAGTACCTAATTTTACGCTATCACCTGGTTTAAGATTGTATTGTAACATGGCAGTGGCATCGACCAAAGCTCCACCCTTTTCTTGGTATTCTTGAGCGGCACTTAATGGTTCTGTTTCCAATTCGCCATAAAAAGGGAAGTTACCTTCTATACCACGTACTTGTACTAGTTTAGTTGCTCCATTCTTGGTGAAAGCTGCCATAGAAGCAAAATTAACTTCCCGTGCATTCGCACCTCCCAAAGAATCCATCAACTGTGTCACCCGCTCATTGGCTGGCTGATTACTATCGATAAGAAAATCGGCTCCCATAAGGGCTTTTGACTGTAGACCAATGTTATCTTTAAGGTTATCACTAAAAGACTGAATAGAAACTACTGCAGCGATACCCAAAATAATGGAAGCCATAAACAAGAGTAAGCGCTTACCACTTGCCTTGCCATCGCGCCAAGCCATTTTCAATAACCAATTAAAGTCTGCTTTTGAAGTTCGTGTTGGTTTGCTCAAGATATTGCAGAGGTTTCATCGATTACTATTTTACCACCTTTAAGTCGTAATACATGTTGGTTCAGTTTAGCCAGTTCTAAATCATGGGTCACAATAACCAGAGTAGTTCCCATTTCCGTATTTAAATCGAACAGTAATTTTATCACCTTTTCTCCTGTTTCTTCATCTAAATTACCCGTTGGTTCATCAGCAAAAAGAATTGAAGGTTTGTTAGAAAATGCCCTAGCTAATGCAACCCGTTGCTGTTCCCCACCAGAAAGCTGTGACGGATAATGATTATGTCGATCACCAAGACCTACTTTGGTTAGCAGTTCCATAGCATCTTTTGTTGCATTTGGTGCACCTTGTAATTCTAAAGGAACACTTACATTCTCTAATGCGGTTAAGGTCGGTAATAATTGAAAATCTTGAAAAATAAATCCGACTTTTTCATTTCTTAAAAGAGCACGCTGGTCTTCATTTAATGTACTTAAATCTTCACCACAAAGATCTATACCACCTTCATCAATTTCATCTAGGCCAGCACATAGTCCTAACAAGGTAGTTTTTCCACTACCGGAAGGACCTACGATTGCAAAAGTTGCCCCTTCTTCAATTGAAAAAGAAATATCATCTAATACTGTCAAATTTTTAGATCCACTCGTGTACGTTTTCCTTAGATTACGTACGTTTAATATCTTTGTCATAAATCATTTTACTTCAAGCTAACAAAATAAGCAAATGATTTTGAATCTAATAAGCTAAGACTATGTTGAAAGTATTAAAGTTTCGTTATTTTTTATGGGCACTCGTGCTTATTGGATGTGGAGAAAGACCAGAAAAAAAACAATCAGATGGCCCTACCAAAGAAGTTAGTGCTGCCGAAAATGAGGTTATTGACACAAACCAGAAGGTAATAATGTTTTATGGTAATAGCCTTACAGCCGCTTATGGCTTAGATACAAAGGAAGGATTCCCAAATAGAATTCAGCTGCGTTTAGACTCTTTAGGATTAGAATATAAGGTCATTAATTCTGGATTGAGTGGAGAAACAACATCTGGCGGTTTAAATAGACTTGATTGGGTACTGAACCAACCTGTCGATATTTTTGTTTTAGAGTTGGGTGCTAATGATGGACTAAGAGGAATACCTATTTCTGAATCGATGAATAATCTTCAATCAATGATAGATATGGTTAAAGATAAAAATCCTGAAACTATACTAATTTTAGCCGGTATGCAGATACCACCAAACATGGGTACAGATTATACTTCTCAATTTATGGCAATGTATCCTGCATTGGCAGAGTCTAACGAAATTCTGTTAATACCTTTTTTATTGGAAGGTGTTGCGGGTATACCAGAATTGAATTTAGAAGATGGCATACACCCAACCGCAGAGGGGCAAAAAATAGTAACTAATAATGTCTGGGAAATTTTGGAATCAGTTGTACTACCAAAAACGAATACTGAAGTAACCACAGATATCGAAGTTGATGAAGTAAATTAAGCAAAAAGTGTTTTTAGCGTCGTAGGTTTAAATTTTAAAGCTTGTTTAACTCTAGCATTTTTAACTTTGAAAAACCTTGCAGCTGTTTGGTAACCCTGAGTATTAATTTCAGATTGGCCTATTATATCTACCATGGGCATTGTAAAAGACTGCACTTTGGTAACGGGTAACTTATGTTGAGCTTGGGACTTGGTTCCCAAACAGACAACAAGGAATAAGAAAATAATTGTACGCATAATAAGTAGGTAAATTTGGTTTGTAGATAACCCACTCATTGTAAGTAAACGTATTTCGAATTCGACAAAATGCTCAATTTTTACGATGAAAGTATATGTTTTCGA
Source organism: Maribacter arcticus (assembly GCF_900167935.1). GTDB lineage: Bacteria > Bacteroidota > Bacteroidia > Flavobacteriales > Flavobacteriaceae > Maribacter > Maribacter arcticus. The sequence goes on along the minus strand of NZ_FUYL01000001.1, from coordinate 502,936 downwards.
TGTATTACCTATTTTTGTAGTCCTTTTTCCTACAAATACTATTGTAGATTATCGGTGATTATGTGCCGTTTATCGATTTAGCAATCATATTCCTACATCTATATTGATTTCCTATTTTGAATATAATTGATTGTTTGCTTCGCAGATGATGTCTAAATTCACTTTCTTGAAGATATAATAAGATTAGAATACTGTTAAGTTTTTTGATTACCTATATAAGATTATGCCATTTTAGGTTTGTTAGCTTTAGTTGTGAAATTCAACTCTCTTTTTATTTTTGAATCCTTTGACTTGTATAAACGCGCTACTTCAGTTTTCGCTTCAAGATTTAATTCGTAAGATGTTTCAGTAACGATTGTCATTTCAATAGTTTCAACTTTTACATCAGTAGTAGCGTTTTGAGCTTGAGCAGTAAAGCTTAAGAAGATGATAAAGATGATTGTAAGTATTGTTTTCATGACTTGCGTTTGTTACACTTATAGAACGCAGTAGGCCTTGATTCACTAGGTGGTGAATCGCTCAAAAACACATATTACTCGTTATTTTACACGTACTCAGTTGAAGTGTAATATCTGGTCGATAAACAGCACATGCCTCAAAATCACCATATCGATTAAAGGTGCGGTTAATCGACACAGGCTTACTTCAACTTCAATAAAATATTAGGGTCTGGGCAGTTTTCCTGATAAAAGGACAATTGTTCTTTGGCGCATACTCCAGGATAGTCTCCTATGTTACCCTCTAAATTGCGTATTATTTGAAAATGTAGATGTGGGGCATAATTGACATTTATATCAGGTGTACCTAATCTGCCAATGGTATCACCAGCTTTAAATTCTTTATTAATAAAAAGTCCGTCCAAAGAATCTACCGACAAGTGGCCATATAAAGTGTAAAAGGTATGATTACACAAAACATGCTTCAATATAATCGTTGGTCCGTAATCACCAATGACATTATTATTTTTAAAACTATGCACCATGCCTTTTACAGGAACAATAACTTTAGTTAAGGCATTACACCAATAATCTATTCCCAAATGAATGTTTCTAATAGGGTTTGTACTAGAGGTGAAACCTTCCTTATCATTATATAGGTTACGCTCTTCTAAATAGCCCCCATATGCTATTAATCCTTGCTTATCTTTTAATACGCTATCAATATAATTTTGACAAACAGCATAGTCAGTGATATCTAAACCCATTAACTCCTCATTATCCTTAGAAAGGTTTAAGGATACATATTCCTGAATAGGAATTGCCGTATCTAAAATAGAAATAGGGTTTGTGGTATAAGATTTAAGGTCTTCAAGCAATGTATCCATTTCCCAAAAATATAATATCCTTTTATCTAGTTAACATTTTTTAACCATTTTCCTCGTAAGGTCTTTGTAAATTACCTACAAATTGCTAAAAGAAAATTGCCATGAAATTATTACAAATAACAGTATTGGCCTGTGCTACATTACTAGCTACAAGTTGTCAATCTAAAGTCAAGAAAAATACCTTATCAGAAAATACCGAAAACACTGAAATTGTGAACGAAGAAGTTGATGAGGCTGTAAAACTAAGTGCCCAACAACTAAGTAAATATGAAACCGCCTATTTTGCTAGTGGTTGTTTCTGGTGCGTAGAAGCTATTTTTGAGAGTGTTAAAGGAGTTAAAGAGGTTATTTCTGGCTATGCTGGTGGCAAACAGAAGAACCCTACTTATGAAGACGTTGGTTATGGTAAAACCGACCATGCAGAGGCTGTAGAAGTCTATTATGACCCTAAAGAAATCTCCTTTACCGAATTAGTTCAAGTTTTCTTTGGTTCTCACGACCCTACCCAATTAAACGGACAAGGTCCTGATCGCGGTAGACAATACCGTTCTATTGCCTTTTACAAGACCGATGAACAAAAGAAAATAATAGAAGGATACATGCAAGCACTTACAAATCAAAATGTATATGGCGGCCATCCAATTACAACTGAAGTCACCCCTTTCACGGTTTTCTATAAGGCAGAATCTTATCATCAAGATTACGAAAAAAACAATCCTAATAATTCATATATTAAAAATGTATCTATTCCAAGATTAAACAGGTTTAAAGAAAGCTTTGGAGATTATCTAAAGAAGAGTGTCCACTAAAAGGTCTCCCAAAAAATTGTTATATTCAAGCGCCCTACCGGGCGCTTTTTTTATAAACCATAATTTACCAAAACCAATGAAATCAAATATCAATTTTCTGCTCTTTACCTTAATTCTATCTACGTTGATAAGTTGTAACCAAAAACCCAAAGACGATACCCCATGGGTAAATCTTTTTGATGGAGAAACTTTAAATGGATGGACACAGCTCGGTGGCGAAGCCACTTATGCAGTAAAGGATAACTCTATTGTAGGCACCACGGTTCATAATACACCCAACTCATTTATGACAACTGACAAGATGTATGGTGATTTTATTTTAGAATTAGATTATAAGGTAGACCCTAGTATGAATTCTGGCATACAAATTAGAAGTAATAGCTTACCGCACTATATGGATGGTCGTGTTCATGGATATCAAATAGAAATAGATCCATCTGAACGAGCATGGAGTGCTGGTATTTATGATGAAGCAAGAAGAGGTTGGTTGAACCCAATGACCAATAACCCTGAGGCTCAAAAGGCATTCAAGCAAAATGAATGGAATCACTACAGAATAGAGGCCATCGGCGACACCTTAAAAACGTGGATTAATGATGTACCTGCAGCTTACTTAATTGATGATAAAACAGCCAAAGGTTTTATAGCGCTTCAAGTGCATAGCATCTCTGATGAACAGAAAGACGGTACCGATATTATCTGGAAGGATATTAAAATTTTAACCGACAGTCTTTCTAAGTATTCAAGAAAAAGTACATTGACACCAATAAACACAAAAAATGCATTAGGTGTTGACGAATTGAAAAATGGTTGGAAAATGTTATGGGACGGCGAAACTGCAAATGGTTGGCGAGGAGCCCGTTTAGATGAATTCCCAACAATAGGATGGGAAATTAAAGATGGCATTTTGACAGTACTACCATCAGGAGGTGAAGAATCTGCAGCAGGTGGTGATATTGTTACTAAAGAGCTATACGGTGATTTCGAGTTAATGTTAGATTTTAAAATTACAGAAGGTGCTAATAGTGGTATCAAATACTATGTGGATACCGATATTAATAAAGGGCCAGGTTCTTCAATAGGTTTAGAGTATCAAATTTTAGACGATGCTAGACACCCTGATGCGAAACTAGGAAATCATGATGGTAGCCGTACCGTAGCTTCTCTTTATGACCTTATTCAAGCAGATGTAAATAAGCCTATGAATGCACCAGACGAATGGAATACGGCTCACATTATATCTAAAGACAATCACGTAGAACATTGGTTAAACGGAATGAAAGTTTTAGAATATGAACGCAAAAGTGACGACTACCGAAAATTAGTATCAGAGAGCAAATATGCTCAATGGCCAAATTTTGGAGAAGCTGAAAAAGGGCATATCCTTTTGCAAGATCATGGAGACAAAGTTTCCTTTAAAAACATTAAAATAAAATCAATCATTAAAGAATAAGCTATGACTACTAGAAGAAACTTTATTAAAAAAACCTCAGCAGGTACAGCAGCGGTAACTTTGGGCAGTTTAGTCTTTCCAAGTAGTTCGTATGCAAATATTCTTGGCGCTAACGACCATATCAATTGTGCAATTATTGGAGTGCGTAGTAGGGCAAAAGCGCACGTAATGGCTATTCATAATGATAAAAATGCCAAGATTATATATTCTTGTGATGTCGATGATGTGATTTTGCAAGAACATAATGTGTGGTGCCAAGAAAATATAGGATACATACCTAAAATAGAAAAAGACTTTAGAAAAGTATTGGAAGACAAAGATGTCGATGCAGTATTCATTGCTACACCAGAACACTGGCATGCACCAATGGCTATTTTAGCTTTACAAGCAGGAAAGCATGTTTATGTTGAAAAACCTTGTAGTCATAACCCGTATGAAAATGACCTTTTGGTCGAAGCACAAAAAAAGTATGGAAAAAAAGTGCAAATGGGGAACCAACAACGTTCTGCAAAAACTTCTATCAGTGCCATAAAAGATATAAGAGAAGGTATTATTGGTGATGTTTATAAAGGAGAAGCATATTACTCTAATAATAGAGGTTCTATTGGTAAAGGGAAGGTTATTGATGTTCCTTCCACATTAAATTGGGATTTATGGCAAGGACCAGCACCAAGAGAATCGTACAAGGATAATATTCACCCTTACAATTGGCATTGGTTTCGTACTTGGGGTACAGGTGAGGTGCATAATAATGGTACACATGAAATAGATATCTGTCGATGGGCATTAGGTGTAGACTTACCAGAAACAGTTACATCTTTTGGAGGTAAATATACCTTTCAAGACGATTGGGAATTTGTAGACAACCAACAAGTAACCTACACTTTTGCAGATAATAAATTTTTAACATGGACAGGCCATAGTCGAGGAATGATGAAACCAACGCGACCAGGCCGAGGAAGTACGATATACGGCTCTAAAGGAAGCATTATGCTTGACCGTAATTTCTATCAACTTTATGATTTGGACGGAAATCTCTTAAAAGAGGAACTTGAAGGTGGCTCAAGCGAAACAACCAATACAAGAGGTGAAGGACAATTAGATACAAACCATATTTCTAATTTCTTTGCAGGTATTAGAGAAGATAAAAGTCTTAATTCTGATATAAGTGATGCGAGTGTTTCTACCATGCTATGTCATTTAGGAAATATGGCTCAAGACGCAGGAGAAACCTTAAAGATTGATTCCACTACTGGAAAAATAACTAATAATGCTAAAGCAATGGAGTCTTGGAAACGCACCTATGCTGAAGGATGGGAGCCTGTACTATAAAAATACTTCTATTCAGAAAAGTATACTTAGACCACTTGAGCTAAACATAGATCAAGTGGTCTAATCATATTACACATGAAAAAAAATCAAGTATTCGACAACAATGAATGACCAAGCCGTCTACAAATAGTCCCCTTAACTTATTATTTATTAAATAGTTACAATATTAATACGTATGGATTATTCTTTTTTCTAACTTAGAAGAACACTTAAACATTCTATTAATATGAAAAAATTAAGTTCTATCGTTATCATTGGGTTACTTAGCGCGCTATCGATTGTTTCGTTTACGAGCCTCCCACAAGAATACCTACTCTTGAAAAAAGTAAAGTCCAAACTTTTGGACTACAGCCGTAATCAATCTCCTGAAAAAACATACCTACATACAAATAAAAGATTTCTATACCAATGGTGAAACCATTTGGTTCAAAACCTATTTGGTCGATGGTATTTCGCACAATGGTTCCGAAAAAAGTAATGTTGTGTATGTAGAGTTGGTTGACAAACAAGGCATTGTGGTGGCCCAACGTAAATTATTCGTCGATGAAGTTGGGGCCTCTGGTGATATTGAAATTGATCAAAACATAGCACAAGGCGATTATACCCTACGTTCATATACCAAATATATGCTCAACGAGCAGGAACCCGTTATTTATGAGAAAAATATACCCATCTTCGTACAGCAGATAGGTAATACCGTAAGTCCTGACCAGATTCCCGTAACACAATATTTGCAGGGTTTTGAAGAAAACATGGGAAAGGCGGTCTCCGGCAGACCAAGCATTAAATTCTTCCCAGAGGGGGGCCACCTTGTCAAAGGTTTACCCGGCACAATGGGTCTAGAGGTACTTGACGAAAAGGGCAATGGCCTGGCCCTGAAGGGCTTTATCAAAGATTCCAAAGAAAATATCATAGAGACTTTCGAAAGTCTAGAGTTTGGCCTTGGCAGTGTAGGGTTCACCCCTTTACCAGGTGTGCAATACCATGCCAGTGTAATTCTCAACGGTATAGAAGAAAAGTTCCCCCTTCCTGAAGCATTGCCAAACGGTTACGTGCTTAGTCTAAAAAACAGGAAAGACCATGTTTTGGTACAGGTGTCTAGTACTACCCAAAATGGACTTGAGGGGACCCTGTTGATAGGACATTTAAGGGGCGATATGATTTTTAAACGCATTGGAAACGCTAATGACAATGCGGCCTATGCTACAAAGATTTATACCAAAGAACTTCAAGATGGTGTGGCACAGTTCACCCTATTTACCCCTAACGGAGAACCCATAAGTGAACGCCTGATCTTTATAGACAACCCTGAAAACGATACCCATTTAACCATTTCCTCTCCCACTACAACCTATGGCATGCGCGAAAAAGTAGAACTCAATATGGTTTTAGTGGATGGAAAGGGGGCTCCGCTTAACGGTGACTTCTCTATGGGGATCGTGTCCAAAAACGGAAGCAAGGGCACAGCATCGACCAACAATATAAAAAGTTGGCTCTTGTTAGATTCCGATTTGGGCGGTACCATTCAAAACCCCGATTATTTCTTCGCCGATGATGCTAAAGAACGTAAATTCTTATTAGATGCACTTATGCTCACCCATGGTTGGAGAAGGTTCGTCTGGAAAGATATGCTTTCTGAAAAAGTGGACAAGACCCCTGACTACGCTCCTGAAAAAGGGATCATGATCACCGGAAAAACCACTAGGTTCGGCAACCCCAACAAGGCAAAAGAGACCGTTGCCACCCTAAACCTGTACGATTGGCCCGATCTCATCAACTCAAAGCAAGAGACCAATGCCCAAGGAGCCTTCAGTTTTGGCCCATTTTATTTCAATGACAGCATTGAGGCCACCGTTGAGGCGTATGATTCTGTGCCCAAATGGGCATACAAACGAAAGAATCTCTCTGTTTTAGTCGATGAGCAATCTCCCAAACTAGACTCAGAACTTGGAAAGACAAAGCGTACCGACCGCCAGACCATTGAACTGAGCCAAGAGTATCTTAGGGATGAATATCTGAAAAAAGTGACCGATTTTAACTACGATCCCAAAAAAGTAACCCGTTTGGATGAAGTTATTGTCAAGGAAAAAAAGAGAATGAGGGAAGAAGTTTTAAGAAAGAATAACCCTCGTATAACCAACGGCCCCTTTACTATGACCGTTTATAATGATTCTATCCCAGGTTCTGAGGCCATGAGCGCCATGGATTTGGTTGGGCGCTTGCCTAGGGTACAAGTCGCTGGCGCATACCCCAATCAATATGTAAATATTCCAAGTATGAGCATGAGTACCTTGTTCGCTTGGACCGGCCCTTTGTTTTTAGTGGATGGTGTCCCAACTGATCAAACCTTTATCCAATCTATGCGGGCCAACGAGGTTTCTTATATTGATTTGGTGACTGGTTCAGATGCCGCAATTTTTGGATCTAGGGGTAGTAATGGTGTTATTGCCCTTTATACCAATGACCTTTATGATCCAAACGAACAGAACGCAGAGGTATACCCCGGTATTGTCAACTTCAAAATTCCCGGTTTCTACAAGGCACGGGAGTTCTACAAACCTAACTATATTAAGGAAAGTCCTGAAAAACCAGATTACCGCACTACCTTGTTCTGGAAGCCCGAAATTACTTTGGACGAGGAGGGTAAATCGGCAATCGATTTTTTTACAGGGGACAAGACCGGCGAGTACTGGGTAAAAGTTGAAGGTATTACCGAAGACGGGAGGCCTGTCAACGGCTTTTACGATTTAGCGGTAGTTGAATCAAATTGACAAACGAATGTTAGTTTAAAAACACACATCATAGACTATACATTTTTTTAGACCTAAAAATGTACAAAGCAAATACGTTAAGAATATTTTTCAAGTAATGCCAAAGGACATTTAACGATTCAATTAGTATAAAAAAGAAAGTTCTATCATTGTCGTTAGCGTGTTTTTTGGTGAAAGAGGCGTCACAAAACCACCACCACACTAAAAGCAAAGACCACTAAAAATTTATAGGATAATAAGGTCTTCTTGGGAAGGTAATATCAAAAGTAAAGGAGCGAAAAAAAATTTTGGCACATTACAATTACTATAGTAATTAGTGGATTACCACCTCACTATAATCTGATGTAATTACAACAGAACGATTACTGTTTTCTTTTAAATAAGAGCCTTTATTAATAATTGAAGTACCATTTTTAATCTGCTCTAACTTTAAAGTAGCTGGTACCTTAAGAGTAGAAGAATTACCCTTAACATAAACATCTGTAGCCACTTTTGGCAATGATAGGTTTAATTCCCCATTTCGAACACTAATATCTAATTCTTTAAAATCTGGCCCCAATTCTAGTATATGTACTGCACCAAAGTTGTTTTTTATAAAAGCATTTTTAAGCAGTTTATTTATTGTAACGGCAGAGGATGTTGTTTGCAATTGCAATTGAACAACTTCAGACAATAATATTTCTTCTGAATACGAAGTGCTTAATTGGCCATAATTCCATTTTTGAACATTGACAGGTGAATATGAAGCCGAAACATTAGTTTCTTGCCCATCTATGGTAGCTGCCCAAAGGCTTGAATGCGAAAGTTTCGCATTCAAGTTTTTGGTATTCGCTGCTAGTTTTACTTCTCCATGACGTACATCCATTTTTATACGGGTAGACTTAGGTAACTTAATTTTTATGATTTTTTTTATTTTATAATTCTTTTGGCCTTCATTCGTATTCAAATAGAAAATATTTGGTGCGTTGATTAAACTATCTCGTCTTAAAAAAGCAAAGCTCCTTATCGAATCTATTTCTGCAAGACGATGTTCACGGTCTCTTTCACGCTCTCCAAGCCGCTGTTCCATTTCTTTGGCACGTTCTTCCATATGCTTAATGCGTTCTTCATTTTGTTTCTCCATACGCTTTTCCATTTCCTCAGCTTGCCCTTCCATTTTTGAAGCCCATTCTTCTAAACGTTCTTGATGCTCCTTATCAAAGCTTTTCTCAAAATTCTTTTGCCATTTTTTCATGTACTTATCCCCATCTTTTTGATATGCCTCATAATCAAATGAAAACGCCTCTGTTCGAGGTAATGGCGGCATATTTGGAAAAGGCGCTATTTGCGGCATATTCATAACAAAAGATGCTATTTCTGGTATTTCAATATGTAAATCACTATGGTCAAATTCAAAATCCGTTGCGTCAATAGAAAAGAATGTATTGTTTCTTGATTTTGATGCTATAGTAACTTTTTTACTATTACCTAATATTTCAATTGGATTACCCTTAAAATAAGCATCCGCCTCTTCTTGGGTAGCGCCTTCTAAGGTGATGGTGGCCGTAATGGCCACCTCATCTTTGTCCCACGTTTCAAATTCAATATCAGCATAACTGGTATTGATGTCTAAAACGGCATCATCTGCCACAATAAAACGTTCTTGAAATGTTTTACTTTCCTTCTGGGCAAAAAGCCCTCCGGTCATTAAAAGTCCTAATGCAATGATGAGTTGCCTAGATACTATTCTCTTGGATCTGTTCATTTTTTGATAATTTTAATTCGTTTAACTTCCTTTTTAATTTCTGTAATAATTGTAGTCGTAATTGTAAATTCTCTATAAGTGCAGTTATTGTTTGGTCGTTGGGGCCCAACTCCTTTAACTCTGTGTTTAGTTTTTTATACTCTAAGTTCAGGTTATTAAGTTGTTCCATAAAACCGTCTATTAAATCTTTGGTATCAGGCGATACTTCTAGCCTCGCTAATTCTAGATTAATATTGGCCACGTAATAATTTTCTACTTTTTTAAGGTCTGGAGATAGGTCACCGAAAGTAAATTCAGTTTGTTTTTCATTGATAGAGTCGCTATCCACAACTGTATTCTCAACATTACTATTTTCATTCAATAAAAGATAACCTACACCAAAACTTAACATGACCATTATCGAGGCAGCAACTTTTAACCAGGCTCTATTTGGTTTTTTACTTTCAGGCAATGATTGCTGAAGTTTCTCTAAAAAGCGCTCTTCATGGCCATTACTTATGGTGAATTTTTGCTCTCGCTTTTCTTTATTGAACATTTCCCTAAGATCCTGTTCCATATTTTTTTTCTTTTAATAGTTCTTTTAAGTGTCCTTTTCCTCGTAACAATCTTGTTCTACAGGCAGATTCTGAAATATTCAATACCTGAGCAATTTCTTGATGGTCATACCCTTCTAGCAAAAACATGAGTACAACGTATTTATATTTACTTTGTAAATCATCTATTGCACTTCTCACCTGTTCTATACTAATTGTCGATGGCACATTCCAATTATTATCATCTTCTACAACCTGCATATACCCTTCATCTAAAGCCACAACATTATCTTTTTTTGACTTTAGAAAATCAATGCTCTTATTAATAACAATTCGCTTTAACCATGCCCCAAAAGTTACATCTCCCTTAAACTGATGTAATTTTTGAAAAGCCTTTATAAATGATTCTTGTAAAACATCTTCTGCATCATCTGTATTCTTTACAAATCGCATAGCAACGATAAACATACCATCACAATATTTTCTGTACAGTTGCAACTGTGCAGTTCTATCATTTGCTTTACATTTCTCTACGACATTGCTTTGAAACATCGGTTGAATAGGTTGGTTTAAGTTTGTTGTTATAATAAGGACGTTAGAAAAAAAAGAATGTTGCAAAAATCTTTATTTTTACATTGTATAATTAATTCCTCCCTTTGAAACAAGTTACGATTTCCAATAAGTTTATAACCCTCATGGTGCTTGATTATGGCGCCACAATTCAAAAATTACTGGTAAAAGGTAAGGACGGTAACTATACCAATGTAGTTGTTGGTTTTAATCATCCTAGCAGATATCGATTAGATGATAATAAACTTGGTGCAAGTATAGGGCGTTATGCTGGTCGTATTTCTAAAGGAGGATTTGAACTTGACAGAGAAAAATTTTACTTATACCATGAAGATGGAGTTCATTTACACGGTGGCAAAGAAGGTTTTCATCATAAATATTGGACTATTGATGAAGTAAACAATGATGATAACCCCTCAGTTAAACTTTCTTACAAAAGCAAACATTTAGAAGAAGGTTACCCTGGCAATCTTACCGTAAGTGTTACCTATAAACTAATGAATAATGCATTACAGGTTATTTACGAAGGAACTACAGATAGAAGCACAGTTATTAATCTTACCAATCATTCTTATTTTAAACTTGATTCAGACCCGTATATAGACGATTATGAATTGCAATTAAACTGTCCGTATAGACTTGAAATGAATGAAAATTTACTTCCTACGGGAGACATTATTCCTGTAAGAAAATCTGAATATGATTTTTTATTGCCAAGAAAAATTGGAGTACAACGCTTAGATACAGTTTTCATTAAAGATATTGGCAATGAAAAAGTTGCAGAAGTACATTCAAAAACCTCTGGTCTTTCAATGAAGGTATATACCAATCAACCAGCGGTAGTACTATACACACCTTCAGATTTTCCAGGTATTTGTTTTGAAACACAGAATTATCCTGATGCTCCTAATCAACCAGATTTCCCTAAAAGCGTCTTAAGGCCAGGTGATATCTATAACAACATCTCTATCTTTAAATTTGATAGTATACCCTAATATGTAATTTAATATTCTAGTCATATAGCACATGAAAGTATTGATAAAAATTCTCATTGGTATTATTGTGCTTATAGCTCTCATATATTTTATTGCAATACCCTATGTACACAATGAAGCCAAAAAATTCAGTCCCGAAAAAACAGCTACTTTAGACCTTGGAGATAGCTCGTTAGAAGTAGATTATTCGAGTCCGTCAAAAAAAGGAAGAACAATTTTTGGTGAGTTAGTGCCTTTTGGTAAAATATGGCGAACTGGTGCCAATGAGCCTACCACATTTACCACGACCAAGCAAATTAAAATAATCGACAAAACTTTGCCTGCAGGAAGGTATTCTTTATGGACGATACCTAACAAAGATTCTTGGAAGGTCATTTTTAACACTAAAATACCCGAATGGGGCGTAACCCGTGTAGATGGCAACCAAACTACTCATAAAGCGAAATACGACTACTTGACTATTGAAGTACCTACCAAAAAATTAGAAGAACCAGTAGAAGGTTTATCTATTAATTTTGAGGATATCGAGATAAATAATAAGACTCAAAATAATTTAAGTTTGGCATGGGATACTACTAAAATTATGGTTCCCATATACAAATAGTACATTTACAATAGTACTACCAAAAACTCAAGCTGTTTTAATGAATATAGCCAACCTTAGCACTACAGAAATAATTGAGGGTATTTTCTCGAACAATATTGCTATTGTCAGTAAAGCTATTACCATTATTGAGAGTACAAAACCAGAACATCGCAGTATAGCTAATAAAATAATAGAAGGCTGTATTTCAAAGAATCATGACACTATTCGAATAGGCATAACCGGTGTCCCTGGAGCTGGCAAAAGTACCTTTATAGAACAATTTGGTAACTTACTTACAGGTTTAGGAAAAAAAGTAGCCGTGCTTACCGTTGACCCTTCAAGCAGTAGAACAAAAGGTAGTATTCTAGGAGACAAAACTCGAATGCAAGAATTAGTGAAAAATCCTAATGCCTACATTAGACCATCTGCCTCTGGTTCTTCACTTGGTGGTGTTACTAGAAAAACTCGAGAAAGTATTGTTATTCTTGAAGCAGCAGGTTTCGATATTATTCTAATTGAAACTATTGGTGTAGGGCAAAGTGAAACAGCCGTTCATGATATGGTAGACTTTTTTTTACTCTTAAAATTAGCAGGTGCTGGAGATGAATTACAGGGGATAAAAAGAGGAATTATAGAAATGGCAGATTCTATTGTCATCAATAAGTCTGATGGAAACAATGTACAAAATGCTGCTCAGGCAAAAATGGAATTCGCCCGAGCTTTACATATGTTTCCGCCAAAAGAGAATGGTTGGTCTCCTGAAGTGTTAACATGTTCTGCATTAGAAAATAGAGGGTTAGAAGAGATTTGGAAATTAATATTCAACTATTGCCAAACTATGAAAGAAACCGGTTATTTTAATAAAAACAGGCAACAACAAAATGAAAATTGGCTTATTCAATACCTAGAACAAGAGCTTTTATCGAAATTCTATCAAAATCCGAAAACAAAAAAGTTATTGCCTTTACTTAAAGAGGAAGTAATCAATGGCAATACTTCACCTTTTTCAGCTGCAGAAAAACTATTAAACATACTTTCAACAAATTAGGTTGAGAAAGATGTAGTAATAATCATGTTCTTCATCTTAACGATAAAAAACATAACTTTGCAGCTATTCCAAAAACAACCCAATGCAACCTGTTACCACTTCCCTACTTTCGGTCGTTGTTCCTTTATATAACGAAGAAGATAATGTGGCATTATTGACACAAAAAATCCACGAAAGCTTGGTAGGCTACGATTATCAAATTATTTATGTTGATGATTTTTCTAAAGACGACACTAAAAAAGTAGTAAAAGCCCTAAAAGATGATAAAGTTCATCTTATAGAACTTAAGAAAAATTACGGGCAAAGTTTAGCTTTAGCGGCTGGTCTTGATTATGCAGAAGGTGAATATATTATTACTATGGATGGGGATTTGCAAAACGACCCTTCCGATATTCCTGAGATGCTTACCTATGCTGTAAGTGAGGAATATGATGTAGTAACAGGTATACGTCAAAAAAGGAAGGATTCTTTAGTTAAAAAGATTCCTTCTAAAATCGCTAATTTTCTGGTGCGTAGAATCACCAAATTAGATATAAAGGATAACGGATGTGCCCTCAAAGTTTTCACTAAGGATATCGCCAAAGATTTAAACCTTTATGGCGAAATGCACCGATTTATTACCCTTTTGGCGCATTTAGAAGGTGCACAAATAAAACAAATTCCTGTGAAACATCATGCACGTCATGCTGGAGTTTCCAAGTATGGTTTAGAACGGGTATTTAAAGTGGTAGCAGATATGATGCTACTGCTATTTATTCGCAAATACTTTCAACGCCCCATTCACCTTTTCGGAATATTCGGATTTTTATTAATCCTATTGGGTATAATAATAAATTTATATCTCTTAGTCGTGAAAGTAGGTTTTGGGGAAGATATAGGCACAAGACCTTTATTGATGTTCGGAATGATGTTCATTCTTGCAGGAATTCAATTGTTCACCATAGGTATTGTTATGGAACTATTAATACGTACGTATTATGAATCACAGAAGAAGAGACCGTACCGCATTAAAAAAGTAAGTGTAGGTGGCGAAGTTAAATAAGAAAGTAACCACCGGATTAAAAGTCCTTATCAGTGCAGTTCTTATTTATTTCATCCTTACAAAAATTAATGTAGAAGAAATAAAGGAGATTTTAGTAAAGAGTAATCCTGCTTATTTATTCGGTGCAGCTATTTTCTTTATCATTTCTAAGGTGATAGCGGCTGTGAGGCTTAATCTTTATTTTCATCAACTTAGTATACCTCTTACCCATAAAAGTAATCTTAAACTGTACCTTTTGGGGATGTTCTATAACCTCTTCTTGCCAGGCGGCATTGGTGGTGATGCATATAAAGGCTACATTTTAAAAAAGAGTTTCGATGTACCTACCAAAAAAATGGTGAGTGTTTTGGTGTTAGACCGTTTAGGAGGTCTTCTTCTACTCTTTATTTATGCTTGTTCCTTATTATCTTTTCTAGATTTAGAAGCCCTAAATGGTTTTCGATGGATGCTCATTTTAGCTATTCCGTTGTCCGTAGTGGTATTTTGGTTTTTAAACAAAAGATTTTTCAATTATGTGCTTCCCATTTTTTGGAAAACCACAGTCTTATCGGCTTTGGTACAGTTGGCGCAATTAATAAGTATATGGTTTATTTTGTTTGCTCTGAAAATAGAACTGAATCAAATCGCATATCTTATCATTTTCCTTGTTTCATCAATCGTAGCGGTAGTTCCATTAACCCTAGGAGGCATCGGTAGTCGTGAAGTTACATTTTTTTATGGCGCACAGCTTTTAGGGCTAGATCAGAGTATATCGGTTGGTGTAAGCGTATTATTCTTTTTAATTACAGCGATAGTTTCTTTAGCTGGGGTATGGTATCACTTCAAAAAAATAACGCTAGAATCTAAAGAAACTTCAAAGCAATAAAAGACTACCTAGTAAATATGCAGCAAATGCATTTTACGTGTAACTTTTTTACGTGTACTTGGGTTTAAAAACTTGCCTTGAAGACGAGTTATGCGAAACTGATCTACAGAAATTTGAGAATTCCAATCTAGGCCACTATTCTGCAACATTGACATATCTTCATCACTAGCATATACCCAAATATCCTTTTTACCTTTTAGTAAATTTGGCGTTGCTATTTGAACAGGATATTGATTATAAAAATCTAAAGACCAAGTATAATCTGAACTAACCTTATACACTCTGTCTACAGGAATATTTTTTAGTTTAATGATTTTTGCCATTGAAGAGCCGCCTTGAAACTCTAATAAATTAGGATAAAAATGCAAATTCAAAACAGCGTTCAATAATAATGATGCACACACAGAAATAGTAATTAATCTTACATAAACACCCTCTCGTTTTAATGCATAGAAGATAATAATTACCCCTGCAATTATAAGAGAGATATAAGCTACTATTCCCTTTAATTCAAATACATAAAAACAAATTAAGGCTGAGGCAATGAATACCACGCCTAGTATAAAATACTGACCCTTCATCAGTAATCGTGTTGCTTTCTCTCTATCAAATCGATATAAATCATAGAGATAAGATGCCGTTAAAACGGCAAATAAAGGAATGGTGATATTTAAATAGTGTGGCAGCTTAAATTGAGCAAAGCTAATAACTGCAAAAATTAAAGTTATTCCCCCTAAGGTTAATACTTCAAACTTGGCGTTGTACTTAAATTTAAGCTTGATAAGTCTTCTTGCCTTAGCGTAATAAGCTGCAATTCCAAGAATTGTCCAAGGTAGAAATACCCATAAAAAAGTATGAAAAAAGAAGAAAAAGTCACTACTATTTTTTCCTATTCCTTCACCACTTAATCGTTCAAAACTTTGTTCCCAAAAAATAAAGAATATTCCACTACGGTTATCCTTTCCACGAATTACTTTTTCAGGATGTAAATCAAATTGTAAGTAATAAGCATATAACATAGGGCTAATGGTCACACCAAAAACCAAAAGCGCCACTAATACCTTCCAACTCAAAAATACTTTCCATTTGCCCGTATACAAAAGATGACACAAAATAGGTAAACCAATAACCAATAAAGAAATCTGCCCTTTTGTGGAGAATGCAATACCCGCCGCAAAAGCTCCTATTATAATTCCTTTTAAAGAACCTTTTTCTATATAATTGGTAAGTTGCCAAATAGCCAAAATACTAAAGCCTGTCAATACCGCATCGGTACGTACATCTATGGCTCCCAATACAATTGTTTGGGCAGTCATAAAAATTAAGGCTGATAATTTACCAACATGTTTGCCATATAAAAGATTTCCTAAACCATAACAACTATATGCTGCTAGTAGTGTGGCCAAAATACCAGGTATTCTGTATGCCCAATCATGCAATCCAAAAATTTTATAGGATAAAGCGGCAAGCCAGTAATGCATATGTGGCTTATCTAAATACTCCTCTGGACCTTTAAACAAGCTAAAAAAATCATTTTCTTGAACCATTCGCATGGCCATTACCGAAAACTGAGCAGAATCATTCTCAAACAACGTAACAAACATACCTGCCACGTAAACCATGAATATCAAAGCAATTAAAAACCAGTACCTTAGATTGGATATCATAGGGAGAATTTGCGAAGTGCAAATATAAATAACTTTACAAACAACCAGCCGAACAATGAACCTATTACCGCGCCAGTAATAATATCTAGTGGAAAGTGAACGCCAAGGTAGATGCGACTATACGCAACCAAAGCAGCCCATAACACTAAAAAGACACCAATATATTTTATGGTAGACTTCAAAATACTGCCAAAAAACACTGCAATAGCAAAAGCATTAGCGGCGTGAGCTGAGAAATAACCATACTGCCCACCACAATAACTTTTAACCAAGCGCATTACCGGCATTATTTCGGGATCATGACAAGGTCTTAATCTAGCAACGCCATACTTGAAAAAGTTGCTTAATTGATCAGTGACAGTGATTAACAAAGCAACGGAAATTAATAAAACTAAAGTTTTTTTAATTCCGAATTTTTGATACGAAAGTAGAAGAAGAAATATATACAATGGGACAGCACTCAACTTATGGGATATAAATTGAAATAAATTATCCCATTGGGGTGTCCCCAATCCGTTGAGGTATATAAAAAAATCTTTATCTAATTGTAATAACTCTTGAAGCATATTACTTATTCTTCGTATCTAGAGACTTCTCTATCGTAAAAAGCTGTGGCAGCTACTATTAAGTTTTCTGCTTCCTCTTCTAATTCTTTTTCGTCTTCTTTAGAAAATTCTTCAAGCCATTCTACTTCGTCATTTTCAAGATTTATAATAAACCTTGGAAACTCGGTATGTACAACAAATATTGCTGTTGGATAATCAGTATTGTCACCCAATAAAAATTTTGGAAATTCCATAAAAAATGTACTATATAAGTTGAAATTTAATTGCCTATTACAGTTCAACAACCGTTACCCAGCAATTAGCTTTTTTGTTAAATAATTAAATCGAAGATACAACATAATGGCCGATGCGGTTAAACCCGTAAGCAAACCAATCCAAATACCGGTACTTTTCAAATCTGTGTAAAGGCACAAGTAAAAACTTACAGGAAACCCTATTAACCAATAAGAAATAAAAGTAATAACCGTTGGTATTTTCACATCTTGCAATCCACGTAATGCCCCTAATACTACTACTTGAATTCCGTCTGAAATTTGAAAAAACGCAGCCACCAATAATAACTCAGCCGCAATAACTATAACCTCTGTATTATCAGTGATGTTGGCTACATCATTAATATCTAAATATAATGAAGGGAACCAATACCTACCTAATAAGAAAAGAATAGCAAAGAAAATTTCTAATAAAAAGGTCAATAAAAATATGGACTGGGCAATACGCCTTAACTCCGTAAAATTCGTCAAGCCCTTTTGATTTCCAACTCGTATCATAGCCGCTATCCCTAACCCCATACCAAACATAAAGGTCATACTACTTAAGTTCAAGGCAATCTGGTTGGCTGCTTGTGCATTTTTACCTAAAACACCACTTAACCATACCGCAGAGGTGAAAATACCAACTTCAAAAAACATTTGTAATGATGAAGGGAATCCTAATTGAATTATTTTCTTCATCACCTTTTTCTCAATTTTAGCAAAATTGAAACCGGTTACATAGTATTTGAATTTTTCTTTTCTTTTAAGGATAAACCATAAATAAAATACCATAATAATCCTTGATACCAATGTCCCAATTGCAGCCCCTACTACACCCATTTCTGGAAACCCAAAATTTCCAAATATTAAAAGATAGTTTAATATGATATTGATAATGTTAGCACCAATAGTCGCATACATTGGGTATTTCGTTTGCGACAACCCTTCTGAAAATTGTTTAAATGCTTGAAAAATTATCAGTGGAACCAATGAAAATGCGACCAAATCTAAATATGGTAATGCTAACGCTACTACCTCAACCGGTTGATTCATAATGTGCATTACTGGTTTCGACAGTAAAATCAATCCGAATAATGTCAACCCCAAAACAGTACATAACACCAAACCATGTTTTAATGCACTTTTAGCATCCTTTTTATTGCTTGCTCCATCAGCCTCCGCAACCAAAGGTGTAATTGCGGTAGAAAAACCTATACCCAATGACATTGCTATAAATACAAAACTATTTCCCAATGAAACGGCAGCTAATTCAGCCGTACCTAATTGACCAACCATGATATTATCTGCCAATTGCACGAAAGTATGACCCAACATTCCTAGAATTACAGGAACGGAAAGCTTAATATTATATCTAAATTCTTTGGTGAATTTTTGTAACAAAACTTAATCTAAAATTTTGACAAAGGTACTTCTAATTAGCCTATTTCAGCTTAGAGAAAACTGTATTAAATTGTTGAAAAAATAAGCAAATAATCTCTTTTGCTTCAATTCAAATAAAATTATCCCCACAAATAACCACTTTACTATAGGGTATATAAAAAGTTAGTTGTTCTATTAATAAATACAAAAAACTCTAGAAATAAGCAGAGCTGCAAGATTATTCGTTAATAATTTCTCTCTAAAAAAGAGAATAGCCTTCAGAAAATATAGCTAAAATATAATTCAAGGCAATGTACTATTTGGGCATAATAAAGCGTTACTCATATTGTATTAACACTGCAAGACCATTAACTATAAGTAGTATGAGTAACACACCATTAGTTTGGATCATTGACGATGACGATATTTCAAAGTACGTAATGAAGAGGAACCTTAGGCAACTTTCGGTAACTAATGTTATTGAATTTCCAGATTCCGTTCAGCCCTTAAAAATTCTATCTGACAATTTTGAGTCTACAAATGAATTACCAGACATAATTCTTTTAGATCTGAATATGCCCATTCTTAATGGGTTTCAATTTATGGAGGAATTTAAGGTAGCAAATGAAAAAATAAAGAAAGACATTCAAATTTATATGCTGACTTCTTCATTAAGCTCGGAGGATGTAGACCGCGCAAAGTCATTTCCTGAAATTTCAGAGTATTTTATTAAACCGATTACACTTAGAAATTTATCGAGAATTGTCGATATCGTTTTACAGGAATAAGATTATTCTTTAGTCTTAGCTTCATTCCAAAATACATCCATTTCTTTTAAGGTCATATCTTGTAAATCTTTACCCATTTGTTTTGCGTTTTTCTCTAGATACTGAAAACGCTTAATGAACTTTTTATTGGTTCTCTCTAGAGCATTTTCAGGGTTAACACCTAAGAACCTTGCGTAATTTATCATCGAAAAAAGCACATCTCCGAATTCAGATTCAATTTTATCGACTTCGCCAGATGCAACCTCTACTTGTAATTCACCAAGTTCTTCTTGTACTTTTTCAAATACCTGTTCTGGTTTTTCCCAATCAAAACCTACCCCTGCAACTTTATCTTGTATTCTATTCGCCTTAACAAGTGCTGGCAAACTTCGTGGTACACCTTCTAAAACACTCTTTTTACCTTCTTTTAGCTTTATCTGTTCCCAGTTGCGCTTCACTTCTTCTGCATCGGCAACTTTTACATCACCATAAATATGAGGGTGCCTATTAATTAGTTTATCGCATATGGCATTCGCTACGTCAGCAATATCAAAGTCTTTAGTCTCTGAACCAATTTTAGCATAAAACAGAATATGAAGAAGTACATCTCCTAATTCCATCTTCACCTCGTTCAGGTCATTATCTAGAATAGCATCACCCAACTCGTAAGTTTCCTCTATGGTTAAATGCCTAAGCGATTGCATCGTCTGCTTTTTATCCCAAGGGCACTGCTCACGTAACTCGTCCATGATAGTTAATAATCTATCAAGAGCTTTTAACTGGTCTTTTCTGCTATTCATTGGTGAAGTTTTTACAAAAATACGTATCCCATGTATGACCGGCTAAAATTCCTGTTTAGTTTTTGTACATTTAAAATCATAAAACCTACAATCTTTTATAACTAAAAACCAACTCTCATGAAGACGCGAAGAAATTTCCTTAAACAATCAAGTCTATTCGGTGCTGTAACACTCATAATGCCACAATTAAGTTGTGCTGCACCTAAAAATTCAACTTATGGTGTTCAACTATACTCCTTCAGAGATAGCATGTTAAAAAATCCTAAGAAAACATTAGAAGAGATTGCTAGTTTAGGTTTTAAAGAAATAGAAAGTGCAGGTTCAGCAAAAGGATATTATTACGGTCTTACACCTTCAGAAATGGGACAAACTTGTATAGATTTAGGGATGAAAATTACAAGTGGTCATGTACGCCTTGATGATAAATTTGAACAAACTATGGAAGATGCGGTTGCCTCTGGGCAAGAGTATCTTATTTGTTCTTCAATGCCATCGGATGGGCAAACAGTTGATAATTATAAAAAAGTAGCCGAACAGTTTAACGTTGCTGGGGAGGCGTGTAAGAAATTAGGTCTCAAATTCGGATATCATAATCATGAATATGAATTTGATTCTGAAAATGGACAGGTTCTTTATGATGTTTTAATGGACAATACCCAGAATGATTTGGTTTATATGGAACTAGACCTTGGCTGGGTTGTAGTTGCTGGCAAAGACCCTATTTCTTACTTTAAGAAGTACCCAGGCAGATTCCCCTTATGGCACTTAAAGGATATGGATATGACTAAAAAGGAAAGTACTGAATTTGGTAAAGGAGCTCTCGACATAGGGTTAATGCTCAAAAACAAAGAACTTTCTGGGGTAGAACATATATACATCGAACAAGAAGAGTATGCAAGCACACCTTTTGAAAGCATGAAATACAATATGGATTATCTTAAGAATATCTAGTGCCAATTATGAAAACAACTATTCAATTTATCACCACAGTTATCTGCTCAATTTCAATAATTTCTTGTAAATCTCAATCAGTAGGTTTAGTTGCTGACGGGGCAGAATTAAATCAAATTTCAAACAAGTACAGTTTTACCGAAGGCCCTGCATCAGATAAAAATGGAAATGTATATTTTACAGACCAACCAAATGATAAGATTATTAAATGGAATGAAGCAGATAACACTTTAAGTATTTTCAAAGAACCTGCAGGTAGGGCTAACGGTTTGTATTTTGACCATAACGGAAATTTATTGGCAGCAGCAGATGATAAAAATGAGCTATGGCGAATTAATTCGAATGGTATAGTAGATACGCTTATTACTAATTTTGAGGGTAAGAAATTAAATGGACCAAATGATATCTGGGTAGATTTACAAGGAGGAATCTATTTTACCGACCCATATTACCAAAGACCCTATTGGGAAAGAACCACAGCTGAAATTGAAGAAAAAAATGTGTATTACATTTCACCAGACTTAAAGAAAATTACCGTTGCTGCAACTGATTTAGTACAGCCCAATGGTATTATCGGCACACCAGATGGCAAAACACTTTATGTGGCAGATATTGGAGACCAAAAAACCTATTCTTATACCATTCAAAATAATGGAACATTGACAAACCGAACATTATTTACAGATATGGGTTCTGACGGCATGACCATTGATAATAAAGGAAACATATACCTTACTGGTGAGGGTGTAACTATTTTTAACCCTAAAGGTGAAAAAATACATCACATACCTATTAATGAAGAATGGACTGCTAATGTTACATTTGGTGGAAAAAACCAAAACATTTTATTTATAACTGCCAAAGGCTCGGTTTATACTTTAAAAATGAATGTGCATGGTGTTAGATACAACGACTAACACCTTTATATAAAATTAAAAAGTTCTATTGCTTTAAAAACTTCCTATTTAAAATACCTGGTAAATCATCATTTATACTTTCGGTCAATGTTGAAGAATTAAAAATCATAGTAGAAAATTCACTATTATTTAAATTCAAAACATTACTAAGAATTGTCCATTTACCGGTATGATTTATTGCACGGCCACATCGTATATCATAAAGGTCTCCAGTTATACTTGTTATATTCAGTTCAATTAAGTCCATATCCCAAGTTCCATCTGCACTTACCGTAAGTAATCCTGTCAAACAAGAAAGCTCGTCTAACATATTTACTGAAGAGACACCATCTTCATTAGGGTCTTGAGCTGCACTTAAATATACTTCCGTCAAATCATAAGTACCAATAACTAATGAACTTTCCTGAGCCTCATTAACTCCTTCATCTGACGAGCAGGCTCCTAAGATTATTATCGAACAAAAAACAAGAACATATTTAAAATTTTTCATAGCGTATTTGCAATTTATAATCAACCATGTGAAAGTTAAGTTAAATAATTTTTATGCTGTTTAATCCCAATACTAATCAAAGAATTACAAAATCAGCGTTCCTTACAAAATCTTTAAAAACCAAATAATTTAGTCAATGCAAAAAATTAAAAAATATTGAGTTTCACTTATCTAACGAGTCTTAATTATCAATAATGTAACAAACCGTTTTAATTCTTAATTATTCCTCGTTTTTTTTTATCTTAAACAACTTAAAACCAACCAAACTATGATTGCATATATTTTTGAATTTATTGGAACTGCTATGTTAATTCTAATAGGAAATGGCATCGTTGCCAATATAGTATTAAAAGGAACAAAAGGCAGTGACTCTGGTTGGACAGGTATTTCTTTAGCATGGGGTATTGCTGTTTTCATTGGTGTATTTATGTCTGCCGATGTCAGTGGCGCTCATCTTAACCCTGCTGTTTCCATTGGTCTTGCAACCGCAGGTAAATTTTCATGGGCATTAGTCCCTGGTTATATAATTGCTCAAGTACTTGGTGCTATGATGGGTAATCTTTTAGTATGGTTAACTTATAAAAAACAATATGAGGCCACAGAAGATACGGGTTCCATTTTAGCGACATTTTCCACTTCCCCTGCCATAAAAAGTCCCTTTTGGAATTTGGTAACTGAAATCATCGGTGCTTTCGCACTTGTTTTTGGTGTTTTTTATATTGCTGGCGGTGCAATGGGTGAAGATGCTGTCTCCTTAGGTTCTTTAGATGCCCTACCGGTTGCTTTACTAGTTATGGGTATAGGATTCGGGCTTGGTGGACCTACCGGTTACGCTATTAATCCAGCAAGAGATTTTGGTCCGCGTTTATTACATTCGATATTACCAATTAAAAACAAAGGCAAAAGCGATTGGGGTTATGCTTGGGTACCTATAGTTGGCCCTATTATCGGTGGGGTATTGGCTGCACTTTTATATCTATTAATTGAATCATTCATATGAAAAAAATAATGAAGATTACACTTCTCATACCTTGTTTGCTTTTCTCGATGAATATACTCGCCCAAAGTATTATTGAATTGCCGTTCACCCCTAACCCAGAAGTTAAATGGTCAACTGATGAGAAAGAGTACTTCTCAGAAATATGGGATACTCAAGTAATTACCAATGTATCTGTACCTCGATTAGAAGTATATGAAGCTGACCAACCAAATGGTACTAGTGTAATAATTGCTCCTGGAGGTGGCCTTTACGGTTTAAGTATAAACAGTGAAGGACGAGATGTAGCCAAATGGTTGAATAATAAAGGAATTACCGCTTTTGTTTTAAAATATCGACTGGTACCTACGGGTGTTGATGGTATTAAAGAAATTACAGATGAAGGAAATACCAATCCTACTAAAATTGGCGAAAGGGTATCTCCTGTATTACCGCTTTCGATTGCAGATGGTTTAGCAGCGATTACCTTTGTAAGAACTAATGCAAAAGAAATGAAGTTAGACCCAAACAAAATTGGCTTTATGGGTTTTTCGGCTGGTGGCGCAGTTACTATGGGAGTAACATTTAACTATACACAGGAAAATAGACCGAATTTCATTGTACCTGTTTACCCTTGGATGACCGTTATGGGTGATTACAAAGTACCTGAAGATGCTCCAGCAATGTTAGTTGTTTGTGCTTCTGACGATCCATTAGGACTTGCAAAACCAAGTGCCGACCTTTACTCCGCTTGGTTAACCAATGGCAAAAATGTTGGAATGCATATGTACTCGAAAGGTGGACATGGTTTTGGCATGAAAAAACAAAATCTTGCTTCTGATAATTGGATTACACAATTTTATAGTTGGGCACTTACCGAAAGTTTAACAAAACCAACAGTCAACTAATTTCATGCGATATAAAAATCATCATTCTAAACAATTAAATACAAGTAAGCTCTTTCTACTTTGTTTTTGCACAACATTGAGTAGTTTTTACTGTAGCGCACAATCAGAAAATACTTTTACAAACGAGGTCGAAGCTATTACAGCAAGATATGATGATATTTGGGACACAAACCAAGAAACCATCGTTTTTACAGGAAGTTCAAGTGTACGTTTATGGAAGGATCTAGAGCAGCGTTTTCCAAATCATCAAATTGTAAATTCTGGTTTTGGCGGTTCTGAATCATCTGACTTACTATATTTTTTGAATGATTTGGTTTTAAGTTACAACCCAAAACAAGTATTTATTTATGAGGGCGATAATGATTTATGGGCAAAAAAAAGACCAAATCAAGTTCTTGATACCACAGAAGAGATCATCCGTCGAATAAAAGCAAACAACCCATCAACTCAAATTATATTAATAGCTGCAAAACCAAGTATTAGCAGATGGGAGATTCGAAGAAAATATAAGAAGTTAAATAGAAAATTCGAACGCCTCGCTAAAAAAGACATTCAATTAGACTATGTAGATGTTTGGCACCCAATGCTAAATAACAGAAAACTAATGACTGATATTTTTATTGAAGACGGACTGCACATGAACCAAAAAGGTTATGATATTTGGTATGAAGCCATGAAAAATTTTGTAAACAACCCATAATAAAAGACGATGTTTAAAACCCTTTGTATTAGAAGTTTATTTTTTACCGCTATTACCTTAGCATTTATCGCTTGTAGTGAGGATAAAAAAGAACGAATTGCGATGCCTACAACAGATTTATCTAAAGTTAGTTTGATTCCAAAACCTTTAAAAACAACACCAACAAATTCAGCGTTTGCATTAGATCAGTTTACCGCTATCTATACTTCAAAAAACGCAACAGGTTTTGAAGAGGTAGGTACGTTTTTGGCAGATAAGTTAAAAAGTAAAACAAACTTAACCATACCTGTAAATTCTGAAGGTGCCAATACAATAGAAAGAGTAATATATATCAACCAGAGCGATAGCGTAGACTTAGAATCGCCTGAAGCTTATCAACTATACATAAATCAAGATTCAATTATTATTAATGCGAATACTGCTGAAGGAGCTTTTAGAGGTATACAAACTTTAAGACAATTGGTTCCGATTGAAAGTAACGACACTTTAGCTCTACAGAAAATTTGGCCAGTACCGTCAGGTAAGATTGTCGACAATCCTAACTTTGGCTATAGAGGCTCTATGTTAGATGTTGCAAGACATTTCTTCAGTGTTGATGATGTGAAAAAATACATTGACCTACTAGCCTATTATAAAATAAATGTGCTTCATTTACACCTAAGTGATGACCAAGGCTGGCGTATAGAGATTAAATCTTGGCCTAAATTAACCGAAGTTGGTGGTAGTACAGAAGTTGGTGGTGAATCTGGCGGATTTTACACCCAAGAAGATTACAAAGAGATTGTTCGTTATGCAGCTGAGCGATATATGACGATTATACCTGAAATAGATATGCCAGGCCATACAAACGCAGCTTCTGTTTCTTATCCGTTCTTAAATGGTAATGGTAAAACACCTAAACTTTATGAGGGTACGCATGTTGGCTTTAGCACATTTGACACGCATAAGGATACAGTATATACTTTTATAGATGATGTTGTAAGAGAAATTTCGGCAATAACCACTGGTCCATATTTTCATGTTGGTGGAGATGAAAGCCACGTGACCAAAAAGAGTGATTACATCTATTTCATTAATAAAGTAGAGAAGATTGTTCAGAAACATGGTAAGCGAATGATTGGTTGGGATGAAGTAGCTATTGCAGATGTAGATTCTACATCCATATCACAATGGTGGGCAAGTGAGGAAAATGCAAAAAAAGCGGTAGAGAAAGGAATGAAAGTTATCGTTTCGCCTGCAAAAAAAGCATATTTAGATATGGAATATGACACCTTATCTAAGTTCGGATTACACTGGGCCGCTTACATACCTGTTGATACTGCGTATATATGGACACCTGAAGAATATGGCATACCCATAGAAAACATATTAGGTGTAGAAGCACCACTTTGGTCTGAAACAATTAGTAATATAGATGAACTAGAATACTTAGCATTCCCAAGAATAATAGGATATTCTGAACTTAGTTGGAGTACTAAAGAAAATAGAAACTGGGAAGATTATAAAGTACGCTTGGCAGACCAAGCTCCCTTTTTAGATAGAATGGATGTTAAGTATTACCCCTCTTCTTTAATTGATTGGAAAAAAAGTGATTTCACTTATGAGACTATAAAAAAAGACTAAATAAACTGCTACATAAAAAAAGCCTTGATTTAAAAATCAAGGCTTTTTTTATGAAATTCAAGTTCTTTAGCCTTCGCTTTTGGGTTATAGCGTTCAACATTTCAAAATTTAAAGGCTTTTCCACATACTGAATAACATTTTCAAAGATTGCCCCCTTTTAGTCAATCCTCTTGTCTCCCCGAGGAAATCGTAAGTAGTATAGGAACATTTGGACAACATTTTCTATCTGTATTGTCTTCAAGAAAATACCAACCATCTAAAACTGGCAAATTGATATCAAGTAATATTAAATAAGTACATTCATTAACCATTAAATAAACTATGCCTTCTTTACCATTTAATGCAATTGATATATTCTTATACCCTAATTTCTCAAGATTTGTTTTAGTTATAAAATTTGTGATTTCATCATCTTCGATGATTACTATTTTAGATAGTGTTAGTAATCCTTATTAAAATTGAATTATAAACTCAGTTCCTTTATTTACTTGACTTTTCACGTTGATTTTCCCACCATTTTCATTGATAATCGAATGAATAATATATAAACCAATACCCAACCCTTCTACATGGGTATGCATCCTCTTAAAAAGTCTGAAAATTTTATAAGCTAAATTCTGGTCAAAACCTATTCCATTATCCTTGAAAGACAATTGCATTTTACCATTGATTTTTTTTTCACTATTTTAATACTTAATTTTCTGCCTGGATGCCTATATTTAAGAGCATTCGACATAAGATGATGAAGAATACTTTCTAATTGAAAAGAATTATAATCGATTTTTGTACAGCTTGAAAAATCTTCTTTAATAATGGTTCTACCTTTTATAATTTCTTCTGAATGACTCAATTTTATATTACCTATAACTTCTGAAATAACCAATTCTTCTTTATTATCACTAAAATTAGATTTTATTGCAATGACCTCGTTAAGAGCTCGGATTTTATCACACATTACTTTAGCGACCAATTGCATTTTTTCCACTATAGGCTTAAATTCATCAGAATTAGGATTCGATTCTATAACCATTCCTAAAAGACTGTTCAAGTTCGTAAGGGGAGCCCTTAAATCATGAGAAGCTACATAAGAAAAATCCTCTAATTCTTGATTTTTTCTTTTTAAATTTTCATTGACTTCTGTTAATAAGGCTTGCTTCTTTTTTAATTTTTCTTTTGAACCTATAACCTTGGTAACATCTAGTGTTGAAACACCCAAATAATCACCAATTTTAAATGCCCTGCTCATAAATCTATACTCAACATTCTCACCTTGAAACAAGAGTTCGTCAAAACCTATAGATATACCTGTTTCTATTACGTTTTTATAAGAATAAAATCGATCAGTCCCTTCCAAGTAGGGGAATATGTCTAATATATTTTTTCCTATGAAATTTTCTTTATGAACACCCAGTGTTGCAACCGCGGCTTGGTTTATATCAACAAAATCCATATCACGATTCAAAATAACAAAGGGTGAATATGCATTTTCAAAAAAAACACCTTTTAAATCGTTATTAATCTCTGCCTTAGAACTCTTCATTCTTCGCTAATTATATTTGATTCAACCATTCTATTATACCGCTAAATTGAAGGGTTTAAACGAGGTTTTGAGTCGATATAAGGTGTACTAAAGAAAACTATCGCTGAAATACCTTTAAACATAGATAAAAAGCATCTATTGATGAATAAAATCGACTTCGTATTATTTATTAAACCAAAAAAAAGCCCTAAAAGGGCTTTTTTAATTTCTATTGTTACTGACTTTTATTCCTCCTCAGATGTATCGCTTGTTTCTTCTTTTTCACTCGAGAAATCAGCTATATCACTATCGGATAATATATTATACCACTGAATAACTTTTTTAATATCACTAACATATACACGATCTTCATCGTAATTAGGCAACACTTCAAAAAAGTATTCTTCTAATTTTATTTTTTCATCTTTATGACTGATTGAAGTTTTAGCTCCATTTTCCTTAGTTTGAATTTTTTGAAAAACCTCCCTTAATGGCACCTCTTCTTCTAGAGTATAAATCGCTATTTCAGACAATACACTTACACTACTTCGTAAGCTAACTGTTATTCGTTTGCCATCTAACAAAGATTCCGCCACAAATCCAGTTCTTGTTTGGGTAATTAACTTATATAAACCTGGCTTTCCTGCAACGGATAAAATTTTCTCTAAACCCATAAACTATTTTAAAATTTAAGTCGACAAAGATTACACTTTTCTATTAATTATAAGATGATTTTAACGTCCTTTTTTCATTGCAGGAAATTTCATGCGATAATCTACACTAATCTTTCCTTTAGATATATTGGTCAATCTACCCTTTAACATTCTCTTTTTTAGAGCAGATAATTTATCAGTAAACAAAATCCCTTCAATATGATCGTACTCGTGCTGAATAACACGGGCTAATAATCCGTCAATCGTTTTTGAATGTTTTTTAAAGTTCTCATCCAAATAAGTGATTTTAATAGTATCCTTTCTATTTACATCTTCACGTACATCTGGTATACTTAAACAACCTTCATTAAACGCCCATTCCTCACCTGTTTCCTCTTCTATTTTAGCATTAATAAAAACTTGTTTAAAACCATCTAACTGTTTTTGCTCATCTATCGTAAGCTCTTCGTCATCAGAGAAAGGCGTGGTATCTACCAAAAACAAACGAATTGGCAATCCAATTTGAGGGGCAGCAAGGCCTACCCCGCTAGCATTATACATGGTTTCCCACATATTAGAAACCAGTTCATCTAGTTTTGGATATTCGTTATCGATATCTTCAGCAACTTTTCTCAATACGGTGTCACCGTATGCTATAATGGGTAAAATCATTTTTAATCTTTAAATCTAGTTCTAATTACATTTTCTTCATTTAACCAATGTATCAGGTCAAAGTACAAAAAGCTAAGCTTAAATCTTTTTTTTCCGTTCGGCGGACTTCCGTTTTTCTTGCTTGGATCCCTGATAAATTTTATATGTTGACGATTTGTTAAACCCTCAATTTTATCAAAAGAAAAAGAAAGTTTATTCTTGAAGTTCATTTTATGAAACTCCTTGATATCCAAAGAGGAAACCTCTCTTCGATCACATATCGTAAAAAAGTAATTCTCCTTTGAAATCTCTAACATTCTTTGCTTTCTTCTATTCCATTTTTCTCGGGCTTCTTCAATGCTTCCATAATGTTGAAAATGAATTTCGACATCACCCAAAAGCGCAATTGGATGGTTATTATAAGCATCTGCATATTTTGAAATCTCTATAAATTCTAACTCCATTTGCATATAAGAATCAAAATCACGAAGCAATTTCATATAACAAGGCCCAAATAAAAACAACCCAACAAAAGGGGAATTATAAGGCAACCCTAACCATTGATATGCTTGACCTCCCCAACAGTTTCTTGAAATTAATACAAAATTGGTATTCTTTAATTTAGCAATGTCCCTCTTAATATAATAAGAACTAAATGCTTGTCTTAATTTACGTTTTATAAAAATTTCTAATCTTATCAACATAGAAATCAAACTATACTTAAATATGATTGTAATATTATTGTTGCGCTAATCTCATCTATCAATGCTTTATTCTTTCTTTGTTTCTTTTTTAAGCCACTATCTAACATGGTTTGAAATGCCATTTTAGAGGTAAAACGCTCATCATGCCTTTTAATAGGTATCGCTGGAAATTTTTCTGCCAGTTTTACCAAAAACGGTTTGATATAAACTTCAGATTCTGAAGCCGTATTATCCATTTGTTTAGGTTCACCGACCAAAATAAGCTCAACCTTCTCCTTAGTTATATAATCAGATAAGAATGCGAAAATTTCGGTAGTAGCAATGGTAGTCAAACCAAATGCAATCATTTGCATCTCATCGGTAACTGCCAAGCCAATACGTTTTACACCATAGTCAATTGCAAGAATCCTTCCCAAACTTAATTTTTGGCAAAAATAAAGGATAATTTGTTATATGTGCTTTCGCAAATGGTGAATTCCTCAACTTCAACTTATATTTGAGTAAATTTTTGACGAAAATGACAGAACTGAGAGCACAAATTGAAAAAGCATGGGATAACAGAGATCTTTTGAAAGAAACTGCAACCCAAGATTGTATAAGAGAAGTGATCAACCTTTTGGATGTTGGTAAATTGAGATGCGCAGAACCGACCTCTAATGGATGGCAGATTAACGAATGGGTTAAAAAAGCTGTAGTTATGTATTTTCCCATCCAAAAAATGGAAACTCTAGAGGCTGGTATATTTGAATACCACGACAAAATACCTTTGAAAAGAGGATACGCCGAAAAAGGAATTAGAGTTGTACCAAATGCTGTTGCTAGACATGGTGCCTATATCTCTGCTGGCACTATTTTAATGCCAAGTTATGTAAACATAGGAGCTTATGTTGATGAAGGTACTATGGTAGACACTTGGGCCACTGTAGGGAGTTGCGCCCAAATTGGCAAAAATGTACACTTAAGCGGTGGCGTAGGTATCGGTGGCGTTCTTGAGCCTTTACAAGCGGCTCCTGTAATCATTGAAGACAATGCTTTTATAGGATCTAGATGCATTGTAGTAGAGGGTGTAAGAGTAGAAAAAGAGGCCGTTTTAGGCGCAAATGTTGTTCTTACGGCATCTACTAAAATTATTGATGTTACGGGTGAAACACCAGTTGAACGAAAAGGATTGGTACCCGCACGCTCAGTGGTTATACCTGGTAGCTACACAAAGAAATTTCCGGCTGGTGAATTCAATGTGCCTTGTGCATTGATTATTGGTACAAGAAAAGAAAGTACGAATAAGAAAACTTCATTAAACGATGCTCTAAGGGAGTATGACGTAGCAGTTTAAACCACAAAAAAACACCTCTCGACCATCATCGCCCCCTTAGAAGGAAGTCAAGAGGTGTCTTTTTCATACAATTCACTACCATTAATTCTTCATCCCTAAGAATTCAATATTGACATTTTTAAGAAATTAAAAGCAACCTTTTACATTAAACAGACTCTTGTTCTCATAAGGAACCCTCTAATGCTATTGTTTAAAAATTTGTAAGAAATTTACCTACTTATACAATTTTTTAATTCCTTTTTTGTTATAACTTTGTTCGCTCCGATTAGAGCCAACCTACCAAATTGGATTACTATGATTACCAAAAAAGAAAAACTAACCGCATTAATCATCACCTATAACGAAATGGGATACATTGAAAAGTG
This sequence comes from Maribacter arcticus, assembly GCF_900167935.1. Lineage (GTDB taxonomy): Bacteria > Bacteroidota > Bacteroidia > Flavobacteriales > Flavobacteriaceae > Maribacter > Maribacter arcticus. Next base: position 470,640 of record NZ_FUYL01000001.1, on the reverse strand, counting down.
TATTGATTCTGTTTCTTTTGCTGATGAAATTATAGTAGTTGATTCTTATAGTACTGATGGAACTTTTGATTTTTTAAAAGATCACCCGAAAGTAAAGGTTATTCAAAATCCGTTCGAAAATTTTACAGCTCAAAAATCATTTGCTTTAAAACAAGCAACTAATGATTGGGTTTTGTTTTTAGATGCTGATGAAATTGTTTCTACTTCTTTACAGATGGAGATTGCAGAAACAGTCTCTAGCGATACTGAAATAGCTGCATTTTGGTTTTATCGCCAATTTATGTTCAAGAATGAAAAGCTGAATTATAGCGGCTGGCAAACAGATAAAAACTACAGGCTTTTTAGAAAAAGTAAAGCATCGTTTTCTGATTGCAAAATAGTTCACGAAACTTTAGACGTTGATGGAACTTCTGGTATCTTAAAAGAAAAGTTAATTCATTACTGTTACAAAAATCACGAAGATTACAAAGGTAAAATGTTGAAATATGGTCGATTAAAAGCTATCGAATCATTTTACAGAGAAAAGAAATATAGTTTTGCAATGATGATTGCAAAAACTAGTTGGAAATTCTTTAACCATTACATTTTGCGTCTTGGCTTTCTAGATGGCAAAAAAGGTTTTATCATTTGTCACTTAAATTCGCTGGGCGTTTTAGAGCGCTATAAAGAACTTAAAAAACTTGAACAAAAGAACGAACTTGCGTATTACTTGGTAATGCCATAAAAAGTCCATACTCTTTTCTCCTTTTTAGTTGTATTTCTAATTCCCACATTTTTCGCTATCGATTCTGGTGTCTTATATCCCCTTTTGTGATCTAAGTGTACACATACAGCACTATAACGAAGTTGTTTAGATTTTAATCCGAAGTTAAAAAGTCGTTCACCTAATTCTCTATCTTGACCACCATACTGCATTCGTTCATCGAATCCGTTTACATTCTCGATATCTTTTTTCCAACCAGATGAATTATGACCGTTCCAACTAGCATTGGTAGGGGTAATCCAATTTAAAATCTTAGAAATAAATCCTTGAGCAGTAAGTTTGTTGTTCTTAAAAGTTTGCGGAATACCTTTTTCTTTAAGCCATTGTATATTAAAACAACGTTGTTTTTCAATATCTTCTAGGGTAATCAACTTAGATATATTCATAGGAAGCATATAGTAACCCCCAGAAATGAAATAGCCAGTTTCTTTATTAATATAATGTACCTGAACGAAATCTTCTCTAGGTATACAATCGCCATCGGTCATTATAATATAATCAGCAGAACAAGCGGTAACGGCCTTGTTTAATATTCTTGATTTTTGAAACCCATCATCTTCTTGCCACACGTGTACAATAGGATAATGAACCTTTTTAGACATTTCATCAATCAATTCTTTCGTTGGTTCTTTTGAACCATCATCAGCAATGACAACTTCAAAATCTTTGAAAATTTGTTGCTCAAAACCCCACAGCACCTTCTTCAACCACTCTTCGGCATTATATGTACTAACTATGACACTTATTTTAGGAATCTCCATACTACGTTTCAAATTACCACAAAAATATAAAAGTCTTATCTATCTTTGATCTTGAAAAGACTGTCTACATTAATAAACGACAAATAACAGCATTGTAAAATGAAGTTGAAAGAAATACCTGTATCTATTTACACTTCAATTAAACTTTCATCGCTTTCGGTTAAAAGTATTGTTTCTAAAACAAAAGAAGAAATACCTGTTATTGTTTCTTTAACCTCCATACCAGAAAGGTTACAGACCTTGTATTTAACTATACGAAGTATTTTGAACCAAGATTCTAGACCAAAAAAAATAATACTTTGGCTACATGAATCTTTAAAAAATGAAATACCAAGTAAATTAAGAATATTGGAAAGTGATTTATTTCAAATCATGTATTCCGATTTAACCTGTTCTCACAGAAAGTTAATTCATAGCCTTGAACTTTTTCCAGAAGATATTATTATTACTTGCGATGATGACATGATGTACCGTTCTAATTGGCTTCGTTTGCTTTATGAAGAACATAAAGCACATCCTACAGCTATTATTGGAAATCAAACAAGATATATTAGATATACTATAAGTGGTGAGCTTCAACCATACAAGAATTGGGTTTACGACGATGGAATACCGTTTAATACATCTGCTGTAATCCCTATCGGAGCAGAAGGCGTTTTATATCCTCCTAAAAAACTCTCAGATACTATCTCTAATTCTGAATTATTCTTAGCATTGGCTCCTAAAGCAGATGACCTTTGGTTTAAAGCTATGGCATTATTAAATGCAACGAATTCCATATTAGCTGAAAATAGGGCAGAAACACCAATACCCATTTTAGGATCTCAAAAATATTCTCTTAAAAAATCGAATATAGGCGGCGACAAAAATAGGACTCAATGGCTTGCGTTAAGCCAGCATTTTAATATTAAACCAGAAACATTTCTTTAAACAAATTTTTAGAAGAGCTATGACAGAAGAAATAAATAAATGTATTGAGGTTCTTGAAAATGGCGGACTCATACTCTACCCTACCGACACCGTTTGGGGTATTGGTTGTGATGCAACCAATAAAGAGGCTGTTCAAAAAGTTTTTAAACTAAAGCAACGAGATGATAGCAAGGCACTAATATGTTTGGTTGCAAATGATGCTATGCTAGAAAAACATGTCGAAAAAGTACCTGATCTTGCTTATGACCTTATCGACTTAGCTACAAAACCAACCACAATAATCTACGATAAACCTCGTGGTGTGGCAGAAAACCTCATTGCATCTGATAATACTTTGGCTATTAGAGTAGCGTCGGATAAATTCTGCCAATACCTAATTGGTAAATTCAAAAAGCCCATTGTATCCACTTCCGCCAATATTTCTGGGACGAATACCCCCAAAAGTTTCCAAAATATAGACAAAGCCATTTTATCAGGTGTAGACTATGTGGTAAATTTGCACCGAGAGAAACAGAATAGCTCCGCATCATCCATTATTAGATTATCTAATGATAATACTGTGAAGATTATTCGAGAATAAGAACATGCAACAGAGCCACGAAAACGCTTTAAACAACCCTATTTTCAAAATTATTTCAGAAGCTGCAGATGAACTTTCTGTAGATTGTTATGTTATAGGTGGATTTGTAAGAGATTACTTTTTAGGTAGAACCATACCAAAGGACATCGATGTTGTTGCCATTGGCAGCGGTATTAAATTGGCAGAAAAGATAGCTTCGAAATTAAAAGGCAAGCCACAAGTATCCGTTTTTAAAAATTTCGGAACGGCTATGATTAAGAATGAGGGCATTGAGCTCGAATTTGTTGGTGCAAGAAAAGAAAGTTATCAGCGCGATAGTAGAAAACCTATCGTAGAAGATGGCACGTTAGAAGACGACCAAAAAAGAAGAGATTTTACTATTAATGCATTAGCGCTCTCATTAAACAAAAAAAATTTCGGAAAACTTTTAGACCCTTTTAACGGCATTGCAGATATAGAATCTCAAATCATTAAAACTCCTCTAGAACCAGGTATTACATATTCTGATGATCCTTTGAGGATGATGCGGGCGATACGTTTCGCGACTCAATTAGATTTTCAAATTGCCTTACCCTCGCTACAAGCTATTACCGAACATAAGGATCGTTTAAATATAGTTTCGAACGAACGTATTTTAGATGAGCTTCATAAAATAATGCTATGCAAGAAACCCTCATTAGGTTTTGCCCTTTTACATAAAACCGGACTTCTAGAGTTAATACTACCTGAACTTACAGCATTACAAGGTATAGAAGAGATTGAAGGTCAAAAGCATAAAGATAATTTTTGGCATACATTAGAAGTGGTTGACAATATCTCTGAAGCCACCGATGACCTTTGGTTACGATGGGCGGCTTTATTACATGATATTGGTAAAGCACCAACAAAACGATTTCACAAAAAAATTGGGTGGACATTTCATGGACATGAATTTGTGGGCTCTAAAATGGTCTACAAACTTTTTAAACGTTTACGCATGCCGCTAAATGAGAAAATGAAGTTTGTTCAAAAAATGGTTTTAATGAGTTCAAGACCTATCATATTGTCTGAAGATTTTGTAACCGACTCTGCAGTTCGTAGACTTATTTTCGATGCTGGTGACAATGTTGAAGATCTTATGACCTTATGCGAGGCCGATATCACCACAAAAAACCCTAAAAAACAACGAAAATATCATCAAAACTTTAAACTTGTTCGTCAAAAAATTGAGGAAGTAGAAGCTCGTGATCATATACGTAATTTTCAACCACCCATAAGTGGTGAAGAAATTATGGAAACTTTTTCTCTAAAACCATCCAGAGAAATAGGTATTATTAAAGAAGCCATAAAAGAAGCTATATTAGAGGGAGATATACCGAATGAGTACCAAGCAGCCAAAGAATTCATGATTATTAGAGGGAAGGAATTAGGACTAGTAATAGCAAAGTAGTATGGATATTCAATTTAGAAAAATTGCCAAAGTATCTTTATTTTTAGTTTATTTAGTAATTATAGCAGGCGCCGTTGTACGCATGACAGGCAGCGGAATGGGTTGCCCCGATTGGCCAAAATGTTTTGGTTATTACATACCGCCAACAAATGAAAGTGAGCTAAAATGGCAACCGGATAGATTATTTGAAAAAGGTCAAGTTATTATAAAGGATGAATCTTTACAGATATCAAAAGAGACATTCACAACCAAAAGCGATTTCAATTCTGACAATTGGGAACTTTACACGAAACATGATTATGCCATTTTCAACCCATGGCATACCTGGATAGAATATATCAATAGGCTATTCGGTGCATTAGCAGGTCTAGCTACATTATTGCTTGCTATTGCCTCAATTAAATTCTGGAAAAAGAAAAAGCGAATACCCATATTAGCCTGGTTGGTCGTATTTGGTATGGTTTTTCAAGCCTGGTTAGGCGCTACGGTAGTGTATTCTGTTTTAGAACCCGCTAAGATTACGGTACATATGCTTATGGCTTTAGTTATTGTAGCCATGCTTTTATACATAATTTATTTAGCGAATGCCGAAAACAAACTTATTCGTTTTGACAATCTTACCCTCAACCTCAGTATTCTAGCGATAGGCCTAACGCTCATTCAAATTGTCATGGGTACACAAGTAAGACAATTTGTTGATGAACAAATTGATATATATGGATATGATGCTAAAAGTAATTGGCTTAAAGACCCTTTATTATTATTTTACATACATAGGTCTTTTTCTATATTAGTTTTATTGTTGAATGCTTTTTTGGCTTTTAGAATAACAAAACTAAATTTAGGTCACATTAAAATCTATTGGGTACTCTTTATATTACTAGTTGAAGTATTTACAGGAATAGCAATGAATTATCTAAATTTTCCCTTTGCTAGTCAACCTTTACACCTAGTATTAGCTTCGATTCTTTTCGGAGTACAATTCTACATAGTTTTAGATGCATTAAAGCCTAGAAAAATTAGTAAAACTTCGTAACTTTGCCCTCCTGCAAAAAATAAGTTATGATTTATAAAATTCGTGTAATTCTAGACGCTGAGGAGGATATTTTCAGAGATTTAGAAATTGAAGCCCATAATTCACTAGAAGACTTTCATAATGCTATAACACAAGCGTTTGGTTTTTTAGGTAATGAAATGGCTTCTTTTTATACGTGTAATGATGAATGGCAACAAGAAGAAGAGATTGCTCTTTTTGATATGAGTGAATCTGGTTCAGATGTTCGCTTAATGAATGAATCTTTTTTGGAAGATATCATGACTCAAGATAATCCTAAACTAATTTATGTTTATGATTTCATGAATATGTGGACGTTTTTTGTTGAACTTGCCGATATCGAAGAAAAAGAAGATGGTCGTTCTTATCCAAATGTATTATTCTCATTTGGTGAATTACCTGAAACTCCACCAGAAAAAAACTTCGTAGCTGAAAATAGTGCCTTTGATTTTGACGATACCTTTGAAAACTATGACGATTTAGATTTTGATGAAAATTGGAATTAGTCCGTAGTTATTAAATTGTGAATTCCTTTTAAGAACAATCCTATAAATAAGAACATTCTATGATCAACTTATATGCCACCCAAATTGAAAGTATTTCTATACATAGAGTGGGCAATAAAAATAAAAACGAAGGTGTTTTTCTATCAGAAGAACCGTTCAGGTTAAATGATGAAACCACTGGTTTACTAAAGGAATATTTTTTCAAACCTTTTAGAGAAAAGGAAGAAAACTACTATAAGCTTACCAATGAAGTTGATGTTGAGTTCAATGAACTATATAAAATAGTAAGTGAAGTTTTCGCTGATAATTCAAAAGCACATTTGAATTCTAAAAAAATCGCTTCACTCCTTTTCGAGCAATCTAATCACCCACACATTAAAAGTGGAGAAGTTTATGTTGCTTACTTAACAGGTCTATTATTAGACAACCAGAAAGTTGATGCCATTGGTATTTTTAAAAGCGAATTAAAGCACGATTTTATTCAGTTTGAAGAAAAGGATAGCAACCTAGATATTGTTATTCAACAAGGCATCAACATTAATAAATTAGATAAGGGTTGTTTAATTTTCAATGTAGATAAAGAGGAAGGATATAAGGTTCTATCTGTTGATAGTAACAAGTATGACACTAAATATTGGATAGAAAATTTCCTAGGCGTTGACCCTCTTTCAGATGACAACTTCAAGACTAAAAACTACTTGAAATTCTGTCAAAATTTCGCAAAAGATGTGGTTTTACCTGCAGAAGATAAACAACAAGAAGTTTTGTTCATGAACCGTGCTGTTAACCATTTTGCAAAAAACGATTCGTTTGAAGAGTCTACGTTTTTGAATGAAGTAATGGAAAACCCTGAATTAATTCCAGAATTTAAACATTACAAAACAGAAAAAGGTCCGAAATACAGTATTCAGGATGTTTCTAATTTTGATATTGCTAACAAGGCAGTATCTGATGCACGTAAGAAAATTAAAAACGTAATTAACTTAGACACCAACATACAGATAAAGCTAGATTTTATTAATCCGGAATCTGCAGCAAAATTTGTTGAAAAAGGTTGGGATGAAGATAGACAAATGTATTACTACTTAGTATACTTCAATAAAGAACAAAAGAGCTAAGGGCAACTATTTCAATAGACAACAAATAAAAAAGAGGATGAAATAAAATATTCATCCTCTTTTTTTAAATAAACAATTCATCACCTACAATAAATTATTAGTTGATTTTTATATTATTCTCGATAATCTGTTTCATACTAATATTCTCATAATTACGACGTACAAAGTTCAAGGCTAAATCGAGTACTTGACCCATAGTAGTGCAACTTTTAAAATCCATATCCATAGTAAGCACTTCTATTTGCTCTCTAAGCATTGCAATATTTTCAGGCGTAGAAATTTCATCGGTCTTACAAATAGCCCTTAATTTTTTAATTCTATTTCCAGAACTTAAAATACGTTTCGCCACCATAGAGCGTTCTTCTAACTTATATTGATCTACTGAGTCACTCGTTAATTTATTACGAACCAACTCGACCATTTTATAGTTTTCCTTAAAAAATTGTGGTCGATATACTTTCAATTTACCTTCAAAACATTGCTGATCAAAATCTATAGCTCTAATCTTATATACTACATGGTCAAAATCATGAGTCGGCACTATTACATAATTATAGGAACGCATATCTCCTAAAAGTCGAATCATACAACGCTCATTAAACTTTACAAATTCCTTGGCTAATTGTGCTTTTTCAGGTTCAGTACATTTTGGCAGCATATTTTTTATAAACTCATCACCAGGTATACCTGCAATATGCTCCTCTATCAAGGTATCTTTATACACTAAAAAGTTAAGGTTATAAGGCGACAACATATGCTCCAATTCTAATCCATAAATACGAGAGGCATCTGTTTTCTTTACATAGAAATATGTAAAGTTGTCATTAAGAATATTACGGATTTTAATTCTAAAAGGCTTAGAATTACCAAACGTACAGAAGTCGACGGCATCTACATTTAAATACTGGTTAATATTATTACTACCATCAGAATGTAAAATAGAATATACCTTTTTTAAACTATCATCAATTTCCTTTCTATCAAACTCTGAATAATAAGCGCGAACCCACAAGGTATCTTCATCATTTTTATCATACACGACCACTGAACCTGAAAAACGAAGTAAATCATCATAAAATATGGGAATTTCTATCTTTCTACTATAATGTTCTAAATAGTCATCTAAAGCCTCATTTACAGGGTAAGCAGGTTTCTTTTTAGACATTAATCGTTCTTCTGACATGACGTTGAAATAAATTTGATGATGTTAACTGTAACAAAGTTAGGCTTTCTTCGTCAACTAGGTATATCAATCAATAACACCAACATACTTTGGACCATATTTTAACAGTACAAAATCTGACTAAAAAATTCGGGTACATCACAGCAGTAAAAGATTTATCATTTACTATTGAAAAAGGCAATGTATATGGCATTCTTGGTCCCAACGGTAGCGGCAAATCAACTACCCTTGGCATCGTTTTAAATGTCGTCAATAAAACCAGTGGTCAATTCTCTTGGTTTAATGGACAGGCCTCAACCCATGAAGCATTAAAAAAAGTCGGTGCCATTATTGAGCGCCCCAACTTTTACCCGTACATGACTGCTTTACAGAATTTAAAATTGGTCTGTAAAATTAAAGACGTTGAGGAAGATAAAATAGAAGAAAAACTTGAGTTAGTTGGGTTGCTAGATAGAAAAGACAGTAAGTTTAGAACATTTTCTTTAGGAATGAAACAACGATTGGCCATCGCCTCTGCCTTATTAAATGACCCAGAAATATTAATTCTTGATGAGCCTACCAATGGCCTTGACCCCCAAGGCATTCATCAAATACGTGAAATCATTAAGACCATTGCAGCAAAGGGAACCACAATTTTATTGGCCTCACATTTATTAGATGAAGTTGAAAAAGTATGTACCCACGTTGTCATATTAAGAAAAGGTGAGAAATTATATTCCGGCAGAGTAGATAGTTTAAAAGCAAGCTTTGGCTTTTTTGAACTCAAAACTTCTGATATGGATTCATTACATTCTTTTCTAAAAGAAAATGAACATTTCGGTGAAATAAAAATAGAAAATGGTTTACTCACAGCCTTTCTAAATACTGAACTAGATCCCCAAAAGTTAAATAAACTATTGTTTGAAAACGGTATAGTAGTTTCTCATTTGGTCAAAAGAAAAGAAAGTCTAGAAGAGCAGTTTTTAGAACTAACTAAAAACGCAAAAGCCTAAAACAATCCGACAATGATACGATTACTACACATAGAATTTATAAAGCTTTGGAATAATAGAGCAAGCAAAATATTGATTATTTCATACTTCACTCTATTAACCTCTATAGCTTTGTTTGCCGCCATTAAATTCGATATTGGCCCTATTCAATTCCATTTGGCAGATCAAGGAATATTTAATTTCCCCTACATATGGCACTTTAATACATTTATTACAGCATTCTTTAAACTTTTCTTGGCAATTGTAATCGTTTCGATGATGTCAAATGAATACAGTAATAAAACTATAAAGCAGAACTTAATTGACGGACTCTCTAAAAAGGAGTTTATACTTTCGAAATTCTTGACTGTTATTTCCTTTTCTCTGATTTCTACCCTTTTTGTTTTTGTGGTTTCATTGATTTTGGGGCTAGCATATTCAGATTATAACGAGATTTCAATTATACTAACTGACTTAGAGTTTTTAGTAGCATTTTTCGTCAAACTAACAGGTTTCTTTTCCTTCTGTTTGTTCTTAGGAGTTTTGGTTAAAAGGTCAGCTTTCGCTCTAGGCTTTTTAATTCTGTGGCAAGTATTTGAAGGTATTGTTAGAGGCATTATTCGCTGGAAATTATTTGATGGTGAAACTACAGATGTTATCATGGGCTTTTTTCCATTACAAGCTATGTTCAATCTAATCAAAGAGCCCTTTTCAAGATTGGGTGCTGTACAATCTGTCGTAAACCAAATAGGAGAAGAATTGCGCCTTGATTATGCTATTCATTGGTATGAAATATTAATTGTTTTGGTTTGGACAGCAATTTTTATTTATGGTTCATACGCTATCTTAAAAAAACGAGACCTATAATACGACTAATAGATTGGTCATTAGTCCTATTTAACACGATTTCAAAAGGGTAAATTTTCATTTTGTAGTATATTGTATTGTTTACGAACATGCTATGAAAAAGAATTGGAATATATCATTACCAAAGATTTTGGCTATGCCATTAACTTTCATGGTATTTTTCATTTCTTTTTCGCAAATTATTGCCCAAGATTGCCCTGCTCTTTTAAATCCTTTAAATGGTTCTGATTTAGCACCACTGAATTCGACTATTCGATGGGAGCCAGTTATTGGTGTGCCTGGTTATATTTTATCCTTAGGAACAACAGAAGGCGGAACCGATATTCTGAACGAACAAAATTTAGGGGCATCGAACAGCTACACACCCTCAACAGGTTTGCCAGAGAACACAAAAATATTTGTAACGATTACTCTTTTCTTTTTTAATCAACCGAATATTGTTTGCGATAGTCAAAGTTTTACAACAGCCATTCTGAGTGAAGCACCAGAATGTACCACTTTCAATATTCCACAAGAAAATGCATTAGATGTTAACACTGCAACAAACATTACATGGAACGCTTCAATTAGCGCTACTGGTTATTTCTTGACCATTGGCACATCAATGAATGGAGGTGAAATTGTCGATAATCTTGACGTCGGAAATACCTTAAGCTATAATCCAACAGCTGACTTACCAGAAGAAACGACTTTCTATATTTCAGTAATACCATATAATAGAATAGGATTATCGATTGATTGTAACTCCTCTATATTTGCTACAGCACCAAAGGCAGATTTACCTTTCTGCTCTACAATGATTACACCTTTCAATGGAGAAACCAACGTTCCTTTAAGTCCGGTTTTAGAATGGAACGAAGTACCCAACGCAACAGGTTATAGAGTTACTATTGGCACATCTCCTTTTGAATCCAACATTTTAGACGATGCAATATTTTTTAAAACATCGACCATAGTCATAGATTTTGAACCTAATCGCACTTTCTTCATAACCATAATTCCATTTAACGATGCAGGTGATGCTATTGGTTGTGCACAAGAAACTTTTTCCACCTTACTTGGTTGTGGTCCATATTTTGACCCATTAACTGGTGAATTAAAAGTTTTAAATCCCAAAATAACTTTCCCTGATACAGTTACCATATGCTTAAATGGCGAATCAAATATAATTTCAGCGACCGACCAAGCTGATGGTTATAGATGGTTTAAAGTCGACGGTGCAGGAAATGAAACATTATTATCGTCATCGTCAGATGTTTCTATTTCAGAAGTAGGTAATTATCTTTACGAAGCCTATTCAGTATTCGAAGACTCTGGCAGCTCATACGAGTGCTCTTCCTCAAAATCTTTTGCAGTGGAAGCCTCCCAAGCACCTGTGATTGAAAATATATTGGTTACCAACTTAGCCAATACCAGTAATTATGAAGTGCTAACCACTGAATCTGGAAGCTTTGAATATGCATTAGACAATGAAAATGGTCCATATCAAGATAGCAATAGGTTTAATGGAATAACCCTTGAAAATCATATCGTTTATGTTCGTGACAAAAGAGGATGCGGCATGGTGAATCAACCTATTGAACAAGATTTGACGGTTGAAGGATTTCCCGATTTTTTCACTCCCAATGGAGATGGTGTAAATGATTATTGGCAATTTATTCCTCCTGCAGCAACCGGTGAAAACAATGTATTGAACATCTGGATCTTTGATAAGTTTGGAGCACTCTTAGCTCAGATAGTACCAAATTCAGTTGGTTGGAATGGTGATTTTAATGGAAGAGCACTACCCGAATCTAATTATTGGTTTAGGGCAATATCAAATAATAATAAAGTAATTAAAGGCCATTTTAGCTTAAAAAGGTGAACCTATGGGCAAAGAAAGAATCATATTAACTTTATGCCTTTGTATTGGGTTGTATTCTTCTTTTTGCTACACACAACAATGCCCAATAATGACATCGCCAATAGATGGCGATATTAATGTACCAGTAGACAACTTAATTCAGTGGACCCCCGTGGACGGCGTTATTGGATATTTGATTTCTTTAGGAACAACCCCTGGTGGCGGTGAGATTATAAATAGACGTTCTTCAGGATTAAACAATTTTTACCAACCTACTGTTGGTTTACCCGAAGACACCATAATTTATGTGACTATAAGCCTATTTTTACCCGACGCACCAATTAAGGTTTGTCCACTCAAAATTTTCACCACCGTCAACATAACCGACCCACCCGTTTGCACAACACTTGCCTCACCCTACAACGAAGAAACAGGAGTACGTGTAGACACTAATATTAAATGGAATTATGCTCCTGGTGCTATCAATTACCTAATTTCTATAGGCTCATCACCTGATAATTACGACATTATTGAAAATTTTGAAACCGGCAATATACTTTCATATAAACCAGAAAATAATCTTGAATTAAACCAATCTGTTTATGTTAGAGTTATTCCTTTCAATGAAAATGGTGAAGCGATGTTATGCACTGAAGAATATTTCACCACTGGCGAACCTACAGTGCAATGTAATCAAAATGACTTTCCGATTATTACGATACCAGACAAAGTCTCGTTATGCACAAACTTAGAATTTGGTATCTTAAACAATAATCAAATAGCTCGTGGTTATAGGTGGATAAAAATAAATACTGATGGCACTGAAAATATTATATCTACCACCCGAGATTTAGAATTTAATGAAGCAGGTTATTATCGTGTAGAGTTATATAATATTATTTCAGAATTTGGGGCTAGTATAGAATGCCCTGTTACTAAAAATTTTGAAGTCGTAAACTCAGAATTACCCGAAATAGAAAATGTAATAGTTTCAAGAGAACCCAACGGCCTGCGAATAGAAATTGTAGCTTATGGTAACGGTGAATATGAATACTCGCTAGAAAGTCGTGATAATGGATTTCAGGATAGTGCTATATTCACAAATCTTGAACCTGGCGAGCGCACTGTATATGTTCGTGATAAATTCGGATGTGGTGTTACCCAACGTCTTGTAGAAAAAGAAATTTCAATTAAGGATTTCCCTCCTTTTTTTACACCGAACGGTGATGGCATAAATGATTTTTGGCAGCTAAAGAATGAATCAGATAGTAGCGAACTTAATATTGAGTTTATTTTTATATTCGATAGATACGGAAATTTACTTGCGCAACTAGACCCTAAAACCAAAGGTTGGAACGGAAATTTCAATGGTAGAGAATTACCTGAAACCGATTATTGGTTTAAAGCAGTGTCATTTTCCAAAAAAGTAATTAAAGGTCATTTTAATTTAAAACGCTAAATTAAAAATTTGATATAAATGAATTTAAAAGAAATGTTTCTCGTTCTGAAGTACTTGGGCATTTTTTTGATCTGCTCATTATCATCAGCTCAAGACTGTCCAACATTTAGCTATCCTATTAATGGAGCGACCGACGTACCCTTAGACGCTACGTTAACTTGGCCTGAAGTTTTAGGTTATAATGGGTATTTATTGTCTATTGGCACAACACCGATGGGAAATGACATACTTGATAGAAAACCTGTCGGCATCGACATATCGTATACTCCGCCTTTAGGATTTCCCGACAATACGAGACTTTATGCGACTTTAAGCTTGGTACCTTTTGACGGCCCACCTATTGCATGTCAAGAAATTTCCTTTACTACAATCCAAACAACTTCTGCACCATCTTGCTCTATTTTAATAGCGCCGGACAATAACGCTAGTAGCGTTACCATAATAACCGATTTGGAATGGGCTTATGCTCCTGGCGCTAACGGCTATAAACTATCTATGGGTACCACGCCAAACGGAACTGACCTTGTCGATAATTTAGATGTACAGAATGTATTAAGTTTCAACCCACCAGAAGACTTACCGCAAAACTCTTCAATTTATGTGCGCATTGTTCCGTATAACGATATCGGTACTGCGACGTCGTGTCCTGAAGAAGTCTTTACCACAAGTTTTGCATTATACGTTTGTGACCCTTATGTTAATGAAAATACAGGCGAGCTAGTATACCGTGCTCCACAAATCAACCTACCCAACATTGTAGGTATTTGCAGTGATGAACTGCCATATACGATTACTACAGATGATGATGCAGACGGTTTCAGGTGGTATCTAACCAATAGCGGTAGTGAAGAATCTTTAATATCACAATCACGAAGTGTAGACATTTCAATACCTGGTAGATATCGATTTGAAGCCTATAATACTATCACCACCGATAGTGGTATTATCGAATGTACCAGTTCTAAACTTATTGATATCGTAGCATCTGAAGCAGCTACTATTACAGCGATAGATGTTGTCAATTTTATCAATGGCAAAACAATTACCATTTCTGCCATAGGCGACGGTCAATATGAATATGCTTTAGACAACCGAGACGGGCCTTATCAAGATATTCCAATTTTTAACAATATTCCACATGGCCCACATATTGCTTATGTACGCGATAAAAATGGTTGTGGAATTACGGAAAGATCGGTAGATAGGGATATCGTATCCAATGATTTTCCCGCATTTTTCACCCCTAACGGAGATGGCATTAATGATTATTGGCAATTTGTTCCTCCACCAGAAAACTTTGAATCTGTAATTGACCTAATTTTTATATTCAACCAGTATGGCGGTCTACTAAAACAAATTAATCCCAATGATAAAGGTTGGGACGGAACTTTCAACAATAAGGTTTTACCTGAGTCAGATTACTGGTTTAGGGCAAGTTTCCTTAATAGACAAGAAATTATCGGTCATTTTTCTTTAAAAAGGTGACAGAAATCGTATGGGCTTACGTCTAATATAAAATTCGTCTTTCGTATTTTTATACTAAGTATCAGCATGATGGATATTTAATTAGTTTCCACTTACAAATACCGATGCAAGATGAATTTTTAAGCAATTCAGTTTAGACTTCAAAAAAGAGAATTACCATACATGAAATTCAAAGTAGTATCAGAATTTAAGCCGACAGGAGATCAGCCGAATGCCATTAAAGAATTGGTTAAAGGACTGAATGAAAATGAAAAATATCAAACCTTATTAGGGGTAACAGGCTCTGGAAAAACATTTACGGTAGCTAATGTTATTGAAGAAGTTCAAAAACCTACCTTAATATTGGCACATAACAAGACCTTGGCAGCTCAACTTTACTCTGAGTTTAAACAGTTTTTTCCAAATAATGCTGTTGAATATTTTGTTTCATACTACGATTACTATCAACCAGAGGCATTTATACCCACTAGCGGTGTATACATTGAAAAGGATCTTTCGATTAATGAGGATATTGAAAAATTACGACTAAGTACGACTTCTTCCCTACTTTCGGGCAGAAGAGATGTAATCGTTATTGCCTCGGTCTCTTGCCTGTATGGTATTGGTAACCCAGTGGAATTTCAAAAAAATGTCATCTCCATTAAAAAAGACCAAGTTATTGCCAGAACCAAGCTAATGCATCAATTGGTTCAATCGCTGTATTCGAGAACAATGGCCGAGTTTAAGAACGGAAACTTTCGAGTAAAAGGTGACGTTGTAGATGTCTTCCCTAGTTATGCCGACCATGCCTACAGAATTCATTTCTTCGGTGATGAAATAGAAGAAATAGAAGCTTTCGACCCGTTTAACAATAGTATAATAGAAGTTTACGAGACACTTACTATTTACCCAGCTAATATGTTCGTCACCTCTAAAGATGTCTTACAGAATGCTATTCATAGTATTCAAGACGATTTAGTCAAACAAATCAACTACTTCAAAGATATAGCCAAACCTCTAGAAGCAAAACGTTTAGAGGAGCGTACAAATTTCGATTTAGAAATGATACGTGAACTTGGTTATTGCTCTGGTATTGAAAATTACTCAAGATATTTAGATGGTCGTGAACCTGGCACAAGACCTTTCTGTCTTTTAGATTATTTTCCCGATGACTATTTAATGGTTATTGATGAAAGTCATGTGACCATACCTCAAGTACACGCGATGTATGGTGGCGACCGATCGCGAAAAGTAAATTTAGTTGACTATGGGTTTCGCTTGCCAGCTGCAATGGATAACCGACCCCTTAAATTTGAGGAATTTGAAGCTTTACAAAATCAGGTTTTATTTGTTAGTGCCACACCAGCAGATTACGAATTACAACTAAGTCAAGGTGTATATGTTGAACAAGTAATTAGACCAACTGGCTTGCTAGACCCCATTATAGAAATAAGACCAAGTCTAAATCAAATTGACGATTTGGTAGAAGAAATTCATCAGCGGGTTGAAAAAGATGAGCGAACTTTAGTTACAACATTGACTAAAAGAATGGCCGAGGAATTGGCAAAATACTTGGATAGAATTAACGTGAGATGTAGATATATTCATAGTGATGTTGACACTTTAGAACGTGTTGAAATCATGCAAGATTTACGCAAAGGAATCTTTGATGTGCTCATTGGAGTGAATTTATTACGTGAAGGATTGGACCTGCCAGAGGTATCTTTAGTCGCAATTTTAGATGCGGATAAAGAAGGGTTTTTACGAAGTAATAGATCACTTACACAGACCGTTGGCAGAGCTGCAAGACACCTAAATGGAAAGGCAATTATGTATGCAGATAAGGTAACGAACAGCATGCAAAAAACGATTGACGAAACAAATTATAGACGTGAAAAACAAATAAAATACAACACTGATAATAATCAAATTCCGAAAGCTTTAAACAAAAGTTTGGACAATGTTTTATCAAAGAATTCAGTCTCAACTTATCACTTCATAAAAGAGGAATTACGTGCCGCTGAACCTGACTTGAAATACATGACCAAAGAGCAAGTTGAGAAGATGATAAAAGAAAAAAGAAAAGCTATGGAAAAGGCTGCTAAAGAACTTGATTTTATGCAAGCTGCAAAGTTGAGAGATGAAATAAAATCGTTGCAAGAACAAGAATAAGTCCGATTTTAGCGAAATTTTACCATTTCTAAAAAATATAAACTAAAATTAAACTTAAGACTACATAACCATATGGATAAAAGTACTTTATCTATAATTTTTAGACAAGACTAAATCGATTTATATCTATACAAAAATGAAAAATTGGAAAGCTTTAGTAGTATTCACCATGTGTATTTTAACCAGCTACAGTAGCCATTGCCAAATCTTAAAAGGCGAAGAATTAAAGTCGCTAACTAACGAGAATTTTAATATAGCTTTTACGAATTTACGTCATTTTTTGAAACTACAAAATGATGGAAATTATCCTGAGCAAATTGACAAAAATAAACATTGGTGTGATAGTGTTTTTAGAAAATTAAACTTCAAAACTCAGACCATAAAAACCGATGGCGCTCCCCTCCTTTTTGCGGAAAAAATATATAAAAAAAACTACAAGAGCATTCTTTTTTATTTACAGGTTGATGGGCAACCTGTTGATAGTTCCGCTTGGTCACAAACCGACCCGTTTACACCCATAATTAAAGAATTCAAAAATGGAATTTGGAGTCCAATAGAAATTGATTCAGAACAAAATATTTATGATGATGACTGGAGAATTTTTGCACGCTCCGCATCCGATTCAAAAGGTCCGGCGATGTCATTAATTTCCGCTTTACAAATTCTTCAAGAGCAAAACATAAATCCAAAATACAACATAAAAGTGATTATGGATTTTCAAGAAGAATTAGGTTCTCCTGATTTACCAAAAGCAGTTTTAGAAAACAAAGATTTGTTGAGCGCTGAAATGCTTTTTATTATGGATGGTACAAGACACCTTTCAAATTTACCAACATTGACTTATGGTGCTCGAGGAATCGCAACTGCAACTATAAAAGTATTCGGACCAAAATATGCACTTCATAGTGGTCAATATGGAAATTATGCACCTAATCCGGTTTTTGAAGCGGCACGATTAATAAGCAGTTTAAAGGATGACCGAGGAATTGTACAAATACCAGGGTTTTATGATGGTGTCGTTTTAACTGAACGTGACAAACAATTACTGGCTATGATTCCTGAAAACAATGATAGTCTAAATACTAGACTAGGTATATTCAGCTCCGAACACGTGGCATCTACCTACCAAGAAGCCCTACAGTTTCCTAGTTTAAACATAAGAGGTCTAAAAGCTGCCTACACAGGAAAGGAAGTACGCACCTTAATACCAGAAGATGTTGTTATTGAAATAGACATGAGGTTAGTGCTCGAAACACCTGCAGAAAGACAATTAGAATTATTACGAAATCACATCATAAAGCAAGGCTATCATTTGGTCGATTCCGCAGCCACTAGTGAAGATAGAGCCACTTTTAAAAAACTTGCGGCATACGAGTACCGAATAGGCTCAAAACCCTTTAGAACGGATATGGATACCGACATCGGAAAATTTTTAAACTCGGCACTTGAAAAAGTATTTGGAGACGATATAGTTAACATGAGAACGACAGGCGGTTCTCAACCAATGGCTCCATTTATACAAACTTTGAAGATACCTGCAGTATCCATTAGAATCCCAAATCCGGATAACAATATACATGGGCCTGACGAGAATTTACGGTTAGGGAATTATAGAGAAGGAATTTTATCATGTTTGGCAATTTTAACCGAACCTTTACCATAAAAAAAAGTGCCTTGATTACTCAAAGCACTTTAAACAAACAACTCAAACCAACCTAAAAAATTTTATAATTAAGACAACTCGATTTTTCTTTTTGGCTTTGTTAAAGCTTCTTCCTTTTTAGGTAGATTGAATTTTAGAACCCCATCAATATACGCAGCTTCTATTTTATCTGTAGCTACAGTTTCAGGAAGGGTAAAAGCTCTTTTAAAAGAAGAAAACTTAAACTCCCTTCTTGTAAAGTTTTCTTTTGATTCTTCTTTATCCTCCTTAGTTTCAGAAGAAACAGTCAAGACAGCATTATCTATTTCGATAATCAATTCATCTTTACTCCTACCTGGTACAAAAAGTTCCAGTTCAAAATTTCCCTCATTCTCTTTAATATTAACCGCTGGTATAGCAGCTCTTTCATTTTGCGTACCACCGAACCAATCTGGTCTAAATATTTCGTTCATTAAAGCTGGGAACAACACTTCATTTCTCTTAGTTAAACTCATAATTGTATATTTTAAATAAATTGTGTTATTAATTGTTTGAATTAGAACAAACTATATACCAATTCATTTTTAGTGCCATTATGTCTTATTAACACTCTAACAACATGTCATTTTGTCAAAAAATCAAATTTCGATGCTATAATCTCATCAACCCAGCCACTTTATAACTTCTATTTTAGTTAGTTTTATAATGAAACTCAATTCATGGATAGACTTACCAACTTCGTAAAACAAATACGCAATAAAATTGCCTTCCTACCTACCATAATTTCAATAGCAGGGTTAGTATTAGCATTTTTAATGATTTACCTGGAGCAAATAAATATATCTAGCTATTTAATAGATGTAGCACCTGGCTTGGTTATAGATGATACCGATACCGCCAAAACAATACTGAGCACTTTAATTGGAGGTTTATTTTCTTTAACGGTTTTTAGCTTTTCGATGGTCATGGTTTTATTAAACCAAGCTTCGAGTAATTTCTCACCAAGAGTTTTACCAGGTATTATCTCAGATGAAAAGCATCAATTTGTATTAGGACAGTACATTGCAACTATACTTTACAACATCTTTATTCTCATCTCCATTGAGCCTACTGAGAATTCTTATCAAACGCCTGGTTTTTCAGTATTAATAGGCATCATTTTAACAGTATTGTGTCTAGCATCGTTCATTTATTTCATTCACCATATTTCGCAGGCCATACAGGTTGGTAATATCTTAATAGATATTCACAATAGAACAAAATCTGAAATTGAAAATATAATTAAGCAAGAGAAAGAAAAGTCACTTGATTTTCCAAATATTGAGAATTGGGAAGAATATGAAATTACAACTTCAGGATATTTTTATGGAATACTCCACGATAATCTTTTAAAGCTCTGCAAGGAAAATAACACTAAGGTTGTGATTAATCTATTTAAAGGTCAATTTCTATTAGATGGCACAATCGGACTTTTAACCGAAAAACCGATTGATGAAAAATTAAAGGAAAAGATAATGGACACTTTACTTTTTAACAATGAAGAACTAATGGGTCAAAATTATATTTACGGGTTTAGGCAAATATCAGAGATAGGCGTTAAGGCAATGTCCACTGGAATAAACGACCCAGGCACCGCATTAAATACCATTGATTATCTTACTTCATTATTTCTGGTTTTAATGAAAAAATGGGAATATGAATATGTAAGCGATTCAGATAGTATTAATTGGTCTAGCACCAAATGCCCTACCTTTTCTGAAGTGCTTTATAATGTCATGGCCACTTATCGTCAATATTGCAAACATGATATAACCGTTATGAGAAAATTGATGCATATGCTTAAAACGCTAACATCTCATGTTATAAACTCTAATCAGTTAAAAGATATTGAAATAGAAATAAATGAATTGCGGGAAGATGCAAAATTGAATATTGAGAATAAAAGAGATTTGTCAAAAATTGATACCGAATTTATCTCGTGGTCTTAATTATAATGCGCTTTAAAAATGGCTATCAACAAATCTGGTGGAACAATTTTATCGGGATATTTATGCATAATAGCTAACACTTGTTGAATTGCACCAGGTGGCAAACCCATTTTCAACCCTATATCATGAATTCTCTTTATTTCAATCATTTCTTGATTATTGTCTACATTCATCAACAATAACAATCTATGAAACTGAACAATTCTTTCTGACTGTGATTTAGGTATTATGTGCTCAACATTCTCAACAAACAAACTATCGAAGATTTTTTTACTGACTTCTAGTTGTTGGGCAACAGAAAAAAGAAAGTCATATTCCGTTTGCTTTATCTCATTGTTTACTTTGGCAAAAGCAATCATTTCCGATAAAATACTAAGTTTTTCTTTTTCCGTAGGCATAAATCAATCTAATATATTGACATTCATTATACTAACTCGAAATTTTAAGCAATCGTATTTTTTATAGAATGTTTCCATGAATTTCCTTAAATCCCAGAAAGTGATAAAACCTTACTTATTTCATATTCAGATGAATTCACTTCTTAGAAATAAAGTGAAAATCAGAATTTTCAAGCTAAACAAAGAAATGTTTCCCATTAAAAAACACGGTACACAACTCAATGAGTACATAATTTTATAATAACTTGCAGAGCTTAAATTAGTAGTATGACCAATAACGATATATTTAAAAAATTAAGAGTAGCCTTAAAATTCAGGGATGATGAAATTGTTGAAATACTTCAACTGGTAGATTTTAAAATTTCAAAAAGTGAATTAGGTGCTTTTTTTAGAAATGAAGAACACCCTAATTATATGGAATGTGGTGACCAAGTGTTACGTAATTTCTTGAACGGATTGGTAATTCACCTTAGAGGAACTAAGGAGAATCCGAAAAACCCCAGTGACGTTCTTTCAGGGAAAACCAAAGTTGCTGATAAGCCCGATAAAAAATTTAATGTTAGGGAAGATTTTAAAAGCAAACAGCTTAAAAAAGTAGACAAAGCTATTACTCCTGTAAAATATAAAAACAAGAAAAAATCCTGATACACCATAGTGCAGCAGGATTTTTTCTGATAACCTTTAAACTAGGTTAAGCTTTTACACGAACCGGAATAGTATAAATTTTACCTTCTTCCGCTTCATTTAAATTTACTTTTTGATAGTTTAGTTTATTCTTAACGAAGCGTTCCATCTTATCAAAATCTGTACTTACAGATAATACCACAATTTCGCCTTCATTATTTAATGTAAAACGAACTTGAGCTGTTAAATCAGTTTGCTCCTCAGAAAAATTATTTTCTGATAACATAGCTGATATCTGTGATGAAAGACTTTTTGTAGGGTTTTCAACTGTTGTATCCTTTGCCAATACATTACCTGTTGCAAGTAGCATTGCAGCTACCACTACTAAACTTAATTTTCTCATGACTTTTTGTTTTTCCTCCAGATATTCTGAAGATTGATTAATAATTGATTGATGATGAATTATTATAAAGACGCTTGAAAATTGAAATTGTTACCGATTATTTCAATTTTAACATCTTTTTAATGAAAATTTCTCAATTTCTTCCAGTAAAAATAAATATCACAAGAATAGATTATTCAAGTTTTAAAAGTCTTAACCATTATTTCACTCCCTTAACATAAACTACAGATTAGGTGTATTTTCAATTACACTAAGTTTAAATTACACAATCACAAATTACCCTATTGAGAAAAGTTAAACGCAAAAAAAAGGCCATTCATTAGAATGGCCTTTACTATAATATGTTAAGCAAACTTGTTTACGCCAATACAGCTTTAACTTTATCTGCAGCTTCTTGAAACTGAACAGCCGATTGAACCGCTAATCCAGAATTATCAATTATCTCTTTTGCCAATTCAGCATTAGTACCTTGTAATCTTACAATAATCGGCACTTTCATTGAATCGCCCATATTCTTATAAGCATCAACAACACCTTGTGCTACACGATCACAACGAACGATACCACCAAATATATTGATTAGAATTGCTTTTACGTTTGGATCTTTTAAAATGATTCTAAAAGCTTCTTCAACTCTTTTTGCATCAGCTGTACCTCCAACATCTAAAAAATTAGCTGGCTCACCACCTGCCATTTTAATTAAATCCATCGTTGCCATAGCAAGGCCAGCTCCGTTAACCATACAACCAACGTTACCGTCTAAATCTACATAGTTAAGACCAACTTCTCTAGCTTCAACTTCAATCGGATTCTCTTCTCTTAGATCACGCATTTCTGCATACTGCTTTCTACGATAAAGTGCGTTATCGTCAATAGATACTTTTGCATCTACCGCCATAATCTTATCATCAGAAGTTTTCAATACAGGGTTAATTTCGAACATACTTGAATCACTTTCAACATATGCTTTATATAAAGAAGACACGAATTTGGTCATCTCTTTAAATGCTGTTCCAGAAAGACCAAGGTTAAAAGCTATTTTTCTAGCTTGAAAACCTAAAATTCCTGTTGCTGGGTCAATTTCTTCAGTGAAAATTAAATGAGGTGTGTGTTCAGCAACCTCTTCAATGTCCATACCACCTTCTGTAGAATACATGATCATATTCTTGCCAGTAGCCCTATTTAAAAGGACAGACATATAAAATTCTTTAGTTTCACTATCACCTGGATAGTACACATCTTCAGCAACCAATATCTGATGAACTTTTTTACCTTCTGCAGAAGTTTGCGGAGTAATTAAGTTCATACCTATGATCTGGTTTGCTATTTCTTCTACCTCTTTAAGGTTTTTGGCCAATTTAACACCACCACCTTTACCACGACCACCTGCGTGTACTTGAGCTTTTATAACATGCCATCCAGTTCCGGTTTCAGCAGTTAATTGCTTTGCAGCCTCAACAGCCTCTTTCGCATTATGGGCAACTATTCCTCTTTGGATGCGCACCCCAAAACTTGCTAATATCTCTTTTCCTTGATATTCGTGAAGGTTCATATATATGGTGATTTTAATTGTTAAGCAAAAATAGGAAACACTAAGTAATAATCTAAAAATACAAGTGATTAATTAGAATAACTCTAAGAATAAACTGTATAAAACCACAAAACATCTTTAAAGTGATGCAATTTTACAACCTAATATTTCTCACATTTCCAAATCTTTAAAATCTAAAGGGTCAAAATTTTTGAAGTGACCATTAAGTTCTATGATTTTCTTTGTTCGTTCTACCTCTGATAATACTGTGATGGTAGCAGTTAAATGTAAGCTTATAAAATTTAGGCGGTCATTTTCTGAAGGTATCTGAAGAAGTTGGTATTCTTGCTCGAAAGACAAACCAATTTTATGGGCCAATGTAAAACTATTGAATGCTTCTACATTGAGCTCTTTAAAAGGGACCTCCATTATAGTATATAATTGATGAATACCTTTTATAATAGTTTGTTTTTTTTCAATAGATGCCTCATAGTCGTAATCTAAAAGCTTCACAATACCCCCAGCATATAATTTACCTGGCATGTTCTTCTCAAAAGCCAACAGCTTAAAAACCTGCCGTGCAACACAAACAACATCCATTTCACCACTATCGTAAGTACTTACTACTTCTACCAGCTGAACCTCAACACCATACTCCATCTTATTGTTAATAAAGACGGGAATACCAAAAGTGATTGCTTCCTCTCTACAATCGGTTATCAGTTGTTTATAACGTTCTTCAAAAATATGAAGCGGCACTGTTTCTCCTGGAAAAAATATGGACTGCAGTGGAAATAAAGGTATTTTCATTGTATAAAATTACAAAGGACTTTACAGCACGCCAAAATAAATTTATTTTATAATTGTTACAAATATCACATTTTGTTATTTTTATTGTTTTTATGTGATTATTTTTGTTGCTGTCCAATTAGAGAAGTAACTTTGTATAAAATTGTATAGTATGAAAAATGAGGATTTGTTGCAAATAGCAAAAACCTTTGGTGATCCAGTTTATGTTTATGACTCGGAAAAAATAGTTTCACAGTTCAATAGATTGACCAAGGCATTTGGTTCGGTAAAGAAATTAAAGCTCAATTATGCAGCCAAAGCCTTATCTAATATTTCTATCTTAAGATTAATGAATAGTCTTGGTAGTGGTTTAGACACGGTTTCTATCCAAGAAGTACAATTAGGCCTGTTGGCTGGCTTCAAACCAGAATCCATCATTTTTACACCCAATGGTGTTTCGCTTGAAGAAATTGAAGCAGCATCTAAACTTGGTGTCCGTATCAACATTGACAACTTATCTATATTAGAACAATTTGGCGGCAAACACCCAACGATACCCGTATGTATAAGAATTAATCCGCATGTAATGGCCGGAGGAAATTCTAATATTTCGGTAGGTCATATAGATTCGAAATTCGGAATCAGTATTCATCAAATTCCACATTTGCTTCGCATTGTAGAGTTGACTAAAATGAATATTAATGGTATTCATATGCATACTGGAAGTGATATTTTAGATATCGATGTTTTCCTATATGCGTCTGAAATATTATTCGATACCGCCCGAAATTTTAAAAATCTCGATTTTATCGATTTCGGTAGTGGGTTTAAAGTTCCTTACAAAGAAGGCGATATTGAAACCAACGTTGAAGAGTTGGGTAAAAAATTAAGCACCCGTTTCAATGAGTTTTGCAAAGAATATGGGAAAGATTTGACTTTGGCATTTGAGCCTGGTAAATTTTTGGTAAGTGAAGCCGGCGTTTTTCTAGCTAAGGTAAATGTTGTTAAACAGACTACTTCAACCGTATTTGCAAGTGTAGATTCTGGTTTCAACCATTTAATACGCCCTATGCTTTACGGTGCTACACATACTATTAAGAACATATCTAATCCTGAGGGAAGAGAACGTTATTACTCTGTTGTTGGTTATATATGTGAGACCGATACATTTGCAAGCAACAAGAGAATTAATGAAATAACTGAAGGTGATATTCTCTGCTTTAAAAATGCTGGTGCTTATTGCTTTACAATGGCCAGCAACTACAATTCTAGATTTAGACCACCAGAGGTTCTTTGGCACAAAGGCAAAGCAATTCTTATTCGCGAAAGAGAAACTTTTGATGATTTAATACGTAATCAAGTGGATATTAAAGATTTGTTCGCTGTTAAAGAAATTGCTAAAGTGAAATAAAGAACGTAAAAATGCGTTAGTTTTGGTATTGCTATTGGACTAATATCTCAAAAATCATATGAAATCGAACGCTCTTTATATTTCTAAAACGGTTTTATTCATTGCCTTTATACTTATCTCGAGCATTACTTTTGCTCAAGAGGTGAATTGGCTTTCTTGGAATGAAGCTGCAGAATTAGCTGCAACCGATAAAAATCCTAAAAAAGTATTCATAGATGTCTATACCGATTGGTGCGGATGGTGTAAGAAAATGGACAAAGACACCTTTCAAAACCCTGAAGTTGCCGCTTATATGGCAGAAAACTATTACATGGTTAAGCTAGATGGAGAAGGCAAAGAACCTATTGAATACAAAGGAAAGATTTATAAATTTGTACCCTCAGGAAGAAAAGGATATCATGAATTTGCCGCTGCCTTAATGCAAGGTCGTTTAAGTTACCCAACAACGATTTTTTTGGATGAAGAACTAAATATGTTGTCACCAGTACCTGGTTATCAAAAACCAAAGCCGTTTTTAGAAATAGCCCGTTATTTTGGTGATAATATTTATAAGGAGAAAAAATGGGACGCCTATGTTAGTAAGACAGGCAAATAAAATGCCAAATCAACAAATAAAAAAAGAGATCTTTTAGACCTCTTTTTTTTATGCATTATATTTTTTCTATCTACTATAATTCGGACTTTCCTTGGTGATAGTAACATCATGTGGATGACTCTCATTAATACCACTTGCAGTAATTTTTACAAATCTACCTGTATCTTGTAAAGTAGCTATATCCTTCGCACCACAGTAACCCATACCAGCTCTTAGACCTCCAATAAACTGATGAATACTTTCAAATAAATCTCCTTTATATGGTACACGACCTACGATACCTTCTGGAACCAACTTTTTAATATCATCTTCAACATCTTGAAAATAACGATCTTTACTACCTTGTTTCATGGCTTCCACAGAACCCATACCTCTGTATGATTTAAACTTTCGTCCTTCATAAATGATGGTTTCTCCTGGAGATTCTTTTGTACCCGCTAAAAGCGATCCCAACATAACGGTATCTGCACCAGCTGCTATAGCTTTAGGAATATCACCAGTATATCTTATTCCACCATCTGCAATAACAGGTACACCAGAGCCTTTAATTGCGGCTGCAACTTCTAACACGGCAGAGAATTGTGGAAAACCAACACCCGCAACTACACGAGTCGTACAAATTGAGCCTGGCCCAATACCAACCTTAACCGCATCTGCACCAGCTTCTACCAAATATTTGGCAGCTTCACCTGTTGCAATATTACCTACAATAACATCTAAATTCGGAAACTTATTTTTTACCGCTTTTAAAACAGCTACTACGCCTTTTGTATGACCATGGGCAGTATCGATAACAACTGCATCTACACCTGCATTAACTAAAGCTTCAGCTCTTTCTACGGCATCGGCAGTAACACCTATGGCAGCAGCAACACGTAATCTTCCGTATTGATCTTTATTGGCACTTGGCTTTTGGGTTAATTTGGTAATATCTCTAAAAGTTATTAGTCCTACCAAAGTATTATCCTTTGTTACAACTGGAAGTTTTTCGATTTTATGTTGTTGAAGTATATCTTCAGCCTCTGATAATGAAGTACCCTCTTCTGCAGTAACTAAATTTTCTGAAGTCATCACTTCAGCTATTGGGCGTTCATTATTTTTCTCGAAACGTAAATCTCTATTGGTAACAATACCTAATAATTTTCCTGCATCATCTACAATCGGAATACCACCAATACTATACTCTTTCATATTGGCCTTTGCATCTTTCACTTTAGAATGTAAAGGTAAAGTCACAGGATCTAAAATCATTCCACTTTCAGCTCTTTTCACCTTTCTTACCTTCATAGCTTGCTGCTCAATGGTCATGTTCTTATGTAGAACACCAATACCACCTTCTTGAGCCATAGCAATAGCCATTCTAGATTCCGTAACCGTATCCATAGCTGCAGATATGATAGGAACATTAATGGTAATATTTCTGGTGAATTTGGTCTGAATGTTTACATCTCTTGGAAGTACATCAGAATAGGCAGGTACTAATAATACGTCGTCGTATGTTAGACCTTCTCCTAGAATTTTATTTTGGTGGGCTTGCATAGCAATTAAGGATTTAATTGCGTGCAAAGATACTCTTTTTTTACTTAGTCAAATGAATACGGTTCATCAAGATAATACACTTATCAAGTGTTAAAATTTTAGTCCTAATCTTTTGATTTTAAAGTATTAATAACACACTATTTTTATTTATTCTAAATAAGCTTTGCAAATAACAAAGAAGGGTATTACATTTGCGCAAAAGAACACTATTTTAAGTAAGTCTAAATAAGTATAAATAAAATGAAAACCTCAATATTCCTTTTTACATTCCTATTAACTCTAGCTGTATTTGCTCAGAAACCAGCATCTACAAGCATGGATTCAATACATTTAAACGAAGTAACACTTAAAGCCAATTCTATTTTAGGGAGTAAGTTTGAAGCCAAGAACAGAACAGGTTCAGCCTATTACATTTCACCAAAAGAAATTAAGAAGTTTAATTATACAGACATAAACCGAACCCTTAGAAGTGTTCCTGGAGTAAATGTTTACGAAGAGGATGGTTTTGGACTTAGACCAAACATTAGCCTTAGAGGTACTTCTCCAGAGCGTAGCTCAAAGATTACCTTAATGGAGGATGGGGTATTAATTGCTCCAGCTCCTTACAGCTCACCATCAGCCTACTATTTCCCAACAATTGCTAGAATGCAAGCAGTAGAAATATTAAAAGGTAGTAGTCAAGTACAATACGGCCCATACACTACTGGTGGTGCCATTAATATGATTTCGACTGAGGTGC
Source organism: Maribacter arcticus (assembly GCF_900167935.1). Classification (GTDB taxonomy): domain Bacteria; phylum Bacteroidota; class Bacteroidia; order Flavobacteriales; family Flavobacteriaceae; genus Maribacter; species Maribacter arcticus. The sequence goes on along the minus strand of NZ_FUYL01000001.1, from coordinate 441,881 downwards.
CAGACAGTTTTGGCATCTTTCTAAACTCTAGCTACGGTAGTTTTAACAGTGGTCGTTTACATACCCAATTGGGAGATAGTAAAAAGAATTTTGGATATTCTATAGAATACCTCAACTACAATTCTAACGGATTCAAAGAATTGGATAATGGTGAAAATACCGGATTTGATAAAAACGACTTGGTCGCTAAATTCAAAGTAAACACAAATCCTGAAGCTAAAATTGGTCAGGCCTTTGAATTTAAATTTCAATATTCTGATGAAATTTCCAATGAAACCTATTTAGGTCTTACCGAAGCTGATTTTTCCGCTACCCCCTTCCGTCGTTATGCAGGTTCGCAGGAAGATCAGATGAATACGAAACATCTACAATTTATGGGCACACATACCATGGCCTTTAGCTCAAATGTTAGAATCACTACAACTGCCTATTTAAATAATTTTAATCGTAACTGGTTCAAAGTAGATTATTTGACTGTAAACGGTCAACGTGAGAGTATTACTAACATTATTCAAAATCCCGAAGAGCTTTCAAGTTACTACGATATTGTTAGCGGAAATTCGAATACAGAAGCAAATGATGTCATTGCAGTAAAAGCAAATAATAGAGAATACCTTGCTACAGGAATCCAGACCAAATTGAATTACAGATGGAATACTGACAATACAGTTCACGATATAGAAGTTGGTTTACGCTACCACTATGACGAAGAAGACCGCTTTCAATGGGTTGACGACTATAGCCTTAACAACGGAACCATGGCAGTAGTAACGGCAAGACAAAGAGGTACTGATGCTAATAGAATAAGTGATGCCAAAGCTTTTTCTTCTTACGCGTTATACAAACTAAAATACAAAGAACTAACCTTGACCCCAGGCCTTCGTTATGAGAATATCAATTTAGGACAGACAAATTACGGTAGTAATGACCCAAAAAGAACAGGTGTCAATCTTTCGGAACGGGAGAACCAAGTAAATGTAATTATCCCAGGGATGGGGTTTAACTACAACTTTCAAAATATTTCTTTGTTTGGAGGCATCCACAAAGGATTCTCTCCGCCAAGTAATCAAGTGGGTGAAAAACCAGAAGAGAGCGTTAATTATGAGCTAGGCACTCGCTTTTCTTATGCAGGCTTTTCAGGAGAATTTGTTGGGTTCTATAATGACTACAGTAATCTTTTAGGAAGTGACTTGGCTGCAACAGGTGGTACAGGTTCCTTAGACCAATTTAATGCCGGTGAGGTTAAAGTACAGGGAATAGAATTCTTATTGAACTATAACCCCATAATCAACTCAGATACCTTCGCATTACCTATTACAATTGGATATACCCTTACAGATACAGAGTTCTTAAATAGTTTTGGCAGTAGTAATAGCGTTTGGGGTGAAGTCAATATTGGTGATGAACTGCCTTACCTATCCAAACACCAGTTTAACGCATCCATTAGTTTAGAACATGAAAAATTTGAAGTAAACTTTAGTGGCCGTTATAACGGCGCCTTTAGAACAAAAGCAGGTGTAGGTGCTATTCCTGACAATGAGCTTGTTGCATCAAACATCGTATTGGATTTAGGCACAAAGTATCGTTATAACCAAAATATTACAATAACGATAAATGCAATGAATCTGTTAGATGAGACCTACGCGGTAGCGCGTGTACCTGCAGGACTAAGACCTGGAATTCCTTTTGGTCTTTTTGGTGGAATAGAATTAAGGTACTAATAACCCGTTTATATAAAAAAGCCTTGTCATGTACAAGGCTTTTTTTTGCTTGTTGGATTCAATATTAATGATAAGCCGAAAATAATTCTGTCGCTTTATTGTAAGCCGCTTCAAAAACCATCCAGTTCACTCCTGTGTCTGCCTTTTGAGCTGTAAAATAGGAAAGCATTTTTTCGGTGGGCATATTTCCAGTTAACTCATCTTTGGCCATTGGGCAACCTCCAAAACCTTGAACGGCACCATCGAACCTACGGCAACCTGCTTGGTAAGCTGCATCCACCTTTTCATGCCACTTCGTGGGTGTAGTATGCAAATGGGCACCAAATTCGATATTCGGGTATTTTGGAATAAGGTTGGAAAACAAATAATTTATAGTTTCGGAATCAGAGGTACCAACAGTATCCGAGAGGGACAAAATTTTCGCACCCATTTTTGATAACTTCTCAGTCCACTCCCCTACTATTTCAACATTCCAAGGATCACCGTATGGGTTACCGAATCCCATCGATATATAAGTCACCACCTCTTTATTTGCAGCATCTGCCAAATTAAAAATCTCTTGTAACGTTTCTACAGATTGCGCTATGGTCTTGTGGGTATTCCGCATTTGAAAATTTTCTGAAATAGAAAAAGGAAATCCCAAATACTCTATTTCTGGATGTGAAACCGCATCCTCGGCACCTCTGACATTCGCAACAATAGCCAGTAATTTTGTCTTAGTTTCCGATAGGTCTAGATTTGACAGAACCTCTGCCGTATCGACCATTTGGGGTATTGCTTTAGGAGATACAAAACTTCCGAAATCTAAAGTATCAAAGCCACAACCCAATAATGATTGTAAATACCTTACTTTTTCACTTGTAGGTATAAAATCCTTTATGCCTTGCATAGCATCTCTAGGGCATTCTACTATTTTAATTTTTGAATCGGACATTATGTAAAAATACAAACTCAAATTAAGTAAGACTTAATTATACAAGAAATAAGCTATCCGAAAAATAAAAAAATAGCTATCCCTAGAAAGACAGTAATTTGAACCCACTTAAGAACAAATCCTGTTTTTTTATTCCCTGTCAAAAACGTTGAAATACTACCTGATAATAAAGCGATACCGCTAAATACTATAGATGAAATCATAATAAAAAGAAGTCCTAAAACATAAAATTGAATAATAGTACTTATACTATCCGAGAATAAGAACCCTGGAAAAAAAGCTAGAAAAAAGATAGTCACCTTAGGGTTTAAAACATTCATTATAAATCCTTGTCGAAATAAACTACTTATACTTTTAACCTGTTTATTTTCAGTTTCAATTGAAATAGAATTTCCTCCTCTATAAACTGAAATTGCCAAATACACCAAGTATACCGCACCAAAAATTTTAATTAAAGTAAATATGGTTGGATTATTTTTTATAACCGCCGAAATCCCAAATGCCAATAAAGTAGTATGTACCAAACAACCTGTCATTAGACCAGCTACTACAGCAAGACCAAATTTGCGACCATTAGTAATACTTTGTATAAGTACAAAAATATTATCGGGACCTGGTGACAGCGCCAAAGCAAAAGTAGCCATTGAGAACGCTAATAAGATTTCGTAATTCAAATGAGAAATTAGTTGGTTAAGGACATAAAGTACAAATTACCATTATTTACACCTATATTTAATATCTTGTTTAAAAATAATAAAATCATGAAAATTAAAGCGCTCGTTTTTCTAATCAGTATTTCATTCATGGCAAATGCTTTTGCCTCATCAAATGAAACTACAAATTCACCAACAATGATCAAGGCAGACAGCCTATTAAGGCATGTAGTTCTTTTTAAGTTTAAAGAAGGAACCACCAAATCACAAATAAAAGAAGTCGAAGATGCTTTTAGCGCTTTACCTTCAAAAATTGAACAAATAAAAGGATATGAATGGGGATTGAACAATAGCCCTGAAGGATTAGAAAAAGGTTTCACACATGCGTTTTTTCTAACTTTTGAAAGCGAAGAAGACCGTGCTACTTATTTACCTCACCCAGACCACAAAGCTTTTGGTGCAGTATTAACTCCATATTTAGATGATGTTTTAGTAATTGATTATTGGACCAATCAATAATTAAAAAAACAATCTGATTATACAGATAAAAGCCTTTATACTACTAAAATGTACAAAGGCTTTTATTATACATGCAATTCAAGTTTGTAAATCAACAATCACTTAATAGTATTGATTTCCTCTTAATTACTCGCTTTTTCTAATAGTGCTTTATTAATTTTCTTCACTAATCCTGGTCCTTCATATACAAAGCCTGTCCACAATTGAATTAAATCTGCACCTGCCTCTAATTTCTCAATAGCATCTTCCGCAGAATGAATACCACCTACCCCAATAATAGGAAACGATTTATTACTCTTTTCTGCCAAAAACCTAATTACCTCGGTACTTCTGTTCTTTAAAGGCGCGCCACTTAGACCACCTGCTTCCTCAATTAAAAGCGCATGAGATTTTAAATTTTCTCTTGAGATAGTTGTGTTTGTAGCAATTACTCCATCAATCTTAGTAGTATCAACAATTTCAATAATATCTAATAACTGACTATCAGTTAAATCTGGCGCTATTTTCAGTAGAATTGGCTTACGAATGGTTTTCTTTCTCGTACTTAGTTTAGAGTTTTCTAATTGCAATTCATTTAATAACGCCATAAGCGGTTCTTTGTCTTGCAACTCGCGTAAACCAGGTGTGTTGGGCGAACTAACATTGACCACAAAATAGTCTACATGGTCAAATAAAGCATCGAAACATATTAAGTAATCTTTAATTGCCTCGTTATTTGGAGTAACCTTATTCTTACCAATATTACCCCCGATTAAGACCCTATGTTCTTTTTTTAATTTTTCGGCTGCCTCAAAAACCCCATGGTTATTGAAGCCCATTCGATTAATAATAGCGTGATCAGCTTTTAATCGAAATAATCTTTTCTTCGGATTGCCATCTTGTGGTTTTGGAGTTAGAGTTCCTATTTCAACAAATCCGAATCCAAAATCCGACAATTCGTTATAGAGCACCGCATTTTTATCAAACCCAGCTGCTAACCCTACTGGGTTTTTGAATTTTAGGCCAAATAACTCACGCTCCAAACGTTTATCCTCTATTAAAAACATAGATTTAAAAAGACCAGATAATCCAATCTTTGACAAAAATTTAATGGTAGAAAAACTTATGTAGTGAACTTTTTCTGGGTCGAAAAGAAACAAAATAGGTCTAATAAGAAGCCTGTACATTTATATATTTTAGATTCCCAAAAATACAAAAGTGTATTTGAAAAAAGTGCGAAATACGTTATCTGTTTTCGTTGTTCGTACTATCTGAATAAATTGTAGGGGTAACAATGAATGGTGAGCGAGAAGCTTCTTTACAAAGATTACGATATAATTCATATTGTTTTGAATTAAACAAAGTCAACATTCTTTTATCAATCATTGTTTGAACTCTAGCCATACTATCCATTACACTTTTATATTTATCCGCTAATTGGCTCAACTCCTTAACATTACTTTGCGGATGTCGACTCTTTACGTTCTGCAACTCATTATTCAATAAATCATTTCGATACTTCAATTCTGCACTAAAACTCACCAATTTTTCATGTTGCATCTCATTTAACTGAAATACATCAGAAATTATTGAATCATTAGTTAGACCCACACCAAGTATACAATCTGCTTGTGCGTAGGTCTTATTTAGAAGAAAAAAGGAACTAAACACCACCAACAATCTAAATGTATTCATCATCTTATTTATCAAATCTTACATTTACTAAATTACGATATATAACCCTATTTTTGATGAAATCATTTTTACCATGCAGCATATCATTGACCGTTTTATTAGTTATGTTACTATTGACACACAAAGCGATTCATCATCAGAGACTACACCAAGCACTGAAAAACAGTGGAATTTGGCAAAAAAATTGGCAGAAGAGCTCCGTTCAATTGGCTTAGAAGATGTTTCTATTGATGACAATGCCTACATTATGGCAACTTTGCCTTCAAACGTAGATCACGAAGTACCCACTATCGGTTTTATTTCTCATTTTGATACTTCTCCTGATTTTTCTGGCACAAACGTAAAACCGAACATTATTGAAAATTATGATGGTAATGATATTGTGCTAAATGAGGAAAAGAACATAATTCTATCTTCTTCATACTTTCACGATTTATTACAATATATAGGACAAACATTGATTACTACGGATGGAACTACCTTGTTAGGTGCAGATGACAAAGCAGGTATAACCGAAATAGTAACTGCTATGGAATATTTGGTGAAACACCCAGAAATAAAACACGGAGCTATTCGTATTGGCTTTACACCAGATGAAGAAATTGGTAGAGGGGCTCACAAATTCGATATAGAAAAATTTGGCGCAAAATGGGCATACACTATGGATGGAAGCCAAATTGGTGAATTGGAATATGAAAACTTCAATGCAGCCAGCGCAAAAATTACAATTAATGGTAAAAGCGTACACCCAGGTTATGCAAAAGGCAAAATGGTAAATGCCGTACTTATTGCAAATCATATAATTGCTGATTTACCACGACATGAAATACCAGAGGAAACCGATGGAAGAGATGGCTTTTTTCATGTACATACTGTACATGGTGAAATTGAAAATGCCTCTATTGAATTGATTATTAGAGATCACGACCTACAGCGATTTAATGAACGAAAAGAATTATTGAAAGTATTGGTCAAAAAATACAATCACAAATATGATGATTGTATTTCCTTAGAACTAAAGGACCAATATTTTAATATGAAAGAGAAAATAGAGCCCGTTTACCATATTGTAGAAATAGCAAAAAAAGCTATGGAAGATATTGGCATTAAGCCAATAATAAAACCCATTAGAGGCGGAACCGATGGTTCTCAATTAAGCTATATGGGACTACCATGCCCAAATATTTTTGCCGGCGGCCATAACTTTCATGGCAAATATGAATATGTGCCTGTTGAGAGTATGCAAAAAGCAGTGGAAGTTATTATTAGAATTTGTGAATTAACAGCTCATCAATAATATTCGTGGATAAGCCAGAGAAAATAGAACGGTTCTACAATGAAAATCATCAATTTAAAGATGGTGTTCATGAACTAAGACTGTTAGTTTTAAAATGCGGATTAATAGAAACCTTCAAATGGAGCTTTCCAACATACACTTTAGATAATAAGAATATAGTTGCCATCTGCAAATTTAAATCTCATTTTGGCATCTGGTTTTTCAATGGGGTATTTTTGAGTGATCCAACGAAAATTCTAGAGAATGCCCAAGAAGGTAAAACCAAAGCGATGCGGCATTGGAAATTTAAATCATTAGATGAAATTAATAAAACTACGGTACGTGAATATATTACTGAAGCTATCGAAAATCAAAAGAAAGGGTTGCATATAAACCTGATTAGAAAGACGAACGACAAACTCATTCTACCTTCCCAATTATCTTCAGTTTTTAAAAAAAATTGTGAACTCAGAAACGCTTTTCAAAGTTTAACCCTCGCAAAACAAAGAGAATATGTTGAATATATTGAAACTGCTAAACAAGAGAAAACTAAACTATCAAGACTAAACAAAGCCATAGCTCTCATTTTAGAAAAAAAGGGTCTTAACGATAAATACCGTTAAAACCCACTACATTTTTCTACATATAAGGTAGTTTCCAGCCATTTTGATAATTAGCTTTGATAAGTTCATTTGCAGAAGAATCTGTAAATTGTCCTTTCTCTTTATCCCAATAAACTCTATTACCTGTTTTATAAGCAACATTACCCATGTGTGAAACTACTGCCGCATCATAACCGACTTTTAAAGGAGCTGTCAAAATTGAATTATCTCTACTTTTAACTGCATCTATAAAGTTTTTAGTATGTAAATCTAGGCCACTAATTCCTTCGTTTCCATAAGACAAAGCCTCCATCTTGGGTATACCTTCTTTACCCCAGCCTTGAAATTCCTTTTCTGGTATTACTTCCCATCCGCTTCTATCTAAAACCAATGTTCCATTATTACCTATGAAAGCTATACCATGGTTTCTGCCATAATTACCACCATCAATACCTGTGGCATGTTCCCAAAGAATTGAGAACCCTTCATATTCATAAACAGTTTGCAATGTATCTGGTGTTTCAGACGCATCGTCAGGATATGCAAATTTTCCACCCAATGCCATTACAGATTTTGGATAACCAGCTTTCATACCATAAAGTGCATAATCCATTAAGTGTACCCCCCAATCTGTCATTAATCCGCCAGCATAATCCCAAAACCACCTAAAGTTAAAATGAAATCTGTTTGCATTAAAAGGTCTTGATGCAGCTGGCCCAAGCCACATGTTGTAATCTACCCCGTTTGGTGTAGCAGAATCTGCCGCAACTGGCACAGGTTTCATCCAACCTTGGTAAGCCCATGCCTTAGCTAATCTTATTTCACCAAGAGCACCCGAGTGCACATATTTGATTGCATCAACAAAATGTGGCTGACTACGTTGCCATTGCCCAATCTGAACCATTCGATCACTACTTTGCACACCATAAAGCATTATATCAGCTTCTTGTATAGAGTTAGCTATTGGTTTTTCACAATACACATCTTTACCAGCCTGTAACGCATCGGTCAATTGTAAACAATGCCAATGATCCGGAGTACCTATAATGACAACATCAATATCTTTATTTTCAAGTAATTTTCTATAGTCACCATACCATTTCGGCTTTTTAATACCCGCCTTTTCTAAATCGGCGGTTCTTTCTTTTAAAACATTCTCGTCAACATCACATAAAGCGATTACATTGATTTCACTCATTTTAAGAAAAGAAGATAAATCAGAAAAACCCATTCCATTACATCCTACCAAACCAACATTAATGGTGTCATTTGCTCCCACTTTTTTCCGCATCATGGACAATAATTCCATCGGAAATACAAATGAAGCTCCTGTCATTACTAATCCGGCTGTCCCTTTTCTAATAAAACTTCTTCTATTTTGTAGCATAGCATTATTTAGTTTTACTAAATATACCGCTTTTAGGCTAAAAAAAAACACCGATGTTTCCATCGGTGTTTTTTATATGAAATATAAAAATTTATTTTTCTGGAGCGTTTAATTTAACGCTCATTTCCATGGATATGGCAGATCTATCAAATTTTAATTTCCCTGCCATTGTCTCCAACACGCAAGAAGAATCTTTTTCATTTAAATCTACTACCTTTCCGTGCAGACCACTTTTGGTAATAACACGATCACCACGTTTTAACTCTGCCGAAAATTTCTTTTCATCCTTCTGTCTTTTCATTTGAGGTCTAATCATAAAAAAATATGCGACCACAAAAATCAAAATCATCGGAAGAAACTGCCCTATATCACCCATTTTTGGTATATCTGTATTTATATTTATTTAACAGGTCCTAGTGGAGCTGCTCCTTTTGGATTAACAAAAGCTTTAATCCTCAAAATTTCAGAACCTTTTTCTGTATTCGCTGTAACCGTAATTGTTTTGGTTACTTGATTTTGACCAGAACCATTGAAATTAACTCTCAATTCACCAGTCTCACCTGGTGCAATAGGATCTTTTGGTGGGTTAGGTACAGTACAACCACAACTACTTTTTGCATCTGTAATAATTAGTGGTGCATTACCCGTATTTGTAAACATGAAAACTGTTTCTTGAGGTGTTCCTTGCTCAATTGTACCAAAATCGTGTTCTGCCTTTTCAAAAGACATTACAGGCACTGCTTTTGCAGCCTCATCTCTTACTGCAGCCTCTGCTACGTTATCTGTTTTGATTTTACTTGATGCATTATCCTTACAAGAGGTAAACGCTACCATTGATACTAGACCAACAATTAGAACTATTTTTTTCATACTATTATGATTTATCAATTAATTGTAAAATTATAAAATATTTTTATAACAGACCCCTACCCATTTTGTTAAGCTTTCCTTCTGCCTTATATTCTTTTGTAAGTTTATCTAAAATACCATTTATAAAAATGCTGCTTTTTGGAGTTGAGTACTCTTTTGCTATCTCTAAATACTCATTTATAGTTACTCTTTCTGGTATTGATGGGAAGTGTAACAATTCGCAAATTGCCATTTTTAATAAAATACTATCTATCTCGGCAATACGATCTTTATCCCAATTTGGTGTTTTACCCTCAATTTCCTTTTCTAAAGCTTCATTTTTCAATAAAGTTCTAGAAAGTAGTTGCAAGGCATATTGCATATCATCATCATCTTTCATTAGAGTAGGCAGAAAATATGACTCAGGATGTACCTGTTTTGCTTTTTTCAAATGCTTCAACACAAAGGTATTCACAATTGGAATATCATCTACCCATGTTAATTTATCGTCTTCGAAATAGTCGTAAATTTTTTCATTCGGTGCAATAATTGTCTTGAACAAGGTCATTACCAATTCCTTATCTGAAGCATAATCGCTTTCTGGCTTAGACATGTACTCTTGATATGCTTCACTCTCTATTATCTCTTTATAGATAAGTTTCACATATTCTTCATTCAAGTACCAATTATCAAGCTTTCTATGATTAAGTTCTTCAGTCAACTTAGTATTGTCTACCATTTGTAGCAACAATCTGTTTTGAATAAACTTGTTTGGGTTTGGAAATTCTTGCTTCTTATCGGTAATGTATTTATTAGCAGCGAGAGAAATTTGGTCTGCAGCCCTTTTCTGTATTTCTACAAAAAGACTTAACCATAATAAATAAAGCGTATAGGTGTTCTCTATGCTTACTTTTAAAAACTTCTCTTGTTTTTGCAAGGAATCATCCTTGGATTGAATTAGGGCGTATATGCTCTGCATTACTTTAACCCTAATGTGCCTTCTTGTAAGCATTTTAAAGAACTTTTTTAAATAAATTAATAATTAAAGCTGCAAAGGTAAGCATCTATTTAAAGGGTCACAATAGCAATCGTATTTATCTTAGCTTATTTATAACATATGGTTTTAGGGCAAAAAACTATCTTTGATCAAAGAATAGTTATAATCTTCTTTTTTTAACAACCTATGAAAGAACTTAAGCACCTTAATAAATACTTCAAGAAATATCGGCTTAAACTTTTTCTAGGAATCATTATCACTGTCGTAGCAAGGCTATTTCAATTGGTTATGCCTTCTTATGTTAATAAATCTATATCTGTAGTTGAAAGATATATTTCTACTGAAATAGCGAAATCGACAGCGCAAGAACTACTTTTAGAATACATTCTTATAATAGTTGGAGCTGCTTTACTATCAGGATTTTTCACTTTCTTAATGCGGCAGACTATTATCAATATTTCTAGATATATTGAGTATGATCTTAAAAACGAAATTTTCGACCACTATCAAAAGTTAAGCCTCAACTTCTATAAGAAAAATAGAACGGGCGATTTAATGAACAGAATAAGTGAAGATGTAAACGAGGTGCGTATGTATGCTGGCCCAGCAATAATGTACGGTATACAAACGCTTACTTTATTCGCATGTTTAATTCCTTTAATGTTTATAAAAGCGCCTACCTTAGCCGCGTACACGTTATTACCACTACCTATATTATCGGTATTAATTTATCAAATTAGTAAGGTTATACATAAAAGAAGCACCATAGTTCAGCAATATTTATCAACCTTATCTACGTTTACACAAGAAGTGTTCTCAGGGGTTTCTGTAATTAAAGCTTACGCCTTAGAACCGCAGACAAATGATGAATTAGTAACTCTTGCAATAGATGGAAAAGAAAAGAGTGTAAATCTTGCAAAAATAAATGCATGGTTCTTTCCTCTTATGATTTTGTTGATTGGTATTAGTAATATTTTGGTGATTTACATTGGTGGCAAACAGTATTTAGCGGGTGAAATAAGCGTAGGCCTTATTGCAGAATTCATTTTGTATGTAAATATGCTTACTTGGCCAGTTGCTATTGTAGGTTGGTTAACTTCTATTGTTCAGCGAGCGGCAGCGAGCCAAGAAAGAATTAATGAATTTTTGAACGTTGCACCAGAATTAAAAAACACCCCTACTTACAATCATAAGGTTAAAGGAAAAATAGAATTTAAAAATGTTGGCTTCACGTATGAAGATACCGAGATTACTGCATTAAGCAATTTATCTTTCACTATCAAAGAAGGGGAAACAATAGCTATTCTTGGAAAAACCGGATCAGGTAAATCGACTATTTTAGATTTAGTTGCTCGACTATATGACACCACATCAGGAGAAATCTTAATAGATGATGAACCTATAAAGCACTTTGACCTAACTAATTTAAGAGAATCTATAGGCGCCGTTCCACAAGATGCTTTTCTGTTTTCTGATAGTATCAAGAACAATATAAAATTCGGCAAAGAAGATGCAACTGATGAAGAAATTATCAATATTGCCAAAGATGCCGTCGTTCATGAAAATATTATAGGGTTTTCAAAAAAATATGACACCGTATTAGGAGAACGAGGAATTACCCTTAGTGGAGGTCAAAAACAACGCGTCTCAATTGCTCGTGCACTAATTAAAAACCCTAAAATATATTTGTTCGATGACTGTCTTTCTGCCGTAGATACTGAAACTGAAGAGGAAATATTGAATAATCTAAAAAAAGCCTCTGAGAATCGAACTACACTAATTGTAAGTCACCGAGTCTCATCTGCTAAAAATGCTAATAAAATACTGGTTTTAGAAGATGGAAAACTAATTCAAGAAGGCACACATGAAGAATTAAATAGCAAGGCTGGCTATTACAAAGAGCTTTACCACAAACAACTTTCAGAGAAAGAAAATTAGAAAATTGTTGTTGGATAGGGTTTTTTTTTCCATTTTTGATAGTATAACGACACTAAACATAAGAAATGAGCGAAAGAGATTTATCAGATCAGGAAGAAATTCACTCCAAAGTTTTACGCGCTGGCAGAAGGACTTATTTTTTTGATGTAAGAAGTACCAAAGCTGGTGATTATTACCTTACGATAACTGAAAGCAAAAAATTCACACACGATGATGGATCTTTCCATTATAAAAAACACAAGATTTATCTATATAAAGAAGATTTTGAAGCCTTTAAGGAAAATGTGGAAGAAATGATGGATTTCATCATTAATGAAAAAGGTTCTGAAGTAATATCTGAAAGACATCAAAAAGATTTCAAAAAAGAGGAAACAGAGGTTGAACAAGAAACAGAGAACACTTCAACAGGTACCTCTAGTTTTACTGATGTAAGCTTTGAGGACATCTAATTAAAAGTATATTTTTAATAATAACCAAAACGACCCTTATCACCAAGGGTCGTTTTTTTATATACTTAATTGGTACAATCCTTTTTTAAAGGCATTGTAATTACAGCCTTTTAACGTAGAACGAATTTAACGAGTAATATGTTAAAAACTGTCAGCGACCCTATACTCAAAAGAGCTATTTCCATATTATGTAAAAACGAAATAAATATAAAAAGAGTGAGTAAATAGATAGGAAAAAGAATCAGACTAAATGCAAACCTAAAAGTACCCATAAATTCAGCTTCAGGCACTTTTGGTTTTAGCCAAAAACGCCATAGCAAAACAGCAGGAAAATTCAATATACAAAACAGCAATTTTGATAGATTGAATTTTTCTCTTTCGGAAGGTGCTTCGCTAGTACTATTTGTTACTGATTTCGAATATGATTGAACTGTTTCGTTTACCAACACAGGATCAAGAAAGCTCACATTTTCATTCATTAACCTACTAACCGTTGCCTCATAATGTTCATCATTTGGAATATGACTTGTTAGTTTTTTTAAACTCGAAGAAACTATATCTTTTATTGATTGACTAGATTTATTAACATCATCTAAATCAAAGAGGCTTTTGGCTGAAATAGATTTACCGTAATGAACTGCAACTTCATCAGGAAAATGAGCTGCATTTTTATAATTTAATCCTACTGGTACTAATTGTATATCCAATTCAGGATAAAGTTCAAAGCTCCTTAAAATAATTCTTGTAAAACCTTTGCTTAAGGGCCTAACCCTTCGTTGAAGATTATGATTAGCTTCTGGGAAAATAACTAGCGCTTCTCCTCTATCTAATATTTCAGAACAAGTATCGAAAATCAGGTTATTATTGACCAAGGTTTCTCTACCATCTCTAATTCTGTAAATAGGTAACATCCTGAAGTATGAAAAAATTCGATTCAACCAAGAACTAGAGAATACGTCTGCACGCGTTAAAAAGAAAGGCTTTCGTTGGCAGTCTGTTGCTATTAGTAAAACATCAATTAAAGCACTTTGATGGTTAGGCAGAAATAAAACAGGTTTATCCGTTGGTATATTGTGAAGTCCTGTAATTACTATTTTTTTATGATAGGTATAAAGTCCGGTCTTCACCACCAACTTAACTATCGAATATATAAAACGGCTCACGCTATAGTTTCTTTAGTAATAGGTTTACCATTCCACAATGCAGCCAAAATCAGTCCGGAAACGATATGCCAAATTCCCCAAAAAGCGGCAAGTAATGCCATTCCTCCCAATCCGTCAAAAAACGTAAAAATCAATAATAAACCTAAGCCCGAATTCTGTATTCCTGTTTCAATAGTAATTGACCTGATACTATCTTCTGGTAGTCGAAATAACTTACCAACACTGTAACCTGTTGAAAAAGCAATAAGATTATGGATTAAAACAATCCAGAAAACATAAACAATATATTCCTTGAAAATATCGAGGTTATTATACAAAGCGATAAAGACTAAACATATAAAAAAGAGCAGAGAAACCACTTTTAATCTTTTTGCTAATTTCATCGCTAAAACAGGATGGCTGTAGTTGACATACATACCTAAAATTAAAGGTAAACCTAATAGCAACGATACAAGTTTGAACATTTCAACAGGTGAAATAGAAATCTCTTGAATCAAATTTGAACTTGGCGTATACAGCATTGACCAGAAATGAAAATTCAACGGTGTCATTACAATAGCCAAAAGCGTGGCGATAGCGGTAAGACTAACCGATAATGCCGTATTTGCCTTAGAAAGGTATGAGATAAAATTAGAAATATTACCACCAGGGCAGGCAGCTACCATGAACATGCCTAAAGCGATACTTGGTAATGGTTCTATAAAAAGAATTAAAAAATAGGTTACCGCTGGCAGCAAAATAAACTGACTAAAAAGACCTAAAATTATTGCTTTTGGCTTTAACAATAAGGGCTTAAAATCTTTAATCGATATCTCTAAAGCGACACCGAACATTACCAAACCCAATACTAGGTTCAAAACCCATAGGGAACCTGCATCAAAATTAATATGAACGTTATCTAAAAGGTTTTCAGTCAATAAACTAAGAAATTTTTAATCCGTTAGGTACTTTCATTTGTGGTTTAATTAAAACCACTGAATTTCCTTCAACAGCACCCAATATAAGACATTCACTCATAAAATTGGCTATTTGCTTAACTGGAAAATTGACTACTGCAACAACCTGCATTCCTAAAAGTTCATCTTTTTCATATTTATCTGTAATCTGAGCAGAAGTTTTTTTTATACCTATGTCATCTCCAAAATCAATATGTAATTTATAGGAAGGATTTCGAGCTTCAGGAAAATCTAAAACATCGACTACCGTTCCTGTCCTCATATCAATATTACAAAACTGGGCCCAAGAAATAGTATCGCTCATTTAATCATATTAAGTTTTTCTATTAAATCTCTTGGAACATTACCAGCATACATTCCGTATGCGTCAACCAGTAGTCCTTTCTCACCAGTAGTAGTTTCTATAACATACGATATAGTATTATCGTCTGGGTTACTCATACCTTCAAATCGATAAAACTTAATTACATCTAATTCAGTTGCTTTATGAATACGTTTCTTATGTTTATGTTCAACACCTGCATTACATAAGTTAAAATCTGCCGTGTACCCTTCCTTTTGTAAATCTTGTATTGCAATAGAAAGCGATGAATATGAATTTTTCATATAATTGATTTTAAGAGTCTATTGAAATTAGTAAATGTTATAATCAATTACAAGGCTTTTTAATTTCTTAACTTAGTAACATTAAATTTAAAACTATATGTCAAGAACCGAAAGCAATATGTTGGCTTTAGGCACCATAGCACCAGAATTCAGTTTATTAGATACGGTAAGTCAAAAAACGATGAATCTGCACACTCTAAATGGAGAAAAAGGAACGGTGATCATGTTTATTTGTAATCATTGCCCGTTTGTTATACATGTAAATCCGGAAATTACCAGATTATCAAAAGATTATCAAAATAGAGGTATAAGTTTTATTGCAATTTCAAGTAATGATGTTGAAAATTATCCGGAGGATGCGCCACATTATATGAGAATTAAGGCAAAAGCTGAAAATTATACATTTCCTTATTTATATGATGAACACCAAGAAGTTGCAAAAAAATATGATGCTGCGTGTACGCCAGACTTCTTTCTTTTTGATGATGAATTAAAGCTAGTTTACAGAGGTCAATTAGACGATTCTAGACCAGGTAATGGGCAACCTTTAAATGGAAAGGACCTTAGAGATGCTTTAGATCAATTATTATCCGGAAAAAAAATTGATTCTCTTCAAAAGCCTAGCATAGGCTGTAATATTAAATGGAAACCTCAAGTTTGATTTGAAATCATTTTGAAAAAAGCATATTTCGTACAGAAGAATGAAAAGCACCATTAAATTTGAACCATTAGTTCCGCTACTGTATGATGACTACATAAAAATAGGCACTACAGCGTATAACCAGCATTACAGGCACCTTTGGCCAAACGGTGATACATCAACCTATATTGAAAATAGTTTCACCAAAGAGGTTCTATTAAAGGAAGAGAAAGATGAAAATACTGCTCTTTATCTACTAAAAATGAAAGATGATTATGTAGGTATTTTAAAAATCACCTTAGACATGGCCATTGCCAAATTAAATAAATCAGAAGCTCTTTATTTAGATAAAATTTACATTCAAAACGAATTTACAGGATTAGGTATCGGAAGAGAAACTCTTAAATTCATAGAAATCAAGGCAAGAGAGCTTTCGAAAAAAGCAGTATTTTTAGGCGCTATGCAAAATGGTCCTGCCCTATCTTTCTATTTAGCAAATAATTTTTCTATTATCGATACCACTAAAGTTCCATTTAAAAATGTCATTGAGAAAGAAAAACCAATGTTTATATTACTAAAGGAAGTTTAATTCCAAAAAAAACTACCATCCATTTCTAACAGCTAAATTTTTGATATGTGCAAAATGATGGTTACTATGCCAAGCGTATTTACCTAAATTTTCTACCACTGATACATTAGTATTTCCTTCTGGATGAATGTAATATTTTTTGAAATCTTCTGATGAAATACCCTTTAATAGATAGACTAGCTTTGCGTGCAATGCAGTAAGATAATTTAAAGATAATTCTATCGGAGCTGTTTTGGCGTCGAACATTTCGCTCCAATCTTTTTCATAATAGGCTTTAATTAAAGGGCTATTCTCCGTTAAGGCCCATTTAAAACGGGTGTAACTATGATGGTGACTATCAGCTAAGTGATGAATTACTTGTCGAACAGTCCATCCTCCATCCCTATACGGGGTTTCCAATTGCGCTTCAGAAAATACACTAACAAGGTTCGACAACCTTGCTGGCAGGGCATCCAATACATTAATCCATTCTTTTATATCTTCTTCTGAAATCTCCACTGGGCAACTAAAATGCCCAATCGGGTATCTTAACTTTTCTAATTTTTCCATAAACTAAAAGTAAAAATTTTAATAGACTTTTAACCAAAAACCTTTACACAAGGACTAATAATCTAGTAATTTTATAGGATATAATATATTAATTAAAAATCATACAAATGGCAACAATACGATTAGGAGATAAGGCTCCAGATTTTACCGCAGATAGTTCAATGGGAACTATTAATTTATACGATTATTTAGGCGATAGTTGGGGAATTTTATTCTCGCATCCAGCTGATTTCACACCTGTTTGCACAACAGAGTTAGGAACAGCCTCTAAATTCAAAAACGAATTTGACAAAAGAAACGTAAAAATGCTAGCCCTTAGTGTTGATGGTGCAGCGTCGCATGCAGAGTGGATCAAGGATATCAATGAAGTTCAAAATACCACGGTTAATTTTCCTATTATAGCCGATGAAGATAAAAAAGTGTCTCATCTATATGATATGATTCACCCAAATGCAGACAACAATTTAACGGTACGTTCGGTATTTATCATTGCACCAGACAAAAGTGTAAAACTTACATTGACATACCCAGCTTCGACAGGAAGAAATTTTTATGAATTATTAAGAGTTATAGATTCTTTACAACTTACTGCATACCATAAAGTTGCTACACCAGCAAACTGGGAACATGGTAAAGATGTTGTGGTTAGCCCTGCTATATCAACTGCCGTTGCAAAAGAAATGTTTCCTAAAGGAGTTACCGAAATAAAACCTTACTTGAGAATGACGCCAGACCCTACTGCATAGGCCTAAAAACGAGTTCATGCTCAAGATGTTAGAGTCTAATTCTTAACATTAAGATAACCTGTAAGAATTTAAGATATTTAATAAAAAAAAACTATCTTCGCGCTTTAATTAATATTTAATTTTTCTATTATGAGTAAAGGGACAGTAAAATTCTTCAATGATTCCAAAGGTTATGGTTTTATCACTGAAGATGGTTCAAACGAAGATCATTTTGTACACATTTCTGGCTTAATCGATGAAGTTCGAGAAGGTGATGTTGTGGAATTTGAACTACAACAAGGTAAAAAAGGATTAAACGCCGTTAATGTGAAGGTAATTGACTAGGTAACGATTTAACTTTTTTATAGAATAAAACCCGAACCAATGGTTCGGGTTTTTTTATGCTTTATCTTAAAAATTTAAAAATTTGTTCAACAACAACGCAACCATTTAGGAGATTGACTATCTAATGGTTAAACATATTAAAGTTCCCCGACTTTACTGTACAACCTATGAACACATTTTTCACTGTATTTCTAATTTTAATTATCGTGAATATTGCCTTACTATTGGCTGGCTTTACAGCCCGTAAAAAATAATAGTGGAAAATACCAT
This sequence comes from Maribacter arcticus, assembly GCF_900167935.1. Taxonomy (GTDB): domain Bacteria; phylum Bacteroidota; class Bacteroidia; order Flavobacteriales; family Flavobacteriaceae; genus Maribacter; species Maribacter arcticus. The sequence continues at coordinate 423,039 of NZ_FUYL01000001.1, read as the reverse complement.
TTACGACAGTTAAAATATATTTACACAAAAAAACACCCCCATCATCACGATAAAGGTGTTGCTCTTTTATTAGAATAAATTATTATTTATCCTACTTTCATTAATTCTACATCAAATATTAATGTAGCATTTGGTGGAATTACCCCTCCAGCTCCTGCTGAACCATATGCTAAATCTGATGGAATTACAAAACGTGCTTTATCACCAACTTTTAAAAGTGAAATTCCCTCATCCCAACCTGGAATAACCTGACCAATACCTAACTGAAAATCTATTGGTGAATTACGCTTATAAGAAGAGTCAAATACATCTCCTGATAAAAGTGAACCTTCGTAGTGAACAGATACTTGTTTACCCTTTTCAGCTTTAGCACCATTACCTTTCTGAATCATCTTATATCGAAGTCCAGATGCGGTAGATTCAAAACCAGCAGCTACTTTATCAAGTTCGGCTTCTTGCTTTGCTTTATCTGCAGCTAAACGAGCCTCACCAGAAGTATTAAAATTTTCAAAAGCCTTAACAGCATCCCAATTTTGGGCATCATCACCTACTCTAACTATCTCTAAAGATTCAATTAAATCTTCCTGTGCTATTTCATCAACAACCCCTTGACCAGCAGTTACATGACCGAAAACGGTATGTTTATTATCTAACCATGGGGTTGGAACGTGAGTTATATAAAATTGACTACCATTGGTGCCAGGGCCAGAGTTTGCCATAGAAAGTACACCTGGTTTGTCATGCTTTAATTCAGGATGAAATTCATCATCAAATTTATACCCTGCATCTCCAGTTCCTCTTCCTAGTGGACAACCACCTTGAATCATAAAATCTGGAATCACTCTATGAAATTTCAGCCCATTATAAAAAGGCTCACCTTTACTTTTTACATTATTCTCTTTATTCCCTTCTGCAAGAGCCACGAAATTACCTACCGTACCTGGAGTTTTTTCATGGGTTAATTTTACTAATATTTCACCTTTGTTAGTATTAAACTTGGCGTAAATTCCTTCTTCCATTTTACTATTTTTAAATATCTGACAAAGGTAAAGAAATTTAACGATTTGAGTGTTTCACCAATCTCAATATGCTCATAATTACCTACTAAAAGGAGATAAGCCAATTTATAGACACTTCTATCGACTAGAATAATTTATTCTTAAGAATATGACGTTTTTTGCTTACTGACATAATACGTTTAAATTTTTATGCCTGTTAAAAAGCGCATTTACCAAATAGATTTACTACGATTTGTTACCGCTGTCGGTATTATGTTGGTCCTCTATCTTTATAGAGAATTGAAAGCTGAAAAACTTAAGTTTCTTGGAACTTGCAGGTGAGTGGATAAAGTATTGCGCTGTTTTTATTGACTTATTTTTCATCATCAGTGGTTTTGTTATTGCACTTTCTGTATCAAATAAATCTGTTTCCTACTTTTTCAAATCTAGAGTGGTACGTTTATTTTCCGTGTATTGGCTTTGTGCATTCATCACCTATATGGTTACGGTCTTCTTCGGAGCTCCCAGATTTCATGCCACATTTGGTCTCTTTTTATTCAATTTGACATTGCTACAAGATTTTTTCCATGTAGAACGTTTGGATGGAGCCTACTGGACCATGTTGGTAGAATTAAGGTTTTATGCACTTGCACTTGGCTTTCTAAATACTACACCGTTACAAGAAAATAAAAATATCTACAATTGCATATAAATATGACTAGCGTTATCAGGTATATATCCTTTAGTTCAAGGCAATATCGTCGTAAAAGTAATCGACTTGTTCTTGATGTTCGAATGGTCACCTGCATTTATTGCCGGTATGTTAATGGCAGAAATCTATAATAGTAAAAAAATAAATATAAAGAATGGTACCGCCATCCTTATCTGTTTCATTCTCTCCACATTTCATCGTATGATTTATGCCAAAATAGCAATAATCATTTATCCAGAAACCTTCTCAAAACCTATTATCGTTGCTGTAATTTTCGCTGTATATGCAATTATGCTTTTGGTCATTTTAGGGCGTCTAAAATGGCTAAATAAACCCTATTTTCTTTACTTGGGTATTATGACCTATCCACTGTATTTGCAAAACCAAAGAATAGGATATATAATCTTCAATAATTTAATGGGGCATTATAATAAATACTTGATTTTGGCAGGAACAGTAACGTTAATGATTACTGCCTCTTTTAATATTGTGAAATATATTGCGGGACCTTTATTCAATTTCATCGAGAAGTATCTAGACATACTTATTGACTTCTTTCTAGATCTACGATATAAATCAACCTCCATTGAAACAAAAGGAATTGAAAAAATGAGCAATAGTATTTCAGATAAATAAAAGCACAACTTAAACATCGATGATATTGCAAGTTGCAATTTAGAGTGTCTTATTAAAAGCCGTAGGTATCTACCAAATAAATTAAACTTGCCATTGAGGCAGACCCTAATTCAAGCTCACGTTTATTAACATGTTCGAAAGTATCATTTTCCGCATGGTGATAGTCGAAATACCGTTGTGAGTCTGGTCGTAAACCAGCTAACACCATACCATCTTTTTTCAACGGACCTATATCTGCACCGCTTCCACCTTTTTCAAAATAATGAACTAAGTAAGGTTCAAATAAGGGTTTCCAGCTTTTAATTTTATCAAAATCTTTATCAGAACTGTCGAAAGTAAAACCTCTTGGCGTAAAGCCCCCTGAATCACTTTCTAATGCGAAGATGTGCTTCTCTTTATTTGTATTGGCAACTTCTGCATATTTTGTACCACCCCTTAAACCATTTTCCTCATTCATAAAGAGTACCACTCTAATAGTTCGCTTAGGTTTAAACCCTGTTTTCTTAAAAAGGTTTAGTACTTCCATACTTTGCACACAACCCGCACCATCATCATGAGAACCATCACCTAAATCCCAAGAATCTAAATGACCACCAACCACAATAATTTCTTCTGGCTTAGAACTACCTCTAATCTCTCCGATTACGTTATATGATTCTACATCTTCAAATTGCTTGCAATTCTGTTTAAAATAAAAATTGATTTCAGGATTTAACTTTAACGATGTACTCAACAAATCTGCAGCGTTTGTACTTATAGCAGCAGCAGGTATTCTATCATCAACAGATTGTTCGCCATACCCCATTGAACCCGTATGCGGAAAATCATCTAGCCGAAGATTCATTGATCTTACAATTACGCCTAATGCTCCATATTTAGAAGCTTCTAACGCACCTGAGTAGCGTTGGTCAACGCAATTGGAATATGCATTAAATGTATTAATCTGAGTAGGATCCATCGGCTTATTGAAGAATACAATTTTACCTTGTATTTTATCCTTACCCAAAGTAGCTAATTCTTCAATTCCACCTAGTTCTATAATGTTTGCCTTAATACCTTTAGGTGGAGTGGCAACCGAGCCACCTAATGCACAAATTGCCATATTAGTAGTTACGCCAGGTGTAGTTTCAAAATAAGCAAACTCAGGTGTACCCCTTACCCATTTTGGCACCATAACAGGCTGCAACCAAACTTTATCGAGACCTAATGAATCTAATTGAGATTTCGTATAATTTACTGCCTGTTGCGCTTGTATTGACCCTGAAAGCCGACCACCAATTTGATTTGATAAATAATTTAACCAATCATACCCTTTTCCTTGGGTTAATGCAGCATCGTATAACTTTTTAATTTGTTCTTGATCATTGCTTTGAGAAAACCCAAAATAGGTAAAGAAAATAACGACTAATAGCGCAAGTTTACTTTTCACGTTGTAACTGTTCTTCATAGGTGCCTAAATTAGCTAATATTTTATCGCTTAACATAGGCTCTTTAATATCTTTGTATTTTTTTAACGATTGAAGTAATATAGAAGCAATAATTATTCGAGTTGCTTTTTTGTTATCTGCAGGTACCACGAACCAAGGTGCATAATCATTTGTGGTTTTTGAAATTGCCTCTTCGTAACAATTCTGATAGGTCTGCCATAATTCACGCTCTTTTAAATCGCCTGGAGAAAACTTCCAATGTTTTTCTTTAAGAGCTAATCGTCTTAACAAACGTTGACGTTGTTCTTCTTTAGAAAGATTTAAGAAAAATTTAAAAATCAACGTTCCATTTTCTGCTAGATGACGCTCAAAATCATTGATTTGTTCAAACCTTTTATCCCAAAATTTTTGATCTATGTCTTCTACGTTATGAATACCCGGAATGTGTTCATTTAGAATATATTCTGGATGAACTCTGGTTACTAATACATTTTCATAATGGGTTCTATTAAAAACCCCAAATTTACCCTTTGCAGGTAATACTAAATAATGACGCCATAAATAATTATGACTTAATTCTAATTCGGTAGGCACTTTAAAACTATGCACCTCTACTCCACTAACATTAAAGTCTTTAAATATCTCTCGTATTAAACTATCTTTTCCTGCAGTGTCCATTCCTTGCAAACACACCAAAATACTATATTTACCATGTGCATAAATGGTGTCTTGAAACTCTCCAAGTTCTCTTCTAATTACCGATAACTCTTTTTTTAGAATCTTTTCTGATTTACCGAAATCTTCATATGTTTTCGTTTCAGATATTTTAAAGTCGTTATTAGCCCTGTATTGTTGTATTTCTATCCTATTCATACTGAAATATAAAATTTTAATTCTGTTTTTAATAGAATGGGGTACTTATCCTATAAATTTCCGTTTATCGTAATTCAAACGTATTGTATCGAAAATAATATTTTCCGTTGAACAAAGCACTTAAATTTATAATTGTAAAATCCCAAATTTTACAATTTAAATAACCTACAAATGAAGAAAGCGACCTACATTTTCTGTACTCTTGCTGTATTAGCACTATCCTCTTTTCGAACGAATTTAGACTGTGAATACGCAAATTCAAATATGGGATTTGCAAAATCTCAGATAACCGCTGCACTTCTTACAGATGACATAAACCAAGCTAGGTTCTATGCATACAAGGCTGTAAATGCTTTGGAAAAATCTAAAAACCAATTAAAAGTTTGTGGTTGTACTTTTGCAAAAGCAAGTATGAACGAAAATTTAGATACACTTGTTCTCGCCACCAAATCCACAACTTTAGAAGGCACAAGGACCTATTTAGATAAATCTATTGAGCTCATCAACAACACTATGTTTGTTCTTGATTCACACGATAGCCATAATAGCACATACGCTAATGACGTATTATCAATGAACACTAATACTGCTTCAAAAACCGTAATTAACACCAAGAACAGTAAAAGCCTTAGTTTAAATGATAAAATAGACCTTTCATTAGCAAAGTATAAAGTTTCACTTGAAAAAGTTGTTGCCACTATTAATTGCAAAGACGCAAAAGCCTTCGCACAGCGTATATTTGATGAATGTGAAAATCAATTACTGAAACCAAATTTAACTGAAGGCAGTAAATATTATAATTTACGCACTAAAGAGATTACTCAAAATGCATTAAATAAAATAGGCGACTGCCCAAAAGAAAAATAGAAATCCCTAGTTTTAATTACTTACTAGCAAATAATTTCACATCATCTTCAGAAACAACTTGACCACCAAGTATAATTAAACGCTCAACAACGTTTCTAAGCTCTCTTATATTTCCTGTCCAATCATATGCTTTTAAAAGCTTAATCGCCGTATCTGAAAAAGTTTTAGCAGCCATACCTTGTTCTTCGGTAATCTTCTTCGAAAAATGTTCAATCAGCAAAGGAATATCATCCCTTCTATCGTTTAAACTAGGTACTTGTATAAGAATTACTGCTAATCGATGATATAAATCTTCTCTAAAGTTACCATCTTCAATTTCCTTCTTTAAATCTTTGTTAGTCGCTGCAATAACACGAACATCAACTTTAATATCTTTGTCAGAACCTACTCTTGATATTTTACTTTCTTGAAGTGCACGTAAAACTTTTGCTTGGGCAGAAAGGCTCATATCACCAATTTCATCTAAAAATATGGTACCCTTATTGGCAGCCTCAAACTTACCTGCTCTATCTTTTACAGCAGATGTAAAAGCACCTTTTACATGGCCGAATAATTCACTTTCAATTAATTCGGACGGTATTGCGGCACAATTAACTTCAATAAATGATTCTCCACTTCTTGCGCTTTTCTCATGAAGCCAATGAGCAACTAATTCTTTCCCTGTACCATTAGAACCCGTTATCAATACACGAGCATCGGTTGGCGCAACTTTTTCTATCATACCTTTAATGGTACTTATTTCGTTGCTATCCCCTATCATTTCATAGTTCTTACTAACCTTCTTTTTTAGATTCTTATTTTCTACAACCAAAACTTTTCTATCTAAAGCATTTCTTACGGTTGTTAACAATCTATTTAAATCTGGCGGTTTTGAGATGTAGTCGAAAGCACCTAAGCGCATTGTATTTACGGCAGTATCTAAATCACCATGACCAGATATCATTATAAAAGGTATTTCTGGTTTTATTTTTCGTGCAGCCTCCAGTACTTCAACACCATCCATTTTAGGCATTTTTATGTCACAAAGAACCAAATCATAATCATTGTTCTTAATGGTTTCAATTCCCTTCAATCCATCTTCTGCTTCTTCTACAGAATACGCATCGTTCTCTTCAGATAAGATTTTGACCAATACCCTTCTAATGGCAGCTTCATCTTCTATTACTAATATTTTTGACATAATAATTTTTTAAATTCCTATTCTAAATCCTGTTCTAAAATAAAGTCCTGCTTCATCATTTAAGGTAAAAATATCATTTCGTTCTTCGTCCCTTAATACTCCATTCTGAAATAAGGAGTGACCACCTATTAAGTAAACGGACATATCCTTAGTTATCTTATACTGATAACCTAAAGTCAATAATAATGCCGTAGAAGAGACATCAGTAGATAAATTATTACCCGGAAGTAATATATTGTTCTGAATATTCACATAATACCCATCTAAAAATAATTCTGTTTGAAAGAAATGTCCCTTCTTGGTAAAATATTTCATTCCAGATTTTGGCACCCCTAAAACGTAAGACCAATTTGGGTGAAATCGCTTTTCATAGTACACAAAAGGCAGTGGAACATCAATTGGTGAAGTGCCATTATATGAAATTCCTAATACTAAAATAAAAGGTTTTTCTACATCTTTAATATTTTTATAGGCACCCACCGTATAATTCATATTAAAATCATCTTGCTGCAATTCTTCTACAAAATTTGAAGACCAACGTGGAGTAACTACTCCTATTAACCGCCATTTCTCACTCAAATTATACATGTAAGCCATATTGACATCTATCACATGAAACTTACTTAAATCATTAGAATTAGGAAATAGGTCATCAGGCACTTCAAAATTATACCGGTTATATTCTGCCCCTAGAATTAGGTAATCTCTTTTTTCTCTTAACGCAATAGGTACATTTAACACCAGCTTAATTCGCGAAGTTTCTACATCACCACTATTATCTGGCATCAGCATATACTCTATTCTAAATACATCTGGAGTTTGAGCTAAAATTGGATTGATGGTTACGATGAGTAATAAAACCAATAAAAAGAATCCGCTAGCCTTTTTCATTATTCCCTTCATTTGAAACATTGCTATGTTGAAAAGGTGCTTGTTGAAATAAATGTACATCTCTTTGAGGGAAAGGAATGGTAATATTATTATTCCTGAACTCAGCATCTATTTTGTATCGTAATTCACTTTTTATTCTAGGATCTGAAAAACTATCGGTGATATAAAAATTCAAAGAAAACATTAATGCTGAGTCTCCAAAATCTTCAAAAATCACAAAAGGCTTAGGGCTTTTTAATACATTTCTATGCGTCTTAATTACTTCTAATAATATTTTAGTCACGAGCTGTACGTCACTACCATAAGCTACCCCAAGTTTTATATATTCTCTTGTAGTTTTATGGTTTTGGGTATAATTATAAACGATATCACTTATAAACTTATGATTTGGAATAATAATAACCTTATCATCTCTAGTAATTGCTCGCGTTGTACGTAATTTAATTTCAAAAACCTTACCAACTTTATTATCGATTTCTATAATATCACCAACTCGCAAAGACTTATCTACTATAATAAAAATACCACCGATTATATCTTGAAAAATCTCTTGTAATGCAAGACCAAGACCAACAAACAAAGCAGCAGAGGCTGTTATTAATATGGTAATATCAACACCCGCAGCACTCATAGTAAATAGTATTACTACTACGTAAACTAGGTACTTAATAAACTTGAAAATACTAATAAACTTCAGTTTATCATCTACCTCCATTTTCCTAGTAAAAAACCTTCTAATGCCCTGTAAAATTGTACTAGTAAGTAAAAAGGCCAATGTTAGAAGCAAAAGTAGACCCACAGTAATGTGAATAGACCTTTCACCTTCACCAAATTGGTAGCCTAGATCTAAAAATTTCTTTAGAGTTCCCCAGACATCATCCTCAATTATTTCTTTAATCTTTTCTGTACTTTCTTGGATCATGAAGAATATTTAAGCCACTTGTACAATTCTTTATAACTAGGTTTTTTACCGTACATAAGAATACCTACTCGATAAATTTTAGCCGCCATCCAAACAATACCAATAAAAGTAGCTATTAATATTAAAATAGAACTTATCAATTGCCAAACAGGTACACCACCTTCACCAATACCCCATGGTAAACGCATTAACATAACAATAGGCGATGTTAGTGGAAATAGAGAAAAAGCAACAGCAATAGGACCATTAGGATTACTGAATACAGAAAAGAAGCCAACGTAAATAGCTAACATTAATGGTAAAATCACCGGAAAAATAAACTGTTGAGTATCAGTTTCATTATCAACAGCAGCTCCAATTGCCGCATAGATTGAGCTATAAATCAAATACCCCAAAACAAAATAAATGATGAAAAAAATCAGCATTGCAAAAATGGGAATTTCAAAAATTTCTTGGGCATATAATTGAATATTCTGCGTAACAGCATCTACATCTACACTTGCATTACCAGCCATTCCTGGTGCCATGCCTCCTTTTGTTAAACTAGCCGGATCAATATCGAAAATAGTCAAACCAATAAATAGCAAAATTGCTCCAGATACTATCCAAATGGCGAATTGTGTAATACCCGCTAACGATGTACCAATTATCTTACCCATCATTAAATGAAAAGGTTTTACAGAAGATATAATAACCTCTATTATTCGACTTGTTTTTTCTTCGATTACACTTCGCATTACAAAACCGCCATAAATAATAATAAACATCATTATGAGGTAACCAAAAGCACCACCTATTATAGCTTTTATCTCATTTATCCCTTTTATATTTTGAAGTCCGTCGAAAGTTTCAATATTCATATTATAACTACGATCCATTTCGGCATATTCCTTGGGCGACAATCCAAGTTCCCGCAGTCTTTCTTGTCGTAATCTACTGGTTATTGTGTTTTCAAGTTTGTTTAGTACTATTGAACTAGGAGCTTCTTTACTATAAAAAAAAGTTCGTTGTGCAACCTGTTCCAAATTGGGTTCGCTTGGTAAATAAACAAGACCATAATAACCCAAGCTCAAAGTAGAATCTTTAGCTTCTGCCAATGTCAAATCTTGAAAATTAACGTATGATGTTGCTTCAGAAGCAATAAACTCATTAGAAAAATAACCACTGTCGTTTAAAACGGCGATAACCCTTTCTTCATTATCATTAAGCTGTGTTAAATAAGCAATTAAAAGAATCATGCCTACCATTAGAATTGGGCTCAAAAAAGTCATGATTACAAACGACTTGTTTCGCACTTTTGCCAAATATTCTCTCTTGATAATTAACGGTAACTTATTCATGTGCTATATTCTTATTTTGAATAGTCTTAATAAAAATATCATTGGCAGAGGGTATACTTTCAACAAAGCCGTTTACATTGGCTCTAGTGCTCAAAAAGTCCAATATTGCTCTAGATTCTTTTGAAGGAAGTTGTAAAGTTAAATTCAACTGTTTCTCTGTGATATCATAATCATGGGATAAAAGTTGAAATTTATCTTGCACTTCACTTATCAATACATCTTGATTCGCCGTTTCTAAACCTACTTTAAAGATATTATTCTTGTAGGCTTTTTTTATATCGGATAATTTACCATCAAGTATTTTTTCAGATTTATGTATTAAAGCGATATACTCACAAAGTTCCTCAACCGATTCCATTCTATGAGTAGAAAATATTATGGATGTACCATTATCCTTTAAACTCAATATCTGTTCTTTTATAAGATTTGCGTTTATAGGATCAAAACCACTAAAAGGCTCATCGAAAATTAAAAGTTTAGGCTCATGCAGAACGGTAACCACAAACTGTATTTTTTGCGCCATACCTTTTGATAGTTCTTGGATTTTCTTATTCCACCAATCACCTATTTCTAGTTTTTCAAACCAATATTTTAGTCTTTTTTTAGCCTCAGCCTTTGAAAGTCCTTTCAACTGCGCAAGGTATAAAGCTTGCTCGCCAACCTTCATACTTTTATAAAGGCCACGTTCTTCTGGCAAATAACCGATTTGAGAAATATGTTCAGGCTTAAGAAGCTCACCATCAAAATAGACAGAGCCTTTATCTGGAAAAGTAATTTGATTTATAATACGAATTAATGTTGTTTTACCAGCACCATTAGGTCCTAGTAAGCCATATATACTGTTTTTTGGGATTTCGAGGGAAACGTTCTTTAAAGCCGTATGGTTTCCAAATTGTTTGGTGACCTCATTAGCTACCAAAATATGATTCATGTACGCAATTTATTCAAAGATATTGAATTGTTTTGACTAGCTACATTCTTTATGATTCCTTTATACTATTAGTCATTTAAGCAATAAAATTAAGATACAGCATTGTCTTAAAAAGCAAAACCCACCCTTAATAAATTAAGGATGGGAAAAAAATTGCTATGAAAAAGAAAATTAATATTGGTTGCCCAATATTATCTCAAATATACGTTTTTTATTTAAAAACGAAAGATTTTGAACTTAAGAGAACATATCTTTTACTTTTTCGAAAAATGACTTATCTGATTTCTCAGGTTTAGGCTCAAAATTCTCATTACCCTGCATTTTTTCAAAAAATTCTCTTTGCTCTTTATTCAACTCTTTTGGTGTCCAAACATTAACATGCACCAATATATCACCAGCACCGTAACCGTTTAAACTTGTAATTCCTTTTCCACGTAGTCTTAATATTTTACCTGATTGAATACCAGGTTCTAATTTTATACGCACCTTACCACCGACTGAATCAATTTCTTTAGAAGTACCAAGTACTGCTTCAGAAATACTTACATAAAGATCATAGTGCAAATTATCACCTTCTCTTTTTAAAGTACTATGCTCTTGTGTTTCAATGGCTACTAACAAATCGCCCGGAATTCCGTTTCCTGGAGCATCGTTACCTTTATTTGGCACTTTTAATTGCATACCCTCTTCAACACCGGCGGGTATATTTATTGATACAGTTTCTTCGACAACTTTAAGTCCTTGTGCATCTGCGTCACCTGGCTTACCATCTAAAATCTGTCCACCACCACCACAAGAACTACAAACGGCAGCCGTCTGCATTCTACCTAAAATGGTATTCTGAATTTTTGTCACCTGACCTCTACCACCACAAGTGCTACAAGTTTTATAAGTAACACCTTCAGCTTGAACTTTTCTTCTTACTTTAACTTTCTTCTCAACGCCATTTGCTATTTCCTCTAGGGTCAATGTAACCCTAATTCTTAGGTTGCTACCTTTGACTCTTCTTTGACCGCCACCGCCGCCAAAGCCGCCAAAGCCGCCACCACCACCAAATGCGCCTCCAAAAATATCACCAAATTGGCTGAAGATATCATCCATATTCATACCGCCACCACCAAAGCCGCCTGCGCCACCTTCGAAAGCAGCATGACCGAATTGATCATAACGAGCCTTCTTATCGGCGTCACTCAAAACTTCATATGCTTCCGCAGATTTTTTGAACAACTCCTCAGCAGAACTATCACCCGGGTTTTTATCAGGATGATATTGTAATGCCTTTTTTCGGTATGCCTTCTTTATTTCTGCAGCAGATGCACTTTTACTGATGCCTAAAACCTCATAATAATCTTCCTTCATTCCAATTTTTTAATTTCCTACTACAACTTTTGGATGCCTAATAATACGGTCACCTAACTTGAATCCCTTTTCGATGACGTCTATAATTTTACCCTTCATCTTTTTATCTGGAGCAGGTATCTGTGTAATTGCTTCGTGAATTTCTGCGTCAAAAACATCACCAGCTCTAACTTCCAGAATCTCTAAACCTTTTGACTTCAAAGTTTCATTCAACTTCACATTGATTAATTCGATACCCTTGAAAACTTCCTTATCATCAGTTTTTGCCAATTCTTTCATCGCTCTATCAAAATCATCCAAAACCGGCAATAATGAAACGATAACTTCTTGACCAGCAGTCTTAAATAGCTCCATACGTTCTTTAGAAGTACGTCTTTTATAGTTTTCAAATTCTGCAAATAATCTTAAAAATTTATCCTTTTCTTTCGCTAACTCTATTCTTAGTTTTTCTTCTTCAGATAGCTCTTCACCTTCAATTTCATTATCTTGGTTTTGTTCTTGAGTTTCACCCCCTAAAAGCTCATCTTCCAAAAATTCATCATCGAATGTGTTTTCTTTATCACTCATAACTTATTGTAATTTAATCGCTGATTAAAAGCAGGCAAAAGTACTGCCAAATCTTTAAAAATGTCAAAATGTCACAAAAGTTTAAAAAAAAATCCGCCAAATAGCGGATTTATAATTAACATTTTAAAAAGTCATCTATCTAAGACACGAACTCCTTTGTTATTTTAGTTTTTGAATCTACGCACTCATCATCACTCTCATAAATAGCCCCTAGTGCTTGACAAATATTAGCATAACGAAAAATAAAACCTTCTTCTTCAATCTTCTTACTACTGACTCGTTGGCTTGCGAATAAAATATAAGCCATATCACCAAGAATAGTATACATTACAAATTTAGGGATATTAGGTAAGAACAAAGGTTTATTCAAAACCTTTGCAATTTCCTTCACCAATTTAATATTAGTTACAGGATTGGGAGCTACACCATTATAAACGCCTTCCAATTCAAAAGAAGCAATATGTAGAAAGATGCCTGCCAAATCTGAAATATGAATCCAAGACTGCCATTGTTCACCAGTACCAAAAGCTGCACCAACAAAGTAGTTAACTGGTTTTGCAATTTCTGGCAAAGCACCGCCATCATTAGACAAAACCAAACCAATACGTACCTTTGCAACCTTTAAACCTAACGCTTCAAATTCATCGATTTTATTTTCCCAAACATCTACTACTTCACCTAAGTAACTATCATCTACTTTCGTCTCGTCTTCTGTATAATAATCACTTAACGAATCTGGATAAATACCGATTGCAGATGCCGAAACGATTGACTTAACCGAATGTCTTTCAGTTTTAAGAAGTGTGTTTTTAAGTAATTCTAATGAATTTACTCTACTGTCAATTATTTCTTGCCTATACCCCTTCGTCCATCGTTTAGATATACTAGAACCTGCCAAGTTTATAATGACAGAAACGCCATCAAGGCAATTTTGGTCAATTTCTGCAGTAGTAGGGTTCCAGAAATAACCTTGATAATTAAGTTCTGAAACAATCTTTTTTTTACTGGTTGTTAGGTAGTTAACGTCATATCCTTTTTCATGGCATTGAGATACCAACTCGCTACCCACTAACCCTGTTGCACCTGTTATCAATACTTTCATAGCTTAAAGGTATTGCTTTTGGTGATTCTTGATATACTATTTAATTTCAATTTAACATTGTGAGCAAACGTATTGATTCTTAATACTTTGAAGTTTCTTAAAATTACAATAAAAGTCCTTTTACTATTTTTTTCTTGCTCTCAACATTTCTCGTTTACCTGGTGGGCCTGGCAATCTCTCAACCAGAAACCCAACTTCTAGCATAGCTCGTCTTACACTGCCTTTAGCTGCATAGGTCACTAAATAACCACCAGGTTTCATAGCCCTATGCATAATTTCAAATATCTCAACAGTCCATAATTCTGGTTGAACACGAGCACCAAATGCATCGAAGTAAATAAGGTTAACCGTTTCTAAGATATCGATATCCTTAAAATCTTTCTGTTCTTTTCTAAGAATGAATTCAGAACTAATTACAATATCTTCTTGCCATTGAGAAGAATGCATTAAATCGAAGTCTTTTTTTCGTGAAACCGAATCTAATTCTTCAATATAATTCAACTGATTAAGTTCATCAACAGAAACAGGAAAGGCCTCTACACCAGTATAATTGATTTTCAAATTTCGCCTCTCAGACTCCATCAAAGTAATGAAAGCGTTAAGACCTGTACCAAAACCAATTTCAAGAATATGTAAATCTTGATTCTTGAACAAATCTAATCCTGAATGAATAAATACATGATAGGCTTCTTGAATAGCTCCATGTTTAGAATGGTATTGCTCTTGCCAATCCATTATCTGAATGGTCTTAGAACCATCACCTGTTGTAATTATTTCTCTTTTCAAATTAATTTGGAACTAAGACTCCTGAAGCTTCAAAACTAAATGTTCTTTTAGGAGTTAATATTTTAGCAATCTCATCGGCAGACTTACTTGCATCTTTTGCATAATGTTTTTGGTCTTCGACACTCATTTCTTCCACAAATGCCAAACCATTTAACACAACTTCTTTTTCAGAAATATCAGAAGGCATAAAAAAACCGTAGTTTTTAAAACGAACCATTGCTTGTTCGCCTTCAGGTAATTCAACAATCATCCAACATCCTTTTACTTTACAAACTTCTTTAACCTTAGTCTTAAATTGCACATGTAAAGAATCTGAAATAGCCATAGAAGTATATTTCTGCCAAACTTCTTTCTCTAGATCAACAGCATCCACCGTAAACTCTTCTCCATAATAGGTGCCAGAATTTGTATCCTTAGAAGGTAATATCTTCGAATCTTTCTGAGCAAAGCATGAAAAAAATCCAAATAAAAACACAAGTAAAATGTTAAATCCTTTCATAAATCTTAAAAATGATGAATTACCTACAAAACTGGTCAATTTTAATCTAAAAAAGAAGTGCTAGTAGCGATATTTGTTTAATTTTAATCAACTAAAGTTACGTATTTCATGAGTATTGAAACTAAAGATATCACTGTAGAAAAAGTAAAAACTTCAAAAATTGACCAAGTAGATTTTGATAATCTAACTTTTGGCTCAGTATTCACAGACCACATGCTTGTCTGTACGTACAAGAATGGAGCATGGGAAATGCCTAAAATTGCACCCTACCAACCAATAGTACTAGATCCATCTTCTAAGATTTTTCACTATGGACAGTCTATATTTGAAGGAATGAAGGCTTATAAAGATAAAAATGACGATGTATTTTTATTTAGACCTTTAGAGAATTTTAAGCGATTTAATATTTCTGCGGATAGAATGTGCATACCACAAATTCCACAAGAATATTTCATGGATGGGCTTACCACGCTTCTTAATATTGATAAAGATTTTATACCAACTAAGGATGGTAGTTCATTATATATAAGGCCTTTTATGTTTGCTTCTGGTAACGGATTTCATGCATCACCAGCCAATGAATATAAATTCATAATAGCGTGCGCACCATCTGGAGCGTATTTTTCAGGTAAGGTAAAAGTACTTATCGAAGAACGGTATTCTAGATCAGCAAACGGTGGTGTTGGTTATGCTAAAACAGGCGGCAATTATGCAGGTCAATTTTACCCCACCCAATTAGCTGTTGAAAAAGGATACAACCAAGTTATTTGGACAGATGACACCAATCATGAATTTATTGAAGAGGCGGGCGCAATGAATATATTCATAAGAATAAATGACACTTTATTAACAGGCCCAACAAGCGACCGCATACTTGATGGTATTACTAGAAAAAGCATACTAGACATCGCAAAAGACCAAGGCATAAAAACTGAGGTTCGAAAAATAACAGTAAAAGAAGTGGTTGAAGCAGCCAAAGACGGCTCTTTAAAGGAAATGTTCGGAACGGGAACAGCTGCGGTAATTTCTCCAATTTCTGGATTTGGTTACAGAGATACAGACTACGAATTACCAGAATTAGAAAACAGCTATGGACAATCTTTAAAAAAGATTATTACAGACATTCAATACAATAAATCGGAAGACAAATTTGGCTGGCGATTTAAAGTTGAAAAATAGAAAAAAGGGGCCAATTGGCCCCTTTTTATTTATCAAGAATTGTCTCAATATTCGGTTTAAAGTAATTTGGACCTTTAAGCACTTTACCATCTTCCCTATATATAGGCTTACCGTCCACTCCTAATTTACTCATATTACTTCGTTGAATTTCATTAAAAACTTCCTCTATTTTATATTGCATACCGTGTTCTAAAATAGTACCACATAAAATATACAACATATCACCAAGGGCATCTGCTACTTCTACAAGGTCATTATTTTGTGCAGCCTCTAAATATTCTTTATTTTCTTCATCCATGAGGTTAAAACGCAAATTATTTTTTGCTTCCCCTAAGTCGGCAATCATATTTTCTGAAACACCTAGACCAAAAGAATTATGAAATTCTTTGACCGCTTTGATTTTGTTTTTCATCTTTATTTTATCGTTTTCAGTTAGCTTTGCGTAAAAATAGGAAATATGTTCAGCACAGGGCAAATCATTTTTGCTATAGGATTTGCAGTGGTTTTTGCCATCGTTATTATCATTTCCTATAAAAAAGACTTTAAACTACACCAAAAGTACTTCAAGGGAGTTAAGTGGATTGGCTTATTCTTTGTATTATTCTTAGTATCACTACTTTGTATCAAGTTTTTACTAAAGGATTAGTTAATATTTTACCTACACCACAAAAATTAACATTTTTACAACAAAATGGTCATTTTGCTCGTATAATATACCAAATAACGTAATTTTGCGTTATTCATCTATACATGGTAATTAATTATGATGACATTTCTTACAATTTTTTTAGTTTTAGTAGGTATTAATATCGCGATGGTGGTAGTTAGCTTGTTAAGTGTTTCACAAAAATCAAAACAATCTTCTCAAGAATTATCCAATCAACATACTTCTGTAATCTATCCTTTAGATTTACTTACATCTAGCTACAAGAAAGCAGTTTAGTTTTTACCTTTATAAGGTATGAAACAATTTTTACTGGTTTTTTTAGGAGGAGGTTTAGGTAGTATCTTAAGATACTGGATTTCAAAAAACCTCAATTCCTACTAT
Organism: Maribacter arcticus; assembly: GCF_900167935.1. GTDB lineage: Bacteria > Bacteroidota > Bacteroidia > Flavobacteriales > Flavobacteriaceae > Maribacter > Maribacter arcticus. Next base: position 405,722 of record NZ_FUYL01000001.1, on the reverse strand, counting down.
TCAAATTTCTATCTAGGTACTTTTTTAGTAAATATTATAGGTTGTCTTTTAATAGGTATACTTATAGGTCTTTCTTTAAAGCACAATTACATTACTCAAAATCAAACCCTTTTATTAGCCACCGGTTTCTGCGGGGGCTTTACAACATTCTCAACATTCGCATTAGAAAGTAATATTCTTTTAAAGGAATCTTCTATTCTTTACACGTCACTTTACTTGGGCTTAAGTGTTGCGTTAGGCATTCTAGCCATCTCATTTGGCCTTTGGGTTTGTAAAATGTTATAGAACCAACAATCAGCACCAACTATTTTAATATTTACTTATTTTTAAAGTATTTGCCGTTTTTTTAAACAATCGGTAGATAACTAATGAATTTTCTGACGATTAAGTCAAAATTCACGATTATAGTCCCCACACAATTCCACTTATCCACAAAATTTTTAATTATAACTATCAATACCCTAAAATTTATGGGGTATAAATTATGATACCAATAAAAATATCTATTCATACCCTAAAATAAATAGGGGGTTGTTGTAATTAACATATATTTGGCATTATCAAAAACTTAATCAAATGAAAAAAATTGAGGCAATTATCAGAAAATCAAAGTTTGACGATGTCAAAGAGGCATTACATCAAATAGAGGTTAACTTCTTTAGTTACTGGGACGTAACAGGAGTTGGCAATGAAAAACAAGGTCATGTTTATCGCGGTATTTCATATAGTACAACGGATATACAACGTAGACACCTATCTATAGTAGTATCCGATGACTTTCTAGAAAAAACAGTGAATTCAATACTTGAAGCTGCATACTCAGGTAATGTAGGTGATGGAAAAATATTTGTATCCGAAGTATTGGAAGCTTACCGAATTAGAACCAAAGAGAATGGTTTGGCAGGTATCAACTAAAAATTTAAAAAACTAACTAAAACGAAAAGAAATGGACGCAGGATTATTTACAGCAAATAACGTATGGATGATGTTGGCTACCGCATTGGTATTCTTCATGCATACTGGTTTTGCTTTTCTAGAAATAGGATTGACCAGACAAAAAAACACAATTAACATATTATTTAAAAACATATTTATTATCACAGGAGGTTTACTTCTTTATTATGCATGGGGTTTCAATTTAATGTACCCTGGTTTCGAAGATGGTGACTTGGGATTAATAAAATTTAGCATGGATAGTTTTGGAATTGGAGCCCCTGAAGGAGGAATGACGGCTGAATATGCAGATGGCGGGTATACATGGTGGACAGATTTTCTTTTTCAAGGAATGTTCGCAGCAACTGCAGCTACCATTGTATCTGGAGCCGTTGCTGAGCGAATTAAAATAGGTTCTTTCATGATTTTCACAGTAATCTACGTAGGTCTAGTTTACCCTATAGTAGGTGCTTGGAAATGGGGTGGAGGATTCTTGGATTCATGGGGATTCTATGATTTCGCAGGTTCGACATTAGTACACTCTGTTGGTGGATGGGCAGCTTTGGTTGCTATAACCTTATTAGGTGCAAGAATTGGAAAATTCGGTAAAGACGGCAAACCAAACGCCATACCAGGTCACAGCATACCAATGGCAACTGCCGGTGTTTTAATACTATGGTTAGGTTGGTTCGGTTTCAACGGCGGATCAGTATTATCTGCAGACCCAGAATTAACGTCATTAGTCTTGGTTACTACAAGTTTAGCTGCCGCTGCAGGTGGATTCGGAGCAATGATAACCTCTACTATACTTTATAAGAATTTAGATTTAACCATGTTCCTTAACGGTATTCTTGGTGGTCTAGTTGGTATTACTGCAGGTGCAGACTTAATGTCACCAAATGAAGCAGTTGTAATCGGCTTTCTAGCAGGTATAATAATAGTAGGCGGTGTTGCTTTAGTTGATAAAATAAAATTAGATGATCCTGTTGGTGCAGTAGCGGTACACTTAATCTGTGGTATCTGGGGGACTTTAGCTGTAGGTATTTTTGGAAACTTGGCAAGTGGCGCTCAATTTATGACACAACTTTATGGAGTACTTATAGTAGGTGGCTTCTGTGTCGTAACATCTGGAATAATATTAGGTGTACTTAAAGTAACATTAGGTCTTAGAGTATCTAAAGAAGAAGAAGTAGAAGGCTTAGATATTCATGAACATGGTATGGATGCCTATGCAGATTTTAGAATGAACGATCACTAAATTAAAAAATACGGAGCGCTTTGCAGAGCGCTCCGTTACATAACCTTTCAACAAATTTATTTTCTCAAACTAATTAATCCCTTGTGGGAATTAAAAACAAAATTTATGAAAACAGTTATCAATACAAAATACGTAAAAAATATCTTAGCATCAGGTCTTATGTTACTTGCAGTGTCAAGTGTTATTGCACAAGAAGAGGAAAAAAGTGCACTTAGCCTTAGTGGTTCAATAGATACATATTACAGAACAACATTCAATGAAGCAGGTGTAGATGAATCTTCATCATTTACATCGTTTGCGAACCAAACAGGTTTTGCTTTAGGTATGGCCAATATAATAGGTACTTATGAAACTGGTGATACTGGTTTTGTAGTAGATTTAGTTTTTGGTCCGAGAGGAACAGAAGCGACATTTAATAATGATGTGTTGAATGGTGTTATCAATCAGGCTTATGCATATTGGAACGTGTCTGAAGGAACTACTTTAACCATTGGTAGATTTAATACATTTTTAGGATATGAGGTTATCGCTCCAGCAGCAAACTTTAACTATAGTGTTTCGCATTTATTTTCAAACGGACCGTTTTCACATGTTGGTTTAAAAGCTGATTTTACTTTATCTGACGATGTTAGTTTAATGCTTGGCGTTATGAACCCATGGGATACCAATGATATCACAGGAACTGGAGAATACTCATTCGGTGGTCAACTAGGTTTTTATGGCCAATTCTTAAATCTATATTATGATAGTGGTAAAAATGATGGATTAGGTTTCGAAATTGATTATACTGGTGGTTTTGATGTATCTGATGATTTTTTCTTTGGCATAAATGCTGCATATAATAAAAACTCAGAAACTGAAAGTGGTTTCTATGGTTTGGCAATTTACCCTCAACTTACAACTTCAGAAACCTTTGCCATAGGTCTAAGAGGTGAATATATGACCTTTACACAAGATGGCCTAGATGATACACCTGTACTTGCTGCTACATTGACTGGTAGCTATACAACTGGTAATTTAATAATCAAACCAGAAGTACGCTTAGATAGCTGGGGCAATGATGTAGAACCTTTTGGTAATGCAACTGACCCTACAAATTCTCTAGCTTCTTTTACTTTAGCGGCAATCTATTCTTTCGATTAAGAAAATAAAAATCAATAATTAATAAAATCCTCTAACAGCACGTTAGGGGATTTTATTTTTTTTCAAAGTCTTTTACCCCAGCCACTATCCTAGAATCAATATGATTAACAGAAGGTACTAATGGACAACTAAATTTTTTATTATAGGCACAATAAGGATTATAGGCTTTATTAAAGTCTAATACAATTTCGTTTCCATCAGGAATCCTTAAATCAAGATATCGACCCCCACCATACGTTTCTTCACCATTAGTAGCATCTGTAAAAGGCAGAAATAAGTAATCTTTATACTTTTCTTGTGTAATTAATTCTGGCGTTTGGTAAATTTCCAATTGTTGCTTTTTTCCATTTAATGTGAATTTTGCAATACCATACAACACCTCAGTTGATTCACGATCTGTTGTTGTTGGCATAGAAAATGGCAAAGCTTCAGGTGTTCTAATAAACTCGGCAACTATGACATAATTAGTATCGGGTTGAAAGAAATCTAGTGTTTCGAAATCTATTCGAAATCTATCTGCCAACGGAGACGTTTCGGGATCTTTAAATTCGTCATTTAGCTTCTGCTGAAATTTTAAAATGTCCGCCAGTTTATCAGATGTAACCAACGACTTTCTATCATGATTTGTATCATGATATTTTTTTTCCTGCTTACAAGAAAACAATACGCACATTACTGCAATAATTACAAACACCTTCATCATTCTTCGTTTACAATTCAAAAATACAATTTATTCATTGTACCATTTTTGTATATAATCGTACTTTACACATTAATACTATTCTTATGAACTTTAGATACTTTTTTACACTTCTGCTTTTTACTACATTTAGTTGTGAGCAACAAAAGCCCACAAAAGAACCTTTACACGAAGACATAAGAGTCTTGCCAGAACTTAACCTTGAGCGATATAACGTGGCATTTTTAATTATGGATGGCACTTTTAATACTGAATTTACCGCACCTTTCGATATTTTTCAACACACCAAGTTTAGAGAAGGCATTAAGGCGATGAATACGTTTACAGTAGCAAACACCCTTAAACCGATTACCACTTTCGAAGGTGTTCGCATTCTACCAGACTTTGATTATACCAAAGATGAATTACCAAGAATAGATATTCTCGTAGTACCAAGCGCTGAGCATTCAATGGATAAAGACTTAAAAGATACCACCATGTTAAATTTTATTAAAAAGATTGATAAAACTTCACTTTATATGACCAGTCATTGTGATGGCGCATTTCTTTTGGCTAAATCTGGAATACTAGACTCCGTGGCATCGACTACTTTCCCTAGTGATATTGAAAATTATAAAAAAATGTTTCCAAATCTTGATGTAAAGGACAATGTGCTTTTTGTTCACGATGATAAATACATTACCTCAGCAGGCGGCGCAAAAAGTTTTGAAGCTGCATTATATTTATGTCAAATATTATATGGGGAAAAAATTACCGAATCTCTAGCCAAAGGCCTAGTCATTGATTGGGATTTAGAACAAGTTCCTCATCTTACTGTTCAATAATTTCGTAACGAGCATCCTTTAAATATTTCTCAACAAGCAAGTTAAACTCAGGCGTAATACGAAATAAAGCGGTATTTTCAAGTTCATATAGTTCACTTTTGTTGGCATAACCATTTTTCAAAAGCTCTTCTAAATAAAATAATGCGGTGCCATAATCTTCCATTTTAGCACTAGTAGAAATAACCTTTAAATAAGGAGCAAATTCTAACGGATCTGTAATAGTTTTAATCATGTACAATAAATTCAGGGCCTCTAAATCGACTTCCTTATCTGCCGAAACAAAATCAATATTATCAGAAATTAGTGCATTTATATATCCTCTTAATCTGCTAGACATTTGGCGTTCATAAAGCACAGTGCTTTTATCGAGTTTAGCTAAATCTTCCATCTGATAATTCCACCATCCTAGATTTGCATAATTATATGTAATAATATCTTCCTCTAAATAATAGCTATAATCTTCCTTTAAAAAGGATTCTTTCAAGAAATAACTATTCTGACTTCTATTTGCCTTTTTATAAGAAGTACTGCGCCGTAAAGACTTTTGAGATAATTTAAGAGAATCCAATTCTACCAATGGGTTAAATACTTTCTCTATATCTGACAATAGGTAGTTTGCTAAAATCGGTTTTTCGCTTGAAACAAAAATATTTGCTTTTGTCATAAACTCCCGATAAGAATCAGTAATTAAACCGTCATTACGCTGAACATCACCTTTTGCCATACTCGTTAAGGTTAGCATTCTAAAAGCACTAGCAATTGTAGTCACATCAGGTAAAATTCGATCATCATCAAAAACCAATAATTCATTTGGGAATTTCATCTTATTAAGAATTTGTTGCGTATCGAGCATGTCTCTAAAACTATAATCAGACCTATTTACAATACCTATAAATTGAAATGTCTGTTTTGAATTCAAGATTTCAATATTACCAACAGAAGCACCTATAGAAACAACACCCTTTATTTCCTTTATGAACGTTGGTAGAATTGAGGCAAACATAGCACCACTTCCAAAACCTGCAGTATATGTGCGATTATTGGCAACAGGAACAATATTTATTAAGGCGTTGAACATTCTATTGGCTATTAGAACATTTTCAGAAATAGATAAAGAATCATTTACATTATCTGAACTTGCTAAAATATACCCTTCTTTTTCAGCAGCAGTAACCAACATTGAAACAGATGCCCTACCTCTGCCTTTCAAATCAAACACAAAAATTACAGGCCAAGGTTTCTGAACTTCAAAAGTAGAGGGCAAATAGAGCGATAATGTTTCTTTTAAAGAATCGTTGACCGCTACATTTTCTGTAATCGAACCTCTTAATAATCTCAGTTCTTGAGAAAAATTTGTGATAGAGGTCAAAACAAAAGCAAAGAATAGTATTTTTTTCATCATTTAATTTACATCAAAAATCTAGCCAAAAATTTAATTTCTTAAGAATTACTTAACGCTTTAAAAGCTTCATAATCTGATTTAGATGTCATGAGGCTTTTTAAAAATAATTAATATTGAACACCTTCAAATCTATTTTATTTTATGTATTGGAGCATTTGAAATTACTTGCGATAGCACAATATGCGTTCTAGTTTCACCATATTGAATAAGTTGGTCTATAAATTTTTCAAGGTGAAATTGATCTTGTAACACAACTTCCATCACAATATTCTCATTTCCAGTTATTCTATAACAATTAATGACTTCATGCAAGGTAGGCACCACTGCTAAGAAAGGTTTCAACTTACCCATAAAAGCCCTAAGCGTTATGATTGCCTTAAGTTGATGACCTGTTAGTGCGTGCGAGACCGAAGCTTTATAACCCAAGATTATACCTAGGTCTTCCATTTTTTTTACTCGTTCAGCTACAGCAGGTGCAGTAAGCCCTACTGTACGCCCAATATTGGCGAACGATTCTCTTGCATTATTCTGCAACTGCTTCAGTATTTTCCAGTTAAGCTCGTCTATCTTTGGATTCAAAGGTATATTTTATTAAAATTAACGTAAACAAAGTAAAATTACAAAATACATTTACAATCGATAGAAAATTATGGAATAACTAACGTAATTTTATATAGTCGCATTATTATCCCACAACATGGCATATCGTAGTTTAAAAAATTTACCGATTTATAGAAAAGCGTTGGAACTTTGTACCATGAGTAGGGAGATTGCCTCATACGTTTCTTTAAACAAGGACCTTATGCGACTTTATGAATCTAAGAGTCTTAGAGATATAATGGCCAATTCTATTTTGACCGATTCGATACTTATCCCTCAAAAAATAGCACAAGTAGAATATTCAAATTGCAATTCTGAACGCTTAGCAACAATATCTTACATTAATATAATTATAAGGAATATAAATTCTTACTGCTTAGGCTTAGAAAAAGATGGTGTAAAAGAAACTGAATACATCAACTTACTTCGCGCAGAGATTAAAAGTTTTAGAAAATTCTATAAAAAATGGAAATCTGAGCATTTATAGATGCTATATTTACCACCAAAATTAAATTGATTACTTAGTATTTTAAGAATTATGCCCTATTTTTGGAAGCTTAATTACTACTCAATTGAAAACCACTATTTTAGTTCATTGCCCGGATCAATCTGGTATAATAAGTACAGTTACCGGATTTATTCATAGAAATCACGGCAACATAGTTTATCTAGACCAGCACGTTGATAAACCTGCCGATGTATTTTTCATGCGTATCGTTATTGAATTTGCAGACACCTTTTCTAACCTCGACCATTTTAAATCATTATTTCAAGAAGAATTAGCTTCGCCTTATACGATGGAATGGAGCTTACATACCGATGATAAATTACCCAAAATGGCAATTTTCGTCTCTAAATACAACCATTGTTTATATGACTTATTAAGTAGGTATCGTTCAGGTGAATTAGCAGTTGAAATACCTTTTGTTCTAAGCAATCATACTGATTTAAAGCATATTGCAGACCAATTTGAAATTCCATTTTTTCACATTCCATTTAATAAGCAAAATAGAGTTGAGGCAGAAAAAGAACAATTGGTATTGCTTGAAAAATATGAAATTGATTTCATTGTTCTCGCACGGTATATGCAAATTGTAAGTGGTAATCTTATTAGTAAATTCCCAAATAGAATTATAAATATACATCACTCATTTTTACCTGCGTTTGCTGGCGCGAAACCTTATCACGCAGCATTTAAGAGAGGAGTAAAGATAATTGGCGCTACTAGCCATTATGTAACAGAGGAGTTAGATGAAGGTCCAATTATTGAACAGGATGTTACTACGGTAACCCACTCTCACTCAATCGAAGATTTTATAACTAAAGGTAGAGACTTAGAGAAAATTGTACTTTCTAGAGGAGTAAAACTTCATATTGCTCGAAAAACAATGGTATACAACAATAAAACCGTTATTTTCTCGTAAGCTATGTAAGACCTTAATAATATAATGATGATAAAAAAAATAAGCTTAATTTTTAGTGTGTTCCTCGTAATTTCTTGTACCGAACTTCAACAAGTAGTGAACCAAATACCGGGATCTACAAGTACTGGTTTAAGCAATGAAGCTATTGCAAATGGACTAAAAGAAGCACTTGATCAGGGAATCGAAAAACAAGTAAGTAAACTAACCAAGACCGATGGATTTTATAAAAATGATTTGGTCAAAATTCTGATGCCTGAAGAATTACAAAAAGTAGATAAAACTTTACGAGATATCGGATTAGGAAGCCTAGCTGATGAAGGTCTAAAAGTTTTAAATCGTGCTGCAGAAGATGCAGTATCTGAAGCAACTCCAATATTCGTTAATGCAGTAAAGGAAATGTCTTTCGCTGATGCTAAGAATATTCTTTTAGGAGACAATAATGCTGCTACTACATATTTGGAAACCAAAACAAATACTGCTTTATACGATAAATTCAACCCTATCATTAATGCATCATTTAAAAAAGTAGGTGCTGATGAAATATGGAGTACCATAATTTCAAAGTACAACGCAATTCCTTTGACCAACAATGTAAATCCTGATTTAACCGACTACGTAACCGAAGAAGCCCTTTCTGGTGTTTATAAAATGATTGCATTAGAAGAGGAAGAAATTAGAACTAAGTTATCATCAAGAACAACTGATGTTCTTAAAAAAGTATTCGCTCTTCAGGATAAAAAATAGTTTTTTAACATTTTGAACAATAACTTAATAAGTTATGCGTTAAAATTTAAACAGAACATTACATTAAAGCATTCATTTTCAATTTTTTGAGTTAGTTATTTTGAGTTAGTTAGTTAAAAACCGGTGGGAGCACCGGTTTTTTGTATTTAGTTTTCATTTTGGTTTAACATTTTATTTTTTGTTAAATTGAAGTGTGCTAATCTAGCAATGAAACTATCACAATGAGAAATTTAAGAATATTAATCACATTCTTGTTTCTAAGCAATTACATTTATCCTATAATTCCTCTTAGGCAAAATGAAATTCATACAAGTCCACAAACTAGCGCTAGTAACATATTATTAAAAATTGATTCTATACTAAAAAGGGATTTTTATTTAAATGCAGTTAAAACCCATGAAATAGTTTTAACAGGTAAAGCGACTGCCAAGTGCCAAAATTCTATAAGAGGCTGTAATTACAAACTTAATTTTTACTTAATTTTTCATGGTCAAATACTTAATGACCTCATCATTAAAAAACTTAGGCTGTTCTACATTAACTACATGGCCACAATTCTCAACCACTAAAAGCTTCGAATTTTGATGAAGGTCAACAATCTTTCGAATACTTGGAAGAAATAAATAATCTTCTTCTCCCATTACATATAGTGTAGGTATTTTAATATCGGCCGCTCTAAAGAAACGTAGTAAAGGGTTTATTTCTGAAGTAAGTTTAAACCAACGTATAAATTCTTTTTGATAAAGCTTTTTAGCTTCTCGAACAAAAAGAGAACGAGATTCTTTATGATTCTTATTTGGCATTATTATAAATGCAAAAAACTTATACAACCATAGGTAAGGAATAATAGTTTTAAAAATTATACCAAGTTTCATGAGTATTTGTGAACGCAGGTTTAATTTCATAATAGCACCACCCATGACCATACTCGCTACTCGCTCTGGATGCAATTCAGCGAGATTACGTATTAAAATAGTACCGAGAGATATTCCTACGAAGTGCGATTTTTCAATATTTTCAAAATCTATGACCTCAACTATATCATTGGTAATGACATCAAATGTATATTTCTCATCAAATACATTTTTAAGATTTGGCTTAGAATTTCCATGTCCCCTTAAATCTAAGAGTAACACATTAAAATGCTTTTTAAACTCACGAATCTGTTTGAACCATATAGAAGAACTGCCACCTGCACCATGTACAAAAGTGACCCAAACAGGTGAAGCCTTATGTTTATAAGTTATATAATGAAGCAAATTAAAATCCCTTTAGAACAAGTTAATTTACAATGTATCAATTCTTTTTCAAATTCTAATTAGCATAATTGAATATTGCCAAAAATGTGCATGTTTTTAGAGTTTTGATTACATAAGTGTTAAAAAAAAGACAAATTACCTAATAATTAGTTGTATTGCCCAACATGCTGACGTCCAAAAATTGAAACTGCCCGTATATTTGTAAGAACTTAATTATAGTAGTATGGAAAAGCAATATTGTAAAGTAGGAACAGTGAAACCAATAGCGGCAAATGCTGATATTATCACATTATTAGAATATCAATATCAAAATTTTATTGATAAAGCTTCAAACATGCAATCTAATAACCAATTAGGAGAGTTTTTCGAACAGAAGGCGCAAAAAATTAAGAAAACATTAGAGAATCTAGTTTAATCTAGATAGTTCTTTTTCCATTGCTATTTGTAATTCCTTGGCTTTAGTTTTGGCCGCTTCAGCATAATCACGCAGATTAGATGCATAGATAATTCCGCGAGAAGAATTGATTAATAGACCAATGTCTTTGGTCATACCACAAGCACATACATCTTCTAAGCTTCCACCTTGCGCTCCTACACCTGGTACAAGTAAAAAACTATTAGGTACAATTTCACGTATTTCCTTAAGATACTTAGCCTTTGTAGCGCCTACCACATACATCAAATTCTCAGAACCTTTGTAAGTTGTAGAAACTGACAATACTTCTTTATAAAGTTCTTTACCATCAATTTTTTTGGTTTGGAAATCAAAAGCCCCCTCATTTGAAGTTAGTGCCAATAGAATGGTATGTTTATCCTTAAATTCTAAAAATGGCTCTACAGAATCTCTTCCCATATAAGGAGCAATAGTGATGGAATCAAAATTAAGATCTTCAAAAAATGCTTTAGCATATCTTGTTGATGTATTGCCTATATCACCCCTCTTAGCGTCAGCAATCGTAAAAATATCAGGATAGTTAGTATTTAAATACTCTATCGTTTTTCTAAGTGACGACCAACCCTTTACTCCATAAGCCTCATAAAATGCAATATTTGGCTTATAGGCTACACATAAATCATGTGTGGCATCAATTATTGCTTTGTTAAAAGAAAATATTGGATCCTCCTCATCTAATAAAAACGATGGAATTTTTTCTAAATCTGTATCTAATCCGATACATAAAAAAGATTTTTTTTTGCGTATTTGGTCTACTAACTCTTGAGTGGTCATAATTTAAAAAATCTCAGAGGCTTCCCTCAATTTCTCAGTATTTTCAACAAAACTCAATTCATCAATTATTCTTTGTACATCTCCATCTATTATATTCGACAAATCGTACAACGTAAGACCAATACGGTGATCAGTAACTCGACCTTGTGGATAATTGTATGTTCTAATTTTCGCAGAACGGTCACCACTACTAACTTGAGAATTTCGCTTTGCTGCATCTGCCTCCTGCTTCTTAGCTAACTCCATGTCATACAATCGAGATCGTAAAACTCTAAATGCCTTATCCTTATTCTTATGTTGCGATTTCTGATCTTGACATTGCGCCACTAATCCGGTAGGTATGTGGGTTAGTCGAACTGCAGAATATGTTGTATTCACCGATTGGCCACCTGGCCCTGATGAACAGAAAAAGTCAATACGAACATCTTTAGGGTCTATTTGAACATCAAATTCCTCAGCTTCTGGTAAAACCATAACCGTAGCAGCGCTTGTATGCACTCTACCTTGTGTCTCGGTTTGAGGAACACGTTGTACACGATGAACACCTGCTTCAAACTTCAAGGTTCCGTAAACATCAGTTCCTGAAACTTCAAACTGTATTTCTTTATATCCTCCACTTGTACCTTCGCTAAGGTCAATAACATTAGTCTTCCATCCTTTAGATTCACAATATTTCGTATACATTCTAAAGAGATCGCCAGCAAAAATACTGGCTTCGTCCCCGCCGGTTCCTGCTCGAATTTCAACTACTACATCCTTCGCATCTTCAGGATCTTTAGGAATCAACATGAGTTTAATATCCTCTTCTAATTTAGGCAGACCTCCTTTAGCCTCTTCCATTTGCATTTTTGCCATCTCTAGCATCTCAGCATCACTACCATCAGCAATTATTTCCTCTGCTTCGGCTATATTATTGGTAAGCTCTAAATATTCAGCACGCTTATCCATTAAATTTTTCAGGTCCTTATACTCCTTTGTGAGTTTAACATAACGTTCCTGATCAGTAATTATATCTGGCTGAATTATAAGGTCTGAAACCTCATCAAAACGTTGTTTTACGATGTTTAACTTGTCTATCATATGCTTACTTCACTTGTACCGCAAATTTACGATAAATTTACAGACGCCCTAGAGGGATTATTAGTGTAAGGTGTAAAATTATTGAAGGTGACAAGAATTAAAGGTATCTCTCTAATTAAGAATTATACCATTACTTTTATACATTTTATTGTTAGTATCAACTATGATTACTTCAGTGTCTCCCAATTGATTTATCAATGCTAGACCAGCATCTAAACCCATAACAAAGATTGATGTAGCCAATGCATCTGAAAGCTCTGCACTTTTGGCAAATACAGTTACACTATTAATACCTGTGGATGGAAAACCCGTCTTAGGGTTTAATACATGAGTAAACTTTTCATCGTTCACCAACATAAAATTAGCATCGCCGCCAGAAGTCGCTACCGAAGACTCTAATATTGGAAGCCAAGAAAACAAACCACCTTGTCGTTCAGGATTTACGATACCGATTAGCCATTTATCACCAGTGGCCTTAGTACCCCAAGTGGTAATATCTCCATCTAAATTTATAATACCAGCCTTCACATCTTTTGACACTAGCAAAGCCTTTGCTTTATCTGCAGCAAACCCCTTGCCTATACCGCCAAAAGATATTCGCGTACCCTTTTTATTAAGATAAACCGTTTGATCTTTACTATTCAATATAATATTCTTATACCCAATTCTATCAACAGCTTGTTTAACCTCAAGTTTATTAGGCAACGAACTCATAGAACCATCGAACTTCCAAATGTCTTCTAATGCTGTATAAGTAATATCAAAAGCTCCGTTAGTAATTTCAGAAATTTGAATAGATCTTTCTATAAGTTTATAAAGCTCCCAACTAACAGGTACGGGTTTAATTCCTGCATTTTTATTGATAAGACTAGTTTCAGAAGCCTCATCCCATGAAGAAATTAATTTTTCAATTCTTTGAACCTCAGCCAAGGCTTCTTGTATATAAATATACCCCAGTTCTTCATCGACAGCAATGACAGTTATATCAAAACCACCACCCATGACCTCAAATGTTTTTTTGACCGTAACGTACTTTTCCCCTTGACCCACTGCAATGCAGGTCATAAGGCAGAAAAATAAAACATAAATCTTTTTCACTTACTTTCTCTATTTAGAGATAAACATTGGTATAAAGAATAATAAGTTAGGTTGTTGTAATTGAGGTAGAAAATTTATTCGAAAACCCTTAATATTGAACCCTCAAGAGAGGTGTTATATATTTTTAAAGCTTTTGAAGTACTATTCGGAATCTCATTTAAAGGTGTGCCATTTTGTGAAAATCTAGAACCATGTACATTACAGTAAAAGATACCACCATCTTGATTTACAAAACGAACTTGATCATATTGCTCATGGCTACAAATTTGAGTAGCAGCAACAAATTCACCTTCTAAATTCTTAACGACTACAACAAGATTTTTTAAAATGAATCCGCCATTATTGGCCAATTTTGCTGCTTCAGAAGAATTAAGGTCAATGGTAAAATCTACATTTGCAGGTGGTGTAACTATCTCCCCTTCAATTTCACTGTCTTTTGAACAGCTGCCTAAACAAGGAAAAGTTATTGCAAAAGCTGCACCAGCACCGAGAGTTCGTAAGAATTTTTTTCTTTCCATAGCAAAATAGGTATATAATCAAGAACGATATATTTACACTATTCGTATGTACTAATACACAAAGGTTCCGTGGGTACTTGAAATTGTTAGCTTTTTTGAATCTGACGCTTCTACCCTACCAACAATTTGAGCATCTACACCAAAACTTTTAGCTATCTCAATAATATCTTCTGCAATTTCTTCAGTTAGATAAAACTCTAATCGATGACCACAATTAAAAACCTTATACATCTCTTTCCAATCAGTACCAGATTGCTCTTGTATCAATTTAAAAAGTGGCGGCACCTCGAATAAATTATCTTTTACAATGTGTAGTTCATCAATGAAATGCAAAATTTTTGTTTGGGCTCCTCCACTACAATGAATCATACCATGAATTTCATCGGAATTATATTTTGACAATATTTTTTTAACGATTGGTGCGTAAGTTCTTGTTGGCGAAAGCACCAACTTACCTGCATTTATAGGAGAATTTTCAACCTTATCGGTCAACTTCACAGTTCCTGAATACACTAAATCTTTTGGGACTTCTGCATCAAAACTCTCAGGAAATTTCTCTGCTAAATAATTCGAAAACACATCATGGCGAGCAGATGTTAGCCCGTTACTTCCCATGCCTCCATTATACTCTTTCTCGTAATTAGATTGACCAAAAGAAGCCAAACCAACGATAACATCACCAGCTTTTATATTTGCATTATCAATAACATCAGACCTTTTCAATCTAGCCGTTACTGTAGAATCAACAATTATAGTTCTTACCAAATCACCCACATCAGCAGTTTCTCCACCAGTAGAATGAATGGTAATGCCGAACTCACCTAAATCGTTGATTAATTCTTCTGTACCATTTATAATAGCCGAAAGCACTTCACCTGGTATTTTATTCTTATTCCTCCCTATGGTAGAGGAAAGCATAATATTATCTGTCGCACCTACACAAATTAAGTCATCGATATTCATGATAAGCGCATCTTGCGCTATACCTTTCCAAACCGAGATATCACCTGTTTCTTTCCAATACATATAGGCTAAAGAAGATTTTGTACCTGCACCATCTGCATGCATTACCAAACAATAATCTTCATCTCCCGTAAGATAATCGGGAACTATTTTACAAAAAGCCTTTGGAAAAAGACCTTTATCGATATTCTTAATTGCATTGTGAACATCTTCTTTTGAGGCAGAAACTCCTCTTTGCTGATATCTTTCGCTGCTCGATGTGGACATAACTTTAATTTGTGGCAAAAATAAGAGAATCATTAAAACTGTAACCCCTCAACCGATTAATATTCCGCTATTTTCTATAATTAGAAATAAGTACTTACTTAATAAATAGTAATTCTCGATATTTAGTCAATGGCCATAACTGATTATCCATTAATTTTTCAAGCTTATCGCTATGCAATCTTATTTCAGAAAAATATGGTTTCACATTATTACAATATGCTTCCGCTTTCTTTTTAGTATCCTTCAAAGCATTTGCCTTTTTTCGTGCATCTGTCATAGCATCAACCATTTTTTTAATACTGACAATGTGTTCGGCTATTTCTTCTATCATGGTCAATTGACCTTCAGAGAATTTTTTATGAGCGGCACCGTAAATTTCCTTTAAACCTGATACATTTTTAATCAATATATTTTGATAGGCTATTGCTGCAGGTATAATATACCCATAGACCAATTCATTATAAACCCTACCCTCTATTTGGGTATGCAGTATATAATTCTCTAAATCGACTTCTTGTCGTGCACGAACCTCAACTTCGCTCATCACTTTCATAGATTGAAAAAGTGCTAAACTTTCTTTCGAAGTTAATACGTTAAGAGCTTCAGGTGTATTCCTATTATTACTTAATTTTCGTCGCTTAGCCTCACTCTCCCATTCTGCACTATACCCATCACCATCGAAACGTATACGTTTTGATGTTTTAATATATTCTCGAAGTACATTAAAAATCGCTTCATCTTTTTTCAACGCTTTTTTATCTATCAATGCGTCAACTTCCTTTTTAAAATCTTTCAGCTGTTTTGCAACTATAGTATTTAAAATGGTCATTGGCTTGGCACAGTTTGTTTTAGCCCCTACGCCACGCATTTCAAATTTATTACCCGTAAAAGCAAAAGGCGATGTTCTATTACGATCCGTATTATCCATTAAAATCTCAGGAATTTTACCGACCACATTTAACTTTAATTCCGTCTTCTCTTCTGGTGATAATTTTCCTTTCGATACTCCTTCAAGCTCATCTAGCACACTACTTAATTGCGTACCGACAAAAATTGAAAAAATGGCCGGTGGCGCTTCATTTGCACCCAATCGATAATCATTACCCGCCGATGCTATTGAAGAGCGCAAAAGTTCTTCATAGGTATCAACAGCTTTTATCGTATTTATAAAGAAGGTGAGGAACTGTAAATTTTTCATCGGCGTAGAACCCGGACTCAACAGATTAACTCCCGTATCGGTTGCCAATGACCAATTGTTATGTTTACCAGAACCATTTATTCCTGCAAATGGTTTTTCATGAAACAATACCATAAAGTGGTGTTTATCAGCAATCTTGTCCATCACATCCATAAGTAAAAGGTTGTGGTCAATAGCAAGGTTTGCTTCTTCAAAAACAGGCGCCAATTCAAATTGATTAGGTGCTACCTCATTATGTCTTGTTTTAACTGGTATGCCCAATTTGGTACATTCTTTTTCCAAATCGCTCATAAAACTAAGTACACGACTTGGTATTACTCCGAAATAATGATCATCTAACTGCTGACCCTTTGCAGGTGTTTCACCCACCAAAGTGCGACCAGTCATCATAATATCTGGTCTAGAATGCGCGAGAGCCTTATCAATCAAGAAATATTCTTGCTCCCAACCTAAGGTGGCATTCACTTTAGAAACATTCTTATCAAAGTATTTCGCAACAGCTGTAGCAGCATCATCAACGGCACTCAACGCTCTTAACAACGGAGCTTTATTATCTAATGCCTCACCCGTATACGAAACAAAAATAGTAGGTATACATAATGTGGTACCATAAATAAAAGCGGGTGATGAGGGATCCCAAGCGGTATAACCTCGGGCTTCAAATGTATTTCGAATTCCACCACTAGGAAAACTAGAGGCATCTGGTTCTTGCTGAACTAACTGCCCTCCTCCAAATTTTTCTAAAGCAGTACCATCTGGCAATAAATCAAAAAAGGCATCATGCTTCTCAGCGGTAGAACCAGTTAATGGTTGAAACCAATGCGTATAGTGTGTAGCACCCATCGATATAGCCCAACCTTTTATGGCTTCGGCAACCTGATCTGCTATTTTACGGTCAATCTTAGAACCTGAAACCATAGCTCCTTTCAAACTTTCTAATGCATCTTTAGTAAGATATTGTAACATCTTACTTTCATTAAAAACATTAATTCCGAATAACTCAGATCGCCTTCCTTTTTCCTCTATAGCGATACTATTTCTTGTCTGACTTTGGGCAATTGCCGCGAATCTTGATGATACCATATGCAAATACATTATTAATTCAACAAAATTACGTTCAATAAATATAAATATGACAAAATACCCGATAAAAAACAGGGGTAGATAACAATTAATTTAATTTTTAAAGATTTACCCCCTCAAAAATTCATATGAAATGATAAAAAACATATTTTTGCTTGTCTTTTATTCAAAAAAAATATAACTATTATATTATGAGCAAAACAAAATTAGAATACATCTGGTTAGATGGATATTTTCCAACCCAAAACATGAGAAGCAAGACCAAAGTGGTTAATGACTTTGGTGGTAAATTAGAAGATTGCGAAATGTGGTCTTTTGATGGAAGTTCAACACGACAAGCTGAAGGTGGTTCTTCTGACTGTTTGCTTAAGCCAGTTGCTATTTTTCCAGATCCTGCAAGAAAGGACGGATTTTTAGTAATGACTGAAGTTTTAAATGCAGACGGAACTCCGCATGTATCAAACGGAAGAGCTACTATAGAAGATGAAGACAATGATTTTTGGTTCGGTTTCGAGCAAGAATACTTTATCATGGATACCAAAACACAATTACCTTTAGGTTTCCCTATTGGTGGTTATCCTGCTCCACAAGGTATGTACTACTGTTCTGTTGGAGGGTTACATACCCACGGAAGAGATTTAGTTGAAGAGCACGCTGATCTTTGTATCGCTGCCGGACTTAACTTTGAAGGGATTAACCAAGAGGTAGCTTCTGGTCAATGGGAATTTCAATTGTTCGCTAAAGGCGCTAAATTAGCTGGCGACGAAATGTGGGTTGCACGCTACCTATTAGACAGACTTACGGAATCTTTTGGATACTATATTGAATACCATCCAAAACCATTAGGTAAGGAATTGGATTGGAACGGTTCTGGTATGCACGCAAACTTCTCTAACACTACGTTAAGAACTTGTGGTTCTAGAGAAATTTATGAAAAAATTTGTGAAGCTTTCAGACCAGTTGTTAAAGAACACATCTCAGTTTACGGTGAGTTTAACGACCAACGTTTAACCGGACTTCACGAAACTGCTTCAATTACAGATTTTAGTTATGGTATTTCTGATAGAGGTGCTTCAATTAGAATCCCAATCATTACCGTTCAAAAAGGATGGAAAGGTTGGTTAGAAGACAGAAGACCTGCTTCTAATGGTGATCCTTATAAAATTGCTGGTAGAATTATTAAAACCGTTAAATCGGCTAAGATTTAATACCAAATTAATTGTTGATTATACTAAAACGCCTTGGATTACTCCAAGGCGTTTTTTATTGCTTAGTATTTTGAAGAGGAGTATTCATCCAGTAGTCCTTAAAACTATCACCTTCGTTAATTGGCTGGAGTTTATTAAAAATTGGTTTTCTTTTATCCATATAAAGGCTATCAGTGGGCAAACTTATTATTTCTAGCTGTAATTTTTGCACAAAAAACTCTCTGAATTGTTTTCTGTTTTCATACCAATTCTCATTAATTATATTCCCATCAATATCTTTTAATTTTTTCAAGTTCAACTTTAAATTTTTGTTATTGATTTTCTGTTGTTCTCCTAGAGATTTTATCTCCGTAATCATTTCTAGCGTATTTTCATTTTCCAAATCTGGATATAACAGTACTTCATTACCAATTAACACCAATCTTTTTATTTTTATCTTCTCACCATTAAACTTCGCATTGTAATTGGATTTTCTAAGTGCAGAACTCTCTTCCAAAGTATTAGTGAACTTCAGTATAAAACAATTCCTATGTAGATTCAATATAACATTCTCAAGCTTCAATTTTGGTTCTTTAGCTATCTTAAAAGCGTTATCCATTGAATGATAACTAAGATACATTTTACCGTTTTGCCGAATATATTCAACTTTGGTTTTCAACAATATTTTTTTCTCACCCTCATTTTTTCCAATCGCAACCTTATCATATATGACATAATCAAAACCCTGTATGGCAAAATCATCCTTCATGATATACATATGGCCTTTTACATCTATTTTATCATCCATGGTAATATTATCATCCATAACTTTAAATGAAATATGATATAGCACAATCCCATCGACGATAACATCATCTTCTTTGTAGAAAATATGATTATCAGCAAAGTCACTTTCTAACTTATTTACAAAATCAAAAGAATTGATTTGATAGTTTCTAATTGGATTATGTATTCTTAGAATGGTATATTCATTACCTCCGTAACTGTCCAAAAAAGCTTTTGATATGGTTTTTGTTTTGTTCTTATAATCATATGGTCTTTGTCCTACAGTATCAATGGGAAAATCATTGTTACTATGATATTCTAAAATTCTAACTTTTGAAGTTTCAAAATCGGAACCTTTAACCCCTTGGTCATATATTTGGAATATTGCCTCATTAAGATTGGTATAATTATCATTTTTAAGTTGATAATCTCTATAATAGCCAACATAAGAATATGGTTTTTGAGGTAAATTGACTGAGAGGTTTTTAATTGACTTATAAATTATCTGCTTCGCTGTGAGTTCTTTTTTTCTAGTTCTTTTTTCACTAACCACAACTTCATCTAATTCAAACAAAGCAGCTTTCATTTTAATTAACTCTATTAAGCCATTTTTAAAGTTTGACAACGAAACAACTCTTGTTTCATAGCCCATAGAGGATATTTCAAGGTACTCACCGCTACTTTTAAATCTGACTGGAATTTTAAAGCTTCCATCAGCATTGGAAATTACACCCAATGCTTTATCCTTAATCCTCACCGTGGCAAATACCACAGGTTCTAGAGTTATGGAATCAATCAATTGACCTGAAATAAATTCAGTTTCTTGTGTATAACCTATTAAACCTATAAACCCAAAAAAAAAAGAAAAAAATGCAACGTAGGTCATACATACTTTTTAGTATTTATTATCCAATTGTAACGTACACAAAGGCTAAGTAGATTCCTACAAGAATTATGCCATCTCTCCACCCCAAACGCAGCCCTTTTGGTATAAATACCAAAGGCAGAATGAGAAAGGAAATACCCAACATCCAAAAAATATCGTTGGTCAATAAACCCTGATCCATAACTCGTATCGGGGTAATTATTGAGGTAATACCCAATACCGCTAGCAGATTAAAGATATTAGACCCTATTAAGTTTCCTAATGAAATAGCCTTTTCCTTTTTTATCACCGCTATTACCGATGCCGCTAATTCAGGAATACTAGTACCTATAGATACAATTGTTATTGCAATTACACGCTCACTTACACCAAATACAGTAGCCATACCAACTGCACCACTAATCAATAATTCTGAACCACCCCAAAGAGCACCCCCACCTAAACCTAAAAAAAGTGCGGTTTTATATGTTGGCATCATAACATCAGGTTCGTCATCTTCATCAATTACAGCCGGTTTTTGAAAACGCAATAGATACACTAAGAATAAGAAAAGAAAAATTACCATGGTAATACCTTCGTACTTCTCTAGAACTCCGTCAAAATAGATAAAGAAGAAAAAGAGTAATGAGGCTAACATCATCACCGGCCAATTAGTTGTGTAAAAGTTTTTATTAACATCAATAGGACTTAATAAAATTGTTATCGCTAGCACCAATCCTAAATTGGCAATATTAGATCCTACTACATTACCTAAAGCTAAATCTGGGAAACCATCTAATGCGGCATTTATACTAACAATTAATTCTGGTGCTGAGGTAGCGAAAGAAACGACTGTCATACCTATTACAATCTTCGGAATCTTTAATTTCAGCGATAAATCTACAGCAGCTTTTAAAAGCCAATTCCCCCCGGCTATCAATAAAAAAAGTCCCCCAAGTATAAAAAGAAAGTTCTGCATGAAATGAATTTACACAAATATAAATAGAAGAAATCTGTTTGTATTCATCAATCGAGATAATAGATAACTAAAATTATAGTTAAATAACTATTTTTATAGTTTTAAAACTATAAAAATAGTTTACATTAGCCAATGTAAAACACACCATGGAAAAATTAACTAACAAAGAAGAGGAAATAATGAAAATTCTTTGGCGACTAAAAAAAGCCTTTGTCAAAGAAATAATGGAGGAAATTTCTGCGCACAAACCACATTACAATACACTATCTACTATTGTACGTAATTTAGAGGAAAAGAACTTCGTGGGTTTTACAGCCTATGGAAAAACACATCAATATCATCCGATAGTGAGTAAAGAGAGTTATTACAAGGCTTATGTAAATGAAGATATGGTAGGGTATTTTGATAATTCTTATAAGAATTTAGTATCATTTTTTGCCAAGGAGGAAAAAATTTCCGTCGAAGAATTAAAGGAAATCATTTCGCTAATAGAAAACAACAAATAGATGGAAGCACTATTCTACTATATATTAAAAGTTAGTTCTGTTCTACTTCTATTTTTCATATGTTATTAACTAGTATTAAGGAAAGAAACATTATTTCAGTTCAATAGATTATTTCTTCTTAGTGGACTTATACTTTCGATACTATTCCCATTATTTTATATAACGAATACTATTAACGCCCCTATATTTGATTTGACAGCTGCCAACGCAGCTATACCCGCACTTTCTGAACCCTCAACCATTAATGCCTTAAATCCTTATTCATTTATAATAACACTATATCTGATTGGGGTCTTCATTTTATTCATCAAATTATTTCGACAAGGCCTAGATTTAAAGAGAGTACTTAATACGGGTGAGCGTGTAAAATTAACGGCAACAGTTCACATTAAAACTAAGGTCACTATACAACCTTTCTCATTTTTCAACAATATCGTTTACAATCCTTCATTACACTCAGAAAAAGAATTAGAAGCCATAGTAGCTCACGAAGAAGTTCACGCCGCACAATTTCATTCTTTAGATATTATATTGATGGAAGTTTTTTTAATACTACAATGGTTTAATCCTATTGCATGGTTGTATCGAATAGCGGTTAAACAAAATTTAGAATTTCTTGCCGATACAGAAAATCAACAAATCAAAGCCAATAAAAAAGCATATCAATATATCCTACTACTTAGGGCAGTCGGTAATCATCATCTATCAATCGTAAATCCATTTTTTAATTCATTAATCAAAAAACGAATCGTTATGATTAATCAACAAAAATCACACAAATTAAAAGCATTAAAAAGTTTATTCATTCTGCCATTGTTAGCCTTCTTTCTGATAAGTTTCAATGTAAGGGAAGTTTATTCCTATAACATTAAATCTCAATCCGATTCTACACAAAACAACATAGAACTACTTATAGATAAAAATACTTCAGATTCACAATTGTTGAAAATTAAGGCAGATTTAGCAAAGGAAAAATTTGATTTTTCATATACTACAGTAAGAAATAAAGATGGAGAAATAAAAAACATATCTATTGAAATTTCTGGCGGAAATAAGAAACATGGAGAAGTAAGTAGCAGATTTAATTCTGCCTCAGACAATGACACCATTGATCCCACATATATTTTAATTGATATCGACAAGAATAGTATATCATTTAGAAACTCAGATGTCAGTAATAAAGTAACCAAAATAAAAAAGTCTAAATCTGACAACAATAAGCAAATTTCTATCACTACTTCTTCTGCTGAGGACTACGACGTTAAAATAGTAGAAGCAGAAGGCAATGGATTTATGTTTATCACTACAGATGGTAATGAAGAACCCTTATTTTATATTGACGGAGAAAAAAGCGATGCCAAGGCCATAAATAACTTAGATGAGAGTACTATTAAATCAATGAATGTTATAAAAGGTGACAAGGCTATTGAAAAATATGGGAAAGAAGCTAAGCATGGAGTAATTGAAATAATAACAAAAAAATAATCCGATATAAATATCTTAGGGATTAACTTTAATCTAAATCTGGTGTATCTATAACATCGGATTTTTTGATTTTAATGATGAAATAGCCTTTTTAGTCAATTTGATCAATGAAAAGCCCCTTACAATTTAAAAAATACTCAAATAAGCCCCTACATTTATTACATAATACAACTAATAAACAATATTTAATTATAATATAAAACTTAATCGTAGAACTCAAGTTTTATATTGAAATAAAAATCACTAATTAACTTACAGTTATGTAATTGATTACACTAATTTAACAAGTTTTATTTGTTCTAAGGACTAAGCCCATATATCTTCCATGAACAATTATTCATTCAACGTTCAATCACTAAAACCTTACATCATGATAGCTTTAATTAAACTTTTAGTCGTATTAATTTTAAGTACTATAATTACGCTTGTTCTGCATTAGGTATTACGTATTTTTAAATAAAGGAAATATTGCGATTTAAACAATCGCTTTCTTATTTATGTACTTTTGTAATAAATAAAAACATTGAAAAAAGTAATCTACAAACTACTTGCTAAGCTTAACAAAGCTCTTTTACCTTCATATAGTAAGCAACGATTAGACCTATCTAAAGCTAGTAAATTACAAATGGCGCTTATAGGTTGGCGCTATTTCGTAACCACTAAGGCACTTGATTAATATTTTAAAAGAGATTGTACCGAGTAGTCATTCATTTTTGAAGAGCCATTAAGAAAAGTAAGTTCTATTAAAAAATTACATTGAACTATTTCACCTCCTAAACGTTCTATCAACTTACATGCTGCATTTGCAGTACCACCAGTCGCCAGTACATCGTCATGTATAAGCACCTTATCACCCTTTTCGATAGCGTCTATATGAATTTCAAGCGTATCTGTACCATATTCTAGATCATAAGTTTCACTCAGCGTAGTGGATGGTAATTTTCCTGGTTTACGTATAGGTACAAAACCTGCATTTAGCTTACTTGCAAGCATAGGTCCAAAAAGAAAGCCTCTACTCTCCATACCAACAACCTTATTTATTTTTTGCCCGTTCAATAATTTAAACAGTTCATTAGTAGTTTCTTTTAATGCATCAGGGTTTTGCAACAACAAAGTTATATCCTTAAAAATCACACCTTCCTTAGGAAAATCAGGTATATCTCTAATTAAGCTTCTTAAATCCATTTAATATAGTGCTCTTAATTTTGTGGTAAATGTAAAAAGAAATATATTTGCAGCCCGTTAAGGGAAATATTAAAAGGCCTCGTGGCGCAACTGAATAGCGCACTTGATTACGGCTCAAGAGGTTACTGGTTTGAATCCAGTCGAGGTCACAAGAAAAACTCGCAAAGAGTTTCAAAACCCTGCAAATTTTATGATTTGCAGGGTTTGTTGGTTTTAAACGTTTCATATAAATTGAATTTATTTTATATGCTAAAACCCTTTTGCAACTGCATTTACCAAAACAATAGAGTTCCAATTGAAATCTTTTCAAAAATTCTAAGCTCTACCTAAATAGCAATTACTCTATTCCATACAAAAACTCTATACTACTACGATTACTACATTCTAATAAATTCAAGCTTTGAATTGAAATTATAAATTCATAATTTGTATGATGTATTATAAAAATGCACTCATTTAAACATCATTATCATGTTTACCCCATTAGGACAAACAAAATCTATTACCCAGCAAATTGAATTTGAATTAACCAAAGCAATTAGAACTGGAAAATATCTTCCAGGAAATAAATTACCCACAGAAAACGAACTCTGTCAAATATTCAATGTTAGCAGAACATCGGTACGAGAGGCCGTAAAAAAAATGAATGCAAAGGGTATTGTAGATGTAAAAAGAGGGAGTGGCGTTTATGTATCGGAGATCAGTATAAAAAATGCTTCCGAAAATTTAAATATGTTTTTTGAACTTTCTTCTGATGAAGATGTTATTCTACAAACAATCAATACAAGATTAATTCTTGAGCCCGCTCTAGCAGCACAGGCAGCCAAATTTCGCACTGAGAGTCAGTTGATTTTTTTAAAAGATAATATGATTGCAATGTACAATTGTGATTTAATGAATAAGAAAAAGGAAACGGAATTGGACAATGATTTTCATAGAGCACTACTTTCAATTGCCCACAATAAAGTATTAGAATTGCTGCTAAGTCCTATTTTCAATTTAATGCCAAAATTCAAAACAATTGTCTACGCGAAACCTACAGATGGAAATCTACAAACCCACAAAAAAATAATGTTAGATCATCATGAAAACATACTTAAAGCAATTATAGAACAAGATGAACAAAAAGCAACAGACGCAATGAGAACCCACATTATTGAAACTCAAACCAATTATTCAAAATCAATACAGAAAAAATGAGCTTTATAACCTTTGGAGAAACCATGCTAAGGTTAACCCCTAGCAATAGTGCTTCTAAAATTAAATCATCACGGCTCTTTCAAGCCAACTATGCGGGTTCAGAATCTAATGTTGCCAGTTCTCTAGGTGTATTGGGCAATGAGGTGAGTCATATTACAAAGTTCCCTAACAATCAACTAGGAGATGCCGCTATCGCTTCATTACAATCCTACGGTATTGACACAAAACATATATCTCGAGGGGGGAGTAGAATTGGCACCTATTTTATAGAAATAGGCTCTTCCATACGTCCTTCAAGTGTAGTGTATGATCGCGCCAACTCCGCCATCAGTGAAATAAAACCCAACGAGTTTGATTGGGAAGAAATATTGGAAAACAAAAAATGGTTATTTCTTTCTGGCATCACTCCTGTACTCTCTAAACAATGTGCCTATGAAACTATAAAGGCTGCCAAGGTAGCTCAACAAAAAGGGGTCAAAGTTTGTTTTGACATGAATTATCGTCGATCACTTTGGAAAGACCCATCTGATGCTCGTAAAATTTTTGACCAAATAATAACGCATACCGATTTACTATTCGGCAATGAAGGTGTCTTAAAAGATGTTTATGACCTAAAACCTGCTGGAGATACGATATTAGATAAGACCATTGAAGCATCAACGGTAGCATCTGAAAAATTTGGAGTCAAACAATTAGCTTTTACGGTACGAGAACATAATTCAGCAAGTACGAATAAAGTTTCTGCAGTTTTACTATCAAACAATAAGCATCATATTTCAGATACAATAGATATCTCCATAACAGATCGTTTTGGGGCAGGCGATGCTTTTGCTGCTGCAACTTTACATGCTATTAACAGTGGTTGGGACGATAAAAAAGTAATTGATTTTGCTACCGCTGCTTTTGCATTAAAGCACACCATACAGGGAGATCAGCATACGAGTAGTGAAAAAGAAATTCTTTCAATTATGGAAGGTAAAACAGGCGGTCACGTATTAAGATGAAAAGAGCAGAAATAGTTAAGATAATTAAGAAAGAAAAAATAGTGGCTATTGTTCGTATGAAAGAACAATTAGAAGTACCCGCTTTTATAAATAGTTTAATAAAAGGAGGCATAAAAGCACTTGAAATCACCTCGAACACACCCGGTTTTTATAAAGAAATTGCGAATGCCAGAAATCTATATTCACAATTCGGTGTGCTCATTGGGGCAGGTACCGTAACCAATATTGAAATTGCAAAAGAAGCCATCAAGGCAGGAGCACAATTCTTGGTCACTCCTAATACAAATATAGAGGTCATCAAAATTGCCCATACGCATGATATTCCAGTATTGATGGGCGCGGTTACACCTACTGAAGTCTGTGTTGCTATAGAAAATGGCGCTGATATTATAAAACTGTTCCCTGCCGGAAGTCTCGGAATCAATTACTTCAAATCCATCAAGGCTCCTTTGGACAAAGTTGATTTTTTTGTAGTCGGAGGCATAAACCTTTCCAATATAAAAGATTGGATGGAAGCAGGTGCTGCCGGGGTTGGACTGGGGAGTGTTTTGACCCAAACCACAATAAGAGAAGGTGATATAAACCCAATAGAAAGTACCGTAAAAAAATTCATCCAATTAATACAGAATTAATCATGGACGAACTGAAAATCGAAAAAATAGAATTGTTTAAAGTTCCGCCAAGATGGTTGTTCGTAAAGATTACAACCAAATGCGGTATTGTAGGTTGGGGGGAACCTCTAGTTGAAGGAAAAGCGGATACCGTGGCCGCATGTATAAAAGAGCTGGAGAATTATTTGATAGGACGTACCGCAAATAATATCGAAGATATTTGGCAAGTGCTTTATAGAGGTGGTTTTTATAGAGGTGGCCCTATTTTAATGAGTGCAATCTCCGGTATAGATCAGGCCTTATGGGATATTAAAGGGAAGTTTTTAAATGTGCCTGTTTATGAATTATTGGGCGGGGCCGTACGGCAAAAAATGAAAATGTATTGTTGGATTGGCGGAGATAATCCTGATGTTGTTTTAGAACAAGCCCATGCAAAAGTAAAACAAGGTTATAAAGCAGTAAAGATGAATGCTACAGGTGCAATGGATTGGGTGTCATCTTTAAAGGATATTAAAAAAGTAGCGAATAACATTAAACTATTAAGAGAGGAATTTGGATACGATTTAGATATTGGTCTAGATTTTCACGGTAGGGTTCATAAACCCATGGTCAGAAGGCTTATCGATGAGCTAGAACCTTATGAACCAATGTTTATAGAAGAACCTGTTTTAAGTGAAAACAATGATGCCCTAAAACATATATATTCCTACACCAGTATTCCTATCGCAACAGGAGAACGTATGTTCTCTAGATGGGATTTTAAGGGTATACTTAACGAGGGTGTTGTTGACATTATTCAACCAGACCTTAGCCATGCGGGCGGAATTTCAGAAGTAAGAAGAATTGCTGCAATGGCAGAAGCCTATGACATTGCCATTGCGCCACATTGCCCGTTAGGACCAATATCACTTGCATCGGCATTGCATCTCGATTTTGTTTCATCAAATGCAATCATACAAGAAAGTAGCTTAGGAATACATTATAATAAAGGCTATGATATTTTGGACTATGTGCTAAATCCAGAAGTTTTGGAAGTAAAAGAAGGATATATTGAATTACTAACAAAACCAGGCCTTGGAATTGAGATCAATGAGGATATACTGAAAGAAGGTCAAAAGATTGGGCATAACTGGGCAAACCCGATCTGGAGAAATACAGATGGTAATTTTGCAGAATGGTAATTAATAATCAGCAACGCAAGTAACAAGGCAAACCATAAAACACATGATTTATATAATTGCATTACTAGCTTCCTTAATATTTTTGGTCGTAGGCATCGTTAAGTTCAAAATTCATCCATTTTTTGTATTGCTACTTGCTGCAATTGGTTATGGCTTTATCACAGGAATGAGAGCCGAATTAATAATAGATTCCATTAACTCTGGTTTTGGAGGTATTTTGGGGAAGATTGGTTTAATTATTCTTTTTGGTGTAACGATAGGAACCATTTTAGAAAAATCTGGCGGAGCTATGGTGATAGCTACTCGCATATTGAACTTGATTGGCGAAAAATCTATTCACCTAGCGATGATGCTAACAGGTTATATACTATCGATTCCCATATTCGCAGATAGCGCCCTGCTCATGATGAACCCTTTGAACAAAGTATTATCCAAAAAATCGGGTATTTCATATGCAGGTACGACCGCCGCATTGGCAATGGGCTTGACTGCCTCTCATGTTATGGTTCCACCAACCCCAGGCCCAATAGCAGCAGCAGGCATATTAGGAGCCAACTTGGGAGATGTAATATTATGGGGGCTTTTAGTTAGCAGCCTTTCCTTGTTTCCCTGTTATGTATACGCTAAAAAAATAGCTTCAAAAATTAATATTCCTATTATACTTGAACCTATTGCAAATCCCGAAAAAAAACCGGCTTTATGGAAATCATTATTGGCAATTGTAGTCCCGCTGGCATTAATACTATTGAAATCAGTAATGGACTACCCTGAACTGAATATGCAACCCTCGGTAGTTAAAAGTTGTATTTCCTTTTTAGGAACACCAGTAATCTCTTTACTTATTGGAGTACTATTAGCATTGGTGCTTCCCGAAAAATTGGACGAAAAAATTTTCTCAGCCACAGGTTGGGTCGGTGAATCCTTAAAAGTAGCGGCCCCTATTATTTTGATTACTGGTGCCGGAGGAATTTTTGGAAAAATGTTACAGAACTCTGGTATTTCCGATATAATTACAGAAGGATTTACTGGTTTGGAAATAGGGTTGTTTTTCCCTTTTTTCTTGGCAGCTTGCCTAAAGACAACCCAAGGGTCTTCCACAGTTGCATTGATAACGACCGCTTCTATTGTCGCTCCTCTAATGACCTCTTTAGGGCTCAACGAACCATTTCTGCAAGCGATGACCGTTTTGGCCATAGGAGCCGGTTCATCTGTTGCGTCTCATGTTAATGATAGTTTCTTTTGGGTGTTAACACAATTAACAGGTATGAACGTTAAACAAGGGTATCAAGTACAGACCGCAGGTACCTTTATTTTTGGAACCACGGCAATGGTCATCATTTATATAATTACTAAATTAATTCACTAGAACATGAAAAATAGTAGTATCACAATTGTATTGGGAATTTTACTTTTTAGCTCTTGCAAAGAAAACTCTAAGAAAGAGCAACATGATGATATTCTTAAGGAAGAAACTTCAGAAATAGTTTCTAAAAAATCTACAGACATCATAAAAGCTGCCTTTGCTATTGAAATTTTGGATAATGAAGCACTGAACGTCATTGATCCCGAAGCCACTTTAGAAGTTCTGGCTAGCGGATTTACATGGACCGAGGGACCACTTTGGATTGAAGAAGATAACTATTTATTATTCTCTGATATCCCAAACAATAAAGTATATAAACTGGATAGTAACCATGGTGTATCTACTTTTTTAGAACCTTCAGGATATACCGGCGAGGGTTCCTACGGCGATGAGCCAGGATCAAACGGTTTAATTTTAAACAAACAAGGTGAATTGATTTTACTTCAACATGGCGACCGAAAAGTTGTAAAAATGAATGCTTCTTTAGACAACCCAAAATCAGAATTTATAACGCTCTCGGATAGTTACAACGGTCAGAAATTCAATAGTCCCAATGATGGCTTTCTTGACAAAGAAGGTAATTTGTATTTTACCGATCCACCCTATGGGCTCCCATTAAAACAAGATGATCCCAACAAGGAGTTAGATTTTCAAGGGGTTTACTGTTTGTTGAATTCTGGTGAACTAGTCTTGCTTGACAAACTCACAAAACCCAATGGAATTGGGCAATCACCTGATGGAAGTACCTTATATGTGGCTGTTTCTGATCCTTCTCATGCTGTTTGGTATCAGTATGATATTGTAAAACCGGGAAAGGTTACCAATAAGAGAATTTTTTATGATGTTACCCCATTAATTGGCAAGGAAGGCCAACAAGGATTACCTGACGGTTTAAAAATCAATAGCAAAGGATATCTATTTGCTACAGGGCCAGGTGGCATATGGATTTTTAATAGTTCTGCAAAAGCTATCGCACGGATTCACACCGGGCAATTAACCTCAAATTGTGCCTTCAGCAACGATGGAAAAAGGTTGTTCATGACGGCCGATGATTATATTTTAGCCGTTGACTTATTATAAGAGTTTATTAAGCGGGAAAATTGGGTAAGATTTCTTTTTTCCCAATTTTCTTATTTAATAGGTCAACGTATTATAACCATTTGCCTGTAATTGAAGCATCCGTACCGAGGCGGTCGGGGTAACGTTGAGACCGTCAAAAAGCGTCTCTTCCGCTACGCCTAATTTTTCCATGGCAACACTACATACGCTTACCTTGACCTTTCCCTTATATTTTTGAAAAAACTTTTCCATTTCAGAATTTTTGACTAATTGGGTCACCACCTTACCTTTTACCACAATTTCGTACTCCTCTATTACAGCACCGCTTTCAATGAGCAAGTCATACATGCTTAGCACCCCCTTAAAATGCCTTTCCGTAGTAAGTATAAAACCATATTTGGGTGTTTTTTCCAAATCCACAATAGTTTGTTGGTCTAATTTTTTTTGACCGTGGGCTACTGAAGTAGTTGCGGCCATAACCAAAATGACCAAAAGGATGCGAAAAATATTTTTCATGAATTCTATTTTTTTTTGTGTGTATAGTTTATCTAAAAATACAGAATTTAATGACCGTTTTTCATGTAAGCCATGAGAAAAACTAGAACCTTTTATGCAACCCTTGCTCTGGGGCAACAATGGTCTTTTGAATTGTTCGTGAGCGTTTAGTTAACGAAGTAAAGCCATTGAAAAACAAATGGAACCATCTTGTAAATAAGTCGCTCAGGCGATCTTTGAGCAGAAAGGTCAAGAAACGCCTGCCGGTAAACACGAAAATGCTAAATTCTTACAAATCTATATTCATGACCTGTATCATTTCATACACCATAACCATCCCTTAATTTTAATTCTTAGTGAAGAGAAAATAAAAAATGAAAAACGAGTTTAACCATAGAACCGTAAGCATACAGATAAACGGGGTGATACTTAAAGGAAATCTGGTTGTACCCCAAAATCCAATTGGTTTAGTCGTTTTTTCGCATGGAAGTGGTAGCAGTCGCCTTAGTCCCCGTAATAACTATGTTGCCGAGGTTTTACAAAAAAATCACTTGGCCACTTTGCTCTTTGACCTATTAACGGAAGATGAAGACAAAATCTACGAAAATCGATTCAATATCGATTTACTCACACTTCGTCTTATAGATGTAACGCAATGGGCTCAACATACAAAAGAAATTCAAAACTTACCAATAGCATATTTTGGAGCAAGTACTGGAGCCGCATCTGCTTTGAAGGCTGCGGCATTCTTTGATGCCGACATAAAAAGTATTATTTCAAGAGGCGGTCGACCTGACCTTGTACTCAAAGATTTGGATAAAGTAACCGCTCCTACCTTGTTAATCGTTGGAGGTTGGGACGATGTTGTCATCGAACTCAATGAAAAGGCTTATCAAAAACTACAATGTGAAAAGAAATTGGAAATTATACCAAATGCAACCCATTTGTTCGAGGAACCTGGAAAATTGGAGGCGGTTGCGCGAATATCGGCATCGTGGTTCACTAAACATATGATGAACAAAAAATGAAAACCCATGTTTGAAGATAGAAATGATGCAGGAACACAACTGGCTAAGAAATTAACTAAATTCAAAGAAGAAAATGTAGTGGTTTTAGCAATACCCAGAGGCGGATTACCTGTAGGAGCACAAGTAGCAAAG
The DNA here is from genome assembly GCF_900167935.1 of Maribacter arcticus. Classification (GTDB taxonomy): domain Bacteria; phylum Bacteroidota; class Bacteroidia; order Flavobacteriales; family Flavobacteriaceae; genus Maribacter; species Maribacter arcticus. The sequence continues at coordinate 372,934 of NZ_FUYL01000001.1, read as the reverse complement.
AGCTTACAAGCCCCTTTAGATGTAGTGTTAACTAAAAAAATAGGTTACCCTACTAATAAAGAATATGCTATTGGTGCCATTAGTCTAGAAAGCATCGTCTTGACCAATGCCATGGGAATAGAAAAAAGTTATATTGACCAAGAGACCGCTCGTATTCGAAAAACACTGAGAGAGCGGTACAATCAATACTACAAGCATCAATCTCCAGCCAACCTGAAGAACAAGACGATAATTATAGTAGATGACGGTGTCGCGACCGGAAATACCTTGTTGGCGACTATAGAACTAGTATACAAACAAAATCCATCTAAAATTATAATAGCCATACCTGTTGCTCCTGCTTCTGCAATCTATAAAATATCGAATACCGAAAATGTAGATGAAGTCATCTGTATATTAATACCTGATAATTTTAGGGCAGTTGGTCAGTTTTACAAAAATTTCGAACAAGTTACCGATCAAAAAGCCATACAAATACTAGAGAAAACCAATTCTAAAAAGACACTTGATCTTTAAGTAAGAAAAAATATTAGTCTATAAAATTCGTTTTACCAACTTGTAGATATTCATGAATTACCCTCTATTTTTTAGTAGTTTTTACAACAACAAAAGACCTTTCACCAAAATATTCAGGAGATAACCTAGGCTTAAGGGGGGGGGGGGCATTCTATCAACTAAATATTGAGGGAAATCAATTAGATGTTGGTGGCGTTGTTTTATTAACTTTTAACAATATACCATTAACGAATGAAAAAAATCTTACAAAGGCTTGGTCAGTTATACATAACCTTAAATTCGGTGACACCTTAAAAGCCATCATTTTAAGAAAGGGAAAAATCATGAATTTGGCTCTAAAAATTCCTAAAACTGAAAAATTTTCACCAAACTGACCTAGGTCATTTTGAAGATGTCATGCTTGCCTTAATTTAGCATCATCATCAACAATAATAATGTTCTTTGAAATTAATAGTCATTTGAATCTTGTTCGGGGGAACCAGGGTTCAATTTAAAAAGAAGAAGGTTGCACGTAACCATTTAGACCGTTTGAATTCTATTTTGGTTTAGCAATAAGCACAAATAAGAGTCAGTGTAAGCGTAAATTGGTGAAATATCATCTTCTTAGAAACCAGGTTACTGCGGTGACTTGGTTTCTTTTAAAATAAAAAGGAATTGATTTGTATAATCGCAAGATGGTACAAGTCATAGTAAAGAAGAAAATGCTGTCGCTACCCAAATCGATACGTTAAATAATCTTAGCAATAAGTTGGTTTAAAAAATTGATAAAAGGTAACAACTAATTAAATTCTTTACGGAAAACAGGAAGTTTAGGCTTCCTGTTTCTTCTTTAAAATTATAAGTAAAAAATTAGGGCTTCTAAGCAACAATGCCTTAGCGGCCATATATTTGGTATTGCATCCATTTCTTTTATTGAAAAAAGCAAGTGAAATTGTAGCTAGTACATTGTAACTTGATCTGCGTTCAAAATTCATAGAAATGCGATACCAAAAAAAGGACCGGATATTCTGGTATTCTGGTCCTTTTTAAAAAGCATTTAGGGAAAGACCAATATTATCGCAAGATTATAAAGGTCGAAAAGTGTTCGAATTATTTATTGACAAAATCGCCCCTATTTCATTTTAGTGATAAGATGAATTAAGGTTAGATGTAACGCAAAGAATAAAACGAACACTTCAAAAGAAACAGGAGACCATAGGCCTCCTGTTTCTGTTTTTATACCTTTCAACTGTATCAATAGAACATATACAAATACCTGCTCATGAAAACTAAGCCAGTATTAGATTCTTACGAGCTTTTTCTATTGTCGCTACCATTAATTGGCATTGGCTCATTCATTCTTTTTTATTTTATGGCTGCTAAACATTATCCTGGGGGATCTTGGATAGTCACAGATACAAATGGTTTTAGTTTTTGGCACAATTATCTTTGCGACTTATTAGATATCAATGCTATCAACGGGGAACCAAACAAAGGTCGAACATATGCAATTACGGCTTTATTCCTACTTTGTGCCGGTATATTTTTTTTATGGTCTTTGCTTCCGAAATTATTCAAAACAAAAAATAACATTCAAAAGATTATGAGTACTTCGGGGTACTTATCGTTATTGTCCATTCTATTTTTAGCAATCGGCAATCATGATGTAATTGTACGTATAGCGGGGGTATTTGGCGTTGTCGCCTTTATTGGTTGTTGTGTAGAACTTTATAAAACCAACTATAAAAAACTTTTTCTGTTAGGTGTAGTCTGTATTATCACCTTTCTTTCCAATTATTATATTTACGAAACCGGCATATGTATAAAGGCGCTTCCTGTCATACAAAAATTTACGTTTGCATTATTTATTATTTGGTTCATTGGCCTAGACATGGCCTTGTACAGAATAGTGAAACAATCCTTGCATATTGAAAATCAAAAATCAAGTGAGTTGATTTGAGTGTAACTATGTGTTATTCTTGTCTTTCTTGGAAAAAAAAATTAAAGAACCTGTATTTTTCATCATCGAAAAGTTCTAGAAAAACATTCTTTTTACGGGCTAGACCATCTTCCATTAGGTAACTCAATGGTTTAAACATATCAAAACTTCTAAATATTTCTTTTGTCATCGCCAAAATCGGTAAAGCCAAAATCATACCTGGAATTCCCCATAAAATACCCCCAATAAAAAGTCCTAGAATTACAAACAAGGGGTTAATTCTAATGCTCGTACCCATGATGTTCGGCGAAATTAAATTACCCTCCAATTGTTGCACAACTATATAAAGACCAACTACAGCAATAGGTTGCCAATAATTATCGGCTATCATAAACATGTATAAAACGGGCAAAATTCCACCGATAGAAGTACCGATATAGGGGATAATTTCAAGAAAACCTGCCAAAAAACCCCAAAAGAAAGGATAAGGAACACCAATGAGCCACAACCCTGACCCAATTAAGAGGCCTAAAATTATTATGACCAAGCCCTGTCCCAACAAATAACGTTTTGCAAGATATTGTAACTTCTTAAAAAATTGTTCAAGTCTTTTTCTGTTTTCAAGATTTGCTTGTGCCAATAGAAAACTTTTGAATGCCGTACTGTATAATAGCATAAAATAGGTAATCACAACAATAAGCACCAAATGGGCCAATACAGTAGTGGTCGATTGCAGACTTCCCTTAATAATGTCTATTGAAAAATCAGATGCCGCCAGCACATTTTCAGATACCCAACTAGCGGTTGTATCGGCCTTTAAACTAAGTTTTTGGTCAGACCAATCGGAAATAATCATCATCATTTCTGCCAAGCGGTCTCGAACCGAGGGTAAATCACTAAAGAGAATTCTGGTTTGATTGAAAAAGAAGAAAATTAAAATAAAAAGTGGAGCAACGGCTAGAACATATGCCGTAAATATTGCCAAAATTCGATTATGAAATTTTAGTTCAAAAAAGGTTACTATGGGTTTTAACATTAAGGCAAAAAAAAACTGAATACTAGCGGAATAATTACCACTTTGGCCGCAAGAAGAATCCAGATAACTAGGGTAAGCGTAAAAATGAAATAAAAAGTATTTGCTAAATTGAGGGTGTATTTTCGCATCGTATTTTAAAAAATTATATCAATTTAAATTTTTCTTTGACCTTGGACAAAACTCCTATTTCTTATAAAATTGGGTAAAGTCGTTTGCTTTCTTACGCTCGTTTAAATCTTTGGTTATTGTCATAATCGCGATCAAAAAGGGTAAGTTACAGCCTACTGCTTTTTGTATTCAGTGTTGATATTGCCAACTAAACTATCAGGATAAATCTACCCCTAAATAAAAAGTATAAAAATGACATTGGTCAGTCCATGATTTAATTTTAAAAAATGTTGGTGATAGATACTATAAGTAGTTTTATTTTTCAGTGACCCCCACGAGTCCAAAGCTATTCCCTTCATTATCCTTACAACCTACGATGTGCCCGATATTTGAAATAATAGATTTAGGTTCAACGATTTCCCCTTCTAGTTCCCTCACTTTGTCCATAGCTTCATCCATAGAATTTACTTTAATAAAATTAGTAATGTGCTGACTAGACTTTTTCTTTTGGCTATTCCTCCACCAATACCTTTTTCTCCTGCCTTACCAATGTTTCAATAAGGTAGTATTCCGCAAGACCATTGGGGAATTTCTCTATTTTCCATCCAAATAAGTTTTTATAAAACTCTTGGCCCTAAGAACATCATCTGAAGAAATATCAAAATGTATAATTGAAGCCATTATTTAATTTTTTAGTCATGTTGAAAAAAAAATAACATAATCATAAACTTAATGATTTTTCACCTTACCCAAAATGAGGAGGTTCACTTTATCTTATTAGGCAACATCATGTAAACCTTAAAACCAAATCATCATCCCTTTTAGCTGACTGACCAATATCATGGTTTTGCATAATTGCCAACAGTACTTTTAAAAAAAAATACACCATGTACAAAATATTGCTACCCACCGATTTTTCAGAAATAGCACAAAATGCTATCGAATATGCTGCTTATCTATTTGAGCGGGAGCCGTGTACTTTTTACCTATTACATGCCTATTACATTGTACCCTCTGAAACAGGTACTAAAGTAGATGCAGGTAACGCTTTAGAACTACTACAAAAAAGACTAGAGGCAATGAAGAATGCAAAACATACGTTTGAAAACGTATTGTTGACCGATACAGCTTTGGGTGGTATAGAAAAAACTATAGCTGAAAAAGAAATCGATTATGTTTTTATGGGTACGAAGGGGTCTTCAGCATTAAAGGAAATCTTTATGGGAAGCGTTACTACCAGTGTTATAAAATATATTGATAATTGCCCTATCATTGCCGTACCCGGCGAATATGATTATGACATACCTGATGATATTCTTTTTGCAAGCGATTATAAACATGCATTCACTCCTCTTGAATTAACACCGCTGATTAAGATATCCTCCCTTTGGGATTCAATCATAAACATTGTATACATCAATTCAAAAAACGAACTTGAAAACATTCAAAAATCAAACAAAGAATTGCTTCAAAATCACCTAAACGACACTAAGCATCGATTTATACAGGTTAAAAAAAAGAATTCGGTGTCGTCAACACTAAAAGATTTAGAAAAACAATATAAGAACATCGGCATGGTCACCTTTCTAAAAACCAAACATGGATTTTTTGAAAAAATGGTACGCGAACCAATTATTAAAAATATGACTTTTATGACCCGCGTACCACTCTTGGTACTTCCTGAAAATCAATAAGGTCAATGAATTCTAAAGAATCATGAATATGTTTCCTTAATATCTTTTAGAAAGTATTGCTAATCTTTCTTGTTGGATTCCATTGGCCCAGAATTATATCGTTTTAAGAAGGCATTACGGGTCGAGTCCGTTCTGCTCATCATCTCTTCCATTTCCATAGATTTTCCTCCCCATTTGTCAAAGAAATAATCGTCCCAAAAACTCTCTCATAAAAAGGAAATCATTTTTAGAAAAAATGAGAGATTGTCTTACTACTGAAAAAGAGCGCTTTCCTGATATATTTTCGAGAAGATGCTATAATACTATCTAGGTTTACTTTTATCGAATCGCCTTTAATGTTAGTATACAGATATGAATAAACAGAATCGTACTTTATAAGATTACCAAGTTCGTTATATTCTTTGTTAACCTTCCAAGAACCTTTGGGTTCAATATTTGAATCCTTCTCTGTTTATCTAGTCAACGGCTATTTTACTTGAACTTTACATGCTGTAAAAAGCAGTACAAGTACTACTATTAATAGTAGAGTCTTTAAATTATTTAATTTCTTCTAGTATTCGAACGTGGTGTCGTTCTATTACTTCTTCCTCTATTTGCATTATTATTTTCATGATAACGACGAATGTTCTCATCACTATAGTTACGAATTCGTTCATATTTCGATCGCCTTAAATCGATATTTTGGTATCTCGATGGCAATACGTTTCGCCTTACCCATACCCCACCATCTAGATAGACATAGGTTCGCGCTGAAAGATCATAATAGAAGCTATATTCGGGAAAATAGACATACCTAACTACTTCTAAACGATTTGGATAGAACCATGGCGGTGGTGGTTGACCGATTCTAGATGAAACAACTATGGGACCACAGCTAGCTAAAAACAATAAAACTATTACTGTTATAAATAGAACATAGGATTTGTATAAGTTTCTGCTTTCCATCACTTTAAAATTTAAATAACAAAATAAAAGTATGATGAAGAAATTTGAAATGACCTGCATCATGTTAAGACCAATTCTATTGAAATTGTTTTGAAACCCTAATAGATAAGTAACCCTGTATTCCGTAGAGAATGAAAAATTCAAACGGTGATGATGAAAAAAGCACATAATATAAAACGGGGAAAATTCGCCCCCAATTGAGTTTGCTCTATATCATCCTTTTATAATACGTTCATTTTTTACCTAATCTATAATAATCCCACCCAAATACAAGAAATAGGTAGTTCGGCCATTGAGCAAGGGCAATGCATTTACAATACAATTAGCCGAAATCCACCCACCGGTTTTCAATACTATTATCTCATAAACATAGAAGTCAACGAAATACTTAATAGTCTATAACTTTGAAATGGCTTATTATTGATGAGTAGTTCAATGATATTTAATCAATGACTTCTTTTAAAGGAAAAATTCTTTCGTATTCCGTACACGATCTATGGAAAAGTAATCCTTCATCATAAATACGTTCAAACTCCTTAGCCGTAGGTTTCAAGTAAATTTGAGTTCGAATACTATCAGTTCCTTTAAGCGTACTCACTGTGGTAATGGAATCTAATCTTGCTAAGTTTTCTGGCATATCTGCCCGAGCAATAGTCAGCAATTCACCCCTTCGTTGAGAAACCACTAAGATTTCCCAAGCATCTTCGTCCAATTTTAGATTTAAAACAAGATGCCCTTTAAAGGGTTTTACAATCTGTGTACCATTAATTGCAAAAATAGTATCGCGTATGATAATTTGGGAAATTATGGTGTCTCCTTTTTCGGTAATAGGAAAATAACCCTCCCAATCCTTTACATACAGCTGCCCGTTTACTAGTTCAAGATCAGGGTCTGCCACTATTTCTTCCTTGGTAGTTTTTATCAAGAACTCTTTGCGCCTAATAAAGGCCTTATCATCAACATACAAAGATGCACTATCTATCTTGCACCAGTAAATACCCTTGTAAATATTCGGAATAGTTGAAAGTGGTTTAACATCTACAGGTTGTGGCTCCCCAAAAACCACTGAAGGTTGACATGAAGCCAAGAGCAATACCACAATAACTGTTCTAAGAATCTTAATCAATTTCATTTTTTTATGTTTTACATAAAGGCACTGATGCCTACACTTTAAAACTAAGGATTATGATAAATTTATAAAATGATAAAAATCAGTAGTATTAGAATTTGTTAGTTAGCAAGCGGACAATAAATCTTAACCAATTATTCATTTTCCCCTTTTATCCTATCATGCATTCCTAAATACCTCTTAACTATTATCTAAAAAAACGAAATACCAGTGCTTTATATGCTAGTATCAAAAAACACCAAAATTCCAATTATAAGGTCAATGACCAATAAAATTGCAAGGATAAGTAACCAGGTTTTATTCATTTCCGTATTAAATATTATAATTTTTTTACGTTTCATTTTCACATACCCAATTCGCTCATTAATTTTCTTTTGAAATTAACAACCTATTCAATCTCGCAACTATCGTATCAATAAAAATCGGAGCATCAGCAAGTATTGATTCGCCCGTTATAGCATCTATTCCTTCCATTTTATAGCTGCCTTCACCAGAGGTTGTGAGCACAACAATTTTATTTTTATGCTCAGGGTATTTCTCAATAAAAGTTTGTACAGTTATGGGCGGTTTCCAATTCTCCCAAGTATGTATAATAACTAAAGCGTTATATTTTCTTGGATTAATAGTCGGTAGTGTTGAAATATCAACAACTTCGATATAGACAGAATCAGCTTTAAAATAATCCACAATTCCACTAGTCACCTTATTTTTAAAATCACTACCCTGAGTAGCAATCAATAGCTTTTTTTCAAAGCTAGGAGTGTTGACAACATAAGGCGCAACAACATCCATCGAATAGTTGTTTTGGTACCACAAAAGAAAGAGGAAAAAGGCAATTATTACAGCTAAAAATATTAATAGAATTTTTTTGAAAAGCTTCATCTTATTATGGTTTTATGAGTTGATAAATGATGTTTTGTCAACACATAGTGTTCGTTATATGAACCATCCTTTAAGAATTCGATGTATTGACTTTATTTTAAATTAAATATGATACTCAGTTTTACTTTTGTGATTTAAATGTAATGGAGTGCCTTCTTAATCCAAATGACCCAAATCATGAGTAAGTCATATTTCTTATGACGTTAGTCATTTTCATTAATATGAGGTAGCTGTAGATTTACAGTATCATAATTAAACCAATAGCTATGAAAACTATTTTATACGCCACTGATTACTCTGAAAATTCGGTTTCCGCATTACGACTTGCATATTCTTTAGCAAAGAAATTCAGTGCAAAACTAATTGTCATGCATGTTTTTGATATGCCTATTACTTTGGCAAGTACAGTTACAGTAAGCTATTTAAAAAAGGAGAAAAAACTATATATTGAAAACAGGGCCAAATTGAAAAACTTTTTTGACCATAACCTCGATACTGTAGAAATGTACATGGATTTGAATTTCGTAGTATATGAAGGTACTTCTGTTTCAAGTAGTATCTTGGAAAAAGCTATCAAATTTAATGCAGATCTAATATGTGTCGGCGCCAAAGGTACAAGTGTTTTAAAGGAATTATTATTGGGTAGCACAGCGAAAACACTCCTAAAAAAATCTCCATGTGCTTTATTGGTCGTACCTGCAGGTGGAGAAAAGACAGAACTGAATAAAATGGTCTATGCCACAGATTTTGAGCAGGCAGATATTTTTGCAATTACCAAACTAGCAAAAATCGCACAAAAATTTGATGCACAAATAAGGGTGGTACATATTACAACACGAAATGAATATGATGGTGAGGGACAAATGGAATGGTTTAAGGAAACACTAAAAGAAAAAGTAGGCTATGCAAAAATGGAATTTGACCTTGTTTTTTCAGAAACAGTTTTTGAGGATTTACTATGGTATATTGAAAATGCCCAAGCTGACCTTTTAGTGATGCTGGAGCGTAAAGACAGTACTTTTTATCAAAGATACTTTCAACCCGACTTGGTGAAACAGATGGTGAAAAATAGTACTCTGCCTTTACTTTGTTTTAATGTCGGGGGACTTTAACTACCTCTACCTCAACGTCTGAATCAGTAATGATTTCTTGATATACACTAGTTACCTGAGCGCTTTTATCTACAGTTAGCCCACCGATCATCGTATACTGGTTTTTTATTTTTTCTCGATTGAGCCAAAACAACCAGCTGCTAAATGCAGGAAGATAAAGGATAGTGAAATTGGCCAAATTCCCTAATCCTGTTAAGTTTATTCTCTTTGTTCTTTTTCCAATCATTTTACGGATACTTTGGGCAACAGATTATGGAGTTGCCAATTGCTTGTTCGTACTTTTGGGTAACTAGAACCGGTTACCAAAACCACTTTATTTTTCAAGTAATTCTTCAATCCATTACCAATTTACGACGATTTTTCCCATCGATTTTCGAGATTCCAATAAAGCATGGGCCTCTGCCAGTTGCTCTACTTGATATTCACCACCAACATGTGGGGTAAGAATACTTTCTTCCGTCAAGCGAATGACCTCTTGCATGACCTTTGATATTTTCTCTGGGTTTTCTTCTGCAACTTTCAACATATTAATACCTATCATTCCCTTTGAAGCAGTCAAAAATTGTAATGGGTGATAAAGCCCGAACTGCCAAAGCACTCTTAGCTTTCCAAATATGGTTTTGGTCTGGTTCATACTCGAAACACCAAAAGAGAATACTCTTCCTCCCGCCCCGAGCAAACGGAAGTCTTTTTTGACCGATTTTCCACCAACTGGATCAAAAACTGCATCCAAGCCCTTTTTTTTAATAAGCTTCCGTACAACTTCTTCAAAATCATTTTTTCGATAATTTATTGGATATTGCACGCCGTTCTTTTTGAGATATGCTACCTTTTCTTGAGAACCACACGTACCAAAAACGATACACTTTTTATACAGTGCCATTTGAACTAGAGCTGTACCCACTCCCCCTGCTGCCGCATGTATAAGTACAGTATCATTTTCTTGTAAATTGGCCATATTATGACTTAAAAAATAGGCAGTGCTGTATTGGGTTGCCAAAGCAACTGCAACACCTGCAGAGAATGAAGTCGGTATTTTATAGACTACCTCATTGTCGGCCAAAGCAAATTCGGCATAGCCACCGAACTTGGTCAGTGCAATGACTCTATCTCCTAATTTCACATGATTTACCTGGGCGCCAATCGCCTCTATTTTACCCACCACATCGTAACCCAAAATTGCAGGCAATGAAGGAGCTGCTTTATAAAGTCCCAATCGTGCCATAACATCGGCAAAATTCAATCCAAAGGCTTCAACCTTTATCAAAACCTGATTTGGATTTGGTTGGGGTTTATCTGCTTCCCTAATTTCAAAAGCTTTCTCTGCATTTCCGTACTTTATAAGATATGCAGCATTCATAAATTAATTTATTTATTTAAGATGGTAAGGTATAACCCTTTGTTATTACCTGTAATGACCAATATCATTTTAAAATCATCTTTTAGTAAATAAATTTCACACTTAAATTGTCAATCTTTCTATTATGAAAAAAGCATGGTGTATTATCGTAATCTTATCTTTCAATTATCTATTCGCACAAGAAGCCAAAACATTCAATTCATACGCAACCCTTGAAGGTGTTAAGACCATCGAAATACATAACAATCTTTGTGTAAGTCTATACCCCTCATATTTTTATGGTGTACAGATTAAGGGAAATCGTAGTCTAAAAGATATCATCAAATGGGAATTTAAAAATTCAACTCTAAAACTTTATACTGTTCAAGAAAACACCTTGGCCAGTGATGCCGAAATTATTCTTTATGTAAATGATCTGAAAGAAATAAAATTGTCAGACACGGCTTCAATAGACACCAATGAAAAATTAGTTACAGACAGTTTTACCGTGTATTCTTTAGGTGAATCCTATTACAACTTACTTGTCGATTGTCAGAATTTTAATTTGATTATAGATGGTTCGAGTACAGGAAATATATCTGTAGAAGCAAAAAATGTATATATAGATGCGAAAGGAGCCTCAAACACATCAATGAAACTAAAATCTAATAAAGTTAATGTGAAACAATCGGACAAAAGTATCGTAAGCCTAAATGGAAAGACACAATCATTAAGTGCAACAGTAGACAACAAAGCACAATTATATGCTTGGGCACTCTTAGCAAAAGACGTGTATCTTTTCTCATCAAACTCTGAGGATATTCAGGTATTTGCAGAAGATCGTCTTAAAATAAATGGTCAAGGCAGTGGTAAGATTTATGTTACAGGAAGTCCGAAGCAAATAGATACCATCAATTTAAATAGAAAGACAAAGATTTTTTACCGTTTACAATAAACTAGACATCAATTAAAAAGTTCGTAAAGTAAATAGGTATTACAAAAAACACAAACAGTAAAAATAGAACAGCCCAAAGAGCCCACATCAATATAGGATATACGATTATATTTCCCTTAGAATTAGGTAGTAGTGAGTATGCTATTATTCCGTGTATTCCAAAACTAAATATCAGAAACACAAGCCTAGAAGTAACTATGAGAAAGCTTTACGTGTGGTTATTTATTAAGGCAAATAAATTGCCAATACTATTGAAATTACAATAACTATTCTAAATATTCTTCTGGCCTTAATAGGTTTTTATTTTAAGTAGTACAATTAATATTTAAGGGTTTGATGATTATGTTCATTAAAACTCATTAGAGGCACCCTGCCGTAAGACTCCATTTTCTTAACCAGATCCTGATGAAGCCATTTTTTCAAGCCCTTCTTTTCCCTTTCAAGCATAACCACCAAATCGGCGTCAACATCTCCTAAATAAATTCGAAGTGAATTAAAAATATCATCAGAAATAAACAGTTTAAATTCAATGTTTTTATACGTTACCCTTTCTTTAAGCGCGTCTTTGAACCACTCCATTTGCATATCTCCTTTATATTCTTTCTTTGTGGAAATATGCACGACATTGATCTTCGCATTTAAAGGTTTTGCAATTTCGACGAGTCTATTGATAGTATGAATATCTTCTTCCTCAAAATCTGTGGCATACACAATAGTTTTTATCTCAACATGGCTCATATCAGCAGGTATTGCCAGTATTGGACAAGGTGCATTTTCTATGAGTTGTTTGGTTGTGCTACCCATAATCAATTCTCGTATACCACTACCACCCTTCATACCAACAAGAATTATATTGGCGTGCCATTCGTTGGCTATTGTATTTATACCTTGTATAACAGATTTATTTTCTACAATCTCTAACTGTATGTTCGGGGCATTCCAATCCTTACCCAAATGTTCGTTGCAAAACTTATCTAAGTTGGAACGGTGCATTTTAAAATTATCTTTCTCTAGATTCGGAAAAGGTTCTGAAAGCACCTCAGTACCCAGAACAGCCGGGTAATCGAACACATGTGTTATTACCAAACGAGTACCTAACTGCGTATTCAAAGCATAAGCATATTTCAAAGCTGCTACTGAATTCTCGGAATAATCTGTGGCGTATAAAATAGTTTTCAATTTGTTCTCTTTTAATTTGAGTTTAAAACTATTAACCTATAATACGCAATCAAATGACCTATATCATACTCTTCATATAAAATGTAGAATATATTTACACCTCACAACGAATGCAATAGTGTTATGAAGGATTTAAGGAGGGTAGTAGTCGAAATCGAAAAGCTTACGACGAATATCGAGACAAATTATCCAGAACTTTATCGTTCTTTGGATGAAAACCCATTGACTATTCCCACTAAGCAAAATCCACATATTGATAAGGAAGTTATGCAGGATTATCTGGAAAGTTTAAAGCAATTATTGAAACACCATTTAGAAACCCATAAAAAAGCTAAATAAACTTCTTTTTAGGCGGAGATAAAAGAAAATACCCATTACAAAAAATCCCATAAGTCTAAGGCTAAAAACAATTTTAGCCTAACTAATTAAATCATCATCTACCATTCGAATAATTCGGCTTGAGCAAAAGATAATTTGGTTATATGTACAAACGCTAATTTATAGCATCATTGAATTTTACAATGAGTATGATATTATCAATTGAAACAAGCCTATTCGTTTAAAAAATAGGGTCGAATACAGAATTTTAAAAATCCTCTTCACACTTAAAAATAATTGAGCTATTAAAAGGTTTTAACGGATCTGTTTCACTACTCATAAGTATGCCATTTTCAGGAACATATTTTATCTTATTATCAAACTTATCAAACCAATTACCAAATAATTGTGCATTCAATCTATTCTCATTAAGTTCTTCAATGTACATAGTGCAAAAAATGGTGTGATGTGTATAGGTCAATTCTAAGACTTGGTTTAAGAATTTCTTCAATAATTTCTTACTATTCATTGCATCAACTTCTATTTTCATAGTACAATCAGCGTGTCGCGTAGGATTGTAAATTTTATATTTCAACTTATTGGCCAAGCTTCTTAAGCTCTTTTTAAAAAGTTCACGTAAACTGTTCGCTTCTATTTGAATAGTCACTTGCGGTTTAACTATGTCAATCCTATCCATATTCTTATTAAAATGCCGGTGTTGCTTGTTTAAAATTTGAGTTTCCATAGTATTATTTTTTTTGTCTTCTACTTAAAAAATTTAGTTGCAAAATGAGAGGTTGCCTTTAACATCCAGAATTTGAATGGATGTTTATAAAACAACGCTCTCAATTTTATAATCAATAGTTTATACTTCTAAAGAAAGTTTCCCATTTCATCTAATTTCACCCTTAAAACTTTATCGCCGTTTTCGAGTTTCACCTTATACTTCAAACTAGCGCCTTTAGTATCTTGATAATTCACCAAATAGATATCTTTAGTAATTGTCCATTCTGGAAAACGATTATCAATAGATTCCTTTACCGCTTTAGGAAGATTGATGTTTTTAAACTTTTCTGCGGTACGTATAAGTTTTCCGTTTGCATCATAGGCGGCCAAAATAGTACCCTCGGGGATAAAAAAATTAACTTGATACAAATCATAGTCATCTTGGTAAAACTCAGAATCCTTTACGTTGAACCCAGCCACTTTACGATGTAATAATTCTACAGGAACCGAAACTTCTTCACTCGTATTTAATTCGTTCAAATACTTGTAGTTCGTCGCATACACAGATACCTCAGATAACTGTTCTGTCTTAATAATTTGAGAATACATTTGAGAGCTTAACCCAATAGCTAATAAACCTAATACTACTTTTTTCATGATTTTTAATTTTTAGTTCATACTTAAATGCTCGTGTTTACCTATATCTTCTCTTATTGTTATTGGCTAAATTATTGAAGAATACCCTTGACTACAATGACCTGCATCAGTAGGAGAATTTTTAAATAAACTGCTTAATCATCCAATTAACAGGTACTGACCAAAATCATAAGTTTTACATCTTGTAAGTTTTAGTTTTGAGAAAACAGAAACAGACAAAAGACCATTGTTTTTCCTAATTAGTATCAATTATATTACTGGAAAGAAAAGGGGGCGATAAACTGGCAAATGATTTAGATCATGCCAACCCAAACCTATGATAGGTAATTTTGAATCATAAATTTAAAACCATTGCACTATGCTTATTAAAAAATTTACGCATATCAGTATCTCCGATATTGCATCGGTAGGAGGCAAAAATGCTTCTCTTGGAGAAATGTACAATCAATTGACTTCTAAGGGAGTGTCTATACCTAATGGTTTTGCGACAACGTCAATCGCCTTTTGGAAATTCCTAAAAGAAAATGACATACAAGAAGCACTTGAGAACATCATGTCTGGCTTGGACCGAATTGAATATTCTAATTTGGCATTGATTGGCGAACGAGCAAGAAGTCTAATTCTAAAAAGTGAAATGTCTACCGCTTTTTCCCAAGCCATTATCAGTTCTTACAACTATTTATGTGACGATAATCAAGTAGCTGTTGCAGTTCGCAGTAGTGCTACTGCAGAAGATTTACCCGATGCCAGTTTTGCTGGTCAGCACGACACGTTTTTAAATATTAAAGGAGAGACCGCTCTTTTGCAAGCGGTCAAGCAATGCTTCGCTTCTCTATATACCAACCGTGCCATCAAATATCGAGAGGACAAAGGATTTCTGCACAAAGATATTGCCCTTTCTGTAGGTGTTCAATTAATGGTGCGTTCAGACAAAGGTTGCTCTGGGGTAGGTTTTACCATTGAGCCAGAATCGGGTTTCGAGAATGTTATTTTACTTTCGGGCGTATGGGGCTTAGGCGAGAATATTGTGCAGGGTACAATAAACCCTGATGAATTTTATGTATTCAAACCTAGTCTTCTAAATGGTAAATATCCCATAATCCAAAAAAAATTAGGAGATAAGAGGCTTACAATGATATATGCTGCCGAAGCAGAAAAAGCTACTACCTTAAATATAGACACCCACCAAGATAAACAGGAACAATACGTTTTGTCTGATGAGGAAATTACCACCTTAGGCAATTGGGCACTATTAATTGAAAAGCACTATAAAAAGCCAATGGACATTGAGTGGGCAAAAGACGGACTTACCAATGAGCTATTTATTACCCAAGCCCGACCTGAAACCGTTCATCAGAATAAAAACAAGCACATACATGTTGAATATCAATTATTAGAAAAAGGAAAAGTTTGTGCCCAGGGCAATGCAGTAGGTTCTAAAATAAAAGTTGGCCAAGGTGTTCTTTTAAACTCCCCAAACGATGCAAAAGAATTGACGTTAGATTCAATTATAATTACTGATACCATTACCCCAGATTGGGATCCGTTACTTAAAAAAGTGGGTGGGATTATCACGAACAAAGGTGGTCGAACTAGCCATGCCGCTATCGTAGCCCGTGAGCTAGGTGTACCCGCAATTGTAGGTTGTGGCAATGCTACCGAAAGTATTATGAACGGTGAGACGATAACTATGTCTTGCGCCCAAGGAAAAACAGGATATGTGTATAAGGGAAAACTACCTTTTGAAAAGAAAGAAATCGATTTTTCAGGAATACAGATGCCTCGTACAGAAGCTAAATTGATTCTGGCCGATCCCGAAAATGCCTTTCAACTTTCTTTTTATCCGAATAATGGGGTTGGTCTGCTTCGAATGGAATTTATTATTACCCATAAAGTTAAAATACACCCAATGGCCTTGGTCAAATTCGATGCGGTCAAAGATGCTGATACCCGCAAAGAAATAGAGAATCTAACTAAAAATTACGCTAACAAATCTGCTTATTTTATTGACCAACTCTCTCAAGGCATAGCTACCATTGCTGCCGCATTTTATCCAAAAGAGGTCATTGTGCGCTTGAGTGACTTTAAAACTAACGAATATGCCAACCTCATCGGTGGTGCCGATTTTGAACCCAGTGAAGAAAATCCTATGTTAGGTTTTAGGGGAGCATCTAGGTATTACAACGAACTTTATAAGGATGGTTTTGCTTTAGAATGCGCATCTATTAAAAGGGTACGAGAAGATATGGGTTTAACCAATTTAAAAGTTATGGTGCCATTTTGTAGAACTATCAAAGAGGGTGAAAAAGTAGTATCAGTTTTGGCAGAAAATGGATTGAAAAGAGGTGAAAATGGTTTAGAAATATATACGATGGTCGAAATACCCAGTAATGTAATTCTGGCAAGAGAATTTTCACAGATATTCGACGGTTTTTCTATTGGTTCTAATGACCTTACACAGCTAACATTAGGTATAGACAGAGACTCCGAAATTATGGGTCAACTCTTCGATGAAAACGATTTAGCATCGAAACGAATGATTTCTATGGCAATCAAATCTGCTAAATTAACCAAAACAAAAATCGGATTATGCGGACAAGCACCTAGCGATTTTCCCGAATTTGCCCAATTTCTGGTTGATGAGGGCATAGACAGTATTTCATTTAACCCCGATGCCTTGCTACAAGGCATCGAGAACATCAACAAAGGTGAAAAAATACGTGCGGCTTCCAAGATGGCCAAAAGCAGTAACTAAAAATTTAATTTAAAAAAGTATAGCCAATTGAACCGAATCTTCACCCTTACCGTAAACCCGGTGGTTGATAAAAACACGACCATATCAAGCTTGGTACCTAACAAAAAATTACGTTGCTCAGAACCTGTATATTATTCTGGCGGAGGAGGCGTCAATGTTTCTAGGGCAATCAATAATTTGAAAGGTAATTCAATTGCCATCCATTTCTCTGGGGGGCGTATTGGGGCACATCTTCAAGAGTTATTGTCTAAAGAAGGAATTGAGCATCACGAAATTGACTTGGTGGGAACAACCCGAGAAAATCTTTCGGTATTCGATACCGCAACAGATTTACAATATCGTTTCGGACTCCCAGGGCCGCAAGTAAACGAAAATGAATGGCAAGCAGGGTTGGACATTGTCGAAAGGTCTTTAAGCGAAAATGATTTTTTAGTTGTCAGTGGAAAGTTGACTTCAGGTATCCCCGATGATTATTATATGATGGTGGGAGAGATAGCCAAGCGAAAAAAAGCGAAATTTGTTTTAGATACAAAAGAAGGCGCCTTAAAGCATGCGATAAAAACGGACATCTTTTTATTTAAACCAAACCTTTCTGAACTTGCGAGTCTTTATGGTAAAGAGACCTTGTCTAACAAGATGCTAGAAGAATCGGCTAAAGATTTTATGGCAACCCATAAATGTGAGATTTTGGCCGTGTCATTGGGGCGTCGTGGTGCTTTATTGGTTACTTCAGATGTTCTCGAATATATTCCTGCCCCCATAGTCCATGAAAAGAATACTATCGGTGCCGGTGACAGCATGTTAGCAGGCATGCTATTGAAAGCTCAGACAGGACATACTCCCAAAATCATGATACAATATGGAGTCGCCTCTGGAGCGGCTGCAACCCTACGACAGGGAGCCCAGCTTTGTCAAATAGAAGATGTGGAGAGGATATATAAATGGATGACATCGAAAGATTCTTTCTAAAAAATTATTTAGCACACCAATGTTATATTTCAGAAGAACTGGGATGACTATTTTATTCCATTATCTTACTAATAGCATCCTTTCAAGTTTAAAAAAGTTTAGATGCTAATGTCTAAAAGTTTTATCACCTGTGGTCGTATACCAATTCAATTTAAATTCCGCAAAAAAAAAGGAAACTCGACACCACTATTTTTAAGTAATATACAATTATTGAAAAGGCTTGGAAATCGATATTTAAATCAACTATGATTAATTAAATATGACTGTAACAAACTTACCTGAAAATCGCCTACGACCGAAAGTTCTACATCTGCATTAATCATTACTAGACCATAGGCCAAGTGAGATAGTTTACAGTCGTTGATAATTTCCTTATTAAAGCTACTGAAAATAGGTTTAAAATGTTGGTTCAATACCAACCCTGAGGCCTTGCCAATGTTAATCGCCTTAATTACGGCATCTGAAATCTGTTGAGGTGACAAACCCTGGTCTAATAAATCACTCGCCAAATAGTTCATTTGCAAACTATGGTAAAAGTCCATGAAACGGGCAATACTATCCACTGGTCTAATATCCTTAATAAATATGGTCATTTCCATAGCTATAGTTTTAACGGTTAAAACTTCTTGACATAGCCGAAAACCATTTTTTTAAATTCCCTGAAATTATTGGTAAACAAATCCATTCGCTCACCAAGACTGCGATGTTTTTCACGGTAGTCCCCATCAGATAATCCTTTTTGGCCTTTAAGTAAACGTGATAAAAAGCGCTCATGCTGTTTAATATCGTCTTCTAAATAATCAAAAAGATTTTCATGTATTTTGTCTAAATTCTTCAACATTTCGGAATACTCAGATGTCTTATTTTCATCTTTATTCAACAAATTAGCGAAGAATTTGGTTTCGTCTTTCCAGAAGGCAATGTTTTCTAGCCACTCTCTACTTTCTTGGTGCAGAACATCAAGGCTCGCACCCAATAACAATAATGCCGCTTTGGTATTTGAAGTTGCTGTTTTCATTTGAATTTTATTTTGATTTTATTACTATTCAAAATTTCAAAATAGTTTTAAAGCGCCAAATGACTTAGGTCAGTATCAACCTTCTAGAGAAAATAAGTAATCAACAATGTTTAGGCCTGACGAATATCATTTTGTAGGCCAACCAAGACATGTATTTTTAATAAAAATAAAAATCACATGAAATCGGATGCACAAATCAAACAAGATATATTAGATGAACTCGTATTCGAACCCAATATAGACGAGACCCAAATAGGAGTCATAGTTGAAGATGGTATTGTAACGCTAAGTGGCGTTGTAAATGAATACCACAAAAAAGCCTTGGCCAATAAAGTTGCGAAGCGTGTCGTCGGAGTCAAAGCAGTTGCTGAAGATATAGAGGTAAAATATGGTGAAGATTTTAAAAAAACCGATAAAGAAATTGCAAAAGCAGCAGTAAATGCTTTGGAATGGAACGCCAAAATACCCGAAGAAAACATCATGGTTTTTGTTGAAGATGGTTATATATATTTATCGGGTAATGTAGCTTGGGACTTTCAACGAAAAGCCGCCGAACACAGTTTACAAAACCTATTAGGAGTAAAAGGGGTCGTCAACAACATCGAGATAAAGCCAGTGGAA
This sequence comes from Maribacter arcticus, assembly GCF_900167935.1. GTDB lineage: Bacteria > Bacteroidota > Bacteroidia > Flavobacteriales > Flavobacteriaceae > Maribacter > Maribacter arcticus. Next base: position 353,057 of record NZ_FUYL01000001.1, on the reverse strand, counting down.
AAAGCCAAGAATATTGAAGAGCAAATTACCAAGGCCTTAGAACGTTATACCAATTTAATGGCCAAAGGTATTCGAGTTCAAGTTCATGATGATACTGTACAGCTTAAGGGAAGGGTTCATTCTTTAAAGGAACGTGAATTGATTGAAAAAACAGCCTATAAAGCTAATGGTGTTCGACATGTACAAAATGATATTGTGGTACAATCTTACCCTGAGTTCGTTTAATATATAAAAAAATCAGACAAACTGACCTAGGTCATTTTAGATATAAGAACAACAATGTAAATTAGCTGTATCATTAAAAGTTCATTGAAAAAAATCACATATAGATTTAGTATTCGCGTAGAGTACTAAATTGTAAGAAAAGAAGAGGTTACGAAAACCAATTCAATACTTTGTGTATCTCGAACGGTTATAGCAATATATTCTAGTAGGGTTATAACTAGTAGACGATTGGGCTGAAGAACATCTCCTAGGAAACCGAGGTACCTTCGGTACTTCGGTTTCTTTTTAAAATACGAAATTGGTTTTTAGTTCTGTATAGAGATAGAAACCATAGCGTTTCGGATGATACCGTAAGTGTCAAAATCAACTTTTGAATCGATTTAGAGATAAAATGATATAAAAGTTCGATTTAAATCATAAACGAATTCATACGTTTCGTGTGAAACAGGAGGCCTCGGTCTCCTGTTTTTTTTGTCCTATATTAAAATATAAGCGATAAGAAACTTCCGATAAAATGTATCATACTGTTAGTTTAGTTGTTAGAGCAACTCTTCTATGATTTTCAATTCTTGATCATAACCCCTTAATATGAGAAGAAAACACTTCTCGTTCAAATCTTTTAAATATTTGGATGCGTTATTTTCGGTTATGCCAAGACCCCTTAGAATCCCATATGGCCCAGAAGTCATTTCTCCTAAAACTGTTCCATGCATATCGTGTATAAATTGAGAAACTAGAGAACCGGTTATAAATAATGTACCTATTTCAGGATTACAGAAAATCGCAAAATCAGTTTTTGCTCCCAATACCCCTTTGAAATAATGCTTTAATTCAGTTTTGGCTAGTTGGGTTTCTTTATTGTTTACTACACAATCTTGTCCCAATTTTCCTAAAACGGACATATTTGGTTTCACTGAAGTAGTATTACCTAATTCTAGAATTACTTCTTTAAGCTGCTCCAAATTTCGATAACTTATAATCAAAAAGCGCCGTTGTTCTTGTTTTAAATGAATTGTTTTCATGACTTAAGAAGGTTTGTATTAGATGTAGATAAACACATTCCACAATTACTAATTTAAACAAGTCCAAACCTTTTAGTTATGATTCAAGTCATTTCAAAATCATTTTTACGAAATTTTTTTGTAGAAATTAAAAATGATTAAGTAATAGTATTACCGTCTATTTAGAAATCTGCAATATTCAGTAATTCTTCTTTATCTAAAATAATGATCCTTCGACCACTGTCTGTCGTAATCAAACCTTCATCTTTAAAATCGGAAAGTGTTCGGATGGCAGTTTCGGTAGCCGTACCGATCATACCTGCAAAATCTTCACGAGGAATAGACATACCCTCACCCGGCTTATCTTTAATATGACCTTTTTCATATAGTTCCAAAAGAGCTTTGGCCACTCGTTGTCGTACCGTAGCAAAGGCCATATCTACTAGATGTGCCTGAACGTTTATTAAGTTATTAGAAATCATTGAAATAAATTTTTGAGAGACCATTGGGTTACCATAAAGCAATTTTATAAAATCGGCCTTAGGTATAGCACAAAGTTCTGCATCATGCAAAATAACGGCGTTCTCTACATATGTACCGGCAGCGTGTAATAGTGATAATTGTCCTACAAAATCGCCAGGCCCATAAAGCCCCGTAACCAGTTCTTTGCCAGACTCAATACCTTTATAGGTCTTGACATTTCCACTTTCTATGAAAAAAAGTGAATGTGCATTTTCTCCTTCCCAAAAGATAATTTCCTTTTTTTTATAAGACTTCAGGCTATGACTCTTAGAGAGGCCTTCCATATCTTCATATTCAGAAACTTCGCCCAAAAATCTATTGAGACCTTCCAAGTTTTTCTTGATTTCATTTTTTAAGTTATCGTGTTTATTTAAGCGACAGGCAATTGCTTCTAACAGTTCATGTTCCTCATAAGGTTTTGTTAGATAATCATCGGCGCCTAGATTCATGCCCATACGCATGTCAGACCTATCTGTCTTTGCGGTAAGAAAAATAAAGGGAGTACTGACCATACTACTATCTTTTTCAAAAGTTCGTAATACTTGAAAACCATCCATTAGTGGCATCATAATATCACAGAGCACTAGATCGGGTTTAAATTCCTTTGTTTTTTCTATACCTATTATACCATTTTCAGCAGTAACTACTTGGTAGTTGGCTAGTTCTAATATTTCTGCCGTATTCTCACGAACATCTTGATTGTCCTCAATTAATAATATTTTTTTCATGTTCATATAAATTTTGGGGAAGTTGAACGGTAAAGGTGCTTCCAATACCAGTTTTACTTTTAAAACGTACAGTACCTCCCATCAACTCTGCATAGTGTTTGACTATATGCAGCCCTAGACCAGTACCACTTATATTCGTTACGTTCTCGGCACGAAAAAAACGTTCAAACAAACTCTTTTGGTCCTTTTCTGGTATGCCGATTCCATTGTCGGTGATATTAAATAATACCGCTTCATTGGCCTGTTGAATTTCCATTACCACCTCCTTGCCTTCTTCGGAATATTTTAAAGCGTTTGACAAGAGATTGATTAAGATATGGCTCAATAGCTTTGGATCTAAAAAAACAGGTATTTCCGCAGATGTATATTTAAATTGAATAACCTGACCTTCCTTTTTTGTCGACTCCATTTCATCGATAACAATTTTACAGTACTCCATTAATTCAAAATACTGGGGCTTTGCCTCTACCTTACCTTCTTCCAATTTGCTCAACGATAGAAAATCATTTAATATAACGACCAAATGTTTTACATGGCTACGAATACGGGAAACATGTTTTTCACGTCGTTCTGCCATATCAGGTTCATTTTGTTTTCCAATTAAGATTGCGGAAGACAGAATAGCGCTTAATGGAGTGCGAAACTCATGAGAGGCCATTGAGATAAAGCGCGATTTTAGTTCATTTAGTTCTTGTTCTTCCTTTAGTGCCTTGGCTAATTTTTCTTGCACTTTTTTTTGTTCTGTGATATTGTTATATACAAAAAGTGCCCAAACAATACTTTCTTCTTCAGACTTTAATGGAGTGGTATTTACGGCATAACAAAAATCACCGAACTCGACCTCAAAGGAAAGACTTTTGCCCGCTATCGTTTTAAAAAGATCTTGTTTAACCTGATTAATCTGTCTTTTTGAAAAAATTGGAATATCATCAATATGTTTCCCCTCAAAATTGATTTTATTAAGGTTCATCCGTTTCAATTCTTCTCCTTCTAGGTAGAGGAGTTCATAATCAGCATTGAAGACCACAATAAACCCATTTGGAAAATTTTCGGCAATTGCGTTAAACTGAGCTTGGCTACGTTGTGCCTTACTTTCTGCTAGTTTAGTCTCTTGAATTTGATCTTCAAGAATGAGATTGTTCTCGACTAGTTTTTGTACCGTCGATTCAATTGCTTTAGTACGATCTGCTACCTTCTCTTCAAGCTTATTCGCATATTGTTCTAACTGATTTTTTGCATTATGCATTTCGGTAACATCATTCTGCACCCCAATAAAATGGGTTAATCTTTGATTTTCATTGAATAACGGAGTAATACTTAAATCGTTCCAAAACAGGGTACCGTCTTTACGGTAATTTCGTAAAAACACCCTACACTCCTCCCCTTTCTTAATGGCTTTTCCCATCGTAACAATGGCTTCTTGGTCTCTATCGTCGTTCTGTAAAAACTGACAATTTTCACCTATAACCTCTTCGCGACTGTAGCCTGTAATCTCGGTAAAAGCAAAATTACAATAGATTATAGGCAAATTAGGCTGTTGGGCATCGACGATTACGATTCCGTTTCCGGCGGCATCTAATGCTTTGTTTCTTAAATGTAAAGTGTTATGAATTTCCTTTGTTTTTGAAATATCTCGAGCAATTGCCAATACTTGATTTTTGTTCAATGGTACGAACCGACATTCGTAATCGATCATTCTATTTGCCACCTGTACCGTTACTTCCAATATTTCCATTTTTTGGCTACCCAGAACTGTTGATATTGTCTTATTAAGCCTATCTGCGACCTCTTTTGGGAACAAATCATTTAGATTTTTTCCTTTGAGATTCTCTTTTTCTGCAAAAAGATATGACTCGTCTGGAACTTGTATTTCTAATACAGTTCCGTTTTTATTGTGTATGGTCATAACATCGGGTATTGCCTCAAGAATAGCCCTGTTTTTCTCCATACTTTCACGTAATTTATTTTCCGCCTTAACTTGTTGGGTCACGTCAATACCAGAACTGATTAAACCCGTAACCTTCCCATTTTCATCTTTAGAAAGTGCATTTTGCCAACGAATCAACTTTCTTTTATTTCCTTTAGCAATCACCCAGTTCTCTTTCTCATTAGGTAGTTCTAACTCACCTTCAATTATATAATCGAAAAATTGTGTCAAATTTTTTCTATCATTTTTGGGAATATAATGGTCAAACCAATTCTTACCTTCCATCTCTTGCGCGTCATAGCCCATAACTTCACATGCTTTTCTATTGACCATGGCAATGGTATGATCTCTATTAATGACCAAAAAAATGGATGCGGCAGTTTCTAAATATTTATAAAGTAATTCCTTCTCTTTGGTAAGTGAGATTTTCGCTACCGTACGTTCTGTAACATCTTGCATGAACCCCTCTAAATGCATGATTTCCCCTGTTTGGTCTATAACACAAGACCCTATTTCCCATATCCATTTTGTTTTATTGACAGCTGTTGTGATTCGATAGGTAAATTCATAAGAATCTTTTTTCAAAATAGCTTTCCTTCTTTCCTTTTCGACTCTATTTCTATCATCTGGATGAATAAGGGCTACCCAATTTAAAGTACCATTAGCATAAAATAGTTCGGGTAAATACCCACTGATAGTTTCACAGGCATTGCTAAGAAATTCCATAGTCCAGTGCTTATCGGTTTTGCATCGGTAGACTATACCAGGTACATTTCTGATTAGGGTGCGGAGTTTCCTGTCGCTTTCAAAAACAGCATGGTCAGCTTTTTTACAGTAAACAGCCGAAATTGTTTGTCCTTCGACAACCGATTTAACTATTCTAATATCCATGGAAAATTCCATCCCGTTAAAATGTAACCCTATGAGCTGAATTGGCTCAGAGGTTGGTTTATTCATAAAGAGCTCTATCTCTTTTTTATATCTCTTTGAAAAGATGATATCGATTTTTTTATTGATTAACGCCTTCTTTTCGTAACCGAACATACGCTCACTCTGGGCGTTTACTTTAAGAATAGTACCCTCTGAATCGAGCACGAACAAGCCTGCCAAAGAGGAATCGAAAACGACCTGATATATCGCAGTTTCCGTTACTTTTGGTTTCCTTTCATATTGTTCTTTAAATCGGTTCATAGCGGTAGGTCAAATTATACTTCTTCCATATCGTATCCTTTATTATGCATTTTTGGCAATGCATCTAAATGATTGTTTTGAACAAAACCAATAAATTTTTCTCAGATTTTGTAGTAAAATCAATCTAGTAGCCTAAATGGTGATACTCATCCTAAAAATGAGCTGCCCCATCCATTTTCCGTCTTTAATCCTGTAGTGCAAATTAACCCTAACCACTTTTTCATCAGCCTTTTAAAATGACGCTAAGTCTAAATAAAAATTCAACAATGAGTTTTTTCTGACTATTCCTAAAAAAGGATTTCATGTATTGAATTTTATCAAATATATCATTGATAGGCAAGGATAAAAATGATATTAGTCATCAATCACATTTGAAAAATAAAAATGATAAAAATTATTTTATTGAATTAAAAGATGGCAGATTACCGAACAGTAAAGGACTTACGTAATTATAAAACAGGTTTTGTACTTTCTGATGGTGGCGAACGCGGTGTTGCATAAATTTGCGCTTTAAAAACCCATGAAGAATATGGCTTCTATCCGTCCCAAATTGAAGCACTAGTATCAGAGGCAATAAACGATTTAAATCAACGGGTCTTATGAATTATTTATGGGTGCGGATAGGGGTCATAACTTTGATTCAATGTTATAGTAGTTTTAAAAACCCCTCTTTGAGCTGACTCCCTATTACATTAGCCATTTGGTGTTTTACCAAAACAATATTTTATCGAACGTTTTGTCAATTGTGCCAGTACCAAAGAACCCAACGCAAACAGTATTACCAATATCAATTGGTGCATAGAAACGGGGTCTAATGATAATGCCTCAGCTACTGGAGTAATTAGATACGCCCCAAACGTTATTCCAAGGGATAAAACTATTGCTCCCCAAACCCAAATATTTGTAGTTACCTCATTAATCCAAAAAGATTCTGTATGTTTTGGCAAATTGAAAACATTGAATAATTGTGCCATTACCAAAGTATAAAAAGCCATATTATTAATAGTTTCAGTAGGTAGTTCTAATACAAGGTATGCATAGGCAACAATACCTAAAACTGCTAAGCTTATACACAGCCCATATAAAATTATATTATACCAATCTTTTCTATTAATGATGGGTGCCTTGGGGTTATTTGGCGGACGTTCCATAATGTCTTTTTCTCCTTTTCCCAACCCCAGTGCTAGTGCCGGAAATACATCTGTTATCAAGTTCAAGAACAATATTTGCATGGGCAACAAAGGCGACGGAAAGTTCAATGATGCGGCGATACCAACCGATAGTATTTCAGCCAGATTACATGATAGTAGATATACCACAAACTGACGAATATTCTCAAAAATCACCCTACCCTGTCTGATTGCTAATTCTATTGCAGTAAATCCATCGTTCTTCAAGATAACATCGGCAGCTTCACGAGCGGCCTCAGTACCCCGAATGCCCATAGCTATACCAATATCGGCTTTTTTTAAGGCAGGAACATCGTTTATACCGTCACCAATCATGCCTACGATATGGTTATTCTTTTGATAGAATTTGACAATATCTAGCTTCTGCTCAGGGGTAACACGTGCAAAAACCGAAGCATTCAACAACCTTTTGATTACCGTTGCATCTGGATTATCCCCTATCACAAAGTCTTTGGCTATTATTACTTTATCTGGAGAGGCATCCATTTCCAACAGACCTACTTCCTGTGCAATTTTTTTAGATGTGCCAGGGTGGTCTCCAGTAACCATAACTACTTTTATCCCTGCTTTCTTATAAATATCAATGGTCGCCTTTACATCATTACGTGCCGGATCAAGAAACCCTATAATTCCTAAAAAAGTAAGTCCCTCAATTATCGATTTAGAAGTTGGCAACTTTTGCGTCTCTTTATAGGCAAACGCCAAGGTTCGTAAACCTTGGTCGGCCAGAGTGTTCACCTTTGCATGCCATTCACTTTTAGTATCAAAAGATATAATGCCGGTGGCATTCATGATAAAATCGCAATGGATTATTAGACTTTCAAAAGCCCCTTTGGTGTAAACGTGAAAACGCTCCCCATGGCTATGCGCGGTTGCCATAAATTTACGGGTTGCATCAAAAGGCAACTCCAATAGCTCAGGATTGTTTTCTTTGATGGATACTGGATTATATCCTAAATATTTTGCAAATTCCATAAGGGACAATTCAATAGAATCACCTTGTCCTTTAATAGCATTTGGATCTTCGTTATTGCAAAGAACACCAGCAAGCATCATTTTATTAAAAACCGGATGTTCTTTGACTGAAGAAGATACTTCTATAGAATACGCATCATCTACCGATTCATCTCCATAAAGTATAGCATGTACTTTCATACGATCTTCAGTCAAGGTACCTGTCTTGTCTGTGCAGATAATGTCAGTTGCCCCCAAGGTTTGCACGGCTTCCAGTTCTTTTATAATCACTTGGCGTTTCGATAACCGTAACATACCTTGTGCCAAGGCAATGGTCGCCACGATAGGTAGACCTTCTGGTATTGCGGCAACGGCCAGAGCTACTCCCGTTTCTACCATTAATAAAAAATCGTTTCCCCTAATATATCCTACAATAATGACGAATATGGCAAAAAATAAAGTTAACCAGATTAGCCATCTGCTCAATTGGTTTAACTTTTTTTCTAAAGGGGTACGCTCCTCAATGGCATCGATACCTAGTTGTTGTATATGACCCAATTGCGTATGCTTAGCCGTGGCCGTTACAATTGCTTTTCCTGACCCTGCCGTTACCATAGTACCCCTAAATACCATATTATGTTGGTCGGTAATTGGTGAATGCTGGGGTAAGGTTCTGGTTTGTTTTGTTACAGGAACACTTTCCCCAGTCAAGGCCGATTCCTTTACCAGTAAGTTGTCAACTGCCATCAAACGTGCATCGGCCGGTACAATATCGCCCGTTCTCAATAAGACGATATCACCAGGCACAACTTCAAACGACTTAATTTGTATACTTTTCCCCGATCTGATAACGAATATTTTTGACTGACCCATTTTTCGAAGTTCTTCCAACGAACGCACGGCCTGAAGTTCCATAAAAAACCCAATACCCGCAGAAATTAAAATAACGATAAGAATAGCGATGCCCTCTAAAATATCATTGAAAATAAATGCAAGTATGGAAGCAGCGAAAAGGATATATAGTATAGGGTTCAATAACTGATCGGTAAGGATGCGCCATCTTTTTTTTGGGGCATACTGTGGTATTTGATTGGGGCCATATTGATTCATGCGTTCTTGAATCACTTCCCTATCCAATCCTAATTCGGCATGGCTATCTAAACTGGCTACAACTTTGTCTAAGGATATTGCAAACGGTTTTTCGACCATTATAAAAATTTTGCAATGAAGTTATGATATAATGTAATACCCTCCGAACCTTACCTATATACATTTACGCGTTTAGGTTTTGGCCGGAGGGTATTATATAAAAAGCGGGGTTAAATTAACTAGGCAATCTGAACCTTTTTAGGTGGTAGTTTTTTTGCTTCTTCCTTTTTCGCAAGATTAAAACTTAAAATACCATCGTTATATTTAGCTTTAATGGCTTCTTGTTTTACACTATCTGGTAGTTGCAAAGAACGCTCGAAAGCATTATAACTAAACTCTCTACGTGTATAGTTATCATCGGTTTCTTCTTCTGAGGACGACTTTTCTGCCTTAATGTTTAGGCAACCATCTTCAATGGTAACCTCAAAATCCTTTTTACCAAAGCCAGGAGCAGCAAGCTCGATTTCGAACTTATCATCGGTTTCCTTTATGTTCAATGCGGGCTCAGATCTTTTACCATTCCAAAAATTTTCAGACACCATATTTCTGACCCATCCGCGATTTTCGAAAAAATCGTCCATGTCAAAAAAGTCTTGGGTAATCAAATTTCCAAAAGGTCTTCTATTAAATTTTACTAATGACATAATATTTTGATTTAAGGTTATACATTTAACTATATCTCAAAATTACATTCAACTTAAAGGGTATAAAATGACGCAGGTCAGTACTGATTTTTTTTTGAGATTATTTTAAAAAAAAGGATACCAACAGCTGTCCATAGTATTTATTTAGCTCTCTATTCTGGTTTCCTATACGTTCAACTATGATAAATATCATTTAGAAAGCCCTTATTATCAACTAGTTTTAGTTTTTCTAATTTATTTTCTTTTCTTGAATAAAGACTAATGACACCAATTTAAAAAGCTTGAAACAACCTATGTGGACATTCAAAAATTTTAACTTAGCTGACTGGTTTTCATTTTATCGGATTGCAGCAGTTCCGTTACTATCAATGCTCTTATGGTTTGGAGAACGAGAGCTTTTTACTTGGTTTTTACTTATTAGTTATAGTACCGATGCAATTGACGGGTATTTGGCAAGAAAATTAAAAATAACTAGTGCCCGAGGGTCTCAATTAGATTCAATCGGAGATCAATTGACATTTACAATGGGTCTTATCGGTCTAGTAGTTTTCGAGAACGACTTTATAAAATCGAATATAATACTCATCTTAATTGCATTTGTGCCTTATCTGCTTCAAATGGTTATAGCATTCGTTAAATATGGTAAGGCAACATCTTTTCATACCTATTTGGCCAAAGTATCTGCTGTTGTTCAAGGGGTTTTTATACTATGGCTGCTATTTTTTGGCCCCGTATATTGGTTGTTCTATTTTATGATTATAGTAGGGCTTTTAGAAACAATAGAAGAAATTATACTCATCTTTATGTACGATTCTTGGGTGGCGGATGTTAAAGGTTTTCTTTTCGCTCTAAAGGATAAAAGAAGATTAAATGGCACTAATGCCACAAAGCAATAAATTACAGCATGCGCTCCTATTCTTTTTTCACCATTGTTCTTTTATGTCTGGCAATATTATTAATTGATGCTTTGGCCTTTTATTGGTTATTATCTATTACCCGCCCAATTACATCAATACTACTAAAAAATAGTATCTATATCGCCTTTTGGATTTTCACTATTGGCCTAATAACCTCAATTTTACTTCTGAAAATAAAATTGGAATTAGTAGCGCCTGAACGACAACAACTTATTATATCTAGACTTTACGGCCTAACAGTATCGTCATTTATCCCCAAATTTATTTTTGTTGTGGTAATCAGCATTCTCTACTTTTCTAATTTCGTATTTTCTGAACAGGAATCTCTTATTATAATACCGCTGGTCGGTGTTTTTTCTGGTTTTCTTCCTTTTTTCGTGATACTTTATGCCATCTTTAGTGCGGTTTATCGTTTTAAGGTGCATCACATAAAATTAAATTTCGACGCCTTGCCAATGAGGTATAATGGCTTACGAATCGTACACATTTCAGACCTTCATTTGGGCTCTTTTAATTTCAAGTATCATAACCTGCAAAAGGCCATCAAAAAAATAAATCAATTAAAGCCTGATTTCATCTTCTTTACAGGAGATTTGGTCAATAATTTTGCTTGGGAACTACTAGGTTGGGATTCTGTTTTAAATCAATTATCGGCTAAGCAAGGAAAAATCGCCGTATTGGGAAACCACGATTACGGAGATTACAGTCAATGGCCTACACCACACGATAAACAAATAAATTTTAAGGGTATTCAAGAATTTTATAAAAAAATTGATTTTAAACTGTTAATGAACGAAGCAAAAGTTTTTGAAAATTCTGATACACAGATAGCCATCATCGGTGTAGAAAACTGGGGAAATGGTGGTTTTAAAAAATATGGTGATTTGGAAAAAGCTTTAGAAAAAGTGGATGACTCCAATTTCAAAATTTTATTATCACACGACCCTTCGCATTGGCCTGAAGAAGTGGCGCACCATACAGATATTGCACTGACACTTTCGGGTCATACCCATGGCATGCAAGCCGGTATTAGTTTTAGAAATAAAAAGTGGAGCCCAATAAAGTATAAATACAAGCATTGGGCGGGTTTATATAAAGAAGGTGGTCAATACCTATATGTGACCCGAGGCTTAGGCTGGATGGGATTTCCTGGCAGGTTAGGCATGAGACCCGAAATCACGTTAATTGAACTTTCTTGCGCTAAGGACATGACTTAATTCGTAAAGTATTACACAAACCATGTGTACCAATATCAGACCTTGGCTATTGGCGATATTTTTGAGATTACCTTTATTTTTTTTGGAATTCCAAAAATCTTATCCATATTATCATTAACACAAAAGTCCAATGTACCTCTATTGAAATACCATCTACATGAACCAATTTTAAAAAAATATTCATATTAAAAATTTCATTAAGATTTTTATAAGTCCCTGTTCAACAATGATATAAATCATATGAAACTTTAAGGCTTACCATTACATTTGATTCTTTGGGCTTAAAACGAACAAAAAAAAAGGTATTTGCTCATATGGTCAATCCAAGCAATACCGAAGCAGTAACAAAGCATGACTGCAAGTTATAATGCGAAGTACCGATATACGTAGTTATTAGAGGGGTTAGATAATACTGCTAGAACACTTATCTATCAAAAAAGGCCTATTGATGCCGTTGGACATTATGGTTACCAGAATTGTATATGCAATAGCCAGAAGAAAATCCTTAGCAGATTAAGGTCACAATATGGCATAACTTGTGGTACCGCCTCAACAATAACAAAAGGCTCTCGACTGTGTAAAATAAAAGCGGTGGTTCAACTGAATAAATGGATTATTTCGAATTCAGAAACCACAAAAAAATTGGAATAATTGCCTAACATAAAACACTTACATCAAAAATAATCATGTCATGGACTACTATTTTTCAACTCAGTTAAAAGATTCAACCTTCGATGATGCAGTATCAAAAACTAAAGAGGCTTTAAAATCAGAAGGTTTTGGAGTACTTACAGAAATAGACATGAAAGCTACCTTGAAAAAAAAGTTAGATGTACACTTTCATAATTATATAATTTTAGGGGCTTGTAATCCTCCATTAGCTTATGAGGCACTTAAAGCCGAAGACAAAATCGGCACTATGCTACCCTGTAATGTAATTCTGCAAGAGAGAGAGCAAAATACCATAGAAATTGCCGCGGTAGACCCAGCTGCCTCGATGCAGGCCGTAAAAAATGATGCGCTGATTACGGTTGCAGAAACCGTTCGTGAAAAACTTAAAAAAGTAATTCAGAATATAACTAAATGACGAATCTAAGCCCCAATGGGCTACAAATTCTTCAAGCCCGTTACTTACGCAGAACCGAAGTTACCGAAACGCCCGATGAACTTTTTCAACGGGTGGCAAAGCATCTCATTACCGTAGAGGATGAAGACCACGAATTCTGGTTCGACCGTTTTTATGGAGTCATGCGTCATCTCGAATTTTTACCCAATAGCCCTACCCTAATGAATGCCGGTTTACCTAAAGGTCAATTAAGTGCTTGTTTCGTACTTCCTGTTGAAGATAATCTAGAGGCCATTTTCACAACCCTTAAAAATGCAGCACTTATTCATAATAGTGGTGGTGGTACAGGCTATAATTTCTCAAAACTTCGACCCAAAGATGATATCATTACCTCATCTGAAGGTTCCTCTGCAGGGGCAATTGCTTTTATGAAAATATATGATACCGCCACCGAGTATGTGAAACAGGCAGGCAAACGACGAGGTGCCAACATGGGAATCTTGAATGTAACACATTCTGACATCGAAGCTTTCGTAACCTCAAAATCTGATCGGGAGAGTTTGCAAAACTTTAATATTTCTGTGGGCATCACGAATGATTTTATGAATGCTGTAAAAAATAACCTAGAATGGCAATTGGTCAATCCAAGAACGAAAAAAGTATCAAAGACGATTCGTGCCAAAATGCTTTGGGATTTGATTGTAGATGAAGCTCTAAAAACCGGAGAACCGGGACTTATTTTTTTAGATACCATTAACCAAGATAATCGGTTACCTAAACAGGGAAAAATTAATTGCACCAATCCTTGTGGAGAAGTACCGTTATTCGATTTTGAAAGCTGTAATCTAGGTTCTATCAATTTAACCAAAATGGTAGTTCATGATGGAAAAAAAAATGAAATAGATTGGAATAAACTCGATAAAACTATTTCGATAGCTATTCGATTTTTAGACAACGTCATCAGTTCTAACCACTACTTATTACCCAATATCAAGCATATAACATTGGCCAACCGTAAAATAGGATTAGGTGTTATGGGCTGGGCCGAGCTTTTGATTATGCTGAGCATACCCTATGCCTCAGAAAAGGCTGTGGACCTTGCCGAAGTGCTCATGAAATTTATTCAAGAAAAAAGCTATGCAGCATCGGGCAACTTGGCACAAATAAGAGGGTGTTTCCCTTCATGGAAAGAAAGTCGATATGCACCCAACACACTATTACGTAATGCCACCTGTAATAGCATTGCACCTACTGGAAGTATTTCGGTCATTGCCGATGCCTCATATTCCATTGAACCACTCTATGCTCTTGCTTATAAAAGAACCGAAATTTTAAATGATAAGACCCAAATAGAAATCAATTCCATTTTCGTTGAAAAAATGAAATCCTTAGGGTTTTGGACTGAGGAAATACAGAATGAAGTAATCGCCAATGGAAGCATTCAAAATATAAAACATATTCCGAAAAATATAAAAAAACTATTTGAGACAAGTTTAGAAATTCCATGGAAATACCACTTGCTACATCAAAGGGCCTTTCAAAAGTATACGGACAATGCTGTTTCTAAAACCATTAATCTTGCAAGTAACACAACAGCCAATGAGGTCTCTGAAATCTATAAAACTGCATGGAAGTATGGTCTAAAAGGGATAACCATATATCGAAATGGTAGCCGAGCCAATCAAATACTACAACCCTGTGGGGTTAACTTGGAAGACGAATGCAGTTAAAATATCAATTTCAATAATAACAACTATCATAGGCCATACATTTAAAAATAATACGGTTGTCATTTCTTTTTGTATGTAGTATACTGCTTATAATTTCAAGTTTGATGGATTAGGAATATTTGCGACGGTGATGTTTCGAGGAAAAAAGTACAACTGACCAAAATCATTTTAATTTTTTCAGTAGAGCTCTACCTTATACCCCAATAGCTTTAGAATTCTAAAATTTAAACAAATGAAACCTTCATTAAATATTTGTCAAAGTTGTGGTATGCCCATGCACCATTTATCAGATTTCGGCACCAATAAAAATGGCACCGTCAATTCCGATTATTGTCATTTTTGCTATGTAAAAGGAGCATTTGTAGATCATGGAATAACATTAGAACAGAAAATCGAGAAGAATATCGCCTTTGCTGAGAAAAAGGGAATGCCTAGGGAAGAAGCAACAATCTTGGCCCACAGCACACTTCCCAATCTTAGAAGGTGGAAGGGTCTAAAACCTTTAGATTAGCGGTAGAAATAATGACTCTTTAAATTCCAAATCAAGTTTCATATGTAATCGATTTGACGCTTATACAGCATTATGGTTAGCATGTGATAGGGTTCACCCAAACGCTTAATCCAAAGTTCAAGCAATAGTTGTGATTTTATATTCACCTTTTAAGGCCTTAAATATCCCTTATATTTTTTCAATCCTTCGTTGACCATTTCTATTGCCGCTTCACTAGTCATGGTTGCCCCAGAAATACCATCTACAATAACCCCATCATCTATTCTGCTTTCCATGTTTTTTTGAAGCGTAAAAGTATTTTTATCTAAATTTATTTTTGTTCCTATAAACTTATCCGCAAAAGGTGACTGGGTCATAGCCGCCCCGTAGCCATCGGTTTCAGCAAAATGTTCGAAAGCTATTTTTTTAATTTCCAATGTATTTTTATCCACTAAAACCTTTGCCCAAATAGGACCTCCAAAGCCTACGCCTTGAATTAGAAGAATTACATCGTCAGTGTTTTTAATTTCGAAAATTGGTAAAGAGTTTGCTTTTTCACGCTTCATCATTTTTTTGTAAAATGATACTGCTTCATTCATATCAATAGCTGTGACCGATTGGTTTGTATCTATATGTTTGAAGTCGATGAATTGATTTATATCAGATTCGTCAGAAATAACAATATCGGCAAATTTACCAAGTTCAATCATTGCAGCAGGAACATGAACTATTGCCTTTTCTTCCTTTACAGTTTCTACCTCTTTTGGTTTTTCAGTACCAGGTTTTTGTTTGCAGTTCCAAAATAATAGAACAACTAGTAAAAATATAATTTTAGGGATAACATGTTTCATAACTATATTTTTTCAATTTATACTAAAGTATACTCCTCGAACCTATTTAGAAATGATGTTGGTCATATGCACATTAAATCTTTATTCTTCTTCATAAGATTGAGAAAAATCGACTGACATATATCATTGTGAATCATAAGCTGGCAATCTACTTTTAGATGAAATATTATAATCTAAAATAATGAAAAAAGCACTCTATTTCGCTCTGGCGTTACTGTTAACCTCTTGCTATTCAACTCAATTTGTAGATAGTTGGAAAAACAAGGAAATTACTGCTTTCGAACCCGAAAAACTTTTAGTCATTGGTATTACTAATAATCTTACGGCGCGTAAAATTTTCGAAGAGGACATGAAAAACGCCCTTACCCTAAGAGGTATCAACGCTAATGATAGTAGTACTGAACTTGAAAAATCATTTACCGATTCACAAAAAAACGAGGAAGAAATAGATGCCCTAAAAGAACAGCTAATAGCCAAAGGATTTGATGCTATAGCAATCACAGCGGTTGTTGGGGTTGATGATAAGAGAGACTACAATTCTGGACACTATTCTATTGGTTATAATTGGTACCGTTTTGGTCGTTATTACTATCGCTTTCAAAACGTCTATTACACTCCAGAATATTATTCAGACTATAAAGTATTTCATATCGAAACTTCCATATACAATATAAAAGCTGATGAAGATAAATCATTAGTATGGGTGGGCACCTTTGATATCGTAGATCCAAATAATATAACATCAACAGTCAAAGACTATGTAAACTGAATCGTACTACAATTGGAAAAGGAAGGAGTTATCAATAACGTAAAAAGTAAACGATAAAAAGTTAAAAGTTGGCAGTTAGAAACTTATTGATAATAACTCTATATCACTTTACAGATGATTGAATTGAGTAATAATATTTTATTTAAGGCTAGTATTGATTGGACATGTTGATTTTTATTTTAAAAGAAACAGCCTATACTTTTTTTATAAAGCATACACTATTTCTTTAATATGCTTGCCTACACTACCAACCATCCACTAATTTAAAACATCAAATTAGAGTAAATCATACTTTTAAGGTCTTTAGGTAAACTGTCACGTATATCTTCCATTTCACCTAGAGAGATATATTTTCTAAGGTAAATAAAAGTTGTGTCTACATATTGTTCAGCTACTTCGTCGCTATATTCGAAATCATTAACCGCAGCTGACCCGTCATGGGCACGAACCAAATCTAAAAATTCAGCCATATGTTTAATCTTAGGTTTATTCTTTTTAATTGACCATCCATTAACATAAACAGCTTTAAGAAACATGGGTAGTTGAGCAATTAACTGTAATGATTCTTCTGTCGGAATTATATCTCTAAGTGCGTGCATAATAGAAGTAAAAACTCGCCCTGCCTTATTACGGTCATTGGGCATATTCATTTCTTTTGCATAATCCTTTAAAAAGGTATTCCCTTCAGTTGCATATTGATTAAAATTAAGTGCCATAATATTTTGTTTTTATAATGAGGTATAAAATTTAAAATATAAGACCACACTTGAAATGATACAGGTCATTTTATAAAAAGAATAGCATTGATATTTTTGAAAAGAAACAAAACCATACATATTATGACCATCAATTTTCAATACATACAAATGGCTGAAAGTAGTTCGTTAAGTGAAATCGTAACCCGTAATCTTCAAAAATTAGGAAACAAATATCAGTTTATCATTCGTGCCGAGGTTTTCTTCAAATTGGGAAACGGCACTGATGGAAATGATAAAATCTGTGAAATACAACTCAGCGCACCAGGACCAAGAATTTTTGCTAAATCCAACGAAAATAATTTTGAAAAATCTGCTGCAAATACTATAAGCGACTTAGAAAGGCAATTAAGAAAACGTAAAGAAAAATTTGAACGAAGTAGAAAAGCCATTTAAAATGAAAAAAATATTAGTCCCCGTAGATTTTTCTAAGCCCTCTGCACATGCATTACATGTTGCAGCAAGAATTGCAGAACAACTACAAGCCGAAATTATAGTGCTTCATATGATGGGAATTTCAGAAGCGGTACTTACTAAAGATGAAGCCCAAGAATATGAAGAGGCGAAGTATTATATGAACCTTGCTAGAAAACGTTTCAAACCTTTTTTGAACCAACCATACCTAGAACATATCAAAGTCAGGGAAATAGTTCAAAACTATAAAGATTTTAAGGAATTGAACAAAGTAGCTCAAGAACAGCATATTAATTTGATTGTAATGGGGTCACATGGAACCAGCGGCATAGGTGATTTCTTATTGGGTTCTAATACCGAAAAAGTGGTACGATCATCAGATGTACCAGTTCTTGTCGTTAAAATGCCTAATCCAGATTTTAAGGTTGAAAATATATTATTTGCCTGCGATTTTACAGAAGATTCGGTTCTAGCCTTTAAAAATGTTAGGGAATTCGCAGCTAATTTTTCTGCGAAGTTGAACCTTGTCTATATTAATACGCCACATTACGATTTTAACAGTAACACCGAAATAGAAGAGCGTATATCAAAGTTCTTATATAAGGCAGGTACAATTGAACAAGAGGTTACAATTTACAATGATTATAGTGTAGAGCATGGTCTTATGAACTATTCTAAAAAGGGAAATTATGATATACTAGCTATACCCACGCGAGGTAGAAAGCCTATGTTACATTTTCTATTAGGTAGTAGAAGCATTGGCGAAGATGTGGCCAACCATGCAAATCTACCTGTATTGACGTTTAAAATATAAGTAGAGAAAGAAGTATCGTCAAGTTTCCAATTTCTTTTGTTCAATAGTTTATTTCAATAGTAATTCAATCTTGGCCAAAAGCATAAGTTCTGACTTATTTTTTTTTGAAAAGGAATTGGCAATTGCATTAGTGGTCTCCTTCGTCAATGATTTGATTTCTTCTGAGAATGCGTGTGGATGTTCTTCATAGAATTCTTTAAACTCTTGAAAACACTCTTCGCTGGTCTTTTCATATTCTAAAAGCCAGTCGAAAACAATTTCAATTTGGTTTGCAGCATCGGTACCATATCTATCGGCAAAATCATCTACATATAGCCATTTTTCTTTTACAATTTCCTCAACTTTATCCCATTCTTTTATATGTACACTACCATCGCATATGGCAACTGCATAAAACAATTTACCTAGGCTTTTATAAAGTTGGTTCATCGTCTTATCTGTATCTCTCATTTTCAATGGCTTTAAGTTGTATAGTTTAAAAATATGATACATAAGCTAGAAATTCAATGATAAAAATCAGATGTAATCTTTTATATTTGATATATGCGCATTTTCCAGAAAAACAGTAATATTTTCAACCTTCTTTCAGAAGGGATTTCCGAAGGAATAATTGTTGTAAATACTGAGCAGGTCATCGTTGCAACCAATTCATCAGCATTGGAAATGTTCGGCTATGAAAAAGATGAACTTATTGGAAAACCACTCGATACCCTTATTCCCTCAAGATACCATCATAACCATGATACACACGTTGAAAACTTTATAGCAAAAAGCGGAAAACGTCAAATGGGTCATGGTCGTGATTTATTTGGCATTTGCAAAGACAGTAAAGAATTTCCGGTAGAGGCTGGTCTAAATCCTTTTGAACTTGATGGCGCCACCTATGTCATGGCTTTGATTATTGATATTACAGAGCGTAAGAAAAAAGAAAAAGAACTTAGTCATTGGGCGCGTATTTTTAACGAATCGCTAAACGAAATCTTTGTTTTTGATGCAGATACCTTCAAATTCATCAATGTTAACAAAGAAGCCCAGCGAAACATAGGGTATACCATGGAAGAGCTTCTCAAAATGACTCCTGCTCATATCAAACCTGAATTAAGTAAACTTAAATTTAGAGAATTGATACAGCCTCTATTGAATGGCGATATAGAAAAGCTCAAGTTTGAGACCGTTCATGGAAGAAAAGATGGATCTTCCTACCCCGTAGAAGTGCATCTACAACTATCAGCTATGGGAGAAAATAGAGCTTTTGTAGCCATAATACTAGATATTACCGAGCGAAAAAACTATACCAAAAAACTCGAAAAAACAGTAGATGAACGCACACAACAACTGACAGAGGCACTGGCTGTAGAAAAGGAACTGAATGAATTAAAGACACGTTTTTTATCTTTAGTATCACATGAATTCAAAACACCTTTGAGCAGTATATTGACCTCAATTACGCTGTTGGGAAAATACACCCAGACTGAACACCAAGAAAAGCGTGACAAGCATGTGAACACGATTAAAAAAAAGGTAAAATATCTTGATACCATTCTTACCGATTTTCTTTCCGTAGAACGATTAGATTCCGGTAAGATTAATTATAGCATAGAAACCTTTCCGCTCAGTAAAATAGTTAACGAAGTCATTTATGATGCCAACATGTTACTCAAAGCGGGACAAAAAATTAACTATCCTGAAAACATTGATGATATTACCATCGAATTCGATGAAAAAACATTAGAGCTGGTACTATCGAATCTAGTGCGTAATGCCATTAAATATTCCCCAGAAGACTCTATCATAGATGTACAAGTAGCAATAGAAGATAACAAATTGCTCTTAAAAATAATCGATAAGGGAATTGGTATTCCCGAGGAAGAACAAAAACATATTTTCAACCGTTATTTTAGAGCTGAAAATGCTCTATTGACACAAGGCACTGGGATTGGCCTTAATATTGCAAAACAACATTTAGAAAACTTAGGTGCAAGCCTTGAATTTTCAAGTGAGGAAAATAAAGGATCTATTTTTACGGTAAATATACCTCTAACACATAAAAGCTAGAGCAAAGGAAGACTACTCTACCAAACGAAGATGGAGCTTTAAGTGAAAGCAACTTAGAATTTTTAAAGCTATCAGGTTATTCGGTACTAACTGCTTCGAAAGAAAAGATAGGCCTCTAAATTAACCTTAGAAAACATAACTACCATCGAGTCTATTGAATTAGAAGGAATATTTAAACAAACAATAGTATTTCCTTAAAATTGATAAACCTTATTACTAAATAATAATGCAATTATCAAGGCACAATTACTAGAAAATCGTCTATACTTTATCATGCAAGAAAACGGCTAAAACACTTTTACAATTTGTCGATATCCTAAACACAATTACGGAAGAACCCAATAAAATAAAAAATAACGATTTAGATAGTTGGCCTAAATTGTTACAGAAAGCCTCATTCATACCCTTACATGTTTTTAGAAAGAGGGACTTATAACTATGGAAGGCCACAAAATTAGAAATCATGAAACTGATAAATATCATATCTAAATTCTGTAACAAGTATAATATTTGTTCCCCAAGACTAATTAATGAAAAACATTTTATTCCCCACAGGTTTTTCAGCCAATTCTTGGAACGCTCTGGAATATGCCGTACACTTTTTTAAGAATGAAGACTGTATCTTCTACATTTTACACATTGCCGATTTAAAGGACTCTAATGTAAACAGCAATTCTTTTGCTTTTGCTACAGAGACAGCCTTACCTAGCATTAATAAAAAAATCAACCTTCTTTCTATGCGTGTCGAGCAATTACTCGACAACAAAAAACACCATTTAATTGTTCTTTATGAATATGGGAATTTTATAGATCTTATAAGAAAAACGGTCTATGATAAAAAAATAGAACTTATAGTTATGGGTACAAAGGGGGCATCAGGTATTAAAACCGCCATAGTGGGCAGCAACACAGGAGATGTAATAACCAAAGTAATCTGTAATGTATTGGTAATACCGGAAAAGGCACCTATTAAAAAGCCAAAGAAAATCACTTTCGCTACTGATTACAATATCTTTTATACCCACCCCATATTAAATACACTTTCGGAACAGCTGCGAATTTCGAAGGCCAATTTTAATGTTTTAAACGTATCACAAGCCAACGGTCATCTTACAAACGCTCAAAAAAAAAACAAAGAGTATTTACAAGATTATTTGGAAGAAATATTCTCTTGCTTACATAATTTCCAAAGTGTGGACAATAAGAATGTCAAGGAAGCCATTCTAAATTTTGTAGCCGATAATAAAATAGAAATGTTAACAATGGTAGCCAAAAACCTTAACTATTTTCATCAGTTATTATTCGATACCACTATTGAAAAGTTAAGTTTTCATACCACCATACCTCTTTTTGTACTTCATGAATAGGTCGTCTTTGTCTTGAGCTGATCAAAATCATAGTTTTTAGATCAAATCACCATTATTTTTCTTGAAATGTAAAAGTGAGACCGATGAAAAATATTTTAATTCCTACCGATTTTTCCAAGAACTCTAAAAATTCCATTCGTTATGCACTGGATTTATTCCAAGTAACTCCTTGCCATTTTTTCCTCCTTTATGTCAATGTAGAAGGATCGAACTTTACAGAAAAACCTGCTTATGAGTTTGGCACAAATATTCTAGTAGAATTAGAGCCCAAAGCCATCAATCAAAAGTTAAATGACTTAGAAAAATTTATAACGTCGATTTCCTCAAAAAAAGAACATCATCATTTTACGACGATTCGCGAACAAGGTTACTTTTTGTCATCTATACGAAAACATATTCAAGAAAAGGAAATAGATCTCATCATAATGGGTACGCAAGGCGCCTCTGAACTTAAAGAATTTTTCACCGGCACCCGTTCGGGAGATGTAATTACAAAAGTGGAATGCGATACCCTAGTGGTTCCCAAAAAAGCAAAGTTCCAAGGCTTTAAACAAGTGATACTACCTGTTGATTTTGAGATGGCCTATGACGATGCCACCTTAAACAAAATAGCAAATTATATTACTTCAGATAAGGCACATATCAACTTACTTTATGTTACAAAATCTCCAATTCCACTTTTAGAGGAAATAGAAGTGCTTCAAAAACACTTAGCACAGCGGCTATCGGAAAAATTAATGAACACTGTCAGTTTTCATAGGGTAGTATCTAGAAAGGTAGAAGACGGTGTTCATTCATTCGCAGAAGGCCTGAATGCCAATTTCATTATAATGATTTCAAAGGATTATAATCTCTTTCAGAAATTATTTTTAGATACCACGGTAGAAGAGGTAAGCTTTGACACTAGCATTCCACTTTTATCGCTTCAAGGGTAAAATACTATATTCCTTTTTTTTCTTTCTCAACACTGATGACTTATATCATTTTAATTAAGTTATGATAGAAATATTTTTAGATAATCGTAAAAAGAAATTATATGACCACCGTTTTGATTCCTACCGATTTTTCGAATAATGCTATGCATGCTATAAAATATGCGATACAGCTCTACAAGTGCGAACGCACTAATTTCTATTTTTTACATGCCTATGCAGACGAAATATACGGTCCTTTTAAAAAGAACGGTGGCAAGTCAATAGAAGAGCAAAAAGAAATCACCCGAATAAAAGTGGAACAGTCGCTAAAAAATACAATAAGCGAACTTACCAAAAAATATCACAATCCTAAACACAGTTTTGAAGCCGTATCTGCCTTTGAGTCTTTGGTCGATGCGGTCAATGATTTTGCCAACCAAATCAATGTAGATCTTCTAATTATGGGTACTCAAGGCCAGACTGCAAACAAAAAGCTTACGTTTGGCAGCCATACCGTACAGGTATTTAAATATGTCTCTTGTCCGGTTTTGGCCATTCCTGAAAACTACGAATATCGACAACCTAAAAAGATACTATTTCCCACAGACTACATGTTGCCTTATAAACGTAGAGAACTTAAACTCTTAAATACACTAGCCGCTGAATTTAAATCGGAAATACATTGTCTTTATATTTCAGATTTTGAAGATTTAACTAATAGACAAATTGACAACAAGCGTTTTTTACAAGAATCCTTACCTGATACCTACCTATTTAATGAACGTTCGCCTGTTAAAAATAAAGGCGAGGCTATTATGGAATACATTTTAGAAAAGGATATTAATCTATTGGTTATGGTCAATGCTCGTCACTCGTTTTTAGAAGATATGCTATACCGATCTACGTTAGACGATATTGGGTTACATCCTAAAATTCCATTTTTGGTCATGCAGAACTTGCCCAGATAATATTTAACTCCTTTACTATGAAAAAGATTCTCTTGCCTACCGATTTCTCTAATAACGCATGGAACGCCATTTGCTATGCCCTTGAATTTTTTAAAACTGAGAAATGCGAATTTCAAATACTTCATACCTATACTCCAACCTTCTATCGCATAGATTATATGATGGGCGGGCCAACGTTTAGCGCCCTTCCTGATAAAGGTGTAGATATTGCACAGGCAGGTCTCGATAAAACTTTAGTGGATATAAAGCTAAAATATAAAAACCCAAAACATACATTCAAGACCCTTTCCGCATTTAACACCTTAACCAATGAAATCTTGGAGCTTACCGAAGCTAAAAATTTTGATTATATCGTAATGGGAACACAAGGTGCCACAGGTGCCAAGGAGATTTTTTTGGGAACAAATACCGTACATGTAATTAGAAAGTCAAAAATTCCTGTATTGGCCGTGCCTGTTAGCTATGTGTTTAAAGAAATAAAATCTATTGTTTTTCCAACGGATTATGGCCAATTACACAAAGAGGAAGATTTACAATACTTATTTAACCTTTCAAATACTTTTGAATCTAAATTAACCATATTGCATGTAAAGGAGGAGTATGATTTGGCCGATGAACAGCAGGTGAATAAAAAGGCGTTAGCTGATTATTTTAAAAAGCTTAATCCCATTTTCGTAGAGGAAAGAGGAAAATTGATGCCCGAAGCAATCCATGAATATATTGAAGAACACCAATCTGGATTTTTGGTAATGATGAATAGAAAACACTCATTTTTAGATAGGTTTTTGGTAAAGCCAAATGTAGAATCTATTGGATACCATACCCAAATTCCTTTTTTGGTAATACCGGATACTTGGGAAGAACATCCTTAAAAATATTCTTTTACCAGCCGAACTTTACAATAATGAAGCACATACCCTTTAAAAATCAAATGGATGATTCACTAGTCATAAAAATGGCATTAATTCAGCAGCGCCATAATTTTCTAAAATAAACTTGTAATTTTTTAATTCGTATAATAATTTAAACATATGGCACAAGAGGTAGTTTTAGGTATTGATATTGGTGGCAGCCTTACTAAGGTTGGTCTTGTTACCAGAGAAGGGAATATTATTGATAAAACTATATTCAAAACCAATGCTCAAAATCCGTTTCCAAGCTTTATGGAAAAACTAAAATTGGAGGTGGAAACACTGATTTTAAAATGGGATGTTGATATACAAATACGTTCCATCGGTGTTGGAGCCCCCAATGCTAATCCGCACACAGGGCAAATTGAAAATCCCCCGAACCTGAAATGGGGTAAGGCTACCCCGATAGCAAAGATTATCAACCAAACTTTTAATCTACCTGTTTCACTAGCGAACGATGCCAATGCTGCCGCTCTAGGTGAAATGGTTTTCGGTGCAGCCAAGGGAATGAAAAATTTTGTCGCTCTGACCTTAGGCACAGGACTGGGAAGTGGAATAATTGTAGATGGTAAACTGTTAATTGGAGAACACGGTGCTGCCGGAGAAATAGGTCATGTTAATGTGGAGCCTAATGGGAGAGAGTGTAATTGCGGGTTACATGGCTGTCTGGAAACCTACGCATCGGTAACAGGAATTAAGAGAACAGTCTTTGAGTTATTGGCAGATATGAAGATAGATTCCCCCCTTCGTGGTATTAGTTTTAAGGATATGAGAGGAACAGATATTTCGGATGCCGCGTTAAAGGGCGATCTTATCGCTCTGACGGCTTTTGAAAAAACAGGTGAAATCTTAGGAAGTAAAATGGCCGATACTGTGGCCCATTTAGACCCAGAAGCATTCATACTATCGGGTGGATTGAGCAAGGCAGGTGAAATTCTATTAAGACCTATAAGAACCCGAATGCAGCAACATCTATTTAACGCCTACAAGGGCAAAATAAAAGTACTATTGTCAACGGCTACAAGTTCCAACGCGGTGTTAGGCCCTGCAGCTTTGGCCTGGTTAGAATTAGAGAATACGGCACTTGAATGATTATTATCATATTTAAAAACATTAAGTGCGGTTATTTTTAAATACAAATTACTGCGTACTATGAAAAACATACTGATACCAACAGATTTCTCTGAAAATGCTTGGAATGCAATTGTTTATGCAATATCATTATTCAAAAAAAATGAATGTTCTTTTTATCTAATTCATGTAAACCCTATCAATCCTAATTCAGGTAGTGAAGGCACCATGTTCTTACCACCAGAAATATTTGAAGAAAGTATTTTAAAAAAGAGCAGAAAAAAATTAAAATTATTACTGGAAAAGATTCAAAAATTACCTCTTAATACGAAGCATACATTTGAAACCAAAGCTATGTCCGGCTTTTTCACCGATTATATTAAACAAGAGGTAATAGATAAGAAAATTGATTTAATTATTATGGGCACCAAAGGGGCATCGGGTATAAAAGCTGTTTCTTTAGGCAGCAATACTGGCAATGTTATCACCAAAGTGCCGTGTGCTGTATTAACAGTACCAGAAAATGCAAAATATAGCGACCCAAAAGAAATAGGTTTTCCAACAGATTTTCTTTTAGGGTATGATGACAAGGTCATGAAAAGGATAAAAGAGCTTGTCTTTTTACATAAATCGGCACTACGTTTTTTGCATGTTACTTCTAAAGGAGATCAACTAAGTATGGAGCAAATAAAAAACCGTGAATTTTTAAAGGACTATTTTACCGATACAACTTATTCATTTCATACCCTAAAGGAAAAAAAACTAGACGTTGCCGTTCAACATTTTGTTGAAAGTTGCAATTTGGATATGATTGTAATGGTTGCAAAAAACCTAAATTTCTTAGAGCGAATTCTTTTTAGACCAAAGGTTGAAAAAATTAGTTATCATACTTCTGTTCCATTTCTGGTAATTCATGAATAAAATTTACAAAACACAATAGGATTAAGTCTTTGACCATTTACCTTATTAATGAATTAATGGCCATCCACTAAAATTGTAGATGAACTACAAATTCTATAATACAATTTAGGCATGCGATTTTACGATTTGAATTAAATCGTTCTTTTGCAATACCCCAGACTGTCGCCATAACTGTTTCCCATTTTTAAACAATAACATGGTGGGTACTCCCCGAACTTGATATTTTGCAGCTATCGATTGGTTTTTATCTACATCTATTTTGACTATTTTGACGGCTTCGCCCATTTCGTCTTTTACTTGTTTTAAAATCGGGCCCAACATTTTACAGGGTCCACACCAATCTGCATAAAAACCTACGAGAACTGGAGTTTCTGAATCTATAATTTTAGAAAAACTGCTTTTCATTCATTTGTAATTTAAAAAATCTAAAATTACCTTAAAATGTAATTTGGCGAACTGACCAATGTCATGGTAATTGGATTTGCACTGCCCTAATTTTATGTGAAATAATAAAATTATATAGACATGCCACGAATTCTCTTACCTACTGATTTTTCCAATAACTCCAAAGAAGCAATTCGTTACGCGCTAAAGGTCTACAAAGACGTTAAAACTACTTTCTATTTGCTTCATACTTATACCCCACCCGTTTATCAGACCGAGTACCTCATTGGTAGCCCTGGCCAAATAGGGTTAGGAGATATTCTACAGGAAAGTAGTATGACTCAATTAGAAAAATTGAAAAGCGAGCTAGAGCATCAATTCCCAAACCCTAACCACACCATCATAGTTCATTCTGCCTTTAATACACTAATAAGTGAAGTCTTAGAAACGGTTACGGCTGAGAATATAGATGTAATAGTAATGGGAACAAAGGGCGTTACCAGTGCCACTGAAATTTTATTCGGCACACATACCGTTCATGTAATCAATAAAGCAAAGTGCCCCGTAATTGCCGTTCCACCAAATTTTGACTATGAAGCTCCTAAAGAAATATTATTCCCTACCGATTATGAGATTGAATATAAAAAAGGGAATATGCAGACTTTGTTGGCAATTACCACACAACATAAATCACGAATAAATGTAATGCACGTGCGAGCAGGGTATGACCTTACCAACATTCAAGAAAAGCACAAAGTAGAGCTTGAAAAATTATTAGGAAACCACGCATTGTTTCATGAACTACCAGATAACGGTATCATAGAAGCCATCAATGAATTTCAGATAAAACAAAAGATAAACCTATTGGTGATGGTAAAGAATAAACACACTTTTTTAGAACGCTTGTTTATTGAACCTATTATTAAAAAAATAGGATTACACATTACCGTTCCTTTTATGGTACTACCTCAAATTTAAAATATTATGAAGAATATACTGGTCGCTACAGATTTTTCTAACAATGCCTACTGTGCACTATTTTATGTTACAAAATTATTGGCATCACAGCCTTGTACTTTCCATTTATTGAATGTTTTCAATGAACTAACTCCTTTACAAGGAAAAAAACCAAAATTGTTTGTTAGTGAAAAACTGCTAAAAAAACTACAAATTGAATCTGAGGAAAAATTAACAAAGACAATGCATAAAATTGTATTGGACAATGATAACTCGAAACATCAGTTTCAGACCATATCAGAAAAAGGAATTCTATCTAAGATTTTGACTAAAACAATTGATAAACTGCATATAGATTTAGTTGTTATGGGCAATAAAGGCATTACCGAGGCAGCTGATATTTTCTTTGGGAGCAATACGATACAGGTAGCTAACATAATTAACAAATGTCCCATTCTTGCTATTCCTGGTGAAATGAATTTCAAGGAACCTAAAGAAATAGCTTTTGTCACTGATTTCAAGAAAGGGTGTGCAAAAAAATCAATAGAACCTTTACTATTCATAACCTCTTTATTTAAAGCTAAGATTAGAGTATTGCATATTACCGAAGAAGAAATTTTAAATACCGAACAAGAATCCAACAGAAAATTGTTGGATATCTGCCTAAAGGATGTCGACCATACTTTTCATTGGAGACAATTGTCTAAAGACAAAGCGAAGGTCATTCAAGTATTTTTAGAAAAATTGAATGTAGACCTATATTCAATGGTTAATCAAAAACATAACCTTTTTGAAAAATTGACCCGTGAGCCGGTTATAAAAGATGTAAGCATGTATTCAGAAACCCCGTTTTTAATTCTACCTGCACAAGACTGATAATTATCATTGTTAAAAAGAAAATCGACAAATACTTTTACCGGAGAAACCTAAAAAACAAAGTATGGATAAGCGAATATTAATACCTACAGATTTTTCGAAAAATGCCCTTAACGCCACAAGGTATGCCCTTGACCTATATAGTAAATTAAATTGTGAGTTTTATTTTTTAAACGTTTTTAAGTTGGATAGTTATAGTACCGACAACCTATTTATTCCTGAACCTGGTAGCGGGGAATATGAGGCAGCTAAAGCAAAATCGGAAGAAGGTTTTGTTAAACTGTTGGATATGTTAAAACTGCATCATGACAATCCGAAGCATTCGTACCATACCATTTCTACCTTTAATTTTTTATCGGATGCCCTAAAGCAGACCATCGCTGAAAAAGATATCGATTTAGTAGTCATGGGTACCCAAGGTGCTACGAAAAGCCAAGGTATCATTTTCGGTAGCAATACGGTCAACACCATGGAGAAAATAAGAGAATGCCCTGTTTTGGCCGTTCCGGAAGATGTTCGGTTTTCTTTACCCAAAGAAATCGTATTCCCTACAGATTATAAGTCCGTCTTTAAACGTAAAGAATTGGGTTATCTAGTTGAAATTTCAAAAATGCACGACACTGCAATCCGGGTATTATATATATCAAAAAATGCCGAATTGAGTGATGAACAAATGAATAACCAAAAATTACTAAGAGATATATTGGGGAACTTAAACCATAGTTTTCATACACTCTCTAAAAAAGATGTTTCAGATGGTTTAACTGGTTTTGTCGAAAGTAGGGACAGCGATATGATAGCGTTTATTAATCGTAAGCACTTTTTCTTCAGCAGCATTTTTTCTAAACCCTTGGTTAAGGAAATAGGATATGATACTACCGTTCCTATTTTAGCTTTACATTAATTATGGAAAATGATGAGGTTTAAAGGAATTTGAATTATAGAATTAAAACCTTATTGAATTTATTGATTGTCAATACAATTATAACTCTATTTCTGATTTGACTATTAAAATAATAGTTGTGAAATTTGCCGTACTAGGTGGCCCTAAATGAATTAGAACCATGTTATAATTATATATTGACCATCGCTATTAATGTATTTCTTAATCATTCAAAGTTTACTCTTTAGGCGCATTGTAGCGTAAATTAAGAAATGTATTTGCTATGTAGATAATTAGTTTACAATTAAAGGAAACATAGGATTATTACTTAAATCTTAGTTTCTGACCTATATCATTGTTTGCATTTTTATTGGCTGGTAATTTTAATAAATAGATTCCACAATAATGGAAAAAGAACATATAAGAACAAATCAAAAGAACAAGAAAGTAAAAGAACTTCATTGGAAAACACAGCAATGGAAATTCCACTTTCAAAGCATGGACGATGAACTGATTTTAGCAGATCGTCTCTTAGATAACCAAATTTTTCGACCTAAAACGCGAAATCTTTTTGAGCGCAAACAGGAATACAAAATACGTATCAAGAAAATTTAAAGCACCAAAAAAAAACTTCTTAGCGATATTTCTATTCATGAGAATAATTTAGGTGGTATGTTAGACTGCACCGATAATGAATGTAAATTAATCTTTTACCGAAACCATGACAAATTAAGAACCAAAGTAGATTCTTGTATTGAAAATTTTCAAAAACTGAAATTAGAAATTTTCAACTATACTGACGGTATTTTACATACATAACCTAAACGACAACAACATTTTCCATTAAACGTCAATAGAAACTGACCAATGTCATTTTCAATTTACATGTATTACTATAAATTAGAATCAGTATTTAAAAAAAATCCAAGAAAATGAAATATACCTATATAGATTCGTATAGTGCCGAAGATATGCATGAGCATTCTAAAAAGTGGTTTTCAGAACTTTCTTTTATTAAAGATGAGCAACGCTTTCTAATTAACTTAATTCATTCTTTTGCGATTAAACCAATAGACAAAAATGAATTTTCGAAAACAGAAGATTTCAGAAATGATATAGAAGAAAACCAAAAAAGATTAAATCCTATCATAAAACAAGTTCAAAAACATATGAACCAGCTTGAGATTATGATAGATGGTGTAAATCAATTAGAAATGGAACAAGCCTATAGGAAGACACACAAAAAACTCTTCCAAAAGGTAAACCAATTTCTTTTGGACTATAGAACTGTAAAAGAAAGAGGTTTTGCGAAATTATCGTCCATACTTAAATCAACAAAACAGAAAAAAGTTTTAGGCAACCCCAATTACCAAATTAGCACTATCAAAAAAGAAAAAATTAATTCATGAGAATATTTTCAACAATATCTCAAGAACATAATAAAGTTAGCGAAAGATTATATCAAACTTATTTTATTCACAATGACTAGAAGATGTTTAGAAAAGAACGATAATATGAAATTACTGGTTTATAGTGCAAAAGAATTTGAAATTCCTTTTTTAAAAAGCGCCAACAACAATCGATATGAGGTAACCTTTACCAAAAATGCGTTGGACAGTGAAACGGCATTACTGGCTGTTGGTTTTAATGCTATTTCCATTTTTTCTGGAGACGATGCCTCACCAATTGTACTAGAAAAACTTTGGAACTTTGGCGTTCGTTATATCACCTTACGTTCTAGTGGTTATAACAACCTTCATATAAAAACTGCAAAACGTTTTGGGTTTCATGTTGCTAATGCACCAGACTATTCACCCCATGCTATTGCCGAACATGCAACAGCCCTCTTATTGGCGTTGAATCGAAAAATTGTTTTGGCAAATACCCAGGTTCATAATTACAATTTTATACAAGATAACTTGATGGGATTTAATTTGCATGGTAAAACTGTGGGTATTGTGGGCACCGGAAGAATAGGTAGTATTATGGCCAAGATTATGCATGGTTTTGGATGTAAAATTCTGGCATACGACCAAGCACCTGATTATGACCTTATTGAGCTTTGCAATGTAACCTATACTCCACTAAACGAGTTATGTAAAGAATCTGATATCATTAGCCTTCACATACCAATGAATTATGAGAACTACTATTTTATCAATAAGGAAAAATTGTCTTTAATGAAAAATAGTACAATTATCATAAATACCTCAAGAGGTGAATTGGTAGACACAAACGCATTGATAGAAGCATTAGAAACTAAAGAGATTGGCGGATATGGTACAGATGTTTACGAAAAAGAAAAAGAAATTTTCTTTAAAAACCATTCTAAAAATGGAATAAAAGATGAACGTTTAAAAAAATTATTATCTCTTCCTAATGTATTGCTAACACCACATCAAGCTTTTATAACTAAAGAAGCTTTGACAAATATAGCGGAGATAACTTTTGAAAATTTGGTTAGTTGGTCTCAAGGCCAAATCAGTAAGAACGAATTGGGGATGGAATTAATGAACTCATAATAGTTTATGAGAGTCACTTAGAAACATTCTTTTTACTATCAAATATTGACCTGTACAAGTACTTTTTCTTGGTTGTAACGGCAGTAACCTCTGGGTCTTGAGAAATAACCGATGGGTAACATAACTAAGTGTATTCTGTATTAAATTCTGCCGATAATTGCTTTTTATTTTTATTATTTAATTGAAGAGACAAGCCATTCAAACTTTTTAAATTTAAACAAACAAGGTGAATTGATCTTACTTCAACATGGCGACAGAAAAGTTGTAAAAATGAATGCTTCTTTAGACAACCCAAAATCAGAATTTATAACGCTTTCTGATAGTTACGAGGGTCAGAAATTCAATAGTCCTAATGATGGCTTTCTTGACAAAGAAGGTAATTTGTATTTTACCGATCCACCCTATGGGCTCCCATTAAAACAAGATGATCCCAACAAGGAGTTAGATTTTCAAGGGGTTTACTGTTTGTTGAATTCTGGTAAACTAGTCTTGCTTGACAAATTCACAAAACCCAATGGAATTGGGCAATCACCTGATGGAAGTACCTTATATGTGGCTGTTTCTGATCCTTCTCATGCTGTTTGGTATCAGTATGATATTGTAAAACCGGGAAAGGTTACCAATAAGAGAATTTTTTATGATGTTACCCCATTAATTGGCAAGGAAGGCCAACAAGGATTACCTGACGGTTTAAAAATCAATAGCAAAGGATATCTATTTGCTACAGGGCCAGGTGGCATATGGATTTTTAATAGTTCTGCAAAAGCTATCGCACGGATTCACACCGGGCAATTAACCTCAAATTGTGCCTTCAGCAACGATGGAAAAAGGTTGTTCATGACGGCCGATGATTATATTTTAGCCGTTGACTTATTATAGCCTCCCCTTTTCCTACACTGTCTTTCTGATGGCAAGTACCCCTATTCCGTATGGTTTCACAATGTCCATTTTATCCAAGGATAGATTTTTGGCCGGAATCAACAAATAGGTTCAAACACCGATGACTTCCTGTATTCCCCCGTTTGTTTGCAATATGTTTACAATAAAACTTTGAGATTTTTACCTTGGAAAAGATTACTATTTTAATATAAATTCCTAAAAAATAGACACAAAATTGAACAGCCTAATACTTTAGCCATTTTGATTTATCTAAAATTGCCTCAAACTTAGGAAGTTTAAAATTTTCGAATTTCAAAGTATGCCCCTAATTTATTTGGAAAACATCAACTAAAAGTATTGCTGAAAAAACGTGATGTTATTTTAAAAAATAAGCCTACCCGCTATTTTAAATCAGGCACTGAAATTAAATATTTTATGCATGGGCAACCATTTTTCACCTGGTTTAGCGAATGGCAAAGCTTTTTGATAATTCCACATTAACACCTCCCAATCTTGAACACGATGATTTTTTGCATCCATTTCACTTTTCTTTTCAAAGGAGAACTCTTCATTTACTTCAATGATCATAAATAGTCTATTCTCAATACTGTATATTTCCATTTCCATAATTCCTGAATCCCTAATACTGTCCAAAACTTCAGGCCAAACGTTTTCGTGGTATTCTACATATTTAGCAATTAAAGAGGCATCATCTTTTAAATCAAGGGTTAAACAATGTCTTTTCATTTATCTTTATTTTAGTTAAACTATAGGTTAGTGTAAAATATTCTTGACCATTGACCAGTAAAGATTCCTAAACGGATCAATAGCTATTTCTCTTATCCCGTTTGTACATTACACATTTACTTTTCCTCTTATAGATGGTAGCTGCTTATTCCTATAAAAATATTGAATTTCAAAAACCTTTAACCCTATTCCATTGGGTGTTGGAGCAATAATTCTGCAGGTTTGTAAAATCCTTCTTTGTCTTTAGTGCTTTCCCTAACTTTTTTAACCATTTCAGGAGTGATTACGGCAGCTTTATTTCCAAAAGCATTACGCACAAATGTTAAAACAGATGCTACCTCTTGATCATTTAACATACCGCCAAAGGGGGTCATTGGCACTTGACCAGGATAGGACTTCCCCATTAAATCCATAGGTCCCATTAGCCCATGCAATGTCAATTTGATTAGCCTTTCTTCACTACCTGTTACCCATGGTGATTTTGCCAAAGGTGGAAATTGAGAAGCGCTCAATCCATTACCATCGGGCTGATGGCAGGTTACGCAAAAGCCTTCACGGTTGTAGATTTGTTCACCATTATCAAACAATTTTTTCGAGGTACCTTCCAAATCAGTTTTTGTACTACCTTCAGGATCCTGTCCGAAATTCACATCCTGTAAATGGGCCAATGCAGCTTCAAATGGTTTTTCCATCCAACTGTCTAATGGCATATCTCCCGCGACCTCTAAAATGGGCAAACCTTTTTCCTTTCCAAGCCAGGAAGCGGCTACAAATGCCTCTAGCCGTACCCGTGGATTTTCATCCCCAGCAGCGGTCATTAGCAAATCTGCTTGGTCGTTAATTTGATGACCAGAATACCGTAAGACTTTAACAGCTGCGGCACGTGCCCTAAAGTCCTTAGCTTTTAAAAGTTGACTTAACAAATTGGCATCTACCCTATCCAGACCCCAAGTCACCCAAAGGCCTTCTAAAAGATGGTGTTCATATTCTGGATCATTCTTATCCAAAGATTTGACCCATTCCCCAAGCTTTGATAATACGGTTTCAGAATCTCTAGCACGTAATTCTCTTTTGGTTCGATACCTGGTCCTAAATTCGGGAAGTTTCAAATTATCCAGCAATTCTTCTATACTTGCATCAACTACTTTCGCAGGCTCAACCAAAGGTCGTGACGGGTACGTGATTCTATATATTCTACCATGTACATGGTCACGTAAAGGATCTCTAGCATTGTGCTGCATATGACCAACCAAAACATTATGCCAATCAATTAAATATAACGAACCGTCAGGAGCAAATTCCATATCCACAGGCCTAAAATTAGTATCCGTTGAAGTAACCAAATCTAGTCGATGTTTGCTTACATAACCTGAACTATTAGGGTCATCGGCCATGGTATGTTGTTTTGTACCCAAAAAACCAATGGTGTTATTTATAATTAGATCCCCTTGAACTTCATCGGGAAAATGACGACTTGAAATAAATTCTAGTCCCGAGGTGGGTCTTACACGATGTTCTTCCTGTATCAAA
This sequence comes from Maribacter arcticus, assembly GCF_900167935.1. GTDB lineage: Bacteria > Bacteroidota > Bacteroidia > Flavobacteriales > Flavobacteriaceae > Maribacter > Maribacter arcticus. Next base: position 317,518 of record NZ_FUYL01000001.1, on the reverse strand, counting down.
TTCTTAGGTAACGGGTTAGCTTGCCCATAACGAGATTTAATAGTTCCTGGTGTCATCCAAGTCATGTCAGGACCAGAGGTATGAGCAAAAAAAGGTTGGCCCCAATCATCAAAAGCGATACCCCATGGATTGGGAATAGGAAGTTGCGCGGTTCGTTCCAAATAATGCCTTTGAGGACTATAGCGATAAAAACCTCCATTGGTGGTGCGAACAGGGCCATAGGCAGTTTCTACATTGGTATGTAAAAAAACACCTTCACCCATGTAAATTGCGCCAGAGGGATCGGCAGCAAAAGCGCCCGCCGTATGGTGGGTATCGTGGTCATCAAACCCACTTAAGATAATTTCCCTTTCATCGGCTTTGTCATCTCCATCAGTATCCTTTAGCAATACAAGATTGGTTCCTTGGGAAACATAAACGCCCTCAGGAGCAAATTCAAAGCCAATGGTTAAATTCAAATTATCAACAAAAGTGGTTTGCTTATCTGCCTTACCATCCTTGTCCGTATCCTCCAATATAATCAGTTTATCTTGGGGTTTACTATCGCCAGGTTTGTAATGGGGATAAGATGGCATCACTCCCACCCATAGCCTTCCTTCATTATCAAAAGAGAGTTGGTTTGGATTCGCCAAATCAGGAAATTCCTCTTCCGAAGCAAAAAGTTCTATTTTATATCCCGGAGCAACCTTGATTTCATCTAATGCCTCTTGGCCATATTTATACCCTTCTTCTACATTGCCCATTCCAGGGTCATAGTTTGATTTTACAGTGGGAAGCTTGGTTGTTCTAGCATCTGCCGCAGCCAGATCAAAACGTTTACCTTGAGCCGTTTCCCAAATAGCCGTATCACGAATGGCGGTCATTTGATTTATTTTTTCTTTCTCAAAAGGATAGTTGTCCGGGCCAAAAGGATCATAACGCCGACCCCAAGCATGGACTCCATTGGGAAGTTTTATTTCGTTATGCCAAAACCAGTTTTTTTCCATAACAGCATCGTGCACTAGGTCCCGGGAAACTTTGCTCGAAATAGATACTTTTCCGAAAATTTCATCAGCTAGAAGGTTAGCAAATTCTCTATATCCCAAATCATTCAACTGAAACCCATCTGCAGTAATGGGGTTTTCTGGATTCATCCATTTTTTACTGGGGGTAAAGGTGTCTATAAACGGGACGTTATTTTTAATTGCAACCTCGCGAATGGCTTCTGTGTACAATTTAAGATTTTTGTTTTCTTCAATACCATTCGGTAAATCCATTTTCGAGGATAGATCTTCAAAAGCTATGGGCGAAACCAAAACCAAATCGGAACCTCCATTTTCATTGTACTTTTGTTTCTGCGAATGTTCTATAAATGCCTCAAGTTCATTCTTAAAGTTTTCCAATCCCGCCTCTCCTTCAAATGATTCATTATACCCAAAGAATGCAAGAATAACATCCGCTTTTAAATTTACCAACCATTCATCTTCCGTTGGAAAAAAGCCAATGCTTCCTGATTTATTTCCAAGTTCATTTTGATGGAATTTCTCCGCACCTGGAAAGGCCCAAGGTGACTTTCTAGAGGAATGTGGTCTAAACCCAGGGGTATTACCCGGGTCGGCCATATTGCGGATGAACAAGGAACTATCTGGATAACGCAAATGCATCTCGGTCTCAAAATGTCCAAAATTCAGCATTCGCGATGCTAAATTATTTCCTATAAGGACAATATGATCATTCTTATGCAGTTGAACCACACCCTTTTTCTTTTCGCTACACGCTGTAAACAGTATGGTCAGCAAAAGTAATGCTCCGATATTTCCTTTCATTTTTCTTCTAATTTTATGCATAATTTCTAATTGCTTAAATTAACATGAATCCCTTTTTCTGCGGATAGTTCACAGGCTTCTATAATCTTTTGACAAGTAATGGCATCCTGCAAACTAGAAAGAGGCCTTTCTCCTAAGCGCACCACACGATTTATAAAATAGGTAGCTGTATTTTTTATAGATTCAGGATAATTCTCATAGGTTTGCGAGTGCGCACCATTTCTATGGTTAATAACAAAATCCCTATAACTGTACCGGGTACTGCCATTAGTGCCGATTACCTTTATAATGCAGGTCCAAGGATCACCAGAATGGTCATCGTTCGCAAAACTTGCGCAAAGATGACTTAACGAACCATTTTGCATTTGAATATTTGCCATGGCCACGTTTTCCTGTGGAGCAATCCTATCATCCACCGTGTTTTTAAAGCAACTAACCATTTTCGGTTCTCCTGCAAGATACAACATCGTATAGCTGTGATGAGTCAATATTTGCCGAATAACTCCTGGATATCGTGCACGTATTTCATCGGCATGATGAATATTATACATCATATAAAACTGTACAATGTCCCCAAGTTTACCATCTACTATCATTGACTTGGCACGTTCAATTCCTGGTTCGTAAATATAATTGTGTACGGGCATACATTGCACTCCCGCATTTTGAATAGCCGCTTGCATTTGCTCCAATTGGGCACTATTGGAGGCAGCCGGTTTTTCTACTAAAACATGTTTTCCCGCTTTTGCGGCCTGTATGGTATATTCACAATGTGTTTCCATATTGGTCAATACAAAAACAGCATCAATATCAGCATCAGCGAGTAGTTCTTTGACCGAACCATAGGTCCTACAACCAAATTGCTCGGCTTTGGATTTGGCCTTTTCCGGTGTACGATTCCATAGCCCTATCAACTTAGCTCCTTTCAAATCATGTATTGCCTCTGCATGTAAATTGGCAATATCCCCTGCTCCTATGAATCCAATTCCTATAGTTTTCATGATGCTGGTTTTGAATATTCAAGCGTTCCTTTTTCCGCCATGTTCTTGAATTCTAAAATAGACTTTCGAATTCCTTGAGAAATATCGGTACGTGGTAAATCTTTAAAAGTTCCCGCTATTTTGCAATGGTCCAAATCGCATATGAACAGATTAGGCGGTGCATTTTCCATAATGGAAAGGTCAACAAAATCTCCCATACCCAATGCCGTAGCCTCCTGTTTTATCAATTCTAAAAATGAGTTTATCGGAATAGTTTCACCCTGAATGTTAAAAGCCCCGAAACCCTTATAAGATTGTAAGGTTACGGCGGCGAATTGATCCCCTACGTCTTCAACAAAATGATAGTTTTCCCTACCTTGATAAGGCATTTCAAAAGCTATTGACTTTCCTTTAAAAGCACCCATAGCTATTGCTTTTAAGGCATTGGTTGGTGCCGATGTTTTTCCCTTATCCCTTCCCTTACCATAGGTTGTATTGATTCGTAAGCAAATGGTTGGCACATGGGTATTGTCATAAAACAGGCGTGCCAAGTGTTCCCCTGCCAATTTCCATATTCCATAATGGTTAGGCGGAGCTAATGGAACATCTTCAGGGATGATTTCTTGTGAATATAATGACCGCATTCCATATACCGCTGCGGAACTGGCAAATACAAAACGCTGTAAATTTTGAAGTTTTTCTGCAGCATCAAAAAGTGCCATCGTTCCTCCTATATTGATTTCCATCCCACCGATATGGTCACGTGAACAATCAGGGCTCTGATAGGCGCCCAAATGAATAATATGCGTTGGATTGACCTCAAGCAAAACGCGCTCAATTTCAGCATAGTTAGAAACATCTAAGGTTACAAATTCCAGTCTGGCATCCAAATCTTCCCCTAACCACAATTTTAATGGATCTATCTGGTTTGAGCGAGAAGCGATAACTATTCTATCCACTTCCTTAGACTGTAATAATTTGTAAACGGTAACGGAACCTATACATCCTGTCCCTCCAGTTATGAAAATTTTATGCATTATTTCTTATTGTTAGGAAAACTTCCATTTAATTCATTTTTACAACTGCCTTCATATTTTGTGCCTTTATAGAATCTTCAAATGCTTTGGTCACATTTTTAAAATCATATAAATCCGTATAGTGTTCCGTTGGAAAGACACCTGTGACCATCAATTTCATTGCGGACATATAATCTGCTCTGCAAGAGCCCATAGAACCCCTAATACTTAAGGAAGTTCTAGTCACATGTGTAGCATTTATGGACACGTCATTTCCATACGTGGCAATCACACAAATAGCACCTTCAGGACGGACCACTCCAATGGCTTCTGTCAGTACCGCAGGAACGCCTGAACATTCAATCAATAAATCTATTTTTCCATTGGTCCCAAAGGGAACGCCATTTTCATCGGTGATTCCATTTTGTAATTGGGAAATCAAAGAGTTTTCTGGGGAAACTTCCACCGTAATAAATCCTCTTTCCCTTGCTTTTTTTAGACGGATATCACGGTCCTGTGCAAGTCCGGTGACGGCAACTCTTGCCCCGGCGGACCTTGCCACTTCCGCAGACATCAAACCAATGATTCCGCAACCTGTGATGACCACGTCTTGACCTGGTTTGATATCGCATTTATTAAAAAGGGCATTAGTGATAATCGACAATGGCTCTACAAGAGCACCTTGGGCAGGAGTTAACCCCTTCATTAATGGAACCACACGGTCAGATTCAAGAACAACCCGCTGGCCAAAACCACCATTGCGATGAAAGCCAATAATTTTCTTTTGAGGACAAAGATTCCATTTGGCAACACTACATTCCGGACATTCTTCGTCTTGACAACCCAACATTGCAAGAGGCGTAAAGATATCTCCCACTTTTAGTTCACCATGATCCCCGGGTCCCAATTCTAAAACCTCTGCGCTAAATTCATGCCCGATTATCCTTGGGCGTTCTACCCAATCAAAATTCGATTTACCAATAGCCGCACTGTTATCAGAACCACAGATCCCTGTATACAATGTCTTAGCCAGGATTTCACCTTCTTTCAATTCAGGTAGTTCCATATTGACCACAGCCGTGTTTCTAGTGACATTATCAGAATTTGGATAGATTTTTTCTCTACCTTGAAGGCAAAAGCCTTTTATTGTTTCACTCATTTTTTTTGTTTCTTTACAGTTGTTCTCTACGCATTGGCATTGGCATTGGCAGTGGTAGTGGTAGTGGTAGTGGTAGTGGTAGTGGCAGCTTAATGGTTTAAAAACTGTTTACTAAGACTATTCAATTCTATTATAGTCCTGTATCTTTCCAGCTTTTCGAATTCGCCGAGTCAATGACCGCTTCGCATACCTTTTGTGTCATAAGGGCATTTTCAAACGTAGGTTCGCAGGGCTCGCCAGTTTCTAAACTTTTCAGAAAATCGGCAACTTGATGAACAAATGAATGCTCATAGCCTATAGATGTTCCAGGAATCCACCAACGATCCATATAAGGCTGGTCAGCATCGGTTACCAATATTCTTTTCCAGCCGCGGGTAACGGCATTGTCTTCATGGTCGTACATTTCTACGTAGTTCATTTCATGAAGATCCCATCTTAGCGACGCATGCTCACCGTTAATTTCTAACGTGTATAATGCTTTATGTCCCCTAGCATAGCGCGTAGCCTCGAATAGCCCCAATGACCCGTTCTCAAAATGGCAATGGAAAATACAGGCATCGTCTATACCCACTTTCTTAACTTCTCCGGTATCTTGATGAACCCGCTCTTTTATAAAAGTTTCGGTCACTGCCGAAACATCTTTAATTGGGCCGTTCAACCACATGGCACCATCGATACAATGTGCTAAGAGATCACCAGTAACCCCCGATCCGGCAGCATCTATATCTAATCGCCAAAGTGCTTCCCCACCCTGAGGCAATTCCGGATTAATGGTCCAATCTTGCAAAAAGTTAGATCGGTAATGGAATATCTTTCCAAGTTTACCTGAATCGACGATTTGTTTTATTAAAGTGACCGCTGGAATACGACGGTAATTATAAAATACGGTGTTGGGCACACCTGATTTTTTTATGGCGTCTACCATAGGTTTGGCCTCAGCGACAGAACGTGCCAAAGGCTTCTCACAAAGTACCATTTTACCTGCCTCTGCTGCGGCAATTGCAATATTTGCATGCATATGGTTAGGCGTACAGATGTCAACTGCATCAACGTCTTCTCTAGCAATAACGGCTTTCCAGTCCGTTTCGTAGGATTCGTAGCCCCATTGTTCCGCAAATGCCTTCACTTTTTCTTCAGTTCGTGCACAAACTGTTTTTAAAATGGGACGATATTCCAACTCAGGGAAAAAATCACCTATTCGCTTATATCCATTAGTGTGCGTCCTGGCCATTAGACCCGTACCGATCATTGCGACTCGTAGTTCTTTTTTATTTGCCATTTTCCTTTTTTTTAATCTAAAATTGAATTCTAAAATTATAATAAGGGCCTTAAAACTTCTTCGATATAAATACCATCTTTTGCAGTTACGGCATCTGGATCGGTTATAGCTTCGTCAGCCTCATCCTCAACGATAATCCAACCTTTAAAACCACTATCATTAAGGTAGGTGGTAATGCCTTTAAAATCTATTATGCCGGCACCCATTGGAGCCCAACCCCCATCCTCGAACATATCTTTATAGTGTACGCAGTTCACGATATCACGATATTCCTTGATAACTTCTAAGGGGTTCATTCCCCCTTTTGCGATGTGTCCCACATCGGGAGTATACTTTATAACGCTACTATCTAGACCATTGAGTAAAATTTTATAATCTTCATGGGTTCTGTAAATGGACCCCATTGGCGAATTGGGATGATACGAACAAACAATACCTTTATCCGCAGCTCTTTTCGCTATTTCATTGACACAGGTCAACAAGTTTTGTTGACGCTCGTGCAAATGTTCGCGGTCTTTCCCTGGCATTTGTACCAATAAAAGAATAGCCTCGGGAAAATGCTTCATAAAATCTATCCATTTATCCACATTTCGTTTTTCCGCATCGGTCTCTTTCGGATTTCTCCAATCTTCAACATGGCACAAAACTGATAGTTCAATATTATTGCGCTGCAGGGCCTCCTTAAATACACCCGGATCTTCGAAACCATTCATGAATCCGGTATCCGGTTCAATACTCTTAAAACCTGATCTGGACATGACCCCAAGTATGTGTTCCAACTTATTTTTATAAGCATCGCCTGACATGGCCCAAGTATAGGTTTCGCAGCCAATTCTTATTTTTTCCATTTTTCAAGTCTATTTTAATACGAAAGCATTATGAAATCAATAATTTTTATTGAGCCAATCCAATACCCTTGGGTTAAAATCTTCCAAATGTTCCCAATGAAAGGCATGACCCGCATTATCATACAAATGCAAATCACAATTGGGAATACCGTTGTGGACTTCCCGCGCCATCCATTCGGGTATAAACTGATCTTGTTTACCACCGATCACCAAACTTGGAGATTCGATCCGTGGTAATTGATCCACCACATTATGAGAAATACAAGCATAGGCCTGACCTTCAAGTCCATGTAATGGTTGCGGCATCGCTTCAAAGGCCGCCCCATTTTGTCCTTCCAACAAACCATCATATTCCGTATCATTATCCCAAGTAGACTTGTGAAAAATGAGCAATTGTATAAAATTGGCAAACTGCTCTGGTCGTAGGTGCGCCTTGGCATGCATCATATGTTTAAAAATAGCCTCTCCTTTACGGTCACAGCTTGCCCATGGGCACATAAGCACCATCGCCTCCACTTTTTCAGGGTGCTTAATGGCCAATTGCAAAGCTATGGCACCCCCCATAGATACTCCTACAATTGCTGCACTCGAAACTTGTAACGCATCCAGAAGTGCTGCGCTATCATCAGCCATTTGGGCCGTAGTATAGGGCCCCTCAGGTTTATCGGATGCACCTACTCCCCTATTATCGAATAAAATACATCGGAAGTGTTTCTCCCAGAAAGAAACGTGGTTTTCCCAAACGGAACATGTGGCGGTAATGCCCATTATTAACAACAGGGGTTGACCCGTACCTCGTTCCTCGTAATATAATTGTATTCCGTTTGCATTGACAAAAGACATAGGTATAATTTATTAGTAAAATTCAATCCATTTAGCTCCACCCATGCAGGTTCCGAACTTCAACTAATTTGGCTAGAATATCATTCCAAGTTTGCTGCTTCAACATGACCTCATTATCAAACATGCAGCCATCCCAACAGATATGTTCAAAAGCCTTGGTCAAATTTCCATTTTGATCACGTAACCAATAGCCAGCGTCTTTAGCAACGTCCAATTTTCCATTGGGATCTGTTGCCAAACAATGGCGGCCCGTTTTATCATGTGATCCGGTACCGTGTACCGTACCATCGTTTTGAGCTACATGAAAATCAATTGTCCATGGTCGTAATGCATCTGTCACCGTTTTGAGACCGGCTTCTAAAACACTTCTATCAGACCAATCATAGTCTTTTGGAAGTATACGATGCTCTGGTGCATTGTAGCCCAGTAAATATAATAAGGTATGTGACATATCGGCTTGGAAACCAATGTTCGGCCGGTCAACCGCCTCTAATGTTTCGACCATGGTTTTCCAACTATGCATACCGCCCCAACAGATTTCCCCTTCCGCGGCCAGTTTTTCATCATAATCATTGGCCACATCACAAGCTGCCCGAAAGGTCTGGGCGATCAGTTTAGTATTGTTTACAGGATCTTTAGACCATTCTTCTGGACTTGAAGCAGAATCAATACGGATAACACCGTACTGACGAACTCCGTGTTCGCGTAAAATTTTACCAAAATGACAAGCCTTGCGTACCATTTCCACAAAGGTCTTACGGTCATCATCGGAACCCAAGGTGGGACCTCCCCAAATGGGAGCAACTAAACTACCGACGTTTAAACCGTAACCCGCTATTTTATCAGCAAGCCGTTTTATTTCATCATCTGAACTATCAATATTTATATGAGGATCTAATAGTCCCAAATCTACCCCATCAAATTTATTACCATTAACTTCAGCAGCAGCAGTCATCTCGAGCATTTTGTCAAAAGAAATAGGTGGCTCCGAATCAGGTCCTTTACCCACCACCCCAGGCCATGTGGCATTGTGTAATTTTGGAAAGTTATTTTTTTGCATAACTTAAATTTTAACGATTGGTTTTTTTAAAGATATTCTTGCTACTATGAAATAAGGTTGTGTTTTACCCTCACCCTATACTAACAAATATAAGCTTAGATAAAATTTTGATTTTCCTGTATTTTATTAAATAGCAGTACTTTTTTGCCTTAAATTAGTGATTATTTAAAATAATAAGAAATATTTAGGTAATATTCAAAATAGTAAAGAGAAATAATGAATGTCCCTAATATAGAAAAAACACTGAACCCCGATGAGCTTTTTTTGTTCAAAGACTTAATTAGCCCTCATTTTAATCCTAATTGGCATTTTCATCCCGAACTTCAAATTTCTTTTATTGTTCGAGGAAAAGGAACGCGATTTATTGCTGATCATGTTGAAACTTTTGAAGAAGAGGATTTGGTCTTAACCGGACCTAACGTTCCCCATCTTTGGAGGAATGATGAAGCCTATTTTAATCAAAATAACAATCTTTCTACTAGAGGATTGGTAATTTATTTCAATAGTGAGCTGCTACATAGCGCTCTTTTGCAAAAAAATGAATTCTATCATATCAACAAGCTTATTAAGAATTCGGCTAGAGGTATAGAATTCTATGGCGAAACAAAAAAGGAAATAAAAGGATTGCTATTAAAAATGGAGAAGGTTAAAGGATTTAAAGGAATTCTTATTTTACTGGAAATTATTGATGTGCTCGCTAACAGTAAAAATTATAGCTTATTAGCCAGTCCAGCATATACCAATGTTTTAAAAGCTGATGACACTAATAAAATGAGCTTAGTTTACGAATATGTCATGACCAACTTCAAAAGTAAGATAGCCCTTGAAGATATTTCAAATATGCTAAACATGACTACAACGTCTTTTTGCAAATACTTTAAACCTAGGGCAAACAAAACGTTTACACGTTTTGTAAATGAAATTCGCATTGGACATGCCCGAAAATTACTTCTACAAGACAATTTAAATATATCAGAAATAGGTTATGAATGTGGGTTTAGCACCTTGTCAAATTTTAACAAACAATTTAAATCCATAGCGAATATGCCCCCGCATGAATATCGAAAATTATTTTTGAAGATAAAAACCCCAATTTCCTAGCTTTGATTTCGTGCATAAAAGTATTTTACAAATACTAGGTAAAGAACATGGGATGTGTAAAATTTTAAGAGAAAAAAGTACTACTATTTAATAAAATACAGGAATTCCTTTTTTTTTATTAGTAATAACTTTAAAAAATAATTTAATTATAATTTCTGTTTGCTTATCAACATGCTGTTTTGTATCCTTAACATAATAGAAACAAACGTAATTTAAAAACAGTAAAGACATAAATTCAGATAACAACTAGGTTCCTTCTTTTTTGGGGATGAATTTAAATAAAGAAATATATGAAAATAGGAATGAACATGCTCCTTTGGACAAACCATGTTACCGAGGAACACTATCCCATAATAGATACCCTCAAAGAAACCGGATATGATGGCATTGAACTCTACATGGGTGATGGTGATCTAAAACATTACAAAAAACTTGGAGATCATGTATCCAAACTTGACCTAGGTGTTACTGTAGTTACAGGTCTTGCACCCTCTGAAAATATAACAAGTGAAGATCCTAAACTTCGACAGGCCGGTCTTGATCGTTTAAAATGGGCCATTGACAATGCCCAAGCTTTAAATGCCGATATTATTTGTGGACCTATTCATTCTCCTTTTGCTTTTTTCAGCAGACAACCACCAACCCAAGACGAAAGAAAACGAAGTGCAGAAATGCTAAGAAAAGCTGCTGATTATGCAGCTCAAGCAGATATCATGCTTTGTCCTGAAGCCTTAAATCGGTTCGAATGTTATCTATACAATACAATGACTGAATTAAAGACTTTAGTTGAAGCGGTCAACCATCCAAATTTGGGTGCCATGTATGATACGCATCATAGTAATATTGAAGAAAAAAGTCAATCTGGGGCCATCAAGACCATTGCCCCTTATTTGAAACATTTTCATATTAGTGAGAATGATCGCGGAACACCTGGAAGCGGACAAGTATTGTGGAGTCAAGTTTTTTCAGCACTTAAAGAAATTAATTATGATGGTTGGTTAACAATAGAAGCGTTTAGCACTATAATTCCCGAATTCGCAAATGCGATTAACGTTTGGCGAGATTATTCTCCATCAAAAGAAATTTACACCAAAGGATTACAATTTATTAAAGACGGTATGGATCTCTAATCCATCAAAAACAAATCTTGTATGAAAAAAATAATTTATCTGTCTGTACTTTTAGCATTTATAGCCTGTAAGGAAAATAAACATGAGAAAGTAGCTACCCTCCCATTGGTGGAAACTCCGAAACAATGGCTTGTTTTTGAAGGCTCTAAAGAGAATGCCAAACATATTGTCCTAGTTTCTGGGGATGAGGAATATCGCTCTGAAGAGGCGCTACCTCAGCTCGCCAAAATATTATCTAAGCATCACGGATTCAAGTGCACGGTCCTCTTTGCCCAAAATCCTGATAAACCAGGTATCGTAAACCCTAATTATGTGAAAAATATTCCAGGTCTAGAAGCTCTTGATTCTGCTGATATGATGATCATATTTACACGTTTTAGAGCCTTACCGGATGAACAAATGCAGCATTTTCAGAATTTCTTGCTGGCAGGCAAACCTTTGATTGGTATTAGAACCGCGACCCATGCTTTTAATTTTGAAAAAGAAGACCTCACTAATTTTGCTCATTATAGTAATGGTTATACAGGCAACCAACTCGAATGGACTGATGGTTTTGGCCGTTTGGTTCTAGGAGAAAAATGGCATACACACCACGGGCATCACAAACATCAAAGTACAAGAGGTGTTATTGCTGAAAGTGCGGTATCACATTCTATTACAAATGGAATTGGTAATGGGGATGTTTGGGGTCCTACTGATGTCTATGGAGTTCGGCTTCCTTTGCCCGGAGATAGCGAACCAATTCTATTAGGCCAAGTCATCAATAGTAATGGTGACTTTGATGAAAATGATTTGTTTTACGGCATGAAACCTTCGGATAATGAACTCGCAACTAAAAACAATGAAGGCTTGAACGTAAACGACATACTGATGCCCATTGCATGGCCGAAAACTTACCAAATTCCAGAAGGTAAAAAGGGAAAGGCCTTTACTTCTACAATCGGGGCAGCCACAGATATCCTAAATGAAAGCGTTAGAAGGCTACTCATAAATGGCGTTTTTTGGACAATGGATTTACCGGTGCCTGAAATGGCAAATGTGTCCTTAGTAGGAAATTACAAGCCATCTGCTTTCGGATTTAAAAAAGATGAATACTGGCAGGATAAGAAATTGGAAATTATTAGTCTCCAATAATCCTTAAAAAATACTTTTTTCAATATCGTATTATTTTTGTTCAAGCACACTGCATCCAAAAAGATTGTTAATCATTGCGGTTCATTTATATATTTCTGTACAAGGTCAGTCAAATCATATTCTTTGGTTTGATGAACCAGCTACTTTTTTTGAAGAAAGTTTGGTACTTGGTAACGGAAAAATGGGCGCTTCAGTCTTCAGTGGTATTAGCACAGAAAAGATATTTTTAAATGACGCCACCTTTTGGTCAGGAGAGCCAGTAAACACTATGATGAATCCGGAGGCTTATAAAAATATACCTGAAATTAGAGAAGCATTAGCTAATGAAAATTATAAACTTGCAGATGAACTTTACAAAAAAGTACAAGGTTCATTTTCAGAATCCTACGCTCCTATAGGTACACTACATATTAATTTCAACCATGGCAAAACGGTCAAAGGCTATAATAGAGAGTTGAATATTAGCAATGCTGTGGCCAAAGCCCAGTACCAAGTTGGAAAGGCTACTTATGGACGCGAGTATTTTGTATCTCACCCAGAGCAGGTTATGGCGATGCAATATACAAGTGATGTAAGTTCATCGTTGGGGTTTAAGATTGAGTTTGAAAGTGAAATGAAATACGAGGTTTCCAATGATAGAGAAACCATGATTATTAATGGGTATGCTCCGTACCATGCAGAACCTATTTATAATGATGTGCCAAATCCGGTGTTGTTCGATAAAAATAGAGGCACCAGATTTACCACATTGATAAAAATTACAGATACGGACGGCAAAATAAAATTTTCAAATAAAGGCTTGTCCCTTTCCAAAGCATCTAAAGCTACTGTTCTAGTCTCGATTGCAACTAGTTTTAATGGTTTTGATAAAAACCCAGCTACAGAAGGGAAAGATAATAGGGTCATTGCATCTAATCAGTTACGAGAAGCTTTACTTAAAAACTATCAAGAAATAAAAGAAAGACATATAAAAGATTATCAATCTTTATTTAATAGAGTAACATTAGATCTTGGTGAAACAGGTGCTCCAAATTTACCTACAGATGAGCGTTTAATGCGATATGCCAAAGGTGAAGAAGATAAAAATCTTGAGACTCTTTATTTTCAATTTGGAAGATATTTACTGATATCAAGTTCTAGAACTACAAGGGGTGCCTGCCAATTTACAAGGTATATGGAACCAGTATGTTAGACCGCCTTGGAGTAGTAATTACACCATTAACATAAATACCGAAGAGAATTATTGGTTGGCAGAAAGTGACAACCTTTCTGAAATGCACACACCACTTTTAAGCTTTTTAGGAAACTTGGCAGAAACTGGAAAAGTAACGGCCAAAACATTTTATGGTATCAATGGCTGGACTGCAAGTCACAACTCCGATATTTGGGCGATGACCAATCCAGTAGGGGGCTTTGGTAAAGGAGATCCTGTTTGGGTAAATTGGAATATGGCAGGTGCTTGGTTAAGTACACATTTATGGGAACACTATGCCTATACCTTGGATGAAGACTTTCTGAAAAATGAAGGATACCCCTTAATGAAAGGAGCTGCTCAGTTCTGCTTAGAATGGATTGTTGAAGATAAAGATGGGTACCTTATTACTTCCCCATCTACCTCTCCTGAAAATTTATATGTAACTCCAGAAGGTTATGTTGGCGCAACGCTATATGTTGCAACATCAGATCTGGCGATTATGAAAGAGTTATTTGACCAGACCATTAATGCTTCCGAAGTTTTAGGTATCGATACTGATTTCAGAACACAATTAGTGAACGCCAGAGAACGCTTATATCCTTATAAAATTGGTAAAGATGGGAGCTTACAGGAATGGTATTGCAATTGGGAAGATACAGACCCTAAACACCGTCATCAATCACATCTTATAGGTATACATCCTGGTCATCATATAACACCAGATAAAACTCCTGATTTGGCAGCAGCAATTGCTAAAGCACTTGAAATAAAAGGTGATGATACGACAGGGTGGTCAAAAGGTTGGCGCATAAATCTTTTGACCAGGCTTTGGAACGGTAACAGAGCTTATAAAATGTATCGCGAACTTTTGAAGCCTGTAAAGCCCAATGATGGTCTTAACTTTAAATATGATGGAGGCGGAGGTACTTATCCCAACCTATTAGATGCACATCCTCCCTTTCAAATTGATGGAAATTTTGGCGGTGCTGCGGCAATACTCCAAATGCTGGTACAATCTACAATTGGTGAATTAAGAATATTACCTGCACTACCAGATGACTGGGATCAAGGTTCGGTAAAAGGAATTCGCGCCAGAGGTGGTTTGGAAATAAGTATGGACTGGAAAAATCATAAACCCACAAATCTTACAATTAATTCAAAAACAAATACAACCATCAATCTTAAACTAGGTGACAAGCAAAAAGTAGTTTCATTAAAGCAAGGTGATAATTCAATAATTTTTTGGTAAAAAAAACATGCCATACCACTACACCTATATTGGTATGGTATAACTTTTTATAGCATTTTTCACTCATTTAAATATCTAATAAATCTATTCTTCTATATCAATATACACACTATATTATTCATTATTTCAACCATAAACTTCAACAATTATATTGCATAATTTGATAATTTCTTCAGTTGAAGATAAATCAACGGGAGAAAAAACTTGAGCATCTATTAATTCATCATAATAGAGGGTAATTAACTCCTACAATAACATTTTATCATCATTAAAATAAATTAAGGCAAAATAAGTATCAATACTAGCAATATAAAAGGTAGAATAGATTGAATAATAAAGATATTTTTGATTAGTGATATAATAATTTTTAATATCTAATTATGTCAATACCTTAATATAAGGTCATATTATTTAAGATATCATCAAACACCTAATTAATAAAAAGTACCCATAAATTATATTCAACTTAAACATTCAATCTTAATTATTAACAAATTACCTCAACAAAATAGCTACATGAAAAAAAATGAAAAACCACCTACTCAAAAATTGCATCACTATCGTGATAGACGCAATTTAAGAGCATGCTTTTCAATCCTCATTTTTATGATAATTGCATGTATTTCAACAGATCTATTATACGCAGCAGATTCAAAATCAGAAAACGTATTAATTCAACAAAGCTCTATTTCAGGAACTATTTTAGATGAAATGGGGACGCCTTTACCAGGGGCTAGTATTGTTGAAAAAGGAACCACAAATGGAACTCAAACTGATTTTGATGGCAATTATACGCTTGATATATCAAGCAGTAATTCTATTATAATCATTTCATATATTGGTTATGAATCTAAAGAAATCTCTGTTACTAGTGGCCAAACAACTTATAATATTTCTTTAAATCAAGACACCGAAACATTAGATGAGGTTGTTGTTGTTGGTTATGGTACCCAAAAGAAAAGAGAAGTTACTGGAGCTATCAGCTCTATATCGGCAGACGCCATTACCAAACAGACCATCACAGGTTTTGACCAAGCTATGGCAGGTAGGGTAGCCGGAGTTCAAGTTTCTCAAAATTCGGGAGCCCCAGGTGGATCTACTTCCATTAGGGTAAGAGGTATTGGAACACCAGGAAATAGTGAACCTTTATATGTTATAGATGGAGTACCTGTATTTAACAGCAACTCTGGTGGCGGAGGAGGCTCACCCCCAAGTCCGCTTAATACGATTAACCCAAATGATATTGAATCCATAGAAATTTTAAAAGATGCCGCTTCTGGTGCTATCTATGGATCAAGAGCTGCCAATGGGGTAGTAATCATTACTACAAAGAAGGGAAAGGCCGGTGCACCTAAATTGAATTTAGACTACTCCATTGGGATGCAGAGTAAGGAGAAAAATCTTGATATTTTGGATGGACCTACTTATCAAGAGTTTATCACTGAATTTTCAGGAGCAGCTCCAACTTACACAAATCCTGCAAATACAAATTACATAGATGAAATCTTTCAAACGGCCACAGTTCAGAACATGAACTTAAATGTAAGTGGTGGAAACGAAGTATCTAAATATTCACTTTCCCTAGGGTATTTAGATCAAGGTGGTATCATCAGAGGTACTGCATTCGAAAGACTCTCTCTGCGTGTCAATACATCTCATGACGTAAGCAAACGTTTTAGAATCGGAAACAATTTTTCAGTTTCGCGGTCAATAAACAATCAAACACCAGAAAATAGCGTATTTGGCGCCGCAATTGGTAGGGCTGCAATAAACCCACCAGTTATTCCCGCTAGAAATGCTGACGGAAGTATTGGTCAGCCAGGAGATGTTGGCACAAGTTTTATTAGATCTGGTGGACCACTTTACGTGACAGATGAACGTTTATACGAGGCCGAACAATTTCGTTTCCTAGGTAATGTTTTTGCCGAATATGATATTTTCGAAGACCTTACTTATAGAATTAATTTAGGGGGCGATTTCTTGGCTAGTGGTTCTAATTTATTTTCTCCATCCTTTGTAGGTAGTGGAAGCCCAGATATTCTGTCTACAGGCCAACGTTTTGATAGCAAAGAATGGATTTGGCTAGCAGAGCATACCCTTAATTACAAAAAACAGTTTAACGACATACATAATCTAAATGTACTTGTTGGTTTCACGCAACAGCAATCAACCTTTTCATCACAAAGTACTTCTGGAACAAATTTCGTCTCTAATGATTTAATCGCTTTAAGCACCGCAGCAGAGAGAATTGGAACTGGTAATTTGGTAGATTGGTCGTTAATGTCTTACCTAAGTAGAGTAAACTATAATTTAAAGGATAAATACTTTATTTCCGCCTCCGTTAGAAGAGATGGTTCTTCAAAATTTGGACCTGGCAATAAATGGGGGGTATTTCCAGCGTTTTCAGCAGGTTGGCAAATAGCCGATGAAGAATTTTTTAATCTCGACTTTATAGATGAACTAAAATTAAGAGGAAGTTGGGGCCAATTAGGTAACCAAGAAATTGGAAATTTCAATTATCTTGCATTACTTTTTCCAAATGCAGGTTACGGTTTTGGTGGTAATGTAGGTTCAGGTAATTTTTCTGCACAACCGGCCAATGCTAACATAACATGGGAAACAGCAGAACAAACCGATATAGGTTTCGATTTAAGTCTTTTAAATAAAAAAATAACTTTAAGTGTTGATTATTTTGACAAACAACAAATCGATATCTTATTACCCGGATCCTTACCTTTGGCCTATGGTTTTATTGTAAATGGAGCACCTCAATTTCCAACAGTAAACGCAGGTATAGTTAGAAACAAAGGTCTTGAATTTGATTTAGGGATTAAAGGATTTGAAGAAGACTTTAGTTGGTCGGTAAACGCAAATCTTGCTACTTTGAGCAACAATGTAGAGAGTGATAATGGTAGTCCCATTATTAGAGATGGCGAATCTATATCTATCCGTTTTCAAGAAGGTTTGCCTATTGGAACTTTCTATGGGTACAAAGTAGATGGGGTTTTTCAAAACCAAGCAGAAATAGATGGGCTAAACCCTGATGCTACTAACGGAGTATATTATCAAGCTTCCAATACAAGTCCAGGAGATTTCAAGTTTAAAGATTTAAACGGTGACGGCATAGTCGATTCTGAAGACCAGACCGCATTAGGTAGTGGAATACCTGATTTTACCTATGGCTTAAATGCGAATATAAACTATAAAGATTTTGATTTTTCAATGTCTTGGCAGGGAGTTCAAGGAAATGAAATTTTTGCTAACATTTTACAACAAGCAGGAGACTTTACAAAACCCGATAATAAGTTTACCACGTTATACGAAAATGCTTGGCGAGGCGAAGGAACTAGTAATACTGTTCCTGCAATAGGAAATGGTAATGGTAATTATAGAAATTCCGATTACTATATTCAAGATGGTTCATTCTTGCGATTACGTTCTTTACAAATTGGATATTCACTACCTAACACCCTTTTGGAAACGTTACAAATTAGTAACTTTAGGATATACGTGGGTGGTCAAAATCTATTAACTTTTGATAATTATGAGTATGGACTAGACCCAGAAGTTGGTGCAAATTCTGGTAACACCTTAGAGAACGGTGTAGATCGTGGTCGTTATCCAATCCCAAGGACTATTTCTATGGGTGTAAACATAGGATTTTAATAAAAAACAAAAAAACAAAAAAAATGAAAAAGTATATTTTTCTTAGTCTTTTGACAGTGGTAATGCTACTTGGTTGTGAAGATTTTATAGAACTCGACCCGCAGGATCAGTTGACTTCAACTGCGTTCTACAAGTCTGCCGCAGACGCCATATCTGCTACAAATGCAGCTTATGATGGCGTTCAACATTTAAACTATTACGGTTTCAACTATCCTGATATTTTGAATATTGCCGGAGGAGACGCTATAAAAGGAGGTTTTGGCGCAGGTGATCGACCAGCTTATCTAGAATTTGAAACATTTAACATAACCGATAACAATCTTAGAATTGGAGAATTTTATGCCATGGCATGGGGTGGTGTTAACCGAGCAAATCAAGTTTTAGACAATGTTTCACTAATGGAAGTTGAAGGTGACTTTACCGAAGCCCTTAAAACAAGATTATTAGGTGAGGCTACCTTTTTAAGAGCGCTACACTATACTAATTTGGTACTAGGTTTTGGAGGTATGCCTATTTATTCTTCTGTCCCTGGTATTGATGATGAAGTACTACCGAGAGCAACCATAGAGGAGACATGGGCTTTCATAATCCAAGATTTTAGTGATGCCGCAAGTATATTGCCAGATTCTTATGACGCTGCAAACACTGGTAGAGCAACAAAAGGTGCTGCAAATGCCATGTTAGCCCGTATCAATTCATTAAGAGGGGAATGGGGTCAAGTGAACACCTATACAGATTTGGTTATGAATAGCCCTGCTGGATATGATTTAGCACCAACGTTTGCTGAAAATTTTGACGAAAGAGGAAATAATAATATAGAGTCTATTTTTGAGATTCAATACACTTTATCAAATACCTCTCTGAATATATGGAGTTCAGCTGGAGATTGGAACTCTAATTTTATAGCTAAATATTCCGCTCCACAAGTAGGCAACGCCGGTTGGGCAACCATGTCTCCAACACAAGAATTAGTAGATGCTTTTGAAGCTGGTGATATTCGTCTAGGTGAAACTGTTTATCAGCCAGGAGACCAATATGGTGATGGTGTTTTTGACCCCAATGACGGTTCCCACTTTGAAAATGCCGGTCTTTATGGGCATAAAAAATTGACAGGTCTAGATTTTGCAAATAATGCAGGTAATGGATTTGATTACAATTATAAAATTATTCGCTATGCCGATATTTTATTATTGAAAGCAGAGGCTGAAAATGAGTTAAATGGAGTTTCCGCAAATGCTTTAGCCCCACTAAATCGTATTAGAGCCCGTGCTGGTTTGTTACCCGTTAACGACACTAATAATCCAGGACTTACTCAAGATGGGCTAAGAGATATTATTCTAAGAGAACGCAGAAGTGAATTGGCAATGGAAGGCCTACGTTTTTACGATGTAATCTATCGTGGTAGAGGAACAGAGTTTTTTGGAGCAAGAGGATACCAACCAGGAGAAGAAATTTTTCCTATTCCACCAAGTGAAATCTCCCAAACCGGATGGCCTCAAAACTAATTGTTTTATGTTAGTTTCTTAAGGTAGTTTGGTAACTTGTACCAGACTACCTTTTTTGCTTTTTGTCAAAAATTATGATGAAATTATTAAAATATAGCTGTATTATTTTTTTTCTGAGTCATCTTTGGTCTTGCTCATTTACTAAAAATGAAACCTTCACCAAACTTGAGCCTGAAAAAACCCATTTAGATTTTGTAAATCAAGTAATTGAATCAGATTCTATAAGTCTGGCCAATAATTATTATTTCTACAACGGAGCCGGTATTACCGTTAGTGATTTTAACAATGATGGTTTACAAGATGTTTATTATTCAGGTAACCATACCACATCCAAACTGTATATTAATAAAGGGAATTTAGTTTTTGAAGATATTACCAAGTCTTCCAAACTAGAAAATGATTTTTGGAGTAGCGGTTCTACCTATGCGGATGTAAACGGAGACGGATGGCAAGATATTTTTGTTTGTACCGTAGGCAAAGATGAGGCCAATTTATTGTATATAAATCAAGGATTAGATACTCAAGGTTTACCCGTATTTCAAGAAATGGCAGCTGAATACGGCCTTAATGATAAAAGAATCTGTACGCAAGCTGCTTTTTTTGATTATGACCAAGACAACGACCTAGATCTTTTTGTTATTGTGAATTCTCAATTAATGAATGATCGTAATCAGACCATACCAAGAAATACGAACAGTAATTCTTATACAGTAGATATACTTTATAAAAACAATGGCGACAATACATTTACCGTTATTTCTGAGGAAGCGGGTATTGTAAACGAAGGTTTTTCCTTAGGCCTTGCCATAAATGATATTAATAATGACGGTTGGCCAGATATCTATGTTGCCAATGATTTTATCACCAATGACCTAATTTATATCAATAATCAAAAAGGTGGTTTCGACGAAAAGGCAAACGACTTCCTAAGACACACTAGCTATAACGGAATGGGTGTTGATATTGCCGATGTAAACCAAGACGGACTAATGGATATTACCGTAATGGACATGCTACCAGAATCTAACAGACGTCGAAAATTAATGCAAGCCCCAGTTAATTATGACCTCTTTAATTACCGTACAGAGTTAGGGTATACCAAACAGCATGTAAAAAATACCTTACAGATTAACCAAGGAATGGATGAGGAAGGTAATTATCAATTTAGCGAGTTAGGTACTTTGTCTGGCATGTATTCCACAGACTGGAGCTGGGCACCTTTGTGGGCAGATTTTGACAATAATGGCACGTTAGACCTGTTCATTACCAATGGATATTATAAGGATTTAACAGATATGGACTTTGCGCTCGGCCTTAAGGAAAAATTGCGTTTTGGGTCGAATGAGCACAGTATTTCGTATCAAAAAGAAACTTTAAATAAACTTAACCCTATAAAAAAATCTAATTTTATTTTTAAAAATAGAGGTGATTTAAACTTAGAAAATGTAACCGAGGATTGGAACTTGAATGAACCTTCTTTTTCTCATGGTGCTGCTTTTGCAGATTTTGACAATGATGGAGATTTAGAATTACTAGTAAATAATCTTGGCCATACAGCCTTCTTTTATAAGAACAACACGATAGAAAACCAAATAGAAAATAAAATTAAAGAGAGTAACTTCTTAAATATTAAGTTGAATGGCACGGGTAAAAATAAAAATGCCTTTGGCACTCGCCTAGAATTGTTTACTGCCGGTAATCTCATTCAAAGTTATTATCATTCTAATGTACGTGGCTACCTCTCAAGTATGAGCGATGAAATACATTTTGGGCTTGGCGATAAAACGAAGCTCGATAGTATTACAATTCATTGGCCCGATGGCACTTTTCAAGTTGAAAATAGCATAACCTTAAATACTAAACTGAAAATTGACTATAAGCCCAAAAGAAAAAGTCAATCTACTGTGAAAACCAAAAGCTTGTTCACGTCTATAAGTGATTCTCTGAAATTGCAATATGTGCAAGAAGAAAATAAGTATATCGATTTTAATAATGACCCTCTTTTCTATAAAATGTATTCGAAAGAAGGACCATCTATTGCTATAAATGACATAGACAATGATGGTTTGGATGATATTTTAATAGGTGGGTCCGCTGAAAATACGGCAACGTTATTTATCCAAAAGCAAGGTTCATTTGAAAAATCAAACATTTTCGAAGAAGATGCTAGTTTCGAGGACATGGGCATACTTCTTTTTGATGCAGACAATGATGGTGACAATGATGCATATGTAGTTAGTGGCGGCAGTGACTTCGTTGCCGGCAAAGAAGCTTATCAAGACCGGTTTTATACGAATGAAAACGGTTCGTTTATAAAACAGAATACAAGTTCATTAAGCACCGCAAGTGGTGGTCCGGTTAAAGGAGCTGACTTTGATAGAGATGGTGATATCGATCTCTTTATAGGTGGAAAATTTAGTCCGGGAGAATATCCTAAATCTCCAATAAGTAGCCTTTTAATGAATGACAATGGCAACTTAAAAGAAGCTACTCCCCCAGCCCTAAAAGAGATTGGTATGGTAACCGATGCTATTTGGACAGATTTCAACAATGACGGTTGGGTAGATCTAATCGTTGTAGGGGAATGGACAGAAGTTCAATTTTTCATCAATAAAAATGGTGCACTCGAACCATATAATAATACCGGACTTAAAAATACATCTGGATGGTGGAATAGTATCTCAGGTGGAGATTTTGACAATGATGGTGATACCGACTATATACTGGGCAATTTCGGATTGAATACGTATATAAAAGCAGATGCAGAACATCCTGTTCGCGTATATGCTGATGATTTTGACGCCAACGGCAAAATTGACCCCATTATTTCCTATTACGAAAAGGATGATTCTGGTTCCTTAAAAGAATACGCTTTACATACAAGAGATGCATTGATATCCCAGATTGTTGCTTACAAGAAGCGGTTTAAAAATTACAAATCCTTTTCGGAAGCAGATTTTGATGAAATCCTCAAAAAACAGGACCGTAAAAATGACTTTGTTTTAGATGCTAAAATCCTCACAACAAGCTACTTGGAAAATTTAGGTGAAGAAGGATTTAAAATACGTCCATTACCCATCACATGTCAAGTATCCCCAGTTTATGGTGTATTAATCAAAGACTTTGATGCAGATGGAAATCTAGATGCATTACTTAGCGGCAATCAAAACTCTGCTGATCCTCTTTTTGGCAACTATGATGCCTCGAACGGAATTTTTCTTAAAGGTAATGGCAAAGGTGATTTTGAATCAGTTTCGACCTTAATCTCAGGATTGTATTTAAATGGAGATCAAAAAAGTATTACAACCTTTTATATCGATAACCAATCAGCCCTTTTGGCCGGAGCAAATAAAGGCCCCTTGAAAGCTTATGAATATCAAAGCAAAGGTACGGCAGCTAACAAAATTATATCACTAAAAACGTCGGATGCCGGAGCTTATATCACATTCACTAATGGCGAAAAAACAAAATTAGAATTTTATTATGGTAACAGTTATCTTTCTCAATCTTCAAGAAAATTTGAGATATTACCTGTAATGAAAGAGGTTGTTTTTTATGATTTCAATGGAGTTACCAGAAAAATTTTATAGAGGTCACAAGTTAAATACTTAGATTTGAATTCAATAAAATAAGGGATTTATGGAATTATTCAAAGGTCAAAACCTCTTAGAGTTCTGCGAACACTTTAAAACAGATTTTGATTGTAAGGAATATTTGGCGACTATCAAGTGGAAAGAAGGATATAAATGTGTCAAGTGTGGTCATTGTGGATACCAAAACCGCAAAGATTTTTCCAGAGCGTGTAATGTCTGCGTCCATATCGAAAGTGCCACGGCCAACACCCTTTTTCATAAGGTAAAGTTCGGTGTCCGCAAGGCTTTCTTCATCTGTTTCGAGATGTCCACCACCACCAAGAGTCTTTCGGCAAGCTATATGGCGGTTCGCTATGGGGTAAGCGAACAGACCGCGAGGTTTTTCATGCACAAGATCCGTGAAGCGATGCAATCAAGTGGCAACCACTCAATGCAGGGCAATGTACATGTTGATGAATTCGTGGTAGGTGGAAAAGAAAAGGGTAAGGTCGGCAGAAGCTATCATGCGAAGAAAAAGAAGGCCATATGTGCCGTTGAGCTTACCGAGGGTGGAAAGGTGAGACGGATGTACTCGCAAAAAATAGACAATTTTTCAGCCAAAGAACTTAAAACAATCTTTGATGCCCATATCGACAAGAACGCAAAGGTGACCACGGATAAATGGAAGGGATACAGACCTATCGCCAAAGCATACGATATCGAACAGATCAACAGCAACGGCGGATTGAATTTCAAGGCACTACATACGATGATACATCAAATAAAAACATGGATAAGGACAACTTACTCTTGGGTGAGCGAATTCCACATCAATCGCTATTTCAACGAGTTCTGCTATCGCTTGAACCGATCTCAGACTAAGAACACAATCTTTAATAACCTGATAAAAAGAATGGTCGAAGCCGATAGCATAAATCAGGCTAAATTAGTAAGTAGCTAAATTGTGACCTCTAAAATTTTATACTAATTTAATCTAATGACTTTTAAATATTTATACTTGGTTATTATACTGTCTTGCATCCTTTCTTGTAAGGATAAAACAGCTTATACCGCCAATAATGCCCCAACCGAAAATGTAATACAGAATTTCGAGGCGGTTTCGGCGGACACTTCTGGTATTCGTTTTTTGAATAAGACCCAAGAATCACAGAACTTCAATTACCTGATTTATCCGTTCATTTATTTTGGGGGTGGAGTTTCTACTGGTGATATTAATAATGACGGTTTGCCTGATATTTATTTTACTGGCCAAATGGGTAAGAATAAATTGTATTTGAACAAGGGTAACATGTCGTTTCAAGACATTACAGTAACCGCGGGTGTTGAAGGAGTTTATAATCATTGGACTACCGGTACAACAATGGCAGATGTTAATAATGACGGTTTTTTAGATATTTATGTGAGCGTTGCTGGGCCAGGAAATTCTAGAAAAAATCTCCTCTACGTAAACAATCAAAACAATACTTTTTCTGAACAGGCCTTAAAATTTGGTGTTGCTGATAAGGGCCACTCCATTCAATCTGCTTTCTTTGATTATGATAATGATGGGGACTTAGATTTATATGTAGGCAACTACCCCCCTTCTGGTTTTAACCAAAAGAACGATTTCTTTGAAAAGCATATGAAGCAGCCCAATTTAGAAGAATCTGACAAGCTGTATCGCAATGACAATGGTAGATTTACTGATGTCACATTAGCATCGGGTATTCTAAATTACGGACTTACTTTGGGTATCAGTTTTTCTGATTTTAATAACGATGGAAATGTAGATATCTATGTCTCCAACGATTTCAATTCAAGCGATTTTCTATACATCAATCAAGGTGACGGTACATTTAAAAATAAGCTTCAGCAATACACCATGCACACTTCTAATTTTGGTATGGGTACTGATGCTGCAGACATGAACAATGATGGCCTAATCGATCTTGTTCAATTAGATATGATGGGTAGTAACAACGAAGACCAAAAATCTAATATGAGCGCCATGAATACCGAATTGTTTTATGATTTGGTAGACAAAGGCCTACATCATCAATACATGAAGAATACTCTTCAACTAAATACGGGTATGGATAATTTCATAGAGATAGGTGAAATGGCTGGTATTAATTATACAGATTGGAGTTGGTGCCCTTTGTTGTTCGATATGCAAAACAATGGTTTTAAAGACCTTTTTGTCACTAATGGTATGCGTCGGGATGTTAACAACAATGATTACAATGCTCTTTTTAGGGTTCAAAAAGCTTATGGCAAAGTTAAGCTAGAAGAATATGTGGATTGGGTAAAACGTATGCCTTCTACCCCTGTTCCCAATTTTGCATTTTCCAATAATGGAGATTTAACTTTCGAAAAGAAAACCTCAGCATATGGATTGAGCGTTGAAGGCTTCTCCAATGGAGCATCGTATGCTGATTTAGATTTGGATGGTGATTTGGACCTTGTAGTTAATCATTTGGATATGACATCACAGGTGTTTGAAAATAAAATCAGCACCAAGTCCGGTTCAAATTATCTTCGTTTAAAATTAAAGGGAAAAGAAGACAACTGTTTTGGGATAGGTTCCAAAATATGGATTTATAACAATGGTGAAAAGCAATTGGTTGAATTACAAACCACAAGAGGATACGAATCATCCGTTGAACCTATTGTACATTTTGGTATTGGTTCTCACCAAAAAATAGATTCTATACAGGTATTTTGGCCTAAGGGAGGTATTCAAACTTTGTACGATATTGAGGCTAATCAATTGGTAGAAATTAAACAAGAATCTAGAAATCAAGTGCAGTTAATAAAGGAGGTAAACCCCAAGGTTCTTTTTTCTAGTGCAGAACCCGATTTATCACCAAAATTCATCCATATTGAAAATGACTTTAAAGATTTTCAACGAGAAGTACTTTTACCACACAAAATGTCACAGCAAGGACCTGCCTTGGCAGTGAAAGATGTTAATGGTGACGGCTTAGATGATTTTTACGTGGGTGGCGCAAAAAATCAACCAGGACAACTCTATCTACAAAATAATGAAAATAGTTTTGATGGGGTACTTGATGATATTTGGCAATTGGACAAAGCCTATGAAGATGTTTCTGCTATATTTTTTGATGTTGACAATGACGGCGATATCGATCTCTATGTTGCTAGTGGCGGGAATGAAAATAATGAAGGAGACCAACTGTACCAAGACCGACTATATATAAACGATGGAACGGGAGAATTCAAAAAAGATACTAATGGGCTACCAAAACTATATACAAGTAGTTCAGTAGTTAAGTCTGTAGATATTGATGATGATGGAGATTTAGACCTATTTGTTGGCGGTAGGCAAACCCCAGGCAAATACCCTTTACCAACGAATAGCTATATACTGAGAAATGATAGCAAAGATAATCTTATCAAGTTCACCGATATCACCAATGACATAGCACCCGAGCTGACAAATATTGGTATGGTTACAGATGCCGAGTGGGCAGATATTAATAAGGATGGAAAGCAAGATTTAGTTATTGTTGGTGAGTGGATGGCACCAACTATATTCATTAACTCCAATGGAAAGTTTACCGATAAAAGCACTGTTTATGGTCTAACCAATTTTGTAGGCTGGTGGAACACTATCAAAATAGCAGATGTAGATAACGATGGCGATTTAGATTTTATCGCAGGCAATATTGGCTTAAATTATAAATACAAAGCATCTGCAAAAGAACCCTTTAAAATCTACGCTGAAGATTTTGATGATAATGGCAGTTTAGATATTGTATTGGGGTATTATAGCGAAGGGGAGTTGTATCCACTTAGGGGTCGACAATGCTCATCCCAACAAATACCTTCAATTAAAAAGAAATTTCCAGATTACAGCTCGTTCTCTAAAGCTAGTTTAACAGAAGTATATACGCCAGAAAAGTTAAATGACGCTTTAACCTACGAGGCGAAAACTTTCGCTAATTCTATATTTATGAATCAATCAAGTACATTTATTCAGAAGCCGTTACCCTATGCTGCACAAACATCTTCTATAAATGACATGATTATAGAGGACATTGATAATGATGGTGTTTTAGATATAGTACTAGCAGGAAATCTTTATGGTTCAGAGGTTGAAACCCCAAGAAATGATGCAAGCATAGGATACTTGCTAACTGGAATTGGAAATGGTGAGTTTCATACGGTCTCCCCAATAGAAAGTGGAATAAATATTCTGGGAGAAGTTAGAAGTATCAAAACCATAAATCTTGCCGATAAAAAAGGAAGTTATCTAATTGCTAGAAACAATATGAACCTTCTTGTTTTAAATAAAAATAAATAAGTAGGATTTAAAAATCCTATTCCAACTGTTCTTCAAGTTTGCAATTAAACCATAATAAAATACAAACTGTATAATGTGTAATTAAGAAAAAGGACCAAACACAAAGCATAACCTAAAAAGAATTTAATGAAACTTCACTTTGTAGATCGCACCAGCTCCATTACCAACTCTTTGAGTGTAACCCGAAACTGCTATCCACATTTTTTAAAACTATGGCATTTTCATCCTGAACTTGAATTAGTGATTATTCTTAAAAGTACGGGGACACGTTTTGTTGGGGACAGTATTGAAAAATTTAACGAAGGTGAAGTAGTACTCTTGGGTAAAAATTTACCCCATATGTGGATAAATGATCCAGATTATTATGTCGGGGATTCCAACTTAACAGCAGAGGCTATTGCGGTACACTTTAAAAAAGATTTTCTAGGCACTACATTTTTTGAAACTCCCGAAATGATTAAAATTTCCAATCTTATAACCAAGGCATCATTAGGAATTGTTTTTACAGATATAAGCGTAGAGTTGATGAAGAAAATTAAAAGTTTGGTAGCACTTAAAGATTTTGAAAAAGTAGTTATGCTATTGCAGGTTTTACAGGAACTAACAAAAAGTAACACTTCAAGAATTTTATCGAGTAATGGCTTTATCAAACCTTTTAATCATGAATCTTCTCAAGATTTGAAGAAGATATATGAGTACATATATAAGAATTTCAATAAACCAATAAGTTCTAAAAAGGTTTCTGAAATTGCCAACATGAACTCATCGGCATTTAGTCGATTTTTTACCAAAATACATAGAAAATCATTTACAAGATATCTAAATGAGATAAGGGTTGGCTACGCTTGTAAAATGTTGATTGAAGGTGAACAGAAAATTATTTCAATTTGTTATGAATCTGGTTTTCGCAATGTTTCAAATTTCAATAGACAATTCAAAATAATTAGAGGTATCACCCCAAATGAATTTGCAAAACTTTACTATAATAAGGTAAGTAAAGATTGATTATGGCAAAAAAAGTATTATAAAAAGCAACATGAACAGTGGATACTTCTTTAGACAATAAATAGATTTGTTATTAAGTTCGTAATAAATGAAACAAAATATTATCATATCGGAAATCTCTGTTCAAGATGTGAGATTTCCTACTAGCAAATCATTAGATGGTTCAGATGCAATGAACCCTGACCCAGATTATTCTGCGACATACGTAATATTGAAGACCAATAATCCAAAATTAGAAGGTCACGGATTAACCTTTACCATTGGTAGAGGTAATGAAATTTGTGTGGCTGCGGTTAAAGCTTTAGCTCCTTTGATAAAAGGTAAATCCTTAGCAGAATTTACACAGGATATGGGTAAGTTTTGGAAAATGATAACAGGGGATAGTCAATTAAGATGGCTTGGACCAGAGAAAGGAGTAATACATTTAGCCACTGCTGCGGTTGTTAATGCCGTTTGGGACCTTTATGCAAAAGCAGAGGGAAAACCATTATGGAAACTAGTGGTAGACATGACACCAGAACAACTGGTATCATGTATCGACTTTACCTACATTACAGATGTTATAACTCCAAAGGAAGCACTTGCAATGCTAAAGGCAAAGGAAGCTGGAAAAAAGGAACGTATAGCTACCTTAATGAAAAATGGTTACCCTGCTTACACAACGTCTGCAGGCTGGTTAGGCTATTCAGACGAAAAGATGCGTTTCTTATGTCAAGAAGCAAAGGCAAGTGGCTTTAAGCATATGAAAATTAAGGTTGGTGCAGATTTAAAGGATGATATGAGAAGGGCAGCGATCATACGTGAAGAGATTGGCGACGACCTTAAATTGATGATGGATGCCAATCAGAAATGGGATGTTGATGAAGCCATTACCAATATGGAATCCCTGAAAAAATTTAATCCTTGGTGGATAGAAGAACCTACAAGTCCTGATGATATTCTAGGTCATGCAAAAATTGCCAAAGCGGTAAGTCCGATTTTAGTAGCAACTGGAGAACATTGCCAAAATAGGGTCATGTTTAAACAACTGATGCAATCGGGCGGATTGGGTATATGCCAAATAGACAGTTGCCGTGTAGGTGGTGTCAACGAGGTATTGGCGATTTTATTGATGGCTGCAAAATTTAATATTCCTGTTTGTCCTCATGCTGGTGGCGTTGGCCTTTGCGAATATGTGCAACACCTTTCTATGATAGATTATATTACGATAAGTGGATCTATGGAAGGTAGAATAATTGAATTTGTAGATCACTTACATGAACATTTTTACGAACCTGTGATTATAAAAAATGGAGCATATATGCCGCCTCTAGCACCTGGTTACAGTATTACCATGAAAGAACAGTCTCTAAAGGATTTTAATTTTCCTAATGGAAAGGAATGGAACAACCAATATTAATATGAAATCAAAACTAATACACGGTTTAGCTTTACTATTGATCAGTGCTTTGACCTACGGCCAAGGACAACAAAATTATAAGCCTACCAAAGAAAATTTAGAAGCCAGAGAATGGTTTAATGAGGCTAAGTTTGGTTTATTTGTTCACTGGGGCGTTTATAGCATTCTAGGAGATGGTGAATGGGTTATGAACAACCAAAACATAGCTATTGATGCCTATGAAAAATTACCTGGCTTTTTCAATCCTACTGAATTCAATGCTGATGAATGGGTAAAAATGGCCAAGGATGCCGGTATGAAATACATTACCATAACCAGTAGGCACCACGATGGTTTTTCAATGTTCGATACAAAGGCCAGCCCCTATAACATTGTTGATAGTACTCCCTATGGAAGGGATGTTTTAAAAGAATTGGCGGAAGCCTGTAAAAAAGAAGATATAAAACTGTTTTTCTACTATTCCTTATTAGACTGGAACAAAGACGATTATTTCCCTAGGGGTAGAACTGGAAAGGATATTCCTGGTAGAAATCAAGGAGATTGGGATAAATACATAGAATTTATGAAGCTTCAATTAACCGAGTTGCTTACCAACTATGGAGAAATTGGCGGTATTTGGTTTGACGGTTATTGGGACCAAACAATTTTATCTGTTCCTAACGAAGAAAAATCTGGAAAACTTCAATTAGATTGGCATCTTGATGAAATCTACACCTTGATACACACTCTACAACCACAATGTCTAATTGGTAACAACCACCATATAGCACCTATTGAAGGTGAAGATTTTCAAATGTTCGAAAAGGATCTCCCAGGAAATAACACTACTGGCTTTGGTACAGATGCATCTGATATTGGCCAACTACCTTTTGAAGTTTGTGAAACTATTAACGGATCTTGGGGCTTTAACCTTCAAGATAAAAAACATAAATCTGAAAAAGAACTTATCCATTACGTAATTAAAGCGGCAGGTTATGGTAGTAATTTATTACTTAACGTAGGCCCCATGCCCAATGGTAAAATTCAAGAAGAACATGTACAATCCTTAAAACAAATAGGAGATTGGTTACAAAAAAATGGTGAGACCATTTATGGTGCCTCAGAAGGGCCAATCTCACCAACCAAAGAAATGGCGACCACCCAAAAAGGCAAAAAAATATACGTTCATATACTTGATCAGAATAATAAGATATTTATAAAAGATTTTGAAGGAAAAATAAAAAGTATATCGATGTTCAAGGGAGATAAACCTTTGGTATATCAGAATAATAAATTTGGATTATTGGTTCAAATTCCTGAAAGTGAAATAAACCCAATAGATACCATAGTAGAAATAACACTAAAATAGAATGTCAACATTTAACTATAACAATAAAACAGTCTTGGTTACCGGTGGTGGAAGTGGAATTGGCGAAGCCCTTTCCACACAGTTTGCCTTAAATGGTGCCAATGTTCATATTTTGGATCATAATTTAGAAATGGCTCAAAAGGTTGTGCAACAAATCACCTCTGAAGGTTATAATGCAAAAGCTCATTCATGTGATGTCTCAAACCAAAAAGAGGTTAAGTCCATAATTGATGGTATAGCAAAAGAACAGGAATTGCATATACTGATAAATAATGCAGGTATAGCCCATGTTGGTAACATTGAGCATACTACGGAAGAGGATTTGGATAGACTTTATAATGTAAATATTAAAGGTGTTTACAACTGCATATCTGCTGTAATACCCCATATGAAACAATTCGGAGGTATCATTTTAAATATGGCTTCGGTAGCATCATCCGTAGGCATTACAGACCGTTTTGCTTACTCTATGACCAAAGGTGCGGTGCTAACTATGACTTATTCAATAGCTAAAGATTATATAAACTATAATATTAGATGTAATAGTATTTCTCCTGCACGGGTTCATACACCGTTCGTAGATAATTTTATAAAGAAAAATTATCCTGGTCAAGAAGATGAGATGTTTGATAAGCTTTCCAAATCGCAACCTATTGGTAGAATGGGACAACCAAAAGAAATAGCAGCTTTGGCTCTTTTTCTATGTTCAGATGAAGCCACTTTTATTACTGGTACAGATTTCCCTATTGATGGCGGATTTATTAAATTAAACAACTAATACAAATTAGAAATTAATGAAACTAATACGAATAGGAAATATTGAAAACGAAAAACCAGGAGTTGAACTACCCAACGGAGATTGGGCGGATGTGTCTGGTTTTGGAATGGATTATGACGAGGAGTTTTTTGGTGGAGACGGACTTGAAAGACTTGAAAAATGGATAGAAGCAAATAAAACTAATTTGCCGAAATTTAATAAAGACGCAAGAATTGCTGCTCCAATGAAAAGGCCATCAAAAATTGTTTGTGTTGGTTTAAATTATGCAAAGCATGCCGAGGAAAGCGGAATGACACTTCCTAATGAGCCAGTACTATTTTTTAAGGCGACCTCTGCAATCGTTGGACCCAATGACGATTTAATAATCCCAAAAGGAAGTAGTAAAACAGATTGGGAAGTAGAATTGGGTGTGGTAATTGGTAAAAAAGCCAGTTATGTTTCCAAAGAAAATGCCATGCACCATGTAGCGGGCTATGTATTGCATAATGACTATAGCGAACGTGAGTTTCAGCTAGAACGTGATGGCCAGTGGGTAAAAGGAAAGAGTTGTGACACCTTTGCCCCTATTGGACCTTACATTGTTACCCAAGAAGAGATACAAGACCCGCATAATTTGGACTTATGGTTAACCGTAAACGGGGAGACCATGCAAAAAAGCAATACCTCAGATTTAGTTTTTGATGTGCCTCATTTGGTGAGTTATATTAGTCAATATATGACCTTATTACCAGGAGATATCATCTCTACCGGTACCCCATTCGGTGTCGGCCTAGGATTTAATCCTCCCAAATACTTAAAAGCCGGAGATATAGTAGAGCTTGGCATTGAAGGTCTGGGAACTTCTAAACAAGTCGCAAAAGCACTATAATGATTATAGATAGTCATCAGCATTTCTGGAAGTATCATCCTGTTAAGGATGCATGGATTACTAATGATATGAAAATAATTCAACAAGATTTTCTTCCTGAGCATTTGGCACCTATTTTTCAGACACTGAATATAGAGGGTTGCGTTGCCGTACAAGCAGACCAATCTGAAGAAGAAACCGAATTTTTACTGGGTTTGGCGAAAACTAATGACTTTATTAAGGGAGTCGTAGGTTGGGTTGATTTATCAAGCCCAAATGTTTCATCTAGATTAGAACATTATGCTCAAAACCCATACTTTAAAGGAGTCCGACATATTTTACAAGCTGAAAAGGAAGACTTTCTTCTAGACCCTAAATTTCAATTTGGCATTTCCCAATTAAGTGCTTTGAACCTAACTTATGATATCTTAGTTTACCCTACGCACTTAAAAAATACTGCTACACTAGTTTCTAAATTTCCTGAAAACAAATTCGTGCTAGACCATTTGGCAAAGCCATATATTAAATCAGGAGAAATTGAACAGTGGAAAAAAGATATTCAACGTATTGCTCAAAACCCAAATGTATATTGTAAGCTATCTGGCTACGTAACAGAGGCCGATTTAGCAAACTGGAAATATGAGGATTTTGTTCCGTATTTCGATGTGATTTTTGAAGCTTTTGGCGCTTATAGAGTACTCTTTGGCTCAGATTGGCCGGTATGTTTGTTGGCTACTGAATACGAAGAAGTTCTAAATATTGTCAATCACTATATCAATGAACTCAATTTAGACGAAAAGCAAGCCATCTTAGGAGGTAATGCTTCAAGATTCTATAACTTAAACTAGAAAAAAAGCTCGTACGTATATTTTACTTCTTGATTCAAGATATGAGGTAGAATCCAAATAAAAGCAAAAACAAATGGACCTATATTTAAAGGACAAGGTTATCATCGTTACCGGTGGCTCTGCAGGTATAGGTAGAGGTATAAGTATGGCATTGGCGAAAGAAGGCGCTATTCCTTTTATCATTGGTAGAACAAAGGAAAAAGTTGATGCTTGTGTAAAAGAAATCCAAGCCTTAGAAGGTAAAGTAGGTAAAGCCTATGCTGAACTTACAGATGCACATGAATGTGAAAATGCGGTAAAATCTGCCTTGGAGCAATTTGGACAAATTGATGGTTTGGTAAATAATGCCGGCGTAAATGATTCGGTGGGTTTAGAACATGGTTTGGTTGAGGGTTTTGTAAAATCGCTTCATAAAAACCTGACCCATTATTATACTATGGCCAAACTGGTTCTACCAGAATTGAAAAAAAATAAAGGAGCTATCGTTAATATCGGTTCCAAAACCTCTGTTACGGGGCAAGGGGGCACCTCAGGATATGCTGCAGCCAATGGTGGTCGTAATGCCTTAACAAGAGAATGGGCCGTTGAACTACTCCCCTATTCCATTAGGGTAAATGCTATAATTGTGGCAGAATGTTATACACCTTTATATGATAAATGGATAAAAACATTTGATAATCCTGAAGAAAAACTTGCCGAAATCACCAAAAATATACCTCTAGAAAATAGAATGACCTCCGAACAGGAAATTGCGGATACCGCCTTGTTTTTATTATCGTCCCGTTCTAGCCACACTACCGGCCAATTACTTTATGTAGATGGTGGTTACACCCACTTAGATCGATCATTATAAACTAAAGCACCAAAGATGACACAGCAAGAAAAAGTACCTGTAGTATCAAAAAAAGTAGTCATTCCATTTATATTGATTACTTCTCTTTTTGGACTTTGGGGCTTTGCCAATGCGGTTACAGACCCCATGGTACAGGCGTTTAAAAAGGTTTTAGAGCTTTCAAATTCCCAAGCGGCATGGGTACAAATGGCATTTTACGGAGGGTATTTTTGTATGGCCTTGCCAGCTGCCTTATTTGTAAGGAAATACAGTTATAAAGTTGGGGTTTTAATTGGATTGGGCCTTTATGCCGTTGGCGCTTTACTGTTCTATCCTGCGGCAATTACAGAACAGTTCTGGTTTTTTTGTTTAGGATTGTACATCTTAACATTTGGACTAGCATTTTTGGAAACCACGGCAAACCCTTATATCTTGGCCATGGGTGACCCAAGAACTGCTACCCAGCGTTTAAACCTAGCGCAAGCATTTAACCCTGTCGGATCAATTTTAGGCCTATTAGTTGCCCAACAGTTTGTACTTCAAAAACTACAATCAGACGACATAGCTAATTACAGTGCTCTGGAAGAAGCTAAAAAGGTACTGATACGGACTTCTGACCTTATGGTAATCAGAGATCCTTATGTGATTCTTGGCCTAGTTATTTTAGCTGTTTTAGTACTCGTTTCAATAAGTAAAATGCCCCAAAAAAAAGGTGATGGTATTACGGATAGTTTGGGAGAGACGTTTGCCAAACTAAAGGCCAATTCTACTTATACATTGGGAGTGTCGTCGCAAGTGCTCTATGTAGGTGCACAAATCATGTGCTGGACCTACATTTACCAATATGCAGAGGCCATTGGGATGTCCAGTGATACAGCGGCCAACTATCAATTTATAGCTTTTATTTTATTTTTCTTTGGTCGTGCATTAGGCACCTATCTTTTACAATTTTTTCCTTCAGGCAAGTTATTGATGCTGTATGCGTTGTTTGCAATTTTTGCAACCATAGGTGTCATTTTTATAGAAGGAATTTTCGGTCTTTATTGTTTGGTTGCAATTACGCTGTTCATGTCTATTATGTTTCCTACCATTTATGGGATAGCCTTAGAAGGTATGAGTGAAGAAGAATCAAAAATTGGTGCAGCGGGTTTGGTGATGGCCATTGTCGGTGGTGCCCTAATGCCAAAACTTCAAGGTATGTTGATAGACCTTGGCGGATTCGGGGTAAATGATATAAAAATTTTAGGAGTTAGTGAAGTGAATTTCTCTTTCATGTTACCAATGCTATGTTTTGTTTTTATTGCTTTCTATGGCTTTAGAGTTAATAAGAAAGCCCTAGTCATAATTAAATGAAAACCGAAAGATTATGTTTTGCACTCGACCTGAAGGATGATTCAAGACTCATCCAACAATATATTGCACACCATAAAAAGGTCTGGCCAGGGATAATAGCCAGTATTTAAGGACTCCGGAATAGTGAACATGAAAATCTTTCATATTGCCAATAGACTATCTATGGTCATGGAAGTAGATGAACATTTTTCCTTGAATGCTAAAGGAGAAAGTGATAAAAACAACGTTCTAGTGCAAAAGTGGGAAAGTTTGATGGAACAATATCAGTAATTACTCCCTGGGACTCCCGAAGGTGAAAAATGGGTTAAAATGAATAGAATATTTAAATTATAAGAAGATGAAATTATACGTAAATTCTAAATATCCCTCAATAGACGACCTTAAAAATAAGGCTAAAAAACGTATTCCAAAATTTGCTTTTGAATATTTAGACGGCGGGTGCAACCAAGACGTTAACATTGTTAAAAACACTGCAGAAATCAGGGAGGTAGAATTAAGTCCGTATTATCTGGATTCCTATAATGAACCATCCTTAAAAACGGAGCTTTTTGGACATACTTATGATGCCCCATTTGGTATTTCACCCATAGGCTTGCAAGGTCTTATCTGGCCTAATTCGCCCGAAATATTGGCAAAGGCAGCCTTTGATCATAATATACCCTTTATCCTGAGTACAGTAACCACTAGTAGCATAGAGCGCATATCGGAAATTACAGAAGGTAAAGCTTGGTTTCAACTATACCACCCCACGGAAGCCAGGTTAAGGGATGATATTATAAAACGTGCAGCCGCAGCAGACTGCCCCGTTCTAGTTATTTTATGTGATGTACCCACGTTCGGTTATCGCCCGCGCGATATTAGAAATGGCCTTGCCATGCCCCCAAAAATGTCTATTTCCAATGTTCTTCAAGTCTTACAAAAACCGGCTTGGGCTTTAAATACGTTACGTTACGGTCAACCTGGCTTTGAAACCTTGAAACCCTATATGCCAAAAGGTTTGAACTTAAGTGAGTTGGGTAAATTTATGGACCAAACATTTTCTGGTAGACTCAACGAAGAAAAGATAAAACCTATTCGGGATATGTGGAAGGGCAAATTGGTGCTAAAAGGTGTGGCAACCGAGCAAGATGCACAAACAGCAATTAAACTGGGTTTAGACGGTATCATCGTTTCTAATCATGGCGGAAGACAGCTAGATGCCGGTCAATCTAGTATAAAACCCCTTGTTAGAATTGCCGATAAATACGGGGATAAAATAAAAGTAATGATGGACAGTGGCCTACGGTCTGGCCCAGATATAGCCCGTACCATTGCTTCTGGGGCTGAATTTAGTTTTTTGGGAAGATCTTTTATGTACGGTGTTTCAGCTTTGGGAAAAAAAGGAGGAGACCATACCATTTCCCTATTAAAAACAGAGCTAAAGCAAGTTATGGACCAGGTAGGTTGCGAGAAAATAGAAGACCTGCACAAACATTTGGTAAAAAATTAATTATCAGTAATCGGTTAACTTAACAATTGGACTATGAAAACTAGAAAAGTATACATTATTGGAACGTTCGACACTAAAGGAGGAGAACTTAATTTTATAAAATCCTGTCTTGAAAAAGTTACTTAGGATTCTAATTATAGCCCTAAGATAATTTTAGGCCCCTCTTCATTAGTATTAAAGGAAACAACATCTTCTGATGTAATGGAAGTTTGCCATGCATATACCTTTCTAAGATTGGTCATTTCTGAAAATTGGGATAAGCATACCTTACTAATGTTGGTCTTATATAGATTAACACTATTTAATACTGAAAGCTGTTTTAAATACGTAATCCCTTTATCCGTAATAGGATTATCGGGTAATTTTAACTGTTGCAAATTACTTAGTACTGTGATAGATTTTAAATGTTCATCTGTAACACCGTTACCTCCCATATCTAATCTGATGACATTGTCTTTTATTGCCACTAACAAAGCAATCTTTTTATTTAAACCGGATTCGTCCTTTAAATCAACCGTATTATCTGGTAGCGTTATATCCAATAAAGAGGACCCAAGAACCAATTCTCGTACTTGAAAACCTTCAGAAATTAGGACGTCAATAGTTTTGGCATCAAGAACGTTTACTTTGGGCATGGCATCGGAGGCTAATTTACCCGAATACGTAAGATTTAATTTATTCGCTGCTATAAGTTGAATTTCTTCGGGTACGTTCAATTGCGCTAAAGTTTTAGTGAAATCAACATTCACACTATCTATCCAAAACTTTAATATGGAAATTTCCTCATCTGTTAACGGTGTTTTACCTTCAGGTGGCATAAACTCCTCATCAGACTCTGGTAAGGTAACGCGCTTGTACATTTCTGATTCTGCCGCATCACCAGCTACTAATATTGGCCCGTGCTTTCCACCTTCCATTAATAGCTCTGGAGTATACATGGCCAAATTTCCTTTTTGCTTGGATTCGTTGTGGCAGCTGTAGCATTTTGCTTCCAAAACTGGCTCTACTAAATACGGATATACGACCACCTCATCTAAACTTGCCAGTGCTGGAAGCTCAATTTTCTTATTGTCGTTAAATGGTGCGTACTTCGTAAGGTAATCGGACCCATGTGTTAGATTGCCACCATAATGACCGGTAACGCTAATCAAAACCACAATAAGTGTTAGGACCGCAATATTTGACCGGATTACTTTAAAAGATTCTGGTAAAGGAAAGAAATTAGCTTTTAAAATCCAGGCTAGAAATGTCACTACTATAGTGGCAACCCCTAACCAAAAATGGCTATCTAACATGCCTTCCTCATAATCCCCACTTTGTGATAACATATAGCCCAAAACGGAAGCAAAAAATGCACTTATAGCCCCCAACAAAAGAGCAATCTTTATGACGGCATCAAAATTGGATTGCTTTTGAAATCTATTGATAAGTTCCAGAAAAAAGGCGAACATCAAAATTCCAATAGGAAGATGCACTACCAACGGGTGAAACCTACCAAGGAATAAAACAAAATCAGAAGTTTCCTGCATAGGTGGCTTTTACTTAAACACGTTCTAACATTAATGGAGGAGTTCTATTGGCGTTCCATTGGCATACATAAACGTTCTTATCCCCATCTATACAAACATCATGACCATGTAAAATTGGTTTGGTAGACAATTGATAAGAATCTTGTAATTTTCCGTTTTTATAAGTTGGTTCCGTGCCTCCGGGATTGGATACCACCGTATCTCCCTCGAGAATGGTCATAAAACCTGTATGCCCTTCATTGGCTTTTATACTTTTATCCTTTGGTTCTGACCAGCACACCCCTGCATAGAGGTTATTATCATCAAAAACAGGTCTACACACTTGCATATTTGGTAAAGTTAAGGTCTTTACATAAATCCCATCCAAGGTAAAAAACTTAAAAGCTTTATCATTTCTAGATGTACAAACAACCATTGGATTTTTAGCATCCCTATAATCTATGGCGACACCGTGGGCATTTGAGAGATTATAATTTTCATTGGTATTATCATGACCACCCCAATGCCTAATATATTCTCCTTTAGCGCTGTATTGAATTATATAATCCATACCATAACCATCGGCAACATAAATATCTCCATTTGGTCCTATTGCAGTTTCAGTTGGTTGAAAATAATCTCCTGGCTCATATATGCCTATGGTTTGCGGGTGACCAATATCGAAAAGCACTTTACCATCTGTAGTTGTCTTGCTTATGCGTCCGCTTTGTCTTTTCCATTGGCCTGCCTTATCTTGATACCAACCGCAATCTGTTAGGTATAGAAAATCTTCTTCGCCCTCATTGGATATGGAAAGTCCGTGACCACCAGGATATGCACTCCCCCAATAATCCAAGATTTTACCAGATTTATCAAAAATTAGAATGTTATTGTCCGTATGGTCTCCGATCATGATCAACCTTCCTTTACTGTCCATCACCATTTCATGGCAATTCAATAGCGGTTTCGACAGTCCTATTTGCGCCCAATTTTCATTTACCCTATATGTATAATCTCCATGCCCGATAATTTCCCCTTTTAGCTCTGGTTTTTTTATCATATGAAATCCAAAACTAGGTACGGTGGTTAGCGCTACGCCTGCAAGGGTAGTTTTCTTTAAAAAATCTCTTCGTTTGTTCATGCCCTTAAAATTATGTCAAAATATCTTTTACCACTTTACCATGTACATCGGTTAGTCTAAATCGTCTACCTTGATGCTTAAAAGTAAGTTGTTCATGGTCTATGCCGAACAAGTGCATTAACGTAGCATGAAAATCGTGGATATGGACTGGGTTTTCAACTACATTATAACTGAAATCATCCGTTTTTCCATAGGTAAAGCCAGGCTTAACCCCTGCTCCTGCCATCCACATAGTAAATGCTTTTGGGTGGTGATCCCTGCCATAGTCGGTTTTGGTCAACTGCCCTTGAGAATAAACGGTTCTACCAAATTCACCGCCCCATATCACCAAGGTGTCTTCTAACATACCACGTTGTTTTAAATCTTTTATCAATGCTGCGTTGGCTTGGTCTGTACGCTTACATTGGGCCCGAACGCCTTCTGGGCAACCAATATGCTGATCCCAACCTTGATGGTACAACTGAACAAATTTTACGTCTTTTTCCAAAAGCTTTCTAGCCATTAGGCAATTGGCCGCATACGTACCCGGTTCTCTACTGTCTTTACCATATAGGTCAAAAATATAATCCGGTTCATCAGACATATCGGTCACCTCTGGTACAGACGTTTGCATTCTGAATGCCATTTCATACTGCGCCATTCTTGCCTGTATTTCGGGATCACCGTAGGCATCATGTTGTAAATTGTTCAACTTTCCTAAATAATCCAACATTTTACGACGGTCGTGACCATCATAATTTTCTGGGTCGCTTAAGAAAAGTACAGGGTCTTTTCCAGAACGAAATTGAACCCCTTGATGCTCTGTAGGTAAAAAGCCATTACCCCATAATCTTGAGTATAATGGTTGGCCAGGCATATTTTTTGTCACTAGGGTAATGAATGTGGGTAAGTTTTCATTATCCGATCCCAACCCATAGCTTAACCACGAACCAATAGAAGGCCTACCTGGTAATTGATTACCGGTCTGCATAAAGGTTATTGCAGGATCATGATTAATAGCATCTGTCTGCATGGATTTTACAAAACAAAGGTCATCTACCACCTCCGCGAGATGCGGCATCAATTCACTTACCCAAGCCCTAGATTCGCCATATTGCTGAAAATCCATAATAGTCGGGGCAATGGGAAAGGTAGTTTGGTCTGCACTCATACCCGTTAACCGTTGCCCTTTTCTAACGGAAGCCGGTAAATCCTTACCGTACATATCCTTAAGTTTAGGCTTATAGTCAAACATATCCAATTGTGATGGACCACCACTTTGAAACAAATACACAATCCGTTTGGCCTTAGGCACATGATGTGGAAGCCCTAATTGATTTTTCAAAATAGAATTTACCGCATCATTATCAGAACCACCGGCGGCCAAGGATGCAAATGTTTTTTGAGGGTTCATAAGCGAACCCAACGCCAAGGCTCCCAAACCTAGGGAAGTCTTGGTCAAGAAATTACGTCTATCCCATTGTTTCTCTACTTGTTGCAAGTCCTTATTGTTAGACCGTAATGTATCATGTCCGTCGCACATTCCTTTATCTTTTAGTTATGGTGGCATCTAAATTCATAATGGTACTTGCCACCACTGCATTCGCTGCCAATATATTGGTATCAATACCAGCATCAACTTTAAATTCCCCAGTATTTAACCACCCTTTTGCTTTATCTGGATATTGATTGAAATTATCGTACTCCTCATTTCTGAGCGATAACAATAAACTCAATTCATCTTTTGTGATGGACCTACCGGACAATTCTTTAAACGTATAGGAAATACCTTCTGAGATGGTTTCAAAATCCATCATGTTCTTGCCCAAAACCCTAGCTGCCTCGATGTATGTAGGATCATTTAAAAGCACTAAAGCTTGTAAAGGAGTATTAGTTTTTTGTCTTCTAACTGTGCAAAAAGACCTATCAGGAGCATCAAAAGTAGCAATTGTTGGGTGGGGTACGGAACGCTTCCAAATGGTGTACAAGCTTCTTCGGTATAATTTGTCCCCTGTATCCTCTGTATATTCGGCGTTATTAATTTTCCATAAGCCTTCAGGTTGATAAGGCCTTACACTCGGCCCTCCTATTTTTCGGTTCAATAATCCGGATGCCGCAAGTGCATTGTCACGCAACATTTCACCTGTTAATCTTTTTACCGGGCCACGTCCCAACAACCTATTCTCCACATCAATTTCCATAAGCTCTGGTGTTGCTTTTGAAAACTGCTGGTAGGTGTTTGACATTACCATAAGTTTGTGCAATGCCTTTACGTCCCATCCTGTATCCATGAAATTAATAGCAAGCCAATCCAATAACTTTGGGTGTGACGGCATCTCACCCTGATTTCCAAAATCTTCAACCGTTTTCACGATACCAATACCAAATATATTCTTCCAATACCTGTTTACCGCTACACGTGCGGTTAAAGGATTATTTTTAGCTATTACCCATTCTGAAAGCCCCAACCTATTTTTTGGAAGACTATCGTTAAAGGCAAAAATTTTCTCAGGTGTGTTTGGAAAAACCTGTTCACCGTAAGCATCATATTGCCCTCTTTCCAAAATGAACGTAGGTCTAGGTTCGTCCATTTCTTTCATGACCATAATTTCCGGTATGGTCTCTATACTATCGTTATAAAGCTTTCTTGTTTCTTGCAGTTCCGCAAGATTAGCTTTGTACATGCTAGATTTCGTAGCTTGATAATAATTCTTTAGCTGATTTTTCTCTGCAGATGATAGGTTAGAAAACGGTTTAGTAATTACTTCTCTATAGCTATCGGCATTGGCTATTTTCAACACTTCCAAATCTGATAGTTCTTTATCAAAAACCAAAAGATCATCTATGATGGCACCGCCAATACCTTTTCCTCTCCATCTAGCACCTATCTGTATTCCAGGTTCTTTGTTTCGTCTAGGATTTTTTTCATGGTCATAGACAATATCCTTGGTCAAGTTATCATTTACCACTTCGGTTTTCATTTCGGCACCATCCAAAAAAATCTTAAAACCTTTGGCTGTACTAGATCCGTCATAGGTCATGGTTAATTGCACCCATTGCTCTTTGGGAACATCCTGTAAGGTCTTTTCCACAATGGCGTTATCCGGATAGACGTGAGCCATGAGCAACTCTAGCTTATTATCCTTAATATTTAGGTGATAGCCCCTATAACTAAAAAGACGGGTACCTATCATTTTGTGTAGGATTACACCATTTTCCAAATCTTTGGGCACAAAGATTCGTAGACCAATGCTAAACGGTTGGTACCGGTGAAAAATACCCTTTGTTTCCAAATCCATCCAAACATCTCCGTCCAGTTCTAGTCCTTGACCCGTAAATCCTTTTGAGAATTTGGCTTTTTCATTTTCCGTGAATTGGGTACGCATTTTGGCCTTATTACCATTGGGTGCAGTGTTGTACAAACTACCACCATCAAAATTCATATTCACCGAAAGAGCTGTTGGCAAACCATTTACACTTTCCTTTTTATATTTTTCGGTACGTATCCATTCCTCAAAAGAATCTGTCTCCTTCTCTACA
The DNA here is from genome assembly GCF_900167935.1 of Maribacter arcticus. Classification (GTDB taxonomy): domain Bacteria; phylum Bacteroidota; class Bacteroidia; order Flavobacteriales; family Flavobacteriaceae; genus Maribacter; species Maribacter arcticus. The sequence continues at coordinate 273,582 of NZ_FUYL01000001.1, read as the reverse complement.
ATCTGCGCTTTTTCAACCTCTTTTTTCTCAAGTAGGGTATCTACATAGGCTAAAAAGTCTTCCTGTTCTTTCGTTGCCAATAATAAGGTTGGGACTGGCATGGAATAATCCCAAGATATTTGACCGGACTCATTTATGTTATTGAAAAAACTGTACATTTCGTAATAGTTCTTTTGGGAAATTGGATCATACTTATGATCATGGCACTTAGCACAAGCCACAGTTAGTCCCAAAAGTCCTTCCCCGGTTACGTTGGCCCTATCGGCTACATATTCTGATCTAAACTCCTCTTCCACTATACCGCCTTCCATATTTTGAGGATGCAGTCTGTTAAAAGTAGTTGCCAAAATCTGATCTTTAGTGGCATTGGGCATCATATCACCCGCCAATTGCCATTGTATAAACTCATCGTAGCTACGATTTTCATTGAAGGATGTAATGACCCAATCTCTCCAGGCAGAAACATCTCGATACTGGTCTACTGTATACCCATGCGTATCCGAAAAACGCGAAAGGTCCATCCAATCCAGGGCCATATGTTCGCCATAATGCGGGGAAGCTAAAAGCCGGTCCACTTGTTTTTCGTATGCGTTAGTATCGGTGTCCCCCAAAAAAAAATTAAGTTCTTCAACGGTTGGCGGCAATCCGGTTAAATCAAAAGACACCCGTCGCAATAGGGTTTCTTTATCCGCCCTTTCATTAGGCTCCAGTTTTTTTTGTTCCAAACGTGAAACGATGAAATTATCTATCTCGTTGGATATAAATTTTTGGTTTTTAACCTTAGGAAGTTCTGGCCTTTTTGGTGGGATAAAAGCCCAATGGTCTTGATATTCCGCCCCTTCCTCAATCCATTTTATCAATAAGGCTTTTTCCCTATTGGTCAAGGATAGATACGATTCTGGAGTTGGCATTACATAGCTGGGATCCTCAGAAATAATTCTATAAAAAATCTCGCTCTTTTTTAAATTTCCAGCAACCAGTGCAAATTTCCCAGGAGATTCTGGTAACTCCGCATAAGCGGTTTCTGATTGATGCAATTGAAGTCCAGCAGAAATCTTAGCCTTATCCGGCCCATGGCATATATAACATTTATCCGATAAAATGGGTTTGATATCCTGATTAAAGTCAATTTCCTCAGGTAAATTTTCATAGGCCAAAGCAACTGTCTCTGGAAGTTCCGGTCCGCCACAAGAAACGCATATAATCACCAATACACTGGCTAGAAAAAATCTATACATATGTTTCATTAAGAGTTACAACTGATTCCAAAGTTCCTATCTATTTAAAATACTAAATTATTGACAAAAACTAAGGTGCTTAATTCTTATATTTCAATATTTAAAGATAAATTTTTGCATATTTCACATCTACCAGTAAAATTGCCATATATGATACTTTTTTGACCCAATTATAAAAGAGGACAACACTTCCTGAATATTTTGTTGAATACACATTTAGGTGGAAGAGTCGACTATAATGAAAAATTAAGATAATCCAACATCATTCTATAGCAAACATTCAAAAGTGAATCGATTGAAATTAGTGGTATAACCTCATCGTTTTCTTATTATTCTTACCAGAAATTGATGCTAGAATAAAAATAAAAAACCTTCCAATAACAAACTGATCAATTAATTTAAAATTATCCACTAAACAATAACAATTGATTTCTATGTGAGACTTTAAAGGGATTTATATCAAACCTTTTTAAATATTATAATGTTATTGAATCCAATTAATTCTCTTATTTTATAATTATATGGGTTATGCACCACCTTTTATTTAAGAGACTATTCCTTGTTAAAATTAAGCTTCCAAGTATACTCATCCTAAATTTTTAAGCATTTTACCTATTATAAGTCTTTACAAAGGGTATGGCAGATACGAAAGGTTATAGTATCTTGAACAAACATTCTAAGGTGTAATTTACATCCCTAACAGAAGTGGTGACACCGCTTCTTTCGCTTTGAGGCATTTATTTAAAAAAAATAGATTTCAGGAGGATTAATTTTAAAGAAATACGATTTGAGTTTAGAAAACACATGGCGTTGGTACGGGCCAAATGATCCAGTCTCCTTACAAGATATAAGACAAGCAGGTGCCACGGGAGTAGTTAGTGCTTTACACCATATTCCTAACGGTCTTGTTTGGCCGATTGATGAAATTATGAAGCGTAAAAAAACAATCGAAGCAGCAGGTCTTTCTTGGTCTGTAGTAGAAAGTGTACCTATTCATGAGCAGATAAAAACAAAAAAAGGAGATTATACCATCTATTACGAAAACTACAAACAGACACTTTCGAATTTAGGAAAATGTGGCATCGATACGGTCTGTTATAACTTCATGCCTGTACTGGATTGGACAAGAACGAATTTAGATTATAAAGTGGAAGATGGTTCAACCGCACTTCGTTTCGAAGCAGCTGCTTTCGCTGCCTTTGAAATGTATTTATTAAAAAGACCAGGTTCTGAAGAAACGTATTCACAGTCTCAAAAATCTGCCGCCAAAGAATTTCTTAAGAATATTTCCGAAGAAGGAAAAAAGAAATTAATTAGTAATATTATTGCAGGTTTACCAGGTGCAGAAGAAGGGTATACCTTAGAAGAATTCAATACTATTTTGGCCACTTATGATTCTATTGGTCCGAAAGAATTAAAAGAAAACTTATTCCAATTTCTATCTGAAATAATTCCTGTTGCCGAAAAATCGGGTATAAAAATGTGTATACATCCTGATGATCCGCCTTTTCCAATTCTAGGCCTACCAAGGGTTGTAAGTACAGAGCAAGATATCGTTGACCTTTACAATGCCGTTGATAGTCCAAACAACGGATTAACTTTTTGCACAGGTTCATTTGGTGTAAGACCCGATAATGATTTACCAGGTATGGTAGAACGTTTAGGTGACCGTATTCATTTTATCCATTTACGGAGCACACAACGCGATGCAGAAGGTAATTTTCATGAAGCGAATCATATAGAAGGGGATGTAGATATGTTCTCTGTAATGAAAGCTTTAATTAATGAACAAGAAAAAAGAAAGGCCGTAGGAAGAAAAGATTTTAGAATGCCATTTCGACCTGATCATGGGCATAAAATGCTAGATGATTTGAGGAAGAAAACTAATCCTGGGTATTCAGGAATAGGTAGGCTACGAGGTTTAGCTGAATTAAGAGGACTAGAAATGGGGATTCGAAAAAGTCAACACTAGTTTTTACATTTAAATACTTGACTATTATGAAAATCGCATTCCCGTTATTATCATTATTTTTTATTTTATCCTGTGGCAAAAATGCTGAAACCATAATTACCGTAAAAAATTCGTTATCCACGTATAGGCAATTTGAAACAGTCACTATAAACTTAGAAGAACTAAAACTTAGTGGTGGTAATGAATCTATTTTCATAGAAGATATCGAAACAGGACAACAACTAATTTCACAAATAGTAGATGAAAATGACGATGGCAAGTTTGACGTGCTTTTGTTTCAACCTGAAATGCCCGCTAATTCTGAGAGAAAATTCTATATAAGAACTGGTAAAATTTCTCAAGAAAGTGATAGTATAGCAGCCTGTTATTCTAGGTTCGTACCAGAAAGAACAGATGATTATGCTTGGGAAAACAATAGAGTAGCATTCCGCACATATGGCCCAAGAGCTCAAGAAATGATTGAATCTAATATCAAAGGAGGTACACTCTCAAGCGGTATTGATGCATGGCTAAAAAGAGTTGAATATCCCATTATCAACAAATGGTACAAAAAGGAAACCTCTAGCACGGGTTCTTATCACGAAGATACAGGAGAAGGTTTAGATAATTTTCATGTAGGCATGAGTAGAGGTGTTGGCGGTATCGCTAAAAAAGCAGATAGCACCTATTATATTTCGAAAAATTTTACCACGTGGAAAACTTTGTTCAATGGTCCTATACGTACTTCTTTTATTTTAGAATATGCATCATGGGATGCCAGTGGAAAGAAAATATCGGAGAAAAAGAAAATTTCTTTAGATTATGGAAGTAACCTTTCTAAATTTGAAATAACCATTAAAGGAACCGATACAATTTCTGCTGGTTTAACATTGCATGAACAGGATGGTGAAATAGCAATAAATAAGGACTACGGATGGGTTAGTTATTGGGAACCACATGGCGATTCTCAATTAGGAACTGGTATTGTTGTTCCAAACAATGCTATGGTTGGCTATGAACATTATGTGACTAATATACAAGATGCCAGTAATTTGTTCGCTCACATTTCTATAGAAGATAGTATGATAACCTACTATGCAGGTTTTGGGTGGAAAAAGAGTGGTCAATTTCAGAATAAAACCAAGTGGAATGAATATTTACAACACTTTTCAGAAGGTTTAAAAAATCCTTTACTTGTTAGAGTACAATAGCGTAGTTTAAAAACCTTAAACGAATCAATTAAAAAAAATTAAGAACGTAATTTTTTTTAATAAATAGATTTACTTATCGAGCGCTTTTAATTCCTCTTCCTTGAATTCCATACCAGTAGAGGACTTCACACTTCTAAGCTCATTAATACGTTCTTTACGTAAGGTTTTGGGAACATCAGAAAAAGCATTTGTAACATAGGATATAATGTCGGCTATATCTTTATCCGTTATCGTTTCATTTCTAATAAGTCCTGGCATAGCTAGATTAATATTATATTCTTCTCCATTCACATGAACAGGTCCTTCTAAGCCATGTAATATAATTAGCGCCAAACGTTCTGTATTCTTAACGTGTTCTGAGCCCATTAACAGTGGTGCAAGCCCATCGATACCTTTACCATTTGCTCCATGACAAGAGGCGCAAATTTGATAAAACATTTTAGCACCACTGGTTCTGTTATCTTCGTTGATGAATTTTCTAGTATAAATAGAATTCATCTTTTCATTTGTCTTATCTGATAAACTCCTCACCAGCTTATTTACAAATTCAGTATGCTTCAAGGTATCCATTATCGCTTTATTGCTAGAAATTGAAGTATCGACACCTGTTAAACCACTAATTACCGCTTCTGTAATGGTGCTATTAAGTTTTCTTCTTTTTAAAATTTCCATCATAATTGGAGTAACCTTCACTTTACTAAGAGCTAACCAACTTCCTAGTGAACTACCCAAATAAACATCCAAACCAAGTTCATTTTTCTTCAAAATTGATTTAAAAACACTTACTGCCTTATCTATATTTTCTTCGGATACAAAACGTTTTGATAATATTAGGGCATGAGAGGCAGCCTCAATATTATCGGTGTTCATAACCTCTACTAAGAAATCAAAAGACAAAACACCCCAACCTTCTAGCACATACAAAGCATGTACTTGGCTAAATTTATTTTTGGAGTTGAGTGCTACATTCTTAATTGCATCAGTAGCTTGAGTTAACTCTTTTAAAATCAGATAGTGTTGTGCTCGGTCTCGAACCCATCCGCTTTTGTTAGATAAAAGAGAAACTAATTCAGCTGCATCCAAAGCATCAAAATCAGGAATGACATCAGCCACAGCATCCCTATGATTTACTTTTAATATTCTTCCAAAATTGACCAACGTATCTAGCTTATCAGCTTTTACTTTTTCTCTTAGATAAGGACTCATGTAAGCATGATGACCAATAATACCGCGATGCATATCTATAATATACATACTGCCTTCTGGACCATTCTTTAAACTTACCGGACGAAAACCTTCATCAGTAGAAGTTAAAAATTCTTTATTCTGCCAAGCTTGTTTTGCAATGACTGAATCACCAGTAAAAGTCAAAAGTACTCTTTTCACCAAATTACCTTCTGGTATACATATAAAAACATTCTGATCATACGATTCTGTAAATGCCCCTCCTCTGTAGACTAAAGGACTACATGCAGCTGTAGCATTCACCAAAATACTATCGGCATTTAAAACACCTTTCGCATAGCCCCTATTTACTGAAGCAGCATGAACTGGATAAACCCTTTGGTCAGTGGTCAAAAGCTTATCTACAGTAGATTTCGGCGCAAAGTATTTGTTGCCTATTGTGGTATTTGGCAAAACATAATCACCCAATAATATTCTTGAATTATCATTGTAATATAATCTTCCAAAATTGTCGTGGGTAATACCCCACTGCCCTCTAAAGGTTGTTGGTTCTTTTCTCCAAACTCCTGCTATTCGCCTGTATCTAAAATTCGATTTGGCATTATAAATCCAATTATCAATATTTAATTCTAGCCCGTTTGGTTGATGTTCAGGGTTACCTTCTACCGTATAAACTGAATCTACCAAAACCTTATTTACAGGTTGATCATTTTCAATATCAACGAACCATAAATAGGGTGGTTCGGCATAAAGTAAGCCTCCATATACATGTGCCAATGCGCGTGGCATTACTAAGCTATCTATAAAAACTTTAGAATGGTCTACTAATCCATCGTCGTCCAAATCTTCTAAAATAAGTATACTACCCGTTGGCTCATCTTCACCCGATCCTTGAATATCATTCATATAACCAGGCATTTGGGCAACCCATATTCTACCTTTGGCATCAAAATCTATGGCAACCGGTGCTTCCAAAAGTGGTTCTGCAGCAATAACTTCTAATTCAAAACCCTCCTCTATTTTATAAGAATCTAATGAAACCCTCATATTTTTATTATTGGGTTCACATGAAGATAAAATATAACTAAGAGTGAAAAATAAAATAAGATTAAAACGCATGAACAATAATTAATTTTCGATAAAATAAAATAATCTTAATATAAAGAAGCATATCGCTTCTTTACCCTAAATAAGCTGGGAATTTAAACTTGAAGACTTTCTCTAATACCTCTTTCTAAACCAGTTAATTGCGCAAGACCCATCGCTCTACCAATTAAAGAGTAACCAGAATAAAACTCATTTTGACGCTTTTTATCATCTAATAAAACATGACCATGATCTGGTCTCATAGGAATACTAACAACACCAATACCATTGCTATACCTTTTTTGTTGTTGTTTAATAATAGCTTTCATTACTTTTTCAATAGGTACAGAACCATGAAGATGATCGGCTTCATAAAAACTACCATCTTCTTCTAGCGTGACATTTCTTAAATGGACAAAGTGAATCTTATCACCGAAATCTTCAATGATTTTCACTAAATCATTATTTGCAGATGCACCTAAAGAACCTGAACAAAACGTTAATCCGTTACTCGGTGATGGACAGCACTCTAACAGAAATTTTATCTCCTGATAGTTAGAAACAATTCTGGGCACACCAAATACCGAAAACGGTGGGTCATCAGGATGAACAGCCATACGAACACCTAATTTTTCAGCTTCTGGCATTATAGCATTTAAAAAATAAGACAGATTCGCCTGCAACTGTTCTTTATCTATTTTAAGTACTGTAGCAAGGTTCTTTTTAAAAGTATCTAATGCTATCAATTTTTTCGTACCGGGCATACCCGCTAAAATAGATTCTTCTAACTTTTTTCTGTTTACATCGTTTAAACTATCGAAATGTGCTTTTGCTTTTTCATACAGCTCTGTTGTGTATGATTGTTTAGCATTTTCACGCTCTAAAATAAATAAATCAAAAGCTGCCGCTGAAACCGGACTATATCGTAGGGCCGAAGCACCTGTTGGCAAAATAAAATCTAAATCGGTACGTGTCCAATCTATCAATTGCATGAAATTATAACATACATTGTAAATGCCATTTTCGGCAAGATTCTTAAGTGTCTGAATATAATTGGCTATATAAAGGTCTCTTTCTGGAAGTCCGTATTTAATAGCCGTATGAATATTCACACTTTCTACAACCGACCATTCCATGCCGTGTTTTTCAATCTCAGATTTAAGTGCTGCGATTGTCTGTATTGGCCAAACTTCGCCAAGGGGCACTTGTTGGCATGCCGCTACAATGCCTTCTACTCCCAACTGACGTATGTCAGCTAGAGCAACTCCAAATTCAGGTCCGAACCAACGAAAGGTTTTCTTTAAATAATCCATACTTTTTACTTACTTATAAATAATTCTAACGGATAATACTTTTATAAATTCTTAAAACAACCGATTACAAAGCATTAAAACCGCATAATTATCTTGAAACAAAGGCTTCGGTTATACGCCTGAAAATGAACTAAAACCACCATCAACATCGTAAATACTACCTGTAACAAAACTAGAAGCGTCACTTAACAAATAGTGCACCATACCATTAAGTTCAGAAGCATCACCAAAACGACCCATTGGTGTATTTTTTATTATACTGTTACCTCTTTCAGTATAAGTACCGTCTTCATTAGTTAACAATCTTCTGTTTTGGTTACCAATAAAAAAACCCGGTGCAATTGCATTCACTCTTATTTTATCTCCGTGTTTAGAGGCTAATTCATTAGCCATCCATTTTGTAAAAATATCTATAGCTCCTTTTGCCATTGAATATCCCAATACCCTAGAAATACTTTGCTTAGCAGCCATTGAAGAAATATTTATTATAGAACCGTAACCCTGTTCTACCATTAATTGGCTCAATATAATTGTTGGAATCACAGTTCCAAACAAATTAATATCGACTACTTTTTGCGTATCGCCCATTGCTATATCTTGAACAGTCTGATCAGGTTTCAATGTTGCCCCAGGTATGTTACCACCAGCAAGGTTTACGAGTCCGTCTAAATGTTTAAATTTCTTTTTTATTTCTTTCCTTAATGCAGTAAGTTGCCCCTCATTCATAACATCTACCTTGAAAATATGGGTGCTGTTGGTTACTATGGTATTCAATTCATCTTGCTTAGTCTTTAATTTATCTTCTGACCTACCAAGTAATAATACGTTTGCCCCATTTCTAACAAGGTATTCAGCAATTGAACCACCTAGAGTACCAGTACCTCCAGATAATGCGTAATTCCTGTTTTTTAAAGATAATAACTCATTCATATTTTTATTTTGCTTTTTTCTAAAGGATATAATTCGTGATTATTTTTAATTACTCTGCTATTATATTTTTCTAATAAAAGTGAATTATCTTGTTTTGATTTTACTTTAATGTAATTTATGTAGAGCATTAAAATCGCTCTAATACATTATCTATAACATGAAATTCTACAGCGTCTTAAGTAATAAAACATGTAACTTTTTTCACTATTTCACTTTGCTATGCCAAGTTAAGGGATTTCTTAAAATGAACTCGTGAATTATAGTCTTTATAAAAATTGGATTCCCATTTTTTACCTGAATTCCTTCATTAAAATCATTGAACCGTAACATATTACCCTATAAAATTATCGGTATGATAAAAGTTATTCCTATTGTTCTATTTTCTAGTTTAGATTAGTTTATTTCTTCCCTACACCTGTAACTTTGTTCACTATTACCATAGACAGTGAAGAAAGCAATCCTTTACATGATTATAAGTACGTTTTCATTTAGTTTAATGAATTCGTTTGTAAAATACCTTAGTCATTTTCCGACCTTTGAAATTGTTTTTTTCAGAACGGCTGGCTCATTGTTTTTAGGAACTACCTATATTTTAATAAAAGGAATACCCATTTTAGGTAATAGTAGAAGATTAATGATTTTAAGAGCTTTGGCAGGATTAACCGCCATGAGTCTCTTTTTTATGTCGTTGCAATACTTACCTGTAGGCACAGCCGTATCACTAAGATACCTAGCGCCTATATATGCTGCTGTTTTTGCTATTATATTACTAAATGAGAAACTAAAAACTATTCAATGGTTTCTTTTTTTATTAGCATTTAGTGGAGTACTAGTTTTAAAAGGATTTGACCAAGAGCTGAATACAACGGGCTTGTTATTGGTTTTAGCTGCTTCAGTCTTCAGCGGATTAGTTTATGTTCTTATTCGTAAAATAGGCAATAGCGACCATCCTTTGGTCATTGTTAATTATTTCATGTTTATAGGAACTCTTATTGGGGGTATTTTAAGTATTAATGGCTGGATACAACCCAAAGGATTTGATTGGTTAGAACTACTAAGCCTGGGAATATTCGGCTTCTTCGGTCAAGTGTTCATGACCAAAGCTTTTCAAATTGCCAAAACAAACTTGGTGGCACCCCTAAAATATATTGAAGTGATATTTACCATAGTGATCGGTGTTAGTTGGTTTGGAGATGTATACTCACTTTGGAGCCTAATGGGAATTCTAATGATTATCGCTGCCTTGGTGGCCAATATTATAGTTGGCAGACGATAAATTATTCCTTACTGGTCAAAAAAAAGCCACCGAATACATAGTACCGGTAGCATATAGTTATGGTCAGAAATTTTTTTTATTTTCGAGCAGATTCCTGCTCAGCTAAACTATTATTTACATCATTCAAAGAGTTTACTATTACCGTAGTCACCTCATCATGTATCTCATCAGAATAGTTTAGGTAATAAATAGCAGACAACACTAGTGTTAATGCTAACATTATATTCACAATCATTTTCGAATCGAAGAAATTTTCTCTATTGCTCATACCGGTAAGTGTCTGGTTTACAGTAGAAATATAAATAAAAAAAACTTAATTAACCAATTTTTAAGAAAAAATAATAAATTGATATTTTAGTCAAAAACTGTTCTGACGTTAAAGATTAACTAAATATTAACTTTTAATTAACTGATTAACAGTTCCTTAAAATAAAATTGCATTAAATTTTATCTTAAAAAAGATAAGTTAGGTACTATGTCGTTTCTATATTTGCAGTGACAGTTAAAAAAAGAGATAATTTAAAAATAGAACACATGAAAATCTTAAAATCAATTACGTTTACTACACTGCTATTTTTAGCCATTGGTCTTAATGCACAAAGCAACAAAGACCAAAAGATAATTAAAGATGCAAATAAAGCTAAAGACAAACTAATGAAAATGGAAGTAGGTTTAGACCAGTTTTTTACGAACTCAGCCGGATATGTCGTATTTCCTAATGTTGGTAAAGGTGGTTTCATTATTGGCGGTGCTTCAGGAAATGGAGTTGTTTATGAAAACGGAATTATTATAGGTATGGCCGATTTAAAAAAATTAAGTGTAGGATTACAAGCTGGAGGACAAGCAATTACTGAAATTATATTCTTTGAAACAGAAGCTGACTTAGCAGAATTTAAAAAAGGCGATTTTGAATTTTCAGCTGAGGCCTCAGCAGTTGCATTAAAATCTGGCATTTCAGTAAATGCTAAATATAGAGATGGCGTTGCAGTTTTTGCACTACCAAAAGCAGGGCTAATGGCAGATGCATCAGTTGGGGGTCAAAAGTTCGCTTATAAGCCGATGATGAATTAATACATATAAAATGAAATAAAGAAAGCCACCTAAATAGGCGGCTTTCTTTATTTCTATTTTATCCATTTGCAGTAAAACCCGGGTAACAGGTCATGCCACCATCAACAAAAATAGTCGTTCCATTTATATATTCAGATTCATCTGATGCCAACCAACTGGCTACACTACCTATATCATCTGGTACTCCAATTTGCTTGTAAGGTATCAATCTTAACATACCTACCCTACCCTCTTTTGTACTCCAAACATCTTTATTAATAGCTGTTTTGATAGCTCCTGGCGCAATTGAGTTACATCTTATTTTATCTGGACCGTATTCTTGACAAATGGTTTGCATCAACATTACCAATCCTCCTTTAGAAGCCGCATAGTTTGCATGACCTGCCCAAGGTATAACCTCATGAACAGAACTCATATGAATAATCTTTCCTAAGGACTTTGAAACTTCTGGTCGCATTCCACGCCTTTTAAATTCGATAATTGCCTCTTTAGCACAAAGAAACTGTCCGGTTAAGTTTACGTCTATAACCCGTTGCCAATCTTTTAATGGCATTTCATGTAGTGGATGGTCTAATTGCAAACCTGCATTTGCCACACAGACATCCACAGTGCCAAATTCAGCTATTCCCTTTTTAAACATAGATTTAACCTCATCTTCCTTACTAACATCACACTTAACTACAATAGCATTACCGCAATTAGAATTAGAGGATATCCAATGTGCAACTCCCTCTGCCTCCTCCTTACTGTTATGATAGTTAATTACCAAATTGGCACCTTCCATGGCCATTGCCTTTGCTACCGCTTCACCAATACCGTCACTAGACCCAGTAACGATACAAGTCTGTCTTTCTAATCTTTTATTTGGTTTTTGCATGATTCTTTTTTAGTACCCTAAAAATAGCTAAGAAAACTAGTATCGATTATCGCTATAACTAAAAATTGTGACACACGATATTTGGCATTATCTAAAATAAAAAAGTTGATAGCGCTCTCTCAAATTAAGAGAGCGCTATCAACTTTTTTACTATTTAAAAATGATATTACTTACCGTTGAAAAATATCATAATACCTATAACAATTAGAATGATTATAATAGATACAGTTACATCTACCCAGTTATAACTACTTTTATTCCTCTTCTTTTCTTCTTCGGTTATAGTGCCAAAAGTAAGGTTGACAATTTGTTCCTTGTCTGGTGCTTTTGTCAATAAACTAACGACTACCATAAAAATTAAACAAAACAAGAAGAACCAAGCACCAAAAGTCAAGAAGTTCATATCTCCTAGATAAAATAACACACCATCGGCATCTAGATTATGTTTTACCAATTCTAATGTTATCCTTAAGAAAGCAACTACAATACCCATGACTAGTGTGTAAAATGCGCCTGTAGCATTTATACGTTTATAGAATATACCTAGTAAGAATACAGCGGTAATAGGAGGTGCTATATATGATTGTACACTCTGTAAATATTCATACAATACACCTGATATATTTGCCATAATCGGAATCCAAATAATACCAATGATAACAACGAAAACAGTTGCGATTTGTCCGGTTCTCACCAATTTCTTCTCTGGTGCATTAGGTCTTAATTTTTTATATACATCTACCGTAAATAATGTAGAACATGAGTTAAATACCGAAGCCAATGAACTCATAAGAGCTGCTAATAATCCCGCAGCAACAAGACCCCTTAAACCTGAAGGCAATAAATTACTCATCAAAACTGGGAACGCCTCATCTGCATTATCCCAATGTAATTCACCTCGCATTTTTAACGTCAACGCTATAACCCCAGGAATCAAAAATAAAAAGACTGGTAAAAGTTTTAATAAAGCTCCAAAAATAGTACCCCGCCTACCCTCTTTAATGTTTCTAGCAGTTAAGGTTCTTTGCACAATGTATTGGTCCGTACACCAATACCAAATACCAACTATAGTACTAGTGATGAAAAGCGATGGCCAAGGAAAATCTGGATCCGTAGCCGGTCGCCACATATTAAAATATTCAGGTCCTAGGGTATCTACCATACTTCCCCATCCCCCAACTTTATCTAAACCGATAAATGTTAAAACTGCAGCGCCAACAACTAAAAGAATTGCCTGAAGGGTTTCTGTATATACTACAGCACGCATACCGCCTAAAACAGTATAAATCCCAGTTAATACCACAGTAGCAATCGCACCTGTCCAAAAATCAATTCCTAACAAGGCAGAAACTACAACACCACCAGCGTAAATAGTTACAGAAATTTTAGTAAGTACATAAGCAACAATTGAAAATATGGACAATACCCATCTAGATCTTGCATCAAAACGTTTCTCTAAAAATTCTGGCATTGTAAAAACGCCGCTACGTGCATAAAAAGGGAGAAATACCCAGCCTAACATCAATACTACCCAAGCATGTATTTCATAAATAAGCAAGGGAAGTTTATTACTTGCACCCGTACCTGCTAAACCAACTACATGCTCCGAACCAATGTTTGATGCAAATATTGAGGCACCCACCACGAACCAACCGATATTTCTTCCGGCCAAAAAATAATCTTCTGTGTTGTCTTCTTTTTTTCGGATAACCCACACAGCTATTCCGATAAGTAATAAAAAATAAAGCGAAATACTAATCCAGTCTAAATTGTCTAATTGTTGCATGCTAATGGTTTATTTGGCAGAAAACTTAAAGGTAGTTTTGGTTGAATATTTATCTCCTAGCTCTAATGTTACAGAAGGAAATTTTGGTTGGTTTGGAGAATCTGGATAGTGTTGTGTTTCTAAACAAAATCCGCTTCTCTTTGCGTATGTTCCACCGTTTGGTGCCGGCAGTGTTCCGTCCAAAAAGTTACCAGAATAAAATTGTATGCCTGGCTCATCGGTAAAAACTTCAAGTGTACGGCCCGAACCTGAATGATATGCTTTGGCTACTGAACGGTAACCCGATTCATAGTCGTTTAGAACCCAACAATGGTCAAAACCACCACCTAGTTCTATTTGTTCATTGTCTGCATTGATGTCTTGACTTACTAGTTTGGCCTTCCTAAAATCGAAAGGTGTACCTTCTACAGTTGCTAAATCTCCTGTCGGTATTAACCCACTATCTACAGGAATGTATGAATCAGCGTCAATTTCTACTTCGTGATCCAGAATTGTTTGTGAAAAATCACCAGAAAGATTAAAGTATGAATGCTGCGTAAGGTTAACGACAGTAGTTTTATCTGTCGTAGCTTCGTACAAGACGTCTAAACTATTATCAGAATTCAATGTATAGGTTACAATAGTAGTTAAGTTACCTGGAAAACCTTCTTCCATATCCTTACTTAAATAACTAAGCTTTAAAACCCCCTTATCACCCTCATTTACCTCTAATACCTTCCACACAACCTTATCAAAACCCTTTACCCCTCCGTGTAAACTATTTTCACCATTATTCTTGGCTAACGTGTAATCAGTATTATTCAGGCTAAATTTTCCTTTAGCTATTCTGTTACCGTAACGACCTACCAATGCTCCAAAAAATGGATTATCTTTTTCATATTGTTCTAAATTCTCAAAACCTAAAACAACATTTTCCATTTTGCCATTCTTGTCTGCAGCTGTTAAAGATGTAATACGTCCACCGAAAGTAATAATATTAACGACAATACCATCTTTGTTCGTTATCGTAAAAATATCCACTTTCTCACCGTTCTGGGTAACTCCATAATCGCCCTTTTCAACACGTATACTCTTAGTTATTACTTCTGATATTTCTGCACTATCTTTTTTCATGGTTTTTTCTTTACAGTTTATGTTAAACATTAAAATGCCAAATAGCACAAATGAATAACCTAGTTTGGTGAATGGTTTCATAGTATATGGATTGTTATAATTTATTTTTGAATAAATGATAATATGCCTCATTGGCATTTAATTGATTTTTAAACTCTCGAATCGTTGTATTTTTATCAATAACGACCAGCTCAATACCTGCCATTTCTGCAAAATCTTCGATAAATTCAGTAGTCAGCGCCTGGGAATAAACCGTATGATGGGCCCCACCTGCTAAAATCCAAGATGTAGCGGCAATCTCTAAGTCTGGTTTCGCATCCCAAATCACCCTAGCAACTGGCAAATTAGGCAATTTACCCATTGGCTCTACAGCCTCTACTTCATTGACCACTAACCTAAAACGATTACCTAAATCTACCAGAGAAACATTGATTGCAGGACCTGCAGGTGAATTAAAAACCAAACGTACAGGATCTTCTTTTCCACCTATTCCTAACGGATGTACTTCACAACTTGGTTTTGCATCTGCGATGGATGGACAAATTTCTAACATATGCGAGCCCAATACATAAGCCTTCTGCGGTGTAAAATGATAGGTGTAATCTTCCATAAAGGATGTACCACCATTCAACCCTGTGGCCATTACTTTTAAAGCCCGCAACAAGGCGGATGTTTTCCAATCTCCTTCAGCACCAAAACCATACCCATCAGCCATTAAACGTTGCGTGGCAATACCTGGTAATTGTTTTAACTCACCAAGATTTTCAAACGTATCGGTAAACGCTTTAAAGCCACCTTCTTCTAAAAATCCCCTAAGTCCTAATTCTATTTTTGCCGCATCAATCAATGATTGCCGTTGTGCACCTCCAGGTTTCAGTTTATCACTTAACTCATAACTCTCTTCATACTCCTTCATTAAAGCTTCTACCTCGTCTTCGGTAAGTATATTCATATGTTTAACCACATCTGAAGAATCGTAGCCATTCACAGAAAAACCGAATCGTAACTGTGCTTCAACCTTGTCACCATCGGTTACCGAAACTTCTCTCATGTTGTCACCTATTCGTGCAACGGTAAGATTCTGAAATTCATTCCAACCCATGGCTACACGTGCCCAGTTACCAAGTTTCTTTTGTATTCTATCTTCTTGCCAATGCCCAACAATAATCTTTCTATTCTTACGCATGCGGGTCATCATATGACCAAATTCGCGATCACCATGTGCCGATTGATTTAGGTTCATAAAATCCATATCAATGGTTTCCCATGGCACCTCAGCGTTAAACTGTGTATGTAAATGACATAAAGGTTTGTTCAATACACTCAACCCTTTTATCCACATTTTGGCAGGTGAAAATGTATGCATCCATGTAACGATACCGATACAGTTTTTAGTAGAACTTGCCTGCAGGCAGATATCTGTAATTTCGGTCGGAGATTTAACGGTTGGTTTAAAAACTATCTTAACGGGTATATTGTCTGAGGCGTTAAATCCTTCAACTATTTGTTGAGAGTCTTTCGCAACCTGTTTAAGTGTTTCTTCTCCATATAAATCTTGGCTGCCTGTTACAAACCATATTTCCTTTTCCAACATATTCAATTTTATAAATTTGTTATAATTATTGACCGTAGTAGGCATTTTTGCCATGCTTACGTTCATAGTGTTTCTTAATTAATGCATCTTTTAACCGAGTTGCGTTCGGATTTATTTGAAGCGTGAGGTATGCCATTTGTGCAACCGTTTCTAATACCTTACTATTATAAACTGCTTTTGCTGCAGTCTTTCCCCATGCAAACGGACCGTGATTACCTATAAGTATCATTTCCACCTCTTCAGGATATAGACCTCTTTCCTTAAAACAATCGATAATTTGTATGCCAGTGTTATGCTCGTAATTGCCTTCTATAAGGCTATCATTCATAGGCTCAGCGCAAGGAATATCTACTGTTAAATGATCGGCATGGGTTGTACCAAATATGGGAATATCTTTTTGTGCCTGAGCCCAAGCAACCGAATAAGTGGCATGGGTGTGTGCTATACCACCAATATGATTCCAATTTTTATATAGAAAAGCATGGGTCTTTGTATCTGATGAAGGCCTCATAGTGCCTTCCACTATATTGTTTTCATAATCTAATACTACAATATCTTCTGGTTTTAATTTTTCGTACGGTACGCCGCTCGGTTTAATTGCAAAAACCCCGTGGTCCCTATCTACTGCACTTACATTTCCAAAAGTGTAAATGACCAAGCCCAAGTCATTAAGCTCAATATTCGCTTCAAAACATTCTTCTTTAAGTGCTTTGTATTTTGAACTCATGCTTCTATTTTTTTTTAATTGAACTTTCAATGAAGTCTCCTAACGCAGTGTAAGAATCCATTAATTCCTCATAGGTTTCAATGGTATCTTTTTGAGGATGGTATTCCGCTTCAAACTCACTACCCATATGTGTACTTGCTTCCACAACATTTGGATAAATGCCCGATGCTACTGCTGCATAAATGGCAGCTCCAAGGGCAGGTGTTTGATCTGAGGCAGCTACTTTTATTGGCATATTCATCACATTTGCCAAGGTTTGCATAATATACGGCGACTTTCTAGCTACACCGCCAATACCAATAACCGAATCAATCCGTACACCTTCATCCTTAAATCGGTCGGCTATTTTTTTCGAACCAAAACAAATGGCATTCACTAAAGCCTTAAATATATGAGGTGCTTTACTACCTAAGGATAGGTTTGAAATTGCACTTTTTAGATTTTGGTCGGCATCTGGTGTTCTTCTACCATTTATCCAATCTAAGGCGGTTGGTATACTTTCTGATAACGGAATAGCGGCTGCTGCATCAGATAATTTTCTAATGAAGTCGTTCTCGATTTCAGTTTTTAAGTCCGCTTTTTGCTGTTCAGACAAAATATTGGATGTCATTACCAAATTATCAATGGGCCAATCTAACACATCTTTAAACCAAGCAAGCAAATCTCCGAAGGCAGATTGACCTGCCTCCAACCCTATCAAGCCTGGTATTACAGAACCATCAACCTGACCACAAATACCTTTTATAGTTTTACCATTAATATCATCTTTTGTTGCCACCATGATATCACAGGTAGATGTGCCCATTACTCTCACAAGAGCATTTTCATCTATTTTGGCACCCACGGCTCCTGAATGTGCATCGAACGTACCCACGGCAATTACGGTAGCTGTAGTCAACCCTAGTTTGTCTGCCCATTCTTGACTTAAATGACCAGCAACCTCATCCGAGGTATAGGTTTCATCATATAGGTTATTTCTCAAATCTCCCAAATACGGGTCTAACTTTTCTAAAAATTCTTTAGGTGGGAGTCCGCCCCAGCTTTCATGCCACATGGCTTTATGGCCTGCCGCGCATCTGCTTCTTTTAAATGACTTTAAATCTTTATTATCGATAAGCAGGTAGGTCATTAAATCGCAATGCTCCATCCACGTGAATGCATTGTTTTTAACTGCTTCATCTTGTTTTACTACATGTGCGATTTTTGCCCAAAACCATTCTGAAGAATAAATACCTCCCACATATTTCGTGAAATTTTCCCCACCCCATTGTGCTCCCAATTCATTAATGCGTTCAGCTTCAGCAATTGCAGTATGGTCTTTCCATAGCACCATCATCGCATTGGGGTTTTCAGTAAAACCCTCCACCATTGCCAACGGAGTTCCCTCTTTGGTCACCGGAACTGGTGAAGACCCAGTTGTATCTATGCAAATACCTTTTACGTCTTTAGGATTCACTTTACTCTGCGTAATAACAGATTTTATGGTGATTTCTAAACCTTCTATATGATCATGTGGATGTTGTCTAAATTGATTTATGGAAGGGTTGCAATATTTCTGTTCTGACCATCTTTTATACCAGTGAACTTCAGAAGCAATCTCTTCTCCGTTTTCTGAATTAATAAGTACGGCCCTAACGGAATCTGAACCATAATCTAAGCCAATTACATACCCTTTCATTTTTTTAATTCAATTTTTGCGAAGTAAATATAAGTATTTGATTTTATAAGTGTCAATAACACACTTTTAATTAAATTTTATTTTTCATGAATACATACAAATTGAGCCATTTAATCATCAATCTATTTTGAACGCACCTTCTCTTTACTGATTTTCTTTTGCTATCCAAACCTTCATTTTACCCGTTCCCCTATTTGACCATGCATAGTAAGGAATCGCTTTAAGGTTTCCATTAAAAATAGTATTTACACCGCCCAAAAGGTTTTGCTCCATTTGCACTTTAAAATCATCATTTGATGGTATAGTGATTGCATCAAAATTGCTTTTATTATCGATTTCTTCGATGGCATAAACAATAGGGCCATATTCTAATGCTACCTTTCCTCTATTTTCTGCTACTTGAAGTGAAGTTTCTACCACACGAACATTCATCGGAAATTTTAACGCTATCGTTTTGCCTTCTATTTTTTCACCGGAAAGAGTAATATATCCATCCAAAGAATTAACAACTTCTTTTTTACCATCTAAATAGACCTCTACATTACCTGTCATATCATTGACATAATCATATAAACCACCAGGTAGTACTTCATTTTTTGCCCAGCCAGGTATACGCATTTTTATGTTGAATTTTTCCTTTGCTTCGGCAAATACATTAATCTGTACATCACCGTTCCATGGGTAATTGGTTTTTTGAGTTATGATTAGGTTGTTTTTCGCCAGATTTACTTTTGCCTCACTTGAAGCATAAAGATTTACATAAACCTCATCTTCCGTTTTTGAATAAATCAAACCTGGCATAGCAGGTAAAAAACGTACTACATTAGTAGGACAGCAAGAGCAATCAAACCAAGATTTTCTGGTAGTCGCCCCTTGGTTGAATTCATATTTACCATCCGATTCCAATGCATTTGGATAGAAAAATTCAGTACCACTTAATGACAGTCCAGAAATCAATCCATTATACAAGGTACGTTCAATAACATCAAAATATTTTACATCTCCAGTTAAGTTAAACATTCTATGGTTCCAATACACATCACCAATTGAAGCACATGTTTCATTGTAAGCGGTTAAATTTGGGAGTTCGTAGTTTTCTCCAAATGCTTCTCCTTCATGTTTAGCACCAATACCCCCCGTTAGGTACATTTTCTTCTCCACCATATTGTTCCATAACTTGTCTATTGCTTTATGATAGGCCGTATCATTTTTCAATGCAGCAATATCCGTCATGGCAGCATACATGTAAACTGCCCTTACCGCATGGCCAACTACTTCATCTTGGTCCACTACTGGAATGTGATCCTGGGAATAGGCCCCGAACAATTCATGGTTTTCAGGATTACCCCTATTGTCCAAAAAGTATTTTGCCAAATCTAAATAGGCTTCTTTCCCCGTAACTTCATAAAGCTTTATCAAGCCTGTTTCAATAATCTGATGCCCAGGAACTGCAGGTATTTTTCCTTCTGCATCCCCAAAAGTTGCTACCATTAAATCTGCGTTCTTTAAAGCGATATCCAAAAAATTCCTTTTACTGGTTGCCTTAAAATGAACAACGGCGGCTTCATACATATGCCCCGCATTATATAATTCATGACTCATGAACAGGGATTCCCAACGCTTTCCTTCCTTAACCTCAACCCATTCCGCAGGTGGCTTAGCAGGGTTTATTGTTCTCCATGTGGTCAAATACCCATCTGATTCTTGACCTGTTTTCACGATTCCGATCAAAGAATCAAGTAATTTTTCCAAAGGCTTGTTTGGGGCACTTATCAGTGAATTGGAAGCACCCTCTATTACTTTATAAACATCTGAATCGTCAAAAGGCATAACTCCTTTTACCGGTCCCTCCATTTTTCCGCCAGCAATCAAGAAATTATCAAAACGACCTTCTTCCTCACATTTTTCTATAGCATACGCTATTGTTTTTTCTTGTACCCGTTTAATGATCGGCAACCAAAACTCATCCGTTAGCTTTACATGTTGAATATTTACAGGAGTTAGCTGATACCCTGATTTTTTTTCTGGAACACTTGAGGAATTGTCCTTTTTACCTTCCTCTTGACATCCCGTAAAAAGGATCAGTGATGTTGCTACAGCTAATAATAGTTTAGTCCTTTTCATTTGATACAATTATTTTTATTTCTTTCCTTCCAAAACCAGTACTGAAAAAGGTGGAATGGTAACCTCCAACATTCCTTTATTAAATTTGAAATCCTTGAAATTTTTAGGTTCGATTTTGTTAGGGTTATCAAATGTATTATGATCCTGTAAACTTTCAGAACTCAATATAGCACCCATTATATTTTTTAATTTCAAATCGGTTAAATCAATAGATACGGTACTGCCATTTTTAGTGTCGATATTGGTAAAAGAAATATGTATCTCTTCATTTTTATCTTTTGAAGCAGAAACCGTTAATGCTGGCAAAGATTCTTCCTTAAAATTATACGAAGGCGAATCAAATGAGAGCGGTATCAATGTAGCATCTTGATGCACTTTATACATATTCATTACATGGTAGGTTGGTGTAAGAATCATTTTCTCATCTTCAGTAAGAATAACCGCTTGTAGTACATTTACGGTTTGTGCAAGGTTTGCCATTTTTACCCTGTCCGCATGGTTGTTGAAAATGTTCAGGTTCATCCCCGCAATCATAGCATCACGCATGGTATTTTGTTGGTAAAGAAATCCGGGATTTGTACCCTCGGAGACTTCATACCATCCACCCCATTCATCAACGATCAGATCAACCTTCTTTTCTTCATCGTATTTGTCCATAATGGCCGTATGCTTAACGATAAGCTCTTCCATTAACCACGATTCCTTCATGGTCTTGAAATAGGTTTCTTCATCAAAATTTACATCCGGACCTTTAGCACCCCAATCGATTACTGAATAATGGTGAAGGGCAACCCCTTGCAACATATTTTTAGGTATATTTTTCATTAATACCTCTGTCCAGTTATAATCGTCATTACTGGCCCCTGAAGCTATTTTATAAATACCTCCCTCAACATCGGCATCGGACATGAACGTGACGTATTTTTTATAGATATCCGCATAGTATTCTGGGCGCATATTACCTCCGCAACCCCAAGCTTCGTTACCTATTCCCCAATATTTCACCCCCCATGGTTCTTCCTTGCCGTTTTCGCGTCGTAAATCGGACATAGGGCTTTTACCCTTAAAATTGGTGTACTGCACCCAATCGGCCAATTCCTGCACCCCTCCACTACCTACATTACCGGACAAATAGGGTTCGGCCCCGAGTTCCTCACAGAGGTTCAGAAAATTATGGGTCCCAAAACTATTGTCCTCTGTAACCCCACCCCACCAAGTGTTTACGATGGTTGGCCTTTTTTCCAAATCACCTATTCCATCCATCCAATGGTAGGTATCCGCAAAACACCCTCCTGGCCAACGTAAATTCGGAATCTGCAATTCTTTTAAGGCTTCAATGATATCTATTCGCACCCCCTCTGAATTCGGAATGACACTATTCTCACCAACATAAAAACCCTCATAAATACATCTGCCCAAATGTTCTGCAAAATGGCCGTATATATGTTTGCTTATAATTGGAGCATTTTCAATACTAACAATTTCAATTTTTGTTTGAGCAGAAATTAATTGGGAGAAGCCAACTAAAATCAAAATTGCCCCAGACTTTAAAAAATGTTTATCCATAAAAATGTGTATTAATCTTAAATATGATTCTATAAATTCTAGCCTTATTTAAAATCGAATTAGTGTTTTAGTTCACTACAATTTATTCAACAATAATAATTAAAAAAAGTGTGTTTTAAACACTTAACTATAAAAAATTATTACATCATAAATAAATCCTTTAAAATAATTAGCTTGCAATTCTATTAGATACATAATGATACTTAGCACATACAATAAAGAAGACAAAGTATTACTTGCAGTAGACTGCATTATTTTCGGTTTTTTAAAAGATGAATTAAAAATTTTACTAGTAAAAAGAGACTTTGAGCCTGAAAAAGGAAAATGGTCACTTATTGGTGGTTTTCTTAAAAAAATAGAAAATTTAGATAAGGCTGCAATAAGAATTTTACATCATTTAACAGGTCTTAACAATATTTACATGGAACAGGTTTATACCTTTTCTAAAGTCGACAGAGATCCTGCAGAAAGAACCATATCTGTTGCTTATTATGCACTAATTGATATTGCTACCCATGATAAGGAACTTTTAAAGCAAAACCCTATTCATTGGTTTAATTTAAAAGACGCACCAAAATTGATATTTGACCACAACCGTATGGTAGAAAAGGCAATGGCTAGATTACGCAGAAGGGCACTGAGCAAACCTATTGGCTTTGAACTGTTGCCTGAAAAATTCACCATGCGTCAACTGCAAAAATTGTATGAAGCAATTCTTGACACCAAATTGGACAAACGAAATTTCATCAACAAGTTCAATTCATTTGATATCCTGATAAAATTAGAAGAAAAGGATATGAGCTCTTCTAAAAAGGGCGCATATCTATTTAAGTTTGATCAAGAAAAATATAACCGAAAGGTAGAAGACGGTTTCAACTTTAAAATCTAAAACTTTAAAATACGGTTTTAAGAAAATTATCGATTCCCTTTACCGTTGGTTCAAACCAAGGGTTGTAAAGCACAAAGGAATGTGGTGCAGTTTCAAAAGAGATAACTTCTGAATAGGTACTGTTATTTCGTAAAATTTTGATATAATCTTCTCTACCAGCATGCATTCGTGCTACCGAACTATTTATAAATAAAGTAGGAGGTGTTTTTTCATTGACATAAGTTAGCGGGGAGGCCATTTTCCATAAACCAGGATTTTCAGCTTTACTATAACCAAACCAATATGTTGCCGCAGAAGTACCTTTACTATCATCTCCTTCTCCACTTTCAGGATGCACAAAAGACAATATACCGTCTAAATCAATAATTGCATTAACATGCGTTGATATTTCTGAATTACAAATATCATTCTCGAAAAGCAGTTTATTTGCCGTGGTTCCTAAAAAGGCAGCCAATTCACCCCCTGCCGAAAAACCAGAAACCACAATTTTCTCAGGATCAATATTGTACTTAATTGCATTTTTACGCACCCAACGTATTACAGCTTTTAGATCGTAAACTGCTGAAGGGAACAAAGCTTCGGTAGACAATCGATATTCTGGCGTAAAGGCTACGTAACCCTTATTAGCTAATTGTTGTGCTAAGGGATAATGTTGAGTTCTATTACCTGTGCGCCAACCTCCACCATGAATGATAATAATTGCCGTTCTTAATGTATTGGATTGAATTTTAGGCTGAAAAACATCTAGTTTCAAATTTCTTTCTCCAAATGAGCAATAGGTAATGTCATTTTCCTGTTTAACCGAATCGAAATCAAATTCTTTGACAATCTTAATGTACGGATGTGTCTTAATATCATTGGCAAATGCTGAAACAGTAGTATAGGAGGTGTCCCGTACTCCTGTAATTCCTTCAAGATTTTGGGATACAACAGTATTGAATATCATTACCATTATGGCAGAAATAGCATATGAGAATATCTTAAAGTCCATAAATTTTCTTTGTTTGACTGAATTTGGCATAATACACTCCATCGCCAAAATTATTCTCCCAAAATTAGTCTTTTGTATTTTTAATTATAGTCCCAATTCAAACTTTCTTAGTACGAAAATTTCAACTATTAATTAGAGTATAACTTACAATTATAAATAATATTTTACCTTAAAGTATCTGATATCTTCATAGAAATCTTCTTTATTCGATTACGAAAACGATTAAAAATTATCTTAAAATACCAATTCAAATTGATAACGAATAGACATTTTTAAAATAACTAACTCTCTCAAGATTTATCTTTAAATCAATTTTAGTTTCTTTACCTAATCTATATCCTAACCCCATTTCTTTACGTTTATCGTATATTTATAATTCTATTTATAATGAGCAAGAAAACAACCATTTACGATATTGCTAAAGAGCTACAAATTACAGCAGCTACTGTTTCAAGAGCCTTAAATAATAATCCTAGAATCAGTAAGAACACACGTGAACTTGTACTTGAAACAGCTTCAAGAATGAATTATAAACAGAATAGACTGGCTTTGGCACTTAAGAGTGGGAAAAGTAATAATGTTGGTGTTGTTGTACCCTATATAAATAGAAGTTTTTTCTCCTCGGTTATTAGAGGTATAGAAGATGAACTATATCCAAAAGGGTATCATGTAATTATTTCCCAAACACACGAGGATAAAGAACGAGAGCTTAAAATAATTCAAAATCTTTTAAATGCTCAAGTGGATGGTATTTTGATATCGACGTCATATTCAAATGATGAGAAAGACAAATTAGAACCTGTTCTAAAAAAAACTACCCCATTTATTTTCTTTGATAGAAAACTAAATTTCCCTGATATAAGTTCTGTAACGATTGATGATTTTCAAGGTGGTTTTGATGCCACTAAACATTTAATTGACCAGGGCTGTAAACGAATAGCTCATTTTTACGTAAACAATGATCTTGAACTTTATCAAAATCGTTTAGATGGGTATAAAAGTGCTTTGTTAGAAAACGGATTAGAATTTAAACCTGAGTATGTAATCTCTTTAAAAAGTGACATGGAAGCAGGCATGAAAGCTGCCGAAAGACTAATGAAACTACCTTTACCACCAGATGCAATTTTCTCATCAACCGACAAGGGTCTTCTAGGGGCTATAAAGTATTTACAAAGTTTATCTATCAACATCCCCGATGATTTCTGTGTTGTTGGTTTCAGTAATGATCCATTCACACAATTCATGGAACCATCAATAAGTTCTGTAGACCAATCACCCGTAGAAATGGGAAGAATGGCTGCCAAAGTATTTTTAGAGCAAATGGCAAGCGAACACGCAGTGAAAATTAACAAGGAGGTAATCTTACCAGCTAATCTAATCATCAGAAAATCATCCAGTAAAATTCAAAAGAAGTAATGTTTTTAACTGATATTTAAAGGGATACTCCTCTTTTCCAAGGAATAAAATCATCTTGACCTAATACATCTGCCTTTGCCTCTATTTCGCCACTTGCTACTTGAACAACATACTCCAAAATCTCCTCACCCATTTGTTGAATCGTTTTTTCACCACGAATTACTGCACCGGTATCAATATCAATAATATCTGGCATACGCTCAGCAAGAATCGTATTTGAAGATACCTTTAAAACAGGTGCAATAGGATTACCTGTTGGCGTACCTAACCCTGTTGTAAAAACTACAATATTAGCCCCAGACCCGACCATACCTGTCGTGCTTTCTACATCATTACCTGGGGTACAAAGCAAGTTTAGCCCAGGCTTAGTTACGTATTCACCATAATCTAAAATTGCTTCAATTGGTGATGTTCCACCTTTTTTAGCAGCACCAGCAGATTTCATCGCATCTGTGATTAAACCATCTTTTATATTTCCTGGAGAAGGATTCATATCAAAACCTGAACCCGCTGCCTCGGCCGAAGCTTCATAAGCCTTCATTAATTTCATAAATCGAATAGCATCATCATCATTGACACATCGATTAACGAGCTCCTGCTCTACCCCACAAAGTTCTGGAAATTCAGAAAGTATTGGAGATCCACCAACAGCTGCAAGAATATCTGAAGCATACCCTAATGCCGGGTTTGCAGAGATTCCAGAAAAACCATCAGACCCACCACATTCCAATCCCATTTTCAATTTAGAAATAGAAGCTGGTTTACGTTCAATAGCATTCGCAGCTTTTATGCCTGCAAAAGAATCTTTTATAATGGTATTCAACATTTCATCGACAGTACCCATCTGCTGTTGCTCATAAATAAGCACAGGTTTGTTTAGATTAGGATCAATGTCATTCAATGCATTCCTTAACAGGTCAATTTGTAAATTCTGACATCCTAAACTTAAAACAGTAGCACCAGCAACATTAGGGTTTTTTACATACCCAGCTAAAAGTTTGGCCAAGGTTTGTGAATCTTGGCGAATACCGCCACAACCACCTTGATGTGTAATGAATTTAACGTCAACATTGTCAAAAGTTTCACTGCTCGTTTCGGCTTTTCCATCGTTAAAATCAGCATCTTTCCCATTAATAAGATTCCGTAATAATTGTCTTTGTTTACGCTCTTTACCCATAGATAGTTCTTTTTCAAAAACTTCTTTAAGCACCTCTATATTTCGGTTCTCACAAAAAACTAAAGGAAAAAATAACCACACATTTTGTGTGCCTACCTGGCCATCTGATCTATGGTATCCCATAAATGTACGGTCTTTCCACTTAGAAATATCTGGGGCGCTCCAAGTAACCGACTTAGTTCTTTTTGTTACCAAATCACTTTGGTGTTTTACATTCTCGGTCGTTAGCACATCACCTTTTTTAATTGGAAACATTGCCTTACCTACCAAAACGCCATACATAAAGATTTGATCCTCCTTATCAAAATCAACAAATGCAATTTTATGTTTTGCTTTGGTATCGGATATGATGATTATATCTTCACCTTCATATTGTACACGATCACCTTGCACCAAATCTACCAAGGCAATTGCTACATTATCTTCAGCCTGTACTTTAATCAACTTTTTCTGCATGGCTTTAATTTAAAAACTAACTTAATTTTGAGAACGCTTCTTTGATTCCGTATTCATCAATCCTTTGTAAGTATGTTGCGATAGCTTCTGTTAATCCTTCAATTTTATTCAAATCTTCATCCCAATAGGCTGTTTTACCTAAAACTTGAGATGCAATATCCTCCATTGAACCCGATTTCCATATCGCAGACATTTCAGCTACAATTTCCTTATCATCATTTACAGGTAATTGCTTTCCGTCCCAACTACCCTTATAAAAGCGTATTAAACAAGCAAAAGTAAACACTGTTCGTGTTGGCAAACTGTCTGTTCGCTTTACATATTCCAGCAAACTTGGCAAAACCCTTACCTTAAATTTGGATATAGAATTTAATGCAATACTGGCCAATTGATGTTTTATAAAAGGATTTCTGAATCGGTCAAAAACTGCTTCAGCAAAGATTTCCAACTCTTCCTTTTTCATATCAAGGGTTGGAATAATTTCATCAAAAACCAATGACCGTATAAAAGGACCTGTAAAACTTTCTTCTATAGATTCTTTAACCGTTTCATTACCGTAAAGTATTGAAAATGGAACCATTGCTGTGTGAGCACCGTTTAAGATTCTTACCTTTCTAGTTCGAAACGGCTGCATATCAGCTACAATTTTCACATCTAAATTGGTCTTATGAAAAGGTAATTTTTCCTTTAAAGAAGCATCTCCTTCAATCACCCATAAAAAGAATGTTTCTGCACTTACAATTAGGTTGTCTTGATACTCTAATTGCTTATTATAACCCTCAATTTGGTCATGTGGATAACCAGGCACAATTCTATCCACCAACGTATTATGAAAAGAACAAGAATTTAATATCCAGTGTTCAAAATCTTCGGATAGGTTCCATAACGAAACATAATCTAGAATAATTTGTTTTAAGGTGTCTGAATTATGATTAATCAATTCACACGGAATTATAGTTAACCCTTTATCCTCTGCTCCATTAAAATGAGTAAATCGTTCAAATAAAAGTCTCGTCAATTTCGCCGGAAAAGAACTAGGTGGAGTCATTTCTAACGTATCTGATGCTACATATGAAATACCAGCTTCGGTAGTATTAGAAACTATAAATTCTAATTCTTCTTCTTTAGCCAAATTCAAATAAGCATTATAATCAATATAAGGGTCAATCCCTTTTATAATATTGGTGATGAGCTCTTTTTCTTCTACCTCCTTGCCGTTCAAAATACCCTTTGAAAACAACGTATATAATCCATCTTGATCATTTAACATTGATACCATACCTTTATCAATAGGCTGAATAACTGCAATACCCGCATTAAACCCTACTTCATTATTCAAGATTTGAAATGCATATTCCACAAAGGCACGTAAAAAATTACCTTCTCCAAACTGAATTATTTTGATGGGTAAATTGGTAGAAATTCCTGTGTTTTTTCTATTTAATTTCCGCATGATTCTTTTAAAAGAATAATAATTTTATAAATCAAATAAGCTAGGTAGCCATAAACTTAATTGTGGAATGTAAGTCACCAAGAATAACGCAACAATCATTGCAATAAACAAAGGTAACAAGGGCTTAAAAACCTTTTCTATGGTGGTTTTAGCCACACCAACCCCAACAAATAATACTGAGCCAACAGGAGGTGTGCAAAGACCTATACAAAGGTTCAATACCATTATAATTCCAAAGTGTACTGGATCTAGCCCCAGTTTTGTTACTACAGGTAAAAATATAGGCGTAAAGATGAGAACTGCAGGTGTCATATCCATAAAAATACCAACGAACAATAACAGTAAATTTATAATGAGAAGAATCACAATTTTATTATCACTAAGGCTTAATAGACCAGTACTAATATCTTGTGGAATATTCTCATAAGACAAAGCCCATGACATACACATTGAAGAGCCAATTAACAGCATAACGATTGCCGTAGTTGCTGATGAGTCCAATAAAATTTGTGGAAGCTTAGGAAGCGTTATTTCTTTATAAATAAACCCTAAAATTAAGCTATATAAAACCGCTATAGCAGATGCTTCGGTAGCTGTAAAAATACCGGTAACAATACCGCCAATTACTACAACCAGCATAAATAAACTTGGTAAGGCATCGATGAACGTTTTCGTTACTTCTTTAATAGAACTACGTTTACCTACCTTATATTTTTTCTTTTTTGCCCAGAATGCAGCAACTATCATTAAGAATAATCCGGTCATAATACCCGGGATATACCCAGCTAAAAATAAGGCTGCAATGGATGCACCACCACTAGCCAATGAATAGACAATTAATACATTACTCGGTGGTATAATCAATCCGGTAGTTGCCGATGTAATATTTACCGCAGCACCAAATTCTTTTGAGTATCCTTCTTTTTCCATCTCAGGCCCCAAAATACTACCCATGGCAGAAGCAGATGCCATAGCTGAACCAGCAATTGCGCCCATTAACATAGCAGCTATAACATTTATTAAAGCTAAACCACCAGGTAATGACCCTACCAAGGTTTTTGCGAATGCTATCAATCGATGTGCTATTCCTCCTTTATTCATAAGCTCACCCGACAACACAAAGAAAGGGATGGCTAATAGTGCAAAACTATCGAGCCCAGTCGCCATACGTTGAGACACTGTTGTAAATGCAGGTATAGCAGGTATACTAACCAACATAGTTAATAACGAAGAAATTGCAATACTCCACGCAACAGGGGTGCCTATCGCTAAAAGGCAGACAAAACTAATTACCAGTACTAAAATTGGAATATGTTCCATCATGATTTTAAATTTTTCAAGTCCGATGCTTTATAATACATAATCAATATTCCACTTATAGGAATAATAATATAGACTACCGCTAAGGGCAATTGCAAGGCAGGTGATTGCTGTCCTAACACATACGATATATATACCAGTCTAGAACCGCCTATTACGAAAGCAAAAAAGACAAAAAGGATTATCAAAATAGTCACAATAATCTTCAGATTTTTTTGGGTTTTCTTATTCTGCCGTTTCGGTAAAATATCAATAGCAACATGTAGATTGCGCCCAGAGACATATGCAGCGCCTAAAACACCAATCCAAATCATAAGGTATCGAGCTAATTCATCGGTAAAGGAGCTAGGGTCACCAGTTACATATCTTGTAAATACTTGCCATAAAACATTGAGTACCATTATTGACATAATAAAAACCAATGTTTTGCTTAAAATAGCGTCTATTTTGCTTCGCATAGTAATTAATGAGTTTCTTGAATTTGTTTAATCAGCGGATATATTTCGGCATCATCTTTATAACCTTCGTAAATACCCTGAACTTTTTCGGCAAAAAGCGATTTATCTGGTCTAAATATTTTAACGCCCGCCTTTTGGACTTCACGTAAAGCTTCTTCCTCTGCTTCTGCCCAAAGTATGCGCTGATATTTAACTGATTCCTTTACAGATTCGGTTAACCACTTTTGTTCTTGTTCATTAAGTTTATTCCAAACATAAGTACCTATCAATAATACATCTGGCAATACCGTATGCTCATCTAAAGAGTAGTATTTACAAACTTCATAATGACGAGATAAATAGAAACTAGGCGGATTATTTTCAGCACCATCGACAACACCTTGTTGCAAAGAGGTATACAATTCACCCCATGAAATAGGCGTTGGTGAACCACCTAAAGCCTTAACCATATTTACCGCTGTAACGCTTTCCATCACCCTAATTTTTTCACCCTCTAAGTCAGAAGGTTTTTCTATAGGTTTATTCATGGTATAAAAACTACGACTACCTGCATCATAATACCCTAGGCCTTTTAACCAATACTTTTCGCCATCATTCAATAACATTTTACCAATAGGACCATCAAGAACATCAAACGAATGTTGGCGATCTCGAAACAAAAATGGTAATCCTAAAACCTTCATTTTTGGTGCGAAATTTTCTAATACCCCTACAGAAACTTTAGTCATATCTAAACTGCCAATCTGCAAAAGTTCTAGACATTCACGTTCGGTACCTAATTGCTGACTGGGGTATATTTCTAAGTTAAGCTTGCCTCCAGAACGCTCTTGTAAATCTTCTCCCATTTTTACCATTGCCTTGTGAACCGAGTGACTTACGTCTAACCCATGTCCTAATCGTATGGTTTTCGTTTTATTGTCTGCACCACAACCCAAAAGAGTTATAGCGAGAATCAAAATGGATAGAATACTTTTGCGTTTCATAAGCTTAGTTTGATCTAATCTTTTTTATAAGTGCTAAGGCATCTGAAACCTTTTTCTCTAATGCTACATAATCTTTGTTGGCAAGAATATCTTTACTTATCAGTTGAGACCCCATACCTACACAAGTTACGCCTGCGTCGAACCAACCTTTTAAGTTACTTTCTTCTGTACTTACACCACCGGTTGGCATTACACTTGTCCATGGTTGTGGGCCTTTAATAGCCTTCACGAAACCTGGACCATAGGTAGAACCTGGAAACAATTTTATAATCTCACAACCTAGTTCTTCTGCTCTATTTATTTCTGCCAAAGATCCACAGCCTGGTGACCATAATACCTTTCTACGGTTACATGCTATGGCGATATCTTCACGTAAGGATGGAGTAACTATAAAATTAGCTCCCATCTGCATATAAAAGCTAGCTGCCGCAGCATCAGTTATCGAGCCAACACCCATAATCATACCCGGAAGCTCTTTAATCGAAAATTTGTTTAATTCTAAAAAAACTTCAAAAGCGAAATCTCCTCTTGCTGTAAATTCCATTAATCTAGCTCCGCCATCATAACAAGCTTTCATTACATTTTTACCAAGTTCAATATCTGGGTGATAAAATAAAGGAACCATGCCTGTTTCTTTCATCACTGCTGCAACTTCTAATCTCGAATATTGTGCCATTCTATTTTGTTCTTTGTAGCTGGCAAATAATCCTTTGAATTAATCCCAAAGAACTATCAGCCAACTGCTAATTATTATTTTATCGCGCTACTCTACCTGATGCATCGCCACCCATTAACTTCTCTACTTCAGATATTGTAACTAAATTGGCATCACCTTTAATAGTGTGTTTTAAACAAGACGCTGCAACAGCAAAATCCAAAGCATTTTGATCATCTTCTGGGTACTTCAATAAACCATATATTAAACCTCCCATAAAAGAATCTCCGCCACCTACTCTATCTACAATATCGGTAATTTGATATTGACGGGTTTCGTACATTTTTTCACCATCCCAAAGTACACCTGCCCATGTATTGTGCGATGCAGAAATAGAACCTCTAAGAGTTGTTATCACTTTTTTTGCTTTTGGAAATTTTTTCATCATCTGCTTACAAACCGATAGAAAAGCTTCAGCTTTAACATCAGCTCCATCTTTATGTACATCTATCCCTTCTGGATGAATTCCGAAATGCTTTTCAGCATCCTCTTCGTTCCCCAATATAACATCGCAATACGATGTAAGTTCGGTCATGATTTTTTCACGATCTCCACCATAATTCCACAATTTCGCTCGGTAATTTAAATCCGTTGAAATAGTAATTCCCTTTTTATCAGCTGCCTTAACAGCCTCTAAACATACATCTGCGGCCCCTTGAGAAATTGCTGGCGTTATACCTGTCCAATGAAACCACTCTACACCATCAAAAACAGCATCCCAATCGATCATACCCAATTCGATTTCGGCGATTGCAGAATGAGCACGATCATAAACCACTTTACTACCACGGCTTACAGCTCCTGTTTCTAAAAAGTAAATACCTAAACGGTCTCCACCAAATACAATTTTACTTGTTCCTACACCTCTCTTGCGCATTTCCATTAAGGCACATTCCCCAATATCATTTTTAGGTAATCGGGTTACAAAATCAACAGGAACACCATAATTGGCCAATGAAACGGCAACATTTGATTCACCACCACCGTACACTACATCAAACTCGTTGGTTTGAGAAAATCTTAAAAATCCTGGAGGTGATAATCGAAGCATGATTTCACCGAAAGTGACTACTTTTTTCATTATTCTATTAAATTGTAATTTGTTTTAAAATCTAAAATATTCTTTAGCATTATTGTAGCAAATATCTTGAATAATTTTACCGACTAATTCAAAATCTTCTGGCAATTCACCTCGCTCCATTTCCTGCCCAAAAAGGTTGCACAAAACCCGTCTAAAATACTCATGCCTAGGATAAGAAAGGAAACTTCTAGAATCAGTTAACATACCTATAAAACAACTAATAAGACCCATATTTGAAAGTGCATTTATCTGTTTGGTCATACCATCTTTCTGATCTAAAAACCACCAACCAGAACCAAACTGCATCTTTCCCTTTACCTTACCATCATTATAATTACCTATCATGGTGGCCATTACTTCATTATCAGCCGGATTGAGATTGTATAAAATGGTTTTGGTAAGTTTATCTCTAGAATCTAACGCATTTAAAAAACTTGATAATGTTGATGCTTGAGAATAATCTCCTATAGAATCCCAACCAGTATCGGGCCCAAGTATGCTATTCATTCGTGCATTATTATTTCGTAAAGCTCCTAAGTGAAATTGTTGAATCCAATCACGTTTATGGTATTGCTCACATAGAAATAGTAATATGGAAGTTTGAAATTTTTCACCTTCCTCTAACGACAATTGTTTTTTCGTTCTTCTTTTTTGAAATATTATTTCAATTTCAGAATCGGTAAATGTTCTAAATGGAACATAACTTAAACCATGGTCAGATAGTGTACATCCATTCCCTTCAAAATAGTCTAATCTCAAATTTAGGGCATCACATAAAGACTTATAAGAATCAATAGTAACATTACTTACTTCTGATAATTTTTCTAAATAATCCAGATATGTATCACTTAAAATCATAATAGCCTTATCTGGTCTAAATGCCGTACTTACCTTCACGCTAAAATCACTATTCTTAATTTTAACATGATGATCCAAACTATCAATTGGATCCTCGGTCGTACAAACAACCTCTACATTCATGTTTTTTATCAGATTTCGGCAACTAAAGTCTGCTGTTTGTAGTTTGGCCGTTGCTTCATCATAAATTTCGTTCGCTGAATTAGAATTCAGTAAAATATCAATGTCAAAATATCTTTTCAACTCTAAATGCGTCCAATGATATAATGGGTTTCTTAAAGTATAGGGCACTGTTTTTGCCCATTGAGCAAACTTTTCCTTATCTGAAGCATCTCCAGTTATATACTTCTCTTCAATACCAAAAGTTCGCATTGCCCTCCATTTGTAATGATCACCCTTAATCCAAATTTTTGTAAGATTCTCAAAAGTGCGATTATTTGCTATCTCATTAGGAGGTAAATGACAATGATAATCTATGATTGGCATTTGAGATGCATAATCATGAAATAGCCTTTGGGAAAACTTATTCTCTAAAAGGAAGTCATTTTTTATAAATGTTTTGCTTGTCAGTATAGAATTACTCATTAAATTTCATTTGAAGGTTTCCCAATAGTAGCCAATATACCACCATCTACATAAACAATATGCCCATTAACAAAATCGCTTGCTTTTGATGCAAGAAAAACTGCTGTACCTGCTAGATCTTCTGGATTACCCCATCTAGCTGATGGTGTTCTATTAATTATAAAATCATTAAAAGGGTGACCATCTACACGAATAGGTTCTGTTTGAGAAGTTGCAAAATAGCCTGGGCCAATACCGTTTACTTGAATATTATGTTTTGCCCATTCAGTAGCTAAACTACGCGTCAACATTTTAAGCCCACCTTTGGCAGCGGCATAGGCTGAAACACTATTTCTTCCTAATTCACTCATCATAGAACAAATATTGATGATTTTACCGCCTCCATTTTTAATCATTCTATTTCCTACCAATTGAGAAATAATAAAAGCACCGACTAAATCTACCTCAATGACTCTTCTAAAATCATCAACAGGCATCGTAGTTGCGAGTTCTCGCTTTATAATACCTGCGTTATTAACCAGTATATCAATTTCACCTCCATCATCAACAACTTCAGCAATTTTGGTAGCTGCTAACTTATCGTCTGTTATATCAAAAATATAACCCGAAACCTTAAATCCTTTCTCTTTATAAACAGCTAACGCTTTATTCATCTTAGAAGGCGTTGTACCTGTAATAATTAGCTCTGCTCCCGCATTTGCCAATCCTTCAGCCATAGCCATGCCTAGACCGTGGGTACCACCAGTAACCAATGCACGCTTACCTGTTAAATCGAACAATTTCATAAGCTTATCTTAATTCGTTAGGAGCGCAAACATCCATATCACTATAATCTAAATTCTCACCAGCCATACCCCAAACAAATGAATATGCACATGTACCGGAACCAGAATGAATTGACCATTCAGGTGACAACACTGCTTGGTTATTCTCCATGAATATATGGCGTGTATGTTGTGGCTCACCCATAAAATGACAAACTGTTTGTCCTTCCTCAACATCAAAATAAAAATAAGCTTCCATTCTTCTATTGTGGGTATGTGCTGGCATGGTGTTCCAAACGTTACCAGGTAACAACTCGGTCAATCCCATTTGCAATTGACAGGTTTCTACAATACTATTGACTATTAATTTATTCAGCACACGCTTATTTGCATATTTTTCATCTCCCAATTGAATTACTTCAGCTTCATTTGCACTAACCTTTTTAGTTGGAAAACTTTTATGGGCCGGAGCTGAGTTTAAGTAAAAAAAAGGTTGTTCTCCAGAGACAGATTCAAAAATCACTTCTTTTACACCTTGACCAACATATAAAGCTTCTTTTTTTGCCAATTCATAAGCTGTACCATCGACAATTATTTTTCCTTTACCACCAACATTAACCACACCCAGTTCCCTACGATCAAGAAAATTATCTGACTTCAAGTATGGAACAGTTTCTAATTTCACAGATTGGTCAACAGGCATAACGCCACCAACAATATACCTATCATACATTGAATAGGTCAATTGCACACTATTCTTTACAAATAGCTTAGGTATTAAAAATTCCTTTCTTAACTCTTCTGTTCCATATACTCTACTATCTACAGGATGAGCGGCGTATCTAAATTCGTGATTTGTCATATTATTATTTTATGTAATCGATTACACAAATATATAAGTTTTCACATAACCCCCAAGAAAATTGAGTGGAAATAAAAATTCTATAATTATTCTCCATTCAAATTCTCAACAATTAAATTAAAAAATTAAACTGTAGAACAACAATAAGCAATTAAATTCAGAGATTAACAATGCCATAATATGATGTTATTAATCTTTTATAATCAAACTAAGCTCCTTTTTAGGCCTTTTTAGTTAAATTGTTCATAAATACTATTATCTAATTGCCCTATAAGCATATACAATTGACAAAGAATTGCGTAATTTGAATATTATGTTAACTTTGAAAAAAAAGAAGCACATGGAGTTACTTGAAAAAGCTCAGGAATTTATAGGTCGAAAAATGAGTAATATGTCTACTAGTGACCGAGTAGAAGCATCTAGAGAGGCAAAAGCTCTTATTTTGAGCATTAATGAAATATACAAGGAAACTAAAGATCCTAGTTTAATGGATGTAATGAAAGATGTTACCGTAAAGAAGAAAAAGATTGAAAAACGATTAAATGGTGTACCATTGGTATAATTCATTTTAATCTTAGTCAATTGGATTTCTTTTTAAGAATAATCCTAAAAAAAATAAAAAACCCCTTCAAAAGAAGGGGTTTTTTATTTTTTTAATAAACTTTTATTTATTGACAGGGTTATGACACCTTTCTCACGCTGATTGTATCTTTATGTTTTATACGTTTAGTATGACTAACTGCCTTGCTGGCAAACCAACTAAATTAACTCAGCACTAAGACCAGCCTGCAATAATTTAGAACATTGCGGCTTTAATTCTTCGAATTCGCCAGTTTTAACTGTGCACTTACCTTTATAATGTACAATAAGGGAACATTGCTCAGCTTGTTCGGGAGAATGCTCACATACAGACATTAAGGTATTTATTACATGGTCGAAAGTATTGACCTCATCATTAAAAAGAACGATTTCATTTTGCTGAACCGTCTCTTCTTCTAAAAGTAGTTCTTCGGAAATTTCTTCTCTTGTGCTCATACTATTCCAATTAGTACCATCTAATTTACATATTTTGCGGCAACCCAATTATTACGTTCAAGATTTTTTTCAAATTTTAACTCTAATTCGACGCATTTTTGAGTTATCATATCTAAGTCTTCAGTATAAAAACCGCTTAACAATAATATTCCATTTTTATTCAAAGATTTTACATATTCAGGCAAATCTTCCAACAAGATATTCCTATTGATGTTGGCAATAATAATATCATACTTTTTATCTTTCAATAATGCTACATCACCTTCATATACAGAAATAAAATCCATTTTATTTCGGATTACATTCTCCTGAGCATTCAAAAAACACCAATTATCAATATCGATTGCATCAATTTTCGTAGCACCTCGCATCGCAGTTAAAATTGCCAATACTCCCGTGCCACTACCCATATCTAAAACGGTTTTATCTTTTACATTTAGCTTTAAAATATGTTGTAACATCATATGTGTAGTTTCATGATGCCCAGTGCCAAAACTCATTTTAGGCTCAATTACAATATCATATTCAACACCTATTGGTTCATGAAAAGGAGCCCTTATCATACATACATCATCTACGATAATAGGCTGAAAATTTTGCTCCCAGGTAACATTCCAATTTTCTTGTTCAATTTCTTTGTAACCATACCTAATTTTAAAATTTTTGTTCGTGAGAATTTGAATATCATTTAAGATATCTAGAGACCAATCAGCCTTTTGAATATAGGCTAAAACTTCATCCTCTTCTTCAACAAAACTTTCAAAGCCAGCTTCGCCCAATTCTGCTATGAGAATATCTGAAGCTGGTTCTTTAGGTTCTACCGTAAAACGGTATTCAATATAAATATTATTACTCATTTTAAAATACTGAGTTTTTTCAACTAAATCGCTTTCACGATTGCTATGAAATCATCTGCAACTAGTGCAGCGCCACCGATTAAACCACCATCAACATCTGGTTTTGAGAAAATTTCTACTGCATTGCCCGGTTTAACGCTACCACCATACAAAATTGTAACATTGTTAGCTATAGTTGCATCAAAAGCTTCTGCAATAGTTTTACGAATAAATGCGTGCATTTCTTGAGCTTGTTCTGGCGAAGCAGTTTCTCCTGTTCCAATAGCCCATACTGGCTCGTATGCCAATACAATTTTTGACCAAGCAGATGGTTCTAAATTAAAAAGAACATTTTTCAACTGGCTTTCGACCAATTTAAAATGATTACCAGATTTACGATCTTCTAATTCCTCTCCGAAACAGAACATTACTCGCATTCCTTTTTTCAAAGCAGTAGCTACCTTTTTAGATAGGATTTCATCACCTTCTGCAAAATATGCTCTTCTTTCAGAATGTCCTATTATAACTGTATCAATGCCAATACTCAAAAGCATATCTGCAGAAATCTCACCTGTAAAAGCTCCACTTTCAGCATAATGCATATTCTGAGCGATTACCTCAATTTTAGAATTATCTAATGTACGAACAGCGCTAGCCAAATTAACATATGTTGGCGATACCATTACTTCTGCAGTAGTGTCTGGCAATTTTGCCGATAACTCTGCTAAAAGTGTTTCAGTTTCTGCCAAATTCTTGTTCATCTTCCAATTTCCTGCTACTATTTTTGCTCTCATTTCAATTATATTTCTAATTATTTTTATTTTGGTTTAAAATTCTAGTCAAATTTTAAATCCTCTAAATCATTGTAATGTACTTTCTGTTTTATTGTACCTTTTTCTAAAACCAATACTC
The DNA here is from genome assembly GCF_900167935.1 of Maribacter arcticus. Taxonomy (GTDB): domain Bacteria; phylum Bacteroidota; class Bacteroidia; order Flavobacteriales; family Flavobacteriaceae; genus Maribacter; species Maribacter arcticus. The sequence continues at coordinate 234,065 of NZ_FUYL01000001.1, read as the reverse complement.
CTGGGTTAGAACGAACAATAGTCTTCAAGGTCGTTTCGTCTGTAAAGTAAAAATCAAACCCTAATCCATATTCCTTTTTTAAGAAAGTAGTTTGGTCAGGACCAGAAGCAGACATACCAATTACTTTATACCCAGCTTTCAATGCTTTTTCTGCAACAGATTTAATTTCTTTAAATACATCTAGATTAGACTTTCTTAAATCATAAGCAATTACCATAACCAACTTTGGTTCTTGCAATAAAGAACTAGCAAAATCTTCTCCTTCTTGCTCAACAGTAAAGTCGTGCACTGGTGGCTCGTAACCTGCTTGCATCTCTTTTGTTTCTACATCAATATATTCACCATCAACAGTAGGGTAAGCTCCATTGGTTATATAAATTTCCTCATTACCATTCACATTGAATTTCCATTTATATTCAAATATGGCTTTAGGAGCATTTTCTGGAACACTCATGCCTTCTTCTATGTTCTTTCCTATTTCATAGGGTCTAAAATCAATAACTGGCAAATGGTTAAGCACGTAATAAACGTATCCTATACAAGCTAATAGTGAAACCATTAAAGCAGCTTTTACAGTATGTGGTTTTACTAGTGGAGTAATATACTTTCTACCTGCATATATTATAAGAATCAAAATTAAAAGCACCACATCTTTAGTGAAAGATTCCCATGGTGTCAATTTAATAGCATCTCCAAAACAACCACAATCGGTAACTTTATTAAAATAGGCTGAATAAAAGGTTAGAAATGTGAAGAAAATAATCATTGCAAGTAAGGTCCAAACTGTAATCTTACGCTTATATCCAAGAATAAGCATTACCCCTACCATAACCTCAACAACAACTACCAAAATTGAAATTGCTAATGCATAAGGTGTTAAAAAAGGAAGGTCTAAAACACCTTGACTAAAATATTCTTCTAATTTAAAAGAAAAACCAACTGGGTCATTCAATTTTATAAATCCGCTAATAATAAAAAGAATTCCAACAAAAATTCTAACGACACCCACTAAATACTTCATTATTGAATTTATTTTTCTGATTCTGTTCCTAAATGTATTAATGCAAAAACAGCATAATTAATCATATCTTGATAATTTGCATCAATCCCTTCACTCACCACGGTTTTACCTTTATTATCCTCAATCTGTTTTACACGAAGTAATTTTTGCAATATTAAATCTGTTAGTGAGCTCACCCTCATATCACGCCATGCTTCACCATAATCATGGTTTTTATTCAGCATAAGCTCCTTAGTTATTTTAATATGTTTGGAATATAATTCTACGGCCTTTTCTGTATTTAAATCGGGCTGATCAACAACACCCAATTCTAACTGAATTAACGCCATAACAGAATAATTAATAATCCCAATAAACTCTGAACGTTCATCTTCATCAACTTTACGAACTTCATTTTCTTGAAGACTCCTTATTCGCTGAGCTTTAATGAATATTTGGTCGGTTAAAGATGGTAATCTTAAGATTCGCCATGCACTACCATAATCTGACATTTTTTTCTGGTACAGATTCAAACAAACCTGAATCACCTCATCGTATTCCTGTGCCGTATCTAGCATGTAATTCTATCTATTTTGTGTAAATTTCGCTTAAAAAACTGTAACCATCAAGATTGATGGTTGAAACTTGGAAAATGCCACAAATTCCTATTAATTCTTGATAATGACCATAAACTGCAACGGTAAACTTATTTCACTACATCAACCTAAAGTAATGGGTATTTTAAATTTGACTCCGGATTCTTTTTATGATGGTGGAAAATACAAAGACGATTCTAGTATTTTACATCACGTTGAGAAAATGATAAACGACGGCGCAAGTTTTATTGATGTGGGCGCCTATAGTACCAGACCTGGTGCGATAGAAGTAGATGAACAAACCGAATTAAAACGGATAGTTCCTATAATTTCAATCATTTTAAAAGAGTTTTCCGAGGCAATAGTATCAATTGATACCTTTAGAAGTAAGGTAGCTATAGAATGTATCAGCAGTGGCGCGGCAATTATCAATGATATTTCAGCTGGGGTACAAGACCAACAAATGTTGAATACTGTTGCGCAATTGAATGTTCCCTATATTATGATGCATACGAGAGGAACTCCCCAAAATATGCAGCAACAAACAAATTATGACGATGTGCTTAAAGAAGTACTTTTGTTTTTTTCTGAAAGGCTTTCAATAGCTAAATCTTTAGGAATTAAGGATATTATAATAGACCCAGGTTTTGGTTTCGCTAAAAACTTAAACCAGAACTACGAACTCTTAAGACAATTAGAAATGATGAGTTTTATTGAGTTGCCCTTATTGGTAGGAATTAGTAGAAAATCAATGATTTACAAAACATTGAATACTACTGCAGACCAAGCTTTAAACGGTACAACGGCATTACACATGGTCTGTCTTCAAAAAGGTGCTAAAATTTTACGGGTACACGATGTAAGAGAGGCTATGGAATGTGTAAAACTACATGATCAATTAAATGCCTAATTTTATACTTATTTCTTGTTATCAATTTTCTTAATTTTACTAAAACGGTACTGATTGGATTTTTTAAATTTTATTGACTTTAGAATTACCGATGTATTAGACATCATTTTTGTTGCCGTACTTCTATACTATATCTACAAGTTAGTTCGTGGTTCGGTAGCTATCAATATTTTTATTGGAATAGTAATTGTTTGGGCCTTTTGGAAACTAACAGAACTTCTAGACATGCAAATGATTAGTAGTATGGTAGGTGCATTTATGCAAGTAGGCTTAATTGCGCTAATCATTGTTTTTCAACAAGAGATTCGAAAATTTCTATTGATGATAGGGTCAACTAATTTTGCCAACAAAAGGAATTTTGTAAAACACTTTAAATTTTTAAAGCAAGAGGGTATTTCAACTGACACCGATGTAGATTCGATTCTTAAAGCTTGCGAAAAAATGTCTAGCACCAAGACAGGTGCTATTTTGGTAATAGAGCGTAATAATTCTTTAGATTTTATTAAGTCTACCGGTGATCGAATGAATATCGAAATCAACCAGCCTATTCTTGAAAGTATATTTTATAAAAATAGCACGCTGCATGATGGCGCTGCCGTTATAGCGGGGAATTATATAGTTGCTACTAGAGTTATACTTCCTGTGTCTAATGAGCGAAACATTCCGCTGCGTTTTGGACTACGACATAGAGCAGCTGTAGGCATCAGCGAAAAAACAGACGCATTAAGTCTTGTGGTAAGTGAAGAAACAGGTTTAATTTCCTATATAAAAAATGGAGAATTCGTTTTGTATGATTCCATCACACAATTAGGTAATATGCTTAAACAAGATTTAATTTAAAAGTTAAGCGACCTCTTCTGCTAAGAATTGAGCTTCATAGAGATTACTGTAGTATCCACCTTTTTTAAGTAGTTGTTTGTGAGTGCCAGATTCTACGATTTTACCAGCATCCATAACTATAATCTTATCCGCTTTTTTAATGGTTGCCAAGCGATGTGCAATAACGATTGAAGTTCTACCCTGAGTTATTTTGTCAGTAGCTAATTGTATCAATTGTTCTGAATAGGTATCTACAGATGAGGTAGCTTCATCTAAAATTAAAATACTTGGGTTACTTACATATGCCCTTAGAAAAGCTATTAATTGACGTTGACCACTCGAAAGCATAGTGCCCCGTTCTTTTACATTATACTCATAACCACCAGGAAGACTAGATATGAATTCGTCGACGCCAATGGCTTTAGCAGCATTTTCAATATCATCAACACTTATCGTTGCACTTTTCAATGAAATATTATTTGCAATCGTATCAGCAAATAAAAATACATCTTGTAAAACAACCGCTATATGGGAACGTAAAGATGCTAATTTATATTCCTTAATATCAACACCATCAATGGTTATCTCTCCTGAATTAATTTCATAAAAACGATTCAATAAATTAATTATAGTACTCTTACCTGCGCCAGTAGAACCAACAATAGCAACCGTTTCTCCAGCTTTTACCTCAAAAGAAATACCATGAAGTACTTCCTCGTCCTCTAAATATCCAAAACGAACATTTTCAAACTTTATATCACCCTTAATTACTTCTTGCTCATAAGAACCAACATTCTGTATATGACTATCGGTATCTAATATTTTAAAAACTCTATTTGCAGCTACCATTCCCATTTGTAGCGTATTGAATTTATCGGCGATTTGGCGAAGAGGTCTAAACAGCAAATCTATTAGCATTATAAATGCGAAGATGGTACCAGCAATATCGGTAGTTATGTTTGCCACGTTTTGTAATCCTCCGTACCAAACAATTAGGCCAACTGTTATCGATGAGACAATTTCTGCAATAGGAAAGAAAATAGAATTATACCAAACTGTTTTTAACCACGCATTTTTATGCTTTTCATTGATTACCCTAAACTTATCGCTCTCAATTTTTTCTCGGGTAAATAGTTGAACTATTTTCATGCCCGTAATTCGCTCTTGAACAAAGGAATTCAAATTGGACACTTCTGCCCTAACTTCGGTAAAGGCAATTTTCATAGCCTTCTGAAATAACCTAGTTGCGTAAATAATTAAGGGCAATAACGAGAAAACAATTAATGAAAGTTTCCAATTGATAATGAGCATTACAACCGCAGCAACTAACATTTTTAATAAATCTGCTACTATTACGAAAAAACCCTGACTGAATATCTCCCCAATTCTTTGCATATCGGCAACTGCCCTAGTAACCAAAACACCCAATGAAGAATTGTCAAAATACTTCATTTTAAAACTGAGCATTTTTTTAAATAAATCTATACGGATATCCTTTATAACAGACTCACCCAACCAGTTAGCATAATAGTTAAAGGCCAATTGACTAACCACTTGCCCTATCAAAACTACTAACATGGCAATCGTTAAATTTAACAACATCTCTTCATTGCTTTGCTTGATGGCATTATCAATGATTTCCTTAACAATAAGTGGAGTTAGAATAGCGAAACCAGACAATAAAATAGCTGAAAGCGCTACCCCATAGAAAGTAAGTTTGTACGGTTTGGTGTAGGCCATTAAGCGTTTAAAAAGACGAGTGTCAAATGCTTTGCCAGAATCCTTATCCATTTTTTAAAATAGTATTGGGGTAAACAATAGAGGTCAAATATAATCCTTTTGCAGGAACGGATGCTCCCGCCATTGTCCTATCCTTACTTTTTAATATGGTATTAACATAGTCGGCCGAATATTTACCAACACCTACATTTAATAGTGTTCCAACCAGAGCTCTTACCATGTTTCTTAAAAATCTATCAGCTGTAATTGTAAAAATAAGCTTATCGTTTTCTACCACCCATTTTGCTTCCCGTAAATCGCAAATATTGGTAAACACATCTGTATTCGATTTAGAAAAGCACTCAAAATCTTTTTTACCGATTAAATACTCTGCGGCAGTATTCATTTTAGCTAAGTCCAGATCTTTCCATATAAAATGTGCCATATCCATTATAAATGGGTCTTTAGTTTTTGAAATATGGTATTCATAGGTACGAGCCGTGGCATTAAAACGCGCGTGTGCATCATCTTTTACTTCAAAAATACGCTGTACAGCTATATCATTAGGCAAGTAAGAATTAAGCCTAAAAAGTAGTTCAGGAATTTTCGTTAATTGCTCAACATCAAAATGAGCGTACATTTCTTTGGCATGCACTCCAGTATCAGTACGGCCTGCTCCCATTACAGAAATAGGACTATTCAATAGTTTAGACATGGCATTTTCCAATACCTCTTGAACCGTTATTGCGTTTGGCTGATTTTGCCAACCATGATAAGCTTTACCGAAGTATGAAAATTGAATAAAGAATCTCAAAGGGATGTACTAGTTTTGTATTCTGTAAAGATATTAAAAAGGAATCCGTTTTAAAATTCATTTTTAATGGTCAACTCTTAAAAATTGTTATTGTAGCTCAACTCCTTCACTAAAATCGAATTCAAATCATGACTAAAATTTTATTGCTTTCAGACACCCATTCTCACATAGACGATGCAATATTAAAGCATGTTGGCTGGGCCGATGAAGTTTGGCATGCAGGCGACATAGGTTCTTTAGAGGTAACAGATGCAATTGAAAAATTAAAGCCTTTAAAAGGTGTACATGGCAATATTGACGACCATATTATTCAAAAAGAATTTCGAGAAAATAATAGATTTTTCTGTGAAGGTGTAGATGTTTGGATAACTCATATTGGCGGTTACCCTCCTAAATACAATGTAAGAACACGAGATATGATAAAAGAGAATCCGCCAAAACTATTCATCTGCGGACACTCTCATATTCTTAAAGTTATGATGGATAAAAAATTGGGAGTTCTACATATGAACCCAGGTGCCTGTGGTAAGCACGGGTTTCACCAAGTACGTACAATGTTACGTTTTATAATAGACGGGGAAGACATTAAAGATTTAGTTGTTGTAGAATTAGGAAAGCGTTAGCTATAGCATCTGTATCTGTTTCACCTTTTCAACCATTTAAATAATTTTAGGCATTCATAATATAGTAGATGTCGCGTCTTATTACAATCTAAGTAATGAAAACGTCTTAAAACAAAAAAACCCGGAAACTACCCCGGGTTTAACGCACTAATACTACTAAGATGTTAGGTTTAACGCAAGCGATCAACAGATTTTACAAGATCTTCATCCTTTTTTATAGCCCTATTTGCAAGGACCAAAAAAATGATAGAAAATACTGGAATCAGCATCCCAATACCCTTCTCAGAAACCAAAGCCTCTCCGGATAAGTTTAGTGATCGATAAACGAAAAATCCTAGTAAAAAAACATTTAATATCATGTTCAGCCTGTTAATTACAAACTGAGTTTTTCTATTTTTAAATTGCACTATAGACCATATAGCCAGAATAGCACTCATATACATGGCAATGGAAACAATCATTTCATTATCCGCAAAAACCTCAACCCCATCTATGTTTATCCATAGATTAAAGAAGAACGGCAATACCCCCGTAAGAATTGCAACGATAAGTAAATAAAAGCTCTGTATTCTTTGAATCATAAATTTATTACCACTTTATACCGTAAAAATACAGGTCTTTTCAAAAATTATAACTCTTTTATTCAAAATAATTTGTAATATTGCTTCGTTATCATGTTATAACGCCTACCAATAAGGAAAACATTCCTTGAGTTTACCCAAAAAATATACTTCTTACAATACAATATACTCATAAATTTATTCGACTACTTAATGTTTGAGATTTCAGATTTAAAATCAAAAAAGCTACCTGAGCTTCAGGAAATTGCTAAAGGACTAAAGGTTCCTAAATTCAAAACCTTAAAAAAATTAGATTTAGTCTACCAAATATTAGACTTACAAGCCGCAAACCCTAAAGTTGCTGCTGCTATTGCCCCGATTAAAACGGAAACAGCAGAAGTTAGCAAACCAGTAGCGGAGAAAACGAAGCCAAAACCAAGGCCAAGACAACTTGTTGCTCCAAATGTAACAAAGGAACCTAGAGCTACTGAAAAAGAAGAGTCTCCAAAGAAGGAAGACTCTCCAGTAAATGAAGTGAAGGAAACTCCAAAGCCAAGGCCAAGGCCAAGGCCAAAAGCTCCAAATGCACCAAACGTCAAAAAAGACTTTCAGAAGAATTCTCCTCAAAATAATAATCAGAACAAAAAGCCAAACCCGAGAACTCCTCACGACAAAAGTAATTTTGACAAGGACCTAAAAAATAGGTACAAAGAGCCCGAATATGAGTTCGATTCTATTATCGCGAGTGAAGGCGTATTAGATATCATGCAAGATGGTTACGGATTTTTACGTTCATCTGATTACAATTACCTATCATCACCAGATGATATTTATGTGTCACAATCACAGATTAGACTTTTTGGCTTAAAAACAGGAGATACCGTTTTAGGTAATGTTAGACCACCTAAAGAAGGTGAAAAGTATTTTCCTTTAATTAAGGTGAATAAAATTAATGGTATTGACCCACAGATAGTTCGTGATCGCGTTTCTTTTGAGCATTTAACTCCGTTATTCCCTCAAGAGAAGTTTAACTTGGCAGAACGCCAAAGCACTATATCGACCCGTATTATCGACTTGTTTTCTCCGATAGGAAAAGGACAAAGAGGTATGATCGTATCTCAACCAAAGTCTGGTAAAACTATGCTATTGAAAGATATAGCAAATGGTATAGCCGCGAATCATCCTGAGGTATATCAGATTATATTATTAATTGACGAACGTCCTGAAGAGGTTACCGACATGCAACGTAATGTACGTGGTGAAGTTGTTGCCTCTACATTTGACAAAGAACCAACAGAACATGTTCGTGTAGCGAACATTGTTTTAGAGAAAGCAAAGCGTTTAGTAGAATGTGGTCATGATGTAGTAATCCTTTTAGACTCAATCACTCGTTTAGCAAGAGCCTACAACACGGTTCAACCTGCATCTGGTAAAGTATTAAGTGGTGGTGTTGATGCTAATGCACTACACAAACCAAAAAGATTCTTTGGTGCTGCACGAAATATAGAAGGTGGTGGTTCTCTTACAATTATTGCTACAGCATTAACAGAGACTGGCTCTAAAATGGATGAAGTTATCTTTGAAGAATTTAAAGGTACTGGTAACATGGAACTTCAATTGGACCGTAAAATTGCGAACAGAAGAATATTCCCTGCAATTGACCTTACTTCTTCTAGCACACGTAGAGACGACATGTTATTGGATGAAACCACATTACAACGTATGTGGATTATGCGTAAGTATCTTGCAGATATGAATCCTGTAGAAGCAATGGAGTTTATTGAGCAGCGTTTTAAACAAACGAAGAACAATGAAGAATTCTTGCTGACGATGAATAATTAAAATAATTAAGTTTTATAAAAAAATCTCGATTTCTATATGAAATCGAGATTTTTTGTTTTTAACAAAGCCCCAAAACAGTATCTCTATTAAAACCATAGATTAACTTTTCATACTCCTATATTTTTTTTAATATCTTTAACTAATTAGAGAAAGATTCTCCCCCAGTCTTTTTTCAGTTTTCTATATTATAAACCCTAATTCACAGAAAATGAAAAGACCCACTTCAATTACCACCAAAATCTTATGTGTTCTTGTACTCACTAGTATTTTTAGTTGCAATCAACAACAAAAAGAAAACAAACCAAATTCGAAAACTCCACCAATCGTTGATGCACCGGCTAATATTATTTCACTAAACGAAGCAAACGCCATTTATGATAATTATTCCGAACATAGGGTTAGACTAATTGAACCATATGAAACACAGCAACGTCAACCAGATGAAAAATTTGAAGCATCTAGATTTGTAGATTTTGATTACGATGCCCTTAAGCAATATATCGCTTATATAGACCAGGAAGCTGAGGCGGGCGGTGTTAAAAAAATCACCAAATTAAGATTGTATTTTGCCAACTACCCTAATGAAGAAAAATTCCCAAACGGAAAAAAGGTAGTTCATAAAAGACAAAATTCAATTTTTATGGTTCCAACTTTAGAAAAAGGAGGAATTAATTATGGTTTCTTTATTGGTGATAATGGCAATGCCGAATTGATTAAAGACTGGAAAGATTCTTCTAAAGATGGTTTAGGATTTTCTTTAGATAAAAAACAAGAAGCACAAGCGGGATTCGCACCTAATTTTGTTTTAAATACCAGTTTACAAGGCAGTAAAAGCTTAGCTTTTAATTTTGGTCAAGGTGGACCTCCACCAAAAACAGATTTTTAAAATAATTACTGCATGCTTTCAATGTCTTTTATTAAGGATAATTACTACATGATAATATATGCAGTTACGCTATTTATATCATTAACGACCTATAAAAAGTATTATGACACTGCTTTAAAGTACTTCCCAATCATTATTGCTTATACTTTTTTCAATGAAGTATTAGGATATTTAGTAAGAACTTATGACGAAATTTCCTTTTTTCAGAATGTCAAATACAGCAACTTTAATGATGTAATTTATAATATATATGCGATTATATTCTTTTGCTTTTTTTACTTCGTTTACAGGCAATTAATACATAATAGAAGTTATAAAAAGTGGATAATCATTAGCGCAATAATCTCACTTTTGGCATATTTAATAAGTACTATATTTCAAAACCCACTTGAAACCAATCTCTATTACGCCCTTGCAATAAGTTCGTGGCTATTAGTGTTTTGTGTAATTCTATATTTTAAAGATAAAGTTCAACAGCAAGAAGATTTAATTCAAAAACACAACCTAATGTTTTGGGTAAGTATTGCTTTAATAATTTTTTATTCCGTATTCCCAGTAATTTATGTAATAGGTTATACTGATTATGACACCTGGACGAAATACGAATTAAGATCAGTTCTGAGAGTACTTATAGTCATAATGTACAGTCTGTTCATTTTTGGATTCATAAAAGGAAGAAGACTAGCCTTTAGGTAGAATAAAAGCTGTTATAGAATCAATAGTATGCTAATTAAAGGATGAATTATGCTAGAGTACATATTGAATAATTATTTCATGTTACTCTACTTTTTAGCTTTAATTCTATCTATTGTTAAATACCATCTCTATTATGATACGATATTAAAATATCTACCCATTCTGATTGTCTACACATTCTTAACAGAAACCCTAGGTATTATTATACGAGATGTAGATGAAATTCAAATTATCTACAAGCAAGAGTATTATAATTATAATACAGCTATTTTCAATATTTTTGATATCATCTTTTTTCTATATTTCTTTTATATTTTTTATCATATTATCGAGAATTCACTTTGCAAAAAAATAATTAAATATGGTAGCGTGGTATTTGTTCTTACGTGCACCATAAATTTATTCGTTCAAGATTTTTATGTAGACCCTCAAAACTATGCAATTATAATTGGTGCTATAATTTTACTCTACGCTGTTCTCAACTATCTTTATACCACTTTTTCAAAAAAACATAAACTGCAACTTCACAATAACTTACTTTTTTGGATTAGTTTAGGTATTTTAATTTTTTACACATTTTACCCAGTTTCAATGTATATTTTAACCTACCATTATAATTTCTATGATCAATACAATTTAACTGTATTTCATCATGCTACAATTGGCGTATTGTACTCTTGTATTATAATAGGTTTTATGTTCATGAAGCGACTTCGTATAATTTCTAAGAAATAGAATACACCTAAATTATTTCTCTTACAAAACCATAAGACCTTCTCAAACTCAATAATATTGAATTTAAAGAAGGTCGGTACAACAAAAAAAGCCTTCCTAAGAGGAAGGCTTTAAATATTATAAGTAAAGCTAAATTATAGAGCCGCTACGTGCTTCGCTAATTTACTTTTTAAATTAGCAGCTTTGTTATCATGTATAATATTACGTTTTGCTAAACGGTCTATCATACTAACCACTGTAGGGTATAATGTTTCAGCAGATTTTTTATCTTCTTCAGTACGCAACTTTCTCAATGCATTACGCATTGTTTTGTGTTGGTATTTGTTACGTAAACGTACTGCTTCGTTTCTTCTGATTCTCTTTAACGCTGACTTGTGATTTGCCATTTTATCTCTTAATTTGTTTATAGGATTTATTAAAATCCTGAAAATGTTTTACTAGTAGTCCGTAGGGGAATCGAACCCCTGTTACCAGGATGAAAACCTGGCGTCCTAACCCCTAGACGAACGGACCATTATTTTACTTAGAACTTACAAATAGCAACTAAAAACCTAAATCTTCAATTACTTTGTAGTCCGTAGGGGAATCGAACCCCTGTTACCAGGATGAAAACCTGGCGTCCTAACCCCTAGACGAACGGACCAAACTTTGCGCAATTGCGGATGCAAAAATACAAATATTTTTTACTATCACAACCCCTGTATATTATTTTTTAAAAAAATTAATATGCTTTCGCAAATAACACCCTTTTATTTGATGGTTTACCAGTAACCATACATACTCCTTCTTCAGCCACAGCGTCAATAGGAATACACCTAATCGTTGCTTTTGTCTCATTTTTCACACGCTCTTCTGTTTCCTTGCTACCATCCCAATGCGCAGATATAAATCCACCTTTATCCTCTAAAATTTTCTTGAATTCATCATAAGAATCAACTTTAGTAATATGTTTCGTACGATAATCCAATGCCTTTTGGTACATATTCTTCTGAATATCCTCCATAAGAAACTCAATCTTGGCTACCACATCGGTAGCAGAAACTGTTTCTTTTTGCAAAGTATCTCTTCTAGCGACTTCAAATGTGCCATTTTCCATATCCCTTGGCCCTATTGCCAACCTAACAGGCACTCCGCGTAGTTCATACTCATTAAATTTAAAGCCAGGCTTATGAGTATCTCTATTATCGAACTTTACCGAAATACCCTTAGACCTTAATTCTTTTACCAATGGCAATACTTTTTCAGAAATTTCATCTAACTGATCCAATCCTTTATAAATAGGAATAATTACCACTTGAATTGGCGCCAATTTTGGAGGAATCACTAGACCATTATCATCACTGTGCGTCATCACCAACGCTCCCATCAATCTAGTTGAAACTCCCCATGAGGTAGCCCATACATATTCTTTACCACCTTCTTTAGTCGCGAATTTAACATCGAAGGCCTTTGCGAAATTCTGCCCTAAGAAATGTGATGTTCCTGCCTGTAATGCTTTACCATCTTGCATCAATGCTTCTATACAATAGGTTTCAATTGCACCGGCAAAACGTTCGCTTTCGGTTTTAGTTCCTTTAATTACAGGTACTGCCATGTGGTTCTCGGCAAAATCAGCATACACATTCATCATTTGTTCTGCTTCTGCTATTGCTTCTTTTTCAGTAGCATGCGCAGTGTGGCCTTCTTGCCATAAAAACTCAGATGTTCTTAAGAACAGTCTAGTTCTCATTTCCCAGCGTACAACATTTGCCCATTGATTAATCAATAAAGGCAAGTCTCTATACGACTGAATCCATTTTCTATAAGTATCCCATATTATTGTTTCAGAAGTTGGCCTTACAATCAACTCTTCTTCCAGCTTAGCATCGGGATCTACAATAATTCCACTACCATCTTCAGCATTTTTTAATCTGTAATGGGTAACTACCGCACATTCTTTAGCAAAGCCTTCTACATGACTAGCCTCTCTACTGAAATATGATTTTGGTATAAATAATGGAAAATACGCATTTTCATGTCCGGTCTCCTTAAACATTTTGTCCAAGCCTGCCTGCATCTTCTCCCATATTCCATAACCGTAGGGCTTTATCACCATACAACCTCTAACACCAGAGTTCTCAGCCAAATCTGCCTTCACTACTAGTTCATTATACCATTTGGAATAATCCTCACTTCTCTTAGTCAAATTTTTACTCATTTTCTGGAGTTTGGCACAAATTTTGTGAATATTATAATAAATTAATTGGGTAAAACTAGTTATTTTTAATATGTTCAACAATATAATTTTGATCCGATGATATATTCTTTACCCCACAACAGACTTCGAAACATAACAATGTTGGTGACCCTAGGTTTAATAATAGCTTCATGTGGTTCTTACCAGCAATCTTCTTATTATGACAATGACGGTATTTATTCTGATAATACGCCAACCACAGTAGAAAGAAGACCAGAGCAACGAAATTATCAGCAAAATAATCCAGAAACCGACACCTATTCTGATTATTTTGGAGAAAAGGCCAATCAATATGATGAAATATTGGATAGCGAAATTTTTACAGATGTTGACTCTTACTCGAGTAATACCGTAAATGACAGTGTACCTCAAGATCAATTAACAGATTATTATTCAAGCGAAAATGACTACCAAGGTTACGGTGGTTGGGGCGATAATAATTCTAATGTAAGTATTAACATTTATGACAATGGATGGAATAATTGGGGATACGGAGGGCTTTATGGTTGGGCAAATCCTGTTTGGGGATGGAACAATTGGGGATATGGTGGTTATTATGGATATGGCTGGAATAATCCTTGGAGATGGAACAGGTGGAATAATTGGGGATATGGTGGCTTCGGATATGGCTATGCAGGTTATGGATACGGATGGAACAATCCTTACTATGGATATGGTTACGGATACGGATACAGAAACTATAACCGCAATTATGGCTACACAAATAGAAGTTATGCCTATAACAACTCTAGAAGAGGCAATTACAATAGAAATACAATAAATAACGGTGCTACAACAAGTGCGTTAAGAGGTAGATCTAATGTAAACACAAGAGGAGATTCTCCTAGATACAGAAGTACCGATTCTAGAGCATCTGCAGCAAGAAGTTCTTCAAATACACGTAGTGCAAGAACTTATTCTGGAAACACAACAAGAAGAACTGTTGGTGTAGATCAGAACAGAGCTTACAGAACAAGTAGAAGCACAAGGGCTACACCAAGATACAGTACGTCTTCGCGAAGCTCTAGCAGATATTCTACAAGTCCGAATACATCAGGCACCACAAGGTCTAGCAGTAGAGTTATGACTCCAAGAACCTCAACCTATAGAAGTTCTGGAAATAGTAGCTCAAGAACAGGAAACAATTATTCAACCGGTCGTTCTACAAGAAGTTCAAATAGTGGGTCTTACAGAAGTTCTAGCAACAGCTCAAGAAGTAATTCTAGCGGCTCATATAGAAGTTCAGGCAGTAGTAGCTCTAGAAGTTCTGGTTCGTCGGCAAGAAGCTCAAGCAGTGGGTCTTCTAGATCTTCTGGTTCGTCGTCATCTAGCAGAAGTAGTGGTAGAAATAATTAAATTCAATAATTTTTTAAAATTCAAAATATTGCTATGAAAAGATATTTAACTTTCATAACACTGGCGGTGTGCACTCTCGGTAGTGCTCAGAACATAAATGATGTATTACGCTACAGTACCGAGAACCTTCAAGGAACTGCTCGCTTTCAAGCAATGGGCGGAGCTTTTGGAGCCTTAGGAGGTGATTTATCCTCTTTAAATGTAAATCCGGCGGGGTCAGCTGTTTTCAACAATAGCTTATTTACCATTTCTGGTTCTAACTACAACACTAAAAATCAATCTAGTTATTTTGGAAATAACATAAATTCAGAGAATAACAATTTAGATTTAAATCAGATTGGTGGTGCATTTGTTTTTAAAAATACCAATTCCAATTCCGATTGGCAGAAATTTACTTTGGCCTTTAATTATGATGTAGTCGATAATTTCGACAATTCATATTACGTAGCTGGAAACAGCACTCAAGGTATTGACAACTACTTCTTAAATTTTGCACAAGGCACACCTTTCGGGTCTATTCTACGCCAAGACGGTGAATATATAGAAGAAGCATATTTAGATATCGGCTCTAATCAAGGTTATAAAGAACAACAGGCATTCTTAGGATATTATGGAGGTATTCTTGACCCTATTTCAGAAGATGACAATAACACCGATTATGTTAGTAATACCATTTACAATTCTGTAAATCAGGAGTTTTTAAGAAGAACTACTGGCTATAACAGTAAATTCACCTTGAATATGGGCTCTCAATTTAAAGAGAATATTTATATGGGTGCTTCGTTAAATTTTCATAATGTAATATATTCAAGGTTTGACCAATTCACTGAAAATGGATATGACCCTGCTTCAGAAATACAGCGAACAACTTTCGATAACTATTTACAAACTAATGGTAACGGGTTCTCATTTAGCATGGGTGCTATTGCCAAATTAAATGAATACGTACGTTTAGGTGGTAGCTACCAATCCCCTACATGGTATCAATTAGAAGATGATTTTTCTCAACGCATCAATTCTAATTTGGCGGATGATGAAATTAATTTTATTGATCTTAACATTGTAAATCTTTTTGATTCTTATACTATTAAAACACCAAGCAAGTTGAGTGGAAGCTTAGCCGTCATCTTTGCACAAGATGGATTATTAAGTTTTGATTACGGATTTCAAGATTTTTCAAAGGCAGAATTACGACCTACAAGCGACCCAAGTTTTCAAACCGTTAACAATCAAATTTCTAATGACCTAGGCACGGTATCTACATTTAGATTAGGTGGCGAATACAAAATTGAACAAGTTAGCTTAAGAGCTGGTTATCGTTTTGAGCAAAGCCCTTATGCAAATGGTAATACAATAGGTGATTTAAATGCCGTTTCTGGTGGTATCGGTTATAATTTTGGAGGTAGTAGATTAGATTTTGCCTTAAGCCGTTCTCAGCAAGATATTAACGAACGATTATTTGATACTGGCATTACTACACCAGCGATAATTAATAGGATCAACACCAATGCAACGTTAAGCTACACGATAAACTTCTAATTAAGTTTATTGCTAAATATAAAAAAGGGAGCAAATTTGCTCCCTTTTTTTATCTCTTTAATGAAAAATGTGTTTTTCTTGTTTTAGCCACTAATAACCCCTCCTCTATCTCACCATATTCAAATCGAAACCAATAATCAGTAGAAGGCATCTGTCGGCCATTAAAAGTACCATCCCATCTATCGGTAGCTCTTAGTTGTTTTAGAAGCTTACCATATCTATCAAAAACAAAAACAACAGGATTGGTAATCAAATCTGGTCTTTCAATACCTTTAATATTCCAGGTATCATTAATACCATCGCCATTGGGCGTGAAAAATTTAGAATACCCAACCACTAAAAAATCCCTAGGCTCTGTAGTTCCACATCCGTTTTTATCATTAATAATCACGGTATTAATACCTGGTGGAACATTCATAAATACAGAATTGTCTTGAAACTCGCCACCATTAATAGCATATTCATAGTCCCCATCACCCTCAACAAAAAATTCAATATTATTCTGGTCGGGATCAATGGATAGGTTGGTATCTAATGTTTCTACCCGATCTAGTATCGGCGTTCCAAAAAATGTAATTAATACGCCACTATCGTCACTTACTGTTGGAGGTGTTCCTGAAATTGTAGTAATTGTCGCGAAATAACGACCAGAGTTAGGGCTTACTACTACTAATTCTGCCCCAAAATCTCCAGATCCAGTAAGCGTATCATCTACTACACCATCATCTTCATAATCAACGGTCCACTCAACATTTGCAATATCAGCGCCTGCAGGAGAGTTCAATGCACTTATAGTAATATCATCATCACCTTCACAAGCGATTATATCCAATCCTAAAAATTCGTCTCTAAGTGTACAATCTAAAGCAGTATCTTGATTATCACTAACAGAACTTCCTGTAAAGGTTAACATAAAAGGTTCTGGGTCTCCTGTGAAATTATCGGCAAAATTATTAATCAGAATATAATATATCTCACCTGGCAGCACATCTAAATATTCATCATAAGTGTTTTGACTACCTGTTAATGAAGCTGCACCTTCTTGCCCGCTTTCAGGATTCACACCTAGTCCCGTAAAATCAGTATCATTCACTTCATAATTACAACGTATCGGTTGTGCTGTACCATTGCTTATATCGGCACAATCAACATCAGGGCCAAATACAGCAAAATCCCATTCTGCAGTAGGTATCGTTCCAGTAGAAGCTAATGCTTCAATATCAAAACCAACTTGACCACCGGTACCTGCCCTAAAGATAAACCAAGAAGTATTAAATTCAATATTAGCAGATACAAGACTTCCTTTCTCCAAGCATCCTGTTTGTAGTATAAACTCTGGATCAAAATCATAGACATCGCCAGTACCCCCAGCGATTCCCATAATAGGTTGATCTGCACATACAGGAATTGCCGTTCTACAATCGGCTGAATTTTGAGCAGTTGAATTCCAATAGAAAAGAAACAAACAACATATAGAACAAAGAAGTGTTCTCATAAATAGAGTGGCTATTAGTATACGTATCGTATATCATAACTTCACATGCCTAACTTTAGTATCCTACATCGATTTTTATGGTGTTTAATCGATAAAATACACTTTTTAGATACCTCTTAAGGTGTTATCGCTTTAATGTAAAATGATTGTTTATATATGCAGCATTGGTGTCTTGTCCTAAAGAATTGGTATACGATAACTTGAACCAATAATCTGATTCTGGCAATAACACACCTTTAAATGTACCGTCCCAGCCATTTGAATCTTCATTTAATTGATATAATAATTTACCATATCGATTATAGATTGTTATTACAGGGTTATCTAAAACTGAAAGTCCGTCAACCTTCCATTTATCATTTACGCCATCTGCATTAGGCGTAAAAAACTTAGGAAAGCCTACAACCACTATATCCTTTGAATCTAAACCACATCCATTTAAATCAGTAACAGTAATAGTATGCTCACCAGGAAATAGATTATTAAATATAGAACTACTTTGAGGTTCTTCATTATCCACTTGATAATCAAAATCACCATCTTCTTCTAAAAATATTGAAATCACATTCGAAGCATCATCTTCATATAAGATAGTAACATCAGAAATAACAGGTGGTCTAGAAAAAATCACAGTTACAGAACGAACAGTAATACATTGCAAAGCACCTACCACATTAGTAACAGATAAAGTATAAACACCTTCTTCTGCAACTGTTATCAGTGAAGTGTTTTGCCCTGAACTCCATTCATAAGTATAATTAGAATCTGGAATTCTTTGCCCTATAGTAACAACGGGAGTATCTCCACAAATAAATACATTCGTATCAAAATCTAAATACGGTAACTCAATACCGTTTATATCAAAAGATTCTGATGCGTCATAACAATTACCATTTTCTAATGATGTGGTACGAACAAAAATTGTTTCTAAGGTTTGAGTGGGTATGTATTCTTTAGGCAGCGCATTAATCCCATTCATTGCCTCTTCAATTGAGGAATGATAGGTAACAAGAAATTCTAATGAACTTTGACCTCCCAAAGCTTCTAAATCCTTCGAATTAAAATCAATAACGGTACCATCTAAACAAGCTGTTTCGTCAGTTAATTCATATGTAAATGGCGCAGGCGCATAAGCTACTTGTGTTTCACTTATTAAATTATTTCCTGACGGTCTAACGACTAAAACCCGATACATGGCAGATACAGCTACATTTAATTCTGGGCCGCTTTCACCTGGTATAGGTTGATACCCTGCCCCTATATCCAAATACCATTCATAATCTATCGCATCTGATGTTGTAGCATCTAAAATTACATTTTCATTATCACACGCAATTTTTGGCGGACCTAATAAATTATCTATAATGTTACAGTCTAACGCCGAGTTTGGAAATTCAACAAAAATGTTTCCTGAGAATTGTATTGAGAATCCAGAATTATTGTTGCTGTAATTATTAATCAACAAGTAATAATCTTCACTAGGTGAAACTTCTAACCAATCTTCATATTGTATATTGGCAACTCCTGTTGGATCTTGACCAACACCTATATAAATACTGTCATCTGAATTATCGAAATAGTTACATCGTATAGGCTCACCTAAATCTCTACAATCATCGGTTTTATATAAAGCAAAGTCCCAATCTTCATTTGAATTAAAACCTATGTTAAAACCTAGTTGACCGGTCTCTGCAGCTCTAAAACGATACCATGCAGAATTTGTTTCTACGGTACCTGTTGCTTGAGTTATACAACCAGACACTGAAGCTCCATTAAAATCATCTAAGCCATAACCGTCGGTACCCGCATTAATTGGGGTATTGTTACAAATAGGAATAGCATTAACGCAATCTAGTGCTACTTGCGAAAAACAAGATAGGGCGCCAAATAAATTTAAAAGGAGAATGGTTATACCATACTTGGTCATAGGGGGTTCAAAATTTCTAATTTTAAAATTAACTAGACCTTAACGATATGTCTAATTTATGTTGTGTAATGCCCCTATTTAGTTATAAAGTGGCACATATTGTATATCTTTGCAACTTGTAAAAGTTAGTTGAAATGAAAATTGAGGATACATTGGAAAATCAATTTGATGAATTAGGAAACGATCATATTTCTACTTCTGAGGATACCCCATTACGCAAAGACGCCTTTGTTTTAGATGACGCTACGAAGATTGAGCGTATACGTGAAAATGTTCGTGACATTATGCTTACACTAGGCCTAGATTTAAACGATGATAGTTTAAAAGGAACTCCTAATCGAGTTGCTAAAATGTACGTAAACGAAATATTTGGAGGTCTACACCCTAATAAAAAACCAAAAGCTTCTACCTTCGACAATAAGTATAAATACGGCGAAATGTTAGTAGAGAAAAATATTACGTTGTATTCTACTTGCGAACACCATTTTTTACCGATTGTTGGCCGTGCACATGTAGCCTATATCTCTAACGGCACCGTAGTCGGACTCTCTAAAATGAACCGCGTTGTCGATTATTATGCAAAAAGACCACAAGTTCAAGAACGTTTGAATATTCAAATCGTTAGAGAATTACAAAAGGTTTTAGGTACTGAAGATGTTGCTTGCGTTATAGACGCTAAACACCTTTGTGTTAACTCAAGAGGAATACGTGATATTGATAGTAGCACTGTAACTGCTGAATATGGCGGTAAATTCAAGGAAGAATTGGTACGCCGTGAGTTTTTGAATTACCTTAATCTAGACACCCATTTTTAATCGCATATAGCTTCTTCATGCAATTGTACGAAAATCAAGAAATTAGAGTATATAATTCCTTAACGGGGAAAAAAGAAGTTTTCAAACCAATAAACGAAGGCTATATTGGCATGTACGTTTGTGGGCCTACTGTGTACAGCAATGTGCATTTAGGCAATTGTAGAACTTTCATGTCCTTCGATATGATTTTTAGGTATTTCAGGCATCTAGGCTATAAAGTTCGGTATGTTAGAAATATAACTGACGCGGGCCATTTAGTAGATGACGCTGAGGATGGTGAAGATAAAATTGCAAAAAAAGCCAGGTTAGAAAAATTAGAACCGATGGAAGTTGTACAACGATATACTGTCGATTTTCATAATATCTTAGAAAAATTCAATTTCTTACCTCCAAGTATTGAACCGACTGCGACAGGTCATATTATAGAGCAAATTGAAATTATTAAAGATATTCTTGAAAAAGGATTTGCCTATGAAACCAATGGCTCTGTATATTTTGATGTAGCCAAATTCAACAAAGAGCACGAATACGGTAAACTTAGTGGTCGCAAGCTTGAAGATATGATTGCGAATACCCGTAATCTTGCCGCTCAAGACGACAAACATAATCCTCAAGATTTTGCTCTTTGGAAAAAAGCGGAACCACAACACATTATGCGTTGGCCTTCGCCGTGGGGAGATGGTTTCCCAGGCTGGCATTTAGAGTGTACCGCAATGAGTACTAAATATTTAGGGGAAACTTTTGATATTCACGGTGGTGGTATGGATTTAAAATTTCCACATCATGAATGCGAAATAGCACAAGCCGAAGCCTGTAATGGCAAAAGCCCTGTGAATTATTGGCTACATGCTAATATGTTGACACTAAACGGTAGAAAAATGGCTAAATCTACAGGAAATAGTATACTTCCTGGGGAAATTTTCTCTGGTGAAAATGAAATCCTTAGCAAACCATTCTCTCCATCTATGGTTCGTTTCTTTATGATGCAAGCACATTATACCAGTATTTTAGATATAAGCAATGAAGCACTTTTAGCTTCTGAGAAAGGCTTTAATAAATTAATGGAAGCAATAAGTTCATTAAAATCTTTAAACACAGGTAAGACAACAAATTTCAATATTTTCGATTGGAAATCTTCATGTTATGCTGCCATGAATGATGATTTTAATACCCCAATTTTAATAGCGACATTATTCGATGCTGTAAAGCATATCAATCTTATTAAAGAAGGTACAGAAACTATTACGGAAGAAGATAGGGTAGAACTTGAAAACACAATACACAATTTTGTATTTGACGTATTAGGACTTGAAAACAAAAGTAGTTCTGATGCAGATTCTGAAAAATTAGGTGGTGTTGTTGAGCTATTGATTGAGTTACGTAAATCAGCTAGGGAAAATAAAGATTTTGCCACTTCAGATAAGATTCGAGATCAATTGGCTTCTTTAGGCATTCAACTTAAAGATGGTAAAGAAGGCACCACGTATAGTCTATAATTTTAATCTAACAATCTAGATTTTTTTATTTTAGACTGGTATTCACCAGGCGCTAAGTTTTGCCTTGTTTTAAATACTCTATTAAAATAAGACCTACTTTCAAAACCACAATCTAGATATACATCTTTAATACTTCGGTTAGGGTCTTGCAATAACCCAACAGCTAATTTTATACGCTCATTATTAATGAATTCGACAGGTGAAATTCCTAATTCAGATTTAAAGGTTCTGTAAAAATTGGAGACACTCATACAAGCAATTTTACTTAACTGCTCTACTTGAAGCGATTTATGTACATTATTTCTTATATACCGTATAACCTCAGTTAACCTACTTTCACTTTTAATTGAAAGTGTTGCATTACTATAAATTTTTCGTTCGTTTGATTGTAGAACTCGAATGATTAACTCCCGCAGCATGTTATCCACAAAAATATCTTTTGAAGGATGATCTTCAGTAAACAAAAACAATAGGCGCTGAATTATTTGAAAGATGCCTCTGTCATTTACAAAGTGAAAATTATAGTCCATAATACCCCAATCTTCCCTACTGTCCTTTGGCATATTTTCATTCATAAATTGTAGCACTTTGTCTATTTTATCTTCAGAAATAGCCATTGCCAAACACCTAGTTGGGTTTTTCGCCATTGCCTCAGGAAAATCAATACACATACTTTCGTTAGCCGGCAATACTAATGATTCGCCAGGTAAAAAATCAAACGATTCATAATCACGTAAATGCATAATCTTTTTTCCTTGAATCATGCTAGCTAAAACAGGTTGCTCAAATTTCAACAATACAGTTTTCGCTTGCTCATGTGTTTCAAAAACATGCATGGCTGCATTATTCATAAAATAGGATGTTTGGTTTTCAACTAAAGTTTCTAACCGTCTTCCCTTTAAAAAATGTTCTGATAAATGTATCACACTACATATTCTTATGATTAAGAAATTTACGAAATTTTATACTTAAAAAAATCATAATATCAATAAATGGTAGAATTGTTCATGTAATTCGTAGAATACGTCAGATAAATTAAGGATATGAGAAGTAAATTTAGAAGGTCGTACAAGTTATTTTGATGCGACCATTAAACATTATTATTAACTTAAATCATATACTATGAGTACAACAGCAACCGTAGAGAAGGATATTCTTCAAAAGCCAAAGTTCAAAAACCAATATGAAAACTTTATTGGTGGTAAATGGGTAGCACCTTCCAAAGGTGAATACTTTGATAATATTTCTCCTGTAGATGGAAAGTCTTTTACTAAAATTCCAAGGTCCACTGCCGAGGATATTGAATTAGCGATTGATGCAGCATGGAAAGCAGCTCCGTCATGGAATACATCATCAGCAACAGAAAGAAGCAATATGCTTTTAAAAATTGCCGATAAAATTGAGCAAAATCTAGAAGTACTGGCAAGAGCAGAAACTTGGGACAATGGTAAAGCTATTCGCGAAACAAGAGCAGCAGATTTAC
Organism: Maribacter arcticus; assembly: GCF_900167935.1. Taxonomy (GTDB): domain Bacteria; phylum Bacteroidota; class Bacteroidia; order Flavobacteriales; family Flavobacteriaceae; genus Maribacter; species Maribacter arcticus. The sequence continues at coordinate 210,518 of NZ_FUYL01000001.1, read as the reverse complement.
CGCTAGCTGTTGACCATTTTAGGTATTTTGCTGGGGTTATAAGAGCAGAAGAAGGTTCGGTAAGTGAATTAGATTCCAACACCGTGGCACTAAATATTACAGAACCTTTAGGTGTTGTCGGACAAATTATACCATGGAATTTTCCTCTATTAATGGCAACATGGAAATTAGCACCGGCCTTGGCAGCAGGAAATTGTGTTGTACTTAAACCCGCAGAACAAACACCAGTTGGCATCTTAATTTTGATGGAAATCATCGAAGGTATTTTACCAGCAGGTGTTCTTAATGTGGTTAATGGTTTTGGCGCCGAAGCCGGAAAACCATTAGCATCAAGCCCAAGAATAGACAAAATTGCGTTTACTGGTGAAACGACTACTGGTCAATTAATCATGCAGTACGCATCTAAAAATATTACTCCCGTTACCTTAGAATTAGGCGGAAAATCTCCAAATGTGTTTTTTGAAAGTATTATGGACGCCGACGATGAATTCTTCGATAAATGTTTAGAAGGCGCCAATATGTTTGCTTTAAACCAAGGCGAAGTCTGTACTTGCCCGTCTAGAATGTTAGTTCAAGAAAGCATTTATGATAAGTTTATAGAACGTGTTATTGAACGTACCAAAGCCATAAGAATGGGACATCCGTTAGACCCAAATACGATGATGGGTGCACAAGCATCGAATGACCAATTTGAGAAAATATTGAGTTATATAAAAATCGGAAAAGAAGAAGGTTGTGAAGTACTAACTGGTGGTGAGCAAGCTTACAACGAAGGCTTAGAAGGTGGGTATTATATTCAACCAACTATATTAAAAGGCAATAACAAAATGCGGGTGTTTCAAGAGGAAATATTCGGACCTGTACTTTGTGTGACTACTTTTAAAGATGAAGCTGAAGCCATCGAAATCGCTAACGACACCTTATATGGTTTAGGCGCTGGTGTATGGACCAGAGATACACACCAAGCATATCAAATATCAAGAGCAATAAAAGCTGGTAGAGTTTGGGTCAACTGTTATCACTTGTATCCTGCTCACGCACCATTTGGTGGATATAAAAAGTCTGGTATTGGTAGAGAGAATCACAAAATGATGTTAGCCCACTACCGACAAACCAAAAACATGCTTATATCATACGACAAAAAAGCAATGGGATTCTTTTAAAGAGCAAATTAAAATGAAAACTAAAAGGGTATTAGTAACCGAAAAAGCAGCAGCTATAATAGCTGAATTAAAAAAGACACATGGCGAACTCATGTTTCACCAAAGTGGAGGCTGCTGTGATGGTTCTTCTCCTATGTGTTTTACAAAAGGTGATTTAATGCTTGACGATAATGATGTTTGGCTAGGTAATATTGAAGGTTGTGATTTTCATATGTCAAAAGACCAATTTGAATATTGGAAGCACACACAATTAACCATTGACGTTACCCCAGGCAGAGGCTCTAGTTTTTCATTAGAAATTCCTTTAGGCATACGATTTTTAATTAGATCAAGATTATATTCTGAAGAGGAAGCCGAACATCTAGAACCCATAAGAATTGGCGCTTAAATAAATTAAAGCTATTGAAACAAGTCCGTATGTAATACATACGGACTTGTTATTTTTAAAGAGTTAGCTGTTTTATATTAAATTTGCAGTATTAATTCTCGGCTTTGAACATTTCTATAAAAAAAATTCTGATTGCCCCTTTTGTACTATTGGTACGTTTTTATCAATTAGCAATATCACCCTATACACCTGCAACGTGTAGGTACTCCCCTACTTGTTCTCAATATACGGTAGAGGCTTTAAAAAAACACGGATTATTTAAAGGTGGATGGTTAGCTACAAAGCGAATATTTAGCTGTAACCCTTGGGGTGGTAAAGGATACGACCCTGTACCCTGAAAATTAGAATTCGTACAATTGTTATCTTTCTTAATGAGGTAAACTTTTACCCTAACTCTGTATTACAAAATCGAATTGTCTGTTGGCTATTTATTATCTTAGCCTTTCAAAATACAACACATGCATTTCTTAGGAATTATTTGGAATCCGAATGAAACTCTTTTCAATATAGGATTTATACAGATTAAGTATTACAATTTACTTTGGATAACCGCCTTCGCTTTAGGTTGGTTTATCATGAAAAGAATTTTTACCAACGAGAATAAATCGGTAGAACAATTAGATTCCCTTTTTATATACACTGTTTTAGGCACTATGTTAGGTGCTAGATTAGGACATGTTTTCTTTTACGATTGGGCCTATTACTCTAATCACCTTGCTGAAATTCTATTACCTGTTCGCGAAAGTGAATCGGGTAGTTTGTTATTCGGTCTAATAAATGGTTATGAATTCACAGGTTTCACAGGTTTAGCAAGTCATGGAGCCACTTTAGGCATTATTGTTGGAACATACTTGTACACAAGAAAATATCCTGAATTCAGCATGCTTTGGATATTCGACAGAATGGTTATTCCGGTTGCAATTGGATGCTTTTGTGTTCGTTTAGGAAACTTCTTTAATTCTGAAATTAATGGGAAAATTGTTGATGAAAACTTCATTTTCGCCACGAAGTTTATACGTGATTCAGATGATTTACATCCATCAAAAGCATTAGGTGTTACTCAAGAAAAAACATTGAATGCCGCGTATGCAGCAATAGAGAACAATCCGCAATTTTCAGAATATTTAGCAGAAATACCTTACCGTCACCCTGCTCAATTATATGAAGGTATATGCTATATGTTCATATTCATACTACTTTACTTTTTATATTGGAAAACTGACAAAAAGAATAAACCAGGATACTTATTCGGTTTGTTTTTCGTGTTACTTTGGTCGGTACGTTTCTTCGTAGAATTCGTTAAGAAAAGTCAAGGTGGTTTTGAAGATACCTTGGGTATTTTATCTACGGGACAATGGTTGAGTATTCCATTTATTCTAATTGGTCTTTTCTTCATGTTCAGAAAAACTAAAACTGCCTAATGCTAAAATTAAAATCTATAATTTGGGTTTTAATAGCAGCTTTTCCGCTGGTATTTTCCTCTTGCAAGGAAGATGCTAAAAAAACCATTTCAACACAACAGATTGAATTTACTCACGAAGGAAATTTAAATGTGTATTTAAACACTAGCGATAGTTTAAAAACAAATTTCGACATAGAATTTGCTGAAACGGATTACGAAACACAAACGGGATTGATGTATAGAAAAGGCATGAAAAACAATCAGGCTATGCTATTTATTTTTCCCGATGTAGCTACCCACTCTTTTTACATGAAGAACACTGAATTTTCTTTAGATATCATTTATATAAAAGAGGATATGACAATTGCTAGCATGCAAGAAAATGCACAACCTTTTAATGAATCAGGCTTATCTTCAATGGCACCAATAAAATATGTTCTAGAAATAAATGGTGGTCTTGCAGAAGCATTAGGGATTTCGATTGGTGACCGCATTAGCTTCAGTCGTAATTAATTACCTATTTCTCTATTAATTTAGTCAAGAATTAAATGCCAGACTATGTAATGTTCAATGAAGAATCAGAACGATTACTTTTTAAGAAAGTAACAAAATCTGATTTTGAAAGATGGCTCCCTTTTCACCAAGAACCTTTATGTAGTCAATATTGGTCAGGTTTACCTAAAGACCCCATTACAGCCTGTAAAGAACAATTTTCAAGAATATTCGAACGCTATGAAGAACAGTCAGGTGGAATGAATGCACTCTTTTCGAAAGAAACCAATAAACTTATTGGTTTAGCAGGTCTTTTAGTTCAACATGTAAATAACAAAGAAGAACTAGAAATTGGTTATTCTATTTTACCAGAATATTGGCGACAGGGTTATGCTTTTGAAGCAGCTAAAAAATGTAAAGAAGTGGCTTTTGAGAATAAATGGGCAGATAGTTTGATATCTATCATTCAAGTTAATAATATTCCGTCACAGAAAACAGCATTAAAAAATGGAATGTATATAGACTTCAGCACTACCTATAAAGACAATCCTGTACATATTTTTAGAATTAAAGTATAAATGAATCATTGGGTAATCTACATCGACAATAACTCTGCAAAAAAGAATTTCATAGAAGATTTTCAAAAGGGTAAAATTCCAAATGAACTTATAGAATACCAACATAAGAAAGGACTTTTATACTCTATTTTTACCTTAGTTAAACTTATAGACGAGGAAGACAAACACGACCATAAAATCATTAGCTCTGAACAACAGGCCCTGGAGACTATGTCTAGTGGAGAGCAAAAGAAAGCCTTACTTCATTATTTACTTAATGAAAAACCAGACTTTATCATTTTAGACAATCCCTTTGACAATTTAGATGTCACTTTTCAAGAAGAATTTAAAAGTATACTACAGAAACATTCAAGTCACATTTCATTTGTGCAAATAGCAAGTCGAAAGGCAGACGCTCTTTCCTTTATAAAGCATTTCGGAAGACTAACTTATGACACATTTACTGTAATTCAAGATTCAGCGTTTGAAAAGAAAACCAAGAAACATGCCTATAGCAGCGTAAGTATACCACAACCTTTAGAAAATATAGCTAGCTTAAACAATCCATTAATACACTTTAAGAATGTTAGCGTTTCTTATGGAGACAAAAAAATACTTAACAATATCAACTGGACTATTAATAAGGGGGATTTTTGGCAATTAGCCGGTGCAAATGGAAGCGGAAAATCTACCATACTTTCAATGATTACAGGAGATAACCCAAAAGCTTTCGGACAAGAAATATACCTTTTTGGAAACCTAAAAGGAAGCGGTGAAACCGTTTGGGATATTAAAAAGAAAATAGGATACTATTCACCTGCGATGACCAATAAATTTAAAGGCAGACACACTGTAGAACACATGTTAATCTCAGGTCTTACTGACTCCGTAGGTCTATATACAATACCAACTGACATTCAAAAAAGGGTTATTAAGCAATGGCTATCAGTATTAAATTTCCATAATATAAAAGACTCCTATTTTAATAAACTATCAACAGGTAAGCAACGATTGGTTATGACTGCAAGAGCCATGGTGAAACATCCTCCAATACTGATACTTGATGAGCCTACTACTGGCATGGACGATGAATCTTCAGCTTTATTAGTTTCATTAGTCAACAAAATTGCACAGGAAACCAATACAGCTATTCTATTCGTTTCCCATAGAAAAGAACCTTACCTAGAACCAAAGAGCATTTACACCTTAGAAAAATCACCTTCAGGCTCAATTGGTGATATCACTACCGCATAAAAAAATCGCTATCCTTTTGAGATAGCGATTTTCAAAGTTGAGTTAGTAATATATTTATTCTTCTTTACCAGAAGTAATTTTCTTGCTTAATGCATCGAACATTACAGGAGTTGCAATAAATACAGATGAATATGTACCCACAACTACACCTACAATCATTGCGAACATAAATCCTCGTAATGATTCACCTCCAAATATGAAGATTGCCAACAATACTACTAATGTAGTCAAAGAGGTATTCAATGTTCTACTCAATGTACTGTTTATAGCGTAGTTAATATTCTCGCCACCTTTCCAGCCGCGTTCTGACAATGTTTCACGAATACGGTCAAATACAACCACGGTATCGTTCAATGAATAACCGATTACCGTTAATATCGCTGCAATAAACGCTTGATCAATTTCCATGTTAAATGGCATCAACTTACCGAATATGGAGAAAACACCTAACACAATCAATACATCATGGAATACAGCAACAACTGCACCCAATGAGAACTGCCATCTTCTAAATCTGAACAAGATATAAAGGAACACTACTGCTAGAGAACCTAATATAGCCAAGAAGGCATTATTTTTAATATCATCTGCGATGGTTGGACCTACTTTAACAGATTGCAATATACCAATAGCTTCCTCATTTGCACCCCCTAAGGTAAATGCATCTTTACTCATACCGTCAGGTAAGTATTTTTGAAGTGTTGTATATAATTTATCCTGAATTTCAACATCAACTTCTATTCCCTCAACATCTACTTTATAAGGAGTTGTTATTTTTACTTGATTAGATTCACCGTATGTTTTCACATTGGTACCACTTCCAAATACAGTATTCAGTTCAGATGCAATTTCAGAAGGATTAACCGGATGTTCAAAACGAACTGTATACGAACGGCCACCTACGAAATCTACCCCTTGTTGTAGTCCTGGTCCGAAGAATAATGAGAACAAACCAATAGCTACCAAAATACTTGATAGTATATAAGCTTTCTTTCTTTTAACCAAGAAATCAATATTAACATTCTTGAAAAGGTTTTTAGTCAAACCTGTTGAAAAGTCTAAGCTTCTTCCTTTACCACCAACATACCAATCTACTAATAGACGTGTAATGAATATAGCGGTAAATAGAGAGGTTATAATACCAATTAATAATGTAGTTGCGAATCCTTTTATAGGTCCTGAGCCAAAAATAAATAATATAACAGCAGTTAAACCTGTAGTAATGTTCGCATCTAAAATAGAAGACAAAGCATTTCCAAATCCGTCAGCAACTGCTTGGCTCTTTCCTTTACCTTTTGCCAACTCTTCTTTGATACGCTCAAAGATAAGTACGTTCGCATCTACAGACATACCGATAGTTAAAACGATACCGGCAATACCAGGCAATGTTAATACCGCATTTAAGCTTGTCAGTACTCCGAAAATCAACATGATGTTCAACAATAATGCAATGTCTGCAAATGCCCCAGCTTTACCGTAATAAGCGATCATCCATAACAACACTATGCCCATTGCGATTAAGAAAGACATAAAACCACTATCAATAGCTTCTTGACCTAATGAAGGACCAACAATTTCTGATTGAATAATTTCTGCAGAAGCAGGTAATTTACCAGCTCTAAGTACATTCGAAATATCTTTAGTTTCGTTTACCGTAAAGTTACCAGTAATCTCTGAACGACCTCCTGAAATTGGACCAGAAGAAACTCCTGGAGCGGTATATACCTTGTTATCTAGAACAATAGCAATACCTGTTTGGTTTGTATAAGCGTCACCTGTTAATTTCTCCCATTCTTTAGCACCTTTAGTGTTCATGGTCATAGAAACTGCAGGCTTACTGAACTGGTCAAAATCTGCACGAGCATCACTTACCACATCACCACTAATTCTTGGAGTACCATCACGGTTAGATTTTAATGCATATAAATCGATTACTTCAACATCTTCTGAAGCCGGTCTTTCCCATACAAATTTTGTGAACTGAATATCAGCAGGCAATAACCTTCTAATTTCTGGCATTCTTAAGTAAGAACCGATTGTTGCAGTATCTTTAATAGCTGCTCTGAACATTGCATTAGTTCCCGGGTTTGCAGGAATCAACAATTCGTACAATGGATTTACCTGTGTTGCTAGATCTAAAGAATCAGCAGAAACATCAGACAATAATGAATCTAATTCAGATTCCTCCTTTATCTGCTCAGGTCTTTCTACCACTACAATATCTTTTAATTTTTCATTCGCTTGAATAAGGAATGTGCTAAAGCTTGTGTTGCTTTGCTTGTATGTTTCCCAAAACTCTAATTGAGCAGTACTAGACAAAAGGTCTTGAGCACGAGCAATATCTCTAGCTCCTGGCAATTCTACCAGAATACGTCCAGAACTACCTTCTCTTTGAATGTTTGGTTGTGTAACACCAAAACCATCTATACGTTCTCTTAATACCTCAAAAGCAGAAACGATAGATTCATCAATTTTTCTTCTGATGATAGGCTTAACTTCATCATCTGACATTTGAAAATTGATTTCATCACTAAGACCTTTATTGGCGAAAATATCAGGTGAAGCTAATTTAGTTTCTCCTTTTATATTATCGAAAGCTTCAAAAAATAAATCAATGTAAGTGTCATCACTATTTCTAGAAGCAGCATCCGCATCAGCTAAAGCTTTATTGAAAACAGGGCTTTTTGTATTGTTAGCCAAACCTTTAAGGATATCCTTAATGGAGATTTGTAACGTAACGTTGATACCACCTTTAAGGTCAAGACCTTTATTCAGCTCCTTCTTTTTGGCTTCATTATAATTGGTATACCCAAGAATACTGTTGTTGCCAATGGAGTCAAGATAATTTGCAGCTACAACTTCCCTTTTTGCTACATAGCCACCTTCTGATTCCGTTATACGGCTCGTAGCGAAAACGTTAGCCTCTTTTTCTACTTTGCTTGTGATGAAAGTATAGGATAGCTGGTAGATACTTACTAACCCAAATAATAAAGCAAAAAGCTTTATAAGTCCTTTATTTTGCATTTTAATAATATATTTAATTTATGTTGATTACGATTTTGTTTAATTTAAAAATCTAAAGCAAACTACTTTTACGCAAAGTAATTACGTTCCTTAGTTATATTTATTATTGGAATTAGCTATTCCCATAAACATAAGGTCCTGCCCTAACTTCTGGAATAGTCTTTGAAGTGTTATCTATTGCTATTGCAATAATTCTATTAATCTTAAAGGATACATTTACTATAGCATCTTGTTTAAAAACTATTGCATTATTAAACTGTAGAATTACTGGATTAGAAAATCTATTATCATCTTGCGTTTGAATTAAAACAAGATTTCCATATAAACTCAATCCATTATCAGCTTGCTGATGCAGGTCCGACACTACTAGGTTATACTTTTCAGGAAGCTGTTCTTTTGGAAAATCAAAAGGAAGTTCATCGTCATACATTAATGACCGTTGGCTTTCTTGAGTAAGAAATTCCTTAACACTAACTGCATCAACATCACTATAATAACGAATACTTACTTGTCTCCCGTCATTTTCTATTATCTCAACAGCATCAACACCTAAGACTTTTAGCCTTTTGGTAATTGCTATCAAAACCTCATCATGAGCGGTTTCCGAAGCTAATTCTACATCTGCAAATTGTAATAAAATTTGCTGATTAGAAGCTTTTGTTTGCTCTTGACTTAGCCCTAATAAGGCTAGGATAATAATTAAAGTACTTATGCACCATTTTGCATTCATGCGGCAAATATAAAAAGAAAGATTATACTAGGTAGTCTATTTTTTACAATATAAATATTTCTGAAACCTCTCTTCTTATAAAAAGAAAACCTTTATAGTTGAACTATAAAGGTTTTCTTTTATGTTTATGAGTATAAAAACTACAACTCTAAAAGACCGTTTGTTTTTGAAACACCATCTGCACTCTCTTTCATTTTTGCTTTTTCAGCATCACTAAGAGGAATATCTATAATTTTCTCGATTCCGTCCTTTCCTAAGATTACTGGAACACCAATACAGATATCCTTTAAACCATACTCTCCATCTAACATTGTCGAGCAAGGAAACATCTTCTTTTGGTCACAAGCTATTGCCTGAACCATTGATGATACTGCCGCACCGGGAGCGTACCAAGCACTTGTACCTAACAACTTCGTTAATGTTGCACCACCTACTTTGGTGTCATCTGAAACTTGTTGTAGCCTTTCTTCTGATAAAAATTCTGAAACACGAATACTATTTCTTGTTGCATGAGAAGTTAATGGAACCATACCTGTATCGCTATGACCACCGATTACCATACCATCAATATCTGAAATAGGAGCTTCCATAGCTTCTGCTAAACGATATTTGAATCTTGCACTATCTAAAGCACCACCCATACCTATAATTCTATTTTTAGGAATGCCAGTAGTTTTGTGTACCAAATATGTCATAGTATCCATAGGATTACTAACTACTATAATGATAACATTTGGTGAATGCTCTAAAAGGTTGCTTGAAACAGTTTTAACAATACCAGCATTTATACCAATCAATTCTTCTCTAGTCATACCTGGTTTTCTCGGAATACCAGACGTAATTACAGCTATATGGCTATCAGCAGTTTTAGCATAATCATTTGTACTGCCTGTGATTTTAGTATCAAAACCCATCAATGATGCGGTCTGCATCAAATCCATCGCTTTACCTTCTGCATAACCTTCCTTAATGTCCAAAATAACTACTTCAGATGCGAAATCTTTAATAGCAATGTACTCTGCACAACTAGCACCTACTGCGCCTGCACCAACTACTGTAATTTTCATGTATATATATTTTATGAATTATTATTTATAAAATAGGATCACCGACCTTATTTATATTGAATTTTCAATCCAAAAATAGGTATTTATTGACGAAAAATCGTCTAGAGAAGCTCATTTAATTACTACTTATTCACCTTAAAAACATCGATAAAATGCACGTGATGTTAAAAAAAAATGCGGTTCAACGAAGATATCGAAAATTAGTTACCATACATCGAATATAAATAATAACGAGAAATAGATCACGTTAATAACTGTGGATCCCAAATCCAAAAAAAATAAATTAACCTACTTATGACTAAGAAGTTCCTCTCTTTGGTGGCCATATGTGCCATAGTCTTTCTGGCCAATTGTTCTAGGATAGAACAAAACAATGATCCCATTATTGGGATATGGTCACAATCGAAAATCATTACTACAGAAAATTCATCTAAGCAAACCGTTCGAAAAGAATGGATATTCAATGATGTCTATTTAGGAAGGTATCATGAAATTAATGGCACTACAATTACTATAAAAACAGATTTCAACTGGTCCAAGCAAGGCGATATATATACTATTGAGTATAGAGGTCTTGAAGATAAACCCAACAATTATATAACCATTCAGAACTTAGAAGATGATTTTATTCTTAAGAATAAGGATGGTGCCACAATGGCAATAAGGGAATAAACAATTTTAACAGGGCCATGGGAAAAAGTCTGTCCAGAGCAATCTGGGCAGTCTTTTTTATTTACAGTCATTTCTATGGAATTTAAATCTTATCATCTGGTCTAAATAACAAATACCAAGTTCATCTCTTCATTATAATTACATTAATCAAACAGATTACAAACTTCATAAAATACTTTTAAGCCTAAATCAAAAGAAAAGTCCAATATGATTGACAACAATCTTACTGGACTTTTTTATAATAGAGAATTATATTACTAAAGACTCTATTAAATATTAAGCTTCAATTACCTAAAACCAAAATTAACACCAACTGTTGCCGTATTAAACTCACCTAAATTATACTCAGCATTTAATCTAAAGAAACCTAACTTAAGTTTAGTTCCTACAGTTCCGGTAACACCACTAACTTTTTTAATAATCGAGAAAGGGTCTATATAGGTTTCTGATGCAAAAGGACCTTCAGTAACTCGATACGTTCCTAAAACATCTGTTACAGACTTTCCTGAAACATACCCTATTCCTCCATAAAAATTAATAATCGGCAGCTTCGTAGAAACTACCCCACTAAAATTCCAAGTTCCAATACTTGCTTCAATTCGTTGATTTTCACCATCAACAATATTAACATTTGTCAAATCATAATCTCCAGAAATATTGGTATAACCAATTACTGCAGAAATTGCAACAGGCAATACTTTATCCGCTGGTAATAATTTTGTGAAGTCATGCTGGATTCCAAATCCAATTAAACTGATAGAGGCATCTTCATATTCCATTTTAGGTAGAAAACGAGCCTTTATTTCAGTCCCTTTAATCAAACCAACACTAGCTTGAATATATCCCGAAGGTATAAAATCAACACCTTCCCCAGAGAGTCCAGATGGTAAATCAAACTCTTTTCTAGCAGCAAAACCTGCAACCTCACCTTCTACAAAAACAGTAGTTCCAGAAATATCCCCTAGAGCAGTAGAAACTTCTCTGGCAATGCCTGGATTGTCAACAAAATCAAGATTTTCATAATCATTAGGGTCTAAGATAAATGCTTTTTTATCTGACTTATTCTTAAAACCAGTAATGTTACCTATAATTGATATTTCGAATCCGCCTAAAGGTTTAGCATCAGCTGTATTATACCATCCAGTCGCTAAGCTGTAAACTACACTTTCTGATAAAGGTGCCATATAATCGGACGTAAACTGCTCGGCATCGTCAACACCTGCTGCAAATACATTATTAAACTCTGTTTGAGCAGTTGCAGTTAAGCAACTCCCAATAAAAATAAATACAAGTAACTTCTTCATTTCTAAAATTTTATCTAAAATTAAAAAACCTGCGCTGTAGGCGCAGGTTTTTGTTGTGTAAGTAGTGATTTCTAGGTGTCAATGTTTGCATAAACAGCATTCTTCTCAATAAATTCTCTTCTTGGTGGAACCTCATCACCCATCAACATAGAGAAAACACGATCTGTTTCGGTAGCATTATCAATAACAATCTGCCTCAAAGTTCTGAATTCTGGGTTCATTGTAGTATCCCACAATTGTTCAGCATTCATTTCCCCAAGACCTTTGTATCGTTGAATACTCACGCCTCCACTATAACTATCAGCAATTGCATCTCGTTCTTTATCACTCCAAGCATACTGCTTTTTCTGGCCTTTTTTCACTAAATATAATGGCGGCGTTGCAATATAAACGTGACCACTTTCAACCAACTCTCTCATATAACGGAAGAAGAAGGTCAATATTAAAGTTTCAATATGACTACCATCGACATCGGCATCACACATGATGACTACCTTGTGATATCTTAATTTAGAAAGATTCAATGCCTTACTATCTTCTTCGGTACCAATGGTAACACCTAAAGCAGTGTACATATTCTTGATTTCTTCGTTTTCAAAAACCTTGTGCTGCATGGCTTTTTCAACATTCAAAATCTTACCTCTTAAAGGTAAAATAGCTTGAAAATTACGATCACGACCCATTTTGGCCGTACCACCTGCCGAATCACCCTCGACGAGGAATATTTCGCATTTCTCAGGATCCTGTTCTGAACAATCTGATAGTTTACCTGGCAAACCACCACCGCTCATTACATTCTTACGCTGTACCATTTCACGAGCCTTAGAAGCTGCATGTCTAGCCTGAGCCGCAAGGATTACTTTTTGAACGATAATCTTAGCATCATCTGGATGCTCCTCTAAATAATTGGTCAGCATTTCAGAAACTGCCTGACTCACTGCAGCAGAAACCTCTCGGTTACCTAGTTTTGTTTTAGTTTGACCTTCGAACTGTGGCTCTTGAACTTTTACCGAAATAATAGCTGTTAATCCCTCACGGAAATCATCTCCTTGAATTTCAAACTTCAATTTATCTAACATACCAGATGTATCGGCATATTTCTTTAAAGTAGAAGTAAGTCCTCTTCTAAATCCAGATAAATGCGTTCCACCTTCATGGGTATTAATATTGTTCACGTAAGAATGTAAATTCTCAGTGTAACTTGTATTATAAATCATCGCTACTTCTACAGGAATATCATTCTTCTCCCCTTCCATGGAGATGACACTTTGTATCAATGATTCACGATTACTATCTAAAAACCTCACAAATTCTTTTAATCCTTCGTCAGAATAAAAAGTTTCATTTACATATTCTCCTTTATCATCTTTTTGACGCATATCGGTAATAGTAATTGTTACCCCTTTATTTAAAAAAGAAAGCTCACGCATTCTATTCGCTAAAGTCTCATAACTATACTCAATAGTTTGGGTGAAAATAGTTTCATCTGGATGAAAGGTCACCATAGTTCCTCTCTCCGTAGTCTCTCCTACTCTTTTTACCGGATAAAGAGCTTTACCCCTTGAATATTCCTGTTGCCAAACAACACCTTCTCTATAAACCGTAGCTGTTAAATGATCTGACAATGCATTAACACATGACACCCCTACACCATGTAAGCCACCAGAAACTTTATAAGAATCCTTATCAAACTTACCACCTGCTCCAATTTTGGTCATTACCACCTGTAATGCGGAAACACCTTCTTTTTTATGTAAGTCTACCGGAATACCCCTACCGTTATCTTTTGTGGTTATAGAGTTATCTTCATTAATAACAACACTAATTGTATCACAATAGCCACCCATTGCTTCATCTATAGAGTTATCTACTACTTCATAAACCAAATGGTGCAAACCACGCACCCCAACATCTCCAATATACATTGATGGACGCATACGTACATGCTCCATACCCTCAAGGGCCTGAATACTGTCTGCGGAATAATTCTTCTTATTTGCTTCTTCGCTCATAAAATTAAGGTTGTTTTACTTCAAATTTTGCAATCTTACAAATATACGTAATACCCCATGAAATATGATGTTTCTAGCAATTGGGCTGAAGCAAGTTATCAACAATTATTGTGGAAAATTAACACAATCAAGGCAAATCTTATAAACGGATTCACTAATGCTGCTTCATTTCTCTTTTTATAGAAGCAGATGAAATGTTAGAACAAATTGACTCAAAAAACATTATTCCGTTATTGATAGTTAGTACTACTTCGTAATTTGCAAAACGTCTTCAAAATTTAATCTTTCACTTACAATATCGACCAGAAGTTAATCCGATTAAAATCAATGTGTTCGGAATCGATTAGACTAAGAAAATATTAAGATTTCCTTTACACACCTAAATTAACTCAGCAATAAAATCTTAAAATAAGTTGTCATGAATGAAGAGTAAATTAAAGGAAAGTTGAACAAAGCAAAAGGTAAGCTTAAACAAAAATATACTGACCTAACGGATGACCATCTAAAGCACGCTGAAGGTAAAAATCTGGTGAACTTTTAGGAAGAGTACAAGAGAAGACCGGAGAGTCCAAGGAGAACTTAAAAAAAATGATAACGTTTTGTAGTCTAACTACAATTAAAAAAAGTAAACCCGTCTAAATAAATAGACGGGTTTTTTACAATAGAAACATTGACTAATTCAAACCCTATTGTTTTACATATGCATCGGTATGAACATTTGCCACAGCTCTACCAGAAGGATCATTCATATTTTTAAATGCTTCATCCCATTCTAAAGCTATTTGAGTACTACACGCTACAGAAGCTTCCTGAGGCACACATAGGGCAGCCGCATCTGAAGGAAAATGCTCTTCGAATATAGAACGGTAATAAAATTCTTCTTTTGAGTTTGGTGTTTGAAGTGGAAACCTAAACTTGGCATTTGCCAATTGCTCATCACTTACTTCTTCGTTCACAACCACTTTCAAAGTATCGATCCAACTATACCCTACACCATCAGAGAATTGTTCTTTTTGTCTCCATGCTACACTTTCCGGTAACATATCTTCAAAAGCTTTACGAACAACCCATTTTTCCATACGCTCGCCATTGATCATCTTATCTTGCGGGTTAATTCGCATAGCGACATCCATAAATTCTTTATCCAAGAACGGAACTCTACCTTCTATACCCCAAGATGCCAATGATTTGTTAGCTCGTAAACAATCATACATATGTAGCTTGCTTAATTTACGAACGGTCTCTTCATGAAATTCTTTAGCGTTGGGTGCTTTATGAAAATATAGATACCCACCGAACAACTCATCTGCACCTTCACCTGACAATACCATCTTTATTCCCATTGACTTAATAACACGAGCCATTAAATACATTGGAGTAGATGCACGAATGGTGGTTATATCATACGTTTCTAAGTTGTATACTACATCTTTAATAGCATCTAAACCTTCTTGAATCGTAAATTTTATTTCATGATGAACAGTTCCTATATGCTTAGCAACTTTTTCAGCTGCCGCTAAATCTGGTGAACCTTCTAGACCCACAGAAAAAGAGTGTAATTGTGGATACCAAGCATCAGTAGTATCTCCACTTTCAATACGTTTTTGTGCGTATTTTTTAGCAATTGCAGATGTTACCGAAGAATCTAATCCGCCTGACAACAATACACCATAAGGTACATCAGACATTAATTGACGGTGAACGGCAGCCTCTAATGCTTCCTTAATTTCTTGAATACTTGTAGCATTATCTTTTACAGCATCATACTCCATCCAATCTCTAGAATACCATCTCTTCAATTCTCCATCGGAACTGTGTAAGTAATGACCTGGAGGAAATAACTC
This sequence comes from Maribacter arcticus, assembly GCF_900167935.1. Lineage (GTDB taxonomy): Bacteria > Bacteroidota > Bacteroidia > Flavobacteriales > Flavobacteriaceae > Maribacter > Maribacter arcticus. The sequence goes on along the minus strand of NZ_FUYL01000001.1, from coordinate 194,609 downwards.
AATTTTAGTACATGTACCTTCTAAAGCTTTTAATTCTGAAGCCACATAGAAAGTACCGTTCTTGTCCCAACCCATGTATAAAGGAATAATCCCCATATGATCACGAGCAACAAAATATTCGTCTTTTTCAGCATCATAAATAGTAAAGCCAAAAATACCGTTCATTTCATCTAAAAAGTCAACTCCCTTTTCTTGATATAAAGCCAATATAACTTCACAATCAGACTCTGTCTTAAAGTCATATTTACCTTCAAATTGCTTACGTAATTCTCTATGATTATATATTTCACCATTGGCAGCTAATACCAATTTACCATTCGGACTCAATAATGGTTGTTTACCAGAAGCTGGATCTACAATTGCCAATCTCTCATGCGCCAAGATTGCTTTATCATCTGCATAGATGCCACTCCAATCTGGACCTCTATGTCTTATTTTCTTTGACATTTCTAAAAGCTGAGGCCTTAGTACCTCGGTACTTTCCTTAACATCAAATGCACATACTATTCCACACATAATCTAATTATTATATCATTTCGAATACAAATATCCATTTATAGTTTCAATTAAGAAACACATACGCCTGTTTTAATTACACATTATAATCATATTTCCTTTATTTAATTAAATTTAAAATATTTTAAGCCATAATTATCCAATGAACCTAGAATAATGTAATGAATTAAAATTTAACTTCTTTTTACCAATAAGACTGTAAGGAACTGTTTAGTTTTATGACCTAATTAACCAAAACAATTATTATGAAAAAAACATTTGCACTTGCTACTTTAATGCTAGCCTTAGTTTTAACGACTGCTGTATCCGCTCAAGAATTTTCTGGTATCGATAAAAGCCCTATGGATATGGCTGCTTACCCAACAGACTACAAAGTTTCTGAAAAAGCGGTTCGTATTATATACGGTAGACCTCAATTGAAAGGACGTTCTATGGAAGAATTGGCTCCTACTGGTAAAGTATGGAGAACTGGAGCAAATGAAGCTCCTGAGATAACTTTTTATAAAGACGTGAAATTTGGCGGAAAAGATGTTAAAGCCGGTACGTATTCATTATTTACTATACCTGGTGCTGAAAATTGGACTGTTATTTTAAACAAAAATCTAAATCAATGGGGTTCTTACTTCTATGATGAAGCATCTGATGTTATTCGTGTAACAGTTCCTAATGGTTCTGATGCTGCGTCGCTTGAAGAATTCTCAATTGCTTTCAAAGATGTTGAAGGTGGAGCACATTTAGTAATGGGTTGGGACAAAACAAGAGTTGCAGTACCGATTACCATGTAATTTTAAAAAATAATTTATTTTAAAAACCTCGGTCTACGACCGAGGTTTTTGTTTTTAACGAACTACTCCATTCACGAATGTTTGCTCCGCGCGTATACTTGGTATTTCCTCTAAGGGAACGGTCATCATATCTTTATCGTAGATAACAAAATCTGCAAATTTACCAGGATCGATACTTCCTTTTTCATCCTCCTCAAAATTTGAATAGGCAGCCCAAATAGTCATTCCTTTAAGAGTTTCTTCCCTACTTAAAGCCTCTTCTACTTGAAACCCGCCTTTAGGAAAACCGCTTGTATCTTTACGTGAAACAGCAGCATAAAAAGTTAAAAACGGGCTAACATCCTCAACAGGGAAATCGGTGCCTAATGCTACCATACCTGCTTTATTCAATAAAGTCTAATACGCATATGCTCCTTTCACTCTTTCACCCAAACGATCCTCGGCCCAATACATATCACTGGTGGCATGCGTTGGTTGTACTGAAGGAATTATTCCATCCTCAAAATAATCAAAATCACCCTCTGTTAGTATTTGGGCATGTTCAATTTTCCAACGTCTATCCACTTGTCCTTCTAAAGCATTTTTATATACCCTTAATACAGCAATATTCGCAGAATCGCCAATGGCATGCGTATTCATTTGATATTCTGAAAGTGCTAAACAACGATTAGCAAGATTTTCAATTTCGGCAACAGGTGTTACCATTGCACCAAAATGGCCAGGTAAATCACTATATGGTTCCTTTAATGCAGCTCCTCTAGATCCTAAAGCACCATCGCCATATACTTTTACAGACCTAACATTTAGACGGTCAGTTTTAATGGGTCCTTTATAAATAAAGTAATCTACATCTTCTTTATTGTTACTTACCATCGCATAAACACGGATAGACAATTCACCAGTTTGCTGCAAACTATCGATAAGTTCAATAGTATTTCTATCGATCCCAGCATCATTTACAGTGGTAAGTCCGTGATTTAAACAAATACGCTCTGCATCTTTTAGGGCCTTAATTTTATCATCTAAAGTTGGTGATGGCATAATACTATCTATCAGTGCCATAGGATTATCGATAAGTATTCCTGTTATACCAGAAAATCCGTCTTTCCATTTTTTTTCAATTTCGCCACCTTCTACTTTAGTACTCCAATCTATCCCCGCCATATCTAATGCTTTCTGATTGACCAAATAAGCATGGCCATCAACACGCTCTAAAGCAACAGGAATATCAGGAAAAAGAGTATCTAATTCTGTTTTCGTTGGAAATTCCTTAACCTCCCAGTCATTTTGGTCCCAACCTCTACCTCTTAAAAATGTTTTAGGATTCACAGCATGAAACTCTTTAACTCGCTCTAGTACTTCTTCAAAACTAGTGGTGCCAACAAGATTCACTAATTGCTGGTTTAATCCCAATCCATAAAAATGACAGTGGGCATCAATTAAACCTGGCGTGATGGCTCTACCATCCGCATCAATAAGTTGATCAGAGGTATAAACATCACGAATTTCATCGGTTGTACCAACTGCAAGAAACTTACCTTCATGTACCGCAAAAGCTTGAGCTTTTGAAAACTCATCATTTACAGTATATACATTGGCGTTTACAATAATTAGGTCGACTTTCTCTTTCATGAGTTCGCAACCAGATAATAAAACGAGTAGAATGGGTAGTAGTTTTTTCAAAACACAAAAATTAGTTCACCAATAAATAGTAATGAAAGCCAACTAGGGCGACATCAAATAATCTTGAAAACTAAGTATTTTTTTGGTAAGATTTAAATCTTTAACGCACAGGCAGTTGACGTATACCTAAAATTTGACTAGAACCAGCATTGGAATAGCTCTCCCCTATGATTCGGTCTCCTTCTACCATCAATACAAATGAAACACGTTCTAAGCCTGCTATATTTACATTAAAATTAATGCGGTCAATATCTATAACAACATCTTGACATGTATATATACCTTCTGGATATTTAATGGCTACATCGTATGTAACTTCATTTTTAGAAATGAACAATACACCTTTCTCGTAAGCAGATTCTGCATTAGACATGGTAAAGTTCCAAACACCTAAAATGGTTTCACTAGAAACAATCTGATCTTGTAAAACATTGGTGCTACTTTCAAGATTTTGCACATTTATTGCCGAAAAGACATATAATAGTTGAATCAAAAAAATACTTTTTACTATAATCTGAATCATGTTTATTCAAGCTAGCGTTAAACTATGAGTCTCAAACGTGCATATTCTTTTAATATTTTATTGATTTATCAGCATTTTACTACATTATTTACTTTGACTCACTATCCAGCCATTTAATTTCTCTTCTAGTAGCACAAGTGGCAAACTACCTGAATTCAAAATTTGACTATGAAACTCCCGAATATTAAAATTAGTGCCAAGGGCTTTCTCTGCTTTTGTTCGCAATTCCCTAATTTTTAGTTGACCTAGTTTATACGAAAGTGCCTGACCAGGTGTAGCCATATAACGCTCTACCTCTGCAATTATACTTTCTTCTGACTCAGCTTCATTATCTAAAGAATATTGTATCGCCTTTTCTCTTGACCATCCTTTTGCATGCAAACCAGTATCTACTACTAAACGTATAGCTCTGTGCATCTCCATACTTAACATTCCAAAATATTGATACGGATCAGTATATACGCCTAATTCTTTACCTAGAGATTCTGCATAAAGTGCCCAACCTTCCACAAAAACACCCATACTTTCTGGATGTAGAAACTCTGGAAGGTCTTTATTTTCTTGCTGTAATGATAATTGAAAATGATGCCCAGGTATTGCTTCATGCAAAAACAGAGCTTCGTCATGCACTGTATTGTATGTTTTTACATTTGGTATAGGCACATAAAAAATACCCGCCCTTGTTCCATCTTTTGAACCCGGTGTATATTCAGCGCTTGCCGAAGCTTCTCTAAAAGCTTCTGTTCTGCGAACATTAAAGCCCGCTTTCGGTGTTAGTTCGAATAAAGAATCAATTCTTAAGGCAATACGGTCATTGATGGCATTAAAATTAGCAATTACCTCCTCTGGATTATTGAAAGGCATTAAATCCTTTTTCGTCCTTAGTGAATTGAAAAAAGATTTTAGATCACCATTAAATCCGATTTGATTTTTGATAATTTCCATTTCACTTGAAATACGCGCCACCTCTGACAAGCCTAATTCATGAATTTCATCGGCATTCATGTTCGTGGTAGTATGCAGTTTTATTAAATATTGATATGTTTCTTTTCCGTTTGGCAAATCTAAAAGTCCGTCTGTTTCTCTACATTTCGGCAAATATTCTTCCGTCAAGAATTGATTTAACTCCACATATTTAGGAGTCAGTTTATCCTTAATAAAAGCAGCATAATTACTTTCTAATATATCCTTATCAACATCTGACATACCATCTGGAAAATTCAATATAGGCTGATAGAAAAGATTCTCCTCTAACGGTATATCTATAAATGACCTTACTTGAGGCAACATTTTTAAGGTCAACACCTTTGGCAAAACCACCCCTTTGGCCATGCCTAGTTTCATTTTCACAATCGAAGTATCTAAAAAAGAGAGATAATCGTCTAATCTACTTAGCCAATTCGTATAATCTTCAACCGTATTAAATGGCTGAACACTTGTACCACCTGCCAATTGGGCAACATAAAGGTGCAATGATTGAATTTGAAAAAGGGGCATTAACTCAAAACTTGGAAGATCATAAATTGGTGACGCCACGGTTACGATGGGATTCATTACCCCTTGCAACTTCACAGAACAATCCCATTTCATTACACGCAAACTCATCCAATCTGACCCACTTACCTTTGTAGAATCATACTTATCCAATTCTTCTAAAAAGTAGGCATACCGGTCTTTTAAATAAAAAATGTAATCGTCTGAGATATAATTGGCTATTGTATCGTTGTATTGAGAATAACCTGCTTTGGTCGCTTCTATTGGATTGATGCTTTTTTTAAACTCATAAAATTCACCAAACACTTCAGCGATAGGCCGTAGTTCTTCAGTCAAGTTTTTCTTCTCAGTTTCTTTACAAGAATTGAGAATTAGAGCACACAACAATAGCAATAGGATACGGTTCATAGTCTTAGAGTTTGAATTGAAAAATACAAAAACTAATACAATGCTTTAAGCCTATTTCAAAGAAAAATGAAAATAAAAATATTATCCAAAAGAATAATTAACCAGCTTGGTTACTTCTTTGTTTTTGAAGTATTCTTCTCTTTAATTTTTACGTAAATAAGTTTCTTACGCCCTTTGGAGTCTTCTCTTCGCTCAATTTCAAAATGAGGTATTGAATTAATTAACGGTGTCAGTTTTTGAAACCCATAGTTTCGAGAATCAAAATTTGGTTGTTTCTTTTGCAGCAAACTACCTACGTCACCTAAAAATGCCCAGCCATCATCATCTGCAACATCATCGATTGTTGTCGCTATAAAACGCAGGGCTTTTGGCGTAATCTTATCAACGGTATTCTTTTCCGCTGGGGTTTTACTAATAGAATCAGTTGTCTCCTCTTCTGTTCTACTTTTAAGAATTTCTATATAGATGAATTTATCACAAGCAACAATAAACGGATTAGGCGTTTTACGTTCTCCAATACCAAAAACCTGCATACCTGCTTCTCGTAATCTTGTTGCTAAGCGTGTAAAATCACTATCACTACTAACAATACAGAATCCGCTTACCTTACCAGTATAAAGAATATCCATTGCGTCAATAATCATAGCAGAATCGGTGGCATTTTTACCTTGTGTGTAGCCGTATTGTTGAATAGGAGTAATAGCGTTTTCTAGCAATACATTTTTCCATTTCCCTAAACGAGGGTTTGTCCAATCACCATAGATACGTTTGATTGTTGGGTTGCCATATTTAGCAATCTCCTCCATCATTTCCTTTACGTAAGCTGATGGAATATTATCACCATCGATTAATACCGCTAAATTTAAATCCATTATACTACTTTTTTATAAAGATAATTCGTTTTCAACTTGAACTGCAAGTTGTTAGCCCATAACTTTCCTAAATATTACATTACTGCGGATTATCAGCTTTAATAGAACCGATTGCTAAAAAAAGCAAAAATGCTAACCCTAAATATCCTACCATTTCATATGACCCAAAGGTTGACAAACACAAGCTAAAAATACTAGGCGCCAATGCACTTGCCAGAATTAAAAAGCTCATAATCTTTCCGGTGATGCTTCCTAAATGAGATCTGCCAAAAAAACGAGGCCAAGCTACGGCATTTAGAACTGCAAAAAATCCGCCCAAAATACCAAAACCGGCAATTAACATTGGAATTCCTGCGGGAGTGGATAAGAACAAAAATCCTAAAGAGGCTAAAAATCCACCTAACAGCATTAAATACAAATACAGTTTTAACGGCAAATAATCACTTAAAAAATTAAACAAGGTAGAAACTGTTACAGCAACCACCGACCCAGGCAGAAATATAGCTATAGCATCCTCTTTTATAAAACCTTCGTGCGTAAAAATAGAGACCACATGAAAAGTTAGTCCGGTGATAAAAAAACTATTAAAAGCTAATGTAAGTCCGTACATCCAAAATGCTCTTTCTTTTTTAGCCTCGTCAAGTGTGAATTGTTTTGGTACTACTTTTTTCTCTTCTTCCTGTGCAGATAACGATTTTGCTCCATCTGGCAGAAGACCATGTTTCTCAGGTGATATTTTATAAAAAATGAATATAAAAACACTGAATATCAATAACCCAATTGCTAGAAATTGCCATGTTTGCTGCCAACCATACCCTTCTATTAGAAAGTTGACCCATAAGGGTGAAGATGAAAAGCCGAAAGAGAGCGCGACACTACTAAATGAATTTACTTTACCCCTATTTTTATCGAACCAAATCATTATTACGTTTCTAGAGGCCATGGTCAAAACTCCCTGACCTGCAAAACGTAAAAGAAAAAATAAAACCGTCATTACCGTAAAAGGCACTATCCACGTATCTAATGACAAAAGCTCTTTTATATACGAGCTCATAATAGCAGACCAAGAACACAAAAACAAGGTTACCCCTAAAGTCAAAGCTGCAAAGAAAGCTACATATCGGGCACCATACGTATCGAACCAAACCCCTGCCCTACCAATGACGAGTGAACTCACAATAGTACCAATCATGTAGGCATTACTAAATTGATTTCTAGATAATCCTAACGCATCTTTTACGGGATCAGTAAATACCGACACACCAATGGTTTGACCTGGTATGCTACAATAAATTCCAATTGTACCTATAAAAAGTATTACATAGCCATAAAAAATAGGGCTTTTGGCGGGGTCAATAAGCGGTTTCCTGAAAATAGTGGCCATAAGAAAAATACTGATTACAAAAGTAGGCCATCATCAAAACCTAGAAAAAAATGCATCCGGTTATTTTATAAAAAAAGAATTTTGTAATTCAATGATACTATCCGTTGTTAAGCTACCGTCAGAAATCAATAAGCGATAGTTCATCCTTGTGGGCTTTACCATGGACAATGGTACAGCAACGGCTCCCGGATCCGGGTAGACCGCATTCTGCATACTGGCCTTGGAACGCAATATCCAAGGATTAGGATAACCCGGATTATCCTTATGGGGTATAATAACCAATTGTGTGGCATTACCACTTACATCCATGGTCCCCTTAAATGCCAACCAACCATTTCCATCTACCGGAAGGTTTTGTGGCATTACTTTTCCATTAGCGTCTAAAAATTGAATATCCTCCGGCAATTGCATCCGGACCGAAAAACCACCATATCCCTTTACATCTTCTGAACCACCCAAACGCATATCCGGTTCCATGGCCACTAATTCTATTTGAATATCAACGGCCCTATACGTTCCTTTTTTGGGATAGACGGCAATAGAAGTCGTTTCCTTCACCAAGGGTTTTTCATTTCCCAAATGATCCTTCCACAAAGGGGATTTCCAAAAGACTTCGGTTTTCAAGGTTTTCTGCGCCCTTAAAGAATGGATTTCTTCCAAGGAAACCACCTCCCAACGTAAATCTTTTAATTCCCAGCCATCTCCAATACGGGTTTCGCCAATATACAATTGATGCCAAGCCCAAAAGACCCCCCTATGATGCTTGTGGTCCTCTGGAAAATCTTCCGTAATGACTGTACCATCCAAACCATACAGCGGATGAATATAATTGGCTCTTTTAAAAAGTCCGTTCAAGGATGTTTCCGCAGCCCTATAGACCAAAATACTATCAGCTTCCTCCAAAAAATAGGCCGAATCATCGGTAATTTTCAATTTGATTTCTTGGGCGGATATGGTATTGGTAGTCATAATCCAATAAAAAATCATCAATTTTAAAATTATATACTTCATGAATATCTATTTATCTGTCCATTACCCCAATAATAATTGACCTTTAAAAAAGGTATTCTGTTACTTTTAGCTAAAAAAAGGAACAATACTATTTTAATCCCTAACTTTATTAGCTTATTAACTACATAACTTAACTCATGAAAAATAAAATTTTAATGCCTTTCCTTTTTCTTTTGACCCTAGTTGTCACATCAACTTTTAGTTATGGTCAAGATAAGGAATTCTATCAACTGAAAACATACACCCTAAAAAACGGTGATCAGGAAAAAATGGTGGATGCCTATTTGGAAAATGCCTATATACCTGCTTTAAAACGAATGGGTATTGAAAATGTTGGCGTTTTTAAAGTTCGTCCTAATAATTTCACATTGAGTGATAAAATCTATGTTTTGATTCCATTTAAATCCTTGACAGCATTTGAACAATTGGAGTCCAAGCTTGCGGCAGATAAAACCCATTTAGCCGCTGGAGCAGATTATATCAATGCCACACACACTAACACTCCTTATGAAAGAATAAGTTCAGTTTTATTGCGTGCCTTCCCAGATATGCCAAAAATGAAACCGACAGATGTAGAAGGTTCACGAGCGGATCGGGTTTATGAACTGCGTAGTTACGAAGGACCTACCGAGGCCATGTATCACAGAAAGGTAAATATGTTCAATGAAGGTGGAGAGGTGAAACTTTTTAATGACCTTGGTTTCAACGCCGTGTTTTATGCTGAAGTAATCTCCGGTGACCATATGCCCAATCTTATGTATATGACCACATTCCCAAACATGGAAAAACGGGATGCACTTTGGAAAGATTTTGGAAGCGCTCCTAAATGGAAAGAAATTTCCAGTATGGACATATATAAGAATACAGTTAGTCATGCGGACATAAACTTACTTTACCCAACGGAGTATTCAGATTATTAATTTACTTTAATAACACAAATTCTACACGCCGGTTGAGTAATCTTCCGGCGTCTGTAGTATTATCAGCTATCGGTTTTACACTACCCAAGCCAACGTATTCTATTCTACTTTTATCAATCCCATTGTTGATTAAAAAATGGGCAACTTCTTCAGCTCGTTTCAGGGATAAAATTTTATTAAATGTATTCGACCCAATATTATCGGTATGCCCGGTAATAGCTATTTTCAGCTTAGAATGTTTTTTCATATAAGCTACTAATAAGTTCAATTCCCGTTGATGTGAATTTCTAGGAATACTTCGGTTAAAATCGAAATGAACATCTCTAAAGACATGCACGCTATCTATTTTAAAGTTATTTTGATTTTCCACGGTCAATTTCGCGTCTTCCGAATCTGATTTATATACTGACACCATATCTAAGTAATAGTAAGACCCTTTGGTGATTTTTCTTTTGGTCTGAAATTTTTGAGTGCGTTTGTTATTCTTAAAATTCCCGATAATCAAATAATTCTCTGTACCGTTTGCCACAAACTCTTGTGTAAGTTTTATCCATTCTATTTCGTCAGAATAAAACTTTGAATATTTAATTTCTAGCTGATTTGAAGTATCACCTTTTAATTTAGAAAAATGCATGCTCGATAACACTTTCCTAGTTTCTACCTGTACTGGAAACTCCGTAAATCTAATTCCGAATTCCTTTACCGCAAAATCTGAACGTTCTGCCAAACTCACATAAAAAGAAATCGAGTAGTGTTCACCTTTTTTCAATGTTGAAATTAAGGCTGCTTGTAAATACTCTCGGTAGTCGTTTGGGGCATACATATACAAACCCACATACCCTTCTCCGAAATCTGCAGGTTGCTGCCCATTAAAATTTTTGGGGGTTCCCATGGCCTCACTACATCCATTAAAATAATCTGTAGAACCCAAGGTGGGCATTTTCCAATCTTCAACATCTTGTTCTAGATTACCTAATTTAACGGGACAATTGATGAAGTTTTCAAAACTTGGGTTTAATACCAAATTTTGAGAATAACCGAAATAAGGCACACAAAAAAGCAGCAAAAAAATCATTCCTACATGTAAGTCTCGTAACTGCATACACTATGAATCGTTCTCTAAAGTACTGAAAACCTATAAAATCATAACCATATGCAAAAAAAGCCCCTCTAGATTACAAGAGGGGCTATTAAGTAGTCGAACATTTTAGATGAACGTATTCCTAAAAATCAAACTTATATGTTGCTCCTCCTAAAACCTGAATCCCTTGTACCTGAAAATTGGTCCAACGTTGATATTCGTTATTGGAAAGGTTTGCACCTTTTATAAAAAAGGAAAGTTGATCGTTAAATCTGTAACCTACATGTGCGTTGGCATCAAAATAACCTTCTAAAGTTATAGGTGTATCGATACCAGGTTGTGGATTAGCGGACCCGGAAGTTAATTCGCTTGAAAAATCATCTCTTTCACCAACATAAAATAAGTTTGCTCCCATAAACCATTTTTCACCGATTTGATAATCCATAAATAATGATGCTTTCAAATTAGGTAGGTTCCAAGCTGGGTTACCTGTTTCGGTATTATAATCATAAACTTCTGCATTAACACCTAAGGTAAAGTTTCTATTCACATCAACATTTAATTCTCCAAAGATGCCTAAGGTCTTTATATCGTCATAAAATACTTGAAACGAATTGCCTAAGAAATAACCGTTGTCATTACTCCTTGAATTTTCCTGAGGATTTAATCTAAAAAGTGGTTTTCTATTTTCTGCAGCATAAGATCCTTTTAAGTTATAGCTCAAATTTGGCAATAATTGACCTTTAAATCCCACATAAGCATTATACTGACTATCGGTTGGCGCAATAGTTAAAGTAGGAGATACAAACGGATTCGCCTCAACAAAATCATAATATGAATTTTGCTTTAATTCACCAGTTACACCACCATAAGCAATTACAGATTCATCTAATAATCTATAAGATGCTGTCACTGCTGGATAGATATAAAAGTTACTTTCGCTGTTTTCCAAATCCATGCCATACACCAAATTCACCCCAAGATTTAATGATAAGTCATCTCGAAGCATCTTTAAGGACGGATTGATACCTGCCTGTAAATTGCTATAATTAATCGGTGCCGAATTTATTGTTGGGTTATAACCATCATTTGCAAAAGTGCCGCCTACATAATCGACCTTGACCTTTACGGCAAAAGCTTCTTCGTTCATCGGAAATTCAAATCCGGTATTAAATATGGCTCTGTTTTCCCCAGAACTTAGCGCATCAAAAAATCTACGATACTTAATATCCGCTCTTTTAAAGAAGGCATCCTCTACATTAATATGCGTACTAGCCTCACCCATAAAATAATTTTGACGTTCGTCAATACCATTCAATTCTATATCACTAAACTCCCCTTCAGGAATTCCGTACCAATTGTATAATTGATGTTGAAGTCCGATAGCTGCCCCCCAATCTAAGTCACGATCACGTTTTGCGTACGAAGCGTCTAAATTTGTATCGTAAAATGTATTGTTCAATTCTACTCCTTTAATACCACCTCTTGAGGATAAATGATTAAAACCTACATCAAAATTTTCGTCTCTATTAATAGTTCTACTCGTGTAAAATTCACCTAAAACATTACCATAATTACCTGCTCCGAAAGAGGCATAGGAATTAAAGAGTTGTGGTGGCGGTAATTTTTCTACTTTAGAAGCCGTTCCTTTTGATGGTGTAAATGTCGATGCTACAGGTACAGAGAAAATACTATAGGTAATCGGCTTTTTTTGAAGAACGATAGAATCGTTCAAATTAGGAACTGACTTTATTTTAAAGGCATCTGAAACTGTAGGCGTATACGCTTTTGTAACCGTCACTGTTTCTGTGCCTAAATCTTTTTCATCGTCTTGGGCAACACCGATGTGCAGGCCAAGAGCCAAAAAAATAAGCGTAACTATATGTTTATTGTACATAGGTGTTCTTTTACTGGTGTACATGATGTTTAATTAGGATTAACCGATGAATTACTTTGAGCTTCTTTTGATTTGATGATGGCTAACTCTGCCCTTGCCTCAGCAACAATTTCTGGATACTGACTAAAATTGGTAATCACACTTTCTAAAATGTAAGTAGCCTGATAAGCATCATCTAGTGCATAATAGTTTTTCGCCATTAAGACCAAACCTTTACCACCCCATTCCTTGTAAGTAGCATAATCTTTTGCCAGTTTCTGAACGGCCACATTCGAGTTTTCAAAAGCACCATCTTTATGCTCAAAATAGGCATCATAGTATAACGCTTCTGCAGCGGTAGCACCCGAAGCAATTTTCAATACTTCGGCATAAGCAGATTTTGCCTTTGCTTCATTGTTCGTTGCAATTGCTGACCTAGCGATCATAATATGTGCATCACTCTTAATACGGTTATCGATATTTGAAGTTGCCAATACCTTATCAGCATATTCTAATGTCTTAGCATAATTACGTTGGCCGTAATACCCTTTCATTAAATTAGAGCGTGCAAAGGTTCTGTTCTGTTGAATATTCGCTTGACTTTCCAATTTCAATAAATAAGGCAATGCAGTTTCGTAATCGTCATTACCGATATACACTTCACAAACCCTTGTCAATGCCTGTTCAGCATATTCACTTGTACTTCTATCGGCAACATATTTGTAATAGGGTAAAGCCGATTCTTTTTCTCCTTTTCCGAAGTACAATTGTGCCAAACTAAAATTAGCATCAACTGCATGAAGACCATTTGGAAATTGCTGAATGTAATTTTTATACGCTCGTATTGCAGGCTCAACATTACCTTCTAGGTTTTGTTTTTGAGCAGCATCATAACTTGCATTATCTAATTCAGTATCGGTCACCTCAACAAAATCAAGACCACGAACCCAGTCTGCATATTCGTTTACTTGCCCTAAATCAACATAAACCAATTTTGCCGTAGCAACAGCTTGTATCGCTTCTTGAGTTTTTGGATAATCACGTACAACAGTTTTAAACTTCACTAAAGCAGCTTCGTTTCTATTGGCATTGTAATTAACCAAACCTTGTCTCATTAAAGCTTGTGGTACCAAAGAACTTCCTTTGTATTCGTTAATTAAACGATCGTAAGCTTCCAATCCTTTATTCTCTTGACCTTGTGATATGTAGGTGTTCCCTAATTCAAAAAGCGCATCATCTTTAAAGCTTGATCTAGGATACTGACTTACAAAAGATTCTAAGTTTTCAATTTTACTGACACTTCTATCCACATAACCATAACTCATTGCTTTTTGGTACGATGCATAGTCTTTCTCTGGTCCCGTTAAGTCTAACGCTTTGTTATACGTTTCTATCGCAGGCCAATATTTACTGGTAGCATAATAGCTATCTCCTAATCGTAAAAAACCATCGTGTAATTTCTCTACCTCAGCGTTACCGTTACTTGTGAATGAATTAAAGTAAGTAATGGCATCTGAATATTTTTTCTGTTTGAAGTACGCATACGCTAAACTATAATCTATGTCAGCATACATTTCTGTATTCTTTGCTGACGGATTATTTTTAAAATCAGCATAACCTTTTACTGCATCATCAAACCGATTTGACAAATAATCTGCTTCTGCTTTCCAATAATTGGCTCTTGCTTTGAACAGTATATCTTCTGCACTCGACAACGACTTAGCAAAATTATCTGAAGCAGCATTATAATCAACTTCCATAAAAAGTTCGATACCTCTGTAGTATGCTACTTTTTGGTAGACTGATTTACTAGCATAGTTTTTATTTTCTTCAAGCAATTTCATCGCTCCGGCAAAGTTCTTTGAAGTAATGTATGAATCGACCAACAAGGTTTGCATTTCTTCTTGGTGTTCATCGTTAGGGTAAGTTTTTAAATAATTGGTAATCACCTGTGGTACGGGCTCATAAGCGTTACCCACTTCATAACTCAATCTTGCATAATTTAAAAATGCGTCTTTTTGAATCTCCGCACTATACTCCATTTGAGAAGCATTTCTAAAAGCGTTAAGAGCTTCCTGCTTTTTATCCAACTTTAAATAACATTCCGCTAAATGGTAATACGCATTCTGTGCGACGCTATTAGTACCACCGATAATTTTATTAAATTGAGCAATCGCATTTGCATAATCGCCTCCTTTGTAATAGGCATATCCTAGGTAATAGTAATCGGTATTACTCCACTTACCACCTTTACCGTTATATTCTTTCAAATACGGAACCGCATTCTCATATTGTTTAAGATTAAAATAACTCTCGCCAATCACCTTATTCAATTCAGAAACTTCTTTTCTGTCAGATTTTGGTAACTGTTTTTTCGCCAAAGCAATCGCCTCTTCGAATTTACCAAGCTTAAAATTCATATCTGCCTGGTAGTAGCTTAATTTTTCCTCTAAAACATCTTGATCCGTAATTTGGTCAAAACGTTGGTTGGCAGCTTCGTAATCATCTTCTTGGTACGAAATATAGCCTAAGTAATACTTGGCTTGTGAACCGTAAACAGGTGAAGTAGTGACCTTTTCTAGATATTTTTCAGCTTCTTTCGTTTTACGGGATGAGAACAAAGAGTAGCCATAATTGAAATTAAACTTATCCATCTCACCACGAGACAATGACTTCTGGTCTACCTTATCATACCACTTTAGGGCATAAGGATATTTACCGGTTTGAAAATAATATTCTGCCACATCGGCAAAGGCAGAATTACGTTTTGTTGAGGTAGGATATTTTTCAACAAAATCTTCCATTAAACGATCCGCACCAATTTGGTTTAACCGCACAGCTGCGTTAGCCGCATAATATGCGCTATTGGCAGCGGTCTCCTCATCTTTTGTAGTCACTTTGACCTTATCAAAAATGGTCTGTGCCGCTTGATATTGTTCGTTGTTGTAAAGCGCTAGGGCGTCTTGAAATGCTTTTTGTTCGTGGGTATAAATCTTAGACTCTTGGGCAGTGGTCAAAGCGACCAAACCGAATACCATTGGAATAAAAGCGGTGATTTTTTTAAGCATAGTGTTCTGTTACTATTTAGAAATACCGTTATAACATGTCATAACGGCAAAAATTGTTCCTAAGTATGTGCAATACCATTGCAAAAGAAAAGATTTTGAAAAAGGGTTCTCTATTATCAATAGGAACTTATTACTTTTATATCAACATTAGCGCTATGAAAGAGATTGTTTTAGAACTTAAGGATGCCTCAATATTTCAAAAAGAGAGTTTGGTTTTGAGCGAAGTGAGTTTAAAAATCGAAAAAGGGGAATTTGTATACCTTATTGGTAAGACGGGAAGCGGTAAAAGTAGCTTCATGAAAACCCTTTATGGCGATTTACCCTTACAAAAAGGTGAAGGTCATATTGTTAAGTTCAACCTAAAGACGTTAAAAGAGAACGAAATACCCTTTCTTAGACGGAAATTAGGTATTGTTTTTCAGGATTTTAAACTGCTCCCAGACCGAAATATCAACCAAAATATGTTATTTGTTTTGAAGGCTACCGGATGGACCGACAAGGCGAAAATGGATACCCAAGTATTGACTGTTCTTGAAAAGGTAGGCATGAAAACCAAGGGGTTTAAATTTCCTCATGAGCTTTCTGGTGGAGAGCAGCAACGTATAGCCATAGCGCGTGCACTTTTAAACGACCCAGAATTGATTATAGCCGATGAACCTACCGGAAACCTAGACCCACAAACCAGTGTAGAGGTAATGAAGGTATTACAGGAAATCAATAAAGCAGGCCGCACTATTCTTATGGCTACCCACGATTATGCCTTGATTCTTAAATACCCAGCTAAAACTATTAAATGCGATGCTAATAAAGTGTTTGAGGTAGTGCAAAGGGCGGTTTAGCATAGTTCACGTATTTTACAGTTATCAGTTTCACCTTCATACCTAATATTTATAATTGAGTTCTGCCGGACACATAATTGACGCAATAAATCGAATTAAACAGAATAGAGCATTAAAAGCGTCTAAACGTCAAAAATTTAAAGGAAGCAATAGAGACACTATTTATTCAGGGGCAGACCAAACTCAAAAGGCAGTATTCAAAAAAGTTCCCAAAGAACAAGCTCAAGCCGTTATAAATAAAATAAGACACGAGTTTAAAATAAAAAGGAAGAGAGACATTATTTATTTAACGACTTTCACCCTAATTATTGCCTCAATAATAATTAAGCTTAACATTTCTGAAAATAATACCCTTAAAAACGAAAATGCCGTTAAATTTTTTGAAACGAAACCGATACAATGGAATGGAAATATTTCTGAACCATTAAAAATCAAAAACACCAATTACTACTATATACCAATACTTCATGGAATTTCTGGCGAGTTAGACGAGCATGGCTTTTATAAAATAAAACGAAATAATATGGTAGGTGAACGAACTCGCAACATTTTATTTATGGATAAAGAATGTACCGTAATTGGAAAATTGCTAAATAAAGATGGTTTAATATATAACATGGAAGTTATACCATCAAAAGATAATAATTTACCCAAAAATATTTTCTACATTTTATATGAAGAAGATTCAAATAAGGATGAAATGATTGATACCAAAGATAATTATGCTTATTATATTTCAGATGTTAACGGTGAAAATTTACTGAAAATCACAGATGAACCCCTTGTTTCAATTAACTTGAGAGAGGGAAATCTTATTCTTGAATACTACAAAAACGAAAATTCAAAAGAAATTTCAACGGAAAATCCAAAATATGAATATTACAAGACTGAAAATCCAAACGATAATATTTATGGTATCTACAATTTAGAGACCAATGAACTAAAATTCACCAATCAACTTGACTCCATTAATTGAACACTAATTAACAACAAATGATCATAGACGTTCACACACACATCAATAATTACCACGAAGACAGAGTAGTTTCTTTAAACGAAAGTTTAGACAAGCTTTCTGAGAACATGGTAGCCAATAATATCGATTATTCATTGGTATTAACATCTTATAAGGTCAATGAACATAGGCCGAGTACGAAACAAGTCGTAGAAGCAATAAAAGGGTATAACAACTTGGGTGTAGTTTCTGGTGTTAGTTATTTGCATTATAACCATAGAGATGTTCGAGAAATAAGTGAATACCTTGAAAATGGGTTTATAAAAGGGTTAAAATTCTATCCTGGTTACGAGCCTTTTTATCCGAATGATATTCGGTTTAAATTGATGTATGAAATGGCGATTGAATACGACGTACCTGTTATGTTTCATTCTGGTGACACCTATGCGCCAACCGGTAAAATAAAATACTCACACCCTATTCATATCGATGATTTAGCGGTCGATTATCCTGAGTTAAAAATTGTAATCTGCCATGTAGGTAACCCGTGGATTAAAGATTGTATGGAGGTCGTTTACAAAAACAAAAACGTATATGCCGATATCTCTGGCTTAGTACTTGGTGATTTCTCCGATAAGTTTGAGCGTTATATGAAAAAGGAAATCGAGGAAATGATTACCTACGCTGGTGACCCAAAATACCTATTATACGGTACAGATTGGCCTATTTCAAATATGAAATCTTACTTAAAATTCATGAATCAATTAGATTTAGCTGATGAAAAGAAAGAACTGATTCTTTGGAAAAATGCAGCAGCACTCTTCAAAATTGACATTAACAATCTTAAGTAGTTGGTGGTCAAATGAAAAAACATAAACGAAAAGCCTATTTTCAACATTATTAAAGAAAGCGCTAAACGAACAGCATAAAACGTATCTCGTAAAGTCAAATTAAACTTCCCATGAAAAACCCCGAAAAAGAACGGCTAGCCCAACACCAAAGTGAAGAAAAAGATTGGCTAAAATGGGGCCCATATTTAAGTGAGCGCCAATGGGGAACGGTTCGTGAAGATTATAGTGCTGGTGGTGATGCTTGGAACTATTTTCCGCATGACCACGCCAGAAGTCGCGCTTTTCGTTGGGGTGAAGATGGTATTGCTGGTATTAGCGACCGCTATTGTAATATGTGCTTTAGCATTGCATTATGGAACGGACAAGATGATATCTTAAAAGAGCGACTATTTGGTTTAACTGGTCCGCAAGGCAATCATGGGGAAGATGTAAAGGAACTTTATTATTACTTAGAGAATACACCCTCGCATTCGTACATGAAGTATTTGTATAAGTATTCTCAAAAAAAATACCCATACGATCAACTGATTGAGGAAAACAAAAAACGCTCTCGAGAAGATTTAGAATTTGAGTTATTTGATACTGGTATTTTTGATAACAACACCTATTTCGATGTCAGTACAGAATACGCAAAAGGTGATGAAACCGATATACTTATTCAAATTACCATTACCAATAGAAACAGTCAGCCTGCACCAATAACGTTGTTACCGCAAATGGTTATGCGTAATCATTGGTCATTTAAAGAAATGACGGTAAAACCGGTGATAGCAACGGTGAAAAAAGGCAAAAATACTTCGGTATTTATTGACCACCCATATGTTGGTAAGTACAACTTTTATTTTCAGGCGGCAGACAAATTATTGTTCACTGAAAACGAAACGAATAGAGAAAAGGTCTACAGAGAAATAAATCAACATCCGTTTAAAAAGGACCTGTTTCATACAGCAGTTTGTACTAATGATTTTGAATTGGCAACCAAAAATAATTCAGGTACCAAGTTTGCACCACTCTATCAACAAATTTTAAAAGGTGGGGAATCAAAAACGTTTCAATTACGTTTAACAGAAGAAAACCTGAACGAGCCCTTTGCTGATTTTGATAGTATTTTCAAGAAAATAAAAAAAGAGTGCGCACAATTCTATGATGACATTGCACCGAAGGCCACAGAAGACAGAAAGGCTATTTTAAAGCAAGCATTCGCAGGATTATTATGGACCAAACAATACTATAATTACGAGGTTGAAAAGTGGCTAAATGGCGATTATAAAACCACCCCACCACCAAAAGAACGAAAAGATGGCCGTAACAGCCATTGGAAAACATTACGTAATCACGATATACTCTCAATGCCAGACGCTTGGGAATATCCTTGGTATGCTGCATGGGATTCCGCTTTTCATTGCGTATCGTTCGCCTCTATAGATCCAGACTTTGCCAAAGAGCAGTTATTGTTATTCACCAAAGAATGGTACATGTCGCCCAATGGACAAATACCTGCATACGAATGGAATTTTAGTGATGTGAATCCGCCAGTACAGGCATGGTCGACATTACAGATTTACAAAACCGACAAAGCAAAAACGGGCGAAGGAGACATCAAATTCTTGAAGCGAATGTTCAATAAACTATCGTTAAATTTTAATTGGTGGGTAAACCGATTGGACAGAAATGATAACAACGTTTTTCAAGGTGGATTTCTAGGATTAGATAATATCGGAGTCTTTGACCGGAGTCATGGTATACCCGGAAACGGATTTCTAGACCAAGTAGATGGTACCGCTTGGATGGCAATGTATAGTTTAAACATGCTAGAAATGAGTTTGCGTATCGCCGAACATGATGATTCGTTTGAAGATATGGCAACTAAATATTTCGGACATTTCGTCTTTATCGCAGAAGCTTTGAACAAAATGGATACTGACAAAGCCAATACTTGGGATGATGAAGAAGGATTCTTTTATGACCGTTTAATTTTACCTGACGGACAGTCGACCACCATAAAAGTACGCTCTATTGCCGGTATGTTATCACTGGCTGCAGTACTTACCATTAAGAAAAGTGTGTTGGATAAATTTCCAAAATTCAAGGCCAGTATTCTTTGGTTTCAAAAATACCGTTCCGATAATTTAAAATATGAGGTCATTCAACAATTTAAGGATGGTGATGATTTACTATTATCATTGGTGCCTAAAGACCGAATGCAAAAACTAGTGACGTCACTTTTAGATGAAAAAGAATTTTTGAGCGAATATGGTATTCGTTCTCTTTCTAAAATTCACCATAAACCCTACCAGATTCATATAGATGGAATAGAATATTCTATCGATTACGAACCTGCAGAATCTACAGTTTCTCTTTTCGGAGGTAACTCTAATTGGCGTGGTCCTATTTGGATGCCAATGAACTACCTTTTCATACAAGCATTACGCGAATATCAAACCTATAGTGGCAATGATTTTCTATTTGAATACCCAACAGGCAGCACCAAATTATTAAACTTAAAACAAGTTAGTGATGCATTAAGTAATCGATTAATAAAAATGTTCGAAAAGGATGCTGAAGGCAACCGACCTATCAATAAGAACTACGAGAAATTCTACCAAGACCCAAACTTTAAAGATTTGGTGTTGTTTTATGAATATTTCCACGGAGAAAATGGTAGAGGCTTGGGAGCATCTCATCAAACGGGCTGGACAGCATTAATTGCTAATCTTATCGAGGAATTAGAAAATTAATAAATCACTAGTTTACCAACATAAAGGTCAAAATTCCCGCAGCATATCCTATTATTGCCAAAAAGGAGATATTCTTCAAATACCACATAAAGTCAATTTTAAGGATACCCATAATGGCAACACCTGCAGCCGAACCAATAATAAGAATACTACCACCTGTACCTGCGCAGAAAGCTAGTAATTCCCAGAAATCAGAATCTGGCGGATAGGTATCCAAACTATACATACCCATTGTACCTGCAACTAAAGGCACGTTATCAACAATAGATGACAACACTCCAATAATAGCATTAACGGCATAAATACTATCGAAATTAGCATCTAACAAACGTGACATATCCGCTAAGTGCCCAGCAGATTGCAAAGCACCAACTGCTACTAGTATACCTAGAAAAAATAGGATGCTGGGTGTATCAATTCTACGTAACACACTAGAAATTGCTAAAGTTTTCTTTTCTTCTAAAGTTTTGTTTCGGTGAATAATTTCAGTTATGATCCAGACAATACTAAGCCCTAGAAGTATACCCATAAAAGGTGGCAAATGCGTAATTGTTTTGAAAATAGGCACAAAAAGTAACGCACCAATACCTATAGCAAATACAAGATTTTTTTCAAATTTACTTATTTCAAAACCATGTGATTCTAAATTATGCTTTTCAGTGGTTTTGGTAATGTGTCCTTTAAAACGAAACGATACTATCGCTAACGGCACCAGTAAACAAACTAAACTCGGTAAGAAAATTTCTTTGATGATATGCATGGCGGTTATTTGACCACCAATCCACAACATAATGGTAGTAACATCACCAATTGGGGACCAAGCGCCACCCGCATTTGCTGCAATAATCAATAATCCGGCAAACATCCACAAATCCTTTTTCTCATGAATAAGTTTACGAAGCAAGGCAGACATAACAATTGCTGTTGTCAAGTTATCTAATGCAGCAGATAAAAAGAAGGTAAGCAAACAAAGAATCCATAATAACTTAACTCGATTTGTAGTAGTTATTTTATCTGTGATAACTGAAAAACCTTCATGAGCATCAATTATCTCTACAATGGTCATGGCACCTAACAGAAAGAATAGAATTTCAGATATCTCACCTAAATTCTCCCGTAAACTTTCGGTTACGAAGTGAATCGATTCGTCCCCTGGTATATTAGAGAGAAATGCATCTCTACCAAAAATAAAAACCACCCAACAAAGCGTACCTGTGAATAGGGCCGTAGCAGCCTTATCAATTTTTACAGTATGCTCAAGAGCAATAAATAAATATCCAACAATAAATACAGCAAGTAAAGTTAAATACATAAGTAAGTGAATTAAAAGTTAGTTTCAGAATACCCTAGTCCGTATTCTTCGGTTGGGTATAAAATACCTTTTTCTAATCTAAAAATAGAATGATAAGGATCATCAATAATATCTAAATGGCCATCTAAGTCTGCATAAACAATGTTTGGTCTAGAAAGAGCAAAATGTAATCCGGCGGCAATACCTAAACCACATTCATCAATACAACCGACCATAGCATCTAATTTAGCTGCTTTTGCGACTGAGTTGATATGCATACCTACCCAAATACCACCTACCTTCTGCAATTTAATATTGACCATATCAACACGTTCATTCTGTGCCAAGCGAAAAGCATCGGTAAGTGTTTTTAGACTTTCATCTGCCATTACGGGTATACTAACTTGACCAGTAACTTCCCCCAAACGCTCTTCTGCTTCAATTTTTGTAGGTTGTTCGAAAATCTCAATTCCAATAGCAGCGGTAGCTTTTACAAAATCTACCGATTCTTTAACCGAATAACCTTGATTACCATCGAACCGTAATTCAATATTAGGATATCTCTCATGAATCATCCTCATTTTAGCAATATCTTCTTCAAGATTAGAACCTCCCTTAATTTTTAGAATAGTAAAACCCTGTTTTACGAACTCGCTAGCATAAGATAAGGTTTCATCTAAACCCATAATACCAATAGTAATACTGGTAGCAATATGGGTGCGAAAACCACCTAAAAATTTATATAATGGAACCTCAGCCTTTTTCGACATTAAATCAAACAAAGCCATATCAACCATCGCCAAAGCTGAAGACCTTTTACCCAATAATTCTTTTAATTCTAACAACAACAACGCATACGTAAAGGGGTCTTTACCGCGTAAATAAGGAATTATAATATTCTTAATGGCATCGGTCACATCACCAGGTGATTCATTTGTTACCACTGGGTCTGGTGCTGCACAACCGTAGCCGACAATTCTACCATCGGTCTCTATCTTTAGAATAAAATTACTTGTACGATCTATCGTTTCATAAGCAATCGTGTAAGGATCAGATAACTTAAGGTCTAAACGCTCGAAAGAAATATTCGTTATTCTCATTTAATTTCAGACATCAATAGTGCTATTAAATCTTCTGCGCCATACTCCAATACATCGAAAGCGGGCAATTTGGTTTCTAAGGTGATTGCCTTACAGACATCCAATATTTCATCTTTTTCCATGCCTTCGTGATTAACCGTTATAGCTATCACTTCTTTACCAGAAATAACTTGTATCGCATTAATTTGTTCAGCCAACGAATGCATTTTATACCCAGGGAAACCGTCGTACTCCAACCGTTTAGGGGCGTGTTGTAAAATCACATAATCAGGTCTACCTGCGGCTAAAATTTCGAATCCACCAGGGTATGCTGGGTTCATTAAACTTCCTTGCCCTTCTATTACAATAACATCTGGATCTTCATTTTTCCATGCGCTAACCACGGCATGTTCAATTTCACCAGAGACAAAATCATTAATGCAACTATCCATTACCATACTATACTTAGCACCTTGCATCCAACCTGTTTGTCCGGTACCGATCATTTCAGCTTTTTTTCCAGCCTTCCTAAACGCATGTACCAATATCCAAGCTGTAGTACGTTTTCCTAAAGCAGAATCCGTTCCAAGTACTGCCAATTTCAAACAATCTACCTTTTCAATATCACCTGTAAAAAAATGTAATTTATCACGATCTGGAGTTTTTCTAATATCTCTAATCTTCACATTTTTCTCTTTTGCCAAAGCAACCAATTCAGGGTCATTGGTTAAAAAATCATGTAAACCACTATCAACATTCCACCCATGTTGTAATGCCGATTTTATAGTTCCTTTTGCCTCTTTTGGCAACCTACCCCCATCAGGAGCTAAGCCTATTACCAAGTAACTAGGCATATTATTAGTTGCTTTGAGAGCTACCAATGCAGAGTCCATATCCTTAAAAACAGGAATACCATTTGGTCTCCCATCTAAAACATCACCAGCATCTGACCCAGCATATTTTTCATCAAGAACACCAACCACTTCATATCGTTCGGTGAAACGAACCAGACCATGTGCTGTTTTACCATTTGGCGTATTAAAAGCACCTTCACAATACACAAGCGCCTTACCGTCAATAACTTTTTTCATCTATTTATTTTAATTTTTCGCAGTGAGCACGGCAACAAAACGATCCGGCTCAAAATTTAATTTTTCATCTAATTCAAGAAGTCCAATGAGTCCGGCTGTTGAAGCAGGTAGAATTCGAAATCCTTCTTTTTTATATAACAAGGAGGTCATCTCCTTTAATTTTTTATCACTTATGTTAAATGCCTCACCTTCTGATTCGCGTAAAGCATACAAGGCCTCTTCCCCATCGAAACTATGCCAGTTAATCAATGGCTCATTATACTTGGTTTCTTTAATTGCCGCCGGATTTAAATCTTTACAATGGTCTAACCCCAATAAAAAAGATTCTACTATCGGATTCTTATGTGAAGACGACGCAGCAATCATTTTAGGAATGCGCGATGTTTTACCTCTCTTATATAGATTAACAAAACCTCTGTAAATTCCTGCGAACAAAGTTCCGTTTGAAACTGGAACAGCACAGTATTTCGGCGCATCGCCTAAATCTTCAAAAATTTCTTGAGCAATTTGAGCGTAAGCAGATATTTGAAGCGGTGTATTTGCTCCGCCTGGGTTGGCATCGTACCAACCATGTTCTCCCGCTAATTTAGAGCTCTCAGTGACCACATCTTCATAACTACCAGGAATACGAATAATTTCGGCTTTCAAGGTTTCCATTTCGGCAATACGATCTGTGTGGTATGTTTCTGGTATATAAATCTTGCACGCAATACCTGCTAAGTCAGCAGCCAAAGCCATGGCTACACCATAATTACCACAGGTAGCTAAACTGACCACTTTAAACTCTCGTCTTAATGCATCATATAATTGGGCAAATGCAATTCGGTCTTTTTGAGTACCGGTCGGGTTATCGCCTTCATATTTAATGTACAATTGGCGAACATCAAACTCACGTTCTAATGTCTTTGCACGACTCAACCCTGTATCTCCCACTTCTAAACTTATGATGTCTTCGTAACACTCTAGCCTATCAACTATTGATTTACTCGTATCCTTAACCATTTCACTCAATCTTCGAGCTTCATTAGACACTTTATTTTCAGCTGTTTTTACGCCGTCTTTAAGATTCATAAGTTTCTTTAAATTCCATTTTTTAATATACAGTAATTATTTTAATTTTTCTTTTTACTAGCGCAAATTTTTCCTTTAAAAAAATGCATACATAGGTACTATTTTCTTTGAAAATATTAAAAATTTTAACATAGCATTTTACAGTATATAAAGGGATGTGGCATGTTTGTTGATTTTTTTAATTATACTAGAACAGCAAAAATTAACATAAGGATAAACAGTGCATTACTTAATTTTGACTACATTTTAAACTAAGTATAAATCAATGAGATCAACCCAATTCTTTTTACTTTTTACAATCGTATTATGTTTTGCCGTAAACGCACAAGATGAGCTACCCCTACGAATAGATAATTCGAAGATTAAGCCTTTACAAAAACTACTAGATAGTTCTTTACAAACCAACTTAAGAGATGAGCTAGCGTCGCACCCTGAATGGAACGACCTTATAGTACAAAAGAAAATGGCTGTCGGTCTAGTTGACCTAAGCGATCCAGAAAATGTACGTTTTGCCCGTGTAAACGGCAACCATATGATGTACGCCGCAAGTCTACCTAAAATAGCCATTTTATTAGCTGCTATGGATGCTATTGAAAAAGGAGAGTTAAAAGAAACTTCAGAGGTGAAAAAAGATATGCGTTTAATGATTAGTAAATCTGACAATTCTGCTGCTACTCGAATGATAGATCGTGTAGGGTATGATAAGCTAGAAGCGGTTATGACGGATCCTAAATACGCTTTTTATGATGAACATAAAGGTGGCGGACTTTGGGTTGGAAAACGCTATGGTGGCGGCGGTGATACCAATCGCGAACCACTTAAAAATTTAAGTCACGCAGCAACAGTAACGCAGGTATGTAGGTACTATTATTTATTAGCAAATGGCAAACTAGTCAATCAAAAAAGGTCGAAGCAAATGCTTGATATTATGGAAGACCCAGAATTGCACCATAAATTTGTAAACACTTTAGATCAAATTGCACCTGCTGCACGGCTTTTCAGAAAATCAGGTTCATGGAGAACCTATCATTCAGATTCTATATTGGTATGGGGTAAGGATAGCAATAGAAGATATATACTAGTTGCACTGATAGACGACGCCAACGGTGAACAAATTATTAGAGATTTAGTAAAACCAATAGAAAAGGTCCTAAAAAAGCCAGTACTTTAGGTCTTGGAAAATAATGATGTTGATGATTTTACTAAATGATGAATCTTACGAATAAACTCTAATAGAATGGCAGTATCAAATGATTTTAATTTTAAAGGAAACCCTGGAAAAGAATGGCGTTAGTATTTCTAAATTAAAGAATATATGCGGGGAATTTACTTTTGACTTAGCCATGTTACAAAATCAAGGTGAAATTCATGTTGATGGCGAAAAACTTAGACCAGTTATTTGATTTGAAAATTCGAATGGAATTTTAAAATATAACTCAATTGGACAATGTCAAATTCAAGAATACGCATTTGGAAATGCTCGTGAAGCTTTTGGTGAATAATTCCTAAACAAAATCAGGAATACCTTGTGTGTATAATTGGAATTTATGCTGTCAACTAACTTCAAACCAAAATTAAATGAAGTTCTTTTCATCAATCAAACCAAATACTGAATTCTTTACTGTAAATATCGGAATTGACGATGTAAAAAATATACTTGGTGAAAACGGAAAGGTATTTTATCTAAAATGGCAATCAGAAGTAGAGTTTATTATTAGTTTAAATTTTTCTTTTGGTTCAGACTTATTGTTTGACACCAATTACTCCAACACTAAAAGCGATATTATTTTCACAGGAAATTTGATTAAAATAAATGGTTCTAAAACTAATATAGTTTTAGAACCAAAAAGAAATTATTGGTTGTTTATGTTATTAATAACTCCTGTACTTATGTTGATTATAGAATTATCAATGAATTTAGGAATACCTATTCCATTCTATTTCATTTTTCCTTTTGTGTATATTGTATTATTCTTTATTATAAATAGTGAGAATAAAAGGTTAATCAAGAAATTCGAAGAATATTTGCATCAAAAAATAAATCACAACAAATAGCAGAAACTAAATCTAATTTTTAAATAAACGATAGATTTATATTATTTGATGGTAGAAAGACTAATTAAAAAAATATTTGACGTAAGGGAAGGCGAATTCAAAGTATCACTTTGGATGCTCGCCTATATCTTTTTGGTCATTGCCGTATTACTGATTATTAAACCTACCGTTAACGCTCTTTTTCTTTCTGAGTTAGGTGTAGAGCAGCTACCCTTTGCCTTTTTATTGGTTGCCGTTACGGCGATTACCAGTTCATATTTTTATTCAAAAGCGGTTTCTCGGTTTTCACTTAAAAAAGTGATCGAAGTAACTATTATTAGCTCGATTGTTATTCTTATCGGACTAGGTATTCTTTTATCCTTACATGTTGTTAGTGGATTTTTACTTTATTTTTTTTACATCTGGGTGGCTATTTATGCCGTTTTATCCGCTTCCCAATTTTGGATTTTGGCCAATTTAGTTTTCAGTATTAGAGAGGCCAAAAGATTATTTGGCTTTATAGGTTCTGGGGCCATAATTGGTGGAATTTTCGGAGGTTATCTTACTTCAATTCTTGCACCGCTTATTGGTAACGAAAATTTGATGTTCGTGGCTGCATTACTCCTTTTCTTCTGCATACCATTACTACGAAAAATTTGGAATATTAGGGTCAAGAAGAATGGTTCTATTAGAAAACATAAGAATCCGGTAAATAACACAGAGCCTCCTCTAAAGCTTATTTTAAAATCTAAACATCTCACCTATATTGCAAGTATCGTAGTCGTTAGCGTTGTAGTGGCGAAATTGGTCGATTATCTTTTTAGTGATTTTGCTTCTTCTGCCATATCAGATGCAGATGAGCTAACCGCTTTTTTTGCCTTTTGGTTTTCAACATTTAACTTATTATCCCTAGTCATTCAATTATTCTTTACTCATAGAATTGTTGGTATATGGGGAGTAGGCTTTTCCTTATTATTATTACCGATAGGTATTTTCGGCGGAAGCATTTTATTTCTACTCTTGCCAGAACTTTCTGCGGTAGTAGTCATAAAAGCAATGGATGGTATACTAAAACAGTCTATTCATAAAAGCGCCTCTGAACTATTGACGCTACCATTACCGTTCGATTTAAAAAACAAGACTAAATCATTCATCGATGTAGTTGTCGATAGCTTGGCTACTGGTATTGCAGGATGCCTCTTAATATTTGTAGTTCGTGGTCTTGACCTACCTTCATTTTATATCGGTATTCTAATCATAGTTCTTGTTTGCCTTTGGCTGTATTTCATTTACAAAGTGCGTATTGAATATTATAAAACGTTTAGAACCAACCTAGAAGTACTTACCGATTCTTTAAAAAAAACCAAAAAAATAACTACTTCAAAATCTTCGGTTGTAGCAGGTATGCGTACCGTGTTTAAAAATGGAACTGAAGAACAAATTCTTTTTATGCTTGACAAATTGATGGAAATCAATGATAAGCGTTTTGCAGATGATGTTGAATTGCTATTGGAACATCCAAGCAACAAAGTGAAGTTATCGGCTATTCAAAATTTATACTTTTTAAATTCAAAAAGTATGACATCTGAGGTTTCTGAGCTTTTAAAAATTGAAGATAGAGATTTGACCATTGCCACCTTAGCATACATTTTAAGTTTTGCCCATAAAGACAAATCGTTCGTATTCGATGCCTATTTAGAAAATTCGAATGAGCGTATTTCTTCGGCAGCCTTATTTTGTTTGGCAAGGGAGGCTAAACATAATTACTCTCTAAAACAACGCTATTCATTACTAGACCGTATTTCTAAATCGCTCATTAACATTGAAAAAGACAAAGACAATATAATCTATTTAGAAACTGTAATAGAAATACTGGGTGTTGCTAATATGCCCATTTATTACAACAAGCTTATTGAGTTTCTAAATCATGAAAATGAAGAAATTGTAAGAACCACTATCAAGTCTATCGGTAGTACAATGGACCCTATTGTAGGCCAACATATTATTCCGTTTTTAGAACAAAAAAAATATAGACCTGCGGTTATTGAGGCATTTAAACAATATGGCCCTCAAATTTTACCATTACTTCGTAAAAATGTTCAGGAAAGACTGCAACCCTTATCCGTGATTCGATTCATACCTATGGCCATGCAATCTTTTTATTCGAAGGAAGCCGTTCATCAATTATTAGGCATCTTAACAGATAATGATTTGACTGTTCGGTTAGAAGTGGTTAGAGCATTAAGTGCTATTCGTTCAACACATCCACAATTAAAATTCAATCGCTATAAAGTGGTGTCGGTAATCTTTGATGAGTGTAAGTTGCACCATCAAACCTTGTCTTCAATGCATACTCAAATAATTATCTCTTATCGAAACAGAACCAAGTCTAAAAAAGAAATTGGAGATGCAGAACGAGATGCACGCACAAGCCTTTTAGAGCTTTTAGAACGCAGGTTAGATTCTGGTTTAGAGCGAATCTTTAAATTATTAGGTCTACGCTACCAACAAAAAGATGTTGCCATAGCCTATGAAGGTCTTTTAAGCCATAAGCAAGAAGCCCAGCACAATGCCATTGAATTTTTAGACAACCTTCTTACAGGTGAGCTTAAGCGCAAGCTGCTGCCAATTATTGAAGAATCTGCCCTTGATATATCATCAGAAGAAGAGCTTCAAAAAATAAAACATAAGATAACCTCAGAATTAGAGTGTTTTAAATTGCTATTACAAGGCAACGACCTAAAAATTAAGTTGGCGGTTTTATACCTCATTGCGCAACAAAAAGAACCTCGATATTTAAGTATTGTAGAAGAACATCTTAACGATGCTGACCCAAAAATTAGAAGTTTCGCATTAGATGCATTTACAGCTATAAGCGATTCTTAATAACAGTACTGGTATATTTTCTGTAGATATTTAAATATCATGTAGCTTATATATTCTAGGTCATTATGATTACAAAAACAAATTAGCATGGCAAGATTCGTAAGAAAAAACAAGGATGAAATTGGGAGAGCCCCAGATGAATTATTCTATAGAGGCGAAAAAAAAATAGACGAAGTCTTGATTAGGGTTATTGATTTTGACTCAAAGAACCTCAACGAGCAACCTGTAAAAGATATTACCGAAGCCATAGCCTATCAAGATATGAAAACGGTCACATGGCTCAATATTGACGGTTTACATAACAAAGAGCTAATGCTCGATATAGCTAAGGGTTTTCATTTAGATGAACTGGTGCTAGCAAATGTTATGAATACGTCTTCAAGACCTACGGTTCAAGAATTCGATAATTGCATTTTTCTTTCCATAAAAATGCTTCAACTCAATGAAGAACACGGTACTCTAACTGTTGAAAATCTAAGCCTAATACTTACCAAATCTGTATTGATTTCTTTTCAAGAGAAAAAAGGCGATGTATTCGAACCCATTAGAGAACGAATTCGCAAGAATAGAAAGCGTATCAGAAATGGTTGGACGGACTATTTGACCTTTGCCCTATTAGATATCGTCATTGACAATTACATCTATATTTTAAGTGTATTGGGTGAAAAAATAGAAATCTTGGAAGAAAACATTGGCAACCACCCTAATAAATCTACAATCAGGAAAATCAATGATTACAAACGTGAATTAAACTTTTTAAGAAGAAATATTAGGCCGGCAAAAGAGATGATTTTAACACTTTCAAAGTTAGAATCTGAATTTATATTTGATTCTACTTATATCCACTTTCAAGAGCTACGGGATAATATGAATCAAGCAATCGATTCATCAGATAGTTACCGTGAAATTTTAACCGATCAATTAAACTTATACCATACTTCAGTAAGTACCAAACTAAATGACATCATGAAGTTCTTGACCATATTCTCGGTCATCTTTATTCCCCTAACATTTATTGCTGGTATATACGGAACCAATTTTGACAATGTACCAGAACTACATTATCAATACAGCTACTACATCATGTGGGCAGCAATGATTTTCGTTGCGATACTAATGCTTATTTATTTTAAAAAAAGAAACTGGTTTTAATTTTGAATTACTCTCTTCATGAAAAAATCATTTACTGTTACTCGAATATCGTTTAAAACGATTTCTGAATTACCTGGTTATTGGACAGAAGCCAAATATCTAGATTTATTAGAGCTGATGGATTATGATAATCCTGCTAGTTTAGATAAGGCCGAAATAAAAGATATGTGTTTAATGTCACTAACTGATAATGAACCAGATGATGCCGCGAAAATTGTACTCACCTATGTTTTTGGTAATAAACTTAACAAGGGTCAAATCGACAACCTTTCAAATGAAATGTTGGAAGAAAAATTATGGGAAGAATATGCAGATCTTTCTTTACATGAAGAATTCTTTGCCGTGCATCAATTGCTATATGATGCCTTTGAAGGTACTTTTCCTCACCCTGAAGCAGTTTCATTTCAGTTGAAAGTTCAGGAAACTTCAAAAAATAGCTATCCCATATTTGACACTTATCCAGAAGCGACCTTGGTTCGTTTATTGGTTGGTGGCTTACCAGACAACAGTGTAATCAACCGCCTTTTTGATGACAAAATTGAAGGAGATAAATTTCAAGAAGCAAAAGATATTCTTTGGCAATTGAAACTTACAAAAAACGATACAGGAGAATTAATCGCCGATGTGATTTCTTCCCACTATTGGTTCAAAGATTTAAAATATGTTGATAGCTTTGAAGCAGAAACCCATGAAGATGAATAAAAACCAAATAGACATTGATTCTATCTCAAAAAAGATATAGATTCCTTCTATTTCCTATACAAAAGTTACTCCCTGTCTTCCACAAATTTCCGCTACTTTTTCAAAATTCGGTGGTCCTGCTGGTAATTGTGCCAATTCTTGAAACATAAACTCGATACCTGCAGGAAAAGCGGAGGTAATCATTTTTGCCTTTTCTGTACCAACAACCTTCCAAGCGTGTGCGATACCTTTTGGCGCAAAAGCAATATCACCTGCTTTTAAAATGGTGGTTTTACTGTTTACGGTTATTTCAACTTCTCCCTTAACCACCCTAAACATCTCGTCTTCCTTGGTATGGATATGCGGCGGTATACCTACACCTGGGGCAACATTATCCACCCATTCAACAATTTGATTGTTTGTGTCCTTACCCAACAATTTATGGGTCTGGATATCCCCAATAACATTAAGAACATCTCCATCATCATCTTTAACCACTTTTGGGTCATTAAGAGAAACATGAGGGGTTGAAAATAAATTTGGTTGACTAAGTAGTACTCCAGGCAATAATGCTATTCCCAAACCTATTCCTGAATTTTTAATAAAACGTTTTCTATCCATGATTTTAATTTTACACCAATTTAGGAATAAAGCAAATCGGGTAAAATGTGAAAACCACGGTATAAACTTTGAAT
The DNA here is from genome assembly GCF_900167935.1 of Maribacter arcticus. Taxonomy (GTDB): domain Bacteria; phylum Bacteroidota; class Bacteroidia; order Flavobacteriales; family Flavobacteriaceae; genus Maribacter; species Maribacter arcticus. Next base: position 161,625 of record NZ_FUYL01000001.1, on the reverse strand, counting down.
TTAAGAACTACCGCTTCTTCTAAGCACAGAAGGGTTGGTTCCTGTTTGGGTCTTAAAGAAATAGCTGAAATAATCTGGTGTAGAAAAACCTAAATCATAACTAATCTCCTTTATTGTTCTATTGGTAAATTTTAAAGCATGACGTGATCGAATCAATAACTGTTCAATAATTATACTCTTAGAGCTAACATTAAGCACTTCTTGAACGCATTCATTCAAATATTTTGTAGATATATTAAGTCGTGACGCATAGTACCCTACCTCGTGAGATTTCACAATATTCTTATCTACTAACTGCTTAAACGCATATACAATATTTGCCTTTGTTTGGTTTTTTTCAATGATTGACTTTATATTACATTGACCATCGCAGTATACAAAAAAGGTGTTTAGTAGTGATATCAATGCATCTTCTTTATTATTTAGATGAGAGCCCAAAAGCTCATCTATCATTTCTAAAATAGCTTGGGTTCGTTTCTCGATACCCGGACTTAATTTAAATAGCGGAATGGTTCCGGAGTTAAATAGTCTCACTTGGTTGATGTGAAGTTTGCTCAACAATGGATTGCTAAGTATCTCGTGCGATAATTGGAGTAAATATCCTGCATTCACAGCATTATCTCTAGTATAAAGCTTCCATTGTACTTTATTATCCAAGAAAAAAATAGAATTTGATATGTTTGGATATAAAACACCGTCTATCTCAACACCTTTAATTTCGTCCTTGACCCAGCAAACAGCATAGTCAGAATCATCAGAAGAGTGGGAAACATTTTTGACTATTTTCGATATATTTATTGTATCGTTTTTCATCAGTGAAATGTTGGTTTAGATAACAGGCCATGTTAAAGCACATAGCCTTTAGTATTCTAATATACAACATTTTAAATTTCTCTGCTTATGAATTCTGCTCTAGCTCCATGATCAAGTTGGCGACCAAAGCGGTCCAACCTGTTTGATGCGATGCTCCTAAACCTTTACCAGAATCCCCATCAAAAAACTCATAGAAGAAGTGCTGGTTTTTGAATTGTTCATCTTTCGTAAATAGTTGGTGCTTATCTTCAGAATGGTATTGAAACTTCCCTTTTTTATTAGGTTGAAATAGCTTTATCAATCTTTTAGAAATCTCATTTGCTATTTCATTCAGGTTCAGTTTAACACCCGATCCGGTAGGAAACTCATACACATATTCTTTTCCATAGAACAAATAGTACTTACGAAGCGATTGGATAATCATATAGTTCAATGGCATCCAAATGGGGCCACGCCAATTAGAATTACCCCCGAACATATTTGAACGACTTTCCCCAGATTCATATTGAATCTGATGGTGTCCATTATGTTTAAATACAAAAGGATGCTCCTCATGGTATTTTGAAAGAGAACGAATACCGAATTCAGAAAGAAACTCCTTTTCATCTAACAATCGAAACAATAATTTCTCCAATCTAAATCCTCGCATGATAGAAAACAAATAATTTCCATCGGCATTGAACTCTTCAATATTAGAAATTAACGAGGCCAAATCGGGTCGTGTGCGTACAATTTCAGCTGCTCTTACTTTAAAGTGCTTTAGTTCCTCAAATAAATCTTTATGGATAATTTCTACAGCAAATAATGGTATGATACCTACTAATGACCGCACCTTTAAACGATCTGTAGTACCATTAGACATTTCTACCACATCATAATAAAAATCATCCTCATCATCCCATAAAGAAATATCTTTCTGCCCTATATGGTGCATCGCCCAAGCAATATTTAAGAAATGCCTAAAGAATTTTGCAACACTCTCTTCATATATTGGATTTACCTTCGCCAATTCTAGAGACATACGAAGCATGTTCAATGTAAACATAGCCATCCAACTGGTAGCATCTGCCTGTTGCATACGTGTGATGCCCTCTGGCATATGATTACGGTCAAAAACCCCAATATTATCGAGCCCTAAAAAGCCACCTTCAAAAAGATTGATTCCATTTTTATCCTTTTGATTTACCCACCAAGTAAAATTGATTAGTAATTTTTGAAAAGCCTTTTCCAAGAATTTTGAATCACCTTTTCCTGAACGTTGTTTATCTTTTTCATATACATTCCAAACTGCCCAAGAATGTACTGGCGGATTCACATCACTAAAATTCCATTCATAAGCAGGTATCTGTCCATTAGGGTGCATATAACTTTCCCGCAATACCAAAAGCAATTGTTCTTTGGCAAAATAAGGATCTATCTCTACAAAAGATACCATATGAAATGCCAAATCCCAAGCGGCATACCATGGGTATTCCCATTTATCTGGCATTGATATAATGTGGCGATTGGTAAGGTGTTCCCAATGTATATTTCGCGAATCTGCACGATAAGGTTTGGCCTCACCAGCACCACCAAACAACCATTTATGGACATCATAATAATAAAACTGCTTAGTCCATAAAAGTCCAGAAAAGGCTTTTCTAGCTATTTCTTGTTGCGCTTGTGGCAGCTCTTTCTTTAAAATATCGCCATAAAACGCCTCACATTCAGCAATTCTTTTATTAAAAATTGAATCAAAATTGGTCCATGGATCGGCAAGTTTCTTTTTACTTAATCGTACTCTAATGGTTTTCTCTTCCCCCGATTTAAGCCTTAATTTATGCCATACTGCAAATTTTGAACCTTTCTTATTCGGGTTTACCGTATCTAAACCACTAACTACATGGTCATTGATACCGTCTTTTACATAATCTACTTCGTTAGGCACATCGTAGATGCGTTTGTTATTGGTTTCATTTTCACAAAACAGTTGTTCTCCACCTTCATGATAAAAATAATATCTGCCATTTCTTGTACTTCTACTCTGTACAGATGAATTTGAAATCGACTTCATTTCTGGTCGCTCAAAACGATTGTTGTGCTTCCAAAAATTACGAAACCATAGATGAGGCAAAACATGAATATTAGCAGCTTTCGAGCCTCTATTAACAACAGTTATCTTCATAAGAATATCGCCAACATCTTCTTTGGCATACTCAATAAAACAGTCAAAATATCTATTTTTGGCAAATGCTTTAGTATCTAGAAGTTCAAATTCTGACTCTTCCCTACCTCTTTCCCGATTTTTCTTTATTATTTCAGCGTATGGGAATTTCTTATGAGGGTACTTGTATAAATATTTAGCATACGAATGTGTAGGTGTAGACACTTGATGAAAATAGAGTTCTTTAACATCCTCACCATGATTACCCTCATTATTGGTAAGTCCAAATAAGCGTTCTTTAAGGATTGGATCCTTACCGTTCCAAAAAGCAGGCGCCAAACATAGAATTTCTCTAGAATCACAAAAACCACCTATACCTTCTTCTCCCCATCTATAAGCATTACTACGTGCCTTATCGTGACCGATAAAATCCCATGCGTGACCATTTTCACTATAATCTTCTCTTACGGTTCCCCATTGTCGCTCTGCCAAATATGGGCCCCATCTCTTCCAATTTTTATAATTATCCTCAACGGCTAATCGTTCTTCCTCAGCATTTTTATGGATCATACAGTCTTTACTTAATTATATCTTTTAATCTTTTTCAACATAGTCTCCTATAAACGATTATGTTCTAAGATTTTAAAAGTTGGCAAAAATATCTTATCCTGTCGGAAATAACAATAAAAATACCACTTGTTACAGCATTAGATTGACTAACGTTCTATGCAAATGAATAGTATTATTCAATCATTAGAATTACTATCAATACTTTGTCGACTAATTAATATTTAACGATTATTCTATTAAACAGTCAACAGTATACGATTATATAAATCCTTATTAAATAACAATTTGTTATAATTATACTTCGCTTACATTTTAATGGAGTATGAAATTAGCTTTTGAACTCGGGGTTTCCCAGTAATAGACAGCAGAAGACGGTTAAGAGACATTATAAAAAACGGATTTCCCAAATGGATTTATTCTTGATAAAATCTTATATTTAAGATATGATTTTATCAAACCGTGTATTTACCCTTCTGTTCATTATTTTAATGAATAATTTGTATTCGCAAGAAAAAAAACCTCATGACTTCACACAATCTATTGGAGGTTCAAATTTAGGTATTGAAATGGTTGCCATACCTGCTGGAAGTTTTTCGATGGGGAGTATAACATCCGAAGAAAAAAGAGGTAAAGAAGAAGGCCCTATACATACAGTAGAATTAAATTCATTTTGGTTATCTAAGTATGAAATAACATGGGAACTCTATAATTTATTCGTAAACAGAGCAATAGATAGTATTGAATCTAATAGTAAGGCAAATGAATTAGAAATTGAAATTGATGCTATTTCTGGCGCAACTATACCCTATGTAGATATGAGTCTAGGTATGGGAACCAGCGAAGGTTTACCCGTTGGTAATGTTACTCAATTTGCAGCCTCTCAGTTTTGTAAATGGCTTTCTGCAAAAACCGGCCATTTTTACCGCCTACCCACCGAAGCAGAGTGGGAATATAGTGCTCGCGCAGGTACAAGTACCGCTTACCACTTTGGCGATGACCCTAAAATACTCGATGAGTATGCTTGGTCTTATGAAAATAGTGAAGACACCTACCACCCAGTAGGTCAAAAGAAACCTAACCCGTGGGGCTTATATGATATGCATGGTAATGTGGCTGAATGGACGTTAGACCAATATATCTCAGAAATTTATACCACTAGAAATGGCGTAACCCAATCACCTATAGAAATTTCTAAGGAAGAATACCCATGTTCTGTTCGGGGTGGCTCTTATTATGATGATGCCGAATATTTAAGAAGTGCAGCCCGTTTGGGATCTAATGAGAATTGGAAAATGAGAGACCCTCAATTCCCAAAAAGCAAATGGTGGAATACCGATGCCCCATTTGTTGGCTTTAGAATCGTAAGAGATCCAAATGTGCCAAAAGAAACTGAAATCAACAACTATTGGGGCGAATAGTCCCTTAAACCTTAAAACCAATCAACATGAACGACACTAAGAAAAAACCAAGTTTAAAACCGGAAAACTCTAGAAGAGATTTTTGCAAAAGCACCGCCCTCGTAGGTGCAGGAATGTTATTACCAGGATTGGAAATGAGCGCTATGGCAAACGTTTTTAATGACAAAAAACTAAAGTTAGCGGTTATAGGTTGTGGTGGTCGTGGTAGCGGGGCAGCCAACCAAGCTTTAAAAGCAGATGAAAATATTGAGTTGGTAGCCATGGCAGATGCCTTTCAAGACCAATTAGACAAAAGTCTACTGAACTTGCAGAAAGAATTCGAAGGCACTAAAAAAGTAAATGTAAAAGATGCCCATAAATATGTGGGATTCGATGCTTACAAAAAAGCAATAGACCAAGCAGATGTTGTCATATTAGCAACACCACCAGGTTTTAGACCCTATCACTTTGAATATGCTATTAATGCCGGTAAACATGTGTTTATGGAAAAGCCAGTGGCTACAGATGCACCTGGTATTCGAAAAGTTCTAGAAATGGCAAAAATTGCCAAAGAGAAAAAGCTAAATGTAGTCGTAGGTCTGCAACGTCATTATCAGAATAATTATTTAGCCATTGCAGAGAAAATAAAGCAAGGTGATGTTGGCAAAATAGTATCAGGACAAGTATACTGGAATAGTGGTGGTGTTTGGGTACGACCAAGACAAGAAGGCCAAACCGAATTAGAATATCAAATGCGTAATTGGTATTACTTTAATTGGTTATGCGGAGATCATATTTTAGAACAGCATATTCATAATATTGATGTTGCCAACTGGTTTATAGGTGAATATCCAATTTCTGCGCAAGGCATGGGTGGTAGATTGGTTAGAACAGGAAAAGACCATGGTGAGATTTTTGACCATCATTTTGTAGAGTTTACATACCCAAGTGGGGCCGTAATTGCAAGTCAATGTCGCCACCAACCGGGTACTTGGTCTAAAGTGGGCGAAAACTTTCAAGGCACAAAAGGAAGTATTGATATGAATGATGCGGGCGCTGCAAGTATTATTGGCCTCGATGGTGAAAAAATGTTCGACTACCGTAATCGAAATGACCCTAATCCTTATCAAGTGGAGCACGATAGATTATTTGCATCTATTCGTAATAATGAAGTAATTAGCGATGCTGAAAACGGTGCAAAAAGTACCATGACTGCCATAATGGGCCGTATGGCAACTTATTCTGGCAAAGTAATTACATGGGAAGATGCGATGGCCTCTGAAAAATTATTGATGCCAAGTGAACTTACTTGGAATTCTACACCACCAAGTGTCCCAGGACCAAACGGAATGTATCCAATTCCAACCCCTGGTGTTACTGAGGTTTTGAGTTAAAATACAAGTGTTTGATCATTCATTTTAAGTAGTAACGAAAAATAAAAATGCCTGCATATAAATTTATGCAGGCATTTTTTATTATCAAATAGATTGGTTCACTAATTAGCGATTTAAGTTTTTGATCTAGAATATTTTTATATTATTCCCCCAGCTCGGTAATCTTTTTCTCATAGAGTTTTTTACTCTCTACAACAGCCACATTCAATTCTTGCATAATACCGTCTACACGGCCTTCTATGCTTTTCATTTGGTCGTTGATATTATCAAAAGAGATAAGGGCAGCGGCTACTTCTAAAGCTTTTACAACTTCTACGGCATCGCCATGTAAAAGCTTCAACTTATCGATAGCTTTTGAGGTATTGGCTAACGTACCGTTATATTTGGAACGGGCTTTTTCTATCGCACTTAATAAGGTTTTCTTACTGGTTTCATCACTTAGGCTATTGGTCTGTTTTTCCATCGCAGCAAACAGATTTGAGGCCTTTTCCTTTAAATCGTCATACTCCCTATTCAAGTTTTGCACACGACGATCTACTTTCTCCCAATCACCATATACTTTGGCGAATTCTTTATCTTCATTTTTAGTATCCTCTAAAGCGCTTTTCAGTGCATTTAAAGATTCTAAACCTTTGTTTACATTTTTATTTGCAGTCTCTTTCTTATTCTCGAAAGTATTTACCTGAGATTTAAATTTGTCTTTTAAACGAATAAGATCTTCAGGACTTTTATCTTTCCAACAAGAAGTTAGCGTAAGCGCAATTAGGGCAACAAATAGTGTTCTTTTAAACATGTAATAAATTCTTTAGTTAATGGTACGGCAAAGGTACATATTCTAAGAAGCATTCAATTTTGAAATGAAATTTCTAGTTAAAGGTCACAAGAATGTCCATCACTTTTTATAGGTCAGATGCTACAATTTCAGTTCATGGCACCAAAGGGCATATTTGTTGACCTGGTCTAGTAATAAATATAGCATTTCAACCTAGCCAAAGTGATTTCTATTCTCCACTTGCAATGGTCACTAAAGTACTACTGAAACATTATTGTAAACCAACAGTTTGAATAGGTCAATTGAACATATTATTAATAAATAAAATAACCTGCCACATGAAGTGCAGCAGGTTATTTAAACTTTTACTAAGGTTATAATTATTTACCCTTTACGTATTAATTTATCGATATTACCAGCTAAATACATGTGATCACTAGCAGAGTTTTTACGTAGTACATTCGTCATCAACACGACCATATACCTACAATTATCAGGATGTTCTACGATTATTACAGAATTCATGAAATTGGTAACGTTACCCATATATTTACCACATGCTTCGCCTTTACTTCTATCGCACTTATACAATGAGCCCGATTTAAAATATACTGCGGCTTCTTTTAAAGCAGGTGATTGTGCGTACCGGATTCTTCTGTCGGTCATGTACATTAACCGTTTCATTTCTAAGCTTGAAGCCTCATCAACAACCTTACCTTGCTCTAACTGAACCAAGAACTTCATCAAGCCTTGAGGAGAACCAATACTACCACCTTTATCTCCTACATAGGTATTTGCCCCTTTTGTAAAGAAACTACCTAAACGCCATTCGTCTGCAGTTATACCTAACTCACGTAATGGTAAATTCACCACATCGTTACCTAAATCAGTCAATTCTTTTCTTGGAGTTTCTTTAAAATAGGCATCGGTTTCCTCTTGTGTTAAATCAGGATATTTATCACCGAAAGCAGCCATTAAAAGCACTTCTCGCCAAACAATACTTGCTGCACCATTATTACTTACAGATAACATGTGATCCGCCCATTCGTACAGGGTAAACACATCACTTGCGATTATCTGGCGTTTCACCAATGTATTCTTCTCGATATTATAAATAGGAATGGTATGCTCGTCAGTTAAGCCCCACACTCCCGCTTTTACAGATTTGTTCTTTAAAAGCTCTGTTCTTAATTCAAACGAATCTGGATAAATCTTGGCCAACTGTGTAAAGAGTCCGTTGAGAACAGCCAATTTACCTACACTACCTGGTTGATAACCTGCAGTTTCATTTCGCTCTGCATAACGTACATTTTCAGGGTCTGATATATCTAATACCGTTAACGAATAACTTTTATCTAAACCACGAAAAAGTGCATTTATTTCTTTCTGAAAATCTTCGTTCACCTGCATTAATCCCATGGCACTATCATTCTTTCTTGATAGTAAATTCAATTGTATATCACTGTATGATTTTAATGCCCCTGCTGGTAAAGCAGTTGCGTCTTTTATTACGCCACTTTTAATTAGCTCTAAACGCTTTAAACGTTTTATGCCTGTGCGCTCATAACCGTCTATTGGGTAGTATGTATAAGTTGTAAATGCGGAAGCAGAAAAAACTACAACCAGTAACACTAAAATTTTATTCATTATAATTTTGTACTTAAAGAGATTTCTTTCTCTGTGTTAATTTTTGGAGTTATGGACTCTAAATACCCAGAACTCACCGCTTTTTTATTCTCTACAAAAGGTCGTATTTGAAACAACCACAATTTATCATCTTTAAAACCAAGTTCTACATCATAAGCGCCTTCATAATCTGAATTAGTAGCTTCAGGTAAGGTCTTACGAATTGTGTTTGCCAAAATTTTGATTTCATTTAAGTTCTTCTCATTTACCACCCTATTTTGAAACGTAGCAACTTTTTTACCAGTACCACCTGTATCAGGTAATGTATTATATAAAGGTTCACGAGCAGGAGCTAACAATCTATAGCCGCCAGCATCATAAATGGTATACGTTTCTGCCGATTGCCCATCTACGGCACCCCCTGCACCCCTACTGAAAGCAACGGTCAAATCTTTATCATTACCAGAATTGATTCCTTTTGAAATCAACACTCCAGAATAATCTACATCGACACTAGGTATAACCAAAATAGAAGGAAACACATTCTCAGGATTCAATAAATACTTTTGGCGCCATTTAAAGCTACGCTCAGTATATGGTGATGCCCAAACCTCTTTTACTCCATTTAAAATTTTCTCCTTATCCAGAACATTAAATAAAGTAAGGTTAAGTCCTGCACCTGTAAAATCCTTCAAATCTTCCATGTTCGTATCACTACGCAAGAACACCGGAATTTTACCAAAATCAGAACCTAAGACCGTTTTAAACTTCGCTTCTAACTGACTCATAAAATCAGCTTTTAGAGGCATTTTCTTAATAGCGTCTCTTAAAGTTTCTAATTGTCGTAATTGATAATTCTCTACTTCAGGTTCAGAAACTCCTATAGTTCTCATACGCTCTGCTTCAACGAACATCGCATTCAAATACTCCCAATATGAACTATCGGCACCCGGCATTTGCTGATCCATATGATCTCTAAAAATTCCGAAAGGAATTACTAACCCTTCAACCACCTGCTCTGGAAACATTTTTTTCAATTGTCCTAAGTTTGCGGCTTTAGGACCGCATAATGCTCCTGAATCACTCGCGTCTACATCACGCATATTCAGAACATCGGTATTCTTTAATTGAATTTTTTCAATAGGCACTTCAATCTTATCCGTATTACGCTCTTTCTTCACAAAAAGTCCGCGCTCTTGATCGGTCATTTTCGATTCAGGCTTTATAATCACATTTCCTTTATTCGAAACGGCATAAAATACGCGTTCGCCATCATACTTCTTTAAACTTTGTAGATTCGCATCAGATAATGCTGCATTCGGTATCCCTAAATTACGTGCCAATAGTTGCACGTGAGAAACCATATTACCTTCAGCAACTGTTGCAATACCTGCAATAGGCTTCAAATCTGACGGTGAGCGCTGAAAAATATAAATCTTATCAGAAGACACTTCTATATCTTCAGAAGAACCATCTACTACCACCAATTCACCGAATGCGTACCCAGGATTTAATCCTCTAAACGTACTCTGGTTCGGAATATCCATTACCAAATTGGTAAGTGCAGATTCCTTAGCAATAAAATCGCCTAATTCTCCAACACTTTTACCCAAATGCAAAGCTACCGAACCTCTAATTCGGTCATCTATAAAAGCATACGATTTTGGTTCAAACGTTGTATAGGTATCAACAACCTCTTGGTAATTTGCTTTTACCATAGCCGCACTCCATTCTACCCCAGCTCTTGCCGTTTCTAAAACTTGGGTTAATTCTGCCAAGCTTAATTGATCTTGACCGAACTTGCTTAAGGTACCAGAGATTTGCTCCCATTCCCACAACTCTAAATATCCGGCACCAACTGATGCCGTAGTTAGCGCACATATTTTTTCCAATTGTCCGCTTACCGTCGTTGGCTCCCAATTAGGTGCATTTTGAAATAATAGTTCTTCTAGTTTTAAAGAAATATCTAATAACTGCAAACGCGCCATCGGTCGTTTTTCCTCTAATAGGCCTTCACGAATATCTAAAAGTAACTGAGCTGTTTCATTAACCAAATATGAAGGTGAATCATTACTGGATTTCCCCTGAACAAAAGCTTGAACCTTATCTCCTAAAGTGGTGCCTTTTACTAATTTCGATTTATTCAATAAAGATTGAACATCTACTGGCTTAAAAAAGGTTTGCATAGTTACCACCAGACCATCTATTTTTTTAATTAAATCGGTAGTTAAAGACTTCTGATTTTTTGCTTTAAAATCGATTACTTTTTGAATATCTGATTTTTCAGGCAGGCTATGAATTTTGGTTCTTAAATCCATAAAAGGCGTATAGATATCTGAAATAACTTTCGATTCACTACGCATTAACTGTGCTACATTATCATCACCATTATGAGGTATGTCTTTTAAAGATTGTCTTAGGAAGTAAAAATTATCAGCGACCAAGGCATCTTTTGCCAAAATCCACTTATAAAAACCAATACCCCAAGCTTCTTCATCTTCTACTTGAACAGAGCCTCTATAGAATTGACCTTTTTGATTCACCCAGCCATCATCGATAAGACGAAGATATTTATCTAATTGATATTGCTTTAAACGAGAATGATTATGGTCTATATCCCATAAATCATCATTAGTTGAAAAGGCTAAAATTTGACCTAAAAAGATATGATTGCTTTTACCTAAGGCAACAACTTCATCTTTGTATCTTGCATGCTGTACTCCAGGACCTATATTATCAGGACAAGGGTCTTTTGGTTGCCTTACACTACCGTCGGTACAGAACCATCGAATATCTTTATAAGGTCCGCGTATATCATTCTTATACTTTTCAATCAATGTTTTTATATTATCCCCTGACAATGGTGATTGGGAATAAGAAATATTAACTGTAGCAAAAAGTGCGACAAAAAGAAAACTATAAAAGGAATGTGTGTTACTGTTTTTCAATTTAATGGTGTTGGATTATTCATCAAAGGTAGTATCAAATTGAGCTATAATCCTAGGTATTAGCAAATTATTTTATTGTAACAAACCGAAATTACCCTACTGACTTACAGCTATTTAAGAATTAAAAAAACTTTCATAATAAAATGATAAAAAAAATCGTTATTCAACTATTTATAGTTCATTTGTATCAACATTTTTACAACTTAAACAGACTAAAAAAAATTAATAACTAAACTTAATAATTTAAAAAATGAAATCGATTTTAGTAGTATTATTCGTAGCTCTTTCTTCATTATCAAGCGTTTACTGCCAAGATGCAGAAAAAATGAATGGAACTTTTGTAAGTTATGAAGATGGCGTATATGTTTTTACAGATAAAGACGGGTACAATGCAGAGTTTACCAGTATAACCGATGAGGCTAGCCGGAAATACAATTTAACTGACAAAACATATATAGGGAAACAATTTATTATCACTTTCATTGTAGAAACAGAAATGGACGAATTTGATGAAGAAATACAAGTAAGCAGCATTATAGGGCTTACCATGCCAGAATAATAAAAATTAAAAGGACGTAAAGTCCTTTTTTTTATGCCCGATTTTTTTTCAAGCATATTTAATATAACTCCCTTTAATAACCCACTTCAAAGAGCCGATTCTTTTTCGTTTCTTTGTATTTCATAAGAAAAAATAAAATGACTTTACTTGGCATTGATGTAGGTGGCTCTGGAATTAAAGGAGCATTAGTTGATTCGGAAACAGGAGAAATGATTTCTGAACGATTTCGAATTCCGACTCCTAATCCTCGAACACCAGAAGCAATGACCGATGTTATTGCAGAAATTGTTGCCCACTTCGATTACAAAGGTAAAGTTGGCTGTGGCTTTCCTACAATCATTAAAAATGGTATCTGTAAAGCATCCGGAAATTTAGACCCAAGCTGGTTAGGAGTAAATGTTGAAGAAATATTAGAAAAGAAAACCGGATTAGATTTTACCGTGTTAAATGATGCTGATGCAGCTGGTTACGCCACTATGAATTATGGTATTGGTAAAGGCGAAAAAGGTTTGGTGGTTATGATAACCATAGGTACTGGGCTAGGAAGTGGTGCGTTTTTAGATGGCAGATTGATTCCTAATTTTGAGCTTGGTCAAATTCCTTATAAGAAATATTCAAAAATTGAACTATGGGCTGCAGGATCTGCAAAAGACCGTGAAAAATTATCTTATAAAAAATGGGGCAAGAGATTCAATACATTTTTAGAATACGTTGAATTGATTATATCTCCAGATTTAATTATTCTTGGTGGTGGTGCATCAAAAGACTTTGACCAGTTTAAATCACAAATAAAAATTGACACCAAGGTTATTGCTGCAGAATTACAAAATCATGCAGGCATTATTGGTGCTGCGGTAGCTTCGCAATACAAAGCAAAGAAGGTTTAACTATTAAAATATAGCATATAAAAAATCCCAAAGAAATCTTTGGGATTTTTTTATTTTAAATAACTAACTAAATTATTCATTCAGAATTTTGGCATCTTTTGGACCATCAAAAAAATCTTTTGGCAAATCATTTTCGAAAGAAACATTAGAAACATCTATTTGGGTTATATACTCCCCAGGTTTTTCATCTTTCGTTAACCAATGAGTCTTATAACTGGTTGGAAACAATATACCATTAACCGTATTTTCTCCTATCACTTCCATAAACTTTTCAGGTGCATGCCCACCCTCTTTAAAATACTCAGGATAAGAAACGATATAACGTATAGCGGCAAGTTTATGTGACTCTTTGCCAAAGTAAAGTATATAATAATCATCTGGCGCATCACCTGTACCAGCATCAAAAGTTACCTTAACCACATCTTGCTGTTGTTCTATATAAGTCACCTCTGGAAGCATTTCTAAATTTACACCTTCACCATTCAACACAAAAGGTTGGCCTAAAAAATAAAATGGCGTTAGTGCCCAAAATTTGGTATCATATTCAAATGCGGTACTATCTTTTGCTTTTACCCAAGCTTGTTCACCTGTCCACCCAAAATGAGCCGTACTATCAGCTGTACTCGTATGCACTGCCCTATTGCTCCATGTATCTACAGTTTGGTAACTGTCACGCGCTGTTTTACCATCACGAGGCTGATAATTAAATCGAAAAGAAAGTGGTCCGTTTGAATACCACTGAGCTAAACCTCCATGAGCTTCCATCGCATTCCAAACTACTTTACCAGCTTCAGATGCACCTAGCTTTTCTTTAGCCTTATTTACCCTACCATCTACCCACGATTTAGGAATACTAATACGATCAGTTTCGGCTACTTTATTTACAACAGCTTTTTGCGTAGGTTTCGTATTTTCCTTACAAGATAAAATAAATGCAAATAGTAATAAAATAGAAAATTTGTAATGTAATCTCATAGTTAATTACCGTTTTGTTGGTTATCAAGTATAAATCACACGGCTTTATGATCTAAACTAGCTGTTTTACGTTGCTCATAATTTTGTGCCACCAGCATATCAAGTTCTGCTGGAGCCTCAAAATTCAAACGATTTTCTTTAAGTCGTTCCTCACCACCAAAAATTACTTGAATTTCTTTATTCATCATACCTTGTATGGAGCTTTCGGCTACAAACTCTGGTGAATCCATTTTTCTGCCTTTGAATTTTTGCATCATATCGGTATCTGTCGCAGTCGGAAATGCGCATGTTACAGAAATATTAAAAGGAGCAAGCTCTCTTCGCATAGAATCTGAAAACTGACGAATAGCAGCTTTTGTGCTTCCATAGACCGAATAGAAAGGCATTCCGATTAATCCCAATCCTGAAGAGATATTCAAAATAGCCCCTTCTTCTGCAGATTTTAAAAGTGGAATACAATATTTGGTTAATAAAAGTACTGCTGTAAAATTGATAGCTACTTGATCGTATACATCTTCATCTTGAATATCTTCTAAAGGACCTGCAGAAACGATACCTGCATTATTAATCAAGATATCTAAATGACCCCACTTATCTTCTATTCGCGCTACAGCTTCGCGCAAAACCTCAATATTGGCTACATCACCCGTAATTTTTAAAAATTTCACTCCTTCAAATTCTTGTGATAATTTTTTTAAGTTTTCCTTATCTCGTGCAATCACAGCAATCTTGCTAACACCACCTTTAATAAGTTCTTGTATCATACATTTTCCAATTCCTCTAGTACCACCAGTTATGAGTACATTTTTTCCTTCTAGTTGCATCCTATTTTTAGTTTGAGTTGCGTTTAAATCGTACTTTAAATTAGATAAAATTCACACTCAAAACGAAGAAAAATAAAGTATGAATGAATTATTAAGAAAGTAGGAAAATGAAACCTAATATTTTACATTATTCTTAATCAATCGATATTAATTAGTGACTTATAAGACTGATTGCCAGCACGAACATTTAATTTCACCCTTACCCTTGATAAACAGAATTAAAAAAGCCACCTTAAAAAGGTGGCTCATTGTATTCAAATTAAAAAGCCCCTTAAAAGAGAGGCTTTAGAAATTATGCTATTTTATTACGCTTACGTTCATTCTCCGTTAAGTAAATCTTACGAAGACGTAAATGTTTTGGAGTAACCTCTACATACTCATCTTTCTGAATATATTCTAAAGCTTCCTCTAAAGAAAACTTAATTGCAGGTACAATTTTAGCCTTATCATCTGCTCCTGAAGAACGAACGTTTGACATCTTTTTAGTTTTCGTAATATTCACGGTCATATCATCACCACGAGAATTTTCACCGATTACTTGACCTTCATAAATATCTTCACCTGGATCAACGAAGAACTTACCACGATCCTGTAATTTATCGATAGAATATGGAATTGCTTTTCCTCTTTCCATAGAAACCAAAGAACCATTTTGACGTTGAGGAATATCACCTTTCATTGGTTGATATTCTAAAAAGCGGTGTGCCATAATAGCCTCACCAGCCGTTGCAGTCAATAATTGGTTACGAAGACCAATAATACCACGTGATGGAATTTGGAACTCGCACAACATACGATTTCCTTTTGCTTCCATCTTGGTCATTTCACCTTTACGGATAGAAACCATTTCTACAGCCTTACCAGAAACCTCATCTGGCAAATCGATAGTTAAATGCTCGATTGGTTCACATTTTACACCATCAATTTCCTTAATGATTACTTGTGGCTGCCCAATCTGCATTTCATAACCTTCACGCCTCATAGTTTCAATTAAAACAGAAAGGTGTAATACACCACGACCGAATACTAAAAACTTATCAGCACTATCAGTAGGATTCACACGTAAGGCAAGGTTTTTTTCCAATTCTCTTGCCAAACGATCCTTAATATGCCTTGATGTTACAAATTTACCATCCTGTCCAAAAAACGGACTATCGTTAATGGTAAATAACATACTCATTGTAGGTTCGTCAATAGTAATAGTTTTCAACGCTTCAGGATTTTCTAAATCAGCAACAGTATCACCAATTTCAAATCCTTCTACACCTACTAAAGCACATATATCACCTGTTTCAACTTCTTGTACTTTCTTACGACCAAGTCCTTCAAAAATAAAAAGTTCTTTAATTCTAGATTTTACAATAGATCCATCACGTTTCACCAAAGAAATCTGTTGTCCTTCTTTTAAAGTTCCTCTTTGTAATCTACCAATAGCTATTCTACCAGTGAATGAAGAGAAATCTAAAGATGTAATCAACATTTGAGTATTTCCTTCCTTAGGCTCGAAAGTAGGCACGTGCTCAATCACCATATCTAAAAGTGGCTCGATATTATCGGTTTCATTTCTCCAATCATCACTCATCCAATTGTTCTTTGCAGAACCATAAACCGTAGGAAAATCTAATTGCCATTCTTCAGCACCTAGTTCGAACATTAAATCGAAAACTTTTTCATGTACCTCTTCTGGAGTACAGTTTTCCTTATCTACCTTATTTATAACTACGCAAGGCTTTAAACCTAAATCAATAGCTTTCTGTAATACAAAACGAGTTTGCGGCATTGGTCCTTCAAATGCATCTACCAATAACAAAACACCATCTGCCATGTTCAATACACGTTCAACTTCACCACCGAAATCGGCGTGACCAGGAGTATCGATAATATTTATTTTAGTATCTTTATATATAACTGAAACATTTTTGGAAGTAATGGTAATACCACGTTCTCTTTCCAAATCGTTATTATCCAAAATTAAATCGCCTGTATTCTCGTTTTCACGAAACAAGCTACAGTGGTACATTATTTTATCAACCAAGGTGGTTTTACCGTGGTCAACGTGCGCAATGATCGCAATATTCTTTGTAGTGGACATAATGTCTATTTTAAGCGTGCAAAGATACTTCAATTTTCAATAGCTACACTTAATCTTATGATATTTTTATCTTATTGATTTTGAGAGGGTTCTGTCACTTATTAAGAACTTTTTAGTAATACTAATCCCTCAATCAAATTGAGCGTCTTTTAAAATATGTAGAAAAGCTATCATTTCATTACAAAAACTAGCCATCTTATTTAATCAAAAACAGGTTTTCTAGATTTTCGTTTCGTAGCAACCCAACCAAATTTAAAACTCACCAAAGGACCATAACCATCTGGTACTCCGTCACCTTTATAGAACCCTGCACCTAATTCTGCATTGAAATTAAACCCTTTTGGATAGGTACGTTGAATACCATACACCATCCCATAAAAACCTAAGTTAAAATCATCGGGTCCTTCGATATTGGTAGAAAGTCGTAATTGGGAAAAAAATATTGCTTGTGCAGCGGCAATGTAGTTTCCAGAATTACCAGAAACATTTTTATCTCGATTTATTCGTCTATTGAAATTATGGTAGTATCGATATCTATTGTTCATTGCTAAACCATAGGCATAGCCTTCCCCGTATGTGGCTGCACCCAAGCCTACATCAGTTGAAACGGTTTGATTTCTAAACAATCCGATTTCATAACTAATACCAGGGCTAAATAGGTCAAACTTGAATTGATGCCGTTCTAGATTAACGATTCCTGAACCTTTCTCAGTTATTCCATTGATTTGAGAATACCCAAAACTCACAATAAAAAACAGGAGAATTAGCGTGATTTTCTTCATGTGATTAGATCAAAGATGCATTTAAAACTAATCGTTTAAAAAAACGTAAGCACTTGATTTAATGAAATATTATGATTTTTAATGGTAGGTTACCGACCTACACACCAGCGTTTCTCACTAACAATCCAACCAATACTTAAATTGGCAACCGGATATATAGCACTATCAAATTGCCCCAAATAATACGCAGCACCCACATCAACAGAAAAATTGAATCCCGAATCGAAGCTACGTTGTAAGCCAGTAACTACGCCTGTATAACCAAAGGCACCTTTTACAATCTCATTTTCTATTGTACGCGTTCCCGGAAAAAAGACGGCAGCTGCAGGAGCTACATAATTTGCCGAGTTACCATAAATCTGTTTTCTATTTCGTTGTCGTTTTTCGAAATTATAATAGTAGCGATATTGGCCAGCTATTGCCGGTAGAAATGCCAACTCTTCATATACATCTGGCAGAAGCGGATCTAATGCAACTTGCAAGCCAGCCTTAACATCAATAGTAGTATTGGTTCCTAAAGCCATCTCATATTCAAACCCAGGATTCATCAAGTTAATTTTCACCTGCCTTAATTCACAATTTTTTCCAAATTGAGCATTCGATTGGCTTATTACTACAAATAATAAAAACAGAGCTGAACTATATTTAGAAAACATTTTCAAATTGGGATTTGGACAATCTTATCCATATAGAACAGGTAGCTTCTGAAAATAGTATCTTTGTTCAAAAATATTCGACGAATGAACCTATCTCTAATACCCCAAATAAAACATACCGATAGCAATAACTTTTTTTTACTTTCTGGCCCTTGTGCCATAGAGGGTGAAGATATGGCGCTGCGTATTGCAGAGCATATTGTTACCATAACTGATGACCTTAAAATTCCTTATGTTTTTAAAGGAAGTTTTAAAAAAGCAAACCGTAGTCGGTTGGATTCATTTACGGGTATTGGGGATGAAAAGGCATTGAAGATTTTACGTAAAGTTTCTGAAACATTTAAAATTCCGACCGTAACGGATATTCATACAGAACAAGATGCCGTTATGGCCGCTGAATATGTAGATGTGCTACAAATTCCTGCTTTTTTAGCTCGCCAAACAGATTTAGTGGTTGCAGCTGCTGAAACAGGCAAAACTGTAAACATCAAAAAGGGACAATTTATGAGTCCCGAAAGCATGAAACATGCTGTAAATAAAGTTACCGAAACCGGCAACCAACAAGCTATTATTACAGACCGTGGTACTATGTTCGGTTACCAAGATATGATTGTTGATTTTAGAGGTGTACCGACCATGAAACAATATGCCCCTGTAGTTTTAGATGTAACCCATTCATTACAACAACCAAATCAAACTTCGGGTGTTACAGGCGGTAGACCAGCATTAATAGGTACTATGGCACGAGCAGGTATTGCTGCAGGTGTTGACGGGCTTTTCATAGAATCCCATTTCGATTGTGCCAATGCAAAAAGTGATGGTGCCAATATGCTTGACTTGGGATTGATGAAAAAATTATTGACCGATTTGGTTGCGCTTAGAACCGTAGTAAATCAGTTTTAACGTAAATCTTTTCGCTTATAAAATCCGTTTTGGCGAACTGAATACGCATCTTTCAGTACATCGATTAGAATATGGTCATCTATCTCTTCTAGGGTAGAGTAACGTAATGAACGTACTACCTTTCGTTTTTCTGAAATTAATACGTTCAAATGTTTAGTAAGGTGTGCAGAATTCCAAAAGGCAATGTCCACAAACTGCTTTTTATGAGACGCATTCAGGTAACAAATAGGTGATTTACCAATGTAAAAGCATGGAATATTCCATTTATATTTTAATTCTACCTCGGGCAATGTGAGCTCAATTTGCATTTGCAAATGTATTAAGATACCCCTGTAGGGTTCTGGCTGGTTTAAAATATATTCCTCGGCCGGTTTCATGAGTGAATTTCCATTAATTCGTTAAAGGCTACTTGTAACGATTTCAAATATATAGTTTTGCGTTTTTAAAATGTTTTAATGTTCAAAAAAATAACTTTCGTATCTAGCTTTATTATTTTCTTTTCTAACCCCTTCAATATATTTGCACAAGATCTTAAAGAACAGAATTGGATAGGTAAGAATAGTAAAAACCTATCTGAGTTATGGGAATTAGGAGATGAGTATCATAGAGGCACCTTTTTAATTACCACTTACAAACCCATATACCTTACCGTTGCAAAATATTCCACTAATCCTAACGAATTTCCAGTAGCCGAAAACTCTACTAAAGTTTTAGATGCCCCATTGAGTTTAAATGCGGTAGAAGCAAAATTTCAGGTTAGCTTAAAAACAAAAATTTTTCATAATATGTTAGATGGCCATATGGATTTATGGATGGGATACTCACAAACCGCATACTGGCAAATCTATAATACAGAACGCTCAAGACCATTTAGAGAACTAAATTATCAACCAGAAATTATAGCCAACTTCCCAGTTAAATTTAAGTTTCTTGGGTTCGATCTAAAAATGGTAGGAGCCGCAATAATTCATGAGTCAAATGGTCAATCTGACCCTATTTCCAGAAGCTGGAACAGAATTGCTTTTCATGCTGGTTTTGAACGTAACAATTGGCAGATTATGCTAAAACCATGGATAAGAATAGGTAGCAAGATTGACGATAACGAGAACATTTCAGATTATATTGGAAGAGGCGAAGCTAACATCACCTACGATTTAGGACGACAACGGTTTAGAGCCATTGCGCGACATTCATTAAATTATGGAGCTAAAAGTAGAGGTAGTATACAATTGAATTGGTCATTCCCAATTTTTGAGAATTTCAATGGTCACCTACAATTATTTGATGGGTATGGGGAAACCCTAATCGATTACAATCATAGACAAACAACCATTGGCATTGGCGTGTCATTAATCAATTAAATCTTAATAAGCAGTTGGTGTTTTTTGACTGTTCTTGAATGGTTAAACTGTTTTAATTACTACAGCGTAAGTTCGTATGTTAAATATTTACTTCATCTTTGAACACAAGATTGTAAGAATAATTACAAGTATTTCTATAGTAGTTTAAAATACGTATCTTTTATAGGATAATTCTCTTTCGAACCTAAAATAAGCACATCATGGTTAGTAATGAAAAAATTATTCCAATAATTTTATTGCTATTAATTTTTCACTCCTGTAAAAGTGATGACAGTGACCTTTATACAGAACCAACTAATGGTATAGAAATTGGCACGGAGACCGATGAATCTAATACAGGCGAAAGTTCAAGTGTTTCTAACGCAAGCTTAGAAGATATCACTTCAGGTTTCAGACAACTAATGCTTATTTATGGATTTCCAGGTGCTCAAGTTGCTATCACGCGAAATAATAAAATAGTGTATTTAGAGTCTTTTGGTAAAGCAGATATTGATGCTGAAATTGCTGTTGATGATAATTCACAATTTAGAATTGCGAATATATCGAAGCCCATAACCTTAACTGCAATTTCAAAACTTGTAGCAGATGGTCAATTATCATTAAATGATCGTGTATTTGGGCCTTCATCAATTTTAGGAACAGAATTTGGAGTCTTGCCCTACGATTCTGAAGAAGAATCTATTACTATTGAACACCTCGTTGAGCACACCGCGGGTTTTACAAATTCACCCTTCGATATTATGTTCGACGATAATGCTTTAACACAAGAGGAGCTTATTGCTAAGGTATTGGACGAAAGATCATTATCTTCTTCACCAGGTAGTACCTACGGATTTTCAAATTTCGGATACAGTCTTTTAGGTCGTGTTATCGAGAAAGTTACCGGCAAATCTTATGAGTCTTACGTTAAGGAATTTATATTAGCCCCTATGGAAATATCGAAGATGACGATAGGTGTAAATAGTAAATCTGAAAGCACAAAACAAGAGGTTACGTATTATACCAACTTTTCTAATCCATATATCAATCCATATGGTATAAATATTAAGCGAATGGATTCTCATGGTGGATGGATAGCTTCTGCAAAAGATTTAGCATTATTTGCAATGAAGTCTGACAATGAAGCCTCAATTCCTGACCTACTAGACCCTATAGATAAACTTAGCTACTTAAAACGAGATAGTTGGAATCATAATGGCTATTTACCAGGTAGTATAAGTGTATTGCAGGTCGGTTATCCAACTTCATATGTGGTGTTGGTTAATAAAAGTGCTCCAGACTATCTTGAAATTATTCAGGCAATTCGAAATTTTATGAGAGAAAAAGTAGAAGGCCGAACAGACTGGCCAAAAACAGACGTGGTAAATGACTTATAATTTAAAGCAATTTTAGTACATTACTAAATACCAATAAACAACCTAAGACCATGAAAAAATCGATTTTAATTATTGCTTTATTGTCCATTAGTTTTCTGCATTCACAGGCCCATAGCCATTTATCAGCTAAACCTTTGTCTTTTCCTGATATTCCTGGCTATAAAAGCTTGAAGACTGATTTACATATTCACACCGTTTTTTCTGACGGATATGTTTGGCCTAATATTCGTGTGATGGAAGCATTACGTGACAACTTAGATGCTATCTCACTAACAGAACATTTAGAGTACCAACCTCATCTAGACGATATTCCACACCCAGATAGAAATAGGTCTTATACAATTGCGTTAGAAGAGGCTAAAGAGCATGACTTACTTATTGTTCATGGTTCTGAAATTACCAGAAGTGCACCTATGGGCCATAATAATGCTGTCTTTATAAAAGATGCAAACCCTATTCTTCAAGATAAAGCAGAAGATGCATTCGCAGAAGCCAAAAAACAAGGAGCATTTGTATTTTGGAACCACCCAGCATGGCATAATCAAGCACCACAGGGCAACCCGATTCTAAGCGATTTTCAAAAAGAACGAATTAAAAAAGGAGAGCTGCACGGCATTGAGGTTATTAACTCGGTAGATTATGCACAAGAATCGTTGGCATTGGCTTTAGAACATCATTTAACCATAATGGGTACCAGTGACATTCACGGACTCATTAATTGGGATTATACAGAAAAAGGAAATCAAAGGCCTATTACATTGGTGTTTGCAAAAGAGCGAAGTATTACTAGCCTACAAGAAGCGTTATTTGCTGGTAGAACTGTTGCTATTTACAATGATTTATTGGTAGGCAAATCAGAATTTTTAGTACCGCTTTTGAAGGCGAGTATTACTGTAGAAAAAGCTAGCTATGTCAAAAACACTCAAGTTTTAGAATTAGAATTAAAGAATGTGACTAGTAGTGATTTACAGTTTCAAAACGAGTCTGAATACTCGTTTTATGACAGTTCACCAGTTTTTGAAATAAAGACGGGTGAAACAAAAAAAGTATCGATAAAAACATTGGTCCAAAAAGATGAAATCACTTTAAAATTAAAAGCCATAGGATGTTTTACAGCACCTAATACACAGCCTATTATTCAATGGGCTATTAAGACAAAATAGAATTCATCAACTGTTTTATCAGACTTCTTGATAACCTCAACCATATCAAAATGATTTTGATTTGGTTGAGGTTAAATGAAAACTAGCTATTCCTTACCATCTACATAATCTTGCAAGTAAGCAAAACGCTCAGTCAATTTTCCATTCTGAGTCATGCGTGCTCTTTGTAGAACTCCGTCTTTATCTTCATTAAAAAAGGCAGGGATTACATTTTTAATGAACGCTTCACCAAAGCCTTCACTTGCATCTCTGGGAAGCTCGCAAGGTAAATTATCAACTGCCATAACAGCAATAGCTTCTTTATGTTTAAAATCTGTTTCAGATTCAGAAACTGCATCGTAGCCATAAATTGGCTCTGCTATAGTAGAAGGTCGTATTGTTGTCGCTACAGGGCCATCAATATCACAGCTCACATCGGCTACTACACGAATTTTAAAATCAGGATGCTTAGCATCTTCCCTAGTAAAAAGATATGGTGAACCTTGACCATAAAAATGACCTGCAATATAAAAATCAGTCAACTTTGCAAAACGGAAAAAGTTGGACTTATATTCTGCCGGGTTAGCAAAGAAATCGGCCTTAGTACCGCGAACACCATCTTTTCTTTTATTGTATTCCCCTGCATCTATTTGACAATAGACCGGTTCATTAAATGTTTCTTCGAGATATTCAGAAATAGTTACACGCCGCATTCCCATACCGTCAAGCATTTCTCTAGCACCATTACCAACTCTACCCCTACCAGTTAAAAGCACTTTAATACCTGGTAATCTAAGTTTTTTAAGTTCAGCAATTAACGCTTCTTGGTCAGCCAAATCGTTAGCTTTTGGCAAATTGAACAATCCGAATTTGAGTCCGTATGCTCTAAAACCATTATAAGCTCCAACAATACCCGCATACCTGCCAAATGCAACTACACGTTGTTCTAGTTTGTTGGTAATGACTTCATGATCATAAAGTTCAATATTCTTATCTAATACCGCCTGTAACAAATCTCTATTATAAGGTTGCTTTTTAATGGTATGAGAAAAGAAAAAATACTTTTTGTTTGGAATTAACGCATCGATAGGAACTTCCTTAACTCCTAAAAGCACATCACAATCAGCCATTTCATCGGCCACAGTAACGCCTAGGTTTTTATACATATCATCGGAATACGCACGAATTGGTGACGGCTCTACTATCAATACTGCCTTTTTGTGTGATTTCAAGACTTTTTGACAGGCCAATGGTGATAGTACTACACGCTTATCTGGTGGATTTTTACGTTCTCTAATGATTCCGAACTTCATATATGGTTTGGTATAAATATTGCACTAAATTATACAATTAGATACACAATGGCTTAGGTCGTAATAAAAATTATAGGGGTTCGTAAACTTTTGTTAGCTTTGCTGCCCGCGTTAGAGAATGAGGCGATTAGAAAGTACAGCCGAAAGCCCGACCTTTTTGCAAAAAAGGGAACGCACAAATAGAGAATACGAAGTTCATTAACATATTGGGGCCGACCGGTTTTGACAGCGAGACTAGTTGGAATGTAAGCATGCCGAGCGCTGAGAAACAGCTCGTTAATATCATTTTTCACACTTTTAATTGGCGAAAATAATTACGCTCTTGCCGCTTAATCCGAATTACAGTAGGATTTAGCCTCGTCCCTACTAGGTAGGGAAGCGAGATGTTCCTGAACAGCCCTTGTTGATGGCGGTTCTTATAGGAGCACCAGAAAAGTCAACATAAGGATACCTGCTCGCTTTGGTGGTATCACTAAAACCTTAAGAAGATAAGTTTGTATTGGGCGGTTTCTGGTCAGGTACTTATCGAAAATTAATCAGATACTACGCATGTAGAAAGCATTTTAATTACTTGTTTGGACGAGGGTTCGAATCCCTCCGGCTCCACTGAAATGGTATCATTTAAAACCATAAACCCTGTAACTCTATGATTTACAGGGTTTTTTATTTTTAATAACATCGTTTGATATCAAATAATACTATATAAAAAGTCACCTAATCGACACCTATTTTTAAAATACAAAAATGGTGTCGATTTCTTTGTAATTAATTCTTTTTTAGATATTTACAGAATTATAAAATTTCTTTTTAATACCTTTATTTAGCACTAATCGATACCTATTTTCTAATGAATTCATTTTCTGTACTTTTTTACCTCAAAGATGAACGTCGCGACAAGAACGGAAAAGCTGGCTTATACCTAAGGATTACGGTAGATGGTAGACGAACGTCTATCAGTTTAAATCGAAAGATAGACCCACCCAAATGGGATTCTAGAATGAACAAATTAAAGGGGAAGGGTCATGAAGCTGAAGAGTTAAATCGTTTTATGGCCACTATCAGACACAAGGTCAATAAGATTCAGCATAATCTTATTGAGGAAGGCGAACCGTTTACGGTACATGAGGTTAAAGAAAAATATTTAGGAAAGGATAAAAAATACAAAATGTTGCTCCAACTCTTTGACGAACATAATCAACAGATGGAAAAATTGGTCGGGGTTGAATTTGCCCTTGGCACGTGGAAACGATATTTTACTACCAGAAATCATGTAGCCGAATATGTAAATTTAGAATATCGGAAAAATGATGTTCCTGTTAAAAACATCGATTTAAAATTCATCAAAGGTTTTGAATATTTCTTAAAGGTAACCAAGGCTTGTAATCACAATTCTGCCCTAAAGTATGTGAACAACTTTAAAAAAATAGTACGGATTGCCGTTGCCAATGATTGGCTCGCCAAAGACCCTTTCTACAATTACAAAGTGCAATTCAAGACTGTAGAACGTGAGTTTCTGTCAAAAGATGAGCTGCAATGCCTCATAGACAAAGAAATTAAAAGCGAGCGATTAGGTGTTGTCAGAGATATGTTTGTACTTTGCTGTTTTACAGGCCTAGCTTACATAGATGTTCAAACATTGAAACCAGAGGAAATTCACCAAAATGAAGACGGTAGTTTTTATATAAAATCCAAACGTTCTAAAACAGATACCGGTTTTACCATTCCGCTCTTACCTACTGCCATAGCCATCATAAAAAAATACAAAAACCACCCCAAAGTGGTCAATAAAGATTGTGTGATTCCCGTATTGAGCAATCAAAAGTCAAACGCGTACCTTAAAGAAATTGCAGACCGCTGTGATATTAAAAAAAACCTGACCACCCACCTAGCCAGACATACGTTTGCCACTACAGTTACCTTGACTAATGGCGTGCCTATTGAAACCGTGGGGAAAATGTTAGGGCATAAAAATTTGCGGACTACCCAGCATTATGCCAAGATTATTGATTCTAAAGTAGAAGAGGATATGAAGGCTTTGAGGGACCGGTTGCAATCATCATTAACCAAAAAAAATATCAAATAATTTGTTTTTTCTTTTTGAAAAATCATGCACTTGAGAAAAAGAAGAGGTCATTCTTAATACGTATATATTTGAATACATCGATAAAGTAAAGGAACAGACCCATATTTGGATGAAGGATTACAATCATTATAGACCTCATGAAGCACTAGGGAAAATATAGGGAACTTAATTCTTTGGGGATAGCCCCCAAAGAATTAAAAACAATAACTTTAATGAAGTTTTAGAAAACAAAGCAGTTCTAATTAGGGGAAGCTTACAAACAGGTTTTCTAATTATGAGAAACCAAAAATATTTTATGCCGTCGATGTGTTATTTATGAATCATCTCTTTAAAAGATACGTATTAATTCTACTAATTGCTGTTTCATTTCAATCATCTGCACAAAACACACTTTCAGATACTAAAGTAGATTCTTTACTACTTGTTTTGCGCTTACCTACATTAGACACTATGAGTATAATTAAACCGCACTTTTGAATTGATACTGAAAGTTGGCACTGGGGAAGTTTACAACCATAAAGTTCCCGAAGTAAATCAACATTAAGAATCAAGAGAAATATAAAAATAGCAAATTGATACCCGTTATTTATTTAAATTTGTCTTCTGGATACAAGTTTTGATAAAATTACTTAAATACACTTTCTTCTTAGTTTTAGTAATAGGTATTGCCCATTATGGGAATGCCCAAAGTTATGAAACACTCCCCAACGATAAGAAATTGGCTTTACGTTTGCGGTCGCACGTTTTTTTAAACTTGGACAGTATCCGGTTAAATCGTTTGGAATCCGTCCTGAAAAGTCAAACACCAATCGCCGTAGCTCTTTCCAAAAAAAAATCAGTTAATATTTCATTTTTAGAAGCGTATAAAAAGTACCATGATTCATTGTTGGTGCTTTCAGACAAGAATGTGGCAACTTATATTTCGGAAAGAATCACAATCCTACTTATATCTGATAAGCTAGTGAAAAAATTATTTTTGCAAGATTCTTTGACGCTCATAAAGACCAGGCACCAAACCACGGCAGAAATGTATTTGGTTTCAAGTCAAAAAAGAGATTCATTTCATGCGCAAAACTATTTCGATTTTTGGAACAGTACTGGAAAATTACCCAACTTTATTGAAGCCCAAGAAAATACATTGGCACAAATAGACAGTTTAGTAATAGCCATTAATACCCTTCCAAAGGTTTATGGAATGACCCATACGAAAGAAGGATTACTCCCTAATGTTACGTTCAAAAATTTTCGAAATAGTACCATCTCGGGCTTTTTTTCCTTTCCTGTTTTAGCTACCGAGTCAACACTACCCATTTTGATTCCATATAAAGCTGGGTATAATTTTTCACCAGATATTATCTACACTTCCCAAGAAAACATAAATAATCCCAAGGACTTTATGGGCCTTCCATTAGATATTGATTTTGGCTTTACGGATAGGTTTACATTCGAAAAAAGCATACAAAACAGAATTCGAAAAAATTCAGAAGAGATCATTTCCAATAATGTGGGTATAGTACAAGATAGTACATTGGGAAGCGTAGGGTTCTTCGAAAAGCGAGCGTATGTTGATGCCGGACTAAAAAGTAAATCTGCATTACAATCAGATTTTACTATTACTGCTTGGGTAAAACCTACCGAATTGGGCCGGGCGAACAGTATTCTAGGAAAAGGGGAAAGTTTCATTGTAAAAATACACGATGGTTTTTTGACCTTTACTATGGCAGATATCAAGGACTATATTTCTACATCTTCACTGGTACCATCGAATGAATGGACACATATTGCCTTGGTGTATTCAAAATTGAAAAATGAACTTCTGTTTTATATAAATGGAAAAGAAACGGACCGAATAGTCTTGATATCAGAATACGAACCCTCTAATTTCAATATATTGATTGGAAGCAATTTATGGGAAGAGTTTTTTGTGGGCTATCTTGGGGATATTAAAATTTGGGAAAGGGAGCTCAATACCAAAGAAATTGTGTCTCAGTATACAAATTTCCCTGAGGAAATCTCCACTAATAAGTATCGTTCCCTATGGATTGCGATATCAATCACTTTTTCATCTATACTTTCCTTTCTTTTCTGGAACAAGAGAAGGCGAAAGAAAGCGGGCGAGCCAAAGAAATTATGCCAAGAAACCGCAGTTTCATTAAAAGACATTTACAAATCAAATACCCGTCAAGATTTTAAGCAACGCATACATTGTTTCGGGCCCCTTTGTATTTTTGACGAAGAAGAAATTAATGTTGCCAAAAAGTTTTCGCCAAAATTAAAAGAGGTGTTCTTGGTAATTTTTCTATACAGTCAGAAAAACGGAAAAGGTCTCACCACAAAGCAGCTTACAGAACTACTTTGGCCGGGAATGACAAATCAAGAGGCCAAAAACACCAGGGGAACCACCATTCAAAACCTTAGAACATTGCTTTCCACCTGCCCTGATATCAACCTCGATTTTAGAAACAAGTACTGGTATATGCAAGTCGGGGAAGATTGCTATTTGGATTATCGCCAAGCATTAAATTATATCCGCTATTTTGAAGAAGTGCAGTATGAAACTTCTATTTTGGAAAAAGAACTTCCAAAACTGCTTGCCCTACTTAGCAATGGACGACTGCTCTCATCTAGCAGCAGTTCTTGGTTAGATCCTTTTATTGAAAATTTCACTAATCAAGTTATCGAAGCTTGTACGCTTTATAGTCAAAATCTGAATTATAAAAAACATCAAGAGCTTCTTCTTCAACTTGTCGAAGTAATATACCTTTACGATGACCTCAATGAAATGGCCCTTCGGCTTAAACTTCAAATCTTAATCCAACAGGGCATGTTGAGCCTTGCTCATACGGTTCACGCTAATTTTGCAAAACTATATCTGAAATTGTACAATGTAGAGTACCACCCCTCTTTTAAAGAAATGGTCTCCAAATACCAATCTTGAGATATTTACCCATTAAAATTCTTACCTTTTTCAGATAAATTGAAATAAAACACCCTTTTCTAATAGTATTACCCCATTCATTACCCCCATTAGTACACGGCGTATCGTTTTTTTGTAGTTCTAACTGTAAAAAGTATCTGAATGAAGAAAAAAACAGCAAGTCGAAGAAATTTCATAAAGAAGTCCGCTTTACTTGTAGGCGGTATTACGATTATACCCAGACATGTAATGGGCGGGGTTAATTTTATTCCACCGAGCGATCAACTCACAAAAGCAGTAATCGGAGTTGGCGGAATGGGCCAAGGACATTTGGGATACGAGGGTACCAAACTCTTGGCTATTTGCGATGCAGACGGAAAACACTTGTCAAATACACTTCAGAAAGTAGGAGGTGGCGTAAAGGGATATCGTGACTTTAGGGAAGTCTTGAACAGACCTGATATTGATATCGTTCACATAGCGACGCCTCCACATTGGCACTGCCTTATGTCGATAATGGCAGCGGAAGCAGGTAAAGATGTATGGTGTGAAAAGCCTATGACTCGAACGATAGGGGAAGGCAAACGGGTAGTCGAAGCCATGAAAGAACACGGCAAAATGTTTAGGTTAAATACCTGGTTCCGTTTCAAGGATAATTTTTACGGAATGGGTACTCCTGTCAAAAAACTAAAAAAAGTTGTGGATAGCGGTGCTTTGGGATGGCCATTAAAAGTTACGATAAGCGGTATTACCGGATTCAACTGGAAGTTTTATTGGGTCGGAAAGGAAAATTTAACCCCGCAAGCGGTGCCAGAACATTTCGACTATAATATGTGGTTAGGGCCTGCACCCGAAAAACCGTATCATCCGCATAGAACACATTCTACTTTTAGAGGATACTGGGATTATGATGGTGGAGGATTAGGGGATATGGGTCAGCACTATATCGACCCAGTACAATACTTTTTGGGAAAAGACAATACCAGTCCTGTGAAAGTCGAAGTAGATGCCCCACAGCAACATTATGATGCCATAGGTACTTGGAGGAAAATCACATTCACCTATGCCGACGGTTGCCAAATCATATTGGACGGTGAAAACGGAGACAAAAACGCCGCTTATATAGAAGGCCCTAACGGAAAGATTTACAATGGTTTTAAATCGACCATCCCCAATATTGAAGGGATTATCAACAGCATTCCCGACCCAGAAGAGCAGATCACAACTTTTTCAGAATCTGTTAAAACACGTCAAAAGTTTGCCTTGAACGAAGAAAACGGACATCGCTCGGCAACGGTTGTAAATATGGGGATTATAGCTCTCCGATTGGGAAGAACCTTAGAATTTGACCCCATAAAACAAGAGTTCATTAACGACGAGGAAGCCAATAGATTAATAGATCAACCAACAAGAACATCATGGGCTTACTAATTATTAACCATTCGAATAAAATGAAAAAAGCAATTATAACTTTCAGTACATTTCTTTTGATGCTATGTGCCTCGCTCAACGTACAAGGGCAAATTAATAGAACGCTCGAAACCAAAGTAGCCGATATTCTTGCACAATTACCCACCAAAGAGCTGAAACATTCTGACAAATTAATGGAAGAAATTATAGGCTTGGGTGCTGAAGGAATTCTTCAATTCACCAATATGTTAGTGCCCTTGGGTACCGGCGATGATACCAAAGCTAGATACGCAATACAAAGTCTAGCGATTTATAGTGGTGGAAAACAAGGTAAAATTACCGGAGGGGTGGTGGAGCAAGCACTATTAAAAGCATTGAAAAATACTTCTAATGACGAAGTAAAGACCTTTTTGATAGACCGATTAATATATTGCGGAAGCAATGCCAGTGTTGTTCTGGTAAGTTCATATTTACAGGATGATGTAGTATATGCACCGGCCTTATCCGTCTTGACCACCATTGGAACTCTAGAAGCGGCCAAAGCGATTATGGATGTCACAAAATCAGCGGGTACTACTGAACAACCTGCATTTGTAGAAGCTTTGGGAAGATTACAATACGCACCTTCTATAGCGTTGCTAGAGCAATTAGCAGATTCCGGTTCTAAAGCAGTCTCCAAACAGGCATTGGCAGCTTTGGCAGAAATAGCTTCGGTAAATTCAAAGAGCGTGCTGATTTCAGCTGTGAAAAAATCCAATTTTGACTTAGATACTTCAAACTCGATCATCGCCTTAATCCGCTACGGGCAAAGGTTGAAAGAAGAAGGTAAAAGGGCTTTGAGTATAGAAATAGGCAACCTATTGCTAGATAATTGCTCTTCAGAAGAACAATTGCATTTCAGATTTGCGGGAGTACAAATGCTTAGAGATGCTCAAGGAAGTGCTGCCATAAATATGATGCTTAAAGAGGCTAAACATCAAAATACAAAATATGTGGCTTCTGTTTTAGAGGCCGCTTCAAACAACCTTACGCAAGCAGAGGTGGTCAAATGGGTGAAAGCATATAAAAAGGCTTCCGTTGACACCAAGCCGTTGTTAATTAGAATGCTAGGTGAAAGAAGTGAAGCTTTGGTATATGAAAAGTGCATCTTGATGGCAGTAAAGGATACTAATGAAACTGTAAGGATTGCGGGGATCAAAGCTTTAACCAGTCGAGATAAAAACAAGGCTTTATCAGTATTGTTCCAATCCTTAAAGCAGGCATCGTCACCCCAAGAATATACAGCGATCCAAGAAACTTTGCTCAAGATTGTTGATTCTAAGGATGCACAGCTACTGGCCGATAAACTCAATGGGGCCAACGATAATGGCAAAAGAGTATTGATCAACGTACTAGCTGCTCGGAATGCCACCTCACAGTTCAGTGCCATTGAAGGATTGGTAAATACTACGAATACTGATTTAAAAGGGGCTATATATGCCGCTATGCCTTCGGTAGCTTCAATAGATAAACTACCTCAGCTATTAGGTTTTCTTTCCGAAACCAATAATGCTGGTGATTTAGTTAATATTCAAAAAGCCATTATAAAAGTGCTGAATGCAGATGAAGGTCTAAATACAACTAAAATATATCAAGCATACCAGAGTTTTTCAGATAAATCGAAGCTAGTTCCCATTTTGTCGGCCATCAGCAGTAATACAGCTTTAAAATTGGTATCCGAACAGTTGAGTTCAGGGAATACCGAGGAAAAAATCAGTGCTTTGGATGCCTTGGCAAACTGGAAAAATAATGACGCGCTGCCGCTATTGTTCCAGACCGCAAAAACAGCATCAACTGGGGAGGTAAGATCAAAAGCCTATACACAGTATTTGAGTAAAGCAGGGGAGTCTGATTTCCCTAGTGCCCAAAAGTTACTTTTAGTAAGAAAATTGGTACCCTATAGTACTACCGTTCAAGAAAATAAGCAAATTATTATGGCGGCAGGGAAGATTAAAACCTTCCTTTCCTTAGTTTTCGTTTCAGAATTTTTAGATAACAAAGATCTATTGATTACTGCTTCCAACGCAGCCATTCAAATAGCATTACCAACTCCCGGAGTTCAAAACGGATTGAGCGGCGACGCAGTGAGGGATATTGTATCTAAAAGCGTTGACAATCTAACAGGGACGGATAGCCAGTATATAAAGATAGATGTCAAGGAATTTTTGGATAATATGCCCTCGATAAAAGGATTTGTTTCCATTTTTAATGGAAAGGACCTTGAAGGATGGGAAGGTCTGCTGGAAAATCCGATAGCCCGGGGTAAAATGTCTAGAAGAGCACTGGCGAAAGCGCAGGAAAAGGCCAATGCCCAAATGATGCGGGATTGGTTTGTTAAAGACGGGGTCATTGGTTTTAAAGGAGAAGGGTATAACAATATCTGTACGATAAAGGATTATGGTGATTTCGAAATGCTGGTAGATTGGAAAATAACCAAAGGTGGTGATAGTGGTATTTATTTGAGGGGAACACCACAAGTTCAAATTTGGGATACCGCACTAATTGAAGAAGGCGCCCAAGTTGGTAGTGGTGGACTTTACAACAATCAGAAAAATGTAAGCATTCCTTTAGTGGTAGCCGACAACCTCATTGATGAGTGGAATACTTTTCAAATAAAAATGGTAGGCGAACGGGTAACCGTACATTTGAATGGCGTACTGGTCACTGATAATGTTGTTCTAGAGAACTACTGGGATCGCGAAAACCCTATCTTTTCTAAAGAAGCCATTGAATTACAGGCCCATGGGGAAGATTTAGGATTCCGGAATGTCTATGTACGTGAAATTCCTTCTGGAGATGTTCTTTTATCTCAAGAAGAAAGAGATACAGGTTTTATATCCCTTTTTAACGGAAAAGACCTAGATCATTGGGTCGGCAATAAAACCGATTATTTGGCAGAAAATAATGAATTGGTGGTACGCCCCAAACGAGGTGGGCATGGCAACCTTTATACCGCAGAGGAGTATTCAGATTTTACCTTTAGATTTGATTTTAAACTAACGCCAGGAGCTAATAATGGCTTAGGAATCCATGCACCCCTCGAAGGCGATGTGGCCTATGTGGGTAAGGAATTACAAATCTTGGATAATACAGCATCCATTTATGCCAATTTAAAACCGTATCAATATCATGGTTCTGTATATGGAATAATAGCATCTAAAAGGGGGTATTTAAATCCTGTGGGCGAATGGAATTCCCAAGAAGTTGTGGTAAATGGGGATAACATTAAGATTACCTTAAATGGTACCGTTATTATGGACGGAAATATAAAGGAAGCCTCGAAGAATGGTACGGCTGACCATACGGATCATCCGGGGTTAAAAAGAAACAAAGGACATATTGCATTTTTGGGTCATGGCTCGGAGCTTGAATTTCGAAACATACGAATCAAAAATCTAAACAAATAAAACATGAAACTATAACTTAAATAATAGTTCAATACGTACAGAAGATATATGAGAACAAATAATAGTACTTCAATAAAACCATTTTCAGCCTCTGAAGATAGGTATGATAACATGCAATATCGCCGTTGTGGAAATAGTGGTATTCTACTCCCCGTATTGTCACTTGGCTTATGGCATAATTTTGGCCATTCCGATGATTTTGACAACGCACGCAATCTTTTAAGAACTGCCTTTAATCAAGGTATTTGTCATTTCGATCTGGCCAATAATTATGGGCCTCCTTACGGATCAGCAGAAGAAAGCTTTGGACGAATTTTAAAATTGGATTTAGCTAATTACAGGGATGAACTCATGATATCTACCAAAGCAGGGTGGGACATGTGGCCGGGTCCTTATGGTGACCTGGGTTCTAAAAAATATTTAATTGCCAGCCTGGACCAGAGTTTAAAACGAATGGGATTGGATTATGTGGATATTTTTTATAGCCATCGTCGTGATCCAGATACTCCTTTGGAAGAGACCATGGGTGCATTGCATCAATGTGTACAACAAGGCAAAGCATTGTATGTGGGTATATCACAGTATAGTGCGGAAGATACGGATCGAGCCCATGCCATTTTAAAGGATTTAGGGACGCCTTTATTGATTCACCAACCAAGATATAATATGTTCGATAGGTGGGTCGAGAATGGATTGCTGGATGTTTTAGGTAATGAAGGAATAGGTTCCATTGCATTTTCACCTTTGCATCAGGGTGTGCTCACAAATAAATATCTAGAAGGTTTTCCAAAAGATTCAAGAGCTATGAAAGATGGTAGGTATTTAAAAAAAGAGCAAATTACATCTGAGATATTGGAAAAAGTGAAAAAATTGAATGCTATTGCCGAAGCAAGGGGGCAAAACTTAGCGCAAATGGCACTTGCATGGCTTTTAAAGGATGAGCGAGTATCCACTGTTTTGATTGGAGTAAGCAAAACTCAACAGATATTCGATAATGTAAAGGCGTTAGAAAACTTAGCCTTTACCACAAACGAACTTGATAAAATTGAAGAGATTCTCAAATAATCGGTTTTATATGCGCTTGTAAATAACATAAACTAACTATTTAAATTATCCGTTTTGCCGTAATGCATTTTGAAAATAGTATAACTCTAATCTTACCTTTTATGCATAGAGAGATTGATTTATAAACAATTGGTTTACAAGAATCATAGTGCTGCAAAAACTCTATGTTCCTTTTAAAAAAATTTAAATAAATGGAAGGAATGAAGAAAAAGATTGGCAACTCCTTAAGATGTTAAAGAAAATAAATCTTGATGTCCATATAGTATATGTAAATATCGGAAGTCCGAAGGCCAATGATAATTTAGTTGATATGGTATTGAAAAAGTACGGCAGGTTAAGAGGATGAATTGATATGAAAAACAAAAAAATGACATGGAAAAAAAGATATTGATATTTGTGCTATTTTCAATAACAGTTGTTGTTAATGCTGTCGGACAAAACGCGATGCGTTCTACCCCAGGAAAAAAGGATATGGGGAAGAAAGCCATTGAATTGTTCAATGGAAACAACTTGGATGGATGGTATACCTTTCTCCAAAATCGGGGACGCGATGATGACCCAAAAAAGGTCTTTACCGTAAAAGATGGGATGATCCGAATTTCTGGTGAGGAATGGGGATGTATAACTACTGATACGGAATACGAAAATTATAGACTAATTACAGAATTTAAATGGGGGCAAACGACCTATGCCCCCAGATTAAAGAATGCACGCGATTGTGGTATATTATTACATTCACAAGGAGAGGACGGCAATTCTCAGGGCATATGGATGACATCCATAGAATGCCAGATTATTGAAGGAGGTACTGGAGATTTTATCGTAGTTGGAGATGGAAGCAACAAATTTGAAATTACATGCACGGTAGCAAAAGAAAAACAAGGAAACTCTTTTGTTTTTCAACCCGAGGGACGTAAAGTAACTATAAACGAGAATCGCATCAATTGGTATAGTCGTGATCCAAATTGGAAGGATGTCCTAGATTTTAGAGGTGAAAATGATATCGAAAAACCAGTAGGGGAATGGAATCTTTTGGAATGTGTGGTAAAAGATGGTGAAATAGCGGTATTCCTCAACGGAGTTCTTGTAAATAAAGCAACAGATGTAAAACCAAGAAAAGGACGTATTCAGATACAG
Organism: Maribacter arcticus; assembly: GCF_900167935.1. Lineage (GTDB taxonomy): Bacteria > Bacteroidota > Bacteroidia > Flavobacteriales > Flavobacteriaceae > Maribacter > Maribacter arcticus. Next base: position 125,034 of record NZ_FUYL01000001.1, on the reverse strand, counting down.
TCTGAAAGTGCTGAAATCTTTTTTAGGCGTGTGGATTTACTTCCCCAATGAATACAATGACTTTGAATCACCACTTTAAAATACAACCAAGGAGAGTATACCTGCATCGAAATGGACTTTATTGCAGTATTAGAGAAATAAAATGGATAAAAACTATTTAAATTAAATAGAGATAGATCTATTAGTATTATGAACAATTTTTATGAAATAACTAAATTTTACGGAATGATAAAAAACAGCATCCTATTCCTCACCATGGGATTAGGAATATTTCAGGTGAACGCCCAAAAAAAGAACGAAACCTTTCAATATCATATCCGAAAAACAGTACAGCCGGTTATCATTGATGGGATTGTGGATGAGCGGGCCTGGCAAGAGACTGATGTGGCCGATGATTTCTTTATGGTATTGCCTATGGATACGGGAAAGGCTAATGAAACTTCGGAGATAAGGATGACTTATGATGATAAAAACATTTACTTGGCCGCCACCTTTTTTAACAGTGTTCCTGGTAAATATTATGTGGAATCACTACGACGGGATTTCTCCTTTGGTAAGAATGACAACTTTTTACTGTTCATAGACCCGTTCAACAATCAGACTACCGGTTTTTCCTTTGGTTCCAATGCCGCTGGGGCACAGTGGGACGGTACCATGTTCGGGGGAGGAAGTATAGACCTTAATTGGGATAGCAAATGGATTTCTAAAGTAAGGCAATATCCCGAAAAATGGGTCGTGGAAATGGCCATCCCCTTTAAATCTATCCGCTACAAGGACGGCGTAACAAAATGGGGCATCAACTTTAGTAGGTTGGATTTGAAGTCGAGCGAAAAATCGAGTTGGACCCCTATCCCAAGGCAATTCCCTACGGCATCCTTGGCCTACACAGGGGTATTGGTATGGGATGCACCACCGCCTTCGCCAAAGACCAATATTTCCGTAATCCCATATTTGCTGGGAGGCACTGCAAAAGATTTTGAGGGTGAAGACACCACACACAAAAAAATAGGGGGTGATGTTAAATTCAGCCTTACCTCTTCCTTAAATCTTGATTTAACTGTAAATCCTGATTTTTCACAGGTTGAAGTAGATCGCCAAGTAACCAATCTAGACCGTTTTGAATTGTTTTTCCCAGAGCGTAGACAGTTCTTTTTAGAAAATGGAGATTTATTTGCCAATTTTGGATATGAGACCATTAGACCTTTTTTCTCCCGAAGAATTGGACTGAATGTACCTATTCAAGCTGGTGCACGTATAAGTGGTAACCTTAACGATAATTGGCGATTGGGCGTTATGGATATGCAAACAGCAAGCATTGAAGAATCTGGGCAACCCAGTCAAAATTTTGCGGTAATGTCGTTACAGCGAAAAATATTTGGCCGCAGTAGTATTGGAATGATGTTCGTGAACAAACAATCTATTAACTATCCAATGGAGAATGATTCGTTGGTTGATATATACGCCAAGTATAACAGAAATCTTGGTGTTGAGTACAATCTGGCTTCTGCAAATAATGCCTGGAATGGTAAGGCATTTTTTCTAAAATCCTTTGCCCCTACGGATGAGGATAGCGGATTTACCCAAGGTGCACACATAGGATATACCAACCGTAAATGGAACTGGCGCATACAAGAGGAATGGGTTAGTCATGATTACTCCGCGGAAGTTGGTTTTGTAAGGCGAAGAGGCTATAAAAATATATCTGGAAAAGTAGGGCATTTGTTTTTTCCAAAAGCAGGTCTAATACTTAGTCATGGCCCGGAAGTAAACGGATTCTATTATTTCAATGAACAATTTAACGAGACTGATCATACTGCTTATTTAAAGTATAAAATCGATTTTAGAAAGCGAAGCAGCCTACTATTCTTTTTGGGCGATGATTATGTAGAATTACTTTCCCCTTTCGACCCTAGCGGGCTTGGTATTTCGACTTTAGCAACGGGCACCAAACATAGATGGAATTCTTTTGGATGGGAATATAAATCCAAACCTCAAAGTTTACTGACCTATGCTTTTGAAGGTCGATTAGGAGGCTATTATCAAGATGGAAATAGAACAAGTTTAACTGGAGAAGTGGGATATAGATTTCAGCCATATGTTAGCTTAAATGCAAACCTTAGTTATAATCATATCCAGTTGCCGGACCCTTGGTACAATACTGAATTCTGGTTGATTGGTTCAGAAATAGATATAACGTTTACCAATAAACTCTTCTTTTCCAATTTGTTCCAGTACAACGAGCAAAGTAATAATTTTAATATCAATTCTCGTTTTCAATGGCGTTATAAGCCTGCTTCGGATTTGTTTATTGTCTACACCAATATGCAATTATTAGATCCCAATATTGGTAAAAGCTGGTCGCTTACCCTAAAATTTACACATTGGTTTAATTGGTAAGGCCTTTCAAATTAAAGGACAATCCTAAAATCATCAAATCCAAAAAACAATAATTTAAAGTATTTTAATTGAATGGAGAAAAAGGGTTTGCCGAAATACATCCTTCTTCAGGGTATGCCCCCATAAAAGGGCGAATCTATAAAGGAGAACTCAGGGCGTCACATATTACCGACCAAACCTTACAAATGGATGGCATGGCACAAATTATTTTTGACGTAAATGTAGTTCCAGTAGATGGAGAAGAAGTTGTAAAAGACCTTAAAATTATAGACACCATCTATTTAGTTGTAAAATAAGGCAAAAGAGTAAACTTATAATTGATTCAGTAATTAGGATATAAATACAAATACCATATGAAAAGAAGAAATTTAATATTCGTTGCACTGTCAGCAATCATCTTGTCGTTGACAAGCTTTGGCTACAATTCAGAAATACTAAAAAATAAAGTCGAAAAAGAACTTTATGAAATCCGTACTTATGAAATTAAATTAGGGGGGGATCAACAAATTCTTATAGACTATTTGAAGAATGTGCTACAACCAACCCTAAAGCGTTTTGGCGCAAACCATTTTATGCTCTTCAATGAACTAGGAAATTCTAACCCGACTAAACTTTGGGTAATCATAAGTTATCCTAACAGCCAAATTTACATCGACGCCCAAAATTTGGAAGCCGACCCTAAATATACTAAAGCGGCATCAGGTTATAATGCCCTTTCGCAAGATGATAGGGTTTATAACAGGTTTACTTCCTCCCTATTACTTGCATTTGATGGTATGCCCAATATGTTAGATCCGATTAATGGAGCCTCATTATTTGAATTAAGGACTTATGAAGGGTATAGTGAGGATGCTGTAGGACGCAAGATTAAAATGTTCAATACAGAGGAGATTGATCTTTTTTTAAAAACAAACTTACATCCCTTATTTTTTGGGGAAATGATTATAGGACCGCATAGACCATGCCTTACCTATATGCTGAACTTTAAGGATATGGAGGAGCATGATGCCAGCTGGAAAACTTTTGTTGACCATCCGGAGTGGAAGGTTATGAGTGCAAAAAAAGAATATGCCAATTCTGTCTCAAATATACGAAAGGTGTTTTTGAAACCTCTGTAGACAATTATTATCTGAAGAACTATAATAGTTAATAATATTTTATAGCTGAAGTATAGATTAAGAAAGAGTCTGAACAGAAGGTAGTAAAATCCTTTACACCGAATAAATTAGAAGAGGGGGCACCTCTACGTTGTATTAAATTTAAAAAGACATTAAGACAAAGCATGATAACCGTTTTTACTATTTTATATTTTTTTTGAATTAGCGTAAATTTATTTCATAACCCCTTTTCTTTTAAAAAAGTTATAATGGTGCTATCTTAAAATGCTCATCAATTGTCTCTATCGATATTAAGAGCATATTTTTAGTAAGTTCAAATAAAGGTTGAGTAATAATTTCGATACCCAGGTTCATAGAAATTTGATTGCGAAACAGCTGGAAAAAGAAGGTAGATTATTAGAAGCTAAGGCTCTTTGCGAAGTAAATATCTGTGAGAATTTCGAAGGTAGCTTCCGCTATAGAAGGCTACCAGTTCTTTTCTCGCAAAAGAAAGTTGTTTGCTGACGAAATACAAGTTATAGAAAAAGCTTTCTCCGTTTTTGATTCACTAATTACAACAGGGAGAAGTGATGCTCAACCAAAATTGAACGATTTCAAAAAAAGCTAAAGAAAAAATGTCATAGTTTAAATAAAGGATAAATAACTTAGATCCATAATTGGATAGCCTCATTGATGCTACCCACTTGTTGGCAACAAGCTGAGTTAAATCATAAGAATAGTCAGGTTTCAAAATAGGAACATATAATATAAAAAATAGTATAAAAAACAACCGGTTTAGAATCTATTACTTACCAATGCTTGTTTTGAGCCTTATATTCTGTCCAGTTTTTTGTTGCAAGTCCAGAACTGAACCCATCGGTTTACGAACCGCCGTATACGAGACCCATATGTACGGTGGTGTGAGAGGTGCACTCTCCTCACTGATGGGGATAGCCGTCTACTCGATTAGCAACTGGGCTTTATATTTTAATGATAATTTAACTTCGTAAGTTTCAATTTTTCAAATGCTTTCTTAAAGTGAATAATTGCATCATCAATTTCTTGTTTAGTAGTATTTTTTCCTACTGAAAATCTAAATGTTCCATTGGCATAATTATAATCGGATAGTGTCGCTTTTAAAACATTAGATAAATTTGCTGTTCCTGAATGACAGGCAGAACCAGCAGATAAAGCTACCTTGTTTCGAAGTTCATTAATTACCGTATTAGCATCAATATTTTTAAAACTCATGTTCAAAGTATTTGGAAGCGACCTTGATACATCTCCATTAACAATTGAATCAAAATTCAAACTATTTAATTGAACTAACAAATAATCCCTCATTTTCCTCATTTGTGAGGTGTTTTCATTAAACTCTTGATTTGTTATTTCACAAGCTTTCCCTAAACCAACTATTTGCATTACATTTTCAGTCCCAGGCCGTTTATTAAATTCGTGACCTGCACCGTGCATTAATTTGCTTAAAGTAATTCCTTTCTTTATGTACAAGGCACCAATGCCTTTTGGAGCATATATTTTGTGCCCAGCGATGGTTAATAAATCTACATTTAATTCTTTTACATTCGTTGCTATTTTACCAACCGATTGAGCAGCATCTGTGTGAAAAATAATACCATGTTGTTTTGCGATTTCTCCAATCTCTTTTATTGGTTGAATGCTGCCAACTTCATTATTAGCATGCATAATGGTAATTAAAATAGTTTCTGGCAATATGGCCTTTTCAAGCTCTTTTACATCTACAATACCATTTTTATTCACATCAACATAAGTGATTTTAAACCCCTGTGTTTCAAGATATTTACAAACCTCTATAACAGCAGGGTGTTCTACTGAAGAGGTAATAATATGATTCCCTTTTTCTTTATTGGATATAGCGGTACCAATAATGGCGTAATTGTTAGATTCTGTTCCTCCACTAGTGAATACAATTTCATTAGGAGATGCATCTAACAAGTTAGCTACTTGTTTACGAGCCTTTTCAATAGATTCTTTAGCCTTTATTCCCTGTGAGTGAATACTAGAAGGATTGCCATAATGATTCGTTAGAAAAGGCAACATCGCATCTACAACCCTAGGATCATTTGGTGTAGACGCATTATAGTCGAGATAAATAAATGGTGTGTTCATATTAGGTCATTCTTATTTTTATAATGATTGATGATGCTAGGGTCAATATTCCTATAGCAATAATTGTAATATCTATTTCAAAAAATTGCGCTATAATAATGGTTAATAATGCGCCAAAAGCGTAACCTAAATCTCTCCAGAGCCTAAAAGTACCTATACTTTTCGCTCTTTGATTAGGGTTTGTAAAACTAGCTATTGCCGATAAAAAAGTAGGATATACAATTGCAGTACCTACTCCCAAAAGTGACGAAAGAATGATGAATTGAAAATAGGTAGTTGCCCAAAACATGAAAATTAGAGATACACCTTGTAATGCCATCCCTATAAATAACATCATTTTTTTATTATAGTGATCGGATAGTTTTCCGGTTATTAATTGTCCAATGCCCCAAACCGCGGGGTATATAGCTACGATGATTGCTATATTTTTTAAATTAAAACCTCTACTGGCTAAAATAATGGGTAGAACACCCCAAATCATACCATCGTTAAGGTTATTAATAAAACCTGCTTGAGAAATGGATCCTAAGTTGTTGTCTCGCCATGTAGTATCCCAAAAGATATTTTTGAGAGACGTTATGTTATTGATTTTTGTTTCAGCAGCAACATGTTTCGCGGTGTCTTTTATGAAAAATATGCTAATTAACAACCCCAATATCACAAAGCCAATACCTTGATAAAAGGGGTACGGACGTAGACCATATTCAGAAGCAATCCATCCTGTTGTAAATGCTACTAATGCAATAGAAAAATACCCAAAAGACTCGTTCAGTCCCATCGCTAAACCTCGATGTTTTTCACCGACCAAGTCAATTTTCATTACTACCGTACTAGACCAGGTTAATCCTTGGTTTATCCCTAACAATACATTGGCGAAAATAATCCAGTTCCAATGCTGGGCATACATTAAAATAAATGGAATGGGAATAGCAATAATCCATCCAATGATTAATAGATTTTTACGTCCTATGCTATTTGCCAATACGCCTGTAAAATAATTGGTAATGGCTTTTACAACTCCAAAGACAATTATAAATGACAACACTACTGAAGTAGCAACTATTAAAAACTCTTCTTCTGCTAATTTTGGAAGTATGGTTCGTTCTAATCCTACCATACCACCAACAAAGGCATTTACTATTAATAGCAATGTAAATTGTTTCCAATTTTCCTTTAAGCCTAATTGTATGTTTTTTCCTTCCATTTTTTAATTTTTAAGAAATGGCACAACGATTAGCCCCTGCTTCCAATTCAATTAAATCTTCTACTTTTGCATTGCCTTTCAAATTTAGTTTTACTGTAGCGTCTTAATTTGGTGGCGTTTCAGGAATTTTTTGCAATAAATTATTAATGAAATCTTCTTCATTAAGTTGCAATATTTCAACATTGTTTTTGATGTCACCAAGAGTATTACATATTAATTTCTCATCAAAAGAAATTGGGTTACTAATGTGACTAGGGTATACTACCAATTTGCTTTTAAGTGCCAATAATTTTTAAAGTGATTGATACAATAAACCTGTTTTTTGTCGCGCAATCTCCATTGTTGCTAACGTTCCCGGGGTATTAAAGCTCACGGCCGTCTACTCGATTGTAAACAGTTTTTATTACTGAATATCATAAAATTCGATTTATCAAATTAATCCATTTTCAAGGTCTTAATTTTTACATTACGAAATCTAATTTCTCCTGTTCCCGTTGCTTGCAGACCAATATATCCTTCGGTGAGAACTTTATCTCTGATGTCGGCTGTCAAAATACCATTAACCCAAACCTGAATATGGTCTTTTTCATTTTTAATTTTATAAGTATTCCACTTATCAATTGTTTGAACCATTGCTAAAGGAATAGATTTCATTACTATTGCCCCAGTTCTATAATCCTGATTTGGATGTAAATCCCAAATATTTACTTCATAACAATCAGTAGGGCTGATATCATTATTTTTGCAGCGTATAAAAATTCCTGAATTGATAGTACTATCGGGTTTAAATTCCAACTCTAAAATGAAATCTTTATATTTCTGTTGTGTCATTACAAATCCAGCCCCATTTTTAATTTTCCCAATCAACTCATTGTTAGAAAAATTCCAATTAGCATCTCCCTTTATAAACCAGTCTTTGATATTTTCTTGAAATAAAGCTTGTGAATTCAGACACGAAATATTTAATAATAGAACAAGTATAACTAATAAATGAAATCTTATTTTTTTTAAGTAGTTAATGTTTTTCATTATAAATTGTTTACAACGGGAGTTTGCGCAGCAACTCCATCTGGGTTAAAAATAATAAATCGATTGGGATTTAGGGCGTAGCTAAGGTAGTTTTCTCTATTGTAGCTGAATGGGGATGTGGAATCCGGAATAAAAGGAAGTCTGCCCTAGGGGCCGATATTTCCTCTAACAGGGCAAAAAACATGTTGACAAGCCTTTTTAGCCTGTCTTTCAACACTTTTAGGCCAACAATTGACACAAGTCTTTTGAGATTGTAACAAATCATTATCAGATTCACCTCCGGGAGTACATTTTGTTTTCCTCTCATCAATGTATGGGTGAAGCCCCATTGCCTTTTTAGGGTGCCGAACTGATGTTCCGTTATTTGTTGCCTGAGCCTATAGTATTCCGGATTTTCCTCCACTCTTTTTTGGTTTTCCTCCAATGCCTCCTGATAAATGGAGCGCTCTATGAACCGTCCGTTTTTATTTGCGGTACACAAGATAGGTATTGTTTGACGGACGTTTTTCTGGGCCGCTCATATTTTTTAAATGTTGAAACTTATGCAGTAAGGACCATACCTATTCTCCCATTCGTTGATATTTGTCGCAAATCCTTCCCCAGAAATGGGCGTTCACGGGTCATTTGTCGCAAATCGGAAAAAGCTTATAATTTTACATATTTATAAACAGTTGAATTTCAATTTTTTATAAATAAAAAGGAGCACTTAACATCGCGTAGCGTGTTACCCTCTTGCTACTCCTTTTTATCCGCTACGCTCCTCAAAACGGCAGCCCTGGGCTTCCGATCTGATTCAAGTTCTTTCCATTTTTTTTGAAGGCATTCGGTATCAAGATCTATGAGGGAAAAACACCCATTACTTATTATATCCGGTGCGCTTTCCCCTTTTTTATGTCCATCGTAATACGGACATCATATGTCAAGTTACAAATGCTTTCTTGGCTGCGGAAATAATGGGGTATGCCTTTTTAGTTCCCTTTACTTCCCATAGTGCCGTATGCGTTTCCTTTTTTCGATGCTGTATCACTTAACTGATTTGAGCGTAGTAAAGATTTATAAAAAGTGCGAAGCATGAGCCTGATTATGCAATCCGTCTAGGAACAAATCGGTTTCCTTTGGTTTCGGAAAAGGGAAAGGTATATTCTGGGGTACTAAATTTGACAACTGTTGAAAATAAAAAGATTTATCCGATAGCGATACGGGTATGACTAGCAGAGTATAAAGCGAACTTCATTCATGCTATTTTTCTTAAAATGGATGGTGTTCAAGAACTTTTTAAATGATGCGCTTTGACTGGAATGCAATTAAGGGCAACGGGCTTAGTTTGCTTAGTTTGAGAATCAAAATATACTTAAATCATAACAAAACACTTGAATCAATACACATCCCTTTCGTTTTGTATAGAAAATCGATATTTTTATACATTTATGGTTTTATCTTCCTTAATAGATACCAAAATAAGTGAATAAAGCGTCACGGTAGAGTAATTTTTATACTTAAAAGCATATAATAATATTATTTTTAGTTATATTATACGTAAAACCATATAATTTATTATATTTACTCATAATTATATTTAAAAACATATAATGAGTACTTTATCTGAATTTGTAAAAGCACGCAGAAAAGAGGTGAATCTCACACAAAGAGAATTTGCGGAACGAACAGGTGTAGCCCTAACGGTTGTCCGGAAAATAGAACAAGGAAAAACAAACTTGAATATGGATAAGGTCAACCTCATACTCAGTATGTTCGGCCATACGCTTGCTGCTGTTCCAAATGCAACAAAAGAGAGTGTTGAAAATGACGTACAATGAGAAGAGCTACTATCCTATACAACAATAGTAAAGCGGGTGAACTTATAGAAACCAATGATGGCGACTATGTATTTCAATATGATGTTGACTATATAGATAACTATCCAGAACAGTTTCTGACGTTTTCTATGCCAGTCCGATCAGCACCCTATAAAGACAATAGACTTTTTCCTTTTTTTGAAGGATTGATTCCCGAAGGTTGGTTGCTGAACATTGCCACTAAAAATTGGAAGATAAACCCAAATGACCGAATGGGGTTGCTATTAGTCTGTTGTCAAAATTGTATAGGCGCCGTGAGTGTTCACCCCCTAAAAGAAAATCATGAAGCATAAATGTTTATACTGCTATGAGAGCTTAAGCGGAGAAGCAGATTTTCACGAAACTTGTAGCTTATCTTTTTTTGGAACCAAGGAAGCACCAAAATTGGAATATTCCTTGAACCAGATGTCAGAACTAGCAAAGAATGTTATTGACCGAAGTATATCTGTACCGGGAGTGCAGGCCAAGTTGTCGATGTCTTTAATTAATAAAGTTAAAGACGCTGGTAATTTTAGACTGACAGTTGTTGGTGCTTTAGGTGGTAATTACATCTTTAAGCCACCATCATCCGATTATCCCGAAATGCCCCAAAATGAACATTTAACAATGCGCATTGCAGAAACATTTGGAATACAGACCGTGCCCTCTAGTTTGATTCGATTGCAATCCGGCGAACTGTCTTATATCACTAAGCGAATAGACAGAACAGAAGATGACCAAAAAATTCACATGCTAGACATGTTTCAAATAACGGAAGCTTTTGACAAGTACAAAAGTTCCATGGAAAAAGTTGGGAAAGCTTTGCGAACCCATTCCGCAAATACACTATTGGATATGGTCTTCTTTTTTGAATTAACACTGTTTAGTTTTTTGACGGGGAATAACGATATGCATCTTAAAAACTTCTCCATGATTAAATCTACTTGGGGGTGGCTTCTAGCACCTGCATACGACTTACTCAACGTTTCCATTGCCAATCCTGATGATAACGAAGAGTTAGCACTTACTATAGAAGGAAAAAAGAGTAAACTCCAACGAAAGCATTTCGAAAACCTAGGCACTGGGCTAGGGCTCACCGAGAAGCAAATTTCAAGTGTATTCAATCGTTTTTACAAGAAAAAGGGGAATGCAATAAAATGGGTTAATAATTCCTTTTTATCAAATACTATGAAAGAGAAATATATTGATTTAGTTAATAATCGATATGATAGGATATATTCTCCTTCTCCCTCTTTAGATAAACCACTTTTAATCTTATAAAACAAAAGTCACCTATTCGGTGCGCATAAAAAAAACAACCCCTCAAAACCCTTGTACATAGGCATTTCCAGGTTGAGTTCTAGTCCCTCCGGCTCCACAATCACTAACAACTGTATTGTGGATGAAAAGATAAAATCCCATCAAGCTCGCTTGTTTGGGATTTTTATTTTTAGACAATAGGGTTTCTTTAAGCCTTGACAGTTGTATTTGCAGGGCGTGAGCCACTAGGAACAACCGTAAGGTAGCCCCTCCCGGCTCCACTTCAAAAAACAACATTATAGGTGGTTTTTTTCGTTATACCTACGAGAGTCGAATGCGAACGCATTAACTCGTACCTGTGCTAAAAAGGTCTATAAGACCTTTTCTTTACCTTACTATATTTTCACCTCAACTTTAGTTAAATAGACCTATTAAAAACAAAAATACTGGATACATTTGGTCTTTTTTTAAACAATTTTTAAAACTACATTTATAATTAAGCTAAAAATTCTTAATATTAAGTTTGCTTACAAAAGTGTCTACTGATTATCATTATAACACTACTTAAATATTATTCTTAGCAATGCAAAACAACAGCAAACAGGTTTATTTTAAATACGTTTTTATTGTCATTGCAACTACTATTTTTTCGTGCAACACATCATCTGAGCAAATAGATTATAGTACTCAGATAAAACCTATTTTAAATAATAAATGTATTACCTGTCATGGCGGAGTCAAAAAAAATGGTGGTTTCAGCTTACTTTTTAAGGACGAAGCATTTGCAGTTACTAAATCAGGAAAACCTGCCATAATTCCTGGTGATGCCAGTGGAAGCGAATTCATTAAAAGATTAAAAGAAGAGGATCCAGAATTACGAATGCCTTACGAAAAGCCCCAACTTTCAAAGAAGGAGATTGACTTGTTGACCAAATGGGTAGACCAAGGTGCAAAATGGGGCGAACATTGGGCGTATTCACTGCCAGAAAAAGTAACAGTTCCGGCGATTACTGAAGAAGCTAGTATTATCGATGTTAGTAAAAATGAGTTCTTACAAAATGATATTGACCATTTTATATTGGCCAAATTAGAAAGTGATACGATTGCTCCAAATCATTCTGCAGATAAAAATATCCTTATTAGAAGATTGGCATTTGACCTTACGGGTTTACCTCCAACTACAGCATTACACGATGATTTCGTTTCAGGAAACATATCTTATGAAGTGGCAGTAGACAATCTTTTACAACAAAACACCTATGGTGAAAAATGGGCAAGTTGGTGGTTAGATTTGGCCAGATATGCAGATACCAAAGGCTACGAAAAAGATAATGGTAGAAACATGTGGCGTTATCGAGATTGGGTAATCGATGCATTTAATACCGACATGCCTTACGACCAATTTACTACTGAACAATTGGCCGGAGACCTGTTACCTGATCCTTCTGCAGACCAACTAATTGCCACAGCTTTTCACAGAAACACTATGAATAATGACGAAGGTGGCACCGAAGATGAGGAGTTTCGAGTCGCTTCTGTATTAGATCGGGTAAATACTACTTTTTCTGTTTGGCAAAGTACCACAATGGAATGTGTACAATGCCACAGCCATACCTACGATCCTTTTAAGCATGAGGAGTACTATCAAGCTATGGCGTTTTTCAACAATACGAGAGATGAGGATACACCCGATGAAAGTCCGAATGTTCGTTTTTATAATGACGAACAGACTAAAAAGAAAAACCAAATTATCTCTTGGGTAGAAAAGTATGGTACTAAAGAGGAAAAGAAAAATTATGCTGATTTCTTATCCTTTATGGAACCTAAATATTTAGCCCATAATGCGACCAATTTTGTCAACGGTGAACTTGCAGACACTAAATATTTAGCACTTTGGGATGATGGGTCGTGCGTACTTAAAAATATCAATACAAAAGGTGCATCCTCAATATATATGTTTTATAGGGCATTTATGAATGGCACCACTATGACCATTAAAAAGAATAATGCCAAAGGTGAAATACTAGCGCAATTCAAGGTCGATAAAACTGACGGTAATGGAATTAGAAAAATACCTTTCAAAACCATTAATGAACCTATTGATTTATATTTTGAAGCTAATAATGACAGAATTGCAAAACAGGTATCAACAAGTCATATTTCTTGGTTCGCATTTTTATCGGATATACCAGGAACCACCGAAGCCGGTTATGACCAAATAAACCGATCATTTATAGAATTACTGAATACTCAAACACAAGAGCTTCCTATAATGGTTGAAAACCGAAGCGATATGGCAAGGGTTACTCAAATCTTTGAACGTGGCAATTGGTTAATGCTGGCAGATACGGTACAACCAGGTACGCCGAAAATACTTAATGCGTACGATGATGCATGGCCCAAAAATCGCTTAGGGCTTTCAAAATGGTTGGTAAGCAAAGAGAATCCGTTAACGGCACGTACGCTGGTCAATCGTGTATGGCATCAGGTTTTTGGAAGGGGTATTGTCGCTTCGTTAGAAGATATGGGTACTCAATCAGACCCACCTAGTCACCCTGCCTTGTTAGATTGGCTTTCCCTTCGGTTTATGAATGAACAAAATTGGAGTATGAAAGCATTGATCAAAGAAATTGTAATGTCTGGCACATATAGGCAGAGTTCGATAGTTACTCCAGAATTATATCAAAAAGACCCAAATAATGAATTGTATGCTCGCGGACCTAGAATACGTTTGACCGCAGAGGAAATACGGGATCAAGCATTGGCGGTTTCAGGACTGTTAAGTAAAAAAATGTATGGCCCAGGGGTTATGCCACCTCAACCAGATGGCGTTTGGCAATCTGTTTACAGCAATGAGTCGTGGGTAGAAAGTAAAGGAAAAGACAAATATAGGCGTGCAATATATACCTACCTAAAACGTACCAGCCCCTACCCTTCTTTTATTACGTTTGACGCTGGTAGTAGAGAAGTTTGTACTATTCGACGTACGGTCACCAATACACCATTACAGGCATTGGTTACTTTGAACGACCCGGTTTATTTAGAAGCTGCATATTCATTTGCGAAATCGATGGATATGGATGATGTGGAAAAAGGAATTTCATCAGGATTCAAAAAAGCTACATTTTCAGAAATAGATCCTGAAGAATTAGCAATTTTAAAGAGCTTATATGACCAAGCGATGGTTGAATTTTCGGCAGGTACGTATGAAGAAAATTTTATAGGTCTAAAAGAAAAACCGAGTTCGAAATTAGCAGCATTGACCATAGTAGCCAATGCAATAATGAACTTAGACGAATTTTTAACCAAGGCATAAGCCTGGTAAATAAAAACTACTATGAAAAGTAATATAGATAGGCTCATAGCAGAAAAACTTAAAATAGAACTAGAAACCAAGACCCGTAGGCATTTTATAAAACAATGCGCTACAGGTATGGGTGGTCTAGCCTTAGGCTCAATATTTATGGGGTGTGACCCATTGAGCTCGGGTAAATCAATAGCTGGTATTAACTCAGGCTTCTCCGAACGAGACTTAAATCCGTTGGCTACATTGCCACCTCCATTTTCACCCAGAGCGAAAAATGTTATATACTTACATATGGCAGGCGCCCCCTCACAATTAGAAATGTTCGATTACAAGCCCGAACTGGCAAAGCTTAATAATCAAGAATGTCCACAATCACTTTTAGAAGGAAAGAAGTTTGCTTTTATACGAGGTACACCTAAATTATTAGGTCCACAGGCAACCTTCAAACAAGAGGGGAAATCTGGCAATTGGGTTTCCGATAATTTACCGCATTTCAAAAAAGTGGTTGATGAGGTAGCCTTTTTAAAAGCCGTTCATACCGACCAATTCAACCATGGTCCCGCACAATTATTCATGCATACGGGTAGTGCTAGATTAGGTAGACCATCTATTGGATCTTGGGTTACCTATGGTCTTGGCTCTGATAATCAAAATCTCCCTGGTTTTGTGGTTCTAACTTCTGGCGGCAAGGCACCTAGCGCAGGAAAAAGTGTTTGGGGAAGCGGATTTCTACCTTCTGTTTATCAAGGTGTACAATGTCGCTCAAAAGGTGACCCTGTATTATATATCGATAATCCCGATGGTATATCTCGCGATTTAAAAAAGAATACCATCAATGCGATTAATGACATCAACAAAAAAGAATACGCAAAATATGCCGACCCAGAAATTTTAGCACGAATCAATCAATATGAAATGGCATATCGCATGCAAATTGCTGTTCCAGAGGTAATGAATATTAATAACGAACCGCAACATATTAAAGACATGTACGGGGTAGAACCGGGCAAGGAATCCTTTGCTAATAACTGCCTTTTGGCTCGTAAATTAGTTGAAGATGGTGTTCGTTTTGTTCAGTTGTTCGATTGGGGATGGGATGCCCATGGTACCGATGCCAGTACAGCAGTTGATTTAGGATTAAAAAATAAATGTCGAGAAATCGATAGACCTATGAGTGCCTTATTACTTGATCTAAAACAACGCGGACTTCTAGAGGATACTTTAGTCGTTTGGGGTGGTGAATTTGGCAGAACCCCAATGCAAGAGAACCGAGAAGGTAAAACCATGGGCTTTAAAGGTCGTGATCACCATGGTGATGCTTTTACCATGTGGATGGCCGGCGGAGGAATTAAAAAAGGTGCTTCTCACGGTCAGACCGATGCCATCGGTTTTTCTGGGGTAGATGGCAGGGTATCCGTTCATGATGTTCATGCAACAATATTACATCTTCTTGGTTTCGACCATGAACAATTTACGTTTGATTTTCAAGGTAGGCCTTTTCGATTGACAGATGTGGAAGGAGAAGTCATTCGTGAAATTCTAGCTTAATTCCGATTTAATAATACCAACCTATACCTTATGACCAAATTACGACACCTTTTTATTTTAGCATTATTGTTTATCGCTAGTAAGGGTAGCAGTCAAGAACAAAAAACGATTCAATTTTTTCAAACCGATTGGGGGCGTACTATTTCTTGGGATGCTTTTTGCGAAAAGACAGCCGCCGCTGGTTATGACGGTATAGAAATTTGGTTTCCGAATACAGTAGAAGACCAATACAATTTAAAGGCTGCACTAAAAAAGTACAATTTAAAAGTGGGGTTTTTAAACGGCACCAATAAATCCCTACCCTTTGAAGAGAGCCTAAAAAGCTATGAAGCGCATTTAAGACTATTGACTACGTGGGCGCCTGTATATATTAATTGCCATACGGGCAGTGATTTTTTCACTTTTGAACAGAACAAAGCATTTATTGACTTGGCCAACAAAATTGCGAAGGAAAGTAAAATTCCAATATATCATGAAACCCATCGAGGGCGTTTTAGCTTTAACCTGCCCGATACTAAAATCTATTTATCTGAAATACCCGAGCTTAAATTAAATCTAGACATAAGTCATTGGACGGTGGTACACGAATCTTTACTGGAAGGACAAGATAATACCCTTGAAAAAGTGTTAGAACGCACACACCACTTACATGCACGTGTGGGACATGCAGAAGGGCCACAAGTAAACGACCCAGAAGCGCCCGAATGGAAAAAGGCCGTTGATAGACATCTAGATATCTGGGAAAAAGTAATCAGGAAAAACTGGGAAACCAAAAATATATTTACGCTTACTACAGAATTCGGACCTGCTGATTATATGCCAACTTTACCCTATACCAGAGCACCGGTAGCGAATCAATGGAAGGCGAACCTCTATATGATGAAGGTAATCAAAGAACGAATGAATATCGAGTAACCCTTTGCCACTATGGATGTTTTAAAACAACTTTTTGGAAGACTTCACCCGCTAGTGGTTCACTTGCCCATTGGGTTTATTATCGTCGGATTACTGTTACAGTTCTATGATAGAAAACAAAAGGAATTTAACCACGTGATATCTTTAATTTATTTATGGACAGGGTATTTCGCTGTTTTAGCTTGTACCACAGGATATTTACACTATTTAGGGGAAGGTTATTCTTTCGATTCTATAAAAGTTCACTTATGGTCTGGTATTGCCACTGCGCTATTTTCTTTCTTAATGTGGGCAAAGCTAAAAGATAAATCCATGTTGCCTTTTTTAACAAAGATTCCAATGCTGGTTTTATCTGTGCTCATTTTTATCCTGATTTCCTTTACCGGGCACCAAGGCGGTAATATTACGCATGGAGAAGATTATTTGATAGAACCCCTACCCAATTCACTAAAGTCTGCCCTGGGATACGAAGTTTTTGAAGAAAAGAAAATAGTGCTTACCGATGAGAATTGGGAAGCTGCCATTTTGTATAATGCTGTTATTCAACCCATACTCAATAATAATTGCGTAAGCTGTCACAATGCTAAAAAAGCAAAAGGAGAACTACTTTTAAACACAAAACAAGGTATCTTAGAAAGCGGTGAAAATGGTCCTGTGGTATTAACTAGCCATGCAGATAAGAGCGATTTATTTATTCGAATGAAATTACCGAAGAGTGACGACAACCATATGCCGCCAGATGGAAAAAAACAACCCTCAAAAGAAGCTATTAAACTAATTGGTGTTTGGATCGAGAATGGTATTTCGTTTGATAAAACTATAGGAGAACTAGGATTAGAAAAATCACTCTTTCAATCTTTCTTTCCAACAATCATACAAACAGATTATCCAGATGTAGCAATTGCTGCTGCATCTCAAGATAGTATACTAAGGATAAAAAATAGCGGACTTCATTTAAATACAATGAGTGAGAATACCCACTATTTAAAAGTCTCCGCACTTAATTTAAAAAGTTTTAGTGATATTGATTTTCAATTGCTAAAATCTGTAGCATCCCAGATAGCAGTACTCGACCTTGGGGGCACTCAAATAACGGATGCTATTTTTACAGACATCGCAAGTTTACCTCATCTTACTATTCTAAAATTAGATAATACTACGATTACCGGCAGTCAAATAGAACGTTTAAAAATGCTCGAGCATCTAACCTCCATTAACCTTAGCAACACAACATTTAAAGAAGAAAACCTGAACAAGCTCAAAGACTTTAAGAAGTTAGAAAAAGTATTTCTATTTAACTCTGGTTTAGATAAGTCGGGAACAGAAATCATCGGCCAAAGCAACATAGTTGTTGAATATGGCAATTATACCCTACCCATTGTAGCTAGGGATAGCATAGAATTCTAATGGTTTACGTACAAACGGGATAACCAATTTTTTTAGAACCTACTAAAAAATAACTGTAGCTAAAAGTCACTTATTCGGTGAGTAAAAAATTTTACCTCTCACAAAACCCAAATTAATAGGTGATTGCATATATAGGTACTAGACCCCTATGAGCTTTTATTTATTCTGAGTAATATCTGGATCTAAAATTTTACACACCATGTTTATGATTTGAAAATTTTAAGCTCGGCAAGTTTACTTGATTGAATTATTTTGTTTAATAGCTTAGGTACTACCTTACAAATACACCTTCAATCAACTTATATATGTTTTATAAAAGATCAACTCTATTAGCTTGTTCTATTCATTAAATACTCGCAGTCATTACACTTTCAAATAAATCGGTGAGTTTAGACTCAACCAAAGGTTTTGAAATATAATCACTGACAATACCATAGCTATTTCCTTTATTGATTTGACTTAATTCAAAGTGTGAACTAACTACAAAAATTTGTGGTTTAATTACTAATGGCAACTTCACAAATTCATCTAAGAATTCCCAGCCATTCATAACCAGCATATTCAAATCTAATAAAATAACATCTGGTAACCTTTTTTTAGAAATTACCAAGGCAGTAAGGTTTACCAATGCCTCATAGCCATCTTCGTAAACCAAAATAATTATTATGGTTCAGTAGAACCTTTGTACCATAGACTCAAATAGGGTCATCATCAATTATGCAAATAGTTTTACTCTTCATAGGGGGGTTATTTATCCATATAAAACATTTAATTTCTTAATTAAAGAATGGGTATGAAAAATATAAACGTAGTATATTTCTTACTTTATTCCAATGTAAATAAATTAGGCACATGAAAAAAATATTTCTCCTAAAAAATTCGTAAAAGCTTAATTTTCAACATTAAACAAAAAGTTTAGTCGAAAAAAAACCCCAATTACAACAGATAAATCGTTTTTAGATAACATCTCAAAATTTCATAATTTATTTATAATTACCCTTAGCTCTATTAGCCTTCTAACACTATAATAATAAGTGAGTTGCTCTAGTTCTTTTATATAATATGAATTTAAATCACTAAACTGAAGAAATCATAATCTATGGCAAATCAATTGTAAAACACGCAACAAAGCCATAACAGCTAATTACCCGGTAACCAACATTTTAAATGTGTTTATATTTTTATAAAATAATCATCCCAATGATTCATAAAATATAAACAAGCGATAAAGAAATAGCCGAAAACAGGCTAATAGTTTAAGCCAACATCAAGGCCTCTTAAAATCGATTGAATTTGCCGGCATCTTATTGCTGTCTATTTTCATGTTCAAGGTCTTTAATACCGTAGGTGCAATTTGATTGGTGTATAGTTGATTGTTACTTGCTTCTCCTGTAGAGGTCACATCAGGACCTAAAATAGCCAGCCACGTTTGTTCTGCCCCTGCAACATCGATACCATGACTTGTCCATTTCGAACCTTCTTCTATACCTTCTCCTCTGCCATGATCCGTGGTAATAATAAAATAGGTATTGTCTTTATAAAAGGAGTCCGTTTGCACATAATTCCACAAATCGGCAATCAACGCATCTGTGTTATGTAATGATTTTGTGTAAAAATCAAAATGGCCGTCATGAGCGAAATCATCTGTTTCACCATAAGAGATGTATACCAATTTCGGATGGTTCTTTTTCATGTATTCTTTGGCATACTGATGCGTAAAAACATCTAAACGTACGCTCTCCCAAATAACAGGTGCCTGGCGTTGAATTTCGTTCAAGAATTTCTCCCTTTTGTTTAAATCGCCCGTAGCATCCATATATCCAGCATTTACGGGTACACCGCTTCTTTTATCATTTATAATGAACGGAAAAACATCCCAACTACCAAAACCGGCAACTTTACCTTTATAAGCTTCAGTAGTGTTCGCCAGTTCTAATAGGGTCACATTTTTGTTATATATTTTATCATTGCTATCAATGTTTTCATCATCTGCACTACCGGTTAAAATCTCATTATACCCAGGGTATGAAAACATCATCTTATTGGTAAGGTTCACAGTACTGTTTTTATTTCTATTACCATACAACTGCCCATGGTTAGCAATCGTATTCCAGAAGAAAGGCATTAACAAAGTCCTATTTTCTTCAATAGATGTACCAACGAATTTTTCGGTCAATAGATCTTTATCTTGAGTATAAGAACTGTTCAATAATTTAGTATCGATTCCTGTAAAAACATCTTGCCAACGAACACCGTCTAGTGTAATTAAAATTACATTCGGGTTCTTGTCTTGTTGGGCCTTTATGGACAGCGTTGCAAACAACACCGTAGCAAGTAAAATTTTTAAAAGTGTTTTCATAGGTTGTCTAGTTTATAATTTTTTGTGTTTCTAACCAATCACTACAATTTAAATGTTGATTACTATAGCTCACCTTATAAAAGTAGGAAGTATTTGGTAGTAACCTTTCTGATGTTAAAAATAATAAGCGGACAACCATTTTAAGTTGCGAAACAATAATTCAGATGATACTATTCAAAAATTGAAGTTTGAAATCATCAACTTTACTACCTAACAAATTAAAGGGCTCAACAAATTTCTTTATGAGCCCTATTTTAATGTATACCTATACTAGCTATCTACTTCTCGTTATTCGAGTATGAATAAGAATCTTTAGCGCCCATTTAGGTGTCGTTAAGTACAAATGCCATATTCTTCAACTTATCCCTTCGGTTAAGTTCATTCGCCTCTTGTAAGACTGCTTTATCGGTAACACCCGCTCTTGTCACAAATAAGGTAACATCGGCATAATCAGCAATCAATAACGTATCGGTTACTGGCATGGTCGGTGCCGTATCTACAATAATGATATCGTAAAATGATTTTGCTTGCACAATAAAATTCTCAAAAGCACCAATTGAAAGTAATTGTGGTGCATTGGGCGGAATTGAACCACTAAGGCATATATGGTGCATTTTGCTATTTTCTAGCCCTGGATAAATAATGTCTTGCCAATTAGAATCAGGATGCTGTAAATAATCGGTTAAGCCTTTTGTATTTATACCCATCGAGAAATA
The DNA here is from genome assembly GCF_900167935.1 of Maribacter arcticus. Taxonomy (GTDB): domain Bacteria; phylum Bacteroidota; class Bacteroidia; order Flavobacteriales; family Flavobacteriaceae; genus Maribacter; species Maribacter arcticus. Next base: position 103,812 of record NZ_FUYL01000001.1, on the reverse strand, counting down.
ATTATGAATTTCCGGACTTCTAAGATCGGCACCTACCAACAAAACTTTTTTATTGATACTGGTAAAGGCTACGGACAGGTTATAAGCGATAAGACTCTTACCTTCGCCCATCTTCCCAGAAGTGACATAAACAACATTACCTAGGCTACTTTTAGTCTTTGGCAACATATAGTTCACGTTCGTGGCCAAAATTCGGAAAGATTCAGCCAAAAAAAACCTTTCATTAACATCGTTGAACTTTTTATCCCCTTTAAGACGTGGTATTTCACCCAAGAATTGGGTTAATAAAATTGAATCGAACCAAACCCGTTAAGTCAATAGAACGATTCAATAGTTTTAATTTTGGTGATATCTATCGGTGAAAGTTAAACCCAAGGTTTTATGAGGATTTTGTTTCAAGAAATTACAGCTGTTATTTTAAATCGACCTTAAAACTTACTGCCTCTTCACCGTTCATTTGCTTTTGAAAAATGCTTGTAAATTGTTGTAAAGTTTCACCGTTTATAGTGGTAATAGAAGAAAATGACTATGGTATAGAAGAAGTGTCAAAATCAAAAATTATTTTCACTAAAGTCCTAATACCTTAATTATTTTATGAAAGACTTCATTGTTTTCATAAACGCCTTGAAATTCTTGAGACAAAGGTCCGTAGGCAAAAATAGGGACCATAGTACCTGTATGGTCATGCGTTGTAAAATCGGCTTCAATTTCATGTTTAGCCATAGCACCTTGAGGAATCGTTAAGCCACCAGTTTCGTGATCGGCAGTGATAATGACCAGGGTGTTTTTATCGGCATCGGCAAATTTCAAGGCTTCGGTAATTGCCTTGTCAAAAGAGATACTTTCGGTGATGACACCTTTAATATCATTTGCATGGCCGTAGCTATCAATTTTTGCACCTTCGATCATTAAGAAAAAAGGCATCTTCTTATTCTGAAGGAATGACAATCCGTTTTTGGTGGCTAGTGCCAATTTTTCAACATAGAATTCAACAGGTTCTTCTTTGGTAGTATTGAACCATGCACCTACTTTTTCTTCCTTACTCATGCCAATGGTTTTTACATCACTTTTCATATGAAACTCTGCCTCATCAATTCCATTAACCGCGGATGTAGGCTGGGATATGAATAATTTTAATTGTGAAGTATTTAAGTCAGATGCAATTTCTTCTGCCATTCCACGGTCTGTTCTGTGCGCAAAAAATGAGGAAGGTGTAGCTCCTGTAATTTCATCTGTAGTGATGACCCCAGTATTAAATCCTTTTTTAGTTAAAATTTCTGTGATATTCGGAATCGCCTTGCCATTGGCATTAGCACCAATTGCTCTATTGTTGGTTTTTTCACCAGTAGCAATTGCGCTGCCTGCTCCCGCAGAATCGGTAGTAAAATCATCGGCAGATTGGGTTTTAATAAAACCGATGCTTTTTAGTTGGGTCAAGGATAGCTCTCCATTATTCGCCAAAGTGGCTGCTGAAATCTGAGTAAGTCCGTTGCCATCACCAATCATTAAGATAATATTCTTAGGGTTTCGCTTTGCCTTGTCCGATTCAAAAGTTGGATAATAAACCTCAGAAAAAACCGTATTCTGCACTACCCTTTCTTTTAAGGTGTTTACATACATAACACATTCGCTAGGCATATCGGTATTAATGAAGTCTACGCCCATATCGGCAAAAACTTTCCAAGCAGATTTAGAATCTGGAGTTGCCCAAAACCGGAATGGTTTATTAAACTCATGTGCTTTGGCAATTGTATTAACGACAGCGTTATAATCTGTAGCTGTTAACCTTCCTTTTCCGTTCCAATCTGAGAAATTTCTAAAACTTAGGCTTACCATAGCTATCTTATTTAAGGTAGCAGTATCTGTAATAGGCTCTAAACTTTGATAATCAAAAGAAATAAAACCTGGATACTTTATATACTCAGATAATTTTGGCCTGTTACCAGAAATTACAATTTCAATATCGGTATTAGCAGTAATCATTGGATACGCTTTTAAACCATCAATAATTACGTCAATTGTTTTATACGCATCTGTTTTAACATCTATCAATAACTGAAGTGGTTTATTTGAAAACAATCCTAATTCTATAACCTCTTTTAAAGGTTCTAAATACATTCGTTGTAACGTTTTACTATCATCTACTTCACTCAATTCATGCGCGACAAGAAGCTTACCATTCTGTAAAAAAACATCTACCTCAATAGAATTCACTTCTGCGCCGATAGCTTTCCAAAAAGGAATATTCTGTTTATAATCGTTATGAGAATGTACTTTAAAGTCTTGTGCTTTACCCGTAGACAGTACCACAATAAAAAAACAAATGGAAAAAAATATTCTTGATTTCATAAAATCAGCTTTAAAAAGGACATGTTTCGCGAACAATGCATTTGATATTATCAAACCTAAGCACAAATGTATAGTCTGCAAATTTTAATTCTTAAAATGACTTTGTATTTACGTAAAGGTCAAGTAATTATTGGATTGTTTAATTCTTGGTGATATCTATCGATAACTAATAGCATTTTAAAACTCTTTTTTATTTATTTTTGATTCCGACCATTACCAACCATGACCGAAAATATAAAACAAATGTTCAGTAAAATGAACGATGAAACTCGCCAAGAAGCTTTAGAATGCTTAATGATGGAGTTTAATGCGAAAAGCACTAAGCATATTCAAAAAAATTGGATTATTGGTGGTCGTATACCTGAAGACCACCAAGAAAAGATTGTTCACATTTTCCAAAATCTCTTACGCATTCAGATTTTTAGAATCAACGAAATAAAGGTGAATCTTTAATACCACCATTTTCGATTTTCAATCTCAAAATTCGTTGCCCGCTTTTCTAACTAAATAATATTTATACTAAAAAACCGACACATCAAGAGAAATGCATCGGTTATTCAACTAACTCAAACTTAGGGCAAAGATGGGTTCATTTATTTAGTTCGAGTTTACCTAAAGATTAAGGTAACTTTAAATTCAGTATACCTATTAAGCTCAAGTATTTTGCATGGCATTAATTTATAGTGTTGCCAATAGGTATTAATATATCAGTGCTTGAAATGTCTTTAAAATGTAGTGCAACTGTGAGACATGACAACCACTTCTGCTTTTTTTTCGCAGTTATCTACCAGCATAACATATAAGTCAACATACTTATAGCCTTAAGCGTAAAAGTTATTAACAATTGGTTGTAATAACTTTTATAGTGCATTTCATCGAATAAAACGAACTTTTCATCGTTAATAAATAAAGTTTAAATATTTTCGGAATGAATTACTATTTCAGCCACTAAAATTCTATTTGCTTTTACATGAGATTTAAATTATCCAGAACCTTTTTCGTCCCCCTAGCAGCCATTATTTTTCTTTTAAGTTTATCTTCTTGTGGTAAGGACTATGACCTAGTATCAGAGTATGTAATACGTGATACCAATCAACAAGTTCAATTAAATTCTGTTCAAGACAACAGTATTTTAAATGTTGATGTTGTGAACAATACTACGACCAACGAACTAAAAAAAAGTAGTAAAGAATAATGTTACAAATATTGTAGCAGAAAAGTCTCCTCTCTCTAACTTCGATTAAACACTGTAAGCTAATACTGCTAAATTACTTTTTAGCTCTGGTTTTGAAGGTGTACATCTTTCTCAAAATAAATACGATTCTTATCTAGAGAGCAAATAATTTTCAGATTATAATTAAAAACCCATCTATTGTATTTCGACCGAATACCTTCCTTTAAATTGGTAATTTCAATACAACCCCTCCTCTTAAATTTCAAAGGAGGTAATTCATGAAAAATTTCTATCAAATTCGCTAACTTTACTTTTCTAATTTATTTTATCGTATTTGTATACCATCATTGACATAGAGACCACCGGAAACGGAATAAAAGGCAACAAAATAACCGAAATTTCCATATTTAAATATAATGGTCATGAGGTAGTCGATGAATATACCTCATTGGTAAATCCGCAATGTGAAATACCTTCATTTATAACGGGTCTTACCGGAATTGATAATAACATGGTGCGCAATGCACCTCTACTAGAAGAAATTATACCTAAAATTGAAGCAATTACAAAAGACACCATTTTCGTTGCCCATAGTGTGAACTTTGATTACAACGTCATCAAAAACGAATTTTATCAACTTGGTCATGATTTTTCTAGAAAAAAGCTCTGTACTGTACGTCTTTCAAGAAAGTTACTGCCAGGTTATAATTCCTATAGCTTAGGTAAATTAACTGCTGCTTTAGGTATTCCATTAACCAATCGCCATAGAGCAAGAGGTGATGCCCATGCAACTGTTTTATTGTTTCATAAACTATTAAGGGCTGAAAATGCAGAAAGTGTTTTTAAGTTATTCTTAAACTCAAAATCACAAGAAGCTACACTACCACCTGCATTGCCAAAAGAGGAGTACGAAAAACTGCCGACAACCCCTGGCGTGTATTACTTTAAAAATGAAAAGGGAAAGATTATTTATGTTGGTAAGGCCATAAACATTAAAAAAAGGGTTCTAGTCCATTTTTACGATAAGAAAACAAAAGAAATTACGCTTTGCTCAGAAACTGCCTCTTTAGATTTTGAAGAAACTGGGAATGAATTAATTGCTTTATTGAAGGAATCTGCTGAGATTAAACACCTATACCCTAAATATAATAGTGCTCAAAAAAGAACTATACAGCAATATGGTATTTTCAGCTATGAAGATCGTAACGGTATAATTCACTTAGCCTTCAATAAAATAAAAATGACACCTAATGCTCTTGCCATATGCTACAGCCCAACTGAGGCCAGACAGTATTTAGAAGCGTTATGCAATACCTTTGAGCTTTGCCCCAAGTATTGTCATTTACAAGAAAATGTTTCAAGCTGCTCTCATTATAAGATCAAACAATGCATTGGTATATGTTCTGACACAGGCTTGGTGAATACTTATAATGAACGAGTACAAGAGGCCTTAAAAAGTTTAAAAGATATTCAATCAGATTTAGTCATAAAAACAAATGGCAGAAATGCCGAAGAGAATGCCTTTGTCATTATTCAAGAAAATAGTTACGCAGGTTACGGCTTCATACCAAAAGAATTTTCCATAGAACATATAGAAAATCTGGAAACCTTTATTATACCACAGAAAAATACACTAGAGACACAAAGAATTGTTGAAAGCTATATGCGAAAAAACCCTAATGCAATTTTCGCTCTTTAGTCAGAACACTTTAATTGATTTAGTCCTTCATTTTCTTGTACATCCTAATTACAAAAAGCAACCACAACATAAAGACTATGGAGATGAAAATTGAATATAATAGAACAAATTCCATTACTTTTTATATTTAAGATAATTCATAAAACCTAGAATAGTTGGCGCCCAAAATGCAATAAAAATTGCATCCAATTTCTTTCCAGATAAGAAAAGCACTTCCGATACAATTATTATAGAAATAACTACCAAGAGCATTATAACATTAATTAGGCCAATACGCTCTATAAAATTTTTAAACATCGCCGCAATTTAAATCCTAATTAAAGGAATTAATTAATACTATTTAAACTAGGACACTTCACTGTTTTCAAACCATTAAATGTCCTATCTATCTATTTTATAATGTTGTAGGGCAAACATAATCTGTTGTACGCACGCCTTCTTTTTTAAGCACTCCAAAACCGCCTTTCACATCTATCAAATTATGAATACCCCGACTTTTTAAAATGGATGACGCAATAACTGATCTATAACCACCTGCACAATGAACTAAAAAATCTCCCTTCTCAGGATATTCTGCTAAATGCTTATTTAGTTCACTTAATGGTGTGCTTTCAGCATCTAAAACATGTTCGCTCTTATACTCACCTTTCTTTCGAACATCAAAAACCTTAATATTAGTACTGTCTATCATCTTCTTAGCCTCTTCTGCGCCAATAGAAGTGATTTTATCGATTTCTTTACCTGCTGCTTTCCAAGCTTCGATACCTCCTTTTAAATATCCTATAGATGCGTCGAACCCTACCCTAGACAATCTAGTTACGGCCTCTTCTTCCATACCCTCTGGTATCACCAACAACAATGGTTGTTTTGTGTCTGCAATTAAAGCGCCTACCCATGGTGCAAAATCCCCATTTAAACCAATAAATATTGATCGAGGAATATGGCCTTTTACAAATTCATCTTGATGTCTAACATCCAACACCAAGGCTTCAGATTCATTCGCTATTAATTCGAATTCTTCAGGCGAAAGACCTTTGGTACCTCGGTCTAAAACCTTTTCAATATCCTCATAGCCTTCCTTATTCATCTTTACATTTAGTGGGAAATACTTTGGTGGAGGTAATAACCCGTCTGTAACCTCTTTTACAAACTCTTCTTTGGTCATATCTGCCCTTAGAGCATAGTTCATCTTCTTTTGATTACCCAATGTATCGACCGTTTCTTTCATCATATTTTTACCACAAGCAGACCCTGCTCCGTGTGCTGGGTATACAATGACATCATCTGATAAGGGCATAATTTTAGTACGCAAGCTATCAAATAAGGTTCCGGCCAATTGTTCTTGTGTCATGTCGGCAGCTTTCTGTGCTAAATCGGGCCTACCTACATCACCTAAAAATAAGGTGTCACCAGAAAAAATCGCATGGTCTTTTCCTTTTTCATCTCTTAATAGATATGTGGTGCTCTCCATAGTATGACCAGGAGTATGTAATACTTTAAAAGTAATTTTACCTAATTTAAACTCTTGACCATCTTTTGCGATAATAGCATCAAAAGAAGGATTTGCAGTTGGCCCAAAAATTATTGGAGCCCCAGTTTCTTTAGATAGAGTTAGATGGCCACTTACAAAGTCGGCATGAAAATGAGTTTCAAAAATATATTTAATTTTTGCCTTGTCGTTCTTTGCTCTTTTCAAATAAGGAGTAACCTCACGTAAGGGATCTATAATAGCTACTTCTCCATCACTCTCAATATAATAAGCTCCTTGAGCCAAACATCCTGTATATATTTGTTCTATATTCATAATTCATTAATATTTATCAATATACCACTTGATTCTCAACCTTCAAAATACGAGGTATAATCAATTCGATTATAATTTTTCTTTTGCCACTTTACTGTTTTCATAAGCCACTTTGGCTGCTAACAATGAAATTTCATTCGGATTATCATAAAAATCTACCGCCTCTTTAGTTTTTACGAATAAAAACTCTCGTTGTAATTCTTTAATAATTCCTGTATTAAATATAATATCTCGTGTGGGTCCAATCGCACCCGCCATATAAAATTGGATACCTCTTTCACGAATATCATGAATGAGTTTTGTTAGCATATCTGCTGCAGTGGCATCTATATAATTTATTGCTTCTGCATTAAGAATAATTCCTTTTAAATTAGGGCCTTTTGCTTTCATATGCTTTAAAAGCTGCTTTTTAAAATATCCTGAGTTACCAAAATACAATTGTGAATCGAATCGTACAATCAATAAATCATCTCGAACCACAACCTCATCAGCAAATCGGATTACATTCTTATAATAGTCGGAATTTCCAATATTACCTATCTCAACAAAATGTGGTTTAGATGTTCTATATACCATGAGTAATAATGAACATAAAACTCCGATCAAAATACCTTGAGTAATTCCCATAAACAGGGTAATAAAAAAAGTAACCATCAATACAAAAAATTCATCTTTTCTGTTTTTCCACAGGTGTTTGCAATACTTTACATCGACCAGATTCACCACCGAAACCATAATAATACTTGCTAAAATAGCATTTGGCAAATATTGAAATAAAGGTGTTAAAAACAGTAATGTAAATACGACTAACAAAACACTGAACACACCAAACAAATTTGTCTTCGTACCTGCATCATAACTAATTGCTGACCTTGAAAAGCTAGCAGTAACGGGATACCCTTGAAATAAAGAACCGACAATATTAGAGGTGCCCAAGGCAATTAATTCTTGATTGGCCTGTATTGTTTCCTCTCCACTTTTATCTTCCAAGGCTTTACCTATTGATATAGCTTCTAAATATCCCACAAGCGCTAGGGCAACTGCAATAGGCCATAATTGCCTTAGGTCCTCTAAATCTATGGTAGGTATTACAAACGAAGGCAATCCTTTTGGGACATTACCCACCAACTTAACGCCATAGGCTCCCATTTGAAAAACATACACTGCCAATATGCCCAAGACTACGATTATTAATATACCCGGAATATTTTTATTCCATTTTTTAAAACCTATCAATAGTCCAATACCAACTATGCCGAGACCAAAATCGAATAAATTTATTTCACTTAATTTATAAAAAATATTAAGAACTGTCTCGTAGATTTTATTGCTATTTTCTACCGATATACCTAGAAGGTGTTTTAACTGACTTAGAATAATAATAATTGCCGCCGCTGAAGTAAACCCACTTATTACGGGCTTGGACAAGAAATTGACCAAAAAACCCATTCGAAGAACACCCAATACTAATTGTATAGCACCAACCATAAGGGCTAAAACAACCACCATTTTAATGTAATTCTCAACTCCTGTAATTGCCAAAGTACCTAAACCTACTGCGACTAATAATGAGTCCATAGCAACTGGTCCCACTGCTATTTTTCGTGAAGTACCTAAGAATGCATATGTAAGTACAGGAAACAATGCTGCATATAATCCGTGAACAGGAGGAAGCCCTGCAACCATGGCATACGCCATACCCTGAGGAACCAAAACAATACCAACAGTTAAGCCCGCCAGTAAATCTTTAATAAAATAGGCTTTTTTATAGGTAGATACCCAATCCAAAAATGGAAACAAATTCCTCACATGGTAAATTTAATCATTTCAAGGAGCATTCGAAGAGGTATTTGCGACCATTACATTACTGGTGCAAAAGTCTATTAAATTCTAAAGATTTTTCTACCCAAAAATCTAAATCATCTTCGCTATCAAAACCATCAGCGCCTATAAATAAGAATCCGCGCATGGGTTTACCGGTGAAATCCATTGGTTTACTACTAGGTTGATTCAATAATTCTTCATAATTTAATTTTCCAACTCGTACCATTACCTTATCCTCTTCACTTTTTTTATCGAAAAGAATTCCTACACACATTTTACCATTTACCATAAAGGTGAGACCGCCCATCATCTTTTTCTCTTCAAGATTACCTTTGCCCATTAATCGTTGTCGCACGCGATTTGCTAAATATTCACTGTAAGCCATTGGTCAAAAGTATTTTTCTAAGGTTTCAAGTTCTTTGTATTTTATTTCATCTGAAATAGAAGCTACGTTACCCGCATAACTTTTTCCTCGAAGTTTACCTACAGAATATGCATGAAGCTGTACATCGCTACCAGACTTTACTATTGATTTTAGATCATGTTCAAAATCTTGTTTTGAAGCCAACCACTGTTCTTCCATCTCAGTTAGAAGCATTAATGGCATGCGTGGACCATTCAATTTAGGATTGTTATGAATCTTACTCATGATATCATTACCCTCTGTAGTTACTATTGAAAATGAATTTACTACACCGCCATTTTCATGATTTACCCATTCAGACCAAAGTGCTGCCATAGCTAAAGGTTCTTTATTTTTTTGCTGGATAAAAAACGGATACACTTGATTTTTATAATGGTGATGTTCATAAAATCCGTCAACATAAAGAATGCATCTTTTCTCAGTTGCGGCGTCTCTAAATGCAGGTTTTTCAAAAATGGTTTCTACCCTGGCATTTAAAGTATTGTTCCAAATTTTCTTTTGCTGTTCAACACTTTTAACCCAATGTGGAATGAGTCCCCAAGTGGCCACAATTGGATAAAATGGGTCTTCATTGGTATAAATCAACACCTCAGGATGCGAAAACCCAGACGCATGGTGCAATGGTAAATCGGTTAGCGGAGCCAACTTTTCTATAATCTCTTCAATCGCCTTTAAATCTTGATTTCTTGTTGCCCGTTTTAATTGTGCCTCTAAACTGGCTTTTATATCGTAACACATTTTTCCAATATTTAAGGTAAGCTAAGAACTACATTGGCTTTAATACTACTTTAAAATCGCTCGGTTTATTGGTTAAGTGGATAAAACCGTCAGCTAAATTTTCCTGTTTTACCTCATAGGGATAAAAAGTAATAGGCTCTATACATACCATATTAGGCACTTCGGTCCAAAGCATAAAATGTTTAAAACCTTCCGTTGAAATTTGTAATTTTTTCTCATCACTTAAGCTAATAATATTCGTGTTAGGCACTTGCAATGCCCTACTACCTACTGCCATCACCTCATCAATTGAAATATCCTTATCGCCGACTGAAATTATTGGGTTTTTAGAATGAAGCATAAATGCAGGATGATATCCCAGCATAAACGGCATACCTTGATCCCCAGCAATAGTAAAGGTTATAACCAACTCATCATCCTTTAGCTCAAATGTCTTATTAAATTCAAAATTATATGGCCAGCTAAGCTTTTCAGTGCTTGATTTTGCAGGATATTTAGAATTCAAAACCTCCGTATTTGCATTATATTTTTTGGTAAAAACAGCTTTACTTTCGGTACTTTGAGTAATTGTATATGTCATTTCTCGAAGCAAACCATGCTGGTCTTGTATCGCAACGCCTTTTGGTGTACTTACTTTAAACCCAGCTTCGTTTGTTGGGCCAATAATTGGAAACATTTCGGTATCGACACTTCGCCAACCAGGATTCCCTTTTTGGTGCATAAATTCATGACCAGAAACTTGATAACCTACAAGTTCTCCGCCTTCAATGATTACTGTTTGATTTCCGACCTTAAGTGTTATTATATTACTCATTTATCAATCTGTAAATTAATAGTGCCGTTCTTTTGGTAAGTGCTTCAATAGTATTCAAATTAACCGTTTCTTCAGGTGTATGGGCCGCATTCCCCATAGTACCTAAACCATCTAAACAATCTACATATTCCGCAACGAAAGATGTGTCTGCCGCACCTCGCTTACCAGGATCATATGCAATAACTTCACCTTGTTTTAAATCTTGACTTACAATATTTAATTTAGCCAACAAAGCTTCGTTGCCTCTTGTAGGTTGCATGGCAGGGTAGCTATCAGTAAAGGTAACTGTCGCCGAAGTGTGAGGTAAATTTTCAGCAACAACCGCTCTCATTTTATCACGTGCACGTTCTTTTTGCTCTTCGGAAATAAAACGGAGCCCACCACGAACCTCTGCTTTTTGGGCAACTACATTTGTTTTACCGAAAACAGTGCCTTTACTTGTCATTTCATCAAATTCTACAAAAGTACCACCTAGCAAAGTACCCGGATTAAAGGTCAATAAATCTTCACCTTTTACATCGGTATAAAATCCGTTTAAAATCCGTGACATTTCAAAAATGGCTCCTGCACCGGTATTTTCACTGAAAATTCCAGAAGAGTGGGCTCTTTTACCTTCCACTACTACTTTCCAATCAGATGAACCTCTACGTGCTACAGTAGCATAATTAAATCCGGTTGAAGTTTCAAAACCTAAAGCTATATCACTTCTTTTTGCAGCGGCAATTAAATCTTTTCTACTTTCTTCTAAAGGGTCGCCCGTACTTTCTTCATCACCGGTAAAAGCAACAATAATTTGGGCATCTTTTAAAAGTCCGTTTTCTTTCAAAGCCTTTAACGCATAAAGTACAATTACATCGCCACCTTTCATATCATTGCCCCCAGGCGCATGTGCGATAGAATCATTGACCATTTCGAAAGTCTGGAACGGACTATCTTCTTCAAAAACAGTATCTAAATGACCGATGAGCAATAATTTCTTGCCTTTAGAACCTTTAATTTCAGCAAATAAATGACCGGCTCTATTCATTTCTTCCGGCATGGGTATCCACGTACTTTCAAATCCTATTTCTTCAAAAGCAGTGGCAAATTCTTTTCCTACTTTTTCTATTCCTTTTAGGTTTAAGGTACCACTATTGATATTCACGACCTTTTCTAAAAAGGAAATCGCTTCAGCATTATTCTGCTCAATATTTTTGACAATTTTCTTTTCGTTTTTAGTAAGTTTCTGGGCATTTGTAATGACCATGAACAATAGAAAAATTTGGGTAAGAATTAATTTTTGACGCATCTAATTTGTTTTACATCAAATTTACCAAAAAGGGGATTAACGAAAGATTAAAAGATGAATTAGCTATTGAAATTCTATTATTCGAATCGAATAGCTTTCACGGGAGTTATTCTCGTTATAATATATGAAGGAATTAATAGCATTAATAAACAAAGAAATAAAACTCCAATATTTAATAGAAGTATTGTAGACAAATCTATACTTACAGGAATATATTCGATGTAATATTCCTTTGGATTAGGAAACTTGAAGATTTTAAATTTATGCTGTACAAAAATGAATCCAAGTCCAATAAGGTTACCCCAGAAAAGACCTACTCCAATAAGATATGCTGCATTGTACAAAAATACTTTACGAATACTCCAATTCGGCATACCTAAAGCTTTTAAAATGCCAATCATTGGTGTTCGTTCTAATATTAAAACGAGCAAAGCCGTAATCATATTAATACCACCCACGATAATCATAATACCTATTATTAAGGCAATATTAAAATCAAAGAGGCCTATCCATTCAAAGATTTTATAGTATTTATCCTTAATTGATTTGGTATCTAAACTAGCTACCGTTTCCCCATATATTTCATTACTCTTTTCATCAATATCATCAAAACTGTTCAAGAAAATTTCAAAATTACCCACTTCGGTATCTTTCCATTTGTTCATACGTTGTATGTGCCGTATGTCAGTAAAAATGTAGAGTCCATCAATTTCCTCGAATCCACTATCATAAATTCCGGTAATTGTAAATTTTCTTTGGTTGGGAATTCTATCTGCTGCATCATCCCGAAGAAAAAAGGTAAAGAAAGAATCGCCTACTTTAAGGTTCAAGCGATTTGCTATTATCTTCGATATCAAAACATCAGAATTCAGTTCCCCATTATAATCAGGCAAAACCCCTTCAATCAGAAATTCTTTAAATGGTGCCCAGTTATAATCTTCACCAACACCTTTGGCGATAATACCCTCAAAAGTTTCTTCAGTTCTAATGATACCTGCTTTGGTTGCCACGGCCTGTATGTGCACAACACCTTCAACACTATTGAATTCAGGATAAAAATTCTGTTCTGTACTAACGGGTACGATAGAAACTTCAGAATTATTATTATCGTAATTGTAGATTTGAACGTGACCGTTAAAGGCGGTGATTTTTTCTCGAATCTTCTCCTTCAATCCAAGTCCTGTAGCAATGGCGATTAACATCATGATTACACCAATAGCAATTGCTGCAATTGCTATTTTTATTATTGGTGCAGATATACTAATTTTATGCTCCTTACCCTTTATAAGCCGTTTGGCGATAAAATATTCTAGATTCAAATGATGTTATTTTTATCCAATTTCAAAAGTACAGTTTTATTATGGTTTTTGGTATTGGCCACCTGCGGAAACGAAACTGAAAAGATAGCTGCTACAACACCGCCACCTTCTGAACCACAAATTGAGAAAGTCGAGAAGGAAATAATTGTTGCTGCCAATAGAACCGATGCCTACCTACCTTTATTAAAAGGGAAGAAAATAGGGATTGTAGCTAACCAAACCAGCGTTATATTCAATAATGAAGGCCATACACACTTAGTCGATTCGTTGCTTTTTTTGAATGTGAACATCAAGAAAGTCTTTGCTCCCGAGCATGGTTTTAGAGGTCAGGCCGATGCCGGTGAACATGTAAAAAACAGTACCGATACTAAAACAGGGCTACCCCTTATTTCTTTATACGGCAAAAACAGAAAACCGAATCAAGAGCAATTAGACGGATTAGATATGGTTCTTTTTGATATACAAGATGTTGGTGTTCGCTTCTACACCTTTATAGCGACAATGCAATTAGTAATGGAAGCATGCGCAGAAAAAGGGATTCCTGTGATGGTTTTAGACCGACCAAACCCTAACGGGCATTATGTTGACGGACCTACCATGGAGGCAGCACATACCTCGTTTTTAGGTATGACCAAAATTCCTTTAGTTTACGGTATGACGATTGGCGAATATGCCTCCATGATTAATGAAGAAGGATGGCTAGAAAATAGCACAAAAGTAGATTTGACCATTATTCCTTTAGAGAACTGGACCCATACTAGTTTTTATAGTTTGCCTATACGGCCTTCACCAAATTTACCTAATGACACTTCTATTACACTTTATCCTAGTCTAGGCCTTTTTGAAGGTACTAATGTGAATGCAGGTCGCGGAACAGAGTTTCAATTTCAACGTTACGGAGCTTCTTTTTTAGATCGTGATAAATATAGTTTCACGTATACACCAAAACCTAATTTCGGTTCAAAACACCCAAAAGAAGAAGGGAAACTTTGCTATGGTGTAGATCTTTCTAAAGCTGAGCGAATGGGTGAAGTAACTATGGATTATGTCATAGATGCTTACAATAATTCGACAGACAAAACCACCTTTTTCCTCACGAGTGGCTTTACCAAACACGCGGGTACCGATAAACTGCAAAAACAAATTGAAGCAGGAAATTCAAATACTGAAATCAAAGAATCGTGGCAGCCAGACTTAGAGAAGTTCAAAAAAATTAGAGCGAAATATCTGCTTTATTAGAAATTAATCTTCGGCTATACCAGTTGTTGGTTTCCGATACCCCACAAATGGGTACTTCAGCAAAGAACTGATTTTTCCATTTTCAACCTCATCAGGGAAGGTGTCTACACCGTAGATGATTTTATCTCTATCTAAATGTAAAAAGGTTCCAAACAAACGGTCCCACCAAGAGAAGATATTCCCGTAATTACTATCCGTATATGGCAATACATAATGGTGATGCACTTTGTGCATATCTGGTGATATCAACACATAGCTCAATGCTTTATCTACACCTTTAGGTAATTTAATGTTCGCATGATTAAATTGGGAAAGTACTACAGATAGGCTTTGATATAACATAATGATGCCGATAGGAGCACCAACAATAAATACCCCTAACAATGTAAATACATAACGAATTAAACTCTCTAACGGATGATGTCGATTCGCTGTAGTCGTATCAACATTATGATCTGTGTGATGCACTAAATGAACCATCCATAAAGGTTTTACTTTATGTTCTACTAAATGGACCGTGTAGGCGCCAATTAAATCTAATAGGGCGACACCTAAAAAAACATAAGCCCATAATGGCATTGCTGGCAACCAGTTAATTATCCCAAAATCATTGGCAATTGCCCAATCCGATGTTTTTAAAAGTAAAAATGCCAATGGAAAATTAATAACGATAGTAGTCAATGTAAAAAAGAAATTGGGCAAAGAATGTTTCCATTTATCATAACTCCCATTAAACAAGGGCACAATGCCTTCTAATATCCAAAAGAAGGTTATTCCCCCTACCAAAATTAATGAACGGTGAGCGGCCGGTATGGTTTCGAAATAAGAAATTAATTGTTCCATGTAGTAAAAATAGTGGTTATCGATTTAAGTTAGAAATGGACGAAGGGTTTTCATAGGAGGTTTTGTTGGCAACAGTATTTAATATCGGTCTACAAAATCATTTACAAAACAGAGTAAAGAAAATGCCTTAAGGCTATTCTCTTTGGTTCCAAAACTAGTATTGTAACCGTGAATTACCCCATGCCTATTTAAGTCACTTTCATAATCACCTGATTCTTCTGGATAAAATGAATCTATAGCACTTTTCTGATTTATAGAATTAAGTAGCAACAAGAAAAAACTTCCATATTCGGAAGTTGCTAGATATTTCTTTAATTCTTGTTTTCTATTCCCGCCTTTGAACAAATAACCACCACACATGCCATCTGCCTGGGATAAGAATAGAATTGTTGAGGCATAGTACTTCTTTTCATTATGGCAATCAATAGCTTCTTTTATAATATCCAATCTCGCATTATGCTTTAACTTAAAACTACTTATTCTTTGTTTAATGGCTTTTTGGTAATAATCAATAAAGAAATTGTTTAAAAACTCCACATCTCCTTCCATTGCCTTTTCCATCAAACTAGTGGTATATCCTAAAGAGATGTGAGCATCTACATACCAACCAAAATCAGCCAGTTTCTTGAATCCTACTTCCGAAACCGCACCAAACCTCAAAATACCTTCTGACATTTTTTTAAGTAATGCTTCGTCTATCTTCACATGCTTAACTTTTTCAAAATTGTTGCTAACAAATGAATAACATCATTAATGATATCTTGTTTATGTATCCAAGTTAATAATCTTAAAATTAGCAAGAATTATACAAAACTACTTAATTAACTTTTTTATCTCCTCGACTATAGTATAAGCCGCAGGGCATATCTCAACATTTTTCAAGGTAAGATTACTTATTTGTTGAAATTTCTTCCGGGCTATATACGGGGTGTTACAACCAGTTTTTATAATACTTGATTTATTCGGTATTGATTCAGTAATTCCATCTATTCTAGTTCAAAAAAAATATTTCTTTCCGTATTATTCCTATACATCTTCTTGGGAAGAATCTCTCTGTTCGCAGTTGAACAATAGTTTTTACTATTTGGGTTTAGAATATATTCGAGTTGATGCTCAATCATTTTTTCAAAAGGAGTAAGAAAGTCCTTCGTCTCGCATTCTTCTACCCCACCTTTCTTAAGTAAATCTAAGACCGTATAGACTGACTCAATAGTACTGAGACAAAGAGATTCTGGCTGCTGTTTGATAATAAATTTTGATTCTATACTATTATCAAAGCTCACTCTTTTTAATTTTTGCAAGTTCTTACTTAGTTTAAGCATTTTACGGGCACAAGGCCATGTACCATCGAGAAGGAAGATATGAGGAGTTTTACCCATAAAAGAATTCATTTCCGAGTCTTTTCTTTTGGATAGGTTAAAATTATCTTTTCCCGGGTAAAGTAAGAAAGAACAACTTTTTTCATTGGTCAATATTTCATTTACACGATCATTATTGCTGAAATCGACACCAACTATAATTTCTGAATTTTCAAGTTGAAGATTAGTCATATACCCCGTTCCGTTCTTTTCTTTTTTGTACTCTTTCGGGTGCATAAGAATAATAAAACGAGTTTTAGTCTTGAAAGCACTAATGTGTTTACAAATACATGTACTTAAAGGCCTCATGCATTTGTAACATTTGATTCTTGGATTTTTTATTTCGACTTGCAATGTGTATTTCTTTTCATTTTTCTAATTACTTACAACATTTAAATAGCATCATTGATGATATCATCTTTATACATCCAAATCTTTACTCTTTTAATTCAATCTTACACCAATCAACAAGTTACTTCATCAACTTTTTCATCTCCTCAACTATATTAAAAGCCGCAGGACATATCTCAACATTTTTCAATGTAAGATTGCTTATTTGCTGAAATTTCTTGCGGTCGGTATGCGGAAATTCGCGACAAGCTTTTGGGCGAACGTCGTAAATAGAACAATAATTATCAGCTCCTAAAAACGTGCAAGGCACTTGTTGCAGTACAAAATCATTTTCTTCATCAATTCGTAAATACGTGTCAATGAACTTTTGTGGCTTCATTCTAAATGACTTGGAAATTCGTTCTACGTCGGCATTTGTAAAAAGCGGCCCCGTGGTTTTACAGCAATTGGCACAGGTAAGACAGTCCGTTCGTTTAAATTCCGCCTCATGCAACTCTTGCATCATATAATCCAAGTTCTTTGGTGTTTTCTTTTTCAGCTTTGTAAAGAACTTCTTGTTTTCGCTATGTTTTTCCTTAGCTTTCTTGGGTAATTCACGCAAAACCTCATCCATAATCTAAATTTATGACCCAAAACTAGGAAAGTAGTTCTGAAAAGAGAGATTTTTGCAAACAGAAATAACACTAATTTGAAAGAAGATATATTAGGCACCGCACTTTTAGACTATCAGCAAGGTAATTACAATGAAGACATCACCACCTATTCTTCCCTAGATGAGGAAGATCAGCTACCCCTACCCTATATGTTCAGGTCTTTCAAAGACATGCCCAAATTGGAACAAAAAGCTTTAAAGATTTGCCAAGGAGAAATCTTAGATGTTGGTTGCGGTGCAGGTAGCCATAGTCTGTATTTGCAAAACAAAGGTCTTTCGGTTACCAGTTTAGACAATTCACCAGGCGCTATTGAGGTAAGTAAACAAAGAGGCCTTAAAAACACCATCAATGAAAATCTTTTAAACTTCGAAGGAAAAACATACGACACTATTTTAATTTTAATGAATGGTGTTGGCTTAGCAGGTACTCTAAATGGCTTAGAAAAATTCTTCGCTAAATTGAAATCATTACTTAAAACTGATGGGCAAATTCTCTTAGACTCTAGCGATATCATTTATATGTTCGAGAATGATGAAGATGGTGGTTATTGGATTCCTGAAGATGTAAATTATTATGGCGAGGTAAGCTTTAGCATGGAATATAAAAATAAAAAAAGCGCCCCTTTCCCTTGGCTATATGTAGATTACAACACATTACAGCGAGCGGCAAATTACAGTAATTTACACTGCGAACTTGTAATGGAGGGCGAACATTACGACTATTTAGCAAGATTGACCCATGCCAAATAATAGCAGGCTTATTTTTTCGTTATACTATCAGACAAACCAAGAATATGAATATATTAAAAAATTTATTATTAATAGCGCTAATTACTTGCTTCGTTTCCTGTTCAAAAAGTTCACCAGATTCTGTAGATGAAACTGTAGTTTCAGAAGTTGATAAAAAAGCGAACCTATTGTTTGCTGGAGACTCGGCTAATGACATTCTATCGAACGAAAATTTTGATAAAATGAAAATTGAAATCGCCTATGTAACCGGTTTTAAACCTACTGAGTCTGCAATGACCCAATTCATTAATTATCTAAAAGAACATACTTTTAAGACAGATATTCAACTTATATACAAAGAACTATCTAGCCCTGTTGAAGATGAACTTACCCTTAAAGAAATTGCAGATTTAGAAGCTAAAAACAGAACTGCCTATACTTCTGGTAGTACTTTAGCTATCTATATTTATTTTGCAGATGCACCAGCAGAAGGTGATGATTTAGATGGTGGCTTAGTAACTTTAGGGGCAGTTTATCGTAATACCTCAATGATTATTCATGAAGTTACTATAAAAAAATTAGCATCTAAAAGTAGTTCAATAAGTGATTCAGATGTAGAAACTACTACTTTAAACCATGAATTTGGACACCTTTTTGGATTAGTTAATTTAGGTACCGATATGGTGAATGACCATGAATCTCAATCTGAAAATAGTGATGGAGAATTAGCTGGCGACAATCATTGCAACCAAAATGGATGCCTTATGCGCGCAGAGTTACTGTTTGGGGGTTCATCAGGGAAATCTATTCGAGCAAATTCAATTGCGCAATATGAAGCTGGCATAAAAGCAGGTTGTGCCCTATCTGGAAATAGCGTTTTAAATCTTTTACAACATACGACTGCCAAATCAAATGCTGCCGCAGTAGGCCTTGACCCAGAATGTATTTTAGATATTAGAGCCAATGGTGGTCGATAATAACGAATTGATATAAATTAAAAAACCATGCAATTGCATGGTTTTTTTCAGTTAAGGTATATTTAAATACTTATGGGTTTGTAATGAAACTTTCCATTTCGGGTTTTTCATCACGTAATCTACAATCATAGGAACAACCTTATCTCGTACACTCCATTCTGGCTGTAAATATAATATACAATTAGCGTTTGTTTTTGCTGATTGTTCTTCGGCAAAAATTAAATCATGCTTATTGAACACAATTACTTTTAGCTCATGAGCCTCATCGTAAATTCGACCTTCAGGTAATTTGTTTTTCTTGGGAGAAAGACAAATCCAATCCCAATCACCCGTTAAAGCATATGCACCTGAAGTTTCAATATGTGTTTTTAATCCTTTTTCTTTTAATGCTTTCGTTAATGGGTTCATATCCCACATTAAAGGCTCACCACCAGTAACAACAATCGTATCTGAATATTTAGCCGCATTTGTAACAATTTTTACAATATCGGTAGGTGGGTGCGTTTCAGCATTCCAACTCTCCTTTACATCACACCAATGGCAACCTACATCACAGCCACCAACTCGAATAAAGTAAGCTGCAGTTCCCTTATGGAAACCCTCGCCCTGTATGGTGTAGAATTCTTCCATTAAGGGCAAAAAAACCCCTTGACTCACTTTCTCAAGTACCTCCACATTTTTCATCTTGCAAAGATACGTTTTACTTCCTAATTTTCTTAATGTGAGTAATTCAGAATAAACTCTTTACAACCTATTTTACACGGCTCTTCAACTGTTGAAAACTAAGTAGTATTTAAGACAGCCCTTACCTTTTGGTTTGGTTAAAAATCCCCTATTTTTATGCAAAATTTATTAAATGGCCGGTACCGAAGATTTTTTTGACCATATAGAAAAGGGATATGCTACGAAAGGGGATTATATAATTATGGGTGCAGCCATGCTAAATGGTGAAGCAGTAAAAGATGCCTTTGTAAAAATTCCGTTAAAAACATTGAATCGGCATGGTTTAATTGCTGGTGCTACAGGTACGGGTAAAACTAAAACATTACAGGTTTTTGCTGAAAATTTATCGCAAAAAGGAATCCCAGTTCTTTTAATGGATTTAAAAGGTGATTTAAGTGGATTAGCACAACCGAGTGCTGGTCATGCTAAAATAGATGAACGTCATGCAAAAATCGGTATCCCTTTTGAAGCAAGCAGTTTCCCTGTAGAAATACTTTCTTTATCAGAACAAGATGGTGTTAAACTTAGGGCTACAGTCTCTGAATTCGGACCCGTTCTTTTATCCCGAATTTTAGACCTATCAGAAACTCAGGAAGGTATCGTTGCGGTAGTTTTCAAATACTGCGATGACCATAAAATGCCCTTATTAGACTTAAAGGATTTCAAAAAAGTATTGCAATACGCAACAGGTGCTGGCAAAGCAGAATTCACTAAAGAGTACGGTAGAATATCTACCAGCTCAACAGGCACCATACTAAGAAAAATTATAGAGCTTGAACAGCAGGGTGCGGAATTGTTCTTCGGAGAAAAATCTTTCGATGTAAATGACCTAACTCGAATTGACGAAAAAGGTAGAGGCTATATCAATATTTTAAGATTGACCGATATACAAGATAGACCTAAATTGTTTTCTACTTTCATGCTTAGTTTATTGGCTGAGATTTATGCCACGTTCCCTGAGCAAGGTGATAGCGACCAACCAGAATTGATATTGTTTATTGATGAAGCGCATCTTATCTTTAAAGAAGCTTCAAAAGCTTTGTTAGAACAAATTGAAAGTATCGTTAAGTTGATACGCTCAAAGGGCATCGGAATTTATTTTGTTACTCAAAACCCAACAGACGTACCCAACGATGTATTGGCCCAATTAGGTTTGAAGGTGCAGCATGCCTTAAGAGCATTTACCGCTAGGGACCGAAAGGCAATTAAATTAACGGCAGAAAATTATCCTGAATCTGAGTATTACGACACTAAAGAAGTACTGACCTCTTTAGGCATTGGTGAAGCCTTAATTTCGGCATTGGATGAAAAAGGTAAACCTACACCGCTTGCAGCTACTTTATTAAGAGCTCCTATGAGCCGAATGGATATTTTAACAGATAAAGAATTAGCAGAAGTTATCGATAAGTCTTCATTAGTTAAGAAGTACAATGAAATAATAGATAGAGAAAGTGCGTATGAAATTCTTAATGAAAAAATAGAGGTTGCAGAAAAGCTGGCAGAAAAAGAAAAGGACCAACCAGCTGCCAGAAGAACGTCAAGCAGAACAAGTACAAGACAAAACCCAGTGATTAAAGTATTAACAAGTGCAACATTTATAAGAGGAGTACTTGGGGTATTAAAAAAAGTGATGAGATAAATTATGAAGTTTAGTTATACATTTTTATTGATATTGAGCTGTTGCATACTGATGAATTGCGCAGGAGAACAAAAAAATGATTTTCAAATATCTGGAGATCAGGTCGGCAAATTAACCAAACAAAGCCTGGCAAGAGATATTGACCTTATTTTTGAAAAAGACTCTGTGGTTCAAGATACCGTAAAATTGAATTTTGGAAGCGGCGCTAGTAAAATTAAAATATACGAGAGAGGTGGCCTACTATTACTTACCCTTACCCCAAATACAGATAGTATTGCAACCATACAGAATATTCAAATTAATGACAGCCGATTTATTACTGAAAAAGGAATCTCTAAAGAGAGTACCTTTAAAGAAATAAAAGACAAATACCCCATAAAAAAAATCATAACCTCTTTGAATAATGTGGTGGTTTTACTAAAGAATAGTGACCTGTATTTTACAATAGACAAAAAAGAACTTCCGGAAAGTCTACGTTATAATGCCAACAGCAAAATTGAAGAGGTACAAATACCAGACAATGCAAAGGTGAAATATATGATGATTGGTTGGGATTGATTCTTAGTTTTTTTCATAAAATATCATATCATCCAAAAAGAAAGATAGTTTTGCATTCATATTATAAAAGCTAAAAAAGTGCCTGTTTTACTTCAAAAAATCATAACAAAACTATACGGCCTATATTTCAATATTTTTGTTTGGTTTGTACCAAACAAAATAGCCCACCAAGCATTCGAAGTATTTTGTACCGTTAGAAAAGGCAAGGTTCTACCTAATCAAAAACAGTATTTAGACGATGCTAAACTTGACGTCATTAACGTAGCGGAGCATTCAATTCAGCTATATAACTGGCCAGGAAATAAAGAAACCCTACTACTGATACATGGATGGGAAAGCAATTCTTGGCGATGGCATAAGCTAATTGAAAAATTACAAAAAGCTGATTATAATATTATAGCTTTTGACGCACCTGCTCATGGATACTCATCTGGGAAATTTCTATATGTTCCTTTATATGCAGAGGCTTTGCAAGCAATCATACTAAAATACCAACCTAAAACGGTCATTGGCCATTCCGTTGGCGGCATGACTGTTCTATATAACGAGTATAAAAATCCGAATGTATTCGTAGAAAAAATTGTAACGGTTGGCTCGCCATCAGAATATCATGAAATTTTCACTCATTACCAAAATCTTTTAGGTTTCAACAATAAGGTAATGACAGTACTTGAAGAATACTTTTATGCTAAATTTGGATTCACCCCAAAAGAATTTTCGAGTTCAAAATTTGTTTTGACCAATTCTAAAAAAGGTTTACTTTTTCATGACAGACTAGACAAGATAACTCCTTATCATGCTTCAGTAGATGTTCATAAACATTGGAAAGGAAGTGAATTGGTAAGTACCGAGGGTTTTGGGCATTCTATGCACCAAAATGAAGTAAATGATAAAATAATTGCTTTCTTAGAGGAGTAATAATATAAATAAGTGATTATGCAAAACGTAACTCCATTTCACATTGCCATACCAGTTCATAATTTGGCAGAATGCAGAACATTTTATCGAGAGATTCTTAATTGCGAAGAAGGTCGTAGTAGCGACCATTGGGTCGATTTTAATCTCTTCGGTCATCAATTGGTGATACATTACAAGCCAAAGTCAGAAGTAGAAAGTATACATCATAACCCTGTTGATGGGCATGATGTTCCTGTACCACATTACGGCGTGGTTTTACCGTGGGATACATTTCAAAGCTTTTCTGAAGAACTAAAATCGAAAAATGTAAAGTTCGTTATTGAACCGTACGTACGTTTTAAAGGAAAGGTTGGCGAACAAGCGACCATGTTCTTTTATGACCCAGCTGGTAATGCATTAGAATTCAAAGCATTTAAAGATATAAGTCAGTTATTTGCTAAATAATTTAAGCAAGTTTCTATTGCCCGCTATATAGTTTACGACACCCTAATAACTAAAAACCATCAACTCTACTATAGGGTTGATGGTTTTTAAATTAAATGAATATTTATTTAAAGGAATTATTGAGACCATGAAGTAGGCACTCTATCCCATCTATGCTTTTTTAATTCTTCATATAATTTAGCAGACAAACCATTTCCATCACTTGTTGCTGTGTTAGCTAGTACATTACGTTGCTTACGCATACCAGGTATTGTCGTGCTCACATTATCGTTCATTAAGATAAAACGAAGTGCCATTTCTGCCATGGTCATCCCTTCAGGAATTAATGGTCTTAAGGCATCTGCATGTTCTACCGAAGAAATTAAATTTTCAGGCACAAAATAAGTTCCTCTCCAATCGCCTTCAGGAAAAGTAGTCTCCTTTGTCATAGTACCAGTCAGTGTACCTTCATCAAAAGGCACGCGTGCTATAGTAGCAATATCCATCTCTTTACATAAAGGAAACAGCGTGTCAACCGGTGCTTGGTCAAATATGTTATAAATTACCTGAACCGCATCTAAGAGTCCGGTTTTTAATGCTTTAATTCCATTTTCTGGCTCCCAACGATTCATACTAATACCCATTGCGGAAATCTTACCAGAAGTCTTTAAATCTTCAATAGCACGTTGCCACTCTTCTCTATCGCTCCAAACATCATCCCATGTGTGAAATTGCATAAGATCTAATTGTTCCAATCC
This sequence comes from Maribacter arcticus, assembly GCF_900167935.1. Taxonomy (GTDB): domain Bacteria; phylum Bacteroidota; class Bacteroidia; order Flavobacteriales; family Flavobacteriaceae; genus Maribacter; species Maribacter arcticus. Next base: position 79,211 of record NZ_FUYL01000001.1, on the reverse strand, counting down.
TAAATTCTTCAAAGTTTTATGGGTATAATCCATAATATGCGCTGTTGGATAAGAATCTTCAAATTTATATTCTGGCTTTGCAGGCCACTGAAAATTTTTAGGTGGTATTTTACTAGCGGTATAGATTTTTTTTGAAGGGTGTCTTTTTACCAACTCCCCTAACAATTCTTCACTATGGCCTTCACCGTAACCCCAAGCGGTATCGAAAAAATTAACTCCGTTTTCAACAGCTAAATCTAATGACTTTGCTGACTGCTCATCATCACTGGCCGTCCAACCTGCCATGCCCCACATTCCATAACCTACTTCACTTACTTGCCAATCGGTTCTACCGAATCTTCTATACTTCATATTTTAATTTGAATTCTATAATTAACTACTTTAATCTTATTACCTACTAATATTACTCATACCTCCAGCTCGTTAAGTCAGCCCCTTCCGGGGCGCTTGTCGCGATACGTTCCATAATCTTAGGTACGTACATACTATTATATCGTAAACGAGTTATAGCATTTGGTAACTCTGGATCTCCGTTCCAGCAGTGTTCTGCTCGGTCACCATATAAAACTTCACCTTCATAATAGGGCTCAGTGGTACTTTCCAGAAAATCTTCCATTAGATACACCGCATTGTTCAAATAGTAATTATCCATGTCACCACAGTAAATATGAATTTTACCTTTTAGATTGTCACCCAGTTTATCCCAATCGCGTTCTAAAATGTATCGTAAATCAAAATTCTCTTTCCAATATTCGGCAACTTTATGGTTTATCTTACCTGTCTTTTTATCCCATATTCTTAATGGGTAGCCATCATCACCTTGTGGCGAATACGTTGCTTCCCAAATATCCCATTGTTGGCCCGATCTCGACTTATCTCCTAAAACCAATTCTAAATGGTTACCCTGCCTTAATGTAGATTGTATTTGACCTAAGTAATTACGATGCGAAGGCACCTCTAGTTTCTTATGAGCACTAGGGTAATAATAGGCGTTTTCATCATCATATATATTCGTTAATGCATAAGCCCTAAAATCGATAGGGTCAGGACAAGCGGCGAAACAACCATTGTATTCTTCTGGATAGTTAACCTGTACCGCTAAGGCTTCCCAACCACCCGTAGATCCTCCATACAAGAAACGTGACCAACCTTCACCCATTCCTCTAAATTGTTTTTCTATTTCGGGAATCAACTCATATGTAATCGCATCGCCATAAGGACCTTGACTTGCCGAATTTACAGCATAAGAATCGTCATAATATGGTGTTGGATGTTGAATTTCAATTATAATGAAACGAGGAAAATCTAGCTCATTCCATCGTTTATAAAAATCGTATGCTTCTTGTTGCTCAATAACATTGTACCCTTCTAAATTAAACCGCTCTGAAAACTCAGGTTTCATTTTAGGGTCTGGCGGAGTAGTTCTGAATCCTCCAAAATCGGATGGAAAATGACCATGAAAAACCATTAGTGGATATTTAGCTTCTGGATGCTCATCAAATCCTTTTGGAAGTAAAACATGAGCTCCTAAATAAGTATCACGTCCCCAAAATTCAGATAATTTTTCTGACTTTACTTTTATATGTTTAATCCACTCTGTATCTTTTGCCTCCTCGATAGGTGGTATTTCTTGATCTAAAGTGACCGACACATTCTGAATACCATTACTCGCAATTCTAATCTTAAACGGAGTACTATATAAATTGCCCGGTGAACGCTGCCACTGCTGCCCTTCACCATTATCCATTGGCAATTTTACAGTTTGCCCTGTAGCCAAATCAAAAGTTTCATACACATTTAAAAGGGCTTGCACATTATATTCGCCAGGTGGAATTTCTTTTAAACTTGAATAAGGGTATCCAAATACTGAAGCGTCAATTGTAATTGGCGTATTTGGTGCCCAATCATTTACGTTAACTCCAAAAATAATTTGAGTATTTAAACCGTCGTTTATTTGAAAACGAGGTTCATCACTATCATCTGTAGATAACATTAACAACAATCTACCATCTAACAGGGTATCGCTTAAACTTTCATCGAATATGACTTTTATATCATGAACTGGTTTAACTACCTTTTCACAACTAACTAAAAGACCAAACAGAAGTACGATGGCAAATATTTGTTTTTTCATGGTGGATGTTGATTATAACATTAAAGATAATTAATGAAAACACTATAGCGAAGATTGAATTGAAAAATTAATTTTTTAGCAATACTTATATATAAACAAAAAAATCATCATGCAGGAAACACAACACTAAAAGTAGCTCCTTTGTTAGGTTCACTTTCTACAGATATTGCACCACCTAAACTATTAATTTGATTTTGAATTAAATACAAACCAACACCTTTACCTTCTTGCGTATCGTTAAAACGTTGATTTAATCCGAAAATCTTATCACCATTCTTTTCCATGTCAAAGCCTTGCCCATAATCCTTAAACAGTAAGACCTTCTTACCATCTTGAATTTCAGTTCTTATTTCCATTTTAGGAGGACTACCCGGTATTGTATATTTAATAGAATTCGTCATCAAGTTTAAAAAAATACTTTCCATATATGCATTATCAAAATAAGCACTTTCGCAATTTGAAAAGTCGAAATCGATTTGAGACTGAGAGCTTTTTATGATAGCACTTAAAGTACTTCTAGTTTTCGCTAAAATGTTATCAAAAAACACTTCAGTAAAACTATGTAACCCTTTACTTGCACTTTCAATTAAATTCAAATAACTTTCTAATGACTCCTTTACATCTTTTGCAGAAACTTCCATATAACGCAAAATTTGCATCGTATCTTCATCCTTAATAACTGAATAATCTAGAACATTAAAAAGAGAGATTAAATTATTAATTGGGGCTCTTAAATCATGTGAAGTTGTATAGTTTAATCGAATAAGGTCTTCATTAACACTTTTTAGTTTAGTGAGTTCAAGTATACGTTCATTTTTAAGATTCATTTCATCTGTAATATCTCTAGCAATGGCGTAAACCAATTTTTCTGTATCAACAGGAACAGCACTCCAAGACAACCACACTATTTCGCCAAGCTTGCTGACATACCTATTTTGAAAATTTATGAGTTTTTCATTTTTATGAATACCCTCTCTAATTTCTTGTGTTGAATCTTTGTCGTGATCAAAAACAAAATCATTAATTTTTTTAGACATTAATTCCTCTCTTGAGAACCCCAATAAATTCATAAATGCGGGATTTACTTCTACGAAATAACCCTCGTAATTCGCAATACAAAGCATGTCAACTGAAGAATCAAAAAAGTGTTGTTTCATATATACTGTTGATCAGATTCAAAAATTTGAATTAGCAAGGTTATGCTAATTTTAGAGACTAAAATTAGTAATAGATAATAAACTTAGTCAAAAAAAATTGACAGCTTATATTGAAAATTATGATTTATCATCTTCGTAACTATTTGACATTATTCCTGCACATCACCATTAAACAAACTTTTATATGATAATTGAGTTCAATACTATAGTATTGAACCATTTAAGAATACCATTTTTAATTTCTAAACGTTTTAATAACAGAGCAATAAACCTTAATACTAAAATTAAAAAGTTGTGAAAAACATTATTATTAGTTTCCTCATTCTTTGCGCTGTTACTTTAATATCTAGTTGTGATTACGATGACAGTAATGATATAGACATTATAAAACCTAATGATTCTACAACAACGGCAACACAGATGAATACCTCATTGCATCATGAAATTCAAGATTAAAAGAAAATGATAAGAGTCTAATGATTCATCAAAAGACATATAGTATAAAAAAAACCGACAATACTTATCGGATTTTTTTATTGTAATTTACAAATTATTAGTTTCTACTTCTGTGTCTTTCACGTGCCAGTAATGTATTTTTCAACAACATCGCTATAGTCATAGGACCAACCCCACCAGGAACGGGGGTAATAAAAGATGCTTTTTTACTTACATTCTCAAAATCAACATCTCCTGTAATGTAATACCCTTTTTCTTTTGTTTCGTCTGGCACTCTTGTGATACCTACATCGATAACCACCGCATCATCTTTCACCATTTCTGCTTTAAGAAAATTTGGAACACCCAAAGCAGATATTACAATATCTGCCTGTGAAATAATTTGAGTTATATTTTTGGTGTGACTATGTGTTAAGGTAACCGTAGAATTTCCTGGCCAACCTTTTCTACCCATTAAAATACTCATTGGTCTACCTACAATATGACTACGACCAATAACAACCGTATGCTTACCTTTGGTATCAACCTTATAACGCTCCAATAATTCTAGAATACCAAAAGGAGTCGCTGGTATAAAGGTACTCATATCTAAAGCCATTTTACCAAAATTGGTAGGGTGAAAACCATCTACGTCCTTATCTGGATCTACGGCCATAATTACCTTTTGCGTATCTATTTGCTCTGGTAAAGGCAACTGAACAATAAAACCGTCGATATCATCATCAAGGTTCAATTCTTTTATCTTTTTCAATAACTCTTGCTCAGAAGTCGTACTAGGCATTTGTATAAGAGTAGACTCGAAACCAATACGCTCACAAGAACGCACTTTACTACCTACATAAGTTAAACTCGCACCATCATTACCTACGATGATTGCAGCTAGGTGAGGTACTTTTTCACCTCTTTCTCTCATCTTGGCAACCTCAGCCTTGATTTCTTCTTTTATCTGATTGGATACTTTTTTACCATCCAATAATTCCATATCCGTCTCTTTTAAGTTAGTGTTGCTCGTTTACTATTTCATTCCTTTCATGGCGCCCATCATCTGCATCATCTTCTTACCGCCACCACCTTGCATCATTTTCATCATTTTGCTCATTTGGTCGAACTGCTTTAATAATTGGTTTATTTCTTGCACTTCTCTACCGGCACCCTTAGCAATTCTCTTTTTTCTACTTGCGTCTAATTTTGAAGGCGTAGAACGCTCTTCAGGAGTCATAGAATAAATTATTGCCTCAATATGCTTAAAAGCATCGTCATCAATATCCAAACCTTTTAGAGCTTTACCTGCACCAGGTATCATACCCATAAGATCCTTCATATTACCCATTTTCTTGATCTGTTGAATTTGGCTCAGGAAATCATCGAATCCGAATTTATTTTTGGCGATTTTCTTCTGAATCTTTCTAGCTTCCTCCTCATCAAACTGCTCTTGTGCTCTCTCTACAAGTGAGATAACATCACCCATACCCAAGATACGATCTGCCATACGTGATGGGTAGAAGACATCAATCGCCTCCATCTTTTCACCAGTACCAATGAATTTAATTGGTTTATCTACAACCGATTTGATAGATATAGCTGCACCACCTCTAGTATCACCATCTAATTTGGTTAAGATAACACCATCAAAATTCAAAATATCATTAAAAGCTTTAGCTGTATTAACAGCATCTTGCCCTGTCATCGAATCGACAACAAATAAAGTTTCTTGAGGCTGTATCGCTTTATGAATGTCAGATATCTCTGCCATCATTTTTTCATCAACCGCCAAACGACCAGCCGTATCGATAATTACAACATTATAACCATCTGCCTTTGCTTTTGCTATCCCAGCTTTTGCAATGGAAACTGGATCGGTATTATCACGATCCGAATAAACCGGTACGCCAATTTGCTCTCCAACAATATGTAACTGATCAATAGCCGCAGGACGATAAACATCACAAGCGACCAACAATGGATTTTTAGATTTTTTTGTCTTTAAAAAATTCGCAAGCTTACCTGAAAAGGTTGTCTTACCAGAACCTTGCAAACCTGACATCAATATAATAGAAGGATTATCCGAAAGATTAATTCCTTCAGATTCACCACCCATTAATTGTGTTAACTCATCCTTTACAATTTTGACCATTAACTGGCCTGGCTGCAAAGTGGTTAGAACATTCTGCCCTAAAGCTTTTTCTTTAACCCTATTGGTAAATTCCTTGGCTATTTTAAAGTTAACATCCGCATCTAATAAGGCTCGACGTACTTCTTTGGTAGTTTCGGCAACATTAATTTCTGTAATCTGACCATGACCTTTTAGTACATGTAGAGCTTTATCTAGCTTATCGCTTAAATTATCGAACATTCTTTTCTTTTTTAAGGGGGTACAAATTTAATAATATCAATGCTAATTCTGCAGCAAGAACCCCAAAATATACAAAACAAAAGAGCACCCATTAAAAAATGGATGCTCTAAAGTTACTTGTGGGGCAAAAAAGGAATTACATTTTCATAAACTCCTGAACTAAAACCTCCATCAATACCGCCAACGAGGCCCAACTCTTTACTGTTGACGGTATATTTATGGATGCCTTAATTTTATTTTACTTTTCTAATACCAACGTGGTAATGGTACCATCTCCACTGATATCCTTTAACTCAATTCTTCCATCAACTACAGAAACAAAATCCCAATCATCGGTTAATTCATTAAAAGGCATATTTTCTCCAAAATTGAGGTATACTTTTAGTTTTTCATCACTATTTCTAAGTACTCTCCAAAGTCCAGATCCAAAAGCTTGACCACCTTCCATTATAGAAACTTGATTTTGAGCCATAAATCCTAAACTATATCCACCATACATATCGGTCATGTTTACATCCCCTTCTACGTAAGATGCTACAACCCATTCTCCACCTATCATGAAGTTTCTTATTTCGGCAACGTCACCATCTGTATTATTGTTATCACAAACACGTTGCATAACAAGCTCATACCCTATCTCATCAACTTCAAATTTCAGTCTATTATTAGCCATTTCACGAATTGGCCACTCAAAACTTACGCCTGGTTCTTCACCCATCGTAATGGCCATAACCAATTTCTGTTCTGTATTTAGGGCTATTTCCCAAGTACCTTCTGATATGTTTACACCATTACTCAAGGTAATAACACCTTCTGCCATAAAATTAAATTCATACCCTAGTAATCTATCTAATTCCTCACCTTGTTGTTGTACTTTTTTGATGACCCAACTACATTCCTTAAGAATTTCTCTTAATGAATCAGGGTTAGCCTCAGCCAAATCTTCTTCACAGATTTGTTTCATTATAATACGGTTACTTTCACCATTAAATAATTTGATCCTGTTATCACCAATATCGTAAACATTCCATTCTAAATTAAAATCTACAGAGGTTTCAAACTCCATGTTCAACTTAGCACCATCATCCCCAACCGTTGTGCTCCAAGTGCCCGCTATGGTGGCAGCCCCTCTAAAGCCTGTAATTACTGTTCCATCTTCCTTGAAATTCAGTATATAATCTACATACTGAACAGTCTGGTCAATATCATTTCTTTTAAATTCTTTCACGAACCAAACACACTCTACCAATTTATCATTAAAACTAGCTTCATTAAAATCATCATCGTTGTAATCATCGTCGTCGTCTTCATCACAAACATCCTTTGCATTTTCGATTACTCTAGCCAATTCCTCATTGTTTTCTACCGTAATTGTAGTGTCATCATATAATTTCAAGGAAATAGGAAAGTCAAAACTAATAAGCTTGTTCTCATCTAAGTCTTTAAAGAAAATTCTTAATTCGCGATCACTCTCTACAATCACATTACTAGTTTGCTCTAAGTTTACATTGAATGTAAATATGGTCATTGGGTACACAAAATCAATACATTCAATATCGTCATCATCGCCACCTTCTTTACATTCAGCAGCCAATTCTCGTAAATCTTGTAATCCATTAATGGTGATTTCCGAAAAATCTCCAGCAGTAATGGTTATCGGAAATAAAATTTCTAAGAAATCAAGATCATCATCAATTGCATCAAAAATTTCTTCTATTTGATGAATATCTTCACGAGAATCTATTGTAAGTTCCAGTCCATTTACCTCAACTATATATGGAAATTTAATATCAAAACAACTTGTACCGTCAACAATGTTATCAAAAGAACCATCATTAGACGATGTATGTTGAATTAATTGTGCTGTTGAAGAATTTGCGGTAATAGCCTGAGGCTCTGTACCAGTATTTATTTCTTCAAACTCATCTTGACATGAGGTGAAACTTAATGCAACTGTTAGTAGGCTAACGTACATTGTATATTTAAAAAACTTTTTCATAATGACTTGGTATTTTTCGTTATTATACATCTAAAACATTCCACTTTCAAAATACCCTACCTACTTTTTAATTTTTTTTAAAATATATTTGACAAAAAGAGACCCATTGAAATTAAATCAACAACAAAACGTCTGTGAGGAGGCCATATATAAAAGGGTTTTTAATGAAACGTCTAAAACCATCTTCAATTATATATTTTATAAATTCGGAAACGAAGAAAAAGCCAATGATGCTGTTCAAGAAGCATTTGTCAAACTTTGGGAAAATTGCTCAAAGGTTAGTCCAGACAAAGCTAAATCCTACTTATATACTGTTGCCAATAATTTATACTTGAATGTTATTAAGGCTGAAAAAGTAAGATTAAAGTATGCAGACAGCACCTTAAAAACGACTAATGAATCGCCTGAATTCATTATGGAAGAAAATGAATTCAAGCAAAAGCTTGACAATGCTTTAAACGATTTGCCAGAAAATCAACGTACTACTTTTTTATTAAATAGGATTGATGGTAAAAAATATGCGGAGATTGCCGAAATGGAAGATGTAAGCATTAAAGCTATTGAAAAAAGAATGCATTTGGCCCTTAAAAGCCTAAGAGAAAAGATTGATGGAATTTGATGGTTAATAAAATAAATTAAAAAAAGAGTAGGGTATTGCTCTAAGTAGTTGTTACTATACTATAAAGCTAAAAACATGCAAGAAAATTACTTAGCAAAATGGCTTAACGATGAGTTGACTGAGGCTGAATTGGCTGAATTCAAAAAATCGGAAGCTTTTGAAACATATCAAAAAATAAAGGATTCCGCTTCAAATCTTGAGGCTCCTGAATTTGATATGGATAAAGCATGGAGCTCAATTGAACCACTCAAAACTGCCGAAGACACTAAAGTATTCATCTTAACTCCGTTTAAGAAGTTTCTACGTGTTGCCGCTGTCATTGCAGTCTTACTGACGGGTTCATTCTTCTACTTAAGCACTTTAAGCGAGTCGTTTACCACAGACTATGCCGAAAACAAAACTATTTCATTACCAGATACCTCTGAAGTTATTTTGAACGCTGAGTCAGAATTAACTTTCAGTAAAAATAAATGGGAATCTAATAGAAATGTCAACCTTAAAGGGGAAGCTTTTTTCAAAGTAGCTAAAGGGCAAAAATTCACCGTAGCTACAGACCAGGGACTGGTAACCGTATTGGGTACACAATTTAATGTAGAAACAAGAAAAGAATATTTTGAGGTTACTTGCTTCGAAGGTTTAGTAAGTGTAACAATGGATGGGAAAGAAACACAATTACCAGCCGGCAACTCATTGTTAATGCTAAATGGAAAAAGCACCATGTTAAAAGCAGCCATTAATGGAAAACCTACTTGGTTATCGAACGAAAGTTCTTTTAAAAGCATTCCGTTAAATTATGTAATAGATGAATTACAACGTCAATATAACATTAAGATTACCACTAAAAATATTAACACCTCGCAACTATTCTCTGGATCTTTTAGTAATGAAAATCTAGAACTCGCCCTTAAAAGCATAAGTGTTCCTTTACAAATTAAGTTTAACTTAGATGGGAATAAAGTGCTGTTCTATGACGAAAAAGCACCTTAACAATTTAATTTTTCTGGTTTCTTTGCTGTTTTGCGGCATGTCTTGTCTTGCTCAAAACACAACTGACAATTCAATATTACTAACAGATTTACTAGTAGAGCTAGAAACCAAGCACAATGTTAAGTTTTCCTACGCTGATAAAGATGTTTATTCAATTCGCCTAACTAAACCTAAATATGATGCCCTTAAGCCTACTCTAGAGTATATACGAACTACAACAGATTTAACTATTATTAAATTAAATGACCGCTATTATTCATTAACGAACACTTCTACAATTTCAATTTGCGGTTATGTCCTTGATAATTTCGAAGAAAATACCATACCAGGGGCAACTGTTGAAATATTTGAATCAAAATTAGCTAGTATTACAAATACCAACGGTAAATTTAATTTTGAAAATATCCCAAAAAATTCAATAGTTCAGATTAAGCATATAGGTTATAAACCTATGTTCATCGAAGCCAAAGATTTGGCTAATACTGGCGATTGTAAAAAAATAGCCATGGCCTTAAGTTATCAAGAGCTAGATGAAGTGGTCGTTTCACAATTCCTAACTACAGGTCTCAATCAATTAAAAGATGCTAGTATTGAGCTGAACATTGAAAAATTCGGAATATTACCTGGCGTAAGCGAACCAGATGTGCTACAAACCGTTCAAGCGCTTCCTGGCATAAAGAGTGTTGATGAAACCGTATCTGATATTAATGTAAGGGGAGGCACAAATGACCAAAATCTAATTTTATGGGATGGAATTAAAATGTACCAAACAGGGCATTTTTTTGGCTTAATATCTGCCTTCAATCCGTATGTGACAAATAATGTCAACGTTATAAAAAATGGAACTTCTGCGGCTTATGGAGACGGATTGAGTGGCACTATAGCTATGCAAACCTCAAATAAAATTCCGTTAAACGTTAGAGGTAACGCAGGGTTTAACTTAATATCAGGGGATATTTTCGGGCATATTCCTATACAAGAAAATATTGCAATACAAATTTCTGCTCGTAGGTCTTATACTGACTTTTTAAACACACCTACATATACTACTTTCTCAGATAAAGCATTTCAGGATAGTGAAGTAGACCAAGAAAGTGAATTCTATTTTTATGACTTTACAGCAAAGCTTATCTACGAAATAAATCCCTACCACCAACTTCAGGTAAGTATGATTAATATGAGTAATAATTTAAATTACTTAGAAAACATTGAAGGCTATAGCACTCCAAATCGAAGTAGTTTAAATCAAGACAATAGCTCAATTGGGTCGCAATTTAAAAGCGAATGGACAGATGTTTTCACCACCGATTTACATTTTTATTATACCCAATATGGCTTAGATGCGATTACGGTTACCAATAATGAATCGCAAGAATTAAATCAGAACAACCTTGTAAAAGAATCTAGCATTAAATTAATCACTAATTATAAAGTATTAGAAAGCATTGATTGGATAAACGGTTACGAATTAACCGAAACTGGAATCGAAAATAGAACCAATATTAACCAACCGCCATTTGCCAGCAATATAAAAGGAGTTATTCGTAAACATGCCTTGTTTTCTGAACTCAAATACACCTCTGAAAATTCAAAATTCTATGGTATGTTGGGGGGGCGTTTAAATTATTTCGAAAATATAAATACTTTTAAAGAGTATATTTTTGAACCACGTATTAATCTATCCTATGAATTATTTTCTAATTTCAAAACACAGCTTCTAGGAGAGTTTAAAAGTCAGGCTACCAATCAAATAATTGACTTAGAACAAAATTTTCTTGGTATTGAAAAAAGACGTTGGATTTTATCTGATGGTGATGCATTACCATTAACCAAAAGCAAACAAGGTTCCATTGGTTTTAACTACGATACCGATACATTCTATTTGGGTATAGACGGGTTTTACAAAAAAGTAGATGGTATTAATGTTTATACCCAAGGATTTCAAAATCAGAATCAATTTGATGGTGAAATAGGGTCTTATGCCGTAAAAGGACTAGAATTTTTAATCAATACTAAAAACAATGTGTATAGTGCTTGGCTGAGCTACACCTACAATAAAAACGATTATACTTTTGATGCGTTAATACCAACATCTTTTCCTAATAATTTAGATATAAGACATTCCATCACACTAGCTGGAAATTATACTATCGGAAATTTAAAACTAGGTTGCGGACTCAACTTTAAATCTGGCAAACCTTACACACAACCGAACGATAATGAGCCAGTAAATAATAACGTATTCCCCAATGAGATAAATTACGAAAGTTCAAATAGTAGTAGATTACCTGAATATATTAGAGCAGATTTTTCTGCAGTCTACACCATTAAATTAAGTGATAAATTAAAAGGAACATTAGGTGCCTCAATTCTAAATTTCACCAATAGAAAAAACACCTTAAATACCTATTACAGACTGAAAGATGATAATAGTATAGAAACTGTTGAACGTATATCATTAGGCTTAACGCCAAATGCTAGTTTTAGAGTTCAGTTTTGATTTTGATTTTGATTCAACCTTTTAATAACCAACACATGTGGAAAGGTTATTGCTGCCAAAAAAGAGAAAAAGAAAGCCAAAGACTTTTCTAAATTATCCCTAAATAGAAAAAGCAAGAAAAGCAGTCCAGCAACAGAAATTAACCAATATGGTAGTGACGTTACCACAAATGACCTGAACGACCTTTTATTAATCTTACCATGCAAAAAGAATATCTGGTCATACAGGGAGGGTATGGAATGCCATAAAACAAAATATATAGCAAATCCCCATAACAAAGAGGCTGTTTTAAAAACCACAAAAAATATTCCTATAAAAAATAGCTCTTTTATCGGGTTAATTTTTAATTCATTCTTCAATACCAATATGAGACTAAAAGCTGCCGAAATTATTCCACTTATTAGTAATCCAACCTTAAATACAGAAATAGGAATAGAGTAATCTATTATGGTTTTAATAATTTCAGATGTTGATAAATTATTTGAATTAAAGAGGAGAAAGAGAATAAAAGTACCGTAAGCAAAATAAAGCACATTAGTTTTAAAGGATGCTCTAATGGTCTTAGAAATAAAATGCTGTTCTCCAAAATGATAACCACTGAATAGCACAAACACAACCAATGCTAAGCTTGGTACTAAGTAAAAAATCAATACACTACCAAACACAAAAAGGACATAATATAACAGAATCTTTATGTAATTTCTAGTCGATTTCTTTTTGCTTTCAGCCTTTTGAATAAGGTTAAGGTCATTTGCCCCATGCAAAATTCCAAAAGAAAGAATAAATATATAGGCCATAACATGTTCTATCACGTCTTCAAAAATGACTGCTAACCATAGTGAAAAAAAAGTCCCTACAATTATTATACTGTCCAAGTTCGGAAAATCAATATGCTTATTTTTTATTTTGTTCAATATTTTAACAATTTTATTAAACAATAATTGTTTAACTATTAGTAAATTTACTTAAACAATTTAAAAAAACTTTGATTATGGAAAATTTTATTACTTCAATTTCATTGGCAACTAAAATGTTATCCAATGACTATGTTGGTTTTACGTTCTTTGTTGGATGTATGGCCATGATGGCTGCATCTGCCTTCTTTTTCTTTTCAATGAACGATTTTGACACTAAATGGAAAACATCTATTCTGGTTTCTGGTCTTATTACATTTATTGCCGCGGTCCATTATTGGTATATGCGAGATTATTGGGCAACAGTAGGCGAATCTCCAACCTTCTTTAGATATGTAGACTGGGTACTTACAGTACCTTTAATGTGTGTTGAATTTTACCTTATACTAAAAGTTGCTGGCGCAAAAAAATCCCTTATGTGGAAACTTATTGCTGCATCTATAGTTATGCTTGTTACTGGTTATTTTGGAGAAGCAGTATACAATACAGGTACTGGTCCAGCCGTTTGGGGTTTAATTTCAGGTCTTGCTTATTTCTATATTGTTTATGAAATATGGTTTGGAAGCGCCAAGAAATTAGCGGAACAAGCAGGTGGCGCTGTTTTAACTGCACACAAAACTCTCTGTTGGTTCGTACTTGTTGGATGGGCAATTTATCCATTAGGATATATGGCAGGCACACCTGGTTGGTATGAAGGTCTTGGCAATCTAGGTCTTAATATGGATGTCATTTATAACATTGGAGATGCTATTAACAAAATAGGATTTGGACTGGTTGTATACGGTGCAGCTGTTGCGGCCAAGAAAACTACATAACATCTTTGCAACCTAATTTAGGTGGTTAATTATTTAAGTTGCTATGAAAAAGATCGCTTCGGCGGTCTTTTTTTATTACATACGCTCAGGCACTTCAACACCTAATAATTTGAATGCATCTTGAATTACCTCAGCAACCTTTTTGGATAACTGCACGCGTAGTATCTTTTTCTCATCGTCAGCCTCCCCTAGTATCGAAACTTGTTGGTAGAAAGAATTGAATTCTTTCACCAAATCGTAAGTGTAATTGGCAATCAATGCCGGACTATAATTATCAGCTGCCAATTGAATGGTATCTGGAAATAATTGAAGTTGCTTTATCAATTCCTTTTCTTTACCGTGAAGTTCTGAAATCTTGGCATCGTTCTTTATATCAATGCCCATACTCTCCGCCTTTCTTAAAATAGATTGAATTCGAGCATACGTGTATTGAATAAACGGACCAGTATTCCCTTGAAAATCTACCGATTCTTCCGGGTCGAATAAAATTCGTTTTTTAGGATCTACTTTTAAAATGTAGTATTTTAAAGCACCTAAGCCAATCATTTTATAAAGCGACTGCTTTTCTTCCTCGTTATAGTCTTCAAGCTTCCCTAACTCTTCAGAAATGGTTGCAGCAGTTTGGGTCATATCGGCCATAAGGTCATCGGCATCTACAACGGTACCTTCTCTACTCTTCATTTTCCCACTTGGCAAATCTACCATACCGTAACTTAGGTGGTGCAATTTATTGGACCACGAAAATCCAAGTTTCTTAAGAATCAAGAACAGTACTTTAAAATGGTAATCTTGCTCATTACCTACGGTATACACCATACCGTTAACATCTGGGTGGTCCTTAACACGTTGTATAGCTGTCCCGATATCTTGGGTCATGTAAACAGCCGTACCATCAGAACGAAGTACTATTTTTTCATCTAATCCGTCTTCGGTCAAATCTATCCAAACACTGCCATCTTCCTTTTTAAAGAAAACACCTTTTTTAAGACCTTCAGCAACAACGTCTTTTCCTAACAGGTAAGTATCACTTTCATAATAAAGGGTGTCAAAATCGACTCCTAAATTCTTATACGTCACTTCAAAACCTTTGTAGACCCAACCGTTCATGGTTTTCCAAAGTTCCACGGTTTCGGGCTCGCCAGCCTCCCATTTTAAAAGCATTTCTTGTGCTTCCTGTAAAATGGGTGTTTCTTTTTCAGCTACTTTTTGGTCAATACCTTCAGCTACTAATTGTGCTATTTGCTCTTTATAGGCTTTATCAAAAGCAACATAATAATTACCCACTAATTTATCACCTTTCAATCCGGTAGAGGCAGGTGTTTCTCCGTTTCCGAACTTTTGCCACGCCACCATACTTTTACAAATATGGATACCACGATCATTGATAATTTGTGTCTTATACACTTTTTTACCTGATGCTTTCAATATTTCAGCAACAGAATATCCTAAAAGGTTATTACGAATGTGCCCTAAGTGAAGTGGTTTATTTGTGTTTGGTGAAGAGTACTCTACCATCACAGCATCTTTTGATTCTTTTACAAATCCAAAATGAGGCGTTTCTTTAATAGCATTGAAAAAATTCAAATAGAATACATCATCAATGATAATATTTAAGAAGCCTTTAATGACATTATAGCCTAAAACCTCTTCTACATGCTCCTGTAAATAAGCACCTAACTGCTCCCCAATTTGAACAGGATTTCCTTTTACAACACGCAACATAGGAAATACCACAATGGTAATATCTCCTTCAAAATCCTTTCGGGTTGGTTGAAATTCTACCGATGGCAATTCTTTGCTAAAGATAGATTGTACTGCTTCTTTTACTTTCTGCGATAGTACCTCTTGAATATTCATCAAAACGTTTAATTAAGCCTGCAAAACTAATCATTTTTTAGGCTTTTAGGGTAAACAGATTCGGCATTCATTCGTCATTTGGTTAACTTTAATAAAAACTACCTAATAAAGCGAACATGCTGGTTAACGTATCCTACAATAATAAAGAAATCACCCGAAAGGTAGATGAGCAGGTAGGCAAGCCGTTTACGTTAAAAGAACGTTGGGCATTAAATGGTATTGGCTCCCCAAAACTAATCATTACCGAAACCAGTGTTGATCTAAGGAATTTACTGATTTTAGATAATAATAGGAACACCTGTAATGTTGAATTACGACCAAAAGGAATCATTGTTCGATTTCGCTCGCTCTTAGAAACATTTGCTTTGGTTATTCCGTATTATAAATTATCCCTTTATAAAGGAGAAGCTTCTATCTATTCCATTTATCGGGATCACTACTATATAAAGGTAGAATCTGACACCAAAGCAGTACAGAAATTCTTTAAAAAAATAATTGCTTATAAAGCGGATAATGCTCCAACATACATCGAAGATTTATGAAAATATTACTCACAGGTGCTAATGGCTATATCGGCATGCGTCTATTACCCCTACTTTTAGAAATGGGCCATCATGTAATTTGTGCAGTTCGTGATGAAACCAGATTATCAGTAGATAAGGAGATAAGAGAACAAATTGAGGTGGTTGAAATTGATTTTTTAAAAGATCCAAAAGAGAACATTCTACCGAAAGATATTGATGCCGCGTATTTTTTAATACATTCTATGAGTGCCTCCATTCATGATTTTGATGAACTTGAGGCTACCACCGCACGTAATTTTAATAAAACTGTAGCCTATACCAATATTCAACAAGTTATTTATTTAAGCGGAATTGTAAATGATGAAGTTTTATCGAAACACCTAAGGTCCCGTAAAAATGTTGAGGATATACTCTATGAAGGTGATTTTAACCTAACCGTTTTAAGAGCTGGTATTATAGTCGGCTCTGGCAGCTCCTCATTTGAAATTATTCGTGATTTATGTGAGAAGCTCCCGTTTATGATTACTCCTAAATGGGTATTGACCAAAACGCAACCAATAGCTATCCGTGATGTTATTTCTTTTCTAACAGGAGTGCTTGGCAATGAGAAAACTTACAACGATTCTTTTGATATTGCAGGTCCAGATGTTTTCACCTATAAAGAAATACTTCATAAATATGCTGAAGCTCGAGGTTTCAAAAATTGGATTTTAACTGTACCAATTATGACCCCCAAATTGTCTTCGTATTGGCTATATTTTGTAACCTCAACCTCTTATAAACTAGCTTTGAATTTAGTAGATAGCATGAAAATAGAGGTAATTGCCAAAGATAAAAGACTACAAGAAATTCTAAATATTAAACCGCACACCTATATAGAGGCTATAGATATGGCCTTCAAAAAAATAGAACAAAACTTGGTGATCAGCAGTTGGAAAGATAGTATGGTAAGCGGCAGGTTTAATGATAATATAGAAAAGCATATACAAGTACCTAAATTCGGAGTTCTAAAAGATGCTAAACAACTAAAAATCAATAATCCTGATGAGGTACTAGAACGTATTTGGAGCATTGGCGGTGAGACCGGATGGTATTATGGAAATTGGCTTTGGAAAATTCGAGGATTTATTGATAAGCTTTCTGGCGGTGTTGGTCTTCGTCGTGGCCGAACACATCCTAATCGCATCTATACCGGTGATTCCCTCGATTTTTGGAGAGTGCTTTTAGCTGATAAAAAAGCCAAACGATTATTGTTATTTGCTGAAATGAAATTACCAGGCGAGGCATGGTTAGAATTCAGAATAGATGAAAACAATATACTCCATCAAACTGCTACATTCAGACCTCTTGGCTTAAAGGGTAGACTGTATTGGTATAGCATTGTACCATTCCATTATTTCATTTTTGGTGGAATGATAAAAAACATAGCAAATCAAAAAGAAGTATAATAAGAGTATTCTACATGGTTTTAGAAAGTTTTAATGGAAGCTCCGTTAGTCTTTCACCTGTCAATCGCCTCACAGCATTGGCTATCGCGGCACCAATAGGCCCTAAAGGAGGTTCACCTACAGCCCCAGGTGTATCTTTGCCTTGAAGCAAAACCACATCTATTTCTTTAGGTGCATTCTTCATCAATGCCATTTGGTATGGCCCATAGATTGTAGGTTGCAATTCCCCGTTCTCCACATACATTTGCTCATAAAGCACTGCACTCATACCCATTATAACACAACCCTCGCACTGTGCACGTATCTGATCAGGATTTACCGCTAAACCTGGATCAAGGGAAACGGTTACTTTGTGTACAACAATCTCGTTGTCTACAATTGAAACCTCAACAACTTGAGCACAGGGTGTACCAGCATCAATAGACGCTGCAAAGCCCATAGCTCTACCATTGGCGATATCTTCAGAATAGTTTGCTTTCTCAGACGCGGCTTTAATTACATTTTTTAAACGAACGCCGATAGAATCATCACCAATTTGGGCAAGTCTAAAGTCTACGGCATTCTTATTTGCCTTCAATGCCATTTCATCCATAAAACTTTCCATCGCAAACGTATTCGCTAATAAACCAAGGCTACGCCACCAGCTGGTAGCAAATGGTAAACTTACATGCCAGTAGACCGACCTGAAATTGGGAATGCCTGTATATTGAATGAAACCGCCACGAATAGCACCAATATCGGCACCTATGATAGGAGGCAGAAAATCAGGTATTAAAGCAGAATGGTTACCCACATCTCCACTAACAAATTGATGCTCAAGACCATCTAAATAACCTTCGGCATTCAATTTTCCCTTAATTATATGATGTGTAGGAGGGCGAAACATATCATGCTGAAACTCTTCCTTTCTACTGAAAAAATATTTAACCGGCTTACCAACTGCTTTTGACATCACAGCGGCCTGCACCGCATGTGGTGTATGAAGTCTACGACCGAAACCGCCGCCTAAATATGTAGGTATCACATTTACCTTTTCAACATCCAAACCTAAACGGCTAGCAACTTCTTTTCTAGTTAGTCCTATTACCTGAGTTGAAATTTTTATAACTGCACTATCACCTTCAACAGAAGCGACAACACCATTTGGCTCAATTTGAGCATGAGCCCCTATAGGAGTTCTAAACTCTAAAGTTTCTATACCATCTTGTTTATCTAATGCATCACCATGTTTTTGAATAATAGTAGATTTACCATTACCAACCGTCATAATTTTAAAGATTGCATCGGTATTTAAATCTTCATATCCCTCCCACGTAACAATAATAGCGTCTTTTGCTTTTTCCGCTTCAAGCATGGAATTTGCCACTACCCCAACAAAATCTTCTTCAACAATAACTTTGACAACACCAGGCATATTTTCCGCCGGCTTAATATCTGCACTAACAAATTTGGCTCCTATTTTAGTGGGTCTTACAACCGCTCCATAAAGCATATCCGGCATTTGGGCATCCATTCCAAAAATTGGGTCTCCAAAAACTTTGGCATCTAAATCTACCCTAGCAATAGGCTTACCTATATATTTATACTCTTTTAAACTTTTTAAAACAGGAGTATCAGGCACTTTCCAATTTTCTACCCCTTCTGCTGCTTGGGCATAAGTCATTGTTTTCCCGTTACCAGAAAGAATTCCGTCTTCTATGGTAAGTTCATCAATACCAACATTCATTTTACGGGAAGCTTCTTTAAGAAGCATTTCTCGTAACATTGCGGCAAGTTCTCTTAATGGTTGCCATAATCCAGATATAGATGTACTACCACCAGTTGCAAAACTATCTATATTTCCGGTAGACGAAGCTGCGTGTATCACTTGAATCTGGCTCATGGAAACCGAAAGTTCGTCAGCGGCCATTTGGGCTATACCGGTAAAGGTTCCCTGACCCATTTCAACCTTTGGAGAATGTAATAGAATATTATTTTCAGAAGTTACCTCAAACCAAATCATGGGCTTGTCGGTGTTATCGGTATACGGTAAGTCTAGAGAATTTACCGTACCTAAAATCTCACGACGAATGGAATTACGAAAAATATAGGTGCCTATGGCTACCACTCCTATGGTACCCAAACCACCCCTTACTAAAAACTTACGTCTAGAAACTTTTTTTGATTCACTTTTATTATCCGCCATCACTTACACCATATTAGATTCATTAGTATCTTTTTCAGCTTGTATTTCGGCAGCCTTGTGAATTGCTTTTCTCATTCTATAATATGTACCGCAACGGCATACGTTTATTATATTGTTGTCAATATCCTCATCGGTTGGTTTAGGCACTTTTTTTAAAAGTGCGGCAGTCGCCATCATAAACCCTGGTTGACAATATCCACATTGTGGGACAATCTCCTCAACCCATGCCAATTGAACCGGGTGAGGGTTTTCACGATTACCCAACCCTTCAATTGTTGTCACAGTTTTATCTTGAACGAATTTTACGGCATATGAACAAGAACGAACCGCTTCACCATCTACATGTAATGTGCATGCACCACAAGCAGCTTTACCGCAACCAAACTTTGTGCCTTTTAAATCAAGAATATCTCTTATGACCCAAAGAAGCGGTGTATTTTCATCTTCTACATTAACCGTTTGTAAAACATCGTTCACTGTAAAGGAAATTTCCATAAAGTTTTAATTATTTAGTTGGTATAACTGCACCATTATCTAACCAATATTCGACAGCATTTTTAAATTCTTCTTTTGACACAGGTGGAACCTCTCTTTCTTGACCATTTGGGTCTATACCAGGAGTCCAAGCCCAAAGAACCAATTCATCTTCAGTCATATGCTTCAGAAGCTCATCAAAACTTCTTTGTCCATTAGCATTCTTATCTACAAGTCTTTCAGCAATTTGAGATCTGGTTAAACCTTCCCATCCCATTGAAGCGGGTGCCAAAGACCAATGTGGCGCACCAGGCACTCCTGAATATGTATTGTTTTCAGAATTATGACAGGTATTACAGTTCGTGGCTTGAAATCCCTTATCATCTTCACCTCTTGCCATTCCGAAATAATGAGGACGACGGTCATTACCTTGTTTAGGAATATTATCGTTGGGATGGCAATTCATACAGCGTTGATGGGTAAGAACATCCATCATCTTGTTGAAAGCTTCATCTGATTTGTTTATTTCAGATTGCTGATTTTCCAACAAGTGATATTCAAAGATTGTAGGTGTATTTGCTAGGGCAAGCAACACACCTACAATACTAATCATCAAAAAAACAAACCAAGTTTTAAGATTCATTTTAGTTCATTAAAATACCATTGCCAAAATCATATGCTTATGAAGATAGCGAAACCTTTACACTTATTTTAATCCAATAAAATTATTTACTCCTTTAAAAAGTCTGTTTAAATCTAGCTTTTGGGAAGAAACACCTCTGCCATCATACAACGTGCACTACCGCCACCACATGTTTCTATGGTATCTAGAGAACTATGAAGAATTGGACAATGATTCTCTATTTGCGCAATTTGTTTTGGAGTTAGACTATTAAAAGCCGCTGTACTCATCACCATATACTTTTGACCTTCACTGCCTAAAACCTGCAACATATTACCCGCAAAATGATGCATTTGCTTTTCAGTAATCGTTATTATTTCCTTACCATCAATCTTAAGATGGTCTAGAACATTCTTCCTTTCTTTCTTATCATCAATAGAATCTGTACAGATTACTACAAAATTTTCAGCCAAAGCCATCATTACGTTGGTATGATAAATAGGCAACCTTTTACCATCAACAGACTGGTTAGCCGTAAAAATTACTGGAAAGAAATCAAAATCTTCACAAAACTCAATAAACAAATCTTCATTTGCGCGTTGCGATAATGCACAATATGCTTTTTTGTTTACCCTATCTATTAAAATACTCCCTGTGCCTTCAAGAAACAGCCCCTCATCTTCGGCTGAAGTATAATCAATTACTTCATTTATTTTAAAGCCGTTCTCTTCTAAGGTTAAGAATATATCCTCTCTACGCTCATTTCTTCTATTTTCAGCAAACATGGGGTATACACCTACAACGCCATTCGAGTGAAAGGATATCCAGTTATTTGGAAAAATACTGTCTGGAGTATCAGGCTCCTTTGTATCTTCAATAACAATAACATTAACTCCTTTATTTTTTAATGCGGATACAAAGGCATCAAACTCTTCTTGAGCTTTTTGATTAATTTCTTGATTCTTCAAATCAATATCTTCCATAAAATAGTTATTGACTGCGGTCTGTTCATTCATTCTGAAAGACACCGGACGAATCATTAGTATGGTATTTGTTATTTGCATATCTGGGTACTAATTAAATTTTTCTTTTTACTTTTTTTATAATTTATGCTCTTACTAGTGGCAACGTACTGCAACGTAATAGCCCTTCTTGTTTTGAAATTTCTGCATATGGAATTTCTTCAACCGTAAAACCTTGATCTCGCAACCAATTATTTAGGCGAGTAAAATTGCGCTCGGAAACAACGACATCAGGAGAAATTGAAAATACATTACTAAACATATGATACATTTCTTGAGCATCAATTTCAAATATATTTTCCTTACCAAAAAAATCTACTAACCATTGGTATTCTTCCTCTACCAAGAATCCGTTCTTATGTAAAATGGCTTTCCCTTTGCCTAAAGGCTGAAAGCAACAGTCTAAGTGTAGCGCATTATCTTGGGCAACTGTATTGGACTTTCTTAATTCAAAAGATTTAATGGTCTTGTGTGGAAACTGCTTCGTTAAATATGCTAAGGCCGCTTTATTTGTTCGTGCAGTTATAAATGAAGAATAATCTGCTGCGGTATAAGTACCTACAAATATATATTCATTCCATGGCATAACGTCGCCACCTTCAATATGAACTTCAGCAGGTGGATGTAGAATATTTTCATCATCAATTTTATCTAAAACATGCAATATGGCATCCACCTCTTTTTCACGTTCTGGCAAAATATTAGAGATTATTAATTTGTCCTCTATAACAAAAGCAATATCCCTTGTAAATATTTGATTACAGTTCTCTAAAACTTCAGGTCGAAATACTTTTACGTTGTACTTCTCAAATACCTTTCTAAAGGCTTCCATTTCTTGAACCATATCTGATTCTTTAGGATAAGTACCTGCTAAAATATGCTCCAAGGATTTTGGGTCATACGCTTCTTCAGCTGTAGGAACAGGCCCTGAACTTTTAGCTATACCTAAAACAACAGCCTTTAATGGTGATATTTCGTCATTAACATTCAATTGTAGCATGGGTATTCTTTTTAAATATGATTAAAAAATAGCACAAAAAAAAGCTCCTTTAAAAATTAAAAGAGCTTCTTGTTTTTTTATTAACGGTAGCAATCTACCTCTTGTCAAGTTCGACAAAAGATCTTAATTTTTCTCCGATATATACTTGTCTTGGTCTTCCGATAGGCTCACCGTTCAATCTCATTTCTCTCCATTGCGCTATCCAACCTGGCAATCTACCTAATGCAAACATAACAGTAAACATTTCGGTAGGAATACTTAAAGCTCTATAAATAATTCCAGAATAAAAATCAACATTCGGATATAATTTACGGTCTACAAAATACTGATCTTCCAATGCCTCTTTAGCTAAGCCTTTAGCGATTTCCAAAATAGGATCTTCAATCCCCAAATCTGCTAAAACTTCTTCAGCTGCCTGTTTGATGATTTTGGCCCTAGGGTCAAAATTTTTATATACTCTATGCCCAAAGCCCATTAATCTAAAAGGATCGTTCTTATCCTTAGCTTTGGCCATATATTTTTTAGTATCACCACCATCCTTTTGAATCGCTTCCAACATTTCCAATACGGCTTGATTCGCTCCACCGTGCAATGGACCCCATAATGCCGAAATACCTGCTGAAAGTGATGCAAATAGTCCTGCATGGGAAGAACCTACGATACGTACGGTTGAGGTAGAGCAATTTTGCTCATGATCTGCGTGTAAAATCAATAACTTATCTAGAGCATCGATTACAATTTTATTCCTTTTATATTCTTGGGTAGGCTTCTTGAACATCATTTTATGAATGTTCTCTACATATCCTAAGCTATCATCTCCATAATCTAATGGCAAACCTTTTTTCTTACGCAGCGTCCAGGCAACCAAAACAGGGAATTTAGCGAGTATCCGTACAATAGCCCCGTACATTTCATCATTTGATGTAACGTTTACAGAAATTGGATTAAAGGCTATAAGTGCACTGGTCAAAGAAGACAGGACTCCCATTGGATGTGCCGATTTTGGAAAAGCATCCAAAATCTTTTTCATTTCCTCATCAACGTGAGATTCATTTTTTATATCTACATGAAAAGCTTCTAATTGTTCCTTATTGGGAAGTTCTCCAAAAATCAACAAATATGCTACTTCTAAAAAATCAGCTTTTTCAGCTAGCTCTTCAATAGAATACCCTCTATATCGTAATATTCCTTTCTCACCATCTAAGAATGTAATGGCACTTTCACAAGAACCCGTATTCTTGAAACCCGGATCTATTGTAATAATTCCTTTGGTAACTGAACGCAACGATTTAATATCAATTGCAAGTTCATCTTCGGTTCCCTTTATTACAGGAAACTCATATTTTTCACCATTATATTCTAAAATAGCTTTATCTGACATTTTTAATTTTTACGTTTTAAATACTTCTCGTAAAGTTAGCAAAACAGGTTCGTTTTAACAATTACAACATTCTGTTTGGGCTAAAATTAACAATAACTTCTATCAACTACATAACTTACAACAGATATAATGATTTATAGTATTCATCCAAAGATTTATCCCAAGTAAAACGAGCCTTTTTAGCATTCGCCTGAATTTTTTTCCAAGTGGGTTTATCCTTTTCCCAAATGGTCAAAGCTTCATCAAAACTCGTTACCATATTTTTAATTTGCTCGTCGTAAGTTTCACCTGCAAATGCAAAACCAGTTTTCATATGCTCTACAGTATCTTTAAGCCCCCCTGTATGATGAACCAAACATGGATTTCCATTTCTCATAGCCAACATTTGACTAATACCACAAGGCTCAAATAAACTTGGCATAAAATACAAATCGGTCTCCAAATACATTGAATCTATCAAGTCTTCAGATTGCCCATTAGTGAACACAAAATTCTTATGCTTGTAACTCATTTCACGAAAAAATTCTTCGTAATCAGGATCACCTGTTCCTAACAACATAAAAATACCTTCAATTTCATTTAAACGAGCAAGCATTTTCTCAAAAGCTTCGGGAGAGCGCTTTAAAAAATAAAATTTTTGTTCGGTTAAACGAGCTACGCTAGAAACTATAAATTTTGGCCTATTACCCACATACTGCATGATTTTCTCACCAGTATGGGCTAAAAAATCGGCTTTATATTTTTTTGATGTGTCTTGTAGCCATCTAAATAGGGCCTTTACCGTATTGCGATATAACAATCCCTTTTCTGCTACTCGTATATTACCATAATTACTCGCATTTAGGATACCAAAAAGCCTGCCTTCATTATCAGCCTTCTGCAAATCAATTTCTAAGCTTTCGCCACCTATAAACTCTGGCCTTCTACTTGGCAAAAGAACATCTTCTTTATATGAAGGTGATACGGTATGAACAGCATCTGCCAATCTTATACCTACTGCCATTAGATTTATACAATCTTGATAACGATAATCCATTAATGCCTTATGGTCTAGTTGTATTTCAGGAAACCAATTATTAACAGAAGCATGATTATTATAAAAAGGCCGTATACCCTGAATTGCTAAATTATGGATACTATATACGTATCTCATTTTTTTCAAATCTTTGTACTCTGGATGATACTTTTTTATAAACAGCAGAGCAGCGGCATGCCAATCATGCATATGTATGATATCTAAATCTCCAAACGCACCAATTTTTATAGCCTCCGCAGTAGCCGCACAAAAAATTATAAATTTGATAAAATCATTATAAAAAGGCTCGGTTGGATCATCGTGATATATATGTGCTATTCCACCTTCAAGAATTTCGGGATGATGAATAACATAATGAGTTATATTCGGATCGACCTTCTTTGGTATTACCTCATATAATTCTGCAGTATATGGCATACCTCTAAGACTAAACTCTAGTTTGGTCTTAAAAATTCCATTTTTATGCAATCTTGAATATGCAGGTACAACTACATGAGATTTATCACCTCTTTTCGAAATCTCTCTTGGTACATCTCTAACTACATCACCCATTCCACCAGCCTTACAATCTGGAATGGCATCATTCTCAGCTGAAACAAAAAGAAAATTATTCATACGCTAACAAAGGGAGGTTATTATTGGATTATTCTCAAAAGGTAGTTAAAGTTTTGGATTACGCCAAAAAAAAAAGCCTTTCCAAAAAGAAAGGCTTAAATCAATTAAATTTTAAGAAAACTACCCTATTTTAAAGGCTTTTTCCTGAGGATAGTAAGCTGTACTTCCTAATTCCTCTTCAATACGAAGTAGTTGATTATATTTTGCCATACGATCTGATCTTGAGGCAGAACCTGTCTTAATCTGACCAGTATTTAAAGCTACCGCTAAATCTGCAATAGTATTATCCTCTGTTTCTCCTGAACGGTGAGACATAACACAAGTATACCCAGCATTTTTAGCCATATTCACTGCCGCAATAGTTTCAGTCAAGGTTCCAATTTGATTTACTTTAATCAAAATTGAATTAGCAATACCTTTTTCTATACCTGTAGCTAAACGCTCAACATTTGTAACAAACAAATCATCACCTACCAATTGAACTTTATCGCCAATTTTATCTGTTAATGATTTCCATCCGTCCCAATCATTTTCATCCATACCGTCCTCAATAGAGATGATAGGATATTTAGCACTTAAATCAGCCAAATATTGAGCTTGTTCTTCAGATGTTCTAATCACACCTTTATCTCCTTCAAACTTAGTGTAATCATATTTTCCATTTACATAGAACTCGGCCGCAGCACAATCTAATGCAATCATTACATCATCACCCAAAGAATACCCAGCATTTTTTACTGCTATAGCTATTGTCTCCAAAGCATCTTCGGTACCACCAGCTAAATTAGGAGCAAAACCACCTTCATCACCTACAGCCGTACTAAGACCGCGGTCATGTAATACCTTTTTTAAATGGTGAAAAATCTCTGTACCCATCTGCATTGCATGAGAAAAGCTTTTAGCTTTAACAGGCATTACCATAAACTCTTGAAAAGCAATAGGCGCGTCTGAGTGAGAACCACCATTAATTATGTTCATCATAGGTACTGGAAGTGTATTAGCACTAACACCACCAACATATCTAAAAAGAGAAAGTCCTAATTCATTTGCAGCAGCCTTTGCAGCAGCTAAAGAAACCCCAAGAATTGCATTTGCACCTAATTTAGATTTATTTGGAGTACCGTCTAAATCAATCATAGTTTGATCTAAAAGATTTTGGTCAAACACATTCATTCCTAAAATCTCTTCAGCTATAATATTATTAACATTATTAACAGCTTTACTTACACCTTTGCCCATGAAAGCCTTTCCTCCATCACGAAGTTCAACAGCTTCATGTTCACCAGTAGAAGCTCCAGAAGGAACCGCTGCTCTTCCCATAATTCCATTTTCAGTAACTACATCTACTTCAACTGTTGGATTTCCCCTTGAATCTAGTATTTGCCTTGCGTGAACATTTAATATGATACTCATTTATATTGTTTTTATTGGTTGTTAAATTAGGCAGTAAAGATACAAAACCATGGTTTCTCCATGTTTGTTTAGCACTTACATTTCCCAATTAATTACTATTTATTTAAACTATTTCGTTACGTTTAGCACTTTTCTCAATTAATTTGAAAAAATCATCGAAAAGATAATCTGCATCATGCGGCCCTGGACTGGCTTCTGGGTGATATTGAACAGAAAATACATCTTTATTCTTCATTCGAATTCCCGCAACTGTTTTGTCATTTAGATGAACATGAGTAATTTCTAAATTGTCATTAGCCTCAGTTTCTTCCCTATTAATAGCAAAACCGTGATTTTGAGAGGTTATTTCTCCCTTACCAGTTAATAGGTTTAATATAGGATGATTAATTCCTCTATGCCCATTATGCATTTTATAAGTTGACACACCATTCGCTAAAGCCAATACTTGATGACCTAAACAGATACCGAATAAAGGTTTATCTGTTTGAATCATTTTCTTTACAGCAGCAATCGCGTCAACCAAAGGTTCTGGATCCCCAGGTCCATTAGATATAAAGAACGCATCAGCATTCCACGATGACATGTCTTCAAAACTACTATTGTAAGGAAACACTTTCACGTAAGCACCTCTTTTTACTAGATTTCGTAAAATATTCTTCTTGATACCAATATCTAAGGCTGCAATTTTATAGGTAGCATTTTCATCGCCAACAAAATAAGCTTCTTTCGTAGAAACTTTAGAAGCCAACTCAAGACCTTCCATACTAGGCACATCACTTAATTGTTTCTTTAAAGCATCTATATTATCGACATCAGTAGAAATTACAGCATTCATTGCACCGTTATCTCTTATATAACTAACTAATGCCCTAGTATCAACATCAGAAATAGCAAAAAGATTATTCTCATTTAAAAAATTCTGTAAACTATCATCAGCTAAAGGTCTAGAATATTCGTAACTAAAATTTCTGCAAACTAAACCTGAAATTTTAATTGAATCAGACTCTACCTCTTCTTTATTTACTCCATAATTACCAATATGCGCATTAGTAGTCACCATAATTTGTCCAAAATAAGAAGGATCCGTAAATATTTCTTGATAACCAGTCATACCTGTATTAAAACAAACTTCACCAAAAGCAGTTCCTTCTTTGTCTCCTACAGATTTACCATGAAAAATTGTACCATCAGCTAGTAATATTAAAGCTCTTCTCTTTGCTTGATATTTCATTTTAGTCTAAAAATTTATTCGTTCACAAAAAAACATAAAAAAAGGATAAGCTAGAAAGCTTATCCTTTTTGATTATAATTATTTATTGACAATTTATTCCTTAGAATCATCTGCCTTTACATCATTATCAGTTTGAGCTTCAGTTTCAGGTTTCGATTCCTTAACAACTTTAGCTTCCTTCACCTCTTTCTCTGCAGAAACAGATTCAGCCTCACTACCACCTGATCTTCTACTACGTCTAGTTGATTTTTTCTTCGGCTTACCAGCATTGTATAATTCGTTGAAATCAACCAATTCAATCATTGCCATATCAGCGTTATCACCTAAACGATTACCTAATTTGATAATTCTAGTATAACCACCTGGTCTATCAGCAACTTTTTCAGATACTACACTGAATAATTCAGTTACCGCATATTTATCACGTAGGTTCTTAAAAACTATACGTCTATTGTGCGTTCCTTTATCAGCACTTACATTATTTTCAGCTTTTGATTTAGTAATCAATGGCTCAATAAATTGCTTTAAAGCTTTTGCTTTAGCAACAGTAGTGTTAATTCTTTTGTGCTCAATTAAAGAACAAGCCATGTTAGCTAGCATTGCCTTTCTATGCGCAGTCTTTCTACCTAAATGATTAATTTTTTTACCGTGTCTCATTTTACAATTTTATCATCTTGCTACCAAACTCGATAGAACGAGGAGCAAAATATGATTATTTAATCTTTATCTAATTTATATTTTGACAAATCCATTCCGAAACTTAATCCCTTGTTAATTACAAGTTCTTCAAGTTCAGTTAATGATTTTTTACCGAAGTTTCTAAACTTCATTAAGTCATTCTTATTAAAAGAAACTAAATCACCCAAAGTATCAACTTCAGCTGCTTTTAAACAGTTAAGAGCACGAACAGAAAGGTCCATATCTACTAATTTAGTTTTTAGTAATTGTCTCATATGTAAAGACTCCTCATCGTATGTCTCTGTCTGAGCTATTTCATCTGCTTCTAAGGTAATACGCTCATCAGAGAAAAGCATAAAATGATGAATTAATACTTTAGCTGCTTCAGTTAAAGCATCTTTAGGATGAATAGAACCATCTGAAGAAATTTCAAAAATCAATTTTTCGTAATCAGTTTTTTGCTCTACACGAAAGTTTTCAATACTATATTTCACATTCTTAATAGGTGTGAAAATAGAATCAATAGCTATCGTACCTAACGGAGTACCTGATTTCTTATTTTCTTCTGCAGGTACATAACCTCTACCCTTTTCAATAGTAATCTCCATATTGATACTAACTTTAGCATCCATATTGCATATTACTAAATCAGGATTTAAAACTTGGTAACCAGAAATGAATTTCTGAAAATCACCAGCAGTTAATTGATCTTTACCACTTACAGAAATAGAAACAACTTCTGCTTCAGAGTCTTCAATTTGCTTCTTGAAACGAACTTGTTTCAAGTTCAAGATAATCTCTGTTACATCTTCTACAACGCCAGAAATCACAGAAAATTCGTGCTCTACCTTATCTATCCTAACGGACGTAATAGCATGCCCTTCTAATGAAGAAAGCAATACACGTCTTAATGCATTCCCAACAGTTAATCCATAACCAGGTTCCAAAGGGCGAAATTCGAACTTCCCTTCAAAATCAGAGGAATCGATCATTATTACTTTATCGGGTTTCTGAAAATTAAATAATGCCATAATTGGATCGGTGTTGTTTATTTAGAGTATAACTCCACGATTAATTGTTCTTTGATATTTTCAGGAATCTGTAATCTTTCAGGAAAAGAAACATAAGTTCCTTCCTTCTTTTCACTATTCCAAGAAATCCATTCATATACAGCACTACTTGCTGTTAATGAATCTTGTATACTTTGAAGTGATTTTGATTTTTCTCTAACTCCAACAACATCACCAGCTTTTAATGAATAAGAAGGGATGTTCACCAACTCGCCATTTACCGTTATGTGTCTATGAGATACTAATTGTCTAGCTCCACTTCTTGTAGGAGAAATACCCATTCTATAAACAACGTTATCTAAACGAGATTCACAAAGCTGAAGTAAGATTTCACCTGCAACACCTTCTTTTCTTTTCGCAGTTGCG
Source organism: Maribacter arcticus (assembly GCF_900167935.1). Taxonomy (GTDB): domain Bacteria; phylum Bacteroidota; class Bacteroidia; order Flavobacteriales; family Flavobacteriaceae; genus Maribacter; species Maribacter arcticus. Next base: position 48,355 of record NZ_FUYL01000001.1, on the reverse strand, counting down.
AATAAGTTTCTGAATTGCTTTTCTAAAATACCATAAGTATATTTAGCCTTTTGCTTCTCCATTAATTGAACAGAGTATTCAGATTTTTTACCTCTTCTTCTGTTGTTTCCGTGTTGTCCTGGAGGGTAATTTTTCTTTTCGAATGACTTATCGTCTCCGAATATTGCTTCGCCAAATTTACGAGCAATCTTTGATTTTGGTCCTGTATATCTTGCCATTTTCTTTAAATTTGAAAGTGAGATTATGAATTAAGGCTTATCCTTCGATAATCGTAACTACACTTTCGGTGAAATATATTAGTAATTAATTAAACTCTTCTTCTTTTAGGAGGCCTACAACCGTTATGAGGCATAGGAGTAACATCAATTATTTCTGTTACTTCAATACCCGCATTATGTAAAGATCTTATTGCAGATTCTCTACCATTCCCAGGTCCTTTTACATATACCTTAACTTTTCTTAAACCTGCTTCATGTGCAACTTTAGAACAGTCTTCTGCGGCTACTTGAGCAGCATAAGGTGTATTCTTCTTAGATCCTCTAAAACCTAACTTACCAGCAGATGACCAAGAAATCACATCTCCTTTTTTGTTTGTCAAAGAAATAATGATGTTGTTGAAAGAAGCACTAATGTGAGCTTCGCCAACTGAGTCAACTATAACTTTACGTTTCTTGGTAACTTTAGTATTTGCCTTTGCCATACCTAATTATTATTTAGTTGCTTTCTTCTTGTTAGCAACTGTTTTACGCTTTCCTTTTCTAGTTCTAGAGTTGTTTTTAGTACGTTGACCTCTTAAAGGCAAACCTGATCTATGACGAATACCTCTATAACAGCCAATATCCATTAAACGTTTAATGTTCAACTGAGTTTCAGAACGTAATTCACCTTCGATTACGAAAGTTGAAACAGCCTCTCTGATACGTCCTATTTCATCATCATTCCAATCAGAAACCTTAGTATCTTCACTAACTTGGGCTTTGCTCAAAATTTCTTGTGACCTACTTCTGCCAATTCCAAAAATATAGGTTAAGGCGATCACGCCTCTCTTTTGTTTTGGTATATCAATACCTGCGATTCTTGCCATAATTACCCTTGTCTTTGTTTAAATCTAGGATTCTTTTTGTTGATTACGTACAACCTGCCTTTTCTGCGAACAATCTTGCAGTCGGCGCTTCTCTTCTTAACTGATGCTCTTACTTTCATCTTGTATCTTAGTATCTATATGTAATTCTTGCTTTCGTAAGGTCATACGGACTCATTTCCAATTTAACCTTATCACCAGGTAATAACTTAATATAGTGCATACGCATCTTACCTGAAATATGCGCTGTTACTACATGACCATTCTCCAATTCTACCCGAAACATTGCATTTGACAATGCTTCTATGATAGATCCATCTTGTTCTATTGCTGCCTGCTTAGCCATAAATTATGCTACTTTTCTATTTTTACCGGTTTTCATCAAACCATCATAATGTCTATTCAACAAATATGAATTTACTTGTTGTACCGTATCGATGGCGACACCTACCATAATTAATAGTGATGTTCCACCATAAAATAATGCCCAACCTGCTTGAACATCCATCAACTTAACTACAATCGCTGGTAAAATAGCCAGCAAAGCTAAGAAAATTGATCCAGGTAACGTTATTAAAGACATAATCTTATCTAAATAATCTCCAGTTTCTTTCCCAGGACGTATTCCTGGTATAAAACCACCACTTCTTTTTAAGTCATCTGCCATTTTATTGGTAGGAACCGTGATTGCAGTATAAAAGTAAGTAAAGATTATAATTAGTATCGCAAATAATAAATTATAAGCCCAACCGAATATATCACTAAACTGTACTTGCATCCACTGTCCAAAAGCAGTATCATCAAAAGCCCCACCTATCATACCCGGAACAAACATAATTGCTTGAGCAAATATTATTGGCATAACTCCCGAAGCATTTAACTTTAAAGGAATATACTGTCTAGAACCCATTATGTTCTTTTCATATCCACCAGAAGCCGTACGTCGAGCGTACTGTACAGGAATTTGCCTAGTAGCCATTACTAAAAGAATACAAGCTAATATTACCAAGAACCAAACAATGACCTCAATTAATATGAACATTAACCCTCCATTATTATCAGTTGTTCTAGAAATAAATTCTTGAACAAAAGATTGTGGCATTGTAGCAATAATACCTATCATAATTAATAAAGAAATACCGTTACCAATACCTTTATCAGTTATTTTTTCTCCTAACCACATTGCGAATACGGTACCTGTCACCAATATAATAACAGCAGGAACCATAAAGTCCAATCCTTTACCTAGTAAAAATGCACTATCTCTAACACCAAAAGCTTCTAAACCGTACAAATAAGCAGGGGCTTGAACGATACAAATACCAATGGTTAACCATCTAGTAATTTGATTTATTGTCTTACGTCCACTTTCACCTTCTTTTTGTAGCTTTTGAAGATATGGTATTGCAATACCCATCAACTGCACAACAATAGATGCAGATATATATGGCATAATACCCAAAGCAAAAACAGAAGCATTAGCAAACGCTCCTCCTGTAAATGCATTTAAAAGACCAAAAATTCCTTGATCAGTACTATCTGTCAATCCACCCAATTGCGTCGAATCAATACCTGGTAGTACGATTTGACAACCAAAACGATAAACTAACAAAAGACCCAATGTAATAAGAATTCTATTTCTTAGCTCTTCTATCTTCCAAATATTGGATATTGTATCAATAAAATTCTTCATGCTCTCGTTTATGCTTACAAACTTATTGCTTCACCACCTGCTGCCTCTATAGCTGCTTTGGCAGAAACTGTAAATTTATGTACTGAAATTTTTAGTGGAGACTTCAATTCACCATTTCCTAAAATTTTCACTAAATCATTTTTACCAACTAATCCGTTTTCAATTAAGATATCTAAAGAAACTTCATTGGTAATAATTTTATTATCAACAAGTTCTTGCAATTTTTCTAAATTGATACCTTGATAATCTTTACGACTAATGTTTGTAAAACCAAACTTAGGCACACGACGTTGCAAAGGCATTTGACCACCTTCGAAACCAATTTTCTTAGAATAACCAGATCTTGACTTTGCCCCTTTATGACCTCTTGCAGCTGTACCACCTTTACCAGAACCTTGACCTCTTCCCAGACGTTTTCCGTCTCTATTCACTGAACCCTCTGCAGGCTGTAGATTATGTAAACCCATTCTATTCTATCTTTAAGCCTCCTCTGTGGAAACTAAATGTTTAACTTTATTTATCATTCCAAGAATATTAGGTGTATCATCATGTTCAACAACCTGTCCTATTCTTTTTAAACCAAGTGCCTCTAAAGTCCTTTTCTGGTTTTGAGGTTTCTTAATTCCACTTTTTAATTGTTTTACTTTAATCTTTGCCATAATTCTACGCTTAGCCTTTAAATACTTTTTCTAAAGAAACACCTCTTTGTGTTGCAATTGTCTTCGCATCCCTAAGTTGCAATAAGGCATCAAAAGTAGCTTTAACAACATTATGTGGATTTGATGAACCTTGAGATTTAGAAAGTACATCATGTACTCCAACTGATTCCAATACCGATCTAACAGCACCACCAGCAATAACACCGGTACCATGAGATGCAGGTTGAATATAAACCCTTGCACCACCAAATTTACCTTTTTGCTCGTGTGGCAAAGTACCTTTATTCAAGGGAATACGAACTAAATTCTTTTTACCATCTTCAATAGCCTTAGCAATTGCAGTAGCAACCTCTTTAGACTTACCTAAACCATGACCTACAACGCCGTTTTCATCACCAACAACAACAATAGCAGAAAAACCAAATGCTCTACCACCTTTTGTTACCTTAGTTACACGTTGAATGCCAACTAATTTATCTTTTAAATCTAAACCGCCAGGTTTAACAGTTTCTACGTTTTTATATTTTTGGAACATACTAGTTTATTAGAATTTTAATCCTGCTTCTCTTGCACCATCTGCTAAAGATTTCACTCTTCCATGATACAAATTACCACCTCTATCAAAAGCAACTTTATCCAAACCTGCTTTTACAGATTTTTCAGCAATCGTTTTACCAACCAAAGCAGCAATCTCTGTTTTATTTCCCTTTACTTTTGCAATATCCTTATCTCTTGAAGAAGCAGATACTAAAGTAACTCCATTAACGTCATCTATTACTTGCGCGTATATTTCACTATTACTTCTGAAAACAGATAACCTAGGTCTAGCTGCAGTTCCAGAAGAAACCTTACGGATTCTACGTCGGATTCTAATTTTTCGTTGTGTCTTTGTTAATCCCATAATACACTTATATTAAGCTGATTTACCAGCTTTTCTTCTTAATATTTCACCTACAAACTTAATACCTTTTCCTTTGTAAGGTTCAGGTCTACGGAACGCTCTAATTTTTGCAGCAATCTGACCAACTAATTGTTTGTCATGAGACGTAAGCTTAATTACAGGATTCTTACCTTTTTCAGAAATAGTCTCAACTTTAACCTCAGAGGCTAAATTCAAAACAATATTATGAGAAAAACCTAAGGCTAAATCAAGTTTTTGACCTTGATTACTAGCTCTATAACCTACACCAACTAATTCCAATTCTTTAGTCCATCCTTTTGAAACACCTTCTACCATGTTTACAATAAGAGATCTGTATAAACCGTGTTTTGCTTTATGCTCTTTAGAATCAGATGGTCTTGTTACCCAAGCCTGCTCATCTTCAATTTTAATCGCCACACCAGAAAACTCTTGAGTCAACTCCCCTAACTTTCCTTTTACAGAAATGATATTATCATTGATTTCAACTGTAACTCCTTCAGGAATTGCGATTGGATTATTACCTATTCTAGACATCTTCTAAATCTTTAATCAATTAATAAACGTAGCACAAAACTTCACCACCAACATTTTCCAACTTTGCTTGCTTACTTGTCATAACACCATGAGATGTAGAAACAATCGCAATACCCAAACCATTCAATACACGTGGTAAATCTTCACTACCAGCATATTTTCTAAGACCAGGCTTACTTATACGCTGTATTTTTTTAATGACAGGCTCTTTAGTAAGTTTGTCATATTTCAAAGCTATCTTGATAGCTCCTTGAATCTTATTGTCCTCAAATTTATAACTTAAGATATATCCTTGATCGAATAATATTTTAGTTATTTCCTTTTTTAGATTAGACGCGGGAATTTCAACGACCCTGTGCCCAGCGCTACTTGCGTTTCTAACTCTCGTTAGGTAATCTGCTATAGTATCTGTTACCATTTATATATAATTCGGTGACGGTTTTTAACTTTAATGCTAAACCTGAAACCATTAATAATTCAATTTTTTACCAACTAGCTTTTCTAACACCAGGTATTAACCCCGCATTTGCCATTTCTCTAAAAGTAACCCTAGAGATACCAAAAGTTCTCATGTAACCTTTCGGCCTACCAGTTAATTTACATCTATTGTGTAATCTTACCGGTGAGGCATTTTTAGGCAATCTCTGTAAAGCTTCATAGTCTCCAGCTTCTTTCAAAGCCTTTCTCCTTTCAGCATAAATTGCTACAGTTCTTTCCCTTTTTCTCTCACGGGCTTTCATTGATTCCTTAGCCATACTAATTCTTTTTAAAAGGTAATCCTAATTCAGTTAATAAAGATTTTGCTTCCTTGTCAGTTTCTGCCGAGGTTACAAAAGTAATATCCATTCCGTTAATTCTATTGATTTTATCAATATTAACTTCAGGGAAGATAATTTGCTCTGTTACACCCAAATTATAATTTCCACGTCCATCAAAACCAGTAGCTTTAATACCTTGAAAATCACGCACACGAGGTAAAGCAGAAGTAACCAAACGATCTAAAAATTCGTACATACGTTCACCTCTAAGTGTAACTTTTGCACCGATTGGCATACCTTTTCTTAACTTAAAGGCAGCAACATCTTTTTTAGACAGTGTAGCAACCGCCTTTTGACCTGTAATCATTGTCATTTCATCTAATGCATGGTCAATAAGCTTTTTGTCAGCAACAGCAGCACCTACTCCTCTACTCATTACTATTTTCTCTAACTTAGGAACCTGCATTACATTACTGTAACCAAACTCTTCGCTAAGGGCAGCTACTATTCGCTCCTTATACTCTTTCTTTAATCTTGTAACGTATGCCATAACTAAATTACTTCATTGGATTTTTTGGAAACCCTAACTTTTTTACCATCCTTTACATCATAACCCACTCTAGTAACATCTCCAGATTTACCGTCGATTAGAGCTAAGTTAGAAATATGGATTAAAGCTTCTTTTTTTACAATACCACCTTGAGGATTTTTAGCACTTGGTTTCTCATGCTTAGATACCATATTGGCTCCCTCAACAATAGCTTTATTTTTCTCAAGATTCACACGCATAATCTTACCTTCAGTACCTTTATGGTCACCAGCGATAATTCTTACCGTATCTCCTGTTTTAATCTTTAACTTTTTCATCTTGTCAGTTATATTATAATACCTCTGGGGCCAATGATACAATCTTCATGAATTGCTTATCTCTAAGCTCTCTTGCAACAGGTCCAAAAACACGCGTACCTCTCATTTCTCCTGCAGGGTTCAACAATACACAAGCGTTATCGTCAAATCTGATATAAGACCCATCAGGTCTTCTTACCTCTTTTTTAGTGCGAACTACAACCGCAGTTGATACAGCTCCTTTTTTGATACCTCCGTTAGGAGTTGCTTCTTTAACAGTAACAACAATTTTGTCACCAATCGACGCATATCTTCTTTTAGTACCACCAAGAACACGGATAGTTAAAACTTCCTTTGCTCCTGTGTTATCCGCAACCTTTAATCTAGATTCTTGCTGTAACATAACTTATTTAGCTCTTTCTAAGATTTCTACTAATCTCCAACATTTGGTTTTACTCATAGGACGAGTCTCCATGATTTTTACTGTATCACCAATATTGCAGTCATTTTTTTCGTCATGTGCAACATATTTCTTTGTCTTCAAAACGAATTTACCGTACATAGGATGCTTTACTCTTTTCACTTCAGCAACAACAATAGATTTCTCCATTTTATCACTAGTGACTACTCCTACTCTCTCTTTTCTTAAGTTTCTTTTTTCCATAAAGCACAACCAATTATTGGTTTTCCCTATTAGTTAATTCAGTAGCTAATCTTGCCACTGTTCTCCTTACTTTTCTTATCTGAAGCGGATTTTCTAACGGAGTTACAAAATGTGCCATTTTCAAATCTCCATGTTGCTTCTTATACTCGGCCAATTTCTCCGTAAGTCCTTCTACAGACATTTCTTTAATCTCTTGTTTTTTCATTGTTACTTACGTTTAATTTGCTACCTCGTAATCTCGAGCTACAATAAATTTTGTTTTAACAGGAAGTTTTTGCGCCGCTAATCTTAAAGCTTCTTTTGCTACCTCCATTGGAACTCCAGCCACTTCGAACATAATTCTACCTGGCTTAACCACAGCAACAAAATATTCAGGTGCACCCTTACCTTTACCCATACGTACCTCTAAAGGCTTTTTGGTTATCGGCTTATCCGGAAATATTTTGATCCACAATTGACCTTCCCTCTTCATAAACCTTGTAGCAGCAATACGAGCAGCTTCAATTTGGCGTGAAGTCAAAAATGTAGCACCATCAACATTCTTTATACCGAACATACCATTTGAAAGTTGGTGTCCTCTTCCAGCTAGACCTTTCATACGGCCTTTCTGCATCTTACGGAACTTCGTTCTTTTCGGTTGTAACATTACTTTAGTTCTTTAAAAAATTACTTTCTACGACGTTGTTTTCTTCCACCTTCTTGCTTACCACCTTTAGAGGAATCACTTTTTTGCATTCCTACTAATGGAGATAAATCTCTTTTACCGTAAACCTCACCTTTCATAATCCAAACTTTAATACCAAGTTTACCATATGTAGTTTGAGCTTCCTGTAAGGCATAATCAATATCAGCCCTAAAGGTCGATAATGGAATTCTACCATCTTTATAAGATTCAGAACGAGCCATTTCAGCACCATTCAATCTTCCAGAAATTTGAATTTTAATACCTTCAGCATTCATACGCATTGCTGCTGCGATTGCCATTTTTATTGCTCTTCTAAAAGAAATTCTACTTTCTATCTGACGAGCAACACTTGCCGCTACTAGATTTGCATCTAATTCTGGTCTTTTTATTTCGAAAATATTGATTTGAACCTCCTTATTGGTGATTTTCTTCAATTCCTCTTTTAACTTGTCAACCTCTTGACCACCTTTACCGATAATAATACCAGGTCTAGCAGTAGTTACAGTAATAGTTATTAATTTAAGGGTACGTTCTATTATAACTCTAGAAACACTAGCTTTAGAAAGTCTGGCATGAATATACTTACGTATTTTATCATCCTCAGCCAATTTATCACCATAATCATTTCCACCATACCAGTTAGACTCCCAACCTCTAATGATTCCTAGACGATTTCCTATTGGATTTGTTTTCTGTCCCATTCTAGTTTTCTGTTATATTTTTAGACCCTAAAACCAATGTTACATGGTTTGAACGTTTTCTAATTCTATGCGCTCTACCTTGTGGAGCAGGACGCAATCTTTTCAACATTGCACCACCATCAACTCTAATTTCAGCTACCACTAAATCTGCATCTTCTAAATTTGCATCTTCATTTTTAGCTTGCCAGTTAGCCAAAGCAGATAATAATAACTTTTCCAATTTCCTTGAAGCCTCCTTAGGATTGAACCTCAATATTGCCAAAGCATTTTCTACCTTTACACCTCTAATCAAGTCAGCTACAAGGCGCATTTTTCTTGGTGAAGTAGGGCAGTTATTCAACTTAGCGAAAGCCACCATCTTCTTTTCAGCCTTTATTCTTTCGGCCATCTGTTTTTTACGAACTCCCATAGCTTACTTTTTTCCTTTGTTTTTTGCACCGACGTGACCTCTAAAAGATCTAGTTGGTGAAAATTCCCCAAGTTTATGTCCTACCATGTTTTCTGTTACAAAAACAGGTACAAATTGTTTTCCGTTATGAACCGCTATAGTCATCCCAACAAAATCAGGAGTTATCATAGAAGCTCTTGACCAAGTTTTGATTACCGACTTCTTACCGGATGAAACACTTTGTTGGATTTTTTTCTCCAAGCTATAGTGAACGTATGGTCCTTTTTTTAGTGAACGTGCCATTTCTTTCTACTTTTTTATTTCTTTCTACGTTCTATTATATACTTATTGGTGCTCTTGGTCTTAGAACGAGTTCTGAATCCTTTAGCAGGTATTCCGTTTCTCGATCTTGGATGACCTCCAGAAGCTCTACCTTCACCACCACCCATTGGGTGATCGACAGGGTTCATTGCTACCGGTCTAGTTCTTGGTCTTCTACCCAACCATCTACTTCTACCAGCCTTACCAGACACCAATAATTGATGATCCGAGTTAGACACGGCACCTATAGTAGCCATACAACCAGAAAGAATTAATCTTGTTTCACCAGATGGCATTTTAACAGTAACAAACTTACCGTCCTTAGCCATAAGTTGAGCAAACGTACCAGCACTTCTTGCCATTACAGCACCTTGACCTGGTCTTAACTCAATACATGATATTATTGTACCTAAAGGTATTTCATTTAACGGTAATGCATTTCCTATTTCAGGAGCTACAGAATTACCAGAAGAGATCTGTTGATCAACTTGTAGTCCGTTTTGAGCAATAACATATCGCTTCTCACCATCAGCATACTCTAAAAGAGCTATAAAAGCTGTTCTGTTTGGATCATACTCAATAGATTTTACAGAAGCCAGTACATCTTGCTTATCTCTCTTAAAATCTATTACACGATACCTTCTCTTATGACCTCCACCTTTTTGGCGAATTGTCATTTTTCCTTGACTGTTTCTACCTCCGGACTTTTTTAACGGAGCAAGCAAGCTCTTCTCCGGCTTATCAGCAGTAATGGCGTCAAATCCATTTACTACTCTAAAACGCTGTCCTGGAGTGATTGGTTTTAATTTTCTAACTGACATTTCTTGTCTTTATAGATTACTGTAAAAATCGATAATATCACCTTCTACAACATCAACAATTGCTTTTTTAATAGCATTTGTCTTACCATGTTGAACTCCAGTTTTTGTAAATCTGGATTTTCTAGTGGGTCCGTAATTCATAGTACGAACCTTCTTTACTGAAACACCATAAGTAGCTTCAATCGCATCTTTAATTTGCAATTTATTTGCCTTAGGGTTAACTACGAAACCATAACGGTTGTTCAACTCGCTATCAGCAGTCATTTTCTCCGTTATAATTGGCTTTATCAACACACTCATGATATTATTGTTTATTTAAATTCGATTCGATTCCTTCTAAAGAGCCTTCTAACAACACTACACTATTAGCATTAAGTATTTTGTAAGTACTTAATTCTGAGTTAGTTATAACTTCTGACCCTTTAAAATTACGCGAAGACAAATATACACCTTTATTTGAATCACCCAACACTATTAAAGATTTTTTGTTTTCAAGACCTAAAGTCTTTAAAACCTGAATAAAATCTTTTGTTTTTGGAGTGTCAAAATCAAAGTCTTCAACTACTAAAATTGCATTTTCTTTAGACTTTAAAGACAAGGCAGATTTTCTAGCCAAACGCTTTAAATTCTTATTCAATTTTTGAGTATAATCCTTAGGTCTAGGTCCAAAAATTCTACCACCACCTCTAAAGATTGGTGATTTAATACTACCAGCTCTTGCTGTACCAGTACCCTTTTGTTTCTTAATCTTCCTAGTACTTCCTGCAATTTCGGCTCTTTCCTTTGCCTTATGCGTTCCTTGTCTTTGGTGTGCTAAATATTGTTTAACATCCAAATAAACCGCGTGATCATTAGGCTCTATAGCGAAAACATCATCAGAAAGGTTTGCCTTTCTACCTGTGTCTTTTCCTTTAATATCTAAAACTGCTATTTTCATTACATCCACCTTTGTATAGTTACATAAGCATTCTTATGGCCCGGAACACAACCTTTTACTACTAAAAGATTCTTTTCTGGAACTACTTTTAAAACTTTTAGGTTTTGAACCGTAACACGATCCGTACCCATTCTACCAGCCATTTTCATACCTTTAAAAACTCTTGCAGGATATGACGCAGCACCAATAGAACCTGGAGCCCTAAGTCTGTTATGCTGACCATGAGTCGCTTGACCAACTCCAGCAAAACCGTGACGTTTTACAACACCTTGAAAACCTTTACCCTTAGATGTACCTATTACATCTACGAATTCACCTTCAACAAAAACGTCAACACCAACAGTGTCACCTAATTTAAAATCACCTTCAAAATCTTGGAACTCAACGACTTTTTTCTTAGGAGAAGCACCTGCTTTTTTAAAATGGCCTAATTCAGCCTTATTAGCACGACTTTCTGCCTTGTCATCGAAACCAAGTTGAAGGGCACTATACCCGTCGACCTCTTCGGTTCTGACTTGGGTAACTACACATGGACCAGCTTCTATTACGGTACATGGAATATTCTTTCCATTCTCGTCAAAAATACTAGTCATGCCTATTTTCTTTCCTATTAACCCAGACATACTTATTTATATTAATTATTACTTATTAAATTTTTTACAAAAAAATAGGGTCAAAATAATTTAACCCTAAATTATTTTTTCCATTTTTCCTTCGCACGCAGCTTAGGACATGTAGCCTAACCCAAAACTGGGATAGACGGCAAACTTACACTTTAATCTCCACTTCTACACCACTTGGAAGCTCTAACTTCATAAGTGCATCAATAGTTTTTGATGAAGAACTGTAAATATCCAATAATCTCTTATAAGAACTTAATTGGAACTGTTCTCTAGATTTCTTGTTCACGTGAGGTGAACGCAAAACGGTGAATATTTTTTTATGTGTTGGTAATGGAATAGGCCCTGTTACTACAGCACCAGTAGTCTTTACCGTTTTCACAATCTTCTCAGCAGACTTATCTACCAAATTATGATCGTAAGATTTTAGTTTTATTCTAATTTTCTGACTCATGTCCTAATTTTATGCTGTTATTCCTTTTGCTGCTTTGATTACTTCTTCCGATATATTAGAAGGAGTTTCTGCATAATGTGAAAACTCCATTGTTGAAGTTGCACGACCCGAAGATAAGGTTCTAAGCGATGTTACATATCCGAACATTTCAGATAAAGGAACAGTTCCCTTTACAACTTTAGCACCTGCTCTATCACTCATATCGCCTATAGTACCTCTTCTTCTGTTTAAATCTCCAACGATATCACCCATATTTTCCTCAGGGGTAATAACCTCTAACTTCATTATTGGCTCCATAATTACAGCACCAGCAGCTTTACCTGCAGCCTTGTAACCCATTTTTGCCGCCAATTCAAAAGAAATAGCATCAGAATCCACAGCATGGAAAGAACCATCCTTAAGAACAACTTTCATTGTATCCATTTCATAACCAGCCAAAGGTCCATTTTGCATTGCTGCATTAAATCCTTTTTCAATCGACGGTATAAATTCTTTAGGAATACGACCACCTTTAATTTGATCTACAAACTGAAGTCCTTCTCCTTCAAAATCTTCATCCGCAGGACCCATTTCAAATACAATATCACCAAATTTACCACGACCACCAGATTGCTTTTTATAAGTCTCTCTATGTGCTGCAGTTTTCGTTAATGCTTCTTTGTATTCTACTTGCGGCTCTCCTTGGTTTACTTCAACCTTGAATTCTCTTCTTAAACGATCTACAATAATATCTAAGTGCAACTCGCCCATTCCAGAAATAATAGTCTGACCTGAAGCTTCATCAGTTTTCACCTGAAAAGTTGGATCCTCTTCAGCCAATTTAGATAAAGCCATTCCTAACTTATCTACATCAGCTTTTGTTTTAGGCTCAACAGCAATACCAATAACTGGTTCAGGAAAATTCATACTTTCCAAAACAATTGGATGCTTTTCATCAGACATTGTATCACCAGTCTTAATATCTTTGAACCCTACTGCCGCTCCAATATCCCCTGCTTCGATATAATCGATAGCATTTTGCTTATTAGAGTGCATTTGATAAATACGTGAAATACGTTCTTTTTTTCCAGAACGGTTATTCAATATATATGAACCCGCATCTAAACGACCAGAATATGTTCTAAAGAAAGCTAACCTACCAACAAATGGATCAGTAGCGATTTTAAAAGCTAAGGCCGCAAACGGCTCCTTTACACTAGGCTTACGTCTTTCAACAGCACCTGTATCAGGGTTTATACCTTCAATAGCTTCCTTATCCATAGGAGATGGAAGATATCTACAAACAGCATCCAATAAAAACTGAACACCTTTATTTTTAAATGAAGAACCGCAAATCATTGGAATGATTGCACGATCCATAACAGCAGCCCTTAAAGCAGCATGAACTTCATCTTCAGATATAGAATCTTCATCTTCGAAGAATTTTTCCATCAATTGCTCATCATACTCAGCTACAGCTTCAATTAAGGCAGCTCTATACTCCTTAACTTCTGCTTTCATATCCTCAGGAATATCGATAACATCGAAAGTTGCACCGAAGCCCTCTTCATGCCATACAATAGCTCTGTTTTTTGCTAAATCTACTATACCTCTAAAATCAGATTCATCACCGATTGGAAGTACAATTGGAACTGCATTTGAACCTAACATTTCCTTAACTTGCTTACAAACCATAAGGAAATTAGAACCTTGACGGTCCATCTTGTTCACAAATCCAATTCTTGGAACTTTATAGTTATCAGCTAATCTCCAGTTAGTTTCAGATTGTGGTTCAACACCATCAACAGCACTAAACAAAAAGACTAAACCATCCAACACACGTAAAGAACGATTTACCTCAACAGTAAAATCAACGTGTCCTGGGGTATCAATAATGTTAAAATGATAATCCATTGCGTCAGCAGTTGGCTCACCATTCTCTTTAGGGAATTTCCATTCACAAGTAGTAGCAGCCGAAGTAATTGTAATACCCCTTTCCTGCTCCTGCTCCATCCAGTCCATAGTGGCAGCACCATCATGAACTTCTCCTATTTTATGACTAACTCCCGTATAAAAAAGGATACGTTCAGTAGTCGTGGTTTTACCAGCATCTATATGCGCTGCAATACCTATATTTCTTGTATATCTTAAATCTCTTGCCATTTCCGATTAAAATCTAAAGTGAGAGAATGCTTTGTTTGCTTCAGCCATTTTGTGTGTATCAGTTCTTTTCTTAACCGCTGCACCTTCTTCTTTAGCTGCTGCTAAAATCTCCCCTGCTAATTTTTGAGACATCCCTTTTTCATTACGCTTTCTAGCATAACTAATCAACCACTTCATAGCAGTAGATATTTTTCTGTCTGGTCTAATTTGCATCGGAATTTGAAACGTAGCTCCACCAACTCTTCTACTTCTTACTTCAACATGAGGCATTACATTACTCAATGCATCTTTCCACAACTCTAAAGCTGTTTTCTCATCATCAGTTTTCTTAGCGTCTACGATGTCTATTGCATCATAAAATACGCTAAACGCTACTGATTTTTTACCATCCCACATCATCATGTTAACGAAACGTGTCACCAACTGATCATGAAATCTTGGATCTGGTAAAAGTGGTCTTTTCTTTGCCTGTCTTTTTCTCATTACTTCCTTTTAAACAAGTTTAATTAATTCTTAGGGCGTTTTGCACCATATTTAGATCTACGTTGTGTTCTACCGGCCACACCTGCTGTGTCCAATGCACCACGTACAATATGATACCTAACTCCTGGTAAATCTTTAACTCTTCCGCCTCTTACTAATACTATCGAGTGCTCTTGTAAATTGTGTCCTTCTCCTGGAATGTAAGCGTTCACTTCCTTACCATTAGTCAACCTAACCCTTGCTACTTTTCTCATAGCTGAATTTGGTTTCTTTGGCGTTGTAGTATAAACACGAGTACAAACACCCCTTCTTTGAGGACACGAATCCAAAGCAGCCGATTTACTCTTCTTAGTAATCGTCTCTCTTCCTATTCGTACTAATTGTGATATTGTTGGCATACTATAATAATATATAAAAATTACCCCTACTTTAAGGGTCGGCAAATGTAGTGATATTTTGCAATAATTCAAACCTAGATCAATTTATTTTCATTTTTTTTAATCACCACTACTTTTACCTTATAATAAGGAAGGTGCTTTTGAATGTGAAATTCATTTCATGTACATTAAAATTTATTTTTGAAGTATACCTATATATAGCGCATTTTTTTGATAGATTATGAAATCCACAAAAATTAAGGCTGTTATATTATTTACTTATAAATACTGACGGTGTTTAATCTGTAACTCACAATTTTATAACAACATCTTAAAGTTTTATTAAAATTCTCTTGCATTATTAACTCTTTATTAAGAAGTTTGCGCCTAGCTAATTCAAATAAATTAAAAATGAGAACAAAACTAAATGGATTGTTAACGCTACTATTGGCGTTAGTTGTGCATATTTCTTTTGCACAACAAAAAACAGTATCCGGTACGGTTACTGATCAAGAAGGGCTTCCTTTGCCCGGAGTTAACATTGTAGTCGAGGGTACAACAACAGGTACTCAAACCGATTTTGATGGACTCTATTCTATTTCAGCCGCTCAAGGCCAAACCTTATTGTTTACTTACATCGGACAAAAAGCTGTTCGTCAAACTGTAGGTGCTGGCGATACGGTAAATGTTGCTATGGCTGAAGACGCACAAGCTCTAGAAGAAGTGGTAGTTACCGCTCAGGGTATTAAGCGTGAGAAAAAGGCATTAGGTTATGCTACTAGTTCTGTAGGTCAAGAGGCCTTAGAGTCTAGAGCGGAAGGTGATGTTGCTCGTGTACTAGCGGGTAAAGCAGCTGGTGTTCAAATTACTGCCGGTGGTGGTATGTCTGGGTCTGCGACAAGTGTTACTATTAGAGGTTTAAGTTCTTTCAGCGGTAGTAACCAAGCGTTATTTATTGTTGATGGTGTTCCTTTTAGTAATGACACAAATAGTGGAGGTAGTTTCTTATCAGGTAATACGGGTTCTTCTCGTTTCTTGGATATTGACCCAAACAACATTGCAAACATTGAAGTACTTAAAGGTTTGGCAGCGACAACACTTTACGGTACTTTAGGTAAAAACGGTGTGATCTTAGTTACTACTAAGGCTGCAGCTAATACTGGTGGTGTAAAGAAGAACGAAATCTCTGTAAACACCTCATATTTCGTAAATGAATATGCATCTCTACCTGATTATCAACAATCTTATGGTGGTGGTTTTGACCAAGCTTTCGGATGGTTTTTCAGTAACTGGGGACCAAGTTTCGATCGTGCTGGTACAGCAGGTTGGGGCGCTCAATCAGCTATTGATGACAATGGTACTTTAGAGCACCCTTATTCAACAACTGCAATTGCAGCAACTAGAGAGGCTTTCCCAGAATTACAAGGCGCACGATATGATTGGAAACCTTACAGTTCTGTTAAAGATTTCTTTGCACCAGGTAATGTAACCAATACATCGGTAAACTTTGCTGGTGGTTCACAAGATGGAAATACTACCTTCAATGCTAACCTAGGTCATTTAAATGACGTTGGTTTTACACCTGGTAACCAATTGAGACGTGTTAACTTTTCATTAGGGGGTCGTTCAAAATTAAGTAACAAGTTTACTATTGCTGGTAGCATGAACTATTCAAGAACTGATTATGACACTCCTCCAGTATCTGCAAGTAGAGGTAATGGTGGTGTCAGCTCAAACTCAATTTATGGAGCTGTTCTATTTACGCCGATAAGTGTTGATTTAATGGGGCTTCCTTATGAAAACCCTGTTACAGGTGGTAGTGTATATTATAGAAATGGTAATGATATAATTAACCCAAGATGGGTTGGTGATCACATTAAATTTAATCAATTAACAAACCGTTTTTACTTCAATACATCATTATCATATGAAATTAATGAAAATTTAGGAGCATCATTTAGAACTGGTCTTGATTTCTATAACGAAAGAAATACTCAGTTTTCTGATAAAGGTGGGGTTGAATTTGATACTGACATCTTCGGTTTCTTAAATACTTATGATAACAATAACACTATTTGGGATCATACAGCATCTATTAACGGTAACTATGATTTATCAGATAAAATCGGTTTAACATTTAACGTTGGTGCAAATGCAAGATCAGATGAGTTTGACCTTTCTGGAGTTGCAAGTACTGGTCAAATCGTTTTCGGTGTAAGAAGACACTTTAATTATGAAAATCAATTACCAATACAATTTTCATCAAAAAGAAACATTGTTGGTGTTTTTGGTGATGTAAGTATCGATTATGACAACTTCTTATTTTTAAACATTAGTAGCCGTACGGATTGGGTTTCTAACCTTGTAAAAGATAATAGAAGTTTAACATACCCAGGTGCTAGTATATCTTTTCTACCAACTGCAGCATTTAGCGGTTTGAAGTCTGAAGGAGGTCTTAACTACCTTAAATTAAGAGCTAGTTTTGGTACTTCTGCAAACTTCCCAACCGGTTACCCTACAGTTAGTGGTGTTGACCAAAATACTCAACAATCTGGTGGAGCATTTGGCCCAATTACTCTTAACAGCATCAGTTCTTTTAAAGCAAATCCTGATTTAAAACCAGAATTATTAAAAGAATTTGAAGTTGGTTTTGAAAGTAAATTCTTTAAAAATAAAGTTTCTCTTGATTTTACGTATTACGATAGAAGAACAGATGATTTAATTGTTACTGAGCCTTTATCACCTTCAACAGGTTTTCAATTTACACAAAGTAACATTGGTCAAATCAGTAACAAAGGGTATGAAGCCGATTTAGGAATCGATTTTTTCAGAAATCCTGATGGTTTCAACTGGAAATCTAGTGTGAATTTCTTTGCGAATAAAGAACTTGTTGAAGAACAAGAACAAGACATCATTATTTACGCAGGTAGTTCTGCCCTATTTATTGGTGGTAATGCCGCTATTAAAGGAGAATCATTGGGTAGTATTGTTGGTACAGCATTTCAAAGAAATGCAGCTGGTGATTTAATTACTAATGATGCTGGTAACTATGTTATTACCGAATCTAACTTAGACGGTGACGTTCCAATTATTGGAGATGCAATTCCAGATTATGTTATGAACTTCATTAACAGTTTATCGTATAAAAACTGGAGTTTAGGTTTCCAAATTAATCATACTAAAGGTGGTGACATCATGTCTAGCACTATAGGTACGTTATTAGGTAGAGGACTTATTACTGAAACTGATAATCGTTTAAGTACTTATATTTTACCAGGGGTTAACCAAACTACAGGTCAACCAAACGATGTTCAAATCAATAATTCAACTTACTACTTCAGTAACTTGTTATTCGGACCTGCAGAAGCTAAAATATATGATGCATCTGTCTTACGTTTACAAGAAGTTTCTTTAGGATATTCTTTACCAAAGAAGTTTTTAGAAAAAACACCTTTTGGAAGCTTAACATTTACGGTACAAGGTTTCAACCTATGGTATGATGCCTATAATACGCCAAAAGGAGCTAATTTTGACCCTAACGTTGCTGGTGTAGGTGTTGGTAATGGAAGAGGATTTGACTTCTTGAACGGACCAAGTACTAGAAGATATGGTATGAGCGTTAAGATGACATTTTAAAAATTGCTAAAAAACAAGACTTATATTATGAAAAAAATAATTAAATACATGCTAGTGGTAGTGATGGCGGGTAGTTTTCTGAACTCCTGTGATACCACTGAATTAAACCTGACAGAGAATCCCAATATTCTTACTTCAGGAGATGTGAACCTTTTGCTAAATACTATGCAGTTAGGTTATAGAAACAATGTTTCTACATTTAATGGACTGGGAGGTGCATTAACGAGAATAGATTTTATGGGTGGTAGAGATTATTTTAATAATTACTCTGGTGCGACTATGAATGGTGTTTGGAGTACTACGTACAGTAATATTTTCGCCAACTTACAAGAAATGGAAAGAATTAATAACGAATCAGATATTAATTACAACTTCCATGTAGGCTTAGGTAAAGTTATGCAAGCTCATAGTTTGATTATTTTGGTAGATTTAATTGGTAATGCAGCTTATTCTGAAGCGCTAGATCCAATACAGTTTCCTGCTCCTAACTTAGATGACGGTGCATCAATCTATACCGTTGCATTAGGTTTGTTAACTGAAGCAGAAGGATTATTAAGTAGTGGCCCTGCTACGCAAGGTGCTACTGATTTCTATTATGACGGTGATACGACGAAATGGGTGAAAGTTATCAATACTATACGTTTAAAAGTTCATAAACAAACCAGTAATGTTTCTGCCTTTAATGCGGTAATCGCTGGCAACAATTTCATTAGCAGTACTGAAGATGACCTTGAATTTAAGTATGGTACTAATCAGTTACAGCCAGATACACGTCATCCTTCTTATGCGACTGACTATACACCAAGTGGTGCGAATAACTACAAGTCGAACTGGACCATGGAGACCATGCTTGAAAAAAATGATCCACGTATTCGTTATTATTTCTACCGTCAAGTAGACGGTACACCAGGATCACTTGATATCAATGGTGACGAAGTAGCACCGAATGAAGAAACATTAGCTTGTTCACTAGTTGTTCCTCCACAACATTATATTGATGGTGGTTATACGTACTGTAGTGTTGATAATGGTTACTGGGGTCGTTCTCATGGAAATGATGAAGGTACACCTCCAGATGGTTTCACAAGAACTGCGTTTGGAGTGTATCCTGCTGGTGGTCGTTTCGACGATAACAGTTTTGGTGGTGTTGGACTTGGTCTTGGCGGTGCTGGTGCTGGTGTTGAACCAATGCTATTAGCATCTTGGGTTGATTTCTGGAGAGCAGAAATGGCATCAAGTGACGCATTAAGAGGTACTTTTATGGAAGCTGGTATGACAAAGTCTATCGCAAAGGTTCAAACTTTTGGTTCATTAGATTCTACTGCTGATACTTCTTTTGCGCCATCAACAACTGAAGTTGCTGATTATATTTCTGGTATTGTAGCAGAATACAACGCAGCTACAGGAGATGACAAAGAAAATGTATATGCTGAACAATACTGGATCGCACTTTATGGTGGTGCAGGTGAGTCTTTCAACTATTACAGAAAGACAGGTTTCCCAACCACTTTATTACCTAACTGGGAGCCATCTCCAGGTGCATTCCCAAGGTCTTTCTTATTACCACAAAATGAGGTTATAACAAACCCTAACTTATCGCAAAGAACAACGCTAACTACTCAGGTATTTTGGGATACAAACCCTGCTAGTCCAGCATTTCCAATAGCGAATTAATTAATTAAAAAACTTAAAATGATGAAAATAAATTATAAAGTTTTTACAGTACTCGCTTTAACTTCGCTGATGTTTACATCATGCGATGAAGGTGATGCAGTAGTAGACACAGTTACCGCAAATACTTTACGTGGTGCAATTTTAAGAACGATAGCAGTTACTTCTGACGAATTACCTATCGGTGTTGACACTGGAGCATTTTCAGTAGATCTTGAGATACAAAGTGAAGAAAATGGTACTTTAGTAAGTGCCTTAGATGCTTATGTAAGTTTCAAAGATGCAGACCCTAGCAATGGACCCGGTGATGTTGCTGAATCATTGTTAATATCTATACCGTCATCTTCTTTTAGTGCAGGTGATCGTGGTTTACCTACATATAGCTTTTCTGCTTCACTTGGTGAATTACTAGCAGCAACTGGTATAAGCGCTTCTGAGATAGATGGTAGTGACCAGTTTAGAGTTCGTTTTGAACTAGTGTTAACTGATGGCAGAACGTATTCTTTTGCTCAAAACTCAGGAACACTTACAGGTTCATATTTCTCTTCACCATTTCTATATTCTGCAACTGTAGTATGCCCACCTAAGGCACCTACTGCAGGTGTTTGGACCATAAACATGGTTGATACTTACGGTGACGGATGGCAAACAACTACCGGAGGCGGTGGTGATGGTATTACCGTTACTTTAAATGATGGTACCGTATTAGAAGTTGGACTTTGTTCACCTTATGGTAGTGCTGCAGGAACATTTTTAGGAAGTGGAGATTGTGTGCCAAATGATGGTTCAACTGGAACAGGTACGATAACAATACCTGCTGGAACGCAAACCGCTGATTGGTACTTCCCTGGAGATGCTTATGGCGAAATCGACTTCGAAATCTTAACACCTAATGGAAACATTGTTGGTGGCTACCAAGGAGTAGATGCTGGTGCAATTACTATAGATTTCTGTAAGGACTAATTGAAATAAAAAAGTTTAAAAACTTTTAATACATTTAAAAGCCACCTCTTTAAAGAGGTGGCTTTTTATTTTGCCCTTGATTGTAATGAACAAAAATCAGAAAATAAGGCTAAAATAGAAAGTACAGTAATTGACGTTACACGTCAATGAATTCTCCTTATCCTTATATCCGCAAAAAATTCTGAAAACAATAATTACTTGAAAATATAATAGTTAAACAAATAACATTAGCAATAAAACAACACACACCTATTATGCAATAACCTTGTAACATATTTATTCGTATTAATTTGTATTTTTGACAAAAGCTAAATCGTGAGTTATCAGTATTTTATTCCAATTAAAAAAAGTTGCGCATTGCTGTTGCTTACGCTATGTTTTTTTTCATGTTCCAGACGAGAAAATTTCGACATTATTGTCGAGGAGCGTATTCAAATTGATACTACCAAGCTAACAGAAGAAGAAATTACTTTTGCACCAATCGGAACCGTAGAGATTTTGAATAGCGCCAAAATTGACGACAACTACATTCTTGTAAATGATGCCGGTGCAAATCGGGTCTATTTAATGAATAAAGAAGCTAAACTTCTATACGAATGGTTTTTTACAAATAACATTGGTAATGACGTCTACTTGCTCCCTAATGGAAAACTACTTGCTTCATTAGAAGCAGACGAACCTAAAATACCCTTAGGAGGGAAGGGTGGTAAAATTCAATTTATAGAACCTGATAACACCCCTACATGGCAATTTGATTATTCTTCTATTGATGGAGAAACACATCATGACGTCGAAATTTTGCCTAATGGTAATGTTATTGCCATGGTTTGGCAACAAATAGACTCAACTACAGCTATTACAGAAGGTTTTATTTTAGAAGAAAAAATTTACCCAGAGTCTATCATCGAGATAGACCCCAATACCAATTCAATAGTATGGGAATGGCATTCAATGGAGCATATAATACAAGATAATGATGAAACTAAAAACAATTTTGGAGTTGTATCAGAAAACCCGAATCTTATTGATATAAATTATAGTTTAAAAGATACTTCATTACCAGATGTTAAAGGTGATATTATGCACGCCAACGCCATTGCATACGATGAAGATAATGACGTTATAATGTTAAGCGTAAACTTTTATTCTGAAGTTTGGGTAATCGATCATAGTACTACCACAGAAGAAGCTTCTAGCCATTTAGGAGGCAATTACAATAAAGGGGGTGATTTAATTTATCGCTTTGGTAATCCTGAAACCTACGAAAACACTTCTGGCACACGATTATTCCACAATAATCACTATCCAAATATTTTAAAAGGAGAAAATAAAGGAAAACTTTTAATTTTCTCGAATGGAAATGACATAGAACAATCTGCCGTCTATGAACTAGAACTTCCATCAACATATTCTTTACAACCTAATTTCAACAATGAACCAACCGTGACATGGAGTTTTACAGACCCAGATCTTTATTCAGGTAAAGTTTCAGGAGCTGTACCTTTAGAAAATGGAAATATTCTGATAACAGAAGGTGATTTTGGTTTTTGGGAAGTTACGCGTGAAAAAGAAGTCGTATGGAAATTTAGTGCACCTGGCTTTTATTGGAGAGGTTACAATTACCTGAAAAATTCCTCCGAAATAGAAATTTTGGGTTTGTAATCATAATATTTGAGCACAACTATTAATTAAAGGCCCAAAATGATGATTTCTACTAAATTATTTTAAGTGCAAAAAATGAAAAATATTATATATGTCTTTGTCCTTCTTTTAGTTTCGTGTAATACGAAAAAGGAACCAGAGTTACATAAAGAAGAAAATATTACTGATTTAAAGCCACTGCCGGTATTTGAAAAAGTACCTAGTAGTATTAGTCATTTGGAGTTTACCAACACAATAAAGGAAAATATAGCAACACTAGACAATCTCTTCAGTTTTGACTATTTCTATAACGGAGCCGGGGTTGGTGTTGAAGACCTAAATAACGATGGGTTATTAGACGTTTTTTTTTGTGGAAATCAAGTTCCCAATAAATTATATCTGAATAATGGTGATTTACAATTTACCGATATATCAGAATCTTCAGGGATAAATATTGGTAAGAATTGGTCTAACGGAATAACCTTTGTCGATATAAATAATGATGGCTACAAAGATATTTATGTATCACAGGGAGGACCAAAAGATAGAAACGACCGTAAAAATCTACTCTATATAAATAACAAAGATTTAACATTTACTGAAAAAGCAGAAGAGTACGGATTAGCAGATATGGGCATTTCAACTCAATCAGCATTTTTCGATTACGACAACGATGGCGATTTAGATTGCGTTGTTATGAATGAAAATGAAATTTATGGTGTAGACCCTATAAATTTTTACAAAATAATAGCAAACAACAAAGATGTAAAATATTTCAACAGCTCTCATATTTACAATAATGATAATGGCAAATTTGTTGACGCAACCATTTCTTCAGGAATTCAAAATCCAATATATGGACTAGGACTTTGTATAAGCGATATTAATAAAGATGGTTGGCTAGATATGTATATTACGAGTGACTATTATATCCCAGATGCTTTATACATTAATCAGCAAGACGGTACATTTTCAGAAAAAATTAAAAATTATACCCAACAGATATCTTATTATGGAATGGGTATAGATATTGCTGATATCAATTCAGATTCTAAAGAGGATATTTTTACTTTAGACATGTCTTCAAGTGATCATGTAAGGGCAAAAACGTTAATGGCCTCAATGAATACCAAAAGATTTGATTACCTAGTAAACACCGCAGGGTTTCATTATCAATACATGTTCAACTCCTTACAGCTTAATCTAGGGAATAATAAATATAATAACATCGCTCAACTTACAGAAACAGCAAATACGGATTGGAGTTGGTCTGTTCTAATGTCAGACTTTGACAATGATGAGGATAATGATATTTACATAAGTAACGGATATAGAAAATATGCACTTGACAATGACCTTCAAAAGAAAGTTTTTGCAACCCAACAAAAATTTGGCCGCAATGTACCTTTAGAATTAAAGCAAGAACTTTATGAAACTATGCCCACTGAAAAACTGCAGAACGTATTATTTGAAAATGAAGGTAAACTTGCCTTTAATGAAAAAGCAAAAATTTGGGGGTTAGGAGATTTTTCATATAGTAATGGTGTAGCGCAAGGCGATTTAGACAATGATGGTGACTTGGACCTCTTGGTTAATAATATGGATGAAAACGCCTTTCTTTATAAAAATTTAACTTCAGATAATAGCAAAGGAAATTATCTAAACATCAAAACAATAGGCGCAACTTCGGAGCCTTATTGTAATGTTGAAATTAAATATGCCGGAAAATCTCAATTTGCCGAACAAAAAAGAGTTCGAGGGTATATGTCGTCACAAGAAAATGAGCTGCATTTTGGACTTGGCGAAAATTTGAAAGTAGATACCGTATCAATTACTTGGCTAAATGGTAAAACAGAACAAATATTTAATGTTGCAGCGAATACCACGGTAGAGTTTAACATTAAAAATGCTATTAGAACAGTAAATAAAAACAAAACAATAGTTCCAGTTTTCGAATCTATTAACCCTAAATCAATAGGTTTAGATTACACACATAGAGAAAACAATTTTAATGATTTTAGTTCAGAAATTTTACTCCCATACAAGCAATCTACTTTTGGCCCTTTTATATCTAAAGGCGATTTAAATGGTGATGGGCTTGTCGATTTATTTATTGGAGGAAGTTCAAATCAACCAGCATATCTATATTTTCAAACATTAAATGGCTACAAGAAAGAAATCCCAAAAGTTTTTGAGATCGACAAATCTTTTGAAGATATGGAATCAATTATTTTCGATTTTGACAATGATAATGATCTCGACATTTATGTTGTGAGTGGCGGCAACGAGTATACTGAGAATTCATCATTTTATCAAGATCGTATTTATTTAAATAATGGTCATGGAAAATTTACCAAATCAAAAGATGCTGCCTTAGTTTCATTTGCTAAAAATGGCAAATCAGTAGACGTGATAGATTTTGATAAAGATGGTGACTTAGATATTTTAGTTGGTAATAGGTCTATACCCAACAAATACCCTCAACACAGTTCTTCAGTACTTTACGAAAATAGAGATGGAACATTAGTTGATATCACCTCCGAACATGCACCCGATTTAAATAATTTTGGCATTATAAATAGCATACTAGCTACCGATTATGATAATGATGGCTGGGAAGATATTATTGCCGTTGGCGAATGGACTGGTATAGGGTTGTTTAAAAACAACAAAGGTACTTTTGAACTTGATAAAAGCAGTTTATTAGATGAGAAAGGCTGGTGGTTTTCTGTTAATGAGACCGATATTAATAATGATGGCTTAAAGGATTATATAGTTGGTAATGTTGGTCTTAATATTAAATTTAAGGCTAGTACAGAGAAACCTTTTAAGATTTACTCCAACGATTTTGACAATAATGGAACTAACGATATTATTTTAAGTAAAGAATATAAAGGAAATTACGTTCCTGTTAGAGGAAGAGAATGTTCATCTCAACAAATGCCATTTATTAAAGAGAAATTTGGAAGTTACTCTTCTTTTGCTAATGCAACAATGAACGATATATATGGTGAAAATTTAGAGAAATCTTATAAAAAAGAAGCAACAGATTTTAAATCAATTCTATTGATAAATTTAGGCGATGGTAATTTCAACATTAGCAGTTTACCTATAGAGGCTCAACAATTCCCTATCATGAATACCACCTTCTATGACATAAACAAAGATGGCTTTGAAGATTGCATCGTTATAGGTAATATTTATGGCACTGAAGTAGAAACACCAAGATTAGATGCCATATCTGGCTTAGTATTGTTGTCAAATCACACAAATGGCTATACGGCTATAGATTATGACAAAGCTGGTTTATATCTATCTGATGAATCTAAAGATTTGATAATTACGGATTTTCAAAATAAGCCACTCTTAATTTGCACAAATAACAATACTTCTTTACAGACGTATAATTTCACATCAAATTAACTTTCATTAAGTGGCGTATTAATTTATAATTAGTAAGTTTATCCCGAAATTTTATTTTATGAAAAAAAATATTTATGTGCTTCTTATACTTTGCACAACTATATCAGGGTATGCTCAATATGCTGGTCAAGCTTCGTCTAATATGTCTGCCGGCGGCGGCGGCGGGGCTACGGGCCAAATTTATGATTTAATGGGCCCTATTAGCGAACGTAACAAAAAGAATGCTGATATGTATTCAGCATTCCAGGGATCTCCATATATTTCTGATACCTTTTTACCAACTACAATGTTTTACGGAGATGAAAACATGGGAGACATCTTCTATAGGTACAATGCTTTAAATGAAGAAATTGAAATCAAAAAATCTAATTCAGAAGAGGCGCAAATTCAAAGTTTATCGAGAGATAAAAAAATAAATATAGTTACAAATGGTAAAAAAATGAGCTTTAAAACTTTTACCACTTCTAAAAACAGCACGGTTAATGGCTATTTAACTGCCATAATTGATGGTAAAGAATATGACTTATACAAAAGAAGTTATGTGAAATATACAGAAGGAAAAGCTGCTGCCAATTCTTTTGTTAAAGCTGTACCAAGTAGATTTTCACAATTTACAGAATACTACTTTCAAAAAGATGGTATTAATAGAATGGACGAAATTAAATTGAAAAACGGTCAATTGCTTAAACTAATTGATGATTCAAAAAAAGCTGAACTAAAACAGTTTTTAAAGGTTAATGACCTAAATATTAAAAACGAGCAAGACTTAATTAAGGTTTTCGGTTATTTAAATAATTAGATTATTTTACCATTTAATATTAAAACAGCTCAACAATAGTTGAGCTGTTTTTATTTACCTTTGCCCCATGCAAAAAACCACTCAGATTTATGGCTTAAGAGCCATTATAGAAGCTGTTAATTCAAATGAAGAGATAGATAAGGTATTTCTACAAAAAGGTCTTAAAGGAGACCTTATGAAAGAATTAGAAGGTTTATTGCGTAAAAATGAAATCAACATGGTGTATGTACCAGTTGAAAAACTAAACCGCTTAACAAAAAGCAACCACCAAGGTGCTGTTGCCAACATCTCTCCTATTTCATTTCATACCATAGAAGAACTTGTTGAAAAGGCTAACGAAAAAGAGGGTCCTGCCCTATTCTTACTTTTAGACCAACTATCTGATGTTCGCAATTTCGGTGCAATAATCAGAACTGCAGAATGCACAGGTGTTGACGGTATTATTGTACAAAAGAAAGGTGCCGCCCCTGTAACAGCTGATACTATAAAAACATCGGCTGGCGCTGCATATAAAGTGCCGATTGCAAAGGTTGACCACTTAAAAGATGCCGTTTTCTATCTACAGGCTTCAGGAATTAAAATAGTTTCTGCAACAGAGAAAACAAATGATTCAGTTTATGATGTATCCTTCAAAGAATCAATTGCTATAGTTATGGGTGCTGAAGATCGTGGTATCACGCCTTCTATTTTAAAAGCCTCTGATTATCGTGCTAAACTACCTTTACTTGGTGAAATTGAATCATTGAATGTATCGGTAGCTTGTGCCGTATTTTTATACGAAGCTGTGCGTCAACGTATGTAAAACATTATTCTTTCTCATTTTTTTGATCAGTAGATCTGTAGATATAATTTACCTTAAAACTATCATCTTCGGACACTTCCTCTATAGTGGGTAGTTCTCTGAAATTTCCTTTTTCATCAAAATGTTTTAAGAACAAATCATCCTCTTCTTTAAAATCTTCTTTCTCCCATTCATATTTTTTAGGTTTTGGAATGGTCGCCTTTACAACACTTGCCAACAATAACCCAGTAAGGAAACCAGCTAAGTGCCCTTCCCAAGAAATTCCTTCCTTAACAGGAAAGATGTACCATAGCAAGCTGCCATAAATAAAGACCACAATTAAAGAAAGTGCAATAAGTCTATAGTAAGAACTAAAAATACCTTTGAAAAATATAAAACTAGCAAGCACATAAATAAGTCCGCTAGCGCCGATATGATAGGAAGTACGACCAATTAACCATGTTAGAAGACCCGATATTAAAATTCCATAAAGTACTATTTTCCAAGCTGCATCTTTATAAAAATACCACAATGCAGTAAGTAGAATCCCTAGCGGAATAGTATTATTATATAAATGCTCTAGTGACCCATGTATGAATGGACTTAAAATCACCCCTTTAAGACCAGATAGCGTTCTTGGCATCACACCCATTTCATTGAAGTTTACTCCCAGAGCCAATTCTAACCAATACACCGCCCAAATAATAATCATGGCCAAAAGTGGAATTGCCAAGACTTTATTTGAAAATTTAAAATGTCCCATTTCTGACATGAGCTTTCCTTTGAATTGATTTTACAATTATGTGACCAAATTATTGAAATTGGTCAAATTGTCACACGATGATTTGTAAAGTTATCAATTGACTAACTAAGAATTCTCTTCTCTTTTAAGATTATCATACTTTTGTAGTATGAATGAACCTTTAGCCGAACGTGTACGCCCTAAAACACTAGACGATTATATCAGTCAACACCATTTAGTAGGTGAAAAAGGCTCGTTAACACATCAAATTAAAAAAGGAATAATTCCTTCACTCATACTTTGGGGACCTCCTGGAACTGGTAAAACTACGTTAGCCAATATTATAGCAGAAGAGAGCAAACGCCCATTTTACGTACTTAGTGCCATTAATAGCGGTGTTAAAGATATTCGTGAAGTAATTGATAAGGCGAAGCAGGCTGGTGGCCTATTCACTTCTAAAAACCCTATACTATTTATTGATGAGATACACAGGTTTAGTAAATCTCAACAAGATTCGTTACTTGCCGCTGTAGAAAAAGGTTGGGTAACTTTAATTGGTGCAACCACCGAAAACCCAAGTTTTGAAGTCATACCTGCATTGTTATCTCGTTGCCAGGTTTATGTTTTAAATGCTTTCGGAAAAGAAGATTTAGAAAATCTAATTACCAGGGCAATGGAAAAAGACCGTTTGCTCCAAACCAAAAACATTGAACTTAAAGAAACCGAAGCATTACTTCGTTTGTCTGGAGGTGATGGTAGAAAATTACTCAATATTTTTGAACTGGTCGTTAATTCTGAAGACAGCGATAACGTAATTATCACCAATGAATTAGTGCTTTCTAAAGTTCAAAAAAACACAGTACTCTATGACAAAACAGGTGAACAGCATTATGATATTATATCTGCATTTATAAAATCTATAAGAGGTAGCGATCCCAATGGTGCCGTTTATTGGTTAGCTAGAATGATAGAAGGTGGAGAAGATGTAAAATTTATTGCGCGTAGAATGCTAATATCTGCCTCTGAGGATATAGGTTTAGCAAATCCTACGGCATTGGTGATGGCAAATACAACTTTTCAAGCTGTAACAATTATCGGTTACCCTGAAGCACGTATAGTGCTTAGCCAGTGTGCTATTTATTTGGCAACTTCCGCTAAGAGTAATGCAAGTTATATGGCTATAGGTATGGCACAACAGGCTGTTAAGCAATCAGGTAATTTACCTGTTCCATTACCCCTACGAAACGCACCAACTAAATTAATGAAAGACTTAGGGTACGGACAAGAATATAAATATGCCCACGATTTTCAAAACAACTTTGTAGATGCAGAATTTCTACCCGACGAACTTTCGGGCACTACTTTTTACAAACCCGGAAGTAACGCACGTGAAAAAGCATTAAGCGATTTCTTAAAGAATAGATGGAAACAGAAATATGATTTTTAGAATTTTATATTCAATTCTTCTTGAACCAATTTATCGTTTTCATAGTACTCAAAAATCCAGTTACCCTCTTTCTTATATACAATTCCGTTTTTGGTATCGGTTTTGCCCATAAATATATTATCGACTGAGCTCTTTAGTATATTCATTCTTACTTTAGGTGTACTATCAACCAATTGAAAGCCAACATTGGTTGCTTGGGCATACCAAATATCTTTAACATTCAGCTTTTTTAATTCTACTTTCTTAAAAGTTGTTGTTTCTTTTTCAACTTTTTTAATGTTCGATTCTACAGGCGAATTATCTTTATAGTATTGAGTTGTCGCTGTAGCTTCTTCAGAAACAATTTTTGAATCACCCCCATTTTCTTTCACTTTTGCAGATTCTACATTACTTATTTCATCAACCTTAACTTCATCAAGCTTTTTAACATCATTTCTAAAACTAACGGTAACTTCTTCGTTATTCTCACTCTTTCCATTATAGGCATACTCATAGTCATTAAATGAACGCATAGCCTCTCTTATCGACTCAGTATACGCTGCCTTAAATTGTTTTGCTTTACTAGTGCCCTCCATTGAAGTAAAAACGATATTGCCATTACAATCTTTTAAAACTATGATAGTCTTTGTAGTGAACAAATTACTATCATCTTGCAAACTAGTCAATAGACCCAAACATCTATTTGTATTTAAATCGTTAGGTAAAGCATCATCATAAACGACATTGAACCCTTTTCCATTAAAGAGATATTTTATTAACGTACTCGTTTGAAACTCGTTCGTTTCTTTAAATGAATTGAACTTTTTAGGAACGATAATGTATTTATAATCATTTAAATTGGTTTGAGCATATGCTGAATAACCAATACAAACAAATAGTAATGCGATAATAGTTTTCAAAACTTCTATAATTTTAAATTCGAGGTAATATATGAAAAAAGCGTGCCAAAAAAATAAAATTGAGCGAAGAAGGCAGACTACTTATTGCGTCCCCATGATATAATATTCATTCCTAGCTGAAATGAAGCATAGTTTGTTGCAGCTATATTCTTATAAGAAAGCAAATTATCTGCCATTATGTAAAAGTTTACAGGCCCTGCTTGTAAGTTCATTCCTAAGCCCACATTCGTGTAACTAAATTTATCTACCGTATACGTTCCTTTTAGTGCTACAAAATTACCTAACCTTCGAGTATAAAAACCCGTAAGAGCAATTTGCGGACCTCTAGGTCTATTAATCATATATAACTGACCCCCTATTGAATTTCTATATTTTGCACGAAGTTCACCACCACCGGAAGATCCTGCGGCACAATCACAATCTAATTGCCCACCTCCATTATCAACAGGCTCTCCAAAATCATTTCGAATAGATGCATATAGTTTTGTTGGCCTAAATGTGACATAACTAGCAGTTTCAGTTTCAAAAGGAACCAAACCTTCAACCTCATCTACTAAATCTTGCCAAAAATCTCTATTTAAACTTCCAAAATTTTCTAAAATATCAATCTCTATTCCTTCAACGGTTGCTTTTCCGTTTAGGCTATAACCTTTAGCGTCATTACTATGATATATAAAACCTAAATCTAGAACACTACCCGTTATTGTCGTTCTTTCGTTTAAATGGTATGTAAACCCAATATCAACACCCAAACCTAAATCACCGCCAAAAAAAGCTCTTTTCACAAATTGGGCTGCAGCCGTATTTGAATCACCTGCTTCATTTAAAGCTTGAACTCCAGAAGTGTGCAACATTAAATCAGCGTCTAATGTTGTTGCAATTCTATTATTTTGTCCTTCTGTATTTACCAAATAACCTTTATTCGAGGTAGAGTTATAATCTATAATACCAGAATACAATTTTCCTCTAGCGCCTACCGTTACATTTCTATCTACCTTTTTATTAATTCCAAAATGAAACACATTTACCATCGAACCTCTTGACTTTAAGTCTCCCAGGTCAAATTCTCTATTTAATTGGTCTGCATTACCATCAAAGATTAAATAGGCATAATCTTGAGGCCAAAAAGTGATATTATCTATTTCTAAATAACCTCCGAACGAATAAAATACACTAGGGTCATTACTTCTAAACCCTCCATTAAAATATTCCAATTGCACGGTAGAACTAAATTCGTCGTTTGGTTTTAAAACATCTAAAGCCCTCTCTCTAACTTTTACATTAATATCTACACCATCATCAGCAAAAATATCATTTATAGATATTCCATTTGAACCCACATAGCCAGAAACACCTGATAAAAGTGGAACACCGGCGTACCATTTAAAATCTGTTTCCATTCCAGGGTTTAATGAAAGGGATTGAGGAATCTCATTAAAATCATAGAGTATTTGCTTATTCTGGGCAGAAATACCTATAGTAAGCATTAAACTACCAAGTAGTACGTAATTGCTTAACCTCATTTTAAATCTAGTGTGAATTTAGCACTAGAACGAAGTACTATAGCAGGGTTTTCAAGAGTTGAAGTACTACTACCGTCTCCTAAATTAGTAGCAACCAATCTTATTTTTGAAGTATTTTTAATGATATCAAGACTTTTACCAGTAGGGCCATAAGAAACATCTCTCATTAGAGTAGAAGTAGGCGCTGCGTCCATTCTGAATTCTTCGGTATCTAAAATATTTTCATTTTCATCAAGAAATTCAAGACTTATTTCTATCGGCTTACTTGTCGTATTTTCAAGCTCATAACTTATAACACCTGAAAGCACCCTATCTGCAAAAAAGGGTTCTTCAAAAGCATCAAAATTAAAATCTTGAGTAAAAAAACTAAGTCCCGAAACTCTATTTATAAGGCTTTCTTGAGCCTTAACGTAGAAAACGCTTGTCTCATAAGTAGGAGTGATTTCTAAATCATCTAGCTGGTCAAAATCTTGCTTTTCAGAACAAGACAATACCATTAGAACGCCAAAAACCACAGTTACTAAAATACGAAAGACTTTCATTTCTAATTAATAGATTACATATTACAAGGCCGAACCCAGTAATAGTACTAACTCTATAAAAAGGATTTTATTTCTTGTAAATCGTAAATAATGGGAGCTTCATTATGACTTTCTTCTCTATGAGCGTTAAAATGAATTGTATGAAGACCTACTGCTTTTGCTCCAAGAATATCTGCTTCTAAACTATCGCCTATCATTAAAGAAGTGTGAGGTTTGGCATCAGCCCGGTTCAAGGCAAGGTTAAATATTATAGGGTTAGGTTTTTTTACCCCTGCCATTTCAGAATCAATAATGTGATTAAAATAACTATGAATACCTGAATTCCTCAATTTTTTATCTTGTATTTCTTGAAACCCATTGGTAATAATATGCAGTTTGTAATTTGGCTGCAAATAGTCTAGAACCTCAATGGCATTAGGGAATAGATTATTAAATGTAGAAAGATTGTTGATATATTCTTCAGACAAAATATCGATTACTTGGTCTGAAACAGGGTAGCCTATAATATCAAAAACTGACTTCAACCTTTGATATCGCAATTCTGATTTGGTGATTTTTTCCTCTCGATACATTTTCCAAAATTTCAGATTCGCAGGCATATAAACTTCTAAAAAATCTTCAATCTCTAAATTTATTTGTTGTTCACTAAATATCTTTTGAAAAGTGAATGCCGAATTTTTATCAAAATCCCAGAGTGTATGATCTAAATCGAAAAAAATATCGGTAACCTTATTTTTAAACATGTTGTTCTTTTAATATTTCAGCATACAATGACATCCAATTTCTATCATCCTTATTCCCTAAAAGTTCATTTGAGAACATTACAATTGCAGTACCATTGACTTGGCTAACCTCGTCAGTTATTTTTTTCACTTGCCGTAATATAACCTCATCTTTCTTAATTTTTGACAGGGCATAATCATGAATAGCAAAGGGGTGTATTTTAATTGGTTGCTTTACTTCTAGGGGAATATCATAAAACTGAAATGTGGTACATGTACCAGCCCTAAACCCCAATTCATAGGTATACCCCATGGTATAGTCATCAGTAAATTCGGCGGTAATTAAATTTCGGTAGGTTTCGGGCACATCTACTCTATTATAGCGCATTTTAGAGCTATTGACAGGTCTATTAATTACCTCTTCTAAGTTAGCCTTTTCTTTTCTCAATAATTCAAGATCTGTGAAAGAGCTATATGAGGCAGCCAAAGATACTGGTGCATAGTCGGCAACATATTTTATTAACGACTTAAACTTCATACTATTGGTAGAAACGTTCTTATCATATTTCGAGTAATCAGCAAACTGAAAAAAGAAATTGCACTTTACGTTGTACTTTTTATGTAGAACTATTAACTCTGCATAATTGTCAAAAGGATCCTTCATTCTATTTAGACCAACCAATATTCGGTCAATAACCCGTTTCAATCTAAGAGAACCTAAGTCCATTAACAAACCAGCTAAGCCACGTGCTATTCCCCTATTGGCATAACAATGTGAGGTAGCAACATCTAAAACTGAAACAAAATCATAGCCTTTAATTTTATATTCAAAATCATCGAAACGTTCTTTTAATGCCTCTAATAATTTATAAGCCCAAATATCGACAACAGGTTTTTGAAGAAAACCATTTTGATACGCAATACTATCTTTTGGTGAAAATCTGCTGTGTATATCTTTTACATGAGGTAAATACTCCTCGTACCTAGAAATTAGAAAAAAACTAGCTGCAAAAATATCATAGGGAAGATTACTGCGTTCGCCTGTTGTGAAAAAGCAGGGCGTGCCTTCCCAATCAGCAATACTTAATTGAATATCATTAATACCCTGTTCGAACAACAGCTCATTACTTCGTATAAAAAACTCATTCTGCAATGGTTGTTTAGTGTACGTTATTTTCGGCCCGGTATGTTTTATAAATTCCTCAACTTTAGTTGTAAAATCTAACTCAACACCCAATATATTCACGAAGATATGCCTCATGATATAGGTAAGGCGCGGTGTTATCTTATGAGTGTAAATCAGTAGCATTTATAGAATTTTTTCATCGGCAAAGCTATAATAACTTTTCTGAGTAATAATCAAATGATCCAATACCTTAACATCTAAAGTTTCGCTAGCTGTCTTTATTTTTTGGGTTATCTGCTTATCAGCAGCGCTTGGACGTAGGGTACCTGAAGGATGGTTATGTACTAAAATAATGGCAACTGCCCCAAGCTCTAAAGTTTGTTTCATTACTAAGCGCACATCGACCAAGGTACCGGTAATACCACCTTTACTTAATTGAGCCTTGTGTAATACTTTATTAGAATTGTTTAAAAAGAGAATCCAAAATTCTTCATGTTCCAAATCACCAAGTATCGGTTGTAAAAGATGATAGACATCTTGGCTGCTTCCTATTTTATCAATTTTAGCAGCGTCTTCTCCCCTTCTCCTTCTACCTACTTCTAGGGCTGCAGCTATACTTACCGCTTTTGCTTCTCCAATTCCTTTGAATGTCATTAGCTGTTTAATTGAAAGTCTACCTAGCTCATTTAGATTATTATCTACGGATGCTAAAATACGCTTAGAGAGCTCTACAGCACTTTCAGCCCTACTACCTGAGCCTATTAAAATTGCAATTAATTCTGCATCAGATAAAACCGAACGTCCTTTGTGAACTAATTTCTCTCTTGGTTTGTCATCATCTGACCAATTTTTTATAGAGAACGATGTTGGTTTATCCTGCATAGGCTAAAGATACAGAACAAATTATTTTGTGGTAAATTTAAGCATCAATTAATAGGCTTATATGAAATCATTATTGACCGAAGACGGATATCAAGAAATAAAAAGAAGAATTGAACAACTTACCGAAAACGCAGAAAAGGGTTGGGGTAAAATGTCTGTAGGTCAAATGTGTTGGCATTGTCAATATCCGCTGAAATTAGCCATAACCAATAAACCAAATACCTCTAAAGGGAATTGGTTCGTGAAAACTTTTTTTAAGAAATCGCTATATAATGATAAGCCTTGGCGTAAGAACTTGCCAACAGCACCTCAGCTAAAAACGAAGGAAAATAAAGATTTCACTTCTGAGCATGAGATACTTAAATCTTTAGTAAATGATTTTTATGCTGTACGTGAACGTGATGAATGGCACCCCCACCCTGCTTTTGGTGCATTTACAAAAGAACAATGGGGCCAAATGCAGTATAAACATTTAGACCACCATTTAACGCAATTCGGGGTTTAAAAATTGGTTTTTGGTCGTTCTAAAAAACTAAAAGTCTTACAACTAAACTTTTAAAAATTAGAATAATTCTAGCTCCATATTCCTAATTGCTAAAAAGATAACTCTTTACGTTGTACCAGCCATTAAACCCTGTAACTTATCTAAATCGAATCCGCCATAATTACCTGAACTCATTAACAACAATGTGGAGTTTTTATATTGATGATTTTCTAAAAATTCATGAAACGATTTTGCATCGGTAAAAATCTTTACATCTTTTCTTTGAAAAGCTTCTGAGATTTGTTCTGGAGTAACAACATCTAATTTTTTAATAGCTACCGATTCTGGTAGAAAGAAAATAACAGCTTCATCGGCAGCATCTAAAGCACCTTTATATTCCTTTAAAAATTCTGGGTTAAAACTGCTGTAGGTATGCAGCTCTAAACAAGCTATTAGTTTTCTATCAGGATACTGTTCTTTAACCGCTTTTGTCGTTGCCGCCACTTTACTTGGTGAATGTGCAAAATCTTTATATGCAATGCTCGAATTGCCTTCTGCAATCTTTTCTAGTCGTTTCGACGCTCCTTTAAAGGTGGCAATTGCCTCATAAAAATCGTCTTCATCAACACCCATGTTCTGACAAATCCATTTAGCACCAGCCAAATTACTTAGGTTATGTTTGCCAAATACTTCAATAGGCATTGGTCCTTCCGAAGTTTCTAAAAGAGTTTCACCATCTTCTACACTATATTCTGGGGTTGTATATGGTAATTTACGAATGGCATTTTCAGATGCTTCAACTACTTGTTTTACAGTTTCGTCTTCCACATTATAGGTAATGGAACCACCTTTTACAATACTGTCAACGAAAATTTTAAATTGCTCCACATAGTTCTCGAAAGTTGGAAATACATTTATATGATCCCAAGCAATACCGCTCAATAAAGCAATGTTGGGCTGATATAAATGAAACTTTGGTCGCCTATCTATTGGTGAGGACAAGTACTCATCTCCTTCTAAAACGATAAAGTCATTATCCTCGGTCAAATGAACCATTCTATCAAAACCTTCTAACTGTGCCCCAACCATGTAATCAACCTCAATATCATGAAAATTAAGTACATGTAAAATCATTGACGTAATCGTAGTTTTACCATGACTACCACCAATAACTACTCTCGTTTTGTTTTTTGATTGCTCGTATAAAAATTCTGGATACGAATAAATGGTCAATCCTAATTCTTGTGCTTTTAGTAATTCAGGATTATCTGCCTTTGCATGCATGCCTAAAACAATGGCATCTAAATCAGCATTTATCTTTTCAGGAAACCATCCGAATTCATCTGGCAACAATCCTTTTGCTAGCAACCTCGATTTCGAAGGCTCAAAAATAACATCATCACTACCTGTAATCTTATATCCTTTGTGCTCTAAAGCCAGTGCTAAATTGTGCATGGCGCTTCCTCCTATAGCAATAAAATGTATTTGCATTCCCAAATTTTAGTATCCAAAGATAAGTATTGTCCTTTTATAATAAAGGAATTCTAGCCTTTCGAAGACATTCATTAACTATTTAACAAACACGGTTTTATCGACGAAATGCATATTTCATTAACATTATTCAACACTTTTAGTAGTATTCACCCTACATTTTAATTACCTGACAACAAATTTTTTATAACCTTACTATTCCGAAATACTTTTAAAATCGAATAATTGCATTCATCAACCAACTACGTTCAATGAACAATTTTAAATTAAGGTTTTTCGTCTTACCGTTTTTAGCACTAAGCTTCTCAAACTTTATACATGGACAATGTGCCGGCACTGATTCAGTAATCGAAATTTGTAATAAAGATGCAAATGTTTCAAATCGAAACTTTAATCTTTTCGCAGAACTTGGTGGTGCTCCAACTACTGGCGGAACATGGTCCACTACAAACCCTGCCAATTTCAACGCCCTAAGTCAAAATTCTGGTATCGTAGATTTATGGCGAATCAATAATTATGGAGTACATGTTTTTACTTACAATAATACAGCGTGTAACCAAACAGCCACGGTAACCATTAATTTGGGAGGTTACCCTGGGGAAGACAATATTGATGGAAGTGCGAATGCATGTAGTGATAATGCTTCCGTTAACCTTAATGGATTTCTGGGTAGTGAAATTGAAGGCAAAGTACAAGATTTTAATGGCTTATGGGAAGAAGACCCTAGTACGGCCACCGGATTTATTTCTGGTTTTTCATTTGATGCATTCTCTGCGGGTCCTGGCACATATATCTTTACCTATACAACAGGTACTGTAGCTTCATGCACAAGCAGAACTGCCACCTTAATACTTGAAGTACACCCATCACCAGAAGAAGGAACGCCTGAAGATTTTGTTATTTGTACCAATGAAGATTTTTCTTCATTAACCAACGTCGACCTATTTGATTTTTTAACGGGGCAAGACCCAAATGGAACTTGGTCTGAAGGTATTAGCACAAATCAATTAAGTGATTTAAATGATTCATTTATAAATATTGATGAAATCAATACTAATTTGGGTTATGGTAGTTACCCTTTTACATATACCGTTTATCCTACCCATCCTGTTTGTACTGAAAAAAAAGCTACGGTAAACATTATTATTTTACCAGTTTTAGATGGTCCGTTAGTAGTTGACAATTTTTGCTTGGGGGATACTTATGTTGTAAACCTCTCATATGACAATACAATTTTACCAAACGGGCAGTACAATTTAGAATATACCCTCAATAGCAACTCTGGATTAAAAACTGGTATCGCCCAAGATGTTATCTTGAATAATGGCATTGCCCAATTCTCCTTAGACCCTACACTCGTTGCTACAAATGAATTTATTACCATAGATATTATTTCTACTATTGGCACTGTGCCGGCCCAAGATGTTTGTCCCACAATTTTAGTGGATGAAACAACATTTCTAGTGTCAAATGCCAATACCACTGTTTCTGAAATTTGTGTAAATACCGAAGCTACTGTTGAATTAGTTAATGTATTAGACGTTTCTGGAGGTATGGCCAATGGTTTGTATAACTTAGAATATACCTTAACAGACCCAAATGGTGGTACTGCAGACATTACCCTAACTGGAATTCAATTAACGAACGGTAATAGTTCATTTTTAATTCCTGCAACGAATTTCTTGCTAGATGGGGAATATGCTATCAACTTAACCATTGAAGATACTTTTCCAACCAATTGTAATCTTGGTGCATTATTTAATGTTTTAGCGACACCCGAGGTTATTCAACTAGATTTATTGGTAGACAACAATTGCGATGCCATACAAATAGACGTGCTTATCGATGCACCAGTTTTAGTTGACGGTACGTATATAATCACCTACGATGTCACACAATTAGGTTCGAATACAGTATTAACAACAAACACCATTAATTTTACAGGTGGTACGGCAAATTATCAAATAGATGTAGATACATTACCCATTGGTAATTATACTGCAAGTGTACGAAGTGTTCAAGATGACACCACACTTTGTCGTCTCGTTTTTGAATTTGAAGAAAATGAAAACTTTTCAAGAGGTGGCGTACCAGATGCACCACAAGCAGTGGCAAATCAAACCTTTTGTTTAAGTGACTTTCCTGGCGGACCAACCTTAATGGATATCGAGGTTACCTCAAGTGGTGATTTGTTATTCTATGCATCAGAAACCGATACCGATATGCTACCCATTACAACTCCGTTAGTTGATGGTGAAGACTATTTCATTTCAAATACAGATACGCTAAACAATTATGAGGGCACCGAACGTATACCCGTTACAGTAAGTTTTAGTAATCCTAATGCACCAACAAGTACAAATTTAAATCCGATGTTCTGCGCAGAAAACAATCCGACACTATTAAGTATTGATATTGACGTTACCGCGGGTAGTAGCATAGTTTGGTTCGATGCTAGTGCAAATGGTAACGCATTAGATGCTACGACAATTCTCGAAGATGGTGAATCTTATTTTGCTGCAACAACCAGTTCTGGGAGTTGTACAAGCACCAACCGTTTAGAAATAACACCAACGGTAGTTACGGTAGTACCCTCTTCTTTATCAGGAGATACACTAGTAGTTTGCGGACTCGATAATCCTACAGTTTTACAACTCAGAACTCTTGAAGAAGAAATTGACAATGACGTATTTTGGTATAGCACCGAAACTGGTGGCACTGCACTTAATGATGATATCGCGTTAATAGCAGATACTGTTTATTATGCAGAAAATTACAACGCAGCTACAGGGTGTTCTTCTGCTAATCGTGTACCTGTAACTGTAGACTTGAGTAATTGTGACCCTGAAAATTATGACTTCTTTATTCCTGACGGATTTTCACCTAATGCAGATGGTAGAAACGACACCTTCTTTATTCCGAATATTGAAACCATTTTTCCCGATTTCACTATAGAAATCTTGAACAGATACGGTACCTCACTATTTAAGGGCGACAAATTTAAACCCGCCTGGGACGGTAGTAATGGCTCTTCAACCGCACCTAACGGCGTATATTTTTACATCATAAATTATAAAAAAGGCAATTCAGAACCTATTCAAGGCCGACTATACTTAAACAGATAACCAATACAAATGAAACTTTTAAAAACACGCTGGGGTATCTGCATAGTTCTGCTTTTATTCCTTTTTAAACTGCAAGCACAGCAAGACCCACAGTACACCCAATACATGTACAACATGAATGTGGTAAACCCTGCGTATACCACTAATGAATTAGGCATGCTAAACTTTGGTACGCTATACAGAACCCAATAGGAAAATGCAGTTGGGGCACCTAAAACATTAACGTTTTTTGCACATACTGCACTATCAGAAAAAATAGAAATGGGAACCTCTATCATTACCGATGATATTGGTGATGGTTCTTTGAAAGAAAACAATATTTACGTAGACTTCGCTTACATTCTTAAACTAGATGAACAAAGTAATTTAAGTTTAGGTCTAAAAGGAGGTATCACTACGTTCGAAACTAATTTTAATGGATTTCGATTTCCCGAAATTCAAGATGACCCTGCTTTTAATGAGAACCTCAACAACACTTTTCCGAATATTGGTTTAGGTGCATTTTACAGTAGAGATAAATTTTATGCAGGTTTATCTATACCAAATCTTCTAACCTCTAAACATTTAGAAAATAGAGATGGTATTACACGAATTGGCGCAGAGGCTATTCACCTCTTCGGTATGGTAGGCTATGTTTTTGATGTGAATCCAAATTTAAAACTAAAACCTTCCATCTTAACAAAAATGGTAACAGGCACACCGATTACGGCAGATTTTTCATTCAATGTCCTATTCAATAATCGGTTTGAAGCTGGTGTTTCGTATCGTTTAGAAGATTCTGTCAATGCCATGTTCAACATATCGGTTGTACCCGCATTACGTATTGGCTATGCATATGATTATACACTATCTAATATAGGGTCATTCAGCAATGGCTCACATGAAATATTCGTATTGTTCGACCTAGACCTTTGGGGACTTAAAAAGGGTTATGATAAATCTCCTAGATTCTACTAAAATGAAAAAGATACTTACATACCTCATCATATTTATCGGAGTTTTTCAGACGGCCAGGGCACAACAAGATCTAGACCGTGCCAATGATCTCTTTGAAAAAGCGTATTATGCAGATGCTATTGCTTTATACGAAGCGGCACTCCCAAAAAACAAAAGCAGCCATCTCATCAAAAATTTGGCAGACAGTTACTACCATACCTTCGATTTAAATGCGGCAGCAAGGTGGTACCGTTATCTTATTTCGAATTATGGTGATACAGTTGACGAATCGTATTATTTCAAGTTAAATCAATCTTTAAAAGCTATTGGTGAATACGAAGAAGCAGAATCTGTTCTGTTTAACTTTTATACCAAAGAAGGTACTAATGCTAAACTGCAACAACTAAAGCAGAACGCTACATATCTTGAAAATGTAAAAGCTATAGGCAATCGTTTCGATATAGAAAATAGCCATTTCAATACCACATCCTCAGAATTTGGGGCAATGGAAATCGGTAATGAAATATGGTACACGGCAACCCATAAAAAATCGGGTTCTAAAACCTATCGTTGGAATAATCAACACTACTTAGATATTTACACACATCCGTTAGATAAGAAGGAATTAGGAGATAGCCTTAGCTCAGAACTATCTAATAAGATAAACACCAAATTACACGAAGGTGCATTCACAATTTCACCCGATGGGAATACCCTTTATTTTACACGAAATAATTTTAAGAACGGTAAACGTAAAACAGACGATAAAAAAATATCGAACCTTAAAATTTATAGCGCAAATTTAGTTGATGGTGATTGGAAGAATATTGTAGAACTACCTTTTAATAGTGACGATTTTTCAAATGAACACCCAACTTTAAATGCAGGTGGAACAAAACTCTATTTCTCTTCGGATAGGCCAGGCGGATTTGGCTCTTTCGATATATATGAAGTGAGCTTGCAAACAGACAATACATTTAGCATTCCTTTAAATCTAGGCAATGTTATTAATACGGATAAGAAAGAGCAATTTCCTTTTATAGCTTCGGATAATGCACTCTATTTTTCATCAAACGGACATCCCGGATTTGGACTTTTAGATGTATTTGTATCCAAAAACAAGAAGGGTGTTTTTCAGCAACCCGATAATCTAGGTTTACCAGTTAATAGTGGTTATGATGATTTTTCATATATCTTGAACAAAGAAATTAAAACAGGATACTTCGCTTCTAATCGCCCAACAGGCAAAGGCAGCGATGATATTTATAGCTTTACGGTTACCAAAGAATTGTTCATTGAAGATTGTGAGCAATCTGTTACCGGTATTATAACAGACCGTACAACTGCCCTACCACTTTCTGGCGCGACCGTTATATTGAATGATGCTAACAACGTGATAGTATCTTCCTTTATTTCTAAAGACAATGGCTCTTTTGATTTTAAAGTGCTTTGCCAAACTTCGTATACTATAAAAGCAGAAAAAGCAGGCTACGAGGGTAATTCAAAAACCATTCGCACCAATAAAGAGCGAAATGCTACCAACGATGCCTCTATGGATTTATACTCCATAGATGAAAAAGAAAAAGCGAAAGCACTAGTAGTGCAAGAAAAACTAACCGCCGAAAAATTACGGGCCGAAGCCTTGGCCATTAAAAAACTTGAAGATGAGAAAAAAGAAACCCTTCTTGCTGTACAACAAACGCAGGAAAATAAAAAACGTCTAGAACAAGAAAAAATAGTTGAAAAGGCAAAAACTGAAATTGCATTAGCTAAGAAGATTACAGCTGCCATAGACACAGAAAGTGCCTTGATAAAAGAAAATGAGCGCACCGTCATACAGACCGAAGAAATACATTTCGATTATAGTTTGTGGTACCTAAGACGAGAGTCACGTGAACGATTAAAAACCGTAATCGATGTCATGAAAAATAATCCAGGAATGATAATTGAAATTGGCACCCATACCGATATTCGTGGTAATGGTGGTTACAATAAAGATCTCTCTCAAAAACGGGCAGATTCGGCAAAAGAATTTTTGGTTAAAAATGGAATAGCATCCGATAGAATCGTATCAAAAGGATATGGGGAGTCTAAACCCATAGTTGTCTGCCTTACGGAAGATGCTTGTTCAGAAGAAGACCATGAATGGA
Organism: Maribacter arcticus; assembly: GCF_900167935.1. GTDB lineage: Bacteria > Bacteroidota > Bacteroidia > Flavobacteriales > Flavobacteriaceae > Maribacter > Maribacter arcticus. The sequence goes on along the minus strand of NZ_FUYL01000001.1, from coordinate 4,286 downwards.
ACCGCCGATGCGAGTTTGTAGTCGTTGGTTGGGATTACGATAGTAAGAAACCCTAATCACATACTTAAATTTAAAAATCAAAAGCCTCATCGTATTAATCCTTTGAGGCTTTCTTTTTGCAACCGATTCTTTTATCTTAGTACTATATACACAAGATATGACACTGAATCTTTCCAACATTCCATCAAAAGAAATTATGCCAGGCTATTTTGGTAAACTGGTACACTCAGAAAACATGAGTATTGCCTTCTGGGAGGTGAAAAAAGACGCCAAAGTACCCGAACATGCACACATGAATGAGCAGATTATGCATGTTATGGAAGGTGATTTTGAATTTACCTTAGATGGTGAAACCAAAGTCTATAACTCGGGTGATATTGTTATCATCGCACCTCATAAAAAACATAGTGGTAAGGCATTGACCGATTGCAAATTGTTAGATGTTTTTAGTCCGACGCGAGAAGAGTATCGATAGTTGGTTGATGGTAAAATATAAAAAATGAAAATTTTCGCGATTAGTGGCCTCGGTGCAGATGAAAGAGTTTTCGATTATCTAACCCTAGATCATGAAATTGTTCCAATAAGATGGATTGTACCAAGAAAAAAGGAAACAATCATAGCATATTCCGAAAGGTTAATACAAGAGTATAAAATATTAGATGAGAATGAGTATGCTATTCTTGGGGTTAGTTTTGGTGGTCTTATCGCGATTGAAATCAGCAAAATGGTAAACCCTAAATGGACAATTTTAATATCCTCAGTAGAAACTAGAAGTGAGTTAAGTAGTATAATTAAACTTTTAGGAAAGTCTAAACTACTTAATTTGATTCCTAAAGAAATATTGAAACCGCCCCCTTTTATTGCTCAGTTTATGTTCGGTACAAATCAAAGAATACTTTTAAAGGCTATATTAAAAGATTCAGATTTGACTTTTACTAAATGGGCGCTCAAAGAACTGACGAATTGGAAAAACGAAACCAAATTACCTAACCTAATAAAAATTGGAGGTTCTAAAGATAGATTACTTCCTCCTAGAGGAAACAATACTATTTTGATTGAGCATGGTGCACATTTCATGATTGTTGATAAAGCTGAAGAAATCAGTAACATATTAAATGAAAAACTAAAAAATGAACATATCTCTAAAAAATAAAAAAGCATTGGTTGGTGGCAGTAGCGGTGGTATTGGTAAAGCAATTGCACAACAGTTGGCAGCAAGTGGGGCAAGTGTAACCCTTATGTCTCATAGTGAAGAAAAGCTACAACATATTGTAGCCAAGCTACCTAAAGACCAAGGGCAACAGCATCAATATCTAGTAGTAGATTTTAATGATTTTCACGGATATCGTAACATTATAACCGATTACTTTGAACATAACTCCGTTGATATTTTGGTGAACAATACCCAAGGTCCGGCAGCAGGTGGTGCACTCGAAAAAAAAGTAAGCGATTACCAAGAAGCGTTCGACCTACTCTTTAAAACCGTTGTTTTCACTACAGAATTGGCCTTAAAACATATGATTGAAAACAATTGGGGTAGAATTATTAATGTAGCATCTGTTTCGGTAAAAGAACCGCTTTCATACTTAGCATTATCAAACGCCATACGAGCTGCAGTAGTGACATGGGCAAAATCGTTGGCGACAGATGTCGGCAAACACAATATTACAGTGAATAACGTACTAACCGGTTATTTTGACACCGACCGTATTGCTCAACTCAATGCAAAAAAAGCCGAGCAGCTAGGTATAGAACAAAGTGAGGTTAGAAAAGAAATGGAATCGAGAGTGGCGTTACAGCGTATAGGCGACCCAAAAGAATACGGTTATTTAGCAACCTTTCTTGCCTCTGATAATGCAGCTTATATTACAGGTATAAATATCCCCATAGATGGCGGACTTTTGAAGTCACTTTAATCAATTTCAATCCAATAAAAGTTGATTAAGTTAAAGGAAAATCAACGCATATTATTCGCATACCATGATTATACTTATCGATAACCATTGATACTTTATTAGATTTGATTAAATATAAAAGATATATATAACATATGTTATATATATTTTATATTGGAAGTATATAGAACATATGTTCTATATACAATTGTTACCACACATTTGAGAAAAACTGAACGTCCATATAATCCAGAAGAGATTAAAGAACTTAAAAGCAGGAAAAATTCGCTTTGGCAACACTTTGAAAATTTCGGAATGAAATTCATTGGAATGACATTTGTTCTTTTAGCACCTTTGTTGCTTTATGACAAGTTTGTTGACAAAGTAGCATCTGAAACACAACTTCTGATTTTAATTCCATTGTTAATAATTTCAGTTGGAATTGTGATTTATTGGATGAATAAAAACGGAGAAATTGGCTGGAATAGAAAAATTGAAAACGAAATTAAAAACGGAAAAGCACAAGTTCTGAAAATAGAAACGCAAAAAGTATATAAGCGAAAAGAAACTTACGATTTAGGTTCTGGATTTTATATAAAAATATCTGAAAACGAAACATTATATCTACAAGGACAATATTTCGACCAATTACAATATTCTCGAAAATTCCCAAATACGGAATTTGAAATTTCAAGAACATCTCTGACATTTAATGAATTACTAAATTTCGAGGCTTTGGGTAAATATTTAAAACCTGAAAAGAAATTAAAAGCGTTTACAAAAGAACAATTTAACAAAGACGAAGTTCATTATGACGGAGATTTATTGAATATTCCGATTGATGAAATAGAATAAAAACGTGTGGTAACACCGTGTATAATTAATTGCTTTGGCAAGTGCTTATTTGGAAAATTCCTTCGGAATTTTCTCTGGCATGTATTTGTTTGCTAAATTAGTTGCTTAACCACGCAACTAACCATACACAAACACGTTGGCGGTAATTAAAAACAGAAAATGCAAAGATTTAAATACATATTATTAATCTTAGTTTTTACGATTTCATGTAAAACAAAGAAGCATAATACTAATAAGAGGGATAGCAAAAATGATTTGGTAATTAATGTAGGCAAAACTTTTTCTGTAATTTCAAAATTTGACACCATTTTCAAACCTAATGCGCCTAAAAGGATAACAAGAAATATCAAATTGGATAATGAAGGGAGATTATTAATAGCAGCTTATGATGATATAGTTCGATACAATGGAGATTCATTTACTAAATTAGTGAAACCAGAAGGTATTGAAAGCTGGTATGCATTCGATGTTTTAGAAGATAGCAAAGAAAATATTTGGATTGCAAGTGACCAATCAGGTGTGTTTCGCATTGATTCCGAAACTGGTGCTGTTACAAATTTCACTACAAAAGATGGACTTGGTCATTTAAGAAATATGTGTGTTTATGAGGATAAAGCTGGAAATATATGGATTGGAGGGCAAGGTGGTTTAAGTAAATATGACGGAAGTAAGTTTACGAATTTCACACTAGAAGACGGTTTACCTCATAATGACATTAACACAATTTTAGAGGATAATAAAGGAAATATTTGGTTTGGGACAAGAGGAAATGCAGGGCTTTACGATGGAAATACCTTTACTGAAATAAAAAATGACGAAGGCAAATCATTCTTCAATGTTTGGTCAATAATAGAAGATAAGTCAAATAACATTTGGCTCGTTGATAGTAGTGGTCTATGGAAACATCGCAACAACACTTTTACACATGAATTACCAGATGTTTGGAAGATTTATGAAGATACGAAAGGAGGTTTTTGGTATACAGGCATGCTTAAAGGAGGTTCTTCCACACTAAAGCGAATAGAAGCCAGTTCGTTGATTGATGAGAAATTAGAAATTACAGAAGTTTTCAAAACAGAAAGAATGTTTTTTGGAGTAGTAGAAGATAAAGAAGGAAATTTATGGATAGGTGGAGGAGATGGAATTTGGCAATACAATGGAGAAACTATTGAATATTACACAGGAATTATAAAAAAATAAAGAATAACTACCGCCAACAAAGAACTGAGGTAAAAAACAAGTAAATTCTTCCTTAATCTGAGACAATACTATTCCAGGCTCATAGATTCAATAACTTGATTCTTTGAGCTTTTTTTATTCGATCTATCTTCTATTTATCTAGGCAATATTGAAACGTAAGTTTCATCATATGGTCTTCCAGATTTTGCAATAGCAAAAGACTGTTTGAGTAGTTTGTTAGCTACAGCAATCAATGCAAGCTTCTTACTCTTTCCTTTATTCACTATTCGCTCATAAACTTCCTTGCAAGCCTTGTTGTGCTTACAAGCATTAAAGGAACATAGAAATAAAAGATTC
>NZ_FUYL01000020.1 GCF_900167935.1 Maribacter arcticus | reverse complement strand
GTCGAAGTCTAAAGCTTCACCGTATATAGTAACCTTAATTCTCTCTTTTGTTCTTTCTAGTTATATCAACAATTTACTGAGAATCAAACTTAAGCAGTATATAAAAAATTGCTGTTTTGTGCTTAATTCTATGGTCGTTGCACGTTTGCTACGTCTGATTTTCCTTCGGAAAATCCTCGCTCGCAAACCCACAACTATTCTTATACATAACCATTGTAAGTAATTATCGTCAAGACAAAAATTGGAAGACTTAATCAATAAAATAAAAAGTAGTACAACTCTTAGCTCAAAAGCCGAAGAATATGTTGTTTCTATTGCAAAAGAAACGTCGGTTTCTAAAGGGGATGTTTTAATTCGTCAAGGACAAGCTGTGAAGAACACATATTTTGTTAAAGACGGCTGCTTAAGAGCATATTGTATTGATAAAAATGGGAAAGAACATACATTACAGTTTGCTATCAAAAATTGGTGGATTAGTGATTTTATTGCCATCTACAATAATGAACTATCTACATTAACAATAGAGTGTATAGCTGATTCAAATATAATCGAATTTAATGCTAAACTACTGGATGAGATATATTCAAAATTCCCTGAATTTGAAGCGTTTCAAAGGAAAAACTTAGAGCGCCATGTAGTTAGTTTACATAAAAGAATTTTAAATCAATTGCAACTAACCGCTCCAGAGCGATATGAATTATTTCTGAATCAATATCCCGATATTGAGCAATACACTCCAAATTACCACATCGCATCTTATTTAGGGATTACACAACAAAGCTTGAGTCGCATAAGAGTAGAAAAATCAAAAAAATAGCTTTCTTACCATAGGGTAATTTTTGCCTCAAAACTGTCCTCTACTTTTGTTTTAAACTAAAAAAACAAAGTCATGGTAAAAAAAATATTAATCGGATTAGGAAGTGTTATTATACTTGCTTTTGTAACGTTATACTTCACTAGTAGACCAAATTTAGAAGATGATGGTTCATATAGCCCTTCAAGTTTAGCACTTACTTTAGGTACTGTTTCAAAAACAGATTTCGAAGACATAAAGTACACAAAATACCAAGGAGATAAATCGAAGATTTTAGTGATTTTTACTGAACAAAAAAACTTGAAGATGAAAAATGGCAAATCCTTCTCTACAGGAAATCATCCAATAGAAGCACTTGTACCAATGTTACACCTTAAAAATGCAGGATTTGACTTTGAAATAGCTACTCCTACTGGGAAACCTGTTGTATTTGAAATGTGGGCTTTTCCTGAAGAAGACGAGCATGTAAAAGCGATTTACAACAAGTACAAAGCGAGTTTTGAGCATCCTAAAAAGTTAACTGAATTTATTACTAATTCATTTGCGAATGATAGTTCTTATGCTGCTGTATTTGTACCAGGCGGACATGGAGCAATGATTGGTCTTCCAGAAGATAGAAACGTTGGAAAAGTATTGAATTGGGCGCATCAAAATGATTTATTCACAATTACTCTTTGTCATGGACCAGGCGCTTTATTATCTACTACACTCGATAATCAAAAATTTCTTTACGATGGATACAAGATGGCTGTATTCCCTGATGCTATTGATGAAATGACCCCAATGATTGGCTATTTACCAGGACATATGACATTAGGTGTTAGCGAAAGGTTGAAAAACTTAGGTGCTACTATTGTTAACACAGAATCTGACAATACGGTTTGTGTAGATAGAAAATTAATTACCGGAGCAAGTCCATTAGCCTCTAATGAATTAGGTAAGCTTGCTGCAAACACTTTACTAAAGGAGTTGAATTAAAAACTACTTACAACAACCTATAAACAATACGGGTTTAGGTTTTAAACGCCAAGGTTTGCGTATTTTTATTAGGTAGCGAAATCTTTGGGATTTCGCTTTGGAGAAAAAAAGAAAAAACAAAACCAAAAGATTTCGCTACGTGCCTGGCGGAAAGCAAACGCTAGTTTGCTCCCGTACTGTTCATAGCTCAGGCGTTAGCACCAACTTAAATATTTATATTTGGTTCGATTTTGGTGTATATTAGCACCAATCTAAATATACTCTCATGGCAAGACAGAGCATTTCATTTACACAACCAAATGATGAATGGTTAAAATCACAGGTTGACACTCAGGAATATTCCAGTAAAAGTGAACTCGTTAACGACTTAATTAGACAAGCAAGAAACCAACAAATAGAAATTGACTGGATTAAAGCTAAATTAGATAAAGCCGAGAATAGTGGATTCTCCAATGATAGCAAGGAACAAATTTTAGCACAGGCCAAGTCTATAATTAATGACTGATTATAGACTAAGCAATGCTGCCAAAGATGACTTGATACGGATTCATCGGTACGGAGTCAAAAAGTTTTGAATGGCGCAAGCCGACAAATACTTTGAATCCTTTTTTGAGTATTTCGATAGTATCGCTAAAAGCCCTTATTCGTTTGAATCAGTCGATTTTATTAAAAAAGATTATAAGCGATGCGTATGTGGTTCCGATAGCATTTATTATAAAATTAATGGTGACATAGTTGAAATAATGGCGATTGTTGGAAGACAGGATTTGAAAAATTTACTTTAAACTCTTGCGCCAAAATAACTGTTGCCAACAAAACCTCCTATGAAAAGCCTTCGTCCAGTTCTTTAAAGTTAATTAATATTTTCTTTTTTACTTTAAACCACCTTTT
>NZ_FUYL01000021.1 GCF_900167935.1 Maribacter arcticus | reverse complement strand
ATTTATCTTTAGATTATAAAACACCTAATTACGTGCATCAATATGCCGCTTAAAAATAATATTAATCTGTAGCCGTATTTTAGGACGTGACATTTAAATCAGAACCTTTTAGATAAAATTTATCATACATATTTATATGATTATTTTCACAAAATAATACATATACGTATTCTTTTGTTTGTTTATTTATACGTATTTGTATACTTTTGTTTTAATTTACATACTTATATGTATAAAATGTTAATAAATGAGAAACAAGAAAAAACTACTCATAGAACAACTAGACCAAAAACTGGCTAATTTTAAAGATGCAGGAATGGTCCTGGTACCACAAAAAGGATGGGTAAATACTATCAGAACCACTCTTAATATGACGAGAGACCAATTAGGAACCAAACTTGACTTGACTCAAGGAGCTATTCAAAAAATCGAGGAACGTGAAGCTACAGGTCAGATAACCCTCAATAAATTAAAGGGCGTTGGTAATGCTTTAAATATGAAATTTGTCTATGGTTTTATTCCTAAAGATGGCACCATTGAAAGTCTAATCAACTTAAAGGCCGAAAAACTGGCTCGAAAAATTGTTTTAAGGACCAATCAAAATATGAAATTAGAGGACCAAGGAATTGGAGATGAAAAGATAACCAGAACCATAAAGGAGCTTGCTGATGAAATAAAACGAGAGATGAGAAAGTCATTATGGGATTAGAATTCAATTATAATGACGGCCAAACACCATTAGACGAAGAAGAAAAAGAAGGTCTTAAGATAAAGTCAATTACCACTCAAGGAGAACTAGATGAATTTGAGCAATTGAACATTGAGAAAGCTGTCGAATGGACTATTCATTCAAAATTAAAGCCTGAAAATATTTTAACCGAAAAGTTTATTAAAAACTTGCACAAAAGAATGTATAGTGATGTATGGAAATGGGCAGGCCAATTTAGAAAGACTGAAAAGAATATTGGAATTCCGTGGACGCAAATTGAGATTGAATTAAAAAATTTACTTGACGACACTAAATATTGGATAGAAAACAAAACTTTTTCGCCTGAAGAAATAGCTATAAGATTTAAACATCGTATAGTATCCATTCATTGTTTTCCAAATGGAAATGGAAGACACTCTAGAATGATGGCTGACATTATTATGGAATCAATATTTGGTAATGAAATATTTTCTTGGCATCAATCAAATATGGTTAAAGCTAACGAAACAAGAAATCAATATATAAAAGCCTTAAGAGAAGCTGATAATGGTAATTTCAAACAGTTAATTGAATTTGCAAAAAACTAATGCCAACACCGTATAAATTAATTGCTAGTACCAGCTACTTTCAAAAATCCTCGTGGATTTTTTACTCGGTTTGTATTTGCTAAGTAAAGTGCTTAAACCCGCAACTAATCATACACTAACACGTTGTACTTAATAATGACCCGTCCTGAAATATGTATACAAAACACTTCAAGTATATGTATAAAAATGATGGATATGTAAGACGTTATAGCGAGAGCTTTAAACTAAAGG
>NZ_FUYL01000012.1 GCF_900167935.1 Maribacter arcticus | reverse complement strand
ATTGACCGGCTTATTCATCACTCCGACAGGGGTATTCAATATTGCAGTAATGTGTATACTCAAATATTGAAAAGAAAGAAAATAGAAATCAGTATGACAGAAGAGAACCATTGCTACGAAAACGCCCTAGCCGAAAGAGTAAACGGTATTCTAAAAGATGAATTCTATCTTGACCAAACCTTTACCAGTGTGGTCCATGCTAAAAAAGCAGCCAAAAACGCAATCAAGTTATACAACTCTAAAAGATTGCATTTATCTTTAGATTATAAAACACCTAATTACGTGCATCAATATGCCGCTTAAAAATAATATTAATCTGTAGCCGTATTTTAGGACGTGACATTTCTAAAAAAATAACAAAACAGAAACCAAGTACATGAAAAAAGGAGTTTTATTACTAATTGCGATTCTCTTTGTGAGTTACACTTTCGGTCAAAATAAGATAAAGACATATCTCCCAGATGGAACAGATTACGCGGGGTCTGGGACAACAATAAACCAACTGAATAAGGAATTTGAAGAACATGGTAGAGTTTACACCTATGATGCTGACAACGGAGATTCAATGTCTATGGTCGGTTTTAAACTGTTTACAAACGAGCCATTATGGGTTTTAACTGATGATAAATCTACTATTCAAAAATCTATAGAAAGTTTCAATGTTGATGATTTCCTTTATTCGTACAAATGCGAAATGGAAATAGAAAAATTTATTAAAAAAGGTACTCTTTCTGATATTTTCATTCTAGAAACATTAGGTCAACCTGATAATAAGTCTAAATATTTTGATGAAGATATTCAGATTGATTTATGGACTTATCGAGATATCGGAACGACGCTGTCATTCAGGAATGGAATAGCAAAAAGTTATACCAAAACGGAATAAAACGTGTGCCAACAATGCCTATAGCAAATAGGGCTAAAAATCGGTATGCTTTTCGGTTTTGTCTTCTGTGCCAAAACCGGCATACACCCGCTCACCAATTTCGTAACATAAAAATGAAGTTTTCTTACAACTTTACGGAAACCCGTAAGAAAATATACCATATTCTTCTTTACCTTGCAGTAGACCAAGCGAAGTACACTCCCCTACTGCTTTAGCGCAAATTATTTTATAAAATAGATATAGGTACTATTACATATAATATCTTGATATTAATAAGTATATATAATTGTACATATACTCGTACGTTGTACACAAGCTAAATAAACCAAACTATGGAAGATAATACTACAAAAATTATTATAGCAGTTATTGCTCTCGTTACAGCAATCATTGGTGGGGCTTTGATTTCAATCAATAAATCTCGAAAGCGAAATACAAAGACTAACCAAGACAATATTAAAATAAAAGGAAATAAGAATAAAGTAATTGGTGGTGACGATAACTCTAAAGGTTAATGCTAAAAAAGACAAATCAAAATAACGCCAATATTTCAGGCTCAAAGAATAAAATAATAGGAGGTGATGATAATTCACAAACCAATAATTACCTTGGTTCAAATGGAAAATTATCCTCTCTGTTTGAAAAGCTTAAAGGGAGTGTTGATAACAGCGAAGAAATAGAAAAAATATCAAATAATCTGAAAAGATATACTACACGTAGAGACACAATTGGTCTTGAACAAAAATTAATAAATGCAGACAAAAGTTACTTGTATGAAGATTTTGCTTGGCTAAAACAAGAGTTTCACAAAAAGCTTGTTTATTATCAAAATTATGAACCAGCTCAAGAAATATTTGCCTTTATTTTAGCAATAGTACTTGAAAAATACATCAATCTAATTAAACCAATGTTACGCGAAGGGATAGCAGAAAGAGAAATATTAGCAACTATATCAAATGATGTTGTAAAACCGATTTTAGATTTAATCGAATCAGAAGGATGTGACGATATAATTGGTTTATCATCAACTGAAATTCAAGGAATGTTTCATTATCTAACAGGCAATTGCCACATAAACTGGAAAGTATGATTGTATATCAAAAAGCATATGATTTATATCACACAGTTTACCGAATGATGAAACTGCTTGCTCATTTTAAACAAGATGGATTAATAGAAATAGATAGGTTACGAATTTGGGATTACTATTTACTTTATCCAAATAAGATGAAGAACATAAGATTGAAACGTGAAGAAAAAGATGTCAAACAAATCATTAATAATTTTATCATAAAAGAAGACAATCCATACGAAATGGTTATAAACGACCGAAAAATGTTTGAAAAAATTAAACCTTATCAAATGACAGCTATAAAATGTTTAGCCTCATATGGAATAGTGAACAAAGATTATCTTCAAGAAAACAGAATATCAAATATCAATAAAAAAATATTTGATGATTACGCTGAGGACTTTAAGGACGTAAGTGTTCAAGAGGAAAATGCAATCAAACTTTTAACAAGTCATTTTTATCAAATTTCATTATTTGGTGTTGATGGTTTAAAAAGTAGAACCGGATTATTAGAAAGTAAATATGATGCATAATAACCTCTTTTTTAATAGAATGAAAATTTACACCAGAAATGGTGAAATTGCTTATGATGAAACTTTTCATAAAGGGATTAATATTATAAGAGGTAATAATAGTAGTGGAAAATCTACTATCACTCATTTTATGTTCTATGTACTAGGTGGAGCTTTTAATGATTGGGTAAAAGAAGCTAAAAAATGTTCCTATGTAATAGCTGAGATAGAGATAAATAAGGCACCACTAACCTTAAAAAGAGAAATAAATCTTAATAAATACGGAAAAGGAAACAAAACTGAAGGGTTATTTATTTTTTGGGGAACTTTAGAAGAAGCCGAAAAAGAAACCGAAGGTTGGCAAAAATTTAATTTTAATACAACCGATAATAAAAAAAGTTTTTCCAACGTATTATTTGAAAATCTCGACCTTCCAATCGTAAAAGGAGAAAATAACATCACATTTCATCAGATACTTAGGCTACTCTATTTAGACCAAGATTCACCCACAAATTCTTTATACTATTATGAAGAATTCGATACTACATTAACTAGAGAAACTGTTGCTGACTTATTACTTGGCGTTTATAAACAAGAATTATATGATAAAAAACAAAGAAAAGTTGAAGCTGACAAAGAACTTGATGAAACCAAGAGAGAGATAAAAGTAATAAAGCGTTTTATTCAGAATCCGTATGACCTAATCCCAAGTAGTTTAAATCAACGAATTACAGAGAAAGAAAAAGAAATTTATCAAATTGAAAGTGATATTATTGAATTAAAAAACCAAGAGAAAAAAGTTCGTTTCACTCAAAAGACTCAACTAGACTTTGAAAAGCTAAATACAGAAGCAATTGCACAGCGCCAAAAGGTAAAAAAACTTGAACAACAGATTAAGAACTTTTCATATGAAATAGAGGATACCGATTATTTTATTGAAGCACTAAAAAACAAACTTAAGGCTTTGAATAAATCAATTTTGACTCGAGATTTATTAGGTAATTTTCCTATACAAAATTGTCCAGAATGCTTATCCCCTATTGAACCAATTGAAAATGAAAATATCTGTAAACTATGTAAAACTGACATTGATGATAGTTTCGGTATAACTCAAGCAAGAAAAATAGAACAAGAAATTGATTTCCAAATTAGAGAATCAAAAAATCTTATATCTATTAAGAAAAGACAACTGTTAGAATTACAAGCTGAATTAGAATCAAATAAATTAGAGTTGTTTCATATTCAACAGAAAGTTAATAGCAGTATTAATGATGTAAAAACAATAAGGCAAGAAAAGTTAGATCAATTATATGTAGATAAAGGGTTTATAGAAGGAGAAATAATTCAATTAAGAACACTTTTCGAAAATGCTGAAATGTATCAAAGTCTAATAAAACTTCAGTCTGATTTAGAACAAGAGATTGAAGCTTTGGATTTTTCAATTAAAAAAATATCAGCCGAACAAGAGAAACTAAAATTAGACATCAAAGATATAATTGAAAAAGAAGGAGTATACCTTTTAAATAATGACCTTAAGAGACAAGAGGATTTCTATCAAGCTAAAGAATTTCACATTGATTTTAGAAATAATATGGCTTATATATCTGACAAAGACGCTAAATATTCAGCCAGTTCAAGTTTTTATCTAAAAATTTCAGCAAGATTTTCTATTTTCCTTGCTTCACTTAGTATCGAAAGAATGCGATACCCAAGGTTTATTTTTTGTGATAATATGGAGGATAAAGGTATTGAAAAAATAAGAGCTGAAAATTTTCAAAAAATACTCGTAGAAGAAGCTGAAAAATTTGATTCAGAGGACTATCAAATGATTTACACAACATCTTTTATTCCAGAGGAATTAAATATTGACAAATATACAGTTGGTGAATTCTATACTGAACAAAATGCGAGTTTAAAAAACGTATAAAAAGCCAGTGTACAACAATTTACTGAGAATCAAACTTAAGATGTATATAAAAAATAGGCGAAATAGTAGTAAAATCAAGATTTTTCCCTCGCATCAAACCTTGTCCTTAACCGAAAGTTTGGTGCTTCGTATTCGCCTACTTTCCATATACTAACCGTAAGCAATTAAAAAGAACATAAATGAAGCAACTATCGACTTCAGCTTTCGCAAAGCAAAGAGACATAGACTCTAAAGAATTATTTAATGACTTAAATTCAAGAGGTTGGATTTATAAAAAGGACGACCAATGGCATTTGACCAAAGAAGGAAAAATGGCGGGAGGTGAAATGAAGTACAACCCAAAATTTGGAGAGTATGTGGTTTGGCCTTCAAACCTTGACCTAAATAAACAAGTTAAATCGAGCCAAACTCTAAGTTCAACAAAGATTGGAGAAAATTTTGAGGTTTCTGCTCAACGAATAAATGCTATTCTAGCCGAACTTGGTTGGATTGAAAAATCAAATGTTGGAGGATGGGAATTGACAAAATATGGTAAACGTCTTGGTGGTTTTGAAATGGAAGCTCAAAATGGATCACCTTATGTGATTTGGGATGAATCAATTTTGACAAATAAAAGTCTATTGAACTCAGTTGATGCGGCCACTGGCAAGAGTTATGAAGATGAAGAAATTAGTAAGGAACCGACTTTTGATACGGATGAATTTCGAAAAAAACATGAAGCGAAATACCGAACCCAAGATGGTCACAGAGTACGCAGTCGAGCGGAAGCTATGATTGATGATTATTTATATAACAACGGTGTCGCTCATGCATATGAGAGAAGACTTCCTGGGATTGATGAAGAGGTAATATCAGATTTCTACATTCCAGCTGGTAAAGTATTCATAGAATTTTGGGGGATGGAAGAAAACGAAAAATATCAGGAAAGAAAAAATAAGAAGTTAGAAATCTATGCTGATAACAACTTTAATCTTATAGAACTTAAGGACAAGGACATTGAAACAATAGATGACGTTCTACCTAGAAAGTTGAAAAAATTTGGTGTTAAAGTAATTTAATAAAATTGCTTACAACAATGGCTATAAAGCATAGGCCTAAACAACCAAACCTTTCCTAAACTTCATATACCAAACGTTAAAGTCTCAATGAAAATCAATCATCATGAAACAAATCCAAATCCTAACCACTTTTCTCCTAATAACCACATTACAAACCCCTCTCCTCGCCCAACAAGACAACTACATTGAAGAACCCGTTGATTTAACGATTCAAAATTGGATTCATGGTACTGAAAACTGTGAAGATACTACTGACCCACCAATTCAGGTGGTTCAATACACTAGCACTACGTGGATTTTACGTCAAAACAAATGCGCAAATTATGAAGCGCCTTTCATGTATCTTTTTATTGGCGAGGATAAAGCGTTATTAATGGATACGGGTGCTACGAAAGATAATGACCTCTTCCCGCTTTACAAAACAGTACATCAACTAATTAGCGACTGGTCTGAAAAAAACGGAGACGTTGAATTAATTGTAGCGCATACGCACAAGCATGGTGATCACTATGCAGCAGATGGTCAGTTTAAAGGGAAACCAAATACAACCGTTGTCGGTCTAGAAGTTGAAGAGGTAAAGAACTTTTATACCATCTCTAATTGGCCAGAAGAAATTGTAGATTTTGATTTAGGCAATCGATTACTAAAAATAATACCGATACCTGGTCATCAAGCTTCTTCCATTGCGGTCTATGATACGGCAACGAAAATTCTATTGACTGGAGATACATTTTACCCGGGTAGGTTGTACGTGAACGATTGGAATGCTTTTAAAATGAGTATTGAACGACTTGTGAAATTCACTGAAACTAATGAGATTTCAACAATACTTGGTAACCACATTGAAATGACGCAAACACCCGGTGTTGACTACCCAATGGAAACGATGTACCAGCCGAAAGAACACCAACTTCCTTTAAGCGTGCTAACTTTAAAAGAACTTTCAAGCGCTCTTACAGCATTGGGAGACACCCCAACAAAAGAAGTTCATGATAGTTTTATTATATATCCGGTTGATTATTAAATGTATTGAATACCATGAAACAGACACTCATTCTAGCAACGCTATTATTTTTTAGCGCAACCACAACCACACTCCTCGCCCAACAAGACAACTTTCTTGAAGACGCTATAGAGCGTTTAGAAAACTCACGTAACTACTTGTTGCTCGTGGCAGAAATGATGCCAGCAGAAAAGTATGCGTACAAAGCAACAGAAGAGTCCTTAAGTTTTTCAGAGAACCTAATGCATATCGGTTTTGCGCTAGATTGGCACAGCCAGTCACTCATAGGTGACAGAGAAGCACGCGTATACCAAACCGACACCGTTTTTAAACCTGCCAACAAAACAAAGGCAGAAATGATGGCACGTATCGACCAAACCTTTACCGAAGCCATTACACTACTAAAAGATTTCGAACCTGCGCAATTAAATGATGAGCTAGATTATTTTGGGTTGAACAGAAGTAAACGCCAAATAGTTATGTTATTGGCAGACCATATTACCCACCACAGGGCACAAATGTTGGTGTCTATGCGATTAAATGGGTTGGTACCGCCTAGATATGTGTTGTATCAATAAGTAGGGCAACATTGAAATACGCATACGGGGGAATCTGAGTAAACTATTGTTGTTTGTAGCATATAAAAAACCCAAGTAGCTACTCTTGCTTTTTCTTATCGTTCTTCATTAAACTAAGTACGATAAGTACAAGTGCTAAACATACGGCTCCGAAAACAGCAATTAGAATAACGCCGTAGCTCCAGTTAACAAGGGGTAGATTCTGTAAAAACATAGGTCGGTAATTTATATTCGAACAAATGTATACTTCAATGACAACCCAACATATGACATTTGTCAGGATTTCAAAAAATAAACAGCACCCTTCAATGGGCATAATCTAAGAGAACTGTTGAAAACTATACCGCTTACTATTGCTTAACCGTGTATAGGTTTATATCTTTATACACTGGTCTTATTTCATACTAGAACGACGGAGAACCCACAACGCAAACGTATTTAAACAAACATGGTAGATAAAATAAAATGTCCTAATTGTGGTCATGAATTTGATGTAGAAGAAGCGCTATCTGGTAAAATGCAGGCGCATTTTAAAGCTGAATACGAACGTAAAGTGGCTGAGCAGGCAGAGAAATTCAATAAAGAACGTGGTAAACTCGCCCTTGAAAAAGAGGAGTTCGAGAAGAAGAAAGAAAAAGAGAACGAGCTGTTTAAAGAAAAGCTTGAACAACGCATCGTAAAAGAATCGGAGAAAATACAACGGCAGACCAACGAGACTTTTGAGCAACAGTTAAAAGCCCTACAGCAAGAGAACGAGAAAAAGAAAGAGGAAAATAGGGCCTTACGTTCGCAAGAAATCGATTTACTAAAACGGGAGAACGAACTGAAAGAAAAGGCAGAGGACCTTAAACTGAACGTTCAAAAAGAATTGCTTGAGAAGCAAACCGAAATAGAGGAAAAAGCCAAAGCCAAAGAACGCGAATCGATGGCGATGAAAGAAAAGGAATATCAAAAACAATTAGACGACCAAAGAAAGCTTATTGATGAAATGAAGCGTAAGGCCGAACAAGGTTCTATGCAAATGCAAGGCGAGGTACAAGAACTGGCACTTGAAGAGCTTTTAAGAGCCACCTACCCTTTCGATGATATAGATGAGATCGGTAAAGGTGTTCGTGGCGCAGATTGCGTACAGACCGTTATAAATTCGTTGCAACAAACCTGTGGCTCTATTGTATACGAGAGCAAGCGTACCAAGAATTTCAGTAACGATTGGATCAATAAACTAAAGCAAGACCAAATTAATTGCAAGGCCGATATTGCGGTAATCGTTACCGAAACCTTTCCACCAGACATGGACCGCTTCGGAGAAAAGAACGGCGTGTGGATCTGCGGATTCAATGAGGTAAAAAGTGTTTCATTGGTATTGCGAGAGTTGTTATTGAAAACACAATCGATAAAATCATCTGACGAGAACAAAGGCGATAAAATGGAACTGCTCTACTCGTACTTAACCAGTAACGAGTTCGTACAGAACATTAACAGAATTATCGAGAATTACGATTCTATGATCAAGCAATTGAACTATGAAAAGAAAGCGGCGTTCAAGAATTTTGCCGTTCGTGAAAAGCAGATTTGGGGCGTACAAGAAAATATAAACGTACTGTTCGGTTCTATAAAAGGTATTGCAGGTAATGCCTTATCGACTTCCACCATTTTAGAATTACCCGATGCCGAAATTGATGAGTAGCACTAAAACACTTTAGGTTTTATTCATCTTCTGAGTGAAATAGTTTCGATTTTGTATTAAAACGGGTCACCAGTCTATCTAGTGATTGTGAAACCCAAATTAAAAACACAGAACTAATGAATCCGGTTAAATTCGTTCCAGAACCATTTTCAAAATAGAAGATATTTAATAGGGAAGCTACCAACCCCATTATACCCATGGTCAAAAAAATAAATTTGTAAATTTTCATACTATTAATTTTTAATGTGAATTTGCTAAGGCTTTACCAAATGATTCTCCTAACTCGAAAAAATACCCGAAAGTTAGTAACGTCATGACCAAGAGTATGACCATGTACCAATAATAAGAAGTCTTTACTTTTTTCATACGAATTACTTAAATTAATGGTTGATTCTAATTATAGGTAGTTGTTTTTACAAGTTTGTTACAGTCTTAGTTGAAAATTTTAATTTGAACTACAAACTACCTGAAAACAAAGTAAACCCCAAGTAAGCTTGTCATTGAAGCGGTAATTCAGATGTACCCGATTTCACTTTTGGTGAATACCCCTAAAAAATAGCTCACCAGAACTAGAGCAATTTAAAAATAACAGCAAGAAAGGTTTAAATTTGGCTACATTTTCAAATTAACGATAACCCTTGAAACAACTATTTTGGATGTATTTTATCATCTGAATTAAGTGCCATTAAACACACCACGTTTCTTACACCAACCATTAATAACACTCAAGTTAACGAACGAATAACACATGGAAATTTTAGATTGGATACAAGATTGGTTTAAGAATAATTGCGACGGCAATTGGGAACATGGTGAAGTAATTCAAATAACCACGTTAGATAACCCAGGGTGGGAAGTTGAAATTGATATTTCGAATACTTCGATAGCTACCATGAACCTAGAATGGATCCTAAACGAAAAAAGCAAAGATGATTGGTACGGTGTAAAAATCATGAACCAAAAATTTATTGCTGCAGGTGATGCCGGCAAACTGAAATTTTTACTAGGCCTCTTTAAAGAGATGATAGAGAAAATAGAGGCGTAATACGATTGCCCGTAGTTGATTTGATTATAGCTTTTCGCTACCAAAATACACTCATCACCTTACCCTAATTTGACTATCGAATTATCCGTGATTATTGTCTAAGTTTACTTATTGGTTCTGAAATCTTTATGGACTTCAAAAACGTATATACAACTATCAACTACCTGTAAGAAGCAATCGTAATGCGTTTTACTAGAGCGTTGTAAAATGAGCATGCTATGATTGCATTGACCATCGTTGAAACGACCCTACCCTTTACCAATCCGGTACTGAAATTTCTATTGATACTGGTCATTATTCTATTTACCCCCATCCTTTTAAATAAGATAAAAATACCTGCCCTGCTAGGTCTTATTATCGCTGGTGCCGTAGTTGGTCCGAATGGATTTAATTTAATGGAGCGCGATAGTGGTATTATTCTTTCGGGTACGGCTGGCTTATTATACATTATGTTCCTTGCCGGATTGGAAATGGATTTGGTCGACTTTAAAAAGAACAGTAAAAAAAGCTTGGTTTTCGGTCTCTACACCTTTATCATTCCCATGGTACTAGGTATGGTAGTAAGCCTTTACATATTGAAATTTTCGATACCGACATCGATTCTTTTAGCGAGTATGTTCGCATCGCATACCCTAATTGCGTATCCGCTAGTGAGTAAATTGGGTGTTGCCAAGAACAGAGCCGTGAATATTACGGTGGGTGGCACTTTAATCACCGATACCTTAGCACTTTTGGTGCTTGCCGTAATTGTAGGTATGCATACCGGTGAGGTCAATGTAGCATTCTGGGTGAAGCTATCAGTTTCTATCCTCCTATTCGGGGCAACGGTTATATTGATTTTCCCCATTATTGGTCGATGGTTTTTTAAGCGGTTTCACGATAATATTTCGCAATATATTTTTGTATTAATGATGGTTTTTCTAGGTGCATTTCTGGCAGAAATTGCAGGTATAGAAGCTATTATCGGTGCATTTTTAACAGGCTTGGCACTCAACAGGCTTATTCTTCGTACTTCGCCATTAATGAACAGAATCGAATTTGTAGGCAATGCGATTTTTATTCCTTTTTTCTTAATTGGCGTAGGTATGCTAGTCGATTACCGCGTTTTCTTTAAAGATTGGGAAACCATTAAAGTTGCGGTAATAATGATCATTGTTGCCACATCGGCAAAATTTATAGCGGCTTGGTTAACACAAAAAACATTCAACTTTTCTGTAGATGAGCGTCGATTAATATTCGGATTAAGTAATGCCCAAGCGGCAGCTACCCTAGCTGCCGTATTAATTGGTTATAACTTAATTATTGGTGAAACCCCTACAGGAGAACCAATTCGTTTACTAAACGAAAGTATTCTGAACGGTACTATTCTAATGATACTATTTACATGTACCATTGCATCGTTCGTAGCTCAAAAAGGGGCCAAGAATATTGCCCTTTTAGAAACCTCTGATGCGGCAGCGTATGATGAAGAATATGTAGAGAACATACTAATACCAATAAACAATAGCGACACCACTGATGACCTCATTAATTTAGGCATCATCGCCAAATCTAAAAACAATACAAATGGACTGTATGCCTTAAGTATTGTTGATGATTATGAAATGGGAAGTTCTGCGGATAAGCATGCCCGAAAAATTCTTGAACATGCCACGGTAACCGCTTCGGCAACCGATAATACCATACATACCCTATTACGATACGACATCAATATTGTAAACGGAATTTCGAGTGTAGCCAAAGAGCATAAAATCACTGACCTCATCTTAGGGCTACATATTAAAAAAGGGCTTTCAGATTCTTTCTTAGGCAATTTAACCGAAGGTATTTTATCGAAATGCAACCCAACCACTTTAATATACAAGTCACATCAGCCATTTGGCACCATAAAAAGGCATGTAATTATTGTTCCTGCACATGCCGAGAAAGAAATTGGCTTTCCGTTTTGGCTAACCAAGGTTTGGAATATCGCCAAAAACTCAAGTGCTAAACTTATATTTTTTGCCACTAAAGAAACTAAAATAGCTGTTGATGCCTTGCAAGTAAAAAACCCGATAGCCTATGAATTCAAGGAATTTAAAGATTGGAATACTTTTTTAGAACTTAAAAGTGAATTTCAAAAAGATGATAATCTTGTTATTGTTTTGAGTAGAAAAGATAAGCCCTCTTATGATAGCAATATGAGCAAAATACCATCGTATTTAAATAAGTACTTCAACGCGATGAGTTATCTATTGGTCTACCCCATGCAAGTAGGTGCAAATGAAAGTTCACAAATTGACCTTACCAACCCAACATTAAAAGAACCGTTTGATAAAATTGATGAACTAGGGCAAACCATCGCTAAAATCTTAAAGCGAAAACACCCTAAAAATTAGGACCATATAGCATCCTTAAAATCAAACCTAACACCACTCATATTGGAACTTATACTACTTAAGAACCCATCCAGTTTTTAAAGTCCGACGCTTTGGCCTTACTTACTACTATACGCTCTTTCGAGACCGGGTTTACACTTATAATAAGCTTCCCGTTGAAGTAGTATTTTAAATTTACGATCGCTTCGCGGTTTACGATACATTGCCTATTGGCCCTATAGAAAAGGGTTGGGTCTAGACTTTCTTCTATATCTTCTAATTTATCTTCTAAACTATAGGTCTGGTTATCTTTACTCACGGCTTTTACCGACCCAAGATCTATCATGAAATAAGAGATATCATTCGTTTTTAAAGGAATCAACTGATCCCGTTGGCTCACCAGAAACGTATTTTTATAGCTCTTTTTATCGGCATCGCCTTTTATCAACCCCAACAGACCCTTTAATTGGTCATCATCGATACCCTGTTCTTTTTCCTTAACCTGCACGTTAAACTGGGTTAGGGCATCGGTAAGTTCTTCTTCGTCTATAGGTTTTAGTAAATAATCAATACTATTCACCTTAAAGGCCTTTAGCGCATATTGGTCATAGGCCGTCGTAAATATCACTGGAATATCGATTTTCACCTGTTCAAAAATCTCAAAAGAGATTCCGTCTGCCAAGTGAATATCCATTAGAACCAGTTCTGCATCATGTGGTGTTGAAAAATAGGCAACGGCAGCTTTTACCGTATCGATAATAGCTAAAACTTCTATTTCAGTATTTATGTGGTTCAATAAATAGACAAGATGATCGCTTGCGGCAAGCTCATCTTCTACAATGACGATTTTCATTCTATTTTTCTTAAAGGTAGTTCTACTTGAAAGATACCATTTTCAGTACGTACAAGTATATCTTGTTGCTGTAAGAGCAAGTATCTTTTTCTTAAATTCAATAATCCGGTACCGGTACCCTCTGCCATTGTTGTTCTTGGGCGTAATGGGTTTTCTATAAAAATAGAATTCTCTCGTGAATAGACCCGAACCAATAACGGGTTAGATTCTGAAATTTCATTATGCTTTACGGCATTCTCTACCAAAAGTTGCAGCGCCAATGGCGGAATTTTTCGCCCCTTTAATCCTTCGGCAATATTGACCTCAATTTCAAACCGTTCTCTATAACGGGTTTTCATGAGATAGGTATAACTTTCTAAATACTTAAGCTCTTCGCGTATGCTCACCAAATCACTATCTCCACTCTGTAAAATATACCGGTACATGTACGAGAGCTTTTTTACAAATAGGGTTGCAGGTTCATTATCGCGTATGAGCGATGTCAACGAATTTAGGGAATTGAATAAAAAATGGGGATCTATCTGGTTTTTAAGGGCCGTAAGCTCTTTCTGTAGATTCTGATGTTTTAAATGCTCGTTCTCTATATCGCTTACCCGCTGGTTCGCTTGTAAGCGTAAAATTCTGGCAATGAAATAAAGTACAATCAACAAGGTAACGTACCCAAAGGTCAAAAAGCCCCTGTCCTCATTAGATAAAGGACTATCGACTATTATAGGGTGTAATTCTTTCCAAAGGGTTAGGGTGGCAAAAAGCATTACCAAATCCAACACAATAATACTTACCGTAGCAAAGGTGCCCCTAAGTTTAAATTTAATATACACCACATTGGCATTGATTTCTAAGATTGCCCAAGAGAAAAAGACCATAAACACCAACCGGAACAGAAAATCAACTACCCAAACACTTTCAAACTGTTCGTTGCCAGAGCTGATCATATTGTATACATGAATGTTTCTGGGCAAGGAAACCAAAGCTGCCAACAAAAGGGCAATTTTAATAATCTGTTGTTTTTTAACTGTCGGTAAAATCATGACATATTCTTTAGAGGAGCGCTTTTCAAATTTACATCAATTTTACTGTCGATGCGCCGCCTAGTTTTTGAAGCCAAAAAAGGCCTTCAAATTAAATTTGAAGGCCTTTATCAACCAACCTTAATCAACTAACTAATTTAAACTATACTTTATAAGGGTCGAAATTTGCAGGCAGGTAATCATTAACATCAAAACCTAATTCTACTTCTTCCTCTATTTCTAAAACACATATATCTGCTATATCTATTTGATACCCTTTGTAAGCATCAAAACCATATGGTAAATACTCTGATGTATCAATTCCTAAATCTATATCTTCTTCGATTTCGATTACATTAAGATCTGTTGAAGAAACTAGAATAATTTCATTGGCTTGATCTTTTAAAACTTCCTCGAACGGATTAGTAACATCGTTGAATAAAGAAGCATTTGCAATCTTCATTTCTTTTCTATGTTTTTGTTCTGCCGTAAAGGAAATAAGAACTCCCGCTACTAGTACTAAACCAAAAATTAATTTTATTTTTTTCATGTTTTTATATTTTATGTATTGTGTTTCTTTTTATTTGATGATACAAATGTACAGTACAACCCTAGCACGAATAGCGGCTTTTTAACTGAAGCGTCTATATTGCAAGATGAAACGTCTAAAAAGAAAACTGAACTTTTTTAGCGAAGCAAAGAATACTTTCATATCCATATAATTTATAACTTTAGAAAAGACAATTACTAGAACTAAAACTGCTTACCATGTTAAAAAAAATCATTTTCGCACTCATCGCCATTTTCATTATCATTCAATTTATAATGCCCGAACGCAATATTTCAGGAGACGACACCTATGCCATACAAACGAAATATGATATTCCGCAAGATGTACAACGCATTTTGCAGGTTTCTTGTAATGACTGCCATAGCAATGCAACGGAATACCCATGGTATGCCAATTTTCAGCCTTCTGCCTGGTTTTTGGACCATCATGTACAAGATGGCAAAAAGCACCTAAACTTTTCTGAATTTACCAAATCGCCCCTTTTTGTTCAGAATCATAAATTGGAAGAAATAAAAGAAATGGTAGAAGAAAAAGAAATGCCATTACCTTCTTATACCTATTTTGGGCTTCACTCAGAAGCGAACCTAACCGACGCGCAACGGCAAAAAATTATTGATTGGGCAGATTCGCAGATGAATTATCTAAAAAATACGTATCCAGCAGATAGTTTGGCCTTTCCAAAAAGAGAGTAGTTTTTTTACTTTTTAAAACAGTTATGTAAACGGAAGGATTCTAATTATTTAGTAAACCATTTACGCACGGTTTCCTCTGCTAATTTGTTATTGGGCGTAAAAGCATTGTTGTCTTCGCCTCGGTACTCTAAAAAGCTTGGAAACTTCCACCACAGTATACCTTTGCACCATGGTTCGTTCTCAATACCTTTAAAGATGATTTCATAGCAACGTGCCTGCATTTCTTCATTAATGCTTTCATCGGCCTCTGCATGAGGGTTCTTCCATGGTTCGTTAACACTTCTGAATCCGATTTCAGTGAAAACGATGGGCTTTTCGAAACGCTCGTATACCTTTTCAATTTTCTTTTTTATCATATTGAAGCTCTCGCTCATTTCCTCATCGGTAGGATTATCATTCTTACTCAAGGGGTAATAACAATCTAGTCCGATATAATCCAAGTCATCCCAAAACTCTATATTCTCAAATTCTTCTCCCCAATTGGCAGCATACGTAAGATGACCCGAAAATAAGCCTCTTGTTTTCTTAATCATACTGCGCCAAGTTTCAGGTTTCGATAACGTTGCTTTTGTAAACTCGACGCCTATACAAAGCGCATCCATACCATGTATTTCAGCTAAAAAAGCATAATGACGAATCCAGCGATAATAATGGTCATGAAACAAATCCCATTCTTCGTCACTAGGCATTTCAATTCCTCCAGGCCAACTACCCCCCACATAAATTTGAGGTTTTAACATGGTATACATACCCATATCGTGTGCAGTCGATAATGCATGAACCACAGCCTCATCATTCTCACTACCGGCACTATTACTAAAACGGAGTGGTGTCGCTGCATTTATATTGTTAATACCTGTATAGGGTACAAGTGCCATTGCATTGCTGCCCATAGACTTTTGCTTCAATAGCGATTCTGTTGCCTTTTTAGAACCATAACCATTGTAAATACTGTAGCCTTCATGAGCAAAATTGAACCCTTTTAAATAAGGGAGCTCTTTCTTAACCACTTCTTCTTTCGGATAGGTCTTCGACAGGCTTTTTAAATAGCTTTGCCACTTCCCTTCTAATTTTTGTATTTCTTGGGTCGTAAGTTCACCATCTTTATAGTGGTACAAAAAGATTTCTTTACCCCAGGTTTGCATTAAAAAATCTACAAAAGCCCCTGCCAAACAATCTCGTATTAAAGAAGACTCCATCTCTAGAAACGAATTATCGAGCAGTTCGGCAACCGACAATGTATTTTCTGATTCTGCCAACCGTGCAGACCAATATTTATAACCTTTCATTTGCCATTTATCGGTAAAATAAATGGGTAAACCTTGGGTGAGAATATCCTTTTTAGAAACCCCTAGCATATTACGCAGCAGTAGTTCATTATCCTTGCCAATGTTGTTGTTCTTATATATTTTATTGGCAATGATGTGAACAGAATTATTCAACGTATCGTAATGTGCTTGGTTCGTATTACCTGTCATTAAGCCCTTCTCTTCTGTGTTGCTATAAAAATTATAGGTGATTTTCGGAAAATCATCATTGTTTAGAAAAGCGAACACTTTAGAGGTGTTTCGTTTTATTTGCTCTTCAAGACTTCTTACTTCATTTGGTTTTAATGCATTTTTATGATTTACGAACTGATACTTTTCTGCATTAAGAAGCACCTTGTTTCCCTTAGAGAAATCAAAAAACGTACTATTATCTGTTTTCCATTGCTCATTAAAATCTCCCATGACCACACGTTCGTTATCATTGTAGAGTTCATAATTAAGATTCTGCCGATAAAAAGATTGTCCGTTTTCTTTAACCTTTTCGGCAAAAAAATCAAATACCTGCTGCGCATCTGTTCCTGTCATAAAACTAAATGGCATTTTGGGCATTAAAGGATTCGGATATAAACTTACCGATAAAATAGAATTCTTATTCGTTATCTTATTCGAACCTATCATTATCGCTCTCCTATTTATCTGAAATGGAGTTTGGTCTATAAATTTTTCTAGAATTTCATTCTCGTCAATAGCCCCTAACAGAAAAACAACATTCTTCTTAAGAATTTCGTGAGTAACCTCATCTGCTCGTTTATAAAGAATTTTTGCACTGCGCCAAGATTCAGTAGGTTCTAGCAACGAAAGCTCTTTGAGTATCTGTTCATATTTGTTGCTTAACACACTATCCTTAGCGGCATACACTACCAGTATTTCTCGTTTTTCAAAAAAGCTGCCCCGTAGTTCTCGACGTGTAGGTATGGAATCTAAAGTTTCAGATACCACCGCATTTTCAGTATTTGGGAAATATTGAACACCAGCATAGCCAACGATGCCTAAGGCTACAACTAGGGCCAGTAATACATATTTCTTTTTCATATACTACAATGAAGACAATTACTTGTTTAAGGTAGTGAAACTGCAAAACGTGAGCGAACACCTTATCATTATTTAACTTTTACTTATAAACCTCTTAAAAAACATGGAAAACCAAGTTTTGTAAATTTATCAGAAATGTAGTGTAACTTTGAAGCACCAATTACCCAATGCCACATGAAACCAATTGTACTATTCACTCTATTTATCTGTTCAACTCTTTCTTGTTTTGCACAAAGTACTGTAACTATACCTTTACAGAAATTTACCGAACTCAAGGTTTATGACCGTATTACCGTAAATCTTATTAAAGGTGAAGAGAATAAACTTGTGTTGAGTGGTGAAGATAAAGAAGATGTGAGTATTACCGAAAATAACGGACTCTTGAAGGTTAAAATGGGTATAAATGAGTTTTTATCTGGCAATACTGTTAATGCTAAACTATACTACACTGGAGAATTAAAAGTAATCGATGCCAACGAAAATGCAAGAATTATTTCTAGCGGAATGATTAAGAGTTCTATAATAGAAATTAGGTCTCAAGAAGCTGCCGTAATCACCCTAAATCTTGAGGCAGACACCGTTAACGCAAAAAGCACTAGCGGAAGTGAATTGAAGCTTTCTGGCACTACTGATTACCAAGATGCCAATATAAATACTGGAGGCAAACTGTATAATAAAGGATTAAAGTCTAGGTCTACTTCAGTAATCGTTTTAGGTGGTGGTATTGCAGAGGTTTACGCAAGTGAAAAAATCATTGCCAAAGTAAAAGCTGGTGGGTCTATAAAAGTATATGGTAATCCAAAAATTATTGATAAGGATGATACTTTTGGTGGTAAAATAGAATTCAATAACTAACTACTGCTCTATACTTTGAGCATCGAAGGCTATTAATTCATTATCTTCAAAACGAGGAGTTAACTCAATCGGGTTACAACATACTTCGCAATCTTCTACATAGGTCTGTTGTGTTACAGAAGGATCTAAAAGCATAGAAACCTCTTCCCAACAATATGGACATTGAAAAAAATGCTCGTACATATTCTTTATGCGTCTTTCAATTTCTTAGCCAATTCTTTTAAGGTAAGGGTCTGTACTAAATTTTCAGCATTCGAAGTGAAAATGGTTTGATTACCCAACTTTAAAAATAGTGTTTCATCATCTGTTTCAACAAAAACATCAGCAGCAGTAGCTTTAATCTCCTCAAGCTTTATATCAAAACGTTTTTTTAAAGTAATTAACCCATTTATGGTAGTTAGTTCAAAACCGGTATAATCGAATACCCGTTTTAATCCGCTAAAAAAGCTAAATCCTATAAAAACTAATGAGGCTACAGCAAATTTATACGCCAAGGTAAAAACATCTAAATCATCACCGTTAATAAAAGTAAACGCTAGGTTTATACAGCCGTAAATTCCTATTAAAAAAACGATTACCCCTAAAATAATAGCGATAACATCTGTAAATAAAGCCTTGTTCGTTCTGGTTACTGTAATGCCATCAGAATTTTTCTCCGCTTTAAATCCGAAATCCTTCAAATATTCTAGATTCTTTATTTGAGTCAGTTTACTGGAAATAGAAGCTTCTAACGGACTAAGATCTACTTGAATATCACGTTTCTTTATTTCCTCTTTTAAACTTATCTGAGATTCAAACGTAAGAAGTGACTGCTGATACAGTATCTCTATAAGCTCGCTATTTGTTCTTTTGATATACATGTCCATACCTTACCTTATTAAGTAACTGTTACAGTTCAATATTTAATAATTGTCCCGTAAGTTGTAGTAATTGAAGCTCTGCCAACTTAGCATCGTACTTTGCTAAATTTTTGTTCGTCTGTGCATTCAATAAATTTATTTGAGCCTGTCTAAATTCAATAGATGTAATACTACCTAATTGAAATTGTTCGTTAGAGCGTTCAAAGTTATTCTGATTGGTCACGACATTTTGTTCTTGCAAGCTAAAAACCTGCAATCTATTTAGGTAGTTTTCCTTGGCGTTTTGCACATCTCTTAAAACCTGTTGCTCTATTTGTTCTTTAATAGTTTCTTGGTTGTCCAGAACTATTTTCGCATTCTTTATCTGTGTAATACTATTACCACCATCAAAGAGGTTCCAAGTAAGATTCAAACCGGCAGATATTCCTGTTGAAACACTTGAAGCTAAAAAGTTAGTTGCAGGAAAATTACCTTCGTTCCAACCATATGATCCAGTAAGGCCAACGGTTGGTAAAAAAACAGACTTACTAGATTTATAAGCATAATCGTTTATTTTGATATTTTTTTCGGTCTGTAATACGCTTACATTATTCGCAATACCTTTATCTAAAAATTCTTCTAAACTTATAGGGTTTACAAAGGCGATAACAGTATCGACCTCAAAAGAGCTTGCAAGATCTCGATTCAACAATAGATTTAAATCTCGTTTTGTATTCCTAAATGTTTGTCTTGTATTCATTAGATTGATACTATCGTTTACCAAATCTACTTGTGCATTTAAAACATCTAACTTATTTGTCTGACCATACTCAAAACTATATTCAGAACGTTGTAAGCGCTTTTGTGTATTCGAAAATGTGTCTTCTAAAACCTTAATATTCTCAGTAAGTCTTGCCACTTCAAAATATACAGTATATAACTGTATCATCGTTGTTTCTATGGTTTCTCTAGTTTCAAGTTCACTTAAACCATATTCTTCTTTTAGTCTTTTATAATCATACCAACGACCTAGACCATCAAATAATGTATAATTTAAATTTAAAGAAGCGTTGTAACGTGTAGTTTCGGCACCATCAATTGCCCTGACGCTACCATCTTGAAAAGTAGCTTCTTGATTGCTTTGATCAAATGTCCCACCAGCATTACCTGTTAAACTTGGCAAGTAGCCAGAATTTAAAATGTTCTTATTATTATCGGCTATTTTTAAATTGTTTTTAGCAATGATTACCCCAAAATTATTTTTTAAGGCAAGTGCTATCGCGTCTTCCTTAGAGAGCGTATTCTCTTGTGCGAATACACTACAAAATGGAATTAACAACAATAAATGGATGAATCGTAATCTAATCATTATGCAATACTTCTAATTTCTAATGAATATTTGAACCAACTTCTGCGTGATCGTGATGACTTTCATCCTCGATTGAATGATTCTTTTGACCTTCTAGATGTGCAGCTTCCTTACGCTCGGTAATAGCTCTTTCTACTTCTTCTTTTGTAATCTTATGACCCGAAGCCAACATTTTATTACCAGCTTTCAGATTATTACTAAACGATAGAAATAGTGGCAACATCAACAATGTAAGTATGGTGGCAATACCAATACCATAAGCAATAGAAATCGCCATCGGTTTTAAGAATTGCGCTTGTCTACTAGTCTCTAACATTAGTGGCGCCAAACCTGCTATAGTTGTAATCGAGGTAAGGAAAATTGCCCTGAACCTAGATTTACCTGCTTCGAAAATAGCATTGTCAAAGGTCATACCTTCGCGTAAGTTAGAATTAAACTTCCCAATTAGCACCAAGCCGTCGTTCACCATAATACCAATTAAGGCAATGATTCCTAAAATCGATAGTACGTTGATAGGAAAATCGTGAATCCAGTGTCCCCATGCTACTGCCGTAAAACTGAAAGGCACTAAAAGCAATAACATTAATGGCTGACTAAAGCTTCTAAACGTAAACGCTATAGTGATATATATTAAAAGTAAAACGGTGAATCCTACCAATTTCAAAGACCCTGTTAATTTACCCAACTCTCTATTCTGACCCTCATAGGAAGCATTAACCGTTGGATACTTTGAGTGTATTTCGGGCATGATGACATTTTGTATTTCTGTCATGATATCCGTAGGGCTATCCTTTACATCTTTCATGTCTGCAGATACCTGAATTTCTCGCCTGCCTTCTAATCTATTAATTGCAACATCGCCACGCTCAATAGTATAGTCTGCTATTTCACTCAACGGCACACGTTCACCTGTTGGAGTGACAATTCGCATATCATCTAAATTGGTAATCGAAGAACGCTCATCTCTTTCATACCTTACCCACACCCTAATTTCATCTTGCGATCTTTGAAAACGTTGTGCCTGTACACCGAAAAATCCTGATCGCACCTGTACCATTACCGCACGAAGGTCTAGACCTAACAAATAGGCATTCTCTTTTAAGGTCAATCGAATTTCCTTAATACCAGCTGGGTCATTATCAGCAATATCTTTTAATCGAGAGTTATTCAACAAAATGCTCTTCAATTCAACCTTTGCCGCTTTAAGCTCTTCAATATTGTTACCTAAGAGTGAAACTGATACAGGAGAACCACCAAAGTTTCCACCTGAACCATATATTAAACTTTCTACCCCTATAACCGGCCCCACTAGTTCTTCTAGTCTACTAGTTACCATATCTGAAGAAATCTCATCGGGTCTTTCCTCACCAGGTAAAAGGTTAATATTTAATTGTGCAGTTGAGGAACCTGGACCTAAACGTCTAATAACATTCTCAAAAAGCATTTTATTAGTGCCCTTTAGATATTTTTCAGTCAATTCTTGATTTACAATTTCTGCTTTTTCCTCAATCATGGAAATAATAGAATCTGTAATTTTCTCATTTGTTCCATTAGGCATTTCTAATTCTATACCTACCCTGTCACTCGCTACTCTTGGAAAAAATGCAGTTCTAATAACACCCCCACCAACAGAACCTAAGGTTAATATAAATGCCCCTAAGAAAAGACTAAAAACAAAAATTTTATAGTTCATTGCAAAACGTAATGCGGGTGTGTACATTTTATCACGCATCAAAATCATTAAGCGATCACCAAACTCATTTATAACCCTAAGTTTCGCAAATGCCTTTGCAATTCCACTTTTTGGTTTGTCATCTAAAGGCTGTAATGCTTTGGAATGTGCCAAGTGAGCAGGTAGAATAATTAATGCTTCTACTAATGAAACCACTAATGTTAGAATAACGATTACAGAAACCTCGCCAAAGAACTCCCCTATTCTACTATCTAAAAACAAGAATATTGAGAAGGCTAATATTGTAGTGATAATCGCCGAAATAATTGGAGGCAATACCTCCATAGTGCCGTCTACAGCAGCCTGTACAGGGGTTTTTCCCTTTTCGTAATGTTGATAGATGTTTTCAGCAATTACAATACCGTCATCTACTAGAATACCGATAACGATGATCATACCGAATAAAGACAAAACGTTAATCGTTACATCAAAGAAACCAGCAAATACAAACATTCCTAAAAATGCTACAGGCAAACCGAAGGCTACCCAAAATGCCAATCTTGTGTTTAAAAACAAGGACAGGAAAATTAACACCAACAACATACCCATGATAGCATTCTCCGTCAATAATTGGGTACGTTGAACAAGGGTCGTCGACTGATCAGACACAATGTCTAATTTGACATTGTTGTACTTGTCATTAAAATCTTCTATATATTCTTTTACTTGTTCAGCAGAGGATATTAAATCTTCATTATTGGTACTTGTAATTGTAGTACTTACCGATAAATTACCATCAAAGTAAGTCGCATTGGGCGATTCTGCAAAACGGTCTTTAACGATAGCCACATCTTTTAATCGAATAACTGTACCTGATGGGTCTGCCTTAACCACTAAATTATTTAGCTCATCACCATAATACGCACGATTATTTGCACGTATTAAATATTCCTCTGCATCGGTCTTAATATTACCACCCGTTACAAGAATATTGGCATTACTTACTGCGTTAGCAACTTCAGTAAATGAAATGCCATAAGCCAAGAGGTTATTTTCATTAACGGCTATTTCAATTTCCTCTGCTGGAAATCCTGAAATTTCTATTTGAGAAATACCCTCCATTGCTCTAAGGTCATTCTCAATTTGTCGACCTACACTCTTTAAAGTGGCTAAAGGAATATTTTCACCGCTAATAGCAAAAGCAATAGTTTGACGAACGGCCTCTAATTTCGATACAATTAAAGGTTCCATACCGGTTGGGAAAGTTGGCACCCTATCTACCGCATTCTTAACTTCTAATAGCATAAAGTCGATATTCTCTCCTTTTTCTATTTCGACATTAATGGTACCGCTATTCTCCCTAGAAGTAGAAGTAACACGATCAACACCTTGAAGTCCCTTAAGGTTATCTTCTATCTTTAATACAATACCCTCTTCAACCTCTTGCGGTGAAGCACCTGGGTAAGTAATGGTAATCGCAATATTCTTAGAATCCGTTAAAGGAAAGAAAGAAGATTTTAAAGCCTTTGCACCTACTATACCAAAAAGGGCAAAAGAAATTACTACAACATTAACGGCAACATGATACCGAATAAAGTATTCTATCAGTTTACGCATTATTCTTTTGTATTTTCTGGTTGTTCAGAGTAAATTTTCACTGCCATACCTGTATAAGCCCCACTTAGCGGCTTAGACATGATGGTTACGCCATTCGGCACATCTTTTAGCACTACACGTTTATCTGAAAAATAAACAGGGTTAACATCGATGATATCCAAAACCGAATCACGTACTATAAATATTCTGTTTCCTTCTAAAAGTAAACTTCTATCGACCTCAATAGCATTCTCCTCTTTTTTGGCATCTAAACTGGCCTCTAAGTACATGCCTTCACGTAGGTTTTTATTCTCCACTTCTATATATGCCTTAACAGTTTGTGTTGCTTGATCAATACTACCGTTGATTCTAGCAACCTTACCCTTATACTTAGTATTGTCATCTAAATTTGTAAGCTCTACCGATTCACCTAATTTTAAAAGGTCTGTGTAACGCTTACTTATAGAAACTTCAAGCTCATATATCTCTGGATTAATAAATTCTCCCAATTTTTGACCTGACCTAACCAAAGTACCTTCTGTAACCAAGGCTTCAGTAAGTACCCCAGAAAAAGGAGCGGCAATACGGTATTTAGAAAGTCGTTGTTCTAAATTCTTTACATTATAGTAACTGGTTAAAATACCTCTACCCGAAATAAAGAATTTCTCTTTTTCCGTATTCAATTCGGGAAGCGCAGGAGTACTTTTAGACATATCAAAATTGGTCAAATAATCTTGCCATTTCGAATAAATATTTGGATAATCTAAACGTAAATCTGGCATAACCGCCGTAAGCTGGTTGAACAGATTGCTTTTTGCAGATTGTACACTTGCCGCATATTCATTAGCATCTATATTTATAACTATTTCACCTTGTCGAAAAGCTTGCCCTTCTTTAAAAAGTTTACTACCTCTCTTAAATACACCTTGAACTTCAGCATATAACTCTACACGTTGCTTCGCAGTTAAATTACCGTTTGCTGATACTACGATAGGCACTGTCCCATTTTCAACTACCTCTGTAAAAACAGTTTTAACCACTTTTTCAGATTTTGGTTTAAACGTTTTTTTACTATCTATAATAACCTTAGATAAAAAGAAGGATACTACAATTAGTAAAATACCCAGTATGGTAAAAATAATTTTTCTCATTTGGCAATATAATTTTTAGACTTTGTCAGTTCTAGTAATTGATTGATTTATATACTTCAGTTTTCAGTTATTCATTGTCTTATACGGACACAAATTGTTTCATTGTCAAACCCCTTGATCTGAATACAAAAGATAAAGACCGTATAAAATAGAAAAGGTTTAATCTTAGAGACATAATAATTTGTTAATAAGCATCATTCACGCAGCATATTCAATTTGGAAAGAAAACCACAGAAAGCTGTGTACTCTCGCTAAATATGCAAATTGAACATCCTAATAAAATTAAATGAATACTTAATACATCTTTTGGCTGAAAATCATATCAACCAACCCTCAAACTAATTAAAAAGCGAAACTACAAAAAAGGAGATAGTAGATGGTTTGCTCAGATGGTTAAAGAAATCATAAAGTATATTGAATTTTTTACTATACTAGTTAACAAAAAAAAGGGATGCTAAAGCATCCCTTTTTTTACTAATTAAGTAAGTCTAATTTCTTTTAACGTCCTCATAGTTTGTATCTACCACACGAGTTTTATTCAATGTCCGGTTACTGAACTTCATGTTTAAAAATTCGTCGTCACTATCAAAAACAGCTAAGTTTTGACTTTGCATTCTTAACAAAGAGTTCAACGACCTAAAATCATTACCTTGTAATTGTACAAATTCAAGATTACTTAACGTAGCCATACTTCTTGGCAAATCACCCTCAAATTGATTGTAAGAAAGTATCAGTTCTTTTAAATTTACCAGCATCCCTAAATCAACATCAATTGACCCCGCCAACTTATTACCAAAAAGCTCTAACCTTTCTAAATTTGTCAGCTTTTCAATTGACTTTGGCAAACTACCCTCTAAATAGTTACTCGAAAGATTTAAGGCTTTTAAATTTTCTAATTGCCCAATTCCGCTTGGTATAACTCCATCGAACAAATTATTAAACATCGATAGCTCTTCAAGATTCTTCATTTTAGAATAGTCTTGAGGCAATGTTCCGCTTAACTTATTCATTTCAAGCCTAAGTGACCTTAACTCTGATAATTCAAATAAATCTTGAGGCAAGCTACCCTCTAATGTATTAAATGAAAGATTCAAAGTCTTTAAATTGGTAAGAGCGGCAATACCATTAGGAATTTTTCCACTAAGATTATTACGGTATAACTTTAAACCAACAACATGCCCCTCATTTATTTCTACCCCGTACCATGTAGAAGGATCCGCTTTTAAATTCCAAGTATTCTGCCATTGCTCACCAACTGAGCTTTTATGGAACTCTATTAAATATTGTTTTTCACTTTTAGGAATTTGGGCACTAACCATGCAACCACTCACCGTAAAGAGAATTATGAAGCTATATTTTAGAATGTTTTTCATTATAAGAAAATTAATTGATCGTGGGGTATATTTTTCAACTCTAAACTCCTGTTAACTCTTTTAAAAAACAGGGACAGACTAAAAAGCACCTACTATATAACGTTCAAAAAATAAATTTATGATACCTCGAAAATGTTAAAGTATATTAATCAAAAAAGAGATGCTCTTCAACATCTCTTTCTTTCACCAAACTAACTAAAAGTGTAAACTACTCTTACTCTTCTATATCTTCAAACTTCGTCTCGGCCATTCTGGTCTTTTTGAAGTTGATATCTTTAAATTCAAGTTTTCTATCATCCTTATCATAATCGAAAACTAGGTATTCTTTTGTTTCTAAAAACTCTAAAGCTTTAAAAGAACTGAAATTATTATTTTGAATTTGAAAAACCTCTAAGCTTGCCAATTGAGCAAATTCATTAGGTATGTCACCATCAAGTCGGTTATTCGCTAAAACCAACTCTTTCAAATTGCTTAACCTACCCATATCTTTTGGAATGGCACCTTCTAAATTATTTTCAAATAAGCCTAATGTTTCCAATTGTGATAATTGCCCTAAAGAAGCTGGTATATCACCATAAAAATCATTACTTGAAAGATTCAACACCTTTAACTCTTTTAAATTTCCTACTGTAGCAGGTATCTTACCTGTTAGAAAATTATTGAACGCTGAAAGCTCTACTAACTGGTTTAAATTTCCTATTTCATTCGGAAGCGCACCTGTTAATCTATTCATCTCTAATTTCAATACTTTTAAATTAGAAAGGTTAACGATTTCTATAGGAAGCGCACCTGTTAAAGAATTAAAAGCCAGATTCAATACTTTAAGATGTTCTAATTTACCAATCTCAGATGATATTGGCCCCATAAGATTATTATGGAACAAATTAATTTCAACAACTTTATTGTCTTCGATTGTTACTCCGTACCATTGAGAAACTGGAGTATTCAAATCCCATTTCTTAACCCAATGTTTACCATTGGTAGTTGTGTACAAATCCACCAAGGCTTTCTTCTCCTTTTTAGATATCTCTGCAAAACATACTGTTGTCAGAAATAATAAGCCAAAACTTAAATAGTATAGTTTTTTCATATGTTGGCGTTTATATAACTCCTTTAGTTAGGAATTCTCCTACAAATTTGAACTAATAACGGCTAAAACTAAAATTTTATCGTTGACTAACCCATGTTTGTTGTGAAAGTGCCTATTTATGTTGTGAAACTTACTAAAAGCATGGTCTATGAAATTTGACTACACTAAAGACTCTATATCTAATGTAAGAACCTCCCAATCTTGCATTAGCTTTTCTAATTTATTCTTCTTTGCTTGGTAAGTATCGAAAAAGTTAAATTTAGCAATTGTTTTATCGTAATCTACCAAGAGGTTATGATCTATCTCTTTAATTTCTTTTTCAAGACTACCAATCTTACTTTCTATAGAGCTTAATTGATTTTTTAAACTCTTTAATTTCTTCTGGTCTTGAAAAGAATTCGATTCTTTTGGCTTCTCCTTTTCAACGGCAACTACCTGCTTTTTTTCAATAGCTCTAAAGTTTTCTACTTTACGTTGTTCTAAATAGTACTCTACATCACCAAGATATTCCTTAATTTTTTGGTCCTTAAACTCATAAACCTTATTAGTTAAGCCTTGTAGAAAATCTCTATCGTGAGAAACCAAAATCAATGTCCCCTCAAAGTTTAAACATGCTTGTTTTAATACGTTTTTCGATTTAATATCGAGGTGGTTGGTAGGTTCATCCATTACCAATACATTAAATGGCTGTAATAGCATTTTCGCCAAGGCAAGTCGGTTTCTTTCACCACCCGATAAAACTTTTACATATTTTTCAACTTCATCTCCCCTAAATAGAAAAGAGCCTAAGATATCTCGCACCTTACTTCTATTCTTTTCATTGGCAGCATCTATCATCGTATCTAAAATGGTTTTATCACCATCTAAATACTCCGCTTGGTTCTGAGCAAAATATCCTATCTGAACATTATGACCTAGTTTCAAATGTCCTTTATGTTCTAAATCGCCAACAATAATTTTCGCCAAAGTAGATTTACCTTGACCATTCTGACCAACAAATGCAGTTTTGCTATCACGTTCTATTAAAAGGTTAATATCATCAAGTACATGGTTGCTACCATATGCCTTCGAAAGCCCTTCGATCTCTACTACGACCCTACCTGGAGTAACAGATATTGGAAAACGTAGACTCATTACACTATTATCATCTTCATCAACCTCAATACGCTCAATTTTATCTAATTTTTTAATTAAGGATTGCGCCATTGAAGCTTTGGTAGATTTTGCCCTAAATTTTTCAATAAGTCGTTCTGCTTGTTGAATTTCTTTTTCTTGGTTCTTTTGAGCGTTTACCTGTTGTTGCTTGATTTCGTTTCTTAAAACAAGGTATTGTGTATACGGCTTATTGTAATCATAGATACGACCTAATGATATTTCTATAGTCCTGTTGGTAACGTTATCTAAGAACATTTTATCGTGCGAAACAATTACCACGGCTCCTGTGTAATTGTTTAAGAATTGTTCGAACCAAATAATTGATTCAATATCCAAGTGGTTTGTCGGCTCATCGAGTAACAGCACATCGTTACTTTGCAATAACAATTTTGCTAACTCAATTCGCATACGCCAACCACCAGAGAATGTTTCGGTCTTTTTTTCAAAATCTTCGCGTCTAAAACCTAAACCTTGAAGAATTTTTTCTGTTTCACCTTGATAATTGTATCCTCCTAATATTTCATAATGATGAGATACATCATTTAAATCTACTATAAGCTGACTATATGAATCGGTTTCGTAATCTGTTCGTTCTGCCAGTTGATGATTAATTTCATCTAACCTTAGCTCTAAGGCCTTAATCTCCTCAAAAGCTTGGTAAGCCTCATCCAAAACCGATCTACCCTGTACGAAATCTATATCTTGTCTTAGAAAACCTATTTTAATATCCTTCTCAACCGCAATAACCCCGGTATCTAAAGCCATATCCTTATTAAGCATTTTTAATAAAGTTGATTTTCCTGCACCATTCTTCCCTACAAGACCTACTCTATTTCCTCCATTTAATCGAAAAGAGATTTCTTCAAAAAGAGATTCTCCGCCAAAGGATACTGATAGGTTGTGAACGTTTAACATAAATAATATTTCTTATAGTTTATTCTTAAAAAAATCACCTTTATAGAATGATTATTCTTAAGCAAAATTTGTGTTTAATGGGTTCTCAATAAGATGAAAAGAGCCTTAAAATTGTACCTTTGTATAAAGTTTTGCAAATGTTAAAAAAAGGAAACAAACTCTACAGCATTTTAACAGGAAGTTGTCCAAGATGTCACCAAGAAAGTATGTATTTGGACGAAAACCCATATCATTTGGGTAAAATCTTTAAAATGCATGAAAGATGTGGTCAATGTGACTTTAAATATAAAATAGAGCCTTCTTTTTTTTATGGGGCTATGTATGTGAGTTATGGAGTAGGAATTGCCTTTGCTGTTGCCGCTTTTGTAATCGCAAAATTAATCATCGGCGCCAACCTCATTCAAACATTTATTGCCATTGTTATTACCATGATTGTCTTTATGCCCGTAATTATGAGATTGTCAAGAAATATTTGGATTAACATTTTTGTGAAATATGATTCGAAGGTTAAACTTAAGAACTCTTAATTTCAATTAAACCTTGCAATATCCATTTCATCTAGAAGTGGGGCGTCTATTTCTATTCGTTCATACAATGCTTTTGATGCCCAAGGGGCAATCATAATACCATGTGAGCCGAAACCGTTTAAAACCCATAGATTATTATACTTGGGATGTTTACCAACTAAAGGCCTTCTGTCTTTTACCGTTGGTCTAACGCCAGCCTCTTGATCTATTACCTTGTAAGCACAATTTAAGAGGCTGTCTAATTTTTTTTGCAATTCTTCTTTGGCATCTTCGGTAATGCCGTTATCTTTTTGATCTCTATTGTAAGTTGCCCCTACTTTATACAAATCATTACCTAACGGAATTAAAAAAATTGACGATTTTATAATATTCCTTTCCTGAAGTTCTTTTGCTTCAATAACCAAGTATTCTCCTTTTGAGCCTTGCATGGGTAAATACTTGAAATACGGATTATGTATCATTCCAAAACCTTCAGCAAAAACTACATTTTTAGCACTTATTCCTTTATAACTAACAAAATTTGGTAGAACTTTCAACTCGTTATAATCAAACGTCTCTAAAAATATACTTTTTTCTTGTTTCAACCATTTCGTATACCCATCAAAGAGAACTTTGGTGTCTAGCTTACCGGTTTCTAAAACCTTTCCGAATTCGAAAGGAACCTTAATCCCTGCATTTTTGTTTGAAACTAATTGCGTATCTAAAAATTGTTTCAAGCTTTTTTTATCCGCAGCTTCAAACCATAAATTCTGCTCTTCAATAGAGGCGAATTTTCGTAATACATTCAACTTTTCATCAAATTGAATATTCAAGAATTGTTCAAGTTGCTTATAAAAATCAACCGATACAGCCAGTTGTTCATCTGCCCTCCATGATAATGTAAAACGTTTTAAAATAATAGGATTATAGAGTCCGCCTGCAACTCTTGAAGATGTTTGCGACTGATCATTAAAAACAACAAAGGTTTTGTTATTTCTACGCAGTGTTTCACAAAAAGCCGTACCTGCCAATCCTAGTCCTACTACCATGTAATCTACCATGCCGCAAAGGTAATGACAAATGAATTCATTTATTTACAAAAACAAAAAACCCAATCTTCCGATTGGGTTTTTATTATTTGAATTGGATGTTTTATTAAGCTTAATAGGCCCACATATCCTGTTCTTTATCTCGAATAGCTTCTTTGATACGTTTAGCCTCTAATAACTGAAACAAAGCATTATCTGCAATATAATCATCTATATTTCTATCACCTTGAATATTATCCTCTTTATAGATAATTGCGTTAAACCTTCTTGCGTTCAACAACATATCGTAAGAGATAGGCTGAGCGGAATTCTGTTGGTTAAAAACTTTTGCTTCATGAAGTATTTCACGTGCATCTGGAAACCAAACCCAGAATAGTTCAACCATATCAGGATTATCATCATCCATAAAATTTACATCTGGGGCAACTGGGGCAATACCTAAAAGTCGGTATTTTAACTCACCTTGTCTTTTATCAAAATACCAAATTCCTTTAATATGATATTCTTCTATATCAGATGCTGATATATTTCTACGAGTAATATATTCTTCTGAAACAGTTTCACCTGCATTCATTTGCTCATACCCATAATCAAGAGTATCAACCATCTGTAAGGCATCTTTTAAATCGCTAAAAGACCTTTTTTTAGTGAAATAAGAATCTGTATAAGTTTCTAATTTTCCACTCTTTAAATTTTTAATCAGAACGTGATATAAAGACCTTCTATCTGGTCCAATATCCATAGTATCTGTTGGATAATATAATGGGAAATTAATTCTTTCATCTAAATCTACGGTCTCCCATAAAGTTTTAGACCAAAGTATATCCCTATCATCTACATAACCGTATTCTAACGGAGCGTCATTATCGACAGCTTTCTGAGCTTCTGTACGAACACCAACCTCATCGGGTTTTTTAGCATTCAATACATTTGCTTGGGCCATCATTGATAGAGGCAACATAGTTACCGCTCCCATTACTAAAACATTTTTCCAATTCATGTTTGATTCACTTTAAAATTAACCGGGTAAGACCGTTAGGCTTACCCGGTAGAATTCCATTTAATTTAGTTTGTAATCTCCACAACTACTGGAGATACTTTCTTCAACTTGTAACTTTTATTATTTGTGATATAAGCTTCGATATCAAATATTTGAACGATATCTCCTCTTTTAGCACGTTCCAAAGCTGATTTGGCTTTACCATCCATCTTATTTCCTCTTACGGTAACAGTTGGTTGACCTGGTACTTTAAATTTAAACCCGCTTACTGCAAGATTTAAATCAAAATCGAAATCTTCTAAACCAGCACCTATTGTAGCTATTTCAACATTTCTTTTAGGAAGTTTAATACTACCTGTCTGCTTACTTACACTACCTTCTGGTCTTGGAATATCTTTAATTCTGAATTCTAATGATGATCCAACTGGCTCACCATCTGGCAATGTACCTGAAGCCTTAATAGTAACTGTTCTACCAGTACCTGGGTTCATAATATACTTACTACCACCTATTGACTTTAAGCCTGGTGCAGAAGCATTTACTTTGTTATTTGCAATACCTGGTATAGAAATCGACATTGGATTTGCTACCCCACGGTAAACAACATTCATCTTATCAGCTGCGATTAAAGCGCCACCTGGCTTAGATATTGTTGCGAATGAATTATTAACCTCTACAGGAATTTCTTCACCATCTTGCTTAAAGTAGATTATACCTTTTACTTCATGATCACCGGCAGAACCAGAACCAATTAGCATTTTAACCCCACCTGCTTCTAATTTATAATCAGAACCTTCTGAAAGTTTTCTACCATCTAAAGTTAATTCAGCTCTTACTGGAGTAGAAGAATTATCAGTTTTACTAATGATAATCTTACCATCGTACTTCTCACCTGTGTAGTATGCAGATTTAGAAGATGCAAGTGATGTTGCAAAATTCTTTAAAGAAACTTGACTTGTTAACTCACCTTCTAACATAGATTTTAAAGCTGCTTCTTCAGTAACTTTTACATCTGCTTGTAGTGCAGTTAACTTTGCCAATGATGCTACTAAAGGATATCCTTCATAATGATAGTTGATCCATTCTTGTTTGGTACCGTCTCTTTTTTCAACTTTACCATTCTCATCTCCAGTTTGGAAACGATCGATAACAGATTGCTTTAAGGCTGCTGGCACAATTGCCGCAACTTGATCTCTATAACCGGTTAAGTTACTCATGAACTTTTTACCGCCTTCTGATAAATTTTCTCCTTGGAATAATTTCTGATCTAAAAAATCAGACATATCCATACGAGCATAATCAGTAGGATCTTCTATACCTTCTGTCATACCAGATTTAAGCGACTCTAAATAATCATAATATTCTTGAGACATTGCTTTAATCTGTTGAGCATTCTTATACAGCTTTTCATATTTAGCTGCATCTTCAGATGCTTTAGTTTCCAGACTACCTAAGAACGCTTCGTTACTTGCGGTTGTCATTGCGTTTGAAGTCTCTAGCTTTTCATTCATTATACCGAATGCGGCTAATACTTCTTTACTCATGTTTAGTGCCAGCATTGCGATGAAGATCAAATACATTAAGTTGACCATCTTCTGACGTGGTGAATTTTTTCCTCCTGCCATGGATTTATTTTTTTTAGATTTTAATTAATAATTGACTTGGGTTTTATTAAAATCCAATTTAGTTTTTACTCATTGCAGATAACATACCGCCATAAACACCATTCAATGAAGAAAGGTTAGTTGACAATGATGCCATTTGATCCTTAAGAGCACTTGCATTTTGCACTACTTCTTCGTTTACTGAAGCTTGTCTGCTAGCACTTTCTAATTGTACTTTATAAAGACTGTTCAAAGAC
This sequence comes from Maribacter arcticus, assembly GCF_900167935.1. Taxonomy (GTDB): domain Bacteria; phylum Bacteroidota; class Bacteroidia; order Flavobacteriales; family Flavobacteriaceae; genus Maribacter; species Maribacter arcticus. The sequence continues at coordinate 105,745 of NZ_FUYL01000012.1, read as the reverse complement.
TCCATTTGATTGGCAGCTTGAACCATTTCACTTGAATACTTCTTAGTAGATTCCATTGCATCTACTGTAGGAGCGATACCTTTAGCGGCACCTTCAAAGTTTTTGATGCTAGAACCTAAGCTCTCCATAAGACTTGCGTCTACACCAGCTTCTTTTAACAAATCGTCTAATTTTTTAGATAAAGATGCTTCTGCTTCTTTTATTTCAGCAGCTTGTCCTTTTTTAGGAGCAGATTTGCCTTCAGCACCAGCTAATTCTGGGTAAACTAATGCCCAATCTAAATCTTCGTCTACTGGTTCGAATGCACTGATTGCGAATATAAGAGCTTCTGTAATAAGACCTATCGCTAGAAGAATACCTCCGTTTAAAGGACCTAACTCCCAGTGAAGAATTTTGAATAATGCACCAATAATTACAACTGATGCTCCTAGGCCGTAGGCCATGTTAAATAATTTTTTTGTGGATTTTGACTGTGCCATGATTTTAATTTAATTAAGGTTTAATAAAAAAGATTTGGTTAAAATTTGATTTGAATTTATTATAAAACTGTATTTACTTCTATTTATTGTGTAGAATCCTCTTCGCCCATGTAATCTTGAACTGTTCTGAATCCTATGTAACTACGAGCAGAATCTGCATATTCGTAATCTCTTGTACTTACTTGTAAGAAGTAAGCTACATCTTTCCAAGAACCACCTCTAATAACTTTTCTAGTGTTCGATTGATCACCGCCATTAGGGTTCATCGTTGATACATAATCATATGCACTTGGGTCATAACTTGAATTCGTCCATTCAGAAACGTTACCAGCCATATTGTACATATTAAAGTCGTTAGGCTCATAAGATTTTGCTTCTACTGTATATAGTGCGGCATCTGCGGCATAATCACCACGTTGTGGTTTAAAATTAGCCATAAAACAACCTGTATCACTTATTACATAAGGTCCGCCCCAAGGGTATGTTCCACCTTCGATACCACCTCTTGCGGCATATTCCCATTCGGCTTCGGTAGGAAGTCTAAATTGATTAACGAACTGCTTACCTCTACTCTTGTTATCGTCGTTCTTATATTTAGTTCTCCAATTACAAAAAGCCTTTGCTTGTTGCCATGTAATACCTACTACAGGATATTCACTGTATGCATCGTGCCAGAAATAGTCGTTGTGCATTGGCTCGTTATACGAATAAGAGAAATCTCTGATCCATACAGTTGTATCTGGATAAATTTCCACTTCTTCTGTGCGAATAAACTCCTTACGGCTTTTATTACCCTTTGTAGAAGCGCGTGCTGCTGCTTCGATATCCATCCAATTGTACTTGAACTTTAATTTCTTAACATCTATAGTACGTTGACCGTTATAAGATTCCTCTTCAGACAAATAGATAGAATCCATTATTTCAGTATAATACTCATCTGGATAGTCTGATGTATTCCAGACCAATTCCTCATCCTTACTCAAAGCTCTACCTTCGTAACCGGTTTCGCCCATTCCAGAATAATTATCTAGCATATACTTGTCGTAAACAGATGCTCTAGTGGTATCTGCATCTTTAAATGCATAATCACCAATACCGCCTTCTTCAGGGCCGATACCCAACTCATCTGCTAATATTGCCAATTTGGTTCTTACGATAGAATCCTTTACCCATTCTACAAATTGACGATACTCACTATTTGTGATTTCTGTGTCGTCCATGTAAAAAGAACGTACGGTAACCGTTTTGGTCGGTGCGTTCAATAATTTTGCTTGGTCTTCTTCACTCTTACCCATAATGAAAGAACCTCTTGGGATAAGTTCCATTCCATATGGTTTTTCTGGGTACCACTTTTTTCCCTGGACACCGGTTAGCTCTCCTTTAGTCTTAGACCCACAACTCGTGAGTAAAAAAACAAACGCTATAGAGGATAACAATAGCTTCTTCATACTTTAGGTTAAATTTCGATTATGGTTAAACTCAGAATACAATGATTTATTCTAACATCTAAAACTATGTTTTGTATAAAATATTGTATTAAAGGCTTTAATGCTTAAAAATTATTTTTGTTAATTAAAGCCTTTCTTATAAGCTTTAAACCACCTTTCAGGAATGTCTTGATTACATGCATCTAAATAATCCTTCTCGGTGCAAGGTAATAACGCAGGTGTATGGCCTTTAGTATGTGAAGTAAAAATTGATGGGACTTCTACCCACCATCTTTCTGTTAATAAACTTTTGTAAAACACTAATTCTTCATCTTCGCTAGGTACATTGTACTTTACAAAGTCTTCAGTTTTAGAGTATGGAGATTCTTGAATTCTGTAATTGATACCTTCTATAAAGTACCATATAATTTGAGCTATTAATTGTTGAGACTGTACGGTGTTCTCCATCTCGTACAAGCCAAAAACAGAGACTTTATCGCTTATACCCGCATATCGCGCAATGGCACATATTTCGCGACCGTCAAAACCATTGGGCGAAAAATTGCCCGACAATGAAATTTCACTTGCCTTTACAGACCGTAAATCTAAACTTACCATATGTGCATTTCTCAGTACCGGTTCGGCCAAAGAAATATTATTGGCTACTTCGCCAAGTCGATAAGCATCAAAAAATAAACGTTCCATTAAATCTATTTCTTCTTGTGCGTTGAAATAGCTTTGATAACCAATATTTGAAAAATTAAAAAGATTGTTTGGCTTATCGGTAATGATTTTGCTCATATAAGAATGAGACGATATAATTTCATCTTCGATACCAAAATCGAACCGACTATCGACGGCAACAAGATTAATCATATCTCTAATGCCATCAAAAGCTCTATAAGCGGGGTATGTAAGATCCTGGGTAGCACCAAGAATAATTGGAATAATATTCTCCTCTAATAAACCTGCTACTATTTCTTTAACCACAAAATAGGTGTCATCTACAGTAGCGCCTTCTTCAATATCACCCAAATCTACTATAGTACCGTTCCAATTACCGATTAGCAGCTTGTAGAATTGCAATCGAATACCAGAAACGTCTAACTTCTCATGTTTTTTTTCAAATGCATTTCTAGACTCCCTAACTCCTAAAAGAGCCACAGTGGCATTGGCCAAAACAGGCAAGCCATCCTTTTCAGTATGTATATAGGTATTTTTACCAATAGCTTGACTAGGCAGTAACTCATTATGGGCCAAAACTTTGTCCGATACCGGAACTAAAAAATCAAAGGCCATTTATAAGTGGTTTAGAAATTATGAACATATTACACTGATCTTTCGATCTAAAAATATATTACTTTTTTGACTTAGGTTTAGCTTTTGCCTTTTTCTTTGGTGTTTTTTTCTCTATTAACTTCTGAGCTTCTTCTAAAGACATTTTAGTTACATCGACAGTCTTTGCCAATTCTACCTTAATTTTTCCTTTTAGAACATTATGACGGCCCCATCGTGCTTTCTCGATGCGAATACCTTCTTCTTCCCAGTTTTGAACGACCTTATCTATTTCCTTTTGTTTCTTGGTTTCGATAAGTTCAATGATATCGTCATTTGATAGATTATCATAGTCATACTTTTTGTTGACATTAATGAAAATTCCGTTCCATTTAATGAATGGTCCGAATCTACCAACTCCCTTAGTCACTTCTTTTTCTTCATACATTGCAATTGGCGCATCGGCTTTCTGCTTCGCAACAATTAACTCAATTGCCCTATCCATTTCAATCTCAAAGGCACTTTCACCTTTATCCATAGAAATAAATTTTTCTCCAAATTTCACATAAGGTCCAAATCTACCGACATTCGCCAATACCTCTTCTCCTTCATAAACCCCTAATTTTCTAGGAAGCTTAAATAAATCCATTGCCTCTTCATAGGTAATGGTATTCAATGACTGCTCTGGCAACAAACTTGCAAAAGTTGGTTTCTCTTCATCATCAACAGTTCCGACTTGTACCATTGGTCCGAATCTTCCCAAACGTACCGAAACCTGCTTTCCACTTTTAGGGTCTATTCCTAAAATTCTTTCTCCGCTGGCGCGATCCGCATTTTCTTCTACATCAACTACATTTGGATGAAAATCTTTATAAAAGTTTTTCATCATTTTCTTCCAATCTTCATCACCGGAAGCTATTTCGTCAAAATCTTCTTCGACCTGAGCTGTAAAATTATAATCTAAAATATTAGCGAAATTGGTAACCAAGAAATCGGTAACAATCATACCAATATCAGTTGGTACCATTTTACCTTTATCTGAACCTACATTTTCTATAAGATTTTTTTCCTGAATTTTATTCGACTCTAAGATTAATTGTTGATACTTACGTTCAGTACCTTCAATAGTACCTTTTTCAACATAACCTCTATTAAGTATAGTAGAAATAGTAGGAGCATATGTAGATGGTCTACCAATACCTAACTCTTCTAATTTCTTAACCAAAGATGCTTCTGTAAATCGGTAAGGAGGTCTGGTAAATCGTTCGGTAGCTGAAATAAAGTTATTCTGTAAAGACTCTCCTTCTTTCATTGCAGGCAACATTCCTTCTTGCTCTTCTGCTACATCTTCATCATCTACACCTTCCATGTAAACTTTTAAGAAACCATCAAATTTTATTACCTCACCGTTTGCAGTAAATTCTTCTTTATGTTTATTCGCTTTAATTTTAACATTGGTACGTTCTAGTTGAGCATCACTCATTTGAGATGCAACTGTACGTTTCCAAATTAAATCATACAATTTAGATTGATCACGCTCTAAAGATGGGGATTGATTGGTCATCTCAGTAGGCCTAATAGCTTCATGCGCCTCTTGAGCTCCTTTAGATTTACCTGTGAAATTTCTAGTATGACTATACTTTTCACCATAATTTTCAACAATGGCATCTTTAGCAGCGGTCAATGCTTCATTGGATAAGTTTACACTATCCGTTCTCATATAGGTAATTAACCCAGCTTCATATAATCGTTGTGCCACTTGCATGGTTCTACCTACAGAAAAATATAGTTTTCTTGAAGCCTCTTGTTGTAACGTAGAGGTTGTAAATGGTGCAGATGGTGACTTTTTAGCTGGTTTTTTATCTAATTTACTTACTGAAAACTCAGCAGATATATTTTTCTCTAAAAAGACCTTAGCTTCTTTTTCCGTATCGAAAGTTTTGTTCAACTTGGCCGAAAATACATTTCCTTCCTCTGTTTGAAATTCTGCCGCAATCTTAAAAGTTGCTTGTGGCTCAAAACCTTCAATATCACGTTCACGTTCAACTATAAGACGAACTGCTACAGATTGAACACGCCCAGCAGAAAGACCTGGCTTAATTTTTTTCCATAAAACAGGAGATAGTTGATACCCAACCAAACGGTCAAGCACACGTCTTGCCTGTTGGGCATTTACCAAATTGTAATTAATCTCCCTAGGGTTCTCAATTGCTTTTTGAATGGCGGCTTTTGTTACGGAGTTAAAGACAATACGCTTTGTCTTCTTCTTATCTAACCCTAGTTCTTCTGCTAAATGCCAAGAAATAGCCTCTCCCTCGCGATCCTCATCACTCGCGAGCCAGATAGTTTCAGCTTTATCAGCTAGCGACTTTAGTTTTTTGACCAGAGCCTGCTTATCCTTGTCAACTATATACTTTGGGGTGAAATCGTTCTCGACATCTACTCCTAGCTCATTTGAAGGCAAATCTGCAATGTGACCAAAGCTCGATTCAACCTTAAAATCTTTTCCCAAAAACTTCTCTATAGTTTTGGCCTTTGCAGGGGACTCAACAATTACTAAATTTTTCGCCATCAACCTTGTTTATGCTTACAAATGTATACTAAAAATTAAACTTTAAAATTTCAGGCATTCATTTTTTCCTGTAAATAGGCCTAACTATCCTTGTAAAATCATGAACTTCATAGAAATAAAAAAGTTTAGCCATGTCGATAACCGAAGCATGTTAAATATTTCTATTTTTATGGAAACTAACTCAAACTACTTTAAAATGAAGAAGCTTTACATAGTTATACTGACCGCTTTATTTTGTTTACAACCATTTCAAAATTTAAACGCACAACGCAAAAAAAACACCGTCAGCTTTGACGAATCTCTATATAGCGGCATGGAATATAGGTCTATCGGACCTTTTAGAGGTGGTCGTGCAGGTACCGTTACCGGTGTCACCAACAACAATAACCTTTATTATATGGGAACCGCAGGTGGTGGTGTTTGGAAAACTACAGACGCAGGCAATAGCTGGCAATGTATTTCCGACGGCTATTTTGGTGGTTCTATTGGCGCTATTGCAGTTTCTGAATCTGACCCAAATATTATTTATGTTGGTGAGGGTGAGCAAACATTACGTGGTAACGTTTCTTCAGGTAAAGGGCTATGGAAAAGTATGGATGCAGGAAAAACCTGGAAATTTATTGGTCTCAAAGATTCAGAACATATTTCAAGAATCCGAATCCACCCTAATAATCCCGATTTAGTATATGTAGCTGCTATTGGAAATTTATGGAAGCCGAATGAAACCAGAGGTGTATTTCGCTCTAAAGATGGTGGCGATAATTGGGAAAAAGTACTTTATGTTAGCGATAAGGCTGGTGCAGGGGATTTAATTTTAGACCCCAACAATAGTAGAATTATCTATGCCACCACTTGGGAAATGAAAAGAAACGGATACCGAATGGATAGTGGTGGACCTGACAGTAAACTTTTTAAAAGTACCGATGGCGGCGATACATGGAACGATATTTCTACAAAAACCGGACTACCTAGTTCTCCATGGGGTATAGTCGGTATTACAATTTCACCGATAGATTCGAATCGCGTATGGGCACTTATTGAAGCAGACAATGGTGGACTTTTCAGATCTGATGATGCAGGAGTTACTTGGAAAAAAATAAATGAAAACAGGGCATTACGACAACGGGCATGGTATTACACTCGTATTTATGCCGATACCGAAAACATTGACAAGCTCTATGTTATGAATGTTAGTTATGGCGTCTCTACAGATGGTGGTAAAACATTCACGCTTAAAAATGCTCCTCATGGCGACCATCACGACCTATGGATAGACCCCAACAACAATAACCGTATGGTTATTGCAGATGACGGTGGCGCTCAAATTTCAAATGACGGTGGAAACAACTGGACGACCTATTACAATCAACCTACTGCCCAATTTTATCGAATAGCAACAGACAGTATTTTTCCTTATCGTATTTATGGAGCGCAACAAGACAATACCGCCTTACGTATTTCTCACAGATCTTCTGGAGAATCCATTACAGAAAGAGATTGGGAACCTACCGCTGGTGGCGAAAGTGCACATTTAGCGCCAGATCCAAAAAATAATCAGATTGTATATGGCGGAACTTATAAAGGTTATATGAACCGATTAGATCACACTACAGGCCAAGCGCGGTCAACAAATGTTTGGCCAGATAACCCTGCAGGTTCTGGAGCAGAAATTATGAAATATCGATTCAATTGGAACTACCCTGTAACATTCAGCAAACACGATTCTAATAAATTATTCGCAGGATCTAATTTTCTTCATATGACAACTGATGAAGGCCAGTCTTGGAAAACAATTTCACCAGATTTAACCAGAAGTCTTCCAGAAACTATAGAATCATCAGGAGGACCAATAACTCAAGACAATACAGGAGCAGAATTTTATTCGAATATTTTTGTGATTTCAGAATCTGTATTGGAAAAAAGTGTAATCTGGACAGGTAGCGATGATGGTTTAATTCATGTCACAAAAGACAATGGCACAACTTGGACAAATGTAACTCCGCCAACTTCTATGTCTCCTAAATTGAATATGATCAATTCTATAGACCCGAGCCCATTTCACAAAGGCACTGTATATGTAGCAGCTACAGCTTATAAATTTGGCGATTACACTCCCTATTTATACAAAACTGATAATTATGGAGAAAGCTGGTCATTAATCACAAATGGTATTAAAGACAATTATTACACAAGGGTGATTAGAACTGATTTAGTTAGAGAAGGCCTTTTATATGCAGGCACAGAATGGGGCATGTATATTTCCTTTGACGATGGTAAATCTTGGGCTCCTTTTCAATTAAACCTACCAATAACCGCAATACGAGACTTACATGTCAGAGACAATGATTTAATTGTTGCCACCCATGGAAGAAGTTTTTGGATTATTGATGACCTAACACCACTTCATCAACTGTCGTCCGAAGTAGCTAACAGTGATTTTTATCTTTATAAACCAGATATTTCTTATAGAATGCACCAATCTGGCGGATGGTCTGAACCAGATCCAAAATTGGTAGGTAAGAACCATCCTGACGGTGTTATCATCAACTATGTTTTAAATAAGTATCAAGAAAGCGATTCTGTTCAACTAGATATTTTACAAAAAGACGGTACATTAATACAGCGTTTTTCAACTAGTGCTAAAGAAAACAAATTAGACCCTACAGCCCCTAAACAATTAAAAGTAAAAGCTGGTGGAAACAATTTGGTTTGGGATATGCGTTATCCAGGATTTAAGACATTTGAAGGTATGATTTTTTATTCCTCACCAAATAAAGGCCCAAAAGTAACGCCAGGCACCTATAAATTAAAGCTAACTGTTAATGGGGAATTTCAAGAAAAAGAATTTAGCATTGTAAAAGACCCAAGATTGCCCAATACTCAGAATGAATATCAAGAACAATTCGATTTTTTAATTGCCGTACGTGACGAAGTAAGTAAAGCAAATGATGCTATTATCAAAATAAGGAGTGTTCAAAAAGACTTAACGTATCTTAAAAATAAAACTAAAGATAATAGTGCTTTACAGCAGCTAATATCTGATTATGAAACTGAACTTTCGGTGATTGAAAATAATATTCATATGACTAAAAATCAAAGTAGTCAAGATCCCCTTAATTATGGTATTCGAATAAATAATAGGCTTGCTTTTCTTTTAGCAGATTCGCAAAGAGGAGATTATGCCCCTACTCAACAAGCAAAACAGTTTTTCAAGGAAATCACCGATGAACTTAACGTAGAACTCAAAAATCTTAGCCATCTTATTGACAAACAAACGGAAATTGTCAACTCTAAAGTAAAACTGGAGGATATAAAAATGATATCGTCTGAACAATAATCAATAAAAAAAGGGAAGCTAGTTTTAGCTTCCCTTTTTTTATTGATTATCCTATAGTTCTACAACTCAAAAGTACTCAAGAGTCGAATATCATTATCTATATATTCGTATTGGTATAAGACTCGGTCCCCTATCATTAAAAGTGATGATGCCAATGGTATTACATCATATGCAATAATATCCACGAAATTATTAATTAGAGTAATATTAGGGGCATCGCTCTTATCATATACTTTTAAACCAGCCTCACCGTCGCAAATGAAAAGTGTATCATCTTTAATACCTAACCCATTTGGCCCATTCATTGGGTAAATTACTTTTAACTCAGGATTCTTTAAATTAGAAATATCTATCACATACAATCCGCTTTCAGTATTTCCACAAAAACCGCCTCCTTTTAAAGTGACATAAGCATAACTACCATCAACTATCACAGGATCACAAGCTGTACCGTGTCTAAATTCTGAAATGAATTCAGGTTTTTCAGGATTCTTAATATCATATATATACATGCCTTGCGAGCCACCTATAAATAAAATATCACCTTGATTGTATATGGTTTCAATATCCCAAGCTACTTGAACATCATCTAAAATTTTTGGCTCCTCAACATTAGAAATATCAAAAATGTTGATATCACTGTAGTCTACCACATATAAATAATCACCTATTATTTTAAAACGAGCCAAAGAACCACCCTGACCGGTAGAAGGTTGAGGCGAGCCGCTATCGCTTTCTAATGAATTAAACGCAAAATCACACGCCATGCAGTCAAATCGTTTTTCATAATCAGCAACCGACCTTCGCTCTGTTTTCACTTCCCATCCAACAACAATATCCTTATCATAATAGATATCACCATATTCGTAAAAATCAGCTTGAGGGTACTCGATATTTGAAAGCCAAACATCATTATTATATATAGCATTAACTATTCGATTTGATAGTGTAATATTATGTATATCGGAAATATCAAAAATGACCAAGTCACCATAACTATCAGCAAATAACTTATCGTCTTTTATAGAAATATCATAATTCCCCTCAAGCTTAATAAATGCAATACTTTCAGGCGAAGATGGATTTTGATTGTTGATTACATGAAAACCCAGATTTACATCATTTATAAAAATATAATTCTGATAGGTATAAATTTTACCCGATGAAACAATCGGCGTAGGATCAACAATATCAACTGCTTCAGCCTTAAACGAAATAGCGTCTTGCAAAATTGGTCGCGCTACCAAATAGTCTTCATACGGCCCATCATCATCACAAGAAATAAAGGTTGATACTATTATAGTCAACAACAAAAAAACATTTTTTCTCATGGTTTTTCAATTTACTGGTTGTGATTAGTAGATGAGAAATACAACTTTTAGTTGCGTAGGCTAGTTCATAAAATCTACTCTATCTCATTAAAACCCACACCATCTTTATACATATAATAGGTAGGAACTTTACTTAACATAGCCGTAAATAATACACCTACACAGCATAAAAGGAAGCCTAATTCAGCAACAATACCAGTTACCAAGACTAATCCGAAAATAACAAGCCAATTTTTATTTCCAAGTGCAAAACTTGCCTTAACCATTTCTAATGGCGAAAGTTCATTAGAAAAAGCTAAGAAAGCTGGTATTAATGAAAGAGGAACGATTACATAAATAAGACCGACACCACAAGCAAGAAGCCCTAGTATAGCTAAACCGAGGGTATACAGTGCTAATATAAAAACCTTTCCTAAACGCCCTTCTTTAAAAAAATAGAAATAATCATCGCTCGCTTCTTCGCCTATATCTTTTTGTCTACAAATCTTTAAGAAAGCCGCATTTAAGGCCAAAGCAAAAGTTGAAACACCGATTGCAATTACTGGTGCAAGAATACCCATTGCAATAGCAACCATTGGCGGCAACTCATTATTTCGAATAGCCTCTGAATCTGTTATACCAGCCGCTATCATTGGTATATAAAGAATAATATAAAATGGCAGAATAATAACGAAGGTCAGCAACAATACTATAAAACCTTGCAGCCAGACTTTTTTAAACAAATCAAAAGATTTACTGAATATATCTCCAAAAGATAAATCTATATTCGATTTTATACGTTCTGTAATGATTTCTAAATTCATAACTAAGGATGGTTATATTTTAAGATAAAACTAAATAATATTTACGGGTAAAGCCTAAACATTCCCTAAAAATTCATGTCATCTTGTCATATTTTTGATTATAGTAGTATCTTTGCCAACCAATTATTTTATTGCAACGTATTACAAAAAATGGAGAAAACCATAGACGAAAATGTGCAGGGCACCACTTTGGCAGTTGAAAGAAAAGAAACTAACAAACGTAATTTATATATAGAGAGTTATGGCTGCGCCATGAACTTCGCAGATAGTGAAATTGTTGCATCTATATTAGCAACCGAAGGTTTTAATACAACTCAAACTTTAGAGGATGCCGATTTAATACTTGTAAACACATGTTCCATTAGAGACAAAGCTGAGCAGACGATACGAAAACGACTAACGGAATATAATAAGGTAAAGAAATCTAGGCCTCATTTAAAAGTAGGAGTATTGGGCTGTATGGCAGAACGCTTGAAAGACAAACTTTTGGACGAGGAAAAAATTGTAGATATGGTCGTAGGGCCAGATGCCTATAAAGATTTGCCCAACCTAATTAAAGAAGTCGATTCTGGTCGTGATGCCGTTAATGTTATTTTGTCGAAAGATGAAACGTATGGCGATATTGCTCCTGTAAGATTAAACACTAATGGTGTTACCGCTTTTGTTTCAATTACAAGAGGTTGCGATAATATGTGCACCTTCTGCGTTGTACCATTTACTAGAGGTCGCGAACGAAGTAGAGACCCACAGTCAATTTTAGAAGAAGTAAATGAACTTGAAAGAAAAGGGTTTAAAGAAATTACACTATTAGGTCAAAATGTAGATAGCTATTTATGGTATGGTGGCGGACTCAAGAAAAATTTTGAGAATGCTTCTGAAATGCAAAAAGCGACAGCTACCAATTTTTCAAAACTTTTAGAAACGGTTGCACTGGCGTATCCAAAAATGCGTATTCGATTTTCAACATCTAATCCTCAAGACATGACCTTAGATGTGATTGAAACTATGGCCAAGCATAAAAATATCTGTGACCATATTCATTTACCGGTACAAAGTGGCAGTAATCGCATCTTAAAGGAAATGAACAGGCTACATACCATTGAAGAATATTTTGAACTTATTGATAATATTAGACAGATTCTACCTGATTGTTCAATCTCTCAAGATATCATAACTGGTTTTCCAACAGAGACTGAAGAAGACCATACTTCTACATTGAAAGCATTGGAATATGTGAAGTATGATTTTGGTTATATGTATGCCTATTCTGAAAGACCAGGCACCTTGGCCGGAAGAAAGATGGATGACGATATTCCTGAAAAAACCAAAAAGAGACGATTATCAGAAATCATAGCTTTACAACGCCAACACTGCCAGTATAGAACAGAAAAGCACGTTGGCAAAGTTCAAGAGGTTTTAATTGAAGGAACATCTAAAAAATCTGAAAACGAATGGATGGGAAGAAACTCTCAAAGCACGGTTGTAGTATTTCCAAAAGAAAATTATAAAGTTGGTGACTTTGTAAATGTTCAAATAAACGATTGTACTTCGGCTACCTTAAAAGGTATCGCCCAAGGATATTCAGACAATAATTAATTTTATAGTACCCATTTGATATGGAAAGCATACAAAGCATAAAACAACGTTTTGAAATTATAGGACAAGATCCAAAACTTAATCGAGCTTTGGAAAAAGCCATGCAGGTTGCCCCTACCGATATTTCGGTTTTGGTAACTGGTGAAAGTGGAGTCGGTAAAGAGGCCATTCCCAAAATCATACACGCATTATCTCATAGAAAGCATGCTAAATATATTGCCGTAAACTGTGGCGCCATACCTGAAGGCACCATAGATAGTGAGCTTTTTGGTCATGAAAAAGGAGCATTTACTGGAGCTACCCAAACCAGAAACGGTTATTTTGAAGTTGCTGATGGTGGTACTATATTTTTAGATGAGGTAGGTGAATTACCCTTAACCACACAAGTTCGACTATTGAGGGTTCTAGAAAATGGTGAATTTTTAAAAGTTGGTTCTTCTCAAGTTCAAAAAACAGATGTGCGTATTGTCGCCGCTACCAACGTAAATATGTTCGAGGCGATTAAAAAAGAACGTTTTCGCGAAGACCTATATTATCGTTTAAGTACTGTCGAAATTAATATTCCACCACTGAGAGAGCGTTCAGAGGATATACATTTGCTTTTTAGAAAATTTGCTTCCGATTTTAGTCAGAAATACAAAATGCCTACCATAAGACTAGATGACAATGCTGTCTCTATATTAATAAAATATAGATGGCCTGGTAACATTCGACAGTTAAGAAATATAGCTGAGCAAATTTCTGTCCTAGAAGAAAATAGAGCCATAACCGCAGCAACGCTTAATGGATACATACCAAATAATACGACAAGTAATTTACCGGCAGTAGTATCAAATTCAAAATCTGAAAGTGATTTCAGCAATGAGAGAGAGATTCTTTATAAGGTGTTATTCGATATGAAGGGCGACCTAAACGACCTTAAGAAATTAACGATGGAGCTTTTGAAGAACAATGACTCACAAAAGGTTCAAAAGGACAATGAAAATCTGATTCGTAAAATCTACGGAAACGAAGATGAAGAAGACATTGATATGGAACAAGAAACTCAAGAAGAATCTAAAATGAAACTGTTGCATTTACCAGAACCCAAACAGGAAGAAGCATCATCCATTCAAGATTCTTACGAGGACAAATACCATTTTGCCGAAGAAATTCAAGAAGAAGAAACCCTATCTTTACAGGAGAAAGAAGTGGAATTGATAAAAAAATCACTTGAGCGTAATCGTGGTAAAAGAAAGGCCGCTGCTTCAGAATTAGGAATTTCTGAAAGAACGCTTTACCGTAAAATAAAACAATACGATCTTTAATTAAAGATGAATTCCATTTCAATGAGATACGTTAAAAAAATAATATTTTTCATACTACCTATAATAATGCTTATGAGTTGTGGCATATACAATTTTACCGGTGGTAATGTTGGTGAAGCAAAAACCTTTCAGGTAAATTATTTCCAAAATTATGCCACCCAAAGTCCGGGTTCAACATTCGAACCTGGTGTTGATAGAGATTTTACATTAGCACTACAAGATAGAATATTGAATCAGACCAGCTTAGATTTGATAACCTCTGGCAATCCAGATTTACTATATGAAGGTGAGATAACGGAATATAAAATCTCACCAATGTCTGCAACCGCAAATCAAACTGCTGCCCAAAACAGGTTATCAATGCGCGTAAAAGTTCGTTTTTATAATCGATTAAAGGAAGATGCGGCATTTGACCAAAGTTTTTCTTTCTTTTATGATTATCCTGCAGACACTCAGTTGGCTTCTATTAAAAGTGAAGCTCATGAGATAATTTTCGAAAGAATTACGCAAGATATTTTCAACGCCTCATTGGCAGATTGGTAAATAAATGAACGTTAAGGAGTTTACATATTTTCTAGAACACCCTACCAAAGTGGTAGAACCCATACATACTAAACATCTAGAAGATATTATCGCTGAATACCCCTATTTTCAAGCGGCTAGAGCCCTGCATCTTAAAGGTCTTAAAAATCTAAATAGCTATAAATACAATAAGGCACTTAAAACCACCGCAGCCTTTACCACAGATAGAGATGTACTTTTTGATTTTATCACCTCAAAAGATTTTTTACAGTATAATTCTTCTAAGGACAAAACTGATACAACGATTTTAGTTAAAGAGGAAGTTGTAGAAGTTGAATCGGTTTCATTAATTGAAGAGCCAGAAAACAAGCCGCTACCCCAAGTAAAAAAGGAGGAGCCAGCTGCTTTAATAGTAGAATCTGAAGACAAGCCGCTACCACAAGATAAGAATGACGCTGAGCATATTTTAGACCCCAAGCTTTTTCAATCGAAAAAACCAGAAGTTTCTGAAGAGGAAGAAACATTAGATATTGGCAAACCATTGATTTTTGATGCCAAAGAAAAATATTCTTTTTCAGAGTGGTTGAATTTAGCTTCTAATAAACCAGTAGAAAAAATCATTAAAAAAGCTGAAGATAAAAAAGCAGTTGTAAAAATTAAAAAAATAATCTCTCCCATAGATGAGGCAATTAAAAAGAATAAATTTGACCGCATCGATAGGTTTATAGCCAATAACCCTAAAATAGTACCTATAGAAGAAAAGAATACAAGTATCGATATTTCGAGTACTTCGAAAATTGATAAAAACGAATTGATGACCGAAACTTTGGCCAGAGTTTATTTAGAGCAAAAGCAGTATAAAAAGGCCATTCAAGCGTTCAAAATTTTAAGTTTGAAATATCCGGAAAAAAGTAGTTTCTTTGCAGACCGAATTAGGGCAGTAGAAAAAATTCAAAAAGATAATAAATAATAAAGAATGAGTACATTTTCAATATTCTTAATACTTATCATCGTCGTTTGCTTATTATTAGTATTGGTGATCATGGTACAAAATCCAAAAGGCGGCGGACTTTCTTCTTCTTTTGGTGGCGGAGGAACGCAAGTTGCAGGCGGAGTTAAAAAAACAGGTGACTTTTTAGATAAGAGCACATGGACCTTAGCTGGATTATTAATAGTTTTAATCTTAGCTTCTAACATTGCCCTTAAAGGTAATTTTGGAGATGCAGATTCTAAATTATTACAAGGTGATGACATTGAAACTACGGTTCCAGAGACCTTACCAGAAGAAATTACACCTCCTGTAACTAACGAAGCAACTCCTTCAGATAGTTTATAAAACATTTCAACATAATTTACACAAATGCCAGCTTATGACAAGCTGGCATTTTTTGTTTCCAATCTGTCATGAAATAGGCAATGGCATAATTTCTGCCTTTGTATACCCACAAAACTAAAAATCAATTTAAAAATTAATAATTATGGCTAAAGTTAATATCAAACCATTGGCAGATCGAGTTCTTATAGAGCCAATGGCAGCTGAAACTAAAACTGCGTCTGGACTTTACATTCCTGATACTGCGAAAGAGAAACCACAAAAAGGCAAAGTTGTAGCCGTAGGTCCTGGTACAAAAGATGACAAAGTTACCGTTAAGGTTGGTGATACTGTTCTTTACGGTAAATATGCAGGAACTGAATTGAAATTAGAAGGTTCAGATTACTTAATGATGAGAGAAAGTGATATTCTTGCTATTATCTAAATAGCCTTTAGCATATGGCCTTTAGCCGTTTGCTAAATTCACATTCACTGAAAAAAAATTAATAATTTTCTTGACCAAGGCGAAAAGTTCAAGGTCAATAATCAAAACAAAAATTAAAAATGGCAAAAGATATAAGATTTGATATCGATGCAAGAGACGGCCTTAAAAGAGGTGTTGATGCATTGGCAAATGCTGTAAAAGTAACATTAGGCCCTAAGGGTAGAAACGTAATCATTAGCAAATCATTTGGTGCTCCACAGGTAACTAAAGATGGTGTTACTGTTGCGAAAGAAATAGAATTAGCTGATCCATTAGAAAACATGGGCGCGCAAATGGTTAAAGAAGTTGCTTCTAAAACTAATGATTTGGCAGGTGATGGTACAACTACTGCAACCGTTTTGGCTCAAGCAATCGTTAAAGAAGGTTTGAAAAACGTTGCTGCAGGTGCAAACCCAATGGACTTAAAAAGAGGTATCGATAAGGCTGTAGAAGCCATTGTTGCCGATATCGCAAGACAAGCTAAAAAAGTAGGAGATTCTTCTGAAAAAATTAAGCAAGTTGCTTCAATATCTTCTAACAACGACGAAACAATTGGTGAATTGATTGCACAAGCTTTCGGTAAAGTTGGAAAAGAAGGTGTTATCACTGTAGAAGAAGCAAAAGGTACCGATACCTACGTTGACGTTGTAGAAGGTATGCAGTTTGACAGAGGTTACCTTTCTCCATATTTTGTTACCGATTCAGAAAAGATGGTAGCGCAATTGGAAAATCCATACATCTTATTGTTTGACAAGAAGATTTCTTCAATGAAAGATTTGTTACCGGTATTGGAGCCAGTTGCTCAATCAGGGAAACCTCTTTTAATTATAGCTGAAGATGTTGATGGTGAAGCATTAGCTACTTTGGTCGTAAACAAATTAAGAGGTTCTTTAAAAATTGCTGCTGTTAAGGCTCCAGGTTTTGGTGACCGCAGAAAAGCAATGTTAGAAGATATTGCCATCTTAACTGGTGGTACAGTTATTTCTGAAGAAAGAGGGTTCTCCTTAGATAACACTACGCTTGATATGTTAGGTACTTGTGAAAAAGTACAAATCGATAAAGACAATACTACAATAGTAAACGGTGGTGGTGTTGCAAAAGATATCAAAACAAGAGTTAATCAGATTAAATCTCAAATCGAGACAACTACTTCTGATTATGATAAAGAAAAACTTCAAGAGCGTTTAGCCAAATTGGCTGGTGGTGTTGCCGTACTTTATGTAGGTGCAGCTTCTGAGGTTGAAATGAAAGAGAAAAAAGATCGTGTAGATGATGCTTTGCACGCCACAAGAGCTGCAGTTGAAGAAGGTATCGTTGCTGGTGGTGGCGTTGCATTTTTAAGAGCTAAATCGGTTCTTTCTAAAGTAGCAACTGAGAACGAAGATGAAGCAACAGGTTTACAAATCGTAGCCCGTGCCATCGAAGCACCTTTAAGAACTATTGTTGCTAACGCTGGTGGTGAAGGTTCTGTAGTAATTGCAAAAGTCCTTGAAGGTAAAGGTGATTTTGGTTACGATGCAAAATCAGAAAAATATGTTGATATGATCAAAGCCGGTATTATTGATCCTGCTAAAGTAACTAGAGTAGCATTGGAAAATGCGGCTTCTGTTGCAGGTATGATCTTAACTACCGAATGTGCTTTGACCGACATTAAAGAAGATTCTCCTACTGGCCCACCAATGGGTGGCGGTATGCCAGGCATGATGTAAACCGTAGCACGGTTAGGCAATTATTAATTTGATTGCTACATCAATCAAATTTAAAACCGCTCTTGAAAATTCAAGAGCGGTTTTTTTATGCACTTATTCCAACAAAAAAACCACCTTCTTTTTACAAAAGGTGGTTTTTTTGTCCAATTGGTAAGCCTACCCGTAGGCTAGTACCGAACTACTTCTTTTTAGGAGCAGCCTTTGGAGCAGCCTTTTTACCTGCTTTTGCTGGAGAAGGCTTTGCAGCTGGTTTCCCTGCTGATTTTGCTTGTGCCATGAGTATCGAATTTAAGATAAATCTACGCTAAGGTATTTCAGATTTTGATTCGTGATAATTACGTTGGCAAAATATTAACTAAAACTTTTTGACCAATTTACAACAGCTAAAATAACCTCAATAAACACAGGTATCTTGACTACATTTTATGATGTACCCCATCATCAGAATTGTCCTCTCTATACAAACAACAAGGGTGTACGCTATTGTAAGCTTCATCTGTCGCCTTCAATTCTTTGGTGTCATGACCTACCTCTACAATAGCAGTTTTAATTTTCATGGCATCTGTTTTGCGTTCATCCATTATAATAGATAATTGGTGTGATGGTATATCCCATACGGCATATTTCACTCCTTTCACATTCAATGCAGCGTTCTCTATACGCTCTTTACACATCGCGCATTTACCATTAACATCAAAGGTCATTTTCTTGTTCTTATCTTGAGCATATGTTAATACCGTGATTAACATCATCGCAATTGACAAAATAGTTGTTTTCATAATAATAAATAAACGTGTTATAAAATTTTAAATCTAAAGCCGCCATAAAACATTCTTCCCATTATAGGCGCATATACAATAGTAGTATCAAAATTAGGACCAAAAGGATTGTCTGCACCCAAAACCGGGTTATTTTGTTGTTCTCCAGTTAGGTTTTCCCCTCCTACATACATTTCAAACGTATTAGAAAACACTTTTGTTATTTGAGCATTCATGAGATTATATGGCGATGAATACTCGCCTAATTGATATTGTGTTGAAATAGAGCTGGTATCTGGCAATCTCATTTTACCTAAACTATGCAATGTATAATCAAATTTCCATTGAGAACCATTTTCTTTAGCTTCAGTTTCAGTTTCATACCCTAAATTAACAAAAAATCGATGCTGCGATTGTAATGGCTTTTGTAGGTTTCCACTATTATAATCGGTCGAAACATCATAGAATTTATATGCGGTTCTAAAACTTAAGCGAGTCAGTAGCTCGTAATTTATTTCTATCTGAAAACTTTTAGCACTACTATCTCCATCCAAATTATAAAACGAAACTTCTTGCGGATTTTCCCAATCAACTACAATCTGATTTTTAAAATCTGTAACATAATAATCTACCGATACATCTCCCTTTTTGTTAAGGAAATTAAACCCCTGTAAAAAACTTACTCCGTAGTTCCAAGCATCCTCGGGTTCTAAACCATAAACACTACCACCTGAATTTAAAACATTAATTTCTCTAGCGGAGGCAAAAAGCTGTTGATTTTCAGCAAATATATTCGCTGCTCTCTTTCCTCTACCAAACGAACCACGCAAACTACCTTTCTCCCAGGGCGTATAACGGATATGAAACCTTGGCGTCACAAAAGTTCCTAATCGATTATGGTTATCCACTCGAAGACCTGCAGTTAAGCTAACTTTTTCTAAATTCTCATAACTATACTCTACAAAAGCACCGACCGAAGAATCTTCTCGAGAATAATCTGTAGCCGTCACTACCTCATCATAACCGTCATATGCAAAAGAAATTCCGGTTTTAAACTTGTTTCTTGTATCTCCAATTATAGAATTAAAAAGCAGGCTAGTAAAAATACTTTCGTGATTGATATCATATGTTCTAAACCCAAAATAGGAATCTTGCTTATGTAAACTATAAGCGGTTTGAAATCCAAAACTCTGAAATGGAAGTTCTGGAAAAACATAGCCTAGTTTTAATGATGTATCAAAACGGCGTGTATTAATTTCGCTACCCCATGAGTTATTTGTCAACTTATCTGTTGCAGGCTCAAAATCTACTTGCCCTACTTGTTTTTCATCATTCAAAAATCGAACATTTAAAAAACTGACCCATCCTTTTTCAGCATCTTGATACTGCCAACGGTTCATCACATTTATTTGATTACCTAATGGTGCATCTAAAAATCCGTCTTCATTATTATCCTCTTTCTGAGCACGCATATTTCCGTGAATATAAAGTCCGGAACTCAACTTATCCGAAAGCTTTCTATTAAAATGAGTATTCATTTCATAACGCCCATTTTCATTAGCATACCCATTTACAAAAACAGCATTGTCCGTTAATGGCTTCACCAATTCAGTATTTATCTGACCCGATATACTTTCATATCCGTTGACCACACTACCAGCTCCTTTAGTAATTTGAATACTCTCTATCCATGTACCCGGAGTAAAAGTCAATCCATAGGCTTGCGATGCACCGCGAACCATTGGAATATTTTCTTGAGTAATCAATAAATACGGACTTGTCAACCCCAGCATTTGAATTTGCTTGGTACCGGTTAAACCATCGGATAGATTTACATCTATCGCAGGATTTGTTTCAAAGCTTTCTGCCAAATTGCAACATGCCGCTTTCAGTAGTTCTGCGCTATTGACCGTTATTACATTTTGCGGACTGAAATACGTTTTCTGTATGGCATCTCTTTTCTGTTGTACTACGACCTCATCTAACTCGTTCGAAGGTTTTAAACTAAGACGAATAGTTCTAGGTTCATTTATGGTTAATGTATCTGACACAAAACCCACATAACTAACAATTAATCTATTAAATTCCTTTTTAAAGGGGATTGAAAATTTACCATTGAAATCGGTCACTACTCCTATTTGGGAATCTTGCCAATAGACATTTGCTCCTGACAGACTCAATGCTTTAGACCCTTCTGAATCTAAAACTATGCCTTCTACTTTTTCTTGTGAAAATCCAAACCAAGGCAATATGGTTAGTATTAAGACTTTTATATATTTATTCATTGTATTTTATATTCCTATTGGATAATCAATTTATGCCGCACGTAGCCGAATGTGTTACCTATGACAGATACTGAGCTGAAACTCTTAGCCAATGCCAAAATTACAAGAAGCAAAACTTAACTTGCAACAGTAATACCGACAATGTACTATATCAATGACAAGTAAATTCTGAGCATACCTTTAACAATTCTTCTTTTTAAAATGAAGGTTAATTTTAAATTACTATTCAAAATATTAATACTTCGCCATCTTGAAATATGGCAATTCTAGAAGCATTATAAGTTTGTGGAAATAGTTTCTTTGTACAAACATTAGTTGACGAATTAAATCAACACAAGGTTTAAAAGAATTTTGACTTTAAGGAGCCCATCTTCTTGGTTTAAATCAAGAAAACTTGATGAAGTATATTCAAATCTTTTGCCAATATAGGCGGTGGATAAGAATCCAAAACAATATTCTTATCTGTAGTCTCCAAAAACAAGCCCAAATAAGAGTAGGTAAAGGAAATTAAGAATACTTGTTGAGAGAAATCAAAATGAGAAATATCAAGATTTAGAGTGTCTTGACCTTGCATGGTAAACGCTTCATTATCGCAGCAGTGCTTATTATCTATGGATGTATCACCCAATAAAGCCAAACCAGCTTCCATACCACAATCATCTGCCTGGTTAAACAGAGCCATATCCATAACCCGGCCCATACACAAATGCTTTTCAACCGTCCACGAAATAGTAGACAACAACAATAGCAACGCCATTGAAACTGAAAATAATTTATGTAG
Organism: Maribacter arcticus; assembly: GCF_900167935.1. GTDB lineage: Bacteria > Bacteroidota > Bacteroidia > Flavobacteriales > Flavobacteriaceae > Maribacter > Maribacter arcticus. Next base: position 83,767 of record NZ_FUYL01000012.1, on the reverse strand, counting down.
CAAATCTTTCATCATGACAAATCTACGAACTAATTGATATGTATAATTAGATTGATTATTTCTTTAACGAAATATTAATCCATATCGTATTTTTAAAACTATCTCGTTTAAAAAAATAGATGATTTACAAACGACTTTTAACCATTATACTCAATTAAAAAATTATAACTAAAAAATTTAAATCAAGTTTAAAATATGCATTTCTAATATGTACTATGGCCTTCTTTGTTGGTAGCTGTAGTTCAACAAAAGGGTCAGTTTTTGACACACTCTTACCAGATAATACAAACGGTGACAACGAAAATCCTGAAGAACCAGTAGAAGTGACCCCATTAATATTTAATGAAGCTAACCCATCAGGCAACGAATCAACAGCTTCTGCTAATGGCGAAGTTGGCACTACAGTTTCTGGTAGAATTATATTCACATCAGACGCAACTACACAACGTAGAATGTATATTACACAAACGATTTTTCAGTTGTTTTTTAGTCAACAATATTAAAAAAAAAGTTTTTTTTAATCCTTTTTCGCGTCTCTATATTCTATAAATTTTACAATTGCTAATAGTCCTAAAACAGCACCTGTAATTATGCCAATTATAAGAATATTACCCCATATGAATTCAAATATTTTATACCGTATTGAAACTATTTAAAACTTTATTGTAAAATACATTTTAACGCTTTAAAATGCTTTTTGTCCATAACCTACACCCACCACCAAAAAAAAGAGTTTTTTTTGCTGCCTAAACTAAAAATTGCTATTTCTCTCCTTACCCATAAATTGGATTGATAAAAAATAACTTTATATAAAATTCAATCCAATGAAAAAAATTATTTTATTGTTTGCAGGAATATTAATACTTACATCCTGTTCAAATGAAGGCGTTGTTGCTGAACAAGAAGTTCTTGCTGACGAAGCTGTTAAAAACCAAGACTTATCAGCAAAGGGTGGTATTAAGGTAACTGTTTGCCACAAAGGAAATATTATAAATGTCGCCCAAGCCTCTTTAAAGGTACACATTAATCATGGTGATGCCGTAGATTTGGATGGTGATGGTTTTTATCATATTGATAACCCATGCTCTGCAACAGACTTTGACGATACTATAGCTTTTGACCAAAACACACTGGTAGATGCAGATGGCGATGGTTTTTATAACATTGATAATCCATTCTCTGAAACTGATTGCGATGATGCTATAGCTTTTGACCAAAGCACACTGGTAGATGCAGATGGCGATGGTTTTTATAACATTGATAACCCATGCTCTGAAACTGATTGCGATGATGCCAATCCAAACGTAAACCCAGGAGCAACAGAAATATGTGGTAACAGTTTTGATGATAACTGTGACGGTAATGTTGATGAAGACTGTGGACCTCAAATTGGTGACTTACTAGAAGGTGGCATCGTGATTTATATTGCTCCTGCTCCTACAGATTTAGATGGAGATGGTGTTCTTGACACAGGCTTGGTATGTGCCTTGGAAGACTTGCCAAGAGTTACATGGGGATGTAGATTTACAGATTTACCAGATGTACCAAATGTAACATCTAGCCCGCCTTCTGGTTTAGGTGCTGAAATAGGAGATGGTGTGAGTAATACCAACGCCATATTATTAGATTGTACTGACGCACCAGCAGCCTTATCGGCTCGTTCTTTAGGATCTGATTGGTTTTTACCCAGTGCAAAAGAGCTGAATGAAATATATGAAAACAAAGCGATTTTGGAAGCCCAGGGATTTGCATTTCAAAATTACTATTGGAGTTCTACGGAGAGCAAGGATATTGGAACTTTCGAAAACGATATGGCCTGGATGCAGGGTTTTTACGATGGTAAGATTTACTTGCAAAGTAAGGGCAGCGAAGTCAACGTGCTTGCTGTTAAAGCTTTTTAGTTAATTAACAATAAATCAATTTATAAAACTCCTCATTTATTTGGGGAGTTTTTGTTTTAGTAATTATCATTAAAATTTTGAAGAATACTTATCAAGACTATGACCGTATTTAAAACTCTTTACTTCTGTTATGGTGTTATGTTCAGAATTATAAAAAACCTCACTTAAAATACTATAAATACCTGAAAACTTTTTTTCTTAGCAGTTAAGCGCTCAAATAGTTTATTTGAAGGCATGATAGCTGTTCTTTCAATAAAATAACCAGAAAGTTGCTATTTCCCCCTCCTCTATTAACCTATATTAGGTTGATTTAAAGAAACAACTTTTTATAAAAAACAACTCAACGTATCTGTACAATGAGAAATGCCTTTAAGCGCTTTCGCCTTAGTTAGTGATAACTATATAAAATTCTCTGTGAAGATTTAGCCATAATATAAAAATCAAATTGTTTTATAAGAGGGATGTCTTAAAGACATCCCTCTTTGTTTTTTTTTAATATTTCGATTGCACGAACCAACACTAACAATACTTATTTTTGTAAAAAAAATTATGTTCAACTCATTACGCCCAAGAGTAAGTTCTATTATTGATTCTAATAAAACCGCAGATACTAAAATGCAGGAAATCTGTGAATTACTTAAAGCTGAAATTCCGCATTATGATTGGGTTGGGTTTTATTTTAAAAATGGCGACAAACGTGAATTGAAACTGGGTCCTTATGCCGGGACGCCTACTGACCATACTATAATTCCATTTGGAAAAGGAATATGCGGTCAAGTAGCAGAAAGCAATCAAAACTTTGTAGTACCCGATGTACAAGCACAGGATAATTACATTGCCTGCAGCATTACGGTAAAAGCAGAAATTGTAGTTCCCCTTTTTTTTAATGGTGAAAATATTGGTCAAATAGACATAGACTCCAACACTCCAGACCCATTTACTAAAGCAGATGAGACTTTTTTGGAATTCGTAAATTTTGAAGTAGCCAAAATTCTTTAAAACTTTAAGCTATTTGTTGATAACCTGAGGCGATTCTTAACTGCAAAAAATCTACTTTTGTTTGCTTATTAAAAACTTATAAGCATCCTATAATGAGCAGTGTAAAAAAAGCGTCTTCAGCCTTAATCTCAGTTTTCCATAAAGATGGCCTAGAACCGATAGTTAAGAAATTTCAAGAACTAGGTATTACAATTTATTCTACCGGAGGAACAGAAAAATTTATTAAAGATTTAGGAATCGATGTTGTTCCTGTTGAAGATGTAACCAGCTACCCCTCCATACTAGGTGGCAGAGTTAAGACCTTACACCCAAAAGTATTCGGCGGCATTTTAAATAGACAAGACAATGAAAGTGATGTTGCTCAACTAGCTGAATTTGAAATCCCCCAAATAGATATCGTAATAGTAGATTTGTACCCATTCGAAAAAACTGTTGCAAGTGGTGCTTCAGAACAAGATATCATTGAAAAAATTGATATAGGTGGAATTTCATTGATTCGCGCAGCAGCTAAAAATTTTAAAGATGTAACCTGTGTATCTTCAATGGAAGATTATGCTGACTTTCTTTCTGTTGTATCAGAAAATAATGGAAATATCAGTTTAGAAGACAGAAAACGTTTTGCAGCTAAATCTTTCAATGTATCCTCTCATTATGACACAGCAATATTCAATTACTTTAACCAAAACCACGACATAGCTGCCCTTAAAGTAAGCGAGACTAACGGAAAGGTTTTACGTTATGGTGAAAATCCACATCAAAAAGGATTCTTTTTTGGAGATTTTGATGCAATGTTCTCCAAATTACATGGAAAGGAATTGTCGTACAACAATCTATTAGATGTTGATGCAGCAGTAAACCTAATGTTAGAATTTAAAAACGACGCACCAACTTTCGCTATACTTAAACATAACAATGCTTGCGGTCTTTCACAAAGAGACACCTTGCACCAAGCATATGTAGATGCTTTAGCTGGCGACCCGGTTTCAGCATTTGGAGGTGTTCTAATTAGCAATAAAGAAATAGACAAAGCTACTGCAGAAGAAATTCATAAACTTTTCTGTGAAGTAGTCATCGCGCCAAGCTACAATACTGAGGCTTTAGAGATTCTAAAAGGCAAGAAAAATAGGATTATTCTAATACAGAATGATGTTGAAATGCCAGAAATGTTGGTAAGAACTTGTTTAAATGGCATGCTTCTTCAAGAAAAGGACCATAAAACTGACACTATTGCCGACCTTATTAATGCAACAATTACTAAGCCTACCGAAAAAGAAATAGAAGATTTAATATTTGCATCAAAACTATGCAAGCACACAAAATCGAATACAATTGTTCTTGCCAAGAACAAACAACTTTGTGCGAGCGGAACTGGTCAGACAAGTAGAGTTGATGCATTAAACCAAGCAATTCACAAGGCGCAATCATTTAATTTCGACTTGAAAGGTGCAGTCATGGCTAGCGATGCTTTCTTCCCTTTTCCAGATTGTGTAGAAATTGCAGACAAAGCTGGTATCACTAGTGTTATTCAGCCAGGTGGCTCAATTAAAGACCAATTAAGTATTGATTACTGTAATGAGCATAAAATTTCAATGGTGATGACTGGTACTCGTCATTTCAAGCATTAAATTCATTACTTTTGTCGATAAAATACACCCTTTTATCTAAAATATAAACAGCGCATATGGGATTTTTTGATTTCTTGACCGAGGAAATAGCTATAGATTTAGGTACAGCGAACACCCTTATAATTCATAATGATAAGGTAGTTGTTGATAGCCCATCCATCGTTGCTAGAGATAGAATTAGCGGAAAAATTATTGCAGTCGGCAAAGAGGCCAACATGATGCAAGGTAAGACCCATGAAAATATAAAAACGATTAGACCATTAAAAGATGGTGTAATCGCAGATTTTGATGCTTCTGAAAAAATGTTGATGATGTTTATTAAAAACATTCCGGCATTAAAAAAGAAATGGTTTCCACCTGCGTTAAGATTGGTCATCTGTATTCCTTCTGGCATTACCGAAGTTGAAATGCGCGCTGTAAAAGAATCAGCGGAGCGTGTGAACGGCAAAGAGGTGTATCTTATTCACGAGCCTATGGCCGCTGCAATCGGTATTGGTTTAGATATTATGCAACCTAAAGGAAACATGATTGTTGATATAGGTGGTGGTACTACCGAAATTGCAGTTATAGCTTTAGGTGGTATCGTATGTGATAAGTCAGTAAAAATTGCGGGTGATGTTTTTACAAATGATATTATTTATTACATGCGTACACAACACAATCTATATGTTGGCGAAACTACCGCTGAAGCTATAAAAATTGAAATAGGTTCTGCTACAGAAGATTTACAGTCACCACCAGACGATAAATCGGTACAAGGGCGTGACTTGTTAACTGGTAAGCCTAAGCAAGTTCAAATCTCTTACAGGGAAATTGCAAAAGCCTTAGACAAATCTATTTTACGTGTTGAAGACGCTGTAATGGAAACATTATCACAGACACCTCCAGAATTAGCTGCAGATATTTATAACACTGGTATTTATTTAGCCGGTGGAGGCTCTATGTTACGCGGACTGGATAGAAGATTATCACAAAAAACAGACTTGCCTGTATATATTGCAGAAGACCCATTGCGCGCAGTAGTACGTGGTACAGGTATAGCACTAAAAAATCTAGAACGTTATAAGAGCATATTAATCAAATAATAAGCCGATTGGTAATTGTCTTATTTATTTGAGGTTAAAAATCAAGAGGTGAATGCAACAGATTATAAATTTTCTAATAAGGTATAAAACCTTTCTGCTATATCTATTTCTGTTATTAATCTCCCTTGTTTTTACGTTTCAGTCACATTCTTATCATCAATCTAAATTTTTAAATTCATCCAATTTTATAACTGGAAGCATTTATTCATTTTCTGATAATATTACCTCATACTTTAATCTAAGGGAAGAAAATAATAGCCTAGTAGAAGAAAATAAAAGGCTTAGAGACAAACTGTTTAACAACGTTCAGCTTTCAGGTATAACTATTGACACTGCTTCTGTTGACTACGAAGTAATTAGAGGCAGAGTAATCAACAACAGCTATGCAGACCAACGCAATTATGTAACCATAAACAAAGGTCAGAATGATAGCATTGCTCAAGATATGGGCGTGATTACCGATAAAGGAATCTTGGGAATTGTTGAAAACACATCCGCTAATTTTTCTACCGTACAAAGTATCTTAAGCAAAAAATCTAATATCAATGCGAAAATCAAGAATTCAAATCATTTTGGCTCATTGGTTTGGGGTAATACGCAAGACTACAATATAGTTCAACTTATAGATATACCTCGACTTGTACCTTTAACCATTGGCGACACCATTGTAACCGGAGCAATGAGTAGTATTTTTCCGGAGAATATTCCTATCGGAACCATTAAAAGATTTGACTTAGACAATTCTAAAAGTTTCTATTTTATTGATGTAGAATTATTTAATGACATGACCAATATTGGTAATGTATACATCATTAAGAATTTGAACCGTAAAGAAGTTTTACAATTAGAAGCAGAAACAGAAGCCAATGATCAATAGTACTTTCTTTTTCAACGTACTCCGGTTTATACTATTGGTTCTAGTACAGGTACTCGTATTCAACAATTTGAATTTCTTCGGCTATATAAATCCGCTGGTTTATATTCTATTTTTGTATTGGTACCCAATCAAGCAAAATAGAACTACCTTTATCGTACTTTGCTTTCTCTTAGGACTATTTGTAGATATATTTTCTGATACACTTGCCATAAACGCGGCAGCTACAGTTACCATAGCCTATTTACGACCAACCATTATGCGTTTTGTATTTGGTGTCAACTATGAATTCCAAAGTTTTAAGTTAAACAATAGTACTAAGGCACAACAATTTACATTTTTAGCGTTATTGATTATAATACATCACTTGGCATACTTCACGTTAGAAATTTTCAGCTTTTCAAATAGCTTGTTGATTTTACAAAAAACGTTTACAGTCGGTATCTCAACATTGATATTATGCATATTATTCAGCACGTTATTCAGCAGTAAAAAAGAATGAGAAAAATTCTTTTATCATCTATTATCATTGTTATCGCAATTACTTTTTTGGGAAGGCTATCCTATTTACAAATTTTCAGCTTTTCTACAGATCACGTTTTAGAGGATCCTGCTATAAAAGCAGTCTATGATTATCCTGAACGTGGTTATATTTATGACAGAAACGGCAAGCTACTAGTAGGTAATGATCCTGCATACGATGTAATGGTTATCCCTAGGGAAGTGAAGCCATTGGATACTCTTGAATTTTGTGATCTATTAGGGATTGATAAAGAAAAATTTATAGATAAACTCAGAAAAGCAAGGGTTTACTCACCAAGACTACCTTCTGTTTTAGTACCTCAACTCTCCAAGCAAGATTATGCCAAGCTACAGGAGAAGATGCGTAAATACAAAGGCTTTTACATTCAAAAACGATCTTTACGTTATTATGACACCCCTAGTGCAGCCAATGTTCTTGGGTATATTAGTGAGGTAAATGAAGGTGATTTAGCTGTGAACAAGTACTATGTTCAAGGCGAACTAAAAGGTAGAACCGGAGTAGAGCGCTATTACGAAGATTTATTAAGAGGAAGAAAAGGCGTACAATACATTCAAAAGGATAGATTCAATAGAGATATTGGCCCATACAAAGAAGGTGCAATCGATACTTTACCTGAGCAAGGCAAGCAAATAAGCATCACCATTGACAAAACCTTACAAGAATATGGCGAGCTTTTAATGAATGGAAAAAGAGGTGGCATAGTTGCCTTAGAGCCTTCTACAGGTGAAATTCTCTCTATGATTTCAGGGCCCACATACGATCCTGCTCTTTTAGTTGGTAGAGAACGTTCAAAAAATTACACAAAATTATATAATGATACAATTGCGAACCCTACTTGGGATCGCTCAATACATGCCCAACAACCCCCAGGATCACCTTTCAAAACCCTAAATGCACTTATAGCATTACAAGAAGGAGTAATGGATGAATCAAGCACTATTCAATGTTTTCATGGATTTTATGTTGGTAAGACAAAAAGAGGTTGTCACTGTGGTGGTGGCATGCGAGATATGAATAAAGGTATTTACATGTCATGTAATGCATATTTTGCAGGTACTTTTCGTAAAATATTTGAACATTTTGATACTACGGATGAAGCCATGGATGTTTGGGAAAAGCACATGCGCAGCTTTGGTCTTGGTGATTATTTGGGTTATGATTTACCTTTTGGTCAAAAAGGTAGAATTCCTAATAAGGAATATTATGACAAATGGTACGGAGATAACAGGTGGAGTTCTTCCTATATAATTTCTAATTCTATTGGCCAGGGTGAAATATTGGCGACACCTGTTCAATTAGCGAACATGACTGCCGCAATAGCAAATAGAGGCCATTATTTCACCCCTCATATCTTGAAGAAAATAGAAGGTAAGGATATTACAGAACCAAAATTTACAGAAGCTAAACATACCACTATCGACCCAAAGTACTTTGAACCTGTTGTTCAAGGTATGGCAGATGTTTATAGAAAAAAAGGAGGTACAGCGTATTGGCTTCAAATACCGGATATCGAAATTGCAGGAAAAACAGGTACTGCTGAAAATTTCACCAAAATAGATGGTGTTCGAACGCAACTAACAGACCACTCTGTTTTCGTTGCCTTTGCACCGGTAGATAACCCAAAGATAGCTATTGCCGTATATATTGAAAATGGTTATTTCGGCTCTAGATATGCTGGTCATATTGCAACTCTAATGATTGAAAAATATTTGAAAGGTGAAATTACCAGAAAGGATTTAGAAAAAAGAATGCTCGAAAAAACATTGGAAGCAGAATATGCTAAACCCTACAGTGGGGAGGAGTTTAAAATAAACGAGCGTGTCTGGTAGAAATATTCTTAAACGAATTGATTGGCTAAGTGTTTTTATTTATTTCGCACTTGTTTTTATTGGATGGATTAATATATACTCCAGTACATTTACAGACGAGCACAGCACTATTTTTGATTTTGGAACCCTATATGGCAAACAACTGTTTTTCATTGGAGTTAGTCTGGTTGCAATAGTTATTATACTTGCACTTGAAGTTAATTTTTACGAACGATTTTCTAGTGTATTGTACTTACTTTCTATGGCCTCCCTTTTGGGACTATTTGTATTTGGTAAAACAATAGCTGGTGCAACTTCTTGGTACGACCTGGGGTTTTTCAACTTACAACCTTCAGAATTAGCTAAAGTTGCCACGGCATTGGCACTTGCCAAATATCTAAGTGATATACAGACAGATATTAAACGAAGAAAAGACCAGTTTTATGCTTTACTGATTTTACTAATACCTGCTTTATTAATAATTCCACAACCAGATCCTGGTAGTGCACTCGTATTTTTTGCGCTAATTTTTGTCATATTCAGAGAAGGTCTTCCACTATTCTATTTGGCAATCGTTGTAAGTCTTATTCTCATATTTGTCATCACTTTAATGTTCGGCACCATTTGGCTTAGTATTGGCTTAGTATTACTAATTATTCTTTTGTTTGGGTTTAAACGAAAATCACTTAAAATTCCTGTTATACCCTTAACTTTAATAAGTGTAGCAGTCATTCTCTTTTCTTTATCTGTGAATTTTGTTTTTAATAATGTTTTTGAACAACGCCACAGGGATCGTTTTGGTTTATGGTTACGACTTGAAAAAGATCCGAACAAATTAGAGCAGATTAGAAAAAGTATAGGCTACAACACCTATCAATCTGAAAAAGCAATTGAATCTGGCGGATTTTTTGGTAAAGGTTTTTTAGAAGGAACAAGAACTAAAGGTGATTTCGTACCTGAACAGCATACCGATTATATTTTTAGTACGGTAGGAGAAGAATGGGGGTTTTTAGGAACTGCCACCGTTATCATTCTATTTTCAGTACTCTTTTTACGATTAATTTCTCTTGCAGAAAGACAGAAAAATGCTTTTGCCCGAATGTACGGCTATGGCGTTATTTCCATTCTTTTAATCCACTACTTTATAAATATTGGAATGGTGATAGGCATATTACCTACAATTGGCATACCATTACCCTTTTTTAGTTATGGTGGGTCAGGTTTGTTATTCTTTACGATTCTACTCTTTATTTTCTTAAGGTTAGACACCAATCGTTTAAAGGAAAGTTTTTAAAACTTAAACCCCGAAGCATTCTTTTGCTTTTCAAATTCATCTTGTTCTTTTACCGGTAAAGTCTCAAAAAAGTCAATTCCTGTTTCTTTTTCTATATCATCAATCGAAACGATGAAATTACGAAGCGGTGAAAATTGTGGTTTATTAGGTATTAAAAAAGAGATGGTTATTATTTGATTTCCTTTTTTACGGGCTATAATTTTATAAAAAGCGTCAGGCACATCAACATCTTCCTGCCCTATTTCCTCTAAGCCCTCTTCTAACACTCCACCGGTATATACATACAATATACCATGCTTCTTTGCCCAACGCCGTGTTTGCTGCTCTAAATCGTTCCATATACCAGCATTAAACTCTCTATCCTGCGGACTTATATTACTTGTGTAAAAAGTTTCATTATAAGCCTGTGAAGAGAACCTACGATCACCAGCCGGCACCAAATGCCCACGGTCATACCCCGAACCTTTATAATTTCGCCAATCAGCAGATTTAGATTTAACATAAGGGTCTTCTATAAAATAAGGCCTTTTTCTATCATCATACGTTAGGTTTTTCTTATCTAGTACATAAGCGACCCATTCTGCCTGTTCGAAAGGTTCATTGTAGGATAATGAAAAATAAGAATGGTCAACAACTTCTCCTGTAGTTGATGATGGTAAAAGTTCTTTTGGAAAATTATTCGAGTCTGCACCTACGTTATTATTCGAATAGGTTGCAGGCGTATAAAAATTTTCAAATAGCCAAAAGCCTATTACACAAACAAGAATTAAAATACTATAAATAGCCCTATTTCTTTTACGATATGCCATAAACCAAAATTACCGTAATTTTGTATGATACACGGAAAATTATCGACTAATAAGCCTAGTATATAAAGTTTAAAAGAAAGGAAAATTATGATGCTAACTTGGAAAGATGTAATTCATTTTTCGGTGAATGGTAACCCTGAGCCAGACAAAAGAATAGAAAAAACAGAACAGGAATGGAAAGAAATTTTAACTCCTGAACAATTTAGAATTACTCGTAAAAAAGGAACGGAAGCACCACATTCTGGGGCGCTTTGTACTTCTCATGAAGCGGGAAAATACGAATGTATTTGCTGTGGAACGTCTTTATTCGATTCTACTATTAAGTTTGAATCTGGAACGGGTTGGCCTAGTTTCACTCAACCTATTAAAGAAAACGCTATTAAATACCACAAAGATGGTACTTTTGGGATGGTTCGTGTTGAGGTTATGTGCAATGCATGCGATGCTCATTTAGGACATGTTTTTCCCGACGGACCTGAACCTAGTGGTTTACGATATTGTATAAATTCTGAATCGATGCAATTAGAAAAGGAGGATGCAAATGGCTAATACTAAATTTGAAGTTGCAACAATAGGTGGTGGATGTTTTTGGTGTACCGAAGCCGTCTTTCAAGAAGTGAGAGGTATTCAAAAAGTTATATCTGGTTATACAGGTGGAAATGCACCTGGTAGACCAACATATAGAGAAATTTGTTCTGGACTCACTGGTCACGCCGAAGTGGTACAGGTTACTTTTGACCCGAGTGTTATATCTTATGAAGATATCCTTATAATCTTCATGACAACACACGACCCTACTTCATTAAACCGCCAAGGTGCCGATGCAGGTACACAGTATCGTTCTGTGATATATTATCATGATGACAATCAAGAAAGAAAAGCTAAGGCGGTATTAGTGGAAATGTCAGCGCTCTATCAAAAGCCTATTGTAACCGAACTAAGCCCAATAGGTATTTTTTACGATGCCGAAGAGGATCATCAAGATTACTACAAGAATAATTCTCAACAGGGTTACTGCCAGGTAGTAATCAACCCGAAATTGGCAAAACTTAGAAAGCTACACGCCAATAAGCTTTTAAATTAAGTTTTACTTTTTTGTTTAAAGCACTAAAAAATCGATTCGACTACAGCTACTTTCCATTCACCTATGGCATTCAATAAATTTCATAGGTGAATGTATTTTTGTGAGGTAATAATTTAAAAACCTTACTTATGATTTCACAAAAAACAATATACTATATCGTGTTAGGCCTTTTCACAACAGCCGTATTAGGATCAATATTGAATTCATTCCTAAACTACGAAGAAGTTTCATTGACCTTTGTAAAACTGGGATATCCTATTTACTTAATTCACTTATTAGGCTTATTTCAAACAATTGGTTTATTATTAATATGGTTCAATAAATCCCATTGGTCCCTTGAATGGGCATTTGCTGGTTTTTTTATGAACTATACTTTAGGTGCAATTTCGCATTTAGTTATAAAAGATGGTAATGGTGCATCTGCCGTTATTTGTATTATACTTTTATTCATTACCTATGTTCAAAGTAAAAAAATAAGAGACTCAAATAATCGATTAGCCGAATTTGGGAAACCAAAATACATATAAGAAAAGATAAAGCATAAAAAAACCGCTATACTATGTACAGCGGTTTTTTTATGTTATAATATCAATGTAATTAATTCTTTACACTAGCTAGTTTACCTTGCTTAATATTATTGATTTTCAAATCTTCTAATACATTTACAGCTTCTTCAACGTAAACATCTTTTGCTAAATTTTTATGCCATCTGTTTCTCTTTTCGCGTAATACAGAATCTTTCGTAAACAATTGCTCTTCATAACCTAAAGATTTAAAGGTAAGTTTAGAATCGTAATCTGTTAACCTTTTAAAGTATTCAGATTGTTCTTTATCCTTTTCTTTTTCCTCCTTATAGGTTTCAAAATTAAGGGAAATTTCAGTTTCATCTTGCTCAGCCTTTAACCACTTAGCATTTTCTTCAATCAGCTTAATTTGCTGACTGGTTTGCATTCTTTTCTCACTATTCGCAATTGTCTTCTCGTAGTTAATGTAACCATCCCATGGCTTGTAATCAGCTGGTGAAATCTTATCCCAACCTAAAGGATTAGATTGATCTCTTTCTCCCAAATCAATATAACTATACCTGTCTGGAACTACAATATCACTTTTAACACCTTCTAATTGCGTTGAACCTCCATTAATTCTATAAAACTTTTGGGTAGTAATTTTAATCGCACCTAAATCTCCATGCTCGTTACTACGTAACATATTATTTAATGGTATAACATTTTGAACAGTTCCTTTACCAAAAGTTTGCTTGCTCCCTATTACGATGGCCCTCTTGTAATCTTGCATTGCAGCCGCTAAAATTTCAGAAGCCGATGCAGATAGTTCGTTTACCAAAATTACCAATGGACCATCCCATTGAATTCTTTCATCCTTATCATCATATACATCTTTTCCTTTATCCTTAGATTGAACCTGAACAATTGGCCCATCTTTTATGAAAAGTCCTGCCATCTCAACTACGGTTTTCAATGATCCACCACCATTATCACGTAAATCTAAAATAAGGCCTTCAACACCTTCCTCTTTTAATCGCTCTACTTCTTTAGCAACATCTGTCGCTGCATTTCTCTCACTATAATCATTAAAATCAACATAGAATTTAGGAAGATTAATAATTCCGAATTTCTCTTGACCTCTTATAATAGTGGCAGATTTAGCATACGATTCCTCAAGCTCAACAACATCTCTGGTTAGTGAAACTACATCTAAAGAACCATCTACCTTTCTAACAGTTAAATCTACAATAGTACCTTGAGCACCTTTTATTAATTTGATAGCATCGTCTAAACGCATACCTACAATATTAATAGGCTCTTGACCATTTTGACCAACTTTAATAATTTCATCACCAACTTCTAATCGTTGATCTCTCCAAACAGGACCACCAGAAATAATCTCTACAATTTTTGCTCCTTCAGATTTCTTCTGAAGCCTAGCTCCAATTCCTTCAAATTTACCTGACATACTAGTATCAAATTTTTCCTTTTCTTCTGGTGCAAAGTAGAATGTATGAGGGTCAAATTCGTCTACAATAGTATTAATATATTGCACGAACCAATCTTTACGCTCCAAATCATTAACAAAATCAAAAAACTCATCTAAAGTAGTTTCAGTAGATTTTCTAGATTCTGATTCTGCTTCTTTTGGGGTATGTGCAGCATGATCATGCTCATCGGTAACTTCTACATCCTTATTGTCCATATGAACAATTTTAGAATCATAAGTGCCTAAAGTTGCATACTTCAATTGCTTTCTCCATCGTTCTTTCAACTCATCTCTATTGTCAGCAAAAGGTTCTTCATCATATTTGATACTGATACTTTCGTTTTCAGAATAATCAAAAGGCGTTGCTAATACTTCCTTATATATTTCCTTCGCATCACCCATACGTTGCATCAATCTTTCGTACACAACATTAAAGAATGTGATATCCGTATTTTTAATTTCATCATCAATTTGATATTTATACTTTTCAAATTCAGCAATATCAGATGCCACGAAATATCTTTTTGTCGGGTCAATCACATCAATAAAATCTTCGAATACATTAACCGAAAATTCATCATTGAGTACTTTTGGCTCGTAATGTCCTTTTTCTAAAACGTAAGTTATCAAATCCAATAACAATTTGTCTTTGTCATCGTTTTCAAAAGTCTTATTTGTAAAACTGCACGAAGCAACAGCAACGAGCATTAAAAGCAGTACATAAGCTAAATTTCTCTTCATAAAACTATCTTTTACCTTCTTCTTCAATATCTCTCAATTTAGGGATTCTTGTAGCGATAAAGCTACATAAACAACTAAGATAAAGAAAAAACCATGCCAATAATGGAGCTAGGAATTAATTTTTTGTTAAACGACGCTTCGGCCATATCACTTATAAAAACGTATTTTTACTGTAGAAAGTATATGCTATGGGAAAACCATTGATCTTAGTTACAAATGACGACGGAATTACAGCCCCAGGGCTACGTATGTTGGTTTCAATAATGAAAACAATTGGAGAAGTTGTAGTTGTTGCTCCCGACAGTCCGCAATCTGGTATGGGCCATGCCATAACTTTAGACAGTACGCTATACTCAAAAAAACTAACTATCGATTTAGACAGTGAAGGTATTGACGAATATAGCTGTAGCGGTACACCAGCAGACTGCGTTAAATTAGCATTGCAAGAACTACTGCCCAAAAAACCAGATATCTGCGTAAGCGGCATAAATCACGGTTCTAATTCTTCCATAAATGTCATTTATTCAGGTACCATGAGTGCGGCGATAGAGGCTGGTATTGAGGGTATACCTGCCATAGGTTTTTCACTTTGTGATTATACTTGGGAAGCAGATTTTTCACAAGCAAAAGACTTCATTTTTACTATTGTCACAGAAGCTTTAAAAAATGGCATTCCTAAAGGCACTGTTTTAAATGTCAACATTCCTAAACTTAAGAAAAATAAGCTAAAAGGTATTAAAATCTGCAGGCAGGCAAAGGCAAATTGGAAAGAGAAATTCGATAAGCGAACCAACCCAATGGGTAAAGTTTATTACTGGTTAACAGGTGAATTTGAATTGTTGGATAAAGGTGAAGACACCGATGAATGGGCATTAGCAAATGGCTACATATCTGTTGTCCCCACTCATTTCGATTTAACTGCACATCATGTTATTTCAGAACTGAATACCTGGAATCTATAATGCATAACTATAATTTTTAAGTTCAAAATTTATACATGAACACGAAAAAAGAAATTCTAATAGGACTCGTAGTAGGCATTATAGCCAACACCATAGGCACGTTGCTCTATATTCTCCTATTTTCAGATTTAAGTATCTCTGAAACGTATAAAGCGGCAGTTGCACAGGAACATGTTGGTAGTCTTTTAGCTTTAGGAGCCGTTTTAAACCTAATCGCTTTCTTCGGATTTTTACGGATAAAAAGAGACGATAGGGCAAAAGGAGTATTATTGGCAACCATAATAACCGCTTTTATAATTCTTTACTACAAAGTTTTTTAAATGAAGTATTATATCATTGCTGGGGAAGCGTCAGGTGACTTACATGGGTCCAATTTAATAAAAGCATTAAAAGACCAAGATAAGAATGCTGATATAAGATGTTGGGGTGGCGACCTAATGCAACAAACTGGTGGAAGTCTGGTTAAGCACTACAAAGAATTAGCCTTTATGGGCTTTTTAGAAGTGATTTTAAACCTGAACGCTATATTTAAGAATATAAAATTCTGTAAGCAGGATATTGCAACCTTTCAACCTGACGCTATCATTTTCATAGATTATTCCGGGTTTAATTTAAGAATTGCAAAATGGGCCAAAGAGCATAATTTTCGTACAAATTATTATATCTCTCCTCAAATTTGGGCTTCTCGTGAGGGTAGAATCGAAAAAATAAAAGCAACGATAGACAACATGTATGTTATTCTTCCTTTCGAGAAAGAATTTTATGAAACGAAACATAATTTCCCAGTCAATTTCGTTGGTCACCCATTACTTGATGCACTATCGAACAGACCAGAATTAAATGAAGTTACATTTCGGTCGACCAATAATATAGATTCAAACAAACCAATTATTGCACTTTTACCAGGTAGCCGCAAGCAAGAAGTTCAAAAAATGCTATCGTTGATGCTTTCGTTAACCAATGATTTTTCAGAGTATGAATTTGTAATCGCCGGTGCACCCAGTCTAGACAAAGAATTTTATTCCACTTTTCTAAAGGATGCCAATGTTAAGTTCATTCAAAATAAAACTTATGATTTGCTTTCTATTTCGACAGCTGCATTAGTTACTAGTGGTACTGCCACTTTAGAAACAGCATTATATAAAGTGCCACAAGTTGTTTGCTATAAAGCCAATTGGATTTCTTATCAAATCGCGAAACGGATTATTACTTTAGAATATATTTCATTGGTAAACTTAATAATGAAGAAAGAAGTAGTAAAAGAATTGATTCAAGATGATTTTACGAAGCAGAATTTAAAAAAGGAATTAACTTCAATTCTTGATGGAGAAGCAAGGGCTAATCAACTAAATGCCTATGACGAACTTATCACAAAATTGGGTGGTTCTGGCGCCAGTGCTATTGCTGCATCATTAATCATAGAAAACACCAAAACTAATTAGCTTTTTTATAATATAAAATAATTCTATAATTTTGAAGTTCATGTATTAAAGGGTACACCTTGTATTTATGCGCATACTACCATATTTTATAATAGTTTGTTTTTTAGCGAGTTGTGGCTCGAGTAAAAAAACTAGTAGCTCTAGCAATGAACGAAAAATTTCTGTAGCTGCAGCAAATAATGCTAGAACAGGCAATTTTGCAGAACCAAAAACACCTACAGAACCTAGGGTAGTTACAAATCACAACTTAAATAAAGCCGACCAAATTATTAATACCGCACTTTCATTCTCTGGTGTTCGTTATAAATTTGGAGGAACTACTACAAAAGGCATGGACTGCTCTGGCTTACTATACGTTTCTTTTGGCGAACATGATGTTCAACTGCCAAGAACTTCTTTTCATATGGCCGAAGAAGGTCATCGCATAACTGTGAAAAATGTAGAAAAAGGAGATCTTCTATTTTTCAAAACAAGTAGAGGCTCTAAACGAATTAACCATGTTGGTATGGTCGTCGGAACAGATAATGATGAAATCACCTTTATTCATGCATCTACGTCGCGAGGCGTTACTGTTTCATCTTTGAGAGATGGATTCTGGAACCAAGCTTTTGTAAAGGCCACAAGAATTTTATAAAATGAAGCTTTTAGCGTTTATTCCTATAAAATTAACGCTACTACTTATCCTCGGAATTTTAATAGGTTACTTTTTCTCTTTCAATCCGGTTCATCTTCTTATAAGCACTATTACCCTTTTTATTTTACTTTCTGCTGTATTTATATTTGAAAAAAAAACCAAAACGGTGCTATTTGGGTTGGTTGCTGCGATAGGCTTCATTTCGTTAGGCATTTACTCTTACACGTCGGCACAACCCATAAATAGTATTAACCATTACACCAAGATAACCTCACAAGAAGATGGTGCTTGGACTTTGAAAATCAACGAAGCATTAAAACCCAATCAATATTTATATCGGTATTTTGCAACGGTAAAGAGTATTGGTGATAAAAAAGTTTCTGGAATTCTTTTAATTACGATACCTAAAGATTCTACTACTACCTCATTACAAGTTGATGATGAATTCTTGACCTTCCCTAATATTCAAGCTATCAACGAACCTTTAAATCCGCATCAATTTAACTATAAAAAATATTTAGAGAATTTAGGTGTTTATCATCAGCTAAAAATTAGTTCAAATCAATTTATAAAAGTCGAAAACCCAAAAGCAACATTTATCGGAATTGCTTCAAAAGCTAGAAATCACATCATTGATAAACTTAGAAAAGAGAATTTCGGCACTGATGAACTTGGCGTTATACAGGCTTTACTATTAGGTCAGCGCTCTGATATTTCAGAAGAAACTTATACCAATTACCAAAAAGCAGGCGCTGTACACATATTAGCCGTTTCAGGCCTCCATATCGGTATTCTATTACTCTTAATTCAATTCTTACTTAGTCCGCTGAAACATATTCCAAAGGGTAGAACAATCATTTTAATACTGTCTGTTCTGTTTCTTTGGGGCTTCGCTTTCCTTGCGGGTTTATCCGCCAGTGTAGTTAGACCAAATATGGTACAAAGTTCTTAATATAGTTCTTATCCTATAAATTATTCAATTCATCAAAGTCAAGACCAATAAAAAACCCCTATTTCGAGGAGAAAAGTGAAAAGAAGCTTCGTAGTTACGTAAAAGTTGTAATTAATTGGATGAGTTCGCGAACTCATTAAAAAATATTATACTTTATTAATTATATGAATTAAAGTGGAAAGGACGGACATAGTATACCACCCCCGCCGGATTAAAGTGAGCATAGTAATATTTATAGCAAACCCTTTTATAGCATAGTCTGAAACGATTTTTTAAATGGTTCAAAAAAATCCGTTTTCAGTGGTTCACTTTGACCGTTTTTTGCACTGTTAGGGATATATCTATTAGATTAGGTGTTTCTCCTAAAACGGTAGTAAAAATCAGAAAGTATCTATCCCTTTCTTATGAGCCTATTCACATTTAATGAGTTCACAAACTCATTAAATATTCTTAATAATATGTATAATCTGTTCCTTGCTAAGGTGATTGGAAAGTTCTAATACTTGTTTCTTAAATTGTTTAATAACCCTCTCTTTTATCTTGGCTTCTGAATCAAGGTTTTTGAGCCTGCGGTATACATTCCTAACCGTTTTATGACCTGAATCTATATTTTCCAGCTCGTCAGGTGAATTGTCCAGAATATATTTAAGTTGATAATACTTTGATTGGGAAATACCTGTTTCCTTAAATATATATTTCCTTAAACTAGAATCACCCAATATTTTCTTCCTGTCCTTATAACCTAATTTTTTAATCTTCTCCGCTTCGATTTCGTACAACCATATCTTATGTTTAGAAGTTGATTCCAGAGGTTCTCCCGAAGGTTCTCCATCATCATTGATGTCTACTCCATATTTAACCAAAAGCCTTTTCTTTTCCTCTTCCAGTTTCCCATGATTTTGGAAAATATCATAAAATCCTTTACAGTTCTTGGTACTCTCCTGTAATTCCATCGATAGGTATTCAAGGAACTCTTGATCGTAAACCTTTTTCTTATTTTTAATGGGATGCATAAACTTATATTTCCTTTTTGGAATATTTTCGATACATAAATCATAAAAAAAGTTGATATCGAAGAACTTGTTGTTCTTCTTAACGATATTTGGAACATCCTTTATCTTGGAGAGAGCTTCGGAAATATCGGATAAGGGAAGGAAAATTTCGAAATCATCTATAAGCTGGAGTTTTTGCCATACCAACCAGAGATTACTTTCCATTTGGTCTCGATCCTCTTGACCCATATTCTTTATGAAATCCTTGGATTGAAACTCAGTTATATTCTTAACGAACTCACTAATTTTCATAAATGGAAAGTAATAATTTTAATTTTAAGTTCAATCCACAGTTTAGATGACAGTTTGATGCCTTACACAATAAATGGTAAAAGGACATAAAAAAACCACAGAATATATCTGTGGCTCTTTTAATCGTTTGTTATTTATTACGAGGATACCATTCTTGGTGATATCACAGTAATTCAAATGATTGTTGGTATGTATATATATCAAAAAGAAATGTGTTCATAATTTCATACACTTCCATTGTTTAACTAATATCCCAAATTGTTTCCCATCCTTCAATCTTAATGGGTTTTTGCTTCAAAAGGTGCTTGTATCTTAATGCAGTTCAGAATACCGGCTTTAGTATAAAAGTTTTTATTCTTGAACCTTCTCGGTTTAATCCAGTCCCTTTTCTCGAAATTCTTCAATGTTGAATGTGAACAGTTGAATATCCTTTCTGTTTCTTCTCGGGTGAAAATCTGTTTTGAATTTAATAAGGATGTTTCGATACCCATTCCTTTCAATGTTTTTTCCATTAGTGATTCTTCCATTGTTGTTTCTTTTTGTAAGTTTAGTAAAAGGTTTCACTAGGATTGTACTTGTTCATGTAACCTATAAATCCCTCTACATCATACAGGTTATGTAAACTTATCTCACTCCATTTCCCATTGTTCGTTTTAACTTCATCAAACCCACTATTTTCTGAAATCCATGTACTACCACCTATGAACCGATTAAGTTGGTTGTAGAGGTTCTTTTCATCATTGTAGTGGATGACTAGGTGGGAGTGATACCTTCCTTTGTGGTCATCTTTTTCTATCACGTATTCGGTCTCGATTTTATCCTTTTTTTTAATTTTTCTGTGTAGAGTTAAAATCTGTTTTTTGATGTTCTTTTTAGATGTTGAATGGACATTGCCACTTTTCGTAACATTTATTTTTCTTATTCTTATTCCTATTGTTTTCATAGCTGTTTACTTTATTACTTTATACTTAGTCCCCATTACGTCCAAAGGCGTTGGGATTCATTAAAGAAATAATTGTTTTTACCTTATTTCAACCACTCTCGTAGTAATGGATGGGTGTGGATTTCCCCCTATCTTCTGTATATAAGTATAGAGTTCGTTTAAAAAATGTTATAAAACATTATAAAAAATCTGAAAAGGTTTGATGGGGTTTGACAATCAACCTTATTAGAGAGCTTTAAATAAAGGAGATAGAGCAAAAGCAAGATTTTTGTTCAGTCTTGTTTTTACCGTTAGCAGATTATATTGCATTTGTAATGGATGGTGTAGTGGTGGCTCGTACGAATTAAAAACGTGTAAGTATTATGCAGAGGCTTCTTCCACAATCTTTATTTCTTCTTCTGTCAATCCGTACAATTCATAAACCATTTGGTCAATTTCTCTATCGGTTTTGGTGAAGCGTGGATGGTGCGACTGGAAATGTGTATGGCTTTAAGCGTTGGCAATTCCGCTATGTCATTAAACTGTAACTTTCACTTGGCGGAAACAGTAATTCAATTCCTTTCGGTTTTATTTTAAACAATGGACCTTTTTCGACAACTTTACCTTTTGAATTTCGCTTTATTAAATGGTCAAGTGTTATTATTCCTTGTTCAACTAACAAGTCGAATTGAGAAGTAATTGGCTTTTTTGTGTGTTCTACCAACTTATATTGAAAATGTTCACGGTCATTTATTCTGGTGCTTTCGGCTTCTACCCAAAACGTTTCTTTATGTTTTGATTTTAGTCTGTTGTGTAGTTTGTCTAATGTCCAAACTACAAAATCTCCAATCTCTGGTTTGTCCGAGTTTTCAATTAATTGTTTGATGTCGTTGTCAATTCTTAGATTCAAACCTTGCGAGTTTCTCGTGATTGCCGAAACTGTGCAATACAATTTAAAATCCTCTTCGCGCTCGTAACCGAAATTGTCTAGAATTTGTGCCGAACTTTTGAGCATACTTAAATCCCAATCTGGAACTTGTGCAAATAGGTTTTTACGGTTCGTTCTACTGTTTCTGAACGATTTAAGCTCAATTCCTTTGTAATCTGGCTGTTTAGAAGAGTTAATATCAATTCCAAGCGCTGTTTCGAGTGTTCTACCGACAGAAGTGTCAGCGTTTACCATTGAAGGAATTGGACCAGCACTTGCAATTTTTCTTAGCATAGCCAAAAGCTCAAATGCAACTTCGTTTTCAGTCGTATTAATGGCATTAATTAAATCCTGAAATGGATTTTGGATTGCAGAATTAATCAATTCTCTGACATCTAGTTTTGTTAAGTTAAAAACTTGAAAACTATCGTTGTAATAAGTGATTGCGATAATATCATTTGGGTCTGTAACATTTGTTAAGCTATAAAACCAAATTCTTGGGTCTCCATTTTTAGTTGAAGGACGATATAATGATGCTTTAGATTTTATAGTTTTAAAACCGGTATGAATAATAGTTGGGATTATTATCTTACTTTCTGTTCCTTGATTCTGTAATTCGTAATCGTGAATATTTTCACTTTTTAAATAACTTCGGACAGAACCAGTCGCATCCATTATGGATTTTTTAAGTCCTGTTTCAGTAGGTTCAATTAAAGTAAGGGAAACTTGATTTTTGGTCAGTAATTTTATCTTTTCTTGTTCTGCGTCTGTAAGTTTTCTCACTTGATATGTTTTAAAATCTCACTTGCAACCGCTCTAGCCAATAAAGGCGGAACAGCATTTCCAACTAAAGTGTATTGTGGTACTTCTGTTTTTCTATTATTTCCACCTGTTGAACGTTTTCCTTGAAATACAAAAGAGTCATCAAATGATTGTAAGCGTGCCATTTCTCTAACTGTTAAAGACCTTGGCGAGTTGTAATGAATGTAATCATCTGCGATAGTCATTATTGTAGAACTTTGTTCGTCTGGTTTTAAAACATTGTAATTTCTCTTGTTTGTAGATAGATTTAATTTTTCAAGTTCTGGTTGCGCTTTTCTATAATTACCATTTTTTAAAATCACACCAAGTCTTTCAATAACGGTTTCATTTTGATTACTTGTTTTGTGATTGTTGAGTATGTCAAAATATTTCTCTCCGTTCTCCAAACCTTCCGTATTCCTTACGTAAAATGGTTTTGTTTGAGGTTTAAATCGTTCGATTAATCTTCCTTTTTTTGACCATTCTGCAAATGATTTTCCGCCTTTTGAAATTGGCTTTCCATCAATTTTTCTTTTTTTGAGAAGTTTAGCCATTTTCTTTGCAGTTCCGTTGTATTGAGCAAAAATATCAACTTCTTCATATCGATGAGCTTCTTGGTTATTACCAATAAAGTCTAAATCGTACAAGGCTTCAAAAATTGTAACTTTTTCTTCTTCGGTAACTGTTGCAGGTATTTCAGAAATATATTTTTGGTCTTTGCGACAACCAATAAAAAGTACTCTTTCTCTATTTTGTGGAACGCCATAATTTGATGCGTTAGCAACAAATGGTTGCTCTATTTTATAAAGTCTAATACTTTCAAGGATAGTCTCTAATTCTTTTTTTTGTGATGTATTACAATGAGATTTTAAAATCTCAATGGATTCATCAAAAGACGTTGTGTAGATTTTTAGAGCAGTTATTATATCCTCACAATCTTTTTTGTAATTACTTGGAATCTTTAAAGCTTTAAATGAGTTTTCAATTTTTAAAATGACATTTTCAGAACTTATTTCTGTTAGAAACTCTGTAAAGGCATTTGCAAAGTCATCACTATCAATATTGCAAAAATCTTTCTCTTTGATAATGTCACGCTTTAATTTCTCCCATTCTTTTGTTCTTGCCAAAAGGCTGAAACCGTGACGAATTGTATTGATATTTTCGTCCGTCTTACTGGTTTTGTAGTCTGCTATTTTTGGTGTCAGTCTTTTAAATCTATTTTCTACAAAGCTGATGAAATCAGCTTTTCCAGTTTCCTTATCTTTTTCAAGTAGTTTTTCAAGTTCAACTCGTTTTACAATACTATCGAAAAGGAAAGAATTTGATTCTTTCTGTATTTTTTGGATAAAAGTTTTTAGTAAAGGAATTTCTTTAGTATCAACGATAGAGTTAATTTCCTTGATAATTAATTCTTTTATTTTACCACCTTCCTTAGTCAAAATTCCTTTTACATTCTCCATAACAAAGTATTTAGGTTGTAAAACCTTAATGACTTCCAAATAGTGAGAAAAAAGGTCATCTTTCTTATCGAATTTTTTTCGCTTTCCTGCAAGACTGAAACTTTGGCAAGGTGGACCACCACAAACAACGTCTATTTTTCTACCATTTATTTTTTTTAATAAATTGTCTAAAAAGTCTGGTTCAGTAATATCTTGTTTTAGAAACTCAGCATCCAAACCTAATTGATGGTTGTATCGAACGACGTGAGTTAATTCGCAATTTTCATTGATATCGTTGGCAACAACGAAATCAAAGAATTTATTGTTATATTCAGCTTGCAAAAATCCCTCGCTAAAACCACCTGCTCCTGCAAATAAATCTACAAAAGTGAATGGTTTTCCATAAAGTGCAACCTGCTCTTTTAAAATATTGACATTGCTATTTTCTTTATAGTTTTCGATGTGTTCGTTCAATACGCTTTTAACTTCTTTTTGTACAAAGGTTTTTTTGTTAGAATGGTGCAGAAGTTCGTCCGCTCGTTCTCTTAGAAAATCTAAATAATGATTAATTTCGTGGAATTCCACACTCAACCCAATCGCTTTCTGTTTGGATTTGTTGAAGTTTTTTGGTTCTATTTTCTGTCCTGTAGAAACCTTAACTTGACTTCCGTTACAGTTTATCCTTAGATGTATTGGTGCAAACCCTTTTTTGTCAGGTTTGTCTAAATAGAAATTAATTGTCGCCATAATATTCCACGGACGTTTTTGCGTACACGGACAAATTTACGGACATTTTTTGAAATTCCTATTTAATTCTGATTGAGTGTTGGGAAAAGACAAGCTCTTTTTATTTTTTGAGGCACGAAAAAAATGAAATGTGATTGACTGTGCGGTTGGCTTTTCAGCTTGCAGGTAACGGTCTAGTGTATGAAACGTAGCGTGTAAAAAGACACTAACTTTACGGATTAACACAGAGCCAAATTTTTAATTTTTATGTTTATTTTTTTCTAAATATAACCAAATTAAAAATTTGGCGGACTTAATAAAGAAGCGAAAACCTCTGTTAAAGCCTTATTAGCCATGTTTTATACACATCTTACCTGCTGGCTTTTTCCGAAAACTTGCTAGCGTTCGCAAAGACATACTCTTTTGCAATTTTTGGTGTAGCGTTGGCTATTTCAAGTAAAGTCCAATTCCTAAACCAACTCCAATAGCAACTAATACAAATATTAAAATTTTCATTGTTTTTATTTCTTTTGATTGAGAATCAAAAAGCTCTTTAATTTTCGATTCCATTGAATTAAAGTTAGAGTTTAAAGTAGTTTCAAATGCGCGTTGTATTTGAGTTCCTTCATTTCTAATTTCAACTTGAATATCAGATTTGTGCTTGTCAAGTCTTGTAATAAGCGTTGCGTCAAGTTCTTTTTGAAAAACTTTATTGTCTTTATAAATCTCTCCAATTTTTTGCTCAAGAAAGTCATGGGCAACTTTTAGCTGCTCTGTGTTTTCTTCAGTTTTTTGTTTGATTACATCACTTACTGAGTTTAAACTTTTATTATTCTCTTCTATTAATTCCAAGTTTCGGCTTATATTCGATTGAAGCGTACTTATTTCTGAGTAAACAGCCGTAAAATCTTTAAGTTGCTTCGAATTATGTTCTAATTCATTTACAACACTATCCAATTTTTCTAAATCCATATTCTATATTTTTATTTATGCTTTTAAGCCTATTGTTGTAATGAATGAGTAGAGTTTTTGTGTCTCCTAATTCTTTTGCAAACCTTAGTTTTTCCTCTTCTGTTTTACTGAATTTATATAAGAATTTCAACAATATTATTTTCCCTTTTTGATTAAATTTCTTTGAGACTTCAAGAATTTGGTCAATAACATAATCAAATTCTGACTCTTCATAATTTGAGATTGTATCAAATGATTTTGAAAATCTGCTTTCTTCAATTTTATTAAATGAATCTTCTAAAAGTAAGATGGTTAAACCATTTATAAGATTTAGTCCTGTGTTAGATTGAAAACTCTCTAAAAACCGTTGTAGGTTACCTTTTAAATCAACTAATGAATCTTTGTTGATGAAGTTGTTGTTTTCATCATAGAATACATCAAACCATTTAGAAAGGTCTCTGTTGTTATTTTCTGCAATATGTTGTAAAATGTAAGTTGCTTCTGTGAATTTAAAATATGCTTCTAACGATTTTTTAAAAGATTCTTTTCCTTCAATTGTATCATCATATTTTAAACAGTTTTCGTATACATTTTTTAATGACTCTCTTCTGTTTGAACCGAACTTATCGTAAGACCATTGCAGTAAGATTTTTACTAAACGCTCGAATTTTGGCAATTCAGTATTGTTTAAAATATTTGTGTATTTAATTCTATCAGAATGGTTATCAAATTCAAAGTCATCAACATACTTTTTAATAAATTTGAGTAGAGTAGATTTTATACTTTCTTCTGTGAAAGTATTATATGTAACGGTAAACACTCCATTAAAGAAATCATCAACAGTCCAATCTAAAATAACTCCCAAATTTGACAAACGATAAATAGCTTTCTCAACTTTCGCTTTGTTTGATGCTAAACTCGTTGCAGAAACAACTTTAGATGTTCCTGATTCTGAGTATGTGTTATGAAGTTGGGCAACAAGTTCTAACTCTTTAGATATTGAGTCTAATCCATTTTGATACAAAAAGATTTGACGAAAGACATCTTGACCATCCCATTTAACTTTTTCTGTTAATGATTGGATTTCTTCATAAGTTGATTCTGGGTTGAAAATAGTTTGAACATCAGTTTCTGGATTTTCTTCTGTTAGTAAAACATAACATTTTGCATCACTTTTGTCTCTTCCTGCTCTTCCTGCTTCTTGATAAAGTGATTCCATTGAAGCAGGCATACCATAATGAACTGTAAAGCTTATATTCTTTTTATTAATTCCCATACCAAAAGCCTTAGTTGCTGTCAATAATGAGAATTTATTTTCTTTGTATTCGTCTTGAACTTTTAGTTTGTACTTCTCGAAATCTAAATCGTTTTGATAATTTTTTGGTTTCGTACCTGAATAGAATTTTACGGGTACTTTGAAGTTAGTTGTTAGTTTACTTGCCAAATCAAAACAACCATTTCCACTATTTACAAAAGGTGTGAATATAAGACCACATTTAGGGTTCTCAGAATCTAAATCAAAAAGATTATCTTCTTCGTTGTGATTTTCAATAATAGTTTTAATTTCTTGATATTTTTTACCGTTATCATTTATAACAATAAATTCTAATTCTGGTCGAGTATAATCGGTTAGCGTTTTTACATTCTTTTGGTCAGTATTAAATTCTAACTGAATATCTTTTAAAACGTAAACTGATGCAGTTGCTGTTAATCCTAAAAAGTTGATTGAAGGACAATATTTTTTTATGGTATTTGAAAGGTTTAAGTATGAGGTTCTAAAGTCGTGCCCCCATTCTGACAAACAATGAACTTCATCAATGACAGCATAAGAGAAGTTCAATTGTGAATTTATTGCTATTAGTCTTTCTCTGAAATCCTTGGTTTGAAATCTCTCAGGCGAAATAAAAACAAAGAAATATTTTCCATTGCTATAATTGTCTAATATTTCAGTTCGTTCAGCTCCAATTACATCACTATTTATTGATTCAATATTTTGAATGTATGCTTTGTCAAGGTCTTTTATTTGGTCGTACATTAAAGATTTGATTGGACATACAACAAAACTGATGCAAGGTTGTAAAAGGCACGCAAGTTGGTAGGTCAAAGATTTTCCGCCACCTGTTGGTAGTAATCCAATAGTTGTATTATTTTCTAAAACGTTTTGAATAATTGAAATCTGACCATTGTTAAATTTATCATACCCAAATATGTTTTTAAGAAAAAACTGTAAGTTTTCTAAATCATCAGACTCTTCATTGAAAAGAAGTTTGTAATTGTATTTAGAAGAAGTACCTAGTTTAAAATAGTTGATTCTGTCTAATTTATTTTTATTTCGATTATGAAATAAGTCTAAATAGTCAGTTCTTACATAAATAATTTTTTCATTAAGTGAATTTTCATCAGTCCAACGTTGTAAAAGGCTAAAGTCAATTTTAACACAATTTCCGTTACTGAAATTTTCAACATTTCTAATTTCAAATTGAGGTTCATTAAAAGGAAGTTTTTGCAATTTCAATAAATGATGAAGCCATTCAAATATATCCTCTATCGAATGATTTTCATATCCATTTATATCCTTGTTTTTAACTTCAAATAACCATTTTTCGCTATCAAGACTTAATATACCACTTTCAAGTAATTCAAGAATTAAAACTTGAAAACGAATTATTGCCGTAGGCAATAATTTTGTTTTTTTTATTTCTTCTGGAATCTCATCGAAGCTGAGATTGAAGTTTGTTTTGTATAAATTTAGAAATCTTGAATATTTGTCGAGTTGGTTTTTTATTTGTTCTATATTTTCAAGATAGATTTCATTTCTCGCTTCTAAATCTTTTGTGTCGATTCTAACCGTTAAAACCTTTGATAAGGTTAAGTGATTGTCTCTGATTGAATCAATAACTCTTCCAACTTCCTCTTTGTGTTGTTGCCCATCTATTTCTATTACTAAATTCGCTTGTGGCAAGAAAAAATCAACGCATTGATGTTTGAAGTTTTCATCATTTCTTTGAGTGATTTGATTAATCTCAATTTCTGGAATTATTAGTTGTTTTATAAATTCATACTCAGATAAATCTTCACTAATTCTCTCTTCCAAAAATGTTCTTGCTGGAAAATAATTATTTTCTTCATCTCCTTTTATAGTGTTATTCCATTTAAGGCTTGATTTATTTATTAAAACAAAGGGATTTTTAAAGAGTTCTATTTCTTTGTGAACTGAACCATAAATACTTTGTAAATATTGGCTCATTAAGGTTGGCTTACCTCTTTGAATAAGGTTTTTGATTATTAAAATTGCAGGTAAAAATTTCGACTCTTTTCTTGTATTCGTTAGGTTCTGAATAACAAAATTATGATTGGTGTAAGAGTAGTTTGCAGAGTATTTTTTCATCATTCATTTTAATTCTTTCAAGCGTTGGCAAAAAACAGCTCTTTTGGTTTTTTATTCGTTGGCTTTAGTGTCGGAAAAACCAAATGTGCTGTTTGTGCGGCTGGTTTCCTTAATGAAGCACAACGACAGGGCTATAAGTAATGTCCTTATTCATGCTAATGAGTTTTTAGGACATTACTTATAGGACCTGTTGTAAGTTGTTTTATTTTAATTTTATCTTTTCCTAAAATTAGGGATAAAACCATTTATAGTTTGCCATAAGATAATAATTAGGTCTCTTTTCTTTAAGACTCCCGTTTTATATTGATGTATACACTTGTGTATGATCAGTGTAAAACGGAACTGAAACCCCGCATAAAAGCAGAAAAATAGACAACAATTCCGCTTAAAATTTGACTTTCTCAAAAATTTTACCAAATTTCATAACATCAAAATCTCATAGAAAATAAAATAACCTATTTATAGTATTAAGAAGTTTGGGTTTTGGGGAGTATTTATCAATTATGTATCGTTTAATGTCGAGATTCTACTAGTTAAACATCAATTTATTTTTTAATAATAACCGTCAATTACAATTTAAGGAATAAACGTCTTCTTCGTCTTTATCCCATATAGCCCAAATATTGGGAACTTGGTCCAATTGTTCTTGATTTACCTTGATACAGGTCAATGGATTTCCTATCGTACCCAAATATGCCAAATTCACAATGTGTGAAACATCTAAACTTTGGATTTGATTCCACCTTATATCTAACCTTTCCAACAAAGTATTATTAGAAATGTTCAATGCATATATATTTCCGCCACCATCGTAATAAGGTATCTCCAAATTTGTCAAGTTGGTATTTGTGGAGACATCTAACGAGGCATTAATATGACTGTTAGAGATGCTAATTCCCGTGAGAGCTAAATTATTAGCAATATCTATTCTGGATAGTTGATCCATAGCATAAATCTGAATTCTTGGCAATTCTTGATTATTAATAATTTCCAGTGAATTTGCCACCATATTGCCCAAGTAAATTGTATTGTTTAATGCTGGGTTTTGAGTTATAGATATTGATTCATAATTACCTCTTCCCACACTAATGGAATTCAAACTATTGTTATTACTTACATTCAAAGTAACAGAACTTCCAATATCATATAATGACAGGGCCTCTAGACTATTATGATTAACTATTTCTAGAGAATTCAAGTTGATATACTCCAAAGATAGAAATGTTAAATTATTGAAGATAGAGATATCTAAAAATGTTATAGGAACGGAATCTATTCCTAATGAAGTTAATGAAGTAAAGTCTTCAATACCAGTCAAATCAGTTATATTTTCATTAAAAGCTATAGTTAAACTCTCTACAGAACTAATATTTGCGGTAGTCACATAATCGTCCAAAAACCTATCATATCCTAAATCAATAAGATATTGCTCAAAATTATCATCAGGGACATAGGTTTGAGTATTAACTGGACAGCCATTTGGTAAAACAGATTCTCCTGCTGGAGTATTCGGACACGAGTCTTTATTATCTGAAACCCCATCACCATCAGAGTCCTTTTGACTATCACTACAACCATTTGCATCCACAGATTCTCCTGAGGGAGTATTAGGACACGTATCAACATCATCAGTTACACCATCTTCATCGGTATCCTTTTGAGAAGTTGAACAACCGTTGGAATCTACAGTTTCTCCTGAAAGTGTATCTGGACAAGTATCTAAATCATCAGTTACACCATCTTCATCGGTATCCTTTTGAGAATCAGAGCAACCGTTGGTATCAACAGTTTCTCCTGAAGGCGTATCCGGACACTTATCAACATCATCTGTTACACCATCAACGTCTGTATCTGAACAATTTAAGGAATAAGAATCCTCAGAATCTTTTTCCCAACCAATAGGGATGTTATTTAATTGATCTTGATTAACCTGAATACACGTAAGAGGATTTTCATAAATTAAAAAGGAAGTAAGATTAACTAAATTGGAAACATTAATAGAGGATAGTTGATTATCTAATAAATACAATTCACTTAGGTTAGTGTTATTTGATAAATCAATAGACATAAGTTGATTTACTTCGAAATCAAGTTGTGTAAGATTGATATTGTTTGATAAATCAATAGTTGTGAATTGATTTCCTGCCAAATCAAGAAAGGTTAAATCAATATTTTTGGAAAGGTCGATAGTTGATAATTGATTATCGGATAAATCAAGGAAGGTTAAACTTGTATTATTGGATAAATCAAAAGAAGGAATACTAGTTTGATTAATGTACAAAGTCACAAGATTTAGATTAGTACTTAAATTAATAGATGTTAAACTTGTGGATGGTTTCGTAACATCCAATTTATCTAAATTTTCAAAACCTTCTATTCCTGTAAAATCGGATATTTCCTTTTCATCAAAAACTAATTCTTTTATTGGTTTGATTGAGTTAGTTAAAACATAGTCATCTAATTCATCATCAATTCCTAAATCTATAAGAGTTTGTTCAAATACATCATCAGGAACATAAGTAAGTTCAGGTTCTATACACCCAATACTATTAACCGTTTCCCCATTGGGAGTATCAGGACATTCATCAATATCATCTGTTACTCCATCCCCATCCGAATCCAAAAGTTCAAAAACTCCTGTGATACTCTTGTTGGAATTCATAGAAATGGATACGGGATTATCTGTATTCTGTTCATCTCCTGTCCACTCATTAAATTTATAAAACTCGTTGGGAGTACCTTCTATAGACACGGTAGTACCTTCTTCATAATTTCCACTCGAAGGAGAAACTGTTCCACCTTCTGATGGGGTTGTTGAAAGAGTTAGAGTGTATGTTTTTGTCTCTATTACCGGATCTGTATCTAAACTTGAAGTACAACTAAGAACGAAAAAGGAAATTAAAATAAAGAAGAAATAAACAAGAGGGTTTTTCATGATAACTTATATAATATTTTAAAATTTAGATGTTCTACATTGGAGTGTATTTCAGGTTATCAAATTCACTTGTTGAATATGAACTAATTTCCCATCTACCTATAGGATTTTCGATTCCCCCATAATCATATAATTCGTACATTAAAGTTTCGTCTAACCAAAGTTTCACATAATCTGGTGTTACTTCAACTTTAACATGATACCAATTAGGATAGGAAACAGGGATATCACTTCTTCTACCTTGTAAAAGAGGAACTCCATTAACGATAAAATCTATTCCTTCATCATCAGTTCTATCCGGTTGTATACCAATACCTATTCCATAAGAAGAAAAATCTTCACTAAGAAAAAGAAACATATATTGATTTGATACCCCAGTAGAAGCTCTTGTATCCATTTCATAGGTTCCATAGGAAAATTGAGAGTCCGTTCTCATACTGATTGGTCGTGTCAATGAAACTCCACATCCATCAATTCCATTATCAATTATTGAAAATGTTCCTTCTCCATTTGTATTGAATCCATCAATTGAACAATCATTGAAATCATAAACAACAGAGGTTGAACACTCCCCAATAACATCTCCATGTTTCAAGTGTCCCTTTAGGGAATTTCCAGAAACATTCAAGGTTTTCCAAGTATCCGTATCTTCGTCATAATGACAGATGGAAACTTTATCCATTTTACCTCTTAAACTTATGGAAGAAACTTCCTGATTCGAGGTCACATCCTCAAAGTCTTTACTACAAGAACTTACTATCAAAATAAGAGTGAAAAAAGGAATCCAAATATTTTTCATTATTTAAGTATTTATATGAACCATTAAAACTATTTAATTAAAGTTAATTTAATTTATAAAATGGTTGATTTACAGAATATTAAGTCTAAGTACATGTATTCCTATTTTAGTTGTCATGTTCGAATAAGACTTAGATTAATATTATTTTATTTCTTGAATGAAATTAATTCACTTCCCTTTTAACCTTAAATTAAATAATGCCTAGACCAATTAATAAGCCAATTAATACTGATAATATCGCAAATATTAGAACGATAATTTTAATGATGTTGGTATTCTTTTGAGTGAGTTGTAATTGTTCAAATAATAGGCTATTGGAATATAAGAGCTCCATTTGAATTTCTCTATCTGTATATTGACTACGTACATTTTCAAATTTTATTTGTTTTAATAGTCTTTGATATGGTTTGATTTCAAAATTTTTTTGCTTCATTGTTTCCATTTTGAGGTTTTTTATTCTAGAGATTTAAAACGCAATAGGAGTAATGATACTAAAAGAAGTACTTAATTGGTTACGGAAAACCGTAAAGGAAGAAGTATTTTAATTATTCCTTAATTTAAATTTTGTTTGGAACATTACTATACCTGTCCAAAGTTTTACCACTTACAAAACTACCTATTTCTAATATTTTGTTAGTAGGTGTATCGTACATTACCTCAATCCAGAAATAAGATAGTGAGTAAAGTAAATATGTTATCCTTCCCTCCTTAACACTATCAACGAATTGACCTTTTGTAAATACAGTATCATATTTCTCATGGTCGGATAAAATGTTGAAATCATAGATACCCATTTTTTTACAACTATATATAATTTAACTCGCTTACTTTATTTTCAATACTTTTTTAAAAATAGTATATACTAAAGAGAGAATCAATGCAACAGTAACGATTAAGCAAAAGACGTATGCAAGGTAAGTAGATTCTACTTCTATAAACATCCAAAGAACAATACCAATTATTAACAACAAAGGGAAGACAAAGAAAATTAATATATTTTTTAAGTAAAAGCGTGTATCAGTTTTACGTGGTATTTTAAATATTAATTTTTCTTCTTTTTTGTGTTTTTTTTCAAAAACTGATAGTGGCATCAACAAAAATATTACACCATAAAAAGACCCAAATGTATAATATACTGATGTTAAACCAACAAGGATTTTATTTTCACCTTGATTCAAAAGATTAAAACCTTCTAGCCATTTACCAGTTAAAAAATT
Source organism: Maribacter arcticus (assembly GCF_900167935.1). Taxonomy (GTDB): domain Bacteria; phylum Bacteroidota; class Bacteroidia; order Flavobacteriales; family Flavobacteriaceae; genus Maribacter; species Maribacter arcticus. The sequence goes on along the minus strand of NZ_FUYL01000012.1, from coordinate 49,608 downwards.
CCAATTCAAATAAATTATAGTCAAAAGAATTAGGTAGACAATAAGGACTAGAGGTCTTAGTGTTTTAGCAATTAATTTAAAGCATATACAAAAAGAAGGTAAATCTGTCAGGATTTTCATGAATAGGGGAACACCAGCAAACCATTTTACATAGCTTAATGGGTACTTATTTTTTCTTTCTAGGGACGTTTTCTTTCATAGTATCCCAACTTATACTATTACACTTTGAGCATTTATAATTCTTATTTGTAAGCCATTTAACGATTTTGTCTTTATAAATAAGCATACCTGTTCCGCCTGCAATCATTGCTATGACAATAGGTAATGCAAAACCAGTACCAGCAAGTAGATAAGTTGTCCAAGCCCAAAACCCACCAACAGGTAATGCACCACCAATGATTTTCACAAACAAGTCTGTGTTCACGATTTCTATATTTTTGCAATTTCGACATTCAATTTTCATACTTTTAATTTATTTAATAGTTTATTTTTTTATTCGTCTACTCGTTGTCAGTCTTTGTTTTTCAAATTTGAATAACGTAGCGTGCAAAAAGACACGGAACATTCGGATTAACACAAGCCGAATTTTTAAATTTTCTTTTTTACTTTACTCTCTCAAAAAGCCAAATCCAAAAGATTTGGCGGACTTGGCAAATACACAAAAACCTTTCGGAAAGCCTGTAATAGCTATGTTTTATATACGTTATTGTAAGCCGTTTTTTATTCAGACATAGAAATCAGGATGTTGCTGGTCTAAATCTAAATCAGGATTGTAATTGTCATTTCCATTATCATCATCATTATTATTATTATTATAAGATTGATTACTATAAAGTTCAGGAAATGCATTTCGGTGTCCAATTTTATCTTCTATATCCCATATTACTCTATTTAAATTGTTTTGATACCTACGATGGCTTCTAATGAGTTTATCCTTTGAATAACGTGCAATCATGATATTCAGTCGTATATATAAATCTTCGTCACTATTATTACTTTCGGATAGAAATTTTAAATAACCGTAAGCATAATAAAGTATATCTTTTTTATTCATTTGAGTTATTCTTATTTGAAATTCGAGTATATTTTTCGATTAGTCTAAGGACATAGGACAATTCTAAGGATTCAGTATTCCTTGAATTTTTTTGGCTATTCAAATAACCAAGAATATAATAAAGTAGTACTTTTTTTGTCATAGGAATTAGAATGGTAAATTATCATCGAGTTCTTCTCTATCCAAATCTGGAATATACCCAAAGCCCAATTCATCATTTATGGTAATGTTTAGTATATTTTCAATTTTCAAAATCATTTTTTCTAAATGTTTTTGTTTTACTCCTTTTTTGGATTTCTTTTCAATGTAAAAATATAGCCAGCGAAGTAAATCTGTTTCATTTTCAATTTCGTCCTCGTATTCCAACATAATATTATCAATATTTAATTATTTTTTGGTTTTTTTTAAATGGCTTACAACAATTGCTTATAGTAACAAGTTACTATATTTCTCTTATAACGTTAATATAAGAATATTCCCTTTTTTATGGGTAATTCAAAAAAGTCCTATTCGTTTAATATGCATATTATATATGTTTGTAAACAAAAATATACAGAATATTACCAAGCTATGGCTTTGACCAATTTCTTGAAAAGATATTTAAACGATTTTAATATATCATCCACAGCACTATTTAGTTTAGGTTTATGGAACGTTTCAGTATGTGTAATTTGTATCTTCTCTTTTTTATTATACCCTAGGACAAAGTGTTTTCAATTCTGAATTTAAAACCAACTTATCAAATAAGATTTTACCCACAATAAAAAAATTGGGCCGATATGAACATGGGTATTTCAAGGACAAAACTAAAAAGAAGCTTTGTGGTTACGTAAAACCTGTCCCCAATTTAATGAGTTCATTAACTCACTATATTTTATTATTAATTATGAGGTATGCTTCGAATTATGTGCTATTTGTTATAGCAATAATTACTAAACTGTTTTAATTTGGATTGTCCTTTCTGTAATATATCAAAACCAATAATTGAGAATAAACATTGGCTTGTTTCTTTTGATAAGTACCCTGTTACTAATGGTCATTCATTGATTATTACAAAACACCATCGGAAGGATTATTTTGAGTGTACTAAGGAGGAAAAGATATCCCTTATCTCAATTATAGATGAGTTAAAGGAATATCTTCAAAAAGAATTCAATCCCTCAGGGTTTAATATTGGAATGAATGTGGGAGAAGAAAGTGGACAAACAATTTTACATACCCATGTTCATATCATTCCAAGATACAAAGGAGATACTGAAAATCCCCGAGGGGGAGTTAGAGGTGTAATTCCATCAAAACAGAATTATGATGAATGAAACCATTAAAGATTGGTTCACGGTAATTAAGAACGGAAGTGTAGACAATACCTATAAAATGGGATGGAGTAAATCCATAATAGAATGTTGTTTGGAGGGTGGAAATAATTCTATAATATCCTTTGATAGGATTTCAAGAAATATGTTCAAATATTATTGGAATCAAACCATATTCTTTGATTTACAACAAAGTCCTAATCCAAAGAAACCTCCTGTTTTAATAACGTATGTAAAGAAGAAAATTGATGAATATCAAAAGGATAATGGATTTAAGCCCATTAAGTTTGAAAGAGTGGAGGATGAAATCGACTTAGATATTAAATTCTTGAATAATCAGTTAAAAAAGGATGTAAGTTATCGGTTTCTTAAAGTTGATAGAAAAGAATTTTCTCTTTACGAATTGGATAAAGGGAACGAAATCATTGTATTACCAAATCCTGAAATATTAAAGGAGTATTCGGATTTACTCTTTGAGATAATCAATTATAGATGGTCTCAAATCCTTGAAAATTTTAATTCCTCGCCTAGAATATCTCAAAAGATAAAGATAACTGATAGAGGAAATATCCGTAGGAAATCTCTATCCAAGTTCCATAAGTATCTTACTCTATCTGATAAAAAATGTTTTATATGTGGGGAAGATTTTGATGGAGATATATCAATAGACCATGTCATTCCGTGGTCTTTTATGTATTCTGATGATTTGTGGAATCTAGTTTATACGCATAGAGGTTGTAATTCTTCAAAATCAAATAGAATAGTTGATGAATCTGAAATTCAAAGACTTGAAACAAGAAATTTAAGACTGGTTGATATGTTACAGTCCGAAGGAATATCTGATAAACATTTAGAAGAACTTCGATTATCGAATGAGAAGAACTTTCCAAAGAAGTTTTGGATAGGATTTAAAGGATAGTATATCAAATTCAAATTTTCATATAGTTTGAATTTTAAACCTCAACTTGAAACTTATCCTTCATTCTATCTTCCCAAGCTATTAGCTCATCTCTCCTGATGTATTTTGAATGAGATGATATTTCTATTATAGGAAGTCCATATCTTCTTCTCCAGATCTCTATTGTGGTTCTATCTACTCCATACATCTTCTCTAATTCTTGTTTTGTTATTCTGTGATTATTTTCCATATCTATTTTTGTTTTTAAACATTTCATGTGTGTTTTTACTTCTGGTCAGTCCATCAAGTTCTTTTACATAAGTACTTCTCATTTCTATTAAAGAGAATAGTTCTTTTAAGTTTGGTTTTGCCTCATTTAGAAATTTGGAAATTATCTTATCAAGTTTATTAATTACACTCTTAACTGTTTCGTATCTGTTTAGTTCCATTGTTATTTTTAAATTAAATACACGAATCCCCTTTCGGAGAAGTTTAGTTCTCTTCCTTTAAGTGATTAATTTTATATTTCCTCAGACCAGTCCGTTCTCACCCATATCTGATTTATAATAAAATTATTTTTGGTACTACCGGAGAAACCTCATCCGTTATTATTGGATATTGTTTCAATCCCACAGATTACTACCCGATGTCTAACCCTACTCCTGTACTCAATCGTATTGTTGATGGTGATAGGGTGATTGGTATTTTACCCCTTTGATGGATACCAGTACCATATATAAGTATAGGAAGTTTGAGAAAACGTGAAGAAATGTTTGAAAAAGATTGAAATTTTTATTGGAAACTTATAGATTTCGTTGGAACTCCAGAAGTTCTAAACTGGAACTATTGGAGTTCCACTATAATTATTAATATACTAATTATTAGGGCATAAAGGTATTGGTTCTATTACAGGTGGGACCACTTAGTTTTCAAAGGGTTACAGAAATGTAACCCTTTTCTCATTTCTCATTGTAAAACATTTGTAACACAAATACTATTTTAAGTAGTTTTTTGATTTGCTTTTTTGTTATTTTAGAGCTAATGAAAGGAATTATAATTCCTCGCTTTTCTGCATTATCAATTTAATAATGTTTTAAAACATCTAAATCGAGGAAATCCATTTTCATATAATAGGTCAAATTCAGAGTTTGAAACAACACATATTATCTTAATATTCCAAAATGGCTCTTGCTAGTTTGGAAAAATAGGCTGAATTACCAAAATGCAATTGCAGTTTTAATTATGATTTTTGTGAATGTGATAATCCTAATTGGTATCATAATACATGGGAGCGAGGATATCTTCTAGGCAAAAATATAAAGTCCTCAGAGACTAAAAATATATATGATTCTAATCCTTTAAATGAGATTATTTCATTCTCTGTTGTAAATGAGTTTTCAGAAGAGTTATTAGAGGAGGTATTGGTAAATAATAATGAGAAGGGTTTTTCAATAACCCAAATTATCAAATGATTAATCAATGAAGAAATTTAATTTAATCAGTAATGAGGTCACCCACTCCTCATCCCTTAAGAGAACCCCTATTATGATAACATTTTTATTTTTAACATAACTTATCGGTTAAAAAAAGTATTTAACTCTAAAATAAGTTAATGTAATGACAGAAAAAATTTCTAATATAATTTCTAGGCTTAATTTGATAAAAAATTATATTCTTTTAAAAGAATATCATCTGATACAAGAACAGATTAATAAATTAAAAGATTTTGATATTTTGGAGGATAAAGATTTAATTAGTAGCCTTATAGAGTCTAATAAATATGACGAGGCTCTAATGAAAATTGAACAAAATTTAGTCACATTTAACTCCTTGATTAAAATTATTCAAAATAATAATTCAGCCTTTGAAAATGAACCTTCATTAAAAGAGGACATAGCAAAAGAAATAATCTCAAGCGATACACAAATAGTATGGAAAAATGGATTCTGTGGATTAATTAATTCTAATAAAAAACCCATTACGAAAATAATCTATGATGGAGCAATAGTTTTTGATGATGGATATGGAGCTATAAAATTGAATGGGAAATGGGGTATTATTAATTCAAAAGGTATTCATATTACGGAGCTAAAATACGATAGTCATTTATTTTGTGTGAATGAGTTACCTACGTCATTATTTCATGATGGACTTGCAAGAGTTGTTTGTAAAGGTAAATGGGGTTATATTAATAAGAATGGTGAAGAAGTTATAAGGCCAAAGTATTATTATGTTTGTAATTATAACGAACAGGTGGCTGCCATTCTGGGTAAAGGTACATGGGCATTTATAAACAGAGAGGGAAATGAATTAACAACTTTTAAATATCGTCCAGATTACAATATGTATGGTGATTTAATAGATGTATATTTTAAAGAAGGATTTGCAAGTGTTAGGGTAGGAAAAAAGGCTGGTTTTATTGATAGAAATGGTAAAGAGGTTATTCCAATAATTTATGATGCAGCTGGTAATTTTTGCGAGGGATTAGCAAAGGTTAAATTAAACAACAAATGGGGTTTTATAAATATTGAGGGTAAAGAAGTTATACCGCTTATTTATGAAAACCACCCAAGTGATTTTGAGAATGGCTATAGTTTAGTTAATTCAAATAAAAATTATCATATTATTGATAGAAACGGAAATTCAAAAATTCATTTAAAGTATCGTTCAGTTTCTAAGATTAACAATGATTTTTTTATTGTTACAGACTTTATTGGAATCGAACGTAAATCCAAATATAAAGGAACAGATGGGCAAACCAAATATCACACCTATACCCAATATAATAATGGAGTAGTGGATATTGATAATAATACCATAGTTCCTTTGAAGTTTCGGAATATTAGTAAATGTCATAAACAGGATTTAGCAGATATTACAACTAACGATAAATGCGGATTGATTGATTTAAGTGGTAATGATGTAACACCAATTAAATATGACAATGTAAGGTCATTTACAGAAAATTTTTGTAGAGTTGAATTAAATGATAAATGGGGTTATATAGATAATAAAGGAAAAGAAATAACCTCAATAAGGTATGACAATACAGATGATTTTAGAGGTGGCATAGCTAAAGTAATGATTGATGATAAATATGGATTCATAAATGATAAAGGAGAAGAGATAATTCCACTAAAATATGATAAGGTTTCAGATTTTCATGAAGGTTTATCATCTGTTGAACTCAATGAGAAACAAGGTTATATTGATAGGGAAGGCAATGTGGTAATACCTTTAAAATATGATTATTGTTTAAATTTTAAAAACGGGTTAAGTTCTGTTAAAAAAAATTATGAATGGGCGGTTATTGATAAAGAAGGCAAGTTACTTACTGACTTTAAGTATGACAGTATTTGGGGAGTAGAAGATGATATTCTAAGAGTGAAATTAAATGATAAATATGGGTATGTAGATAGAATGGGAAATGAAATTACTCAAATTGAATTCATTGAGGCTGGAGATTTTAGGAATGGATATGCGAGAGTGCGATTAGAAGGTGATTATGAAAAGAGTTTTATTGACAAATACGGAGATATTGTCATACCTAGTATGGAAATACTGGAATGGTATAGAGAATATGATAATAGGGTCGAGTGACAAAAATACCCCAACCTTTAAATGATAGTATAAAAGATATGAATGACAAGGACTTCTGTATTGTCAACTTGTCAAGATGTTTAATGAAGAAAGAAGTTGATAGAATAAATGATCCATTATATCTTAAAATAGATATTTAGTTTTTGAGGGAAACATTTTAAGTAATATTTCAAAGTAAGTGATAAAATATGAAAACATTAAAACCTAAGAACTTTTTAATTTCCTTTGGGCTTTTTGGAATTTTCAGTATCAGTTCGGTTTTAAGGGAAGCTTACATTTTTTATATTTCATTCAGTTTTTGAATCAACTTTTCAATTTCCAATTCAAATTTATCGTTTGTCATAACTGTTGTGAAAATTATTTTATTTTCTTTCAAAATATGGAATGCTAGTCCTATATTCAGGGTGTCATTTTTGAATGCTTTAATAATTTGATATTTTCTATAAGGCAATTTAATTTCATAAGTTTTCTCATATCTGAAATTAGGTGATATGGATGCCTCAAAATCGTATCCAGCTATGTGGAAAGAAAAATATTCGTCCATATCATTTAAGTCAGACTTTGGATATACGTAAGTGGAAGCATTAAATCGGCCAGTCATTTTATTATTTTTCCAAAGCTCTGATTCGTACTGATAGGATGTTACCTCTATAATTGTATCATATGTTTTTGAGTAAAGATGATTTTTGAATTCAACCGTTTTCAGATAATCGGCCGTGAGAATATTTTCTTGCAAGACTAATTTTGTCTCATCAATCTCTTGAAATTTCCATTTTTTATCCGTGTCCGCACAACTTGTTAAAATAACAAGTGTAAAAATTAAACTAAAAACTCGATTTATTATCAGTCCTTAAATGTCAAGTCCTAAAATACGGATACAGATTAATATTAGTTTTTTCTTTTTACATACTCCGCAACCAATGCTTTACTATCTCTTTGCATCACAAAACAGCCTTCTAAAGTTTCTATTGTTGGTAATTCTGAGTAAACTTTGTCAATCCAATTATTGATTAAATCTTGATTTTTAAAATCAGATTTGTTTTTCATATAATATTCAATTCCCATAAGTCTTGTTCCAGAATTTATGCTATTCATAAGTATTTGACAAACTTCAGGATTTATGCTTTTGGATTCTTCTATAAATATTGCTCTATTCGTAAAAGTGCTTCCTGAATACCCACCACTAAAACCATACCTTGTTCCAGAAAATGGTGTCATAAGGAATCTTAAATTTTCATTCAACGAAATATCTGGATTTATGTTTTTTAAAGGTTTTTCCATTTCCGAAATATTGAAATATCGTTTATGAAGTGTATTATCACTTATTTTAAAAATTCCTGAAAACATTTTTAAATAACGCTCTTTTATGTCTTTATTATTTGGGAAATTTGGTGTGAACTCATAAGATGCAACTTGACCATCTTTTAATATTAAATTGTAATAAATTCCAGCATAGCCTTTCCCCATACTTGCCTCGATTTGTTCATATCCAAAACCAAGTGTGGTTCTCCTATCACTTTCATCTATTTTAAGAATATCGAGTATATCACTTTCATCATTTTTTAGAATATCAGTTAATTCAGATAAAAAGAGTGAATCTTCTTTAACCCAATTTTCATTAATTGGGTCTGAATCTGATTCAGAAGAGTAGATGTATTCGGATACTCTCTTACTTTTAAAATCAGTAGCAGCATCCAACTTATTTTGTTTGCAAGAAACTAATAATACAAAAATCAAAATGTATGTAAGTTTGAATTTCATTCGGTTCAAATTAATGCCAACGATTTGGCTAAAATTTCGCGGCCACAAGGTACGCAGTGGACATGAATTTTAGGTTTTGTTAAGCATTTTTTGTTATTCATTTAATGTCTTAATAAATGTTTAAATCTATCCGGTAATTTTTGATTGTTCACTAAAACTCTCTTAAGGTCAGAAATTTCATTCGGAGTATATACGATTCCTTGTGAATTGTACCAGGATGCGTCGTTTTCATCAAAGAAGTTGATAAAGGCATACTCCAATAATTCTGCGTTCCTATCATTCAATGCAGCAGTAAACAAACCCAGATAACTTCCTTTAAGATAGCTTTCGCAAATTTCATTATCTAACTTTTCTATTTCGATTAGAAGATCTCCTTTTTCTATTTCTACCGGTTTAGAAAAATTGGAATCTATCTTTAGAATTGTCTTCATGGGAACAAAAAAACTGCTGGCTGTACCAGTTCGTCCCCATTCTTGATAGTAACTTAAGATTTCTATACTGTTAGCTGAACGGACTTCAATTAATGGTTCACCTTTAGAAGCCAAAGAGTAAAGAAAACAAGTGCTATGTTTCTGCGGTAAAACGAGGTATGTCTTAGAAGAGTATGTGTTCCCACATACAGAACCCAAACCATCAATACGCCATCCAATAGCCAGTTTATCCTTAAATGTTACCACTGAAATGATAATTTCAGGAAAATCTAAATAGGAACATCCACTAATTTCAATTTTATTTTGTTCGTCAATTTTTACAGGCTTGTTATTGACGAAAACTTGTAGTTCAAGAACTATGTTGTCTAAACTTTTCAATGAATCAACGGTAATTTTCTTATTTAAAGCAATTTTATAAGTAATATCATCATCATAGTATTCACTTGTCTGAATAGAGTTTTCAAAGTTGTCAGAGATATTATGTTTAGATACTCCATCCCCACATCCCCAAAATAAAGCTATGAAAACAATTAATATGATGTCTATTTTCTTCATGTGGAATAAGCCATTTTGAATTGAAATTATCTGGTTAATTATGCATAACGTTTTTGTATATGAGCTATGGCGTGTTAAAGCACGAACCTCTCCAGATAAAAACTGGCTTTGGGAAATCCGCAGAATTTTCCAAGTAGGCGAGAACCAAGCAATTATTTTTACACGGCTTGTAGTGCGTTATTATTCTTTCATTTTCTTTAACCATTCCTCATAATATGGTCTGTCATTATTAGCAGGAACTTCATACCATTGAGAAGTCACATAAAATATTTCGCCATTTATTTGATATGGATTTTTCCAATACCTAACTCTTTCGTAATAGGTAGAGTTTTCTTTAGCCAAAAAAGGAAATTGAATATCAAATGTCATTTTTGAATAGTCAGCTCTTTGTAATCTTTCAATTTCATTTCTGTCAATTAAATTATTTTTAACTAATTCGTTAAATGTTTTTCGCACATATTTTCCGATTGGAAGTTTTCCAGTAAATTCATTAAAATTTTCAACCGAGTTATATCTTTTCGTTCTACTTTTTTGGTAATTTTCGACAGGAACTATTTTGTTTTTATTCTCAATTTTAACATCTAATACTTTGAGTACTTTTTCAATTGTCTTTTCGTTATATTCTTTTAAAAGTTCTGTTTTTAAATAATCAATTATTTTTTCATTATAATTTTTAGAGAGTAATTGATTTTTCAGTCTTTTAAAATCTTCTATTTCTTTTAATTTTTGAATTTTCTCTTGAGCGTGATTTTCAATATTTTCTCTATTGTAATTTTCCTTGCTGAATAATTGCACAAACTTTAGTCCTTTTTCACTATCTCTTTTAAACTCAATTTCGTCGATTAAGACAATGCCATTTTCATTAAAAAATTTGCCGTCTAAAAATAGCTGTAATTTATTACCAATTAGAATCCCTAATTCAACTCTCGTAATTGCCATAAATGACGATAGTTGCCCTTTGTAAGTAGAATTGTTAATTTCGAGAGAAGGTTTTTTAACTTCTACAACGAAAAGATTTCCTTTATCTTTTGATTTCAAAATTAAATCAGGAACAATTCTATTTGAAGCTCCTAATTGAATACTTTTCCGCACCACAATTTCATTATTAAATTGACTCCATCCCAATTTTTCAAATGCCTGAACTACTTTTAATTCAAATAGCTGTTCACTTGTATTTGAAGGTAAATTTTCAGATAGTATGTAACATAGTTCATTCCATTTTTCCATATTGAATTTTTGTTTTTTGTAGGATGTTTCTTGTTTCGTCTAATGGACTACAACAATTATATATAGAACATATTTTATAAGACGTTAATCTACGAATATTCCTATGTTTATGGATAATTCAAAAGTAGATTCGTTTAATATATGTTCGTGAACGAAAATATTCAGAATGTCACCAAGCTGTGACGTTGACCAATTTCTTAAAAATTATTTAAACGATTTTAATGTATACCCACAAAAGTATTTATTTGAGGTTTATAAAGCGTTTCAGTATGTGTACTTTGTTTCTTCTCTTTTTTAACTCCTAAGAGAGAGTGTTTTCAATATTGAATATGTAACCAACTTATCAAATCGAGTTTTACCCACAATAAAAAAATTGGGTTCTATATGAGAGCCACTTATTTAAGGGTAAAGTGTGAATCAGACTTTGGAGTTACACGAAACCTGTCCCCAATTTAATGAGTTCATAAACTCACCAAATATTATTCCCAATATAAATGTATACTCGAAAATAGGAAAGGTGCTTCATCGAAAAAACCTCCTGAAAATAGGGTATACAAGACTTTATTCCTATTTTTAATGCATTATTAATATGGGTATTATTATTAGGAAATATGAAAGACAATAAGAATAAGGAGGATTTGAAAAGAGTAGTTCTTTACGTTCGTTGTTCAACTATCCAACAATCGACTGAAAGACAATTGGTAAATAGTGAGGATTATGAATTCATACTGGAGGATAAGTGTTCCGGTACTATTCCGATTTTTGAAAGGGATAAAGGAAAACTATTGAAGGTGATGATCGATGAAGGTACAATTGATGAAATTCAGATTCATACCATCGATCGATTAGCTAGAAACCTTAAATCCTTACTTGGATTCATTGATTACATCCACGAACGTGGTATTTCACTTTATATTAAAAACCTTGGAATGAGAACCCTAGTTGATGGGAAGATGAACTATGTGATGAAAATGATGGTTTCCATTTTGGGTAGTTTCGGTGAGGTTGAGAACGAAATCAGAAAAGAACGTCAATTAGAGGGAATTGAAATAGCCAAGATCAAAGGAAAGTATAAAAACAGAACCCCAAGAGGAAAAGAAACACCATCAGCTTTCCTAAAGAAACATTCTAAGGCTGTAGATTATTTGAACATGGGTATGAAAGGTAGTGAGGTTATAAGGTTGATGGATGGAAACCTCAACAAGAACACAGTTACCAAAATTAAAAAATACATGAAGAAAGACCGTAAGAACCTTTCAATTGAGATTATGGAAAAAAGAAAGGTTGAGGTTATGAAAGAGAGTGATGTTTATAAAGAATTGGGTTTAACTGAATATGTAGATTTGAAATCTAAATAAACCAAAATTCTTCCTCTTACTTATTTTTAGTAAACTTTCCTTTCTTATTAACCCATTCCTTTGGATCTAACCAAGTACCAGTTTTCAATGTTTCCTCCAAACCAACGTACTTTCTGTGAATATAAAAAGTTTGTGGTTTTAGTTTGGGTATATTGAAATCAAAAGCTATTAGGTAATATGGATCATGAAACAGTATTTCTATTTTATTTATCCATTTTTTAATAAAGTCCTGTTTTCTTTTGAAAGGTAAATTCTCTTTAATAAAATCTAAATCCTCATCAACCTTATCAATATTTTTTAGTTGTTTTTTTTGTACTTCCTGCTCTTCCCTTATATTATAAATTTTCACTTTCAAATCTTCCCGTTTCAAATCAATCTTTCTAAGTTCAGATTTGATATCAGTCTTACTCAAAGTCCCATCTAACACCATCGAAATCGCATTCCCTCTCCTACTCTCTAATTGTTTAAGTTCCCTTTTAAGGTTGGTCAATTCTTTCGATATTCTTTTCGGTACATCATCTATTTCCGTTTCCTTAAAATGATTCTTCACTATGTTTAACAGTTCTTTATCAACAAAGAATTTGTTCCAAACGAACCATTCAATTTTAGGTTGTTGAATATTTCTATTATCACATTCACTTGGAATTCTTTGTTTAGAAGAACACATGTAGGGATTTCCTCTCTTACTATCTGTTGATCTACCTAAATATCTTCTACCACATTCACCACAATACAATATATTATTCAAAAGATATTTATGATAGGTAGGTTTACCCGTATATCTAGAATTTAATATTAGATTATCCTGTGTTCTTTGCCATAGTTGAGGTTTAATAATTACTGGACAATCATATATTTCATCCATAAATTTTCTAACACCCTTGTATACAGGATTTATTAGTATCCCTCGAACCACGGAATGACCCCATTTAGATTCACTCCCTTTCTTTACAACTGTTTTATTAGTATTGTAGTTAGTGCTTTTATATTCTTGATTTAATTTCTGATATCGTGTTGGAATCTTCTTTTCATTCAGGTAACGAGCTATTGTTCTCTGACCTTTACCTTCCAAAGAAAGTTTGAATATTAATTTTACTATTTTAGCTTCTTCCTCATCAACTATCATTATACCATCTTCATCCTTTGTATAACCGTAAGCAGGTAAACCGTGTATTTTTCCTGAACTTACATTCCTTTTTATAACTGACTTAATTTTCTTCGTGGTAATTCTGACATAGTAAGAGTTCATTATGGAAACAATATCCCCTAACATCTCCAATTCATCATCATACAAATCAACCTCCCCAGTTTCTGTATATAATTTGGTGTTATTTTCTTTAAGTAAATTCTTAAAAGCGAAACGTGTTTGTGGATTACGTTCTAACCTAGATTGATCATAAGCATAGATATGAGTAACTAAACCATCTTGAACATCATCCAACAGATTTGAAAATTCGGGTCTGTTTTTAATTTCATCAGTACCAGAAATCCCTTCATCAATATATACTTTATAAGGAAGTTTTAATTTTTCAGATAATTCTATTCCTAACAACTTCTGGTCATTAATACTCCTATCCTTACCATCTAACTTCTCTCTGGAAATTCTACAATATATTCCTATCATAACACTAATATAATAAATTTAGTTTGTACCATATTTGGTTTGATAACAAGTATTATTCGCGCTACAACAATGTTCACATTCGTAGCTTATGCGATATATTTAAATAGGCCTAGCAACTCCTTTAACATTCTAGCTTTATCTATATTATTCATTCTACTTTTTATTAATCCCAGTTTATTATTTCAGGTTGGCTTTCAAATGAGTTACGCGGCAGTATTCGCTATATTATGGATTTTTCCTTTGCTTAAAAAATTGTATTTTCCGAAGAACACGTTTGTCCGATATTTTTGGCAACTTCTCTGTGTAAGTATAGCTGCCCAATTGGGTGTATTGCCAATAAGTCTATATTACTTTCATCAATTTCCAGGATTATTTTTTATTTCCAATTTAATAATAGTTCCTGCTTTAGGTGTTATTTTAGGTATAGGTATTTTAGTGATATTCCTTTCCCTGATAAATTGGCTTCCCTCACAAATTGTATGGTTTTATAATGGAATAATAAACCTAATGAACAATTTAATCGGCTGGGTCGCGAAACAAGAAAGTTTTATTTTCAGTTCTATTTCGTTCGATTTCGGACAACTTATTCTGTCTATTATAACCATCGTTTTGTTTATTAAAGCCTGTACCCTATTTACCTACAAACGCATCGCTATATTTTTGATTAGTTTACTATGTTTTCAATGCTATACTTCTTTTCAAAAAATTGAAGCATCCAAAATAACGGAAGCAATTGTTCTACATCAAACCAAAAGGAGTATCCTATTCAATAGAAGCGGCAGGAATTTATCCATCTTATCGAATTCGACGGAAATGGCTAACAATCTGATTTCAGATTATCAGACTGCTGAACGAATAGAATTGACCCAATTCGATTCTTTGAAGAATAGCTACTCTTTTAAAAATGAAATACTACTGGTTTTAGATAGTGCAGGTATTTATCCTAAAAGCACATCAATGGAAACAATTCTATTAACCCAATCACCAAAAATTAATCTTGAGAGATTCATAGATAGGATCAACCCTAAAGAAATTATTGCTGATGGCAGTAATTACCGAAGTTATATTGACCGCTGGAGAATGACTTGTTTAAAAAATAAAATCCCCTTTCACTATACTGGTGAAAAGGGAGCTTATTATTTTGATTTGGAGAACTAATTTAATGAATTTTACCCATTAGTTTTTTAATGAATGGCGAAGCTACCAAGACTATTAAACCTGCTGCTAAAGCGTATTTTGCAATAAGCATAAAACCGTCTGTATAAATGGCCAAAGTATCAAACCCGCCGACATTCTTATCAGTACTTTCGATTGCCAATTGTTTTCCAATAAAACCAACTATTTGAAACGCAAAAGCCGATGATAAAAACCAAACACCCATCATGAACGCTACAATTCGTTTTGGAGACAAATCTGTAATTTTAGAAAGACCAACCGGAGACATAAATAATTCACCTATGGAAAGTAAAAAATACATTAATAAAAGGTATGCAAAAGGCACTAATCCATTTGCATTAGCACTTGCACCACTGATTGCAAGAACATAGAAACTAATACCCGCAAAAAGTAATCCTAGTCCAAATTTATAAGGGGTACGTGGATTCGAATTTTTCTTACTCAACCATGTCCACATCATCGATATGGGAATTGCAAGTATGATAATCCACATAGAATTCAGCGAATTCGTCTGAGCAGCACTCATGATGCCCTCTAGATCAATATTTCTTGCTGCAAATAAAGTTATTACACTACCTGAAAGCTCATGAAAACCCCAGAATATAGTCATGAAAACCGTAATTAAAACAGCTACAAAAAGCTTTTTTCTCTCCTCTAAAGTAGCCCTATACATCTCATAAGCTAGATAAGCTAAAACAGCAATTCCTATACCCTGAAAGATTACGTTTACAATATTCTGACCTCCAAAAATTCCATCCGTTGCAATTGATTTATAAGATGCTAATAATAAAGCAATTAATGGAGCCGAAATCACAGCCAAAACAGGAACAAGTATTCCCTGCTTAATTCCAAGAATCTTTTTATTCATAACCTGTTCATTAGGTGGAAGTCCTCGTGCTCCAAAAACATTCCTTTTTATACCCCTCCAGAAAACAATCAGGCCTGTTAACATTCCTATGCCTGCCAATCCAAAACCGTAGTGCCAGCCATATTTCGCAGCTAACCAACCACATAAAAGTGGAGCTACCCAACCTCCAATGTTGATACCCATGTAGAAAATAGTGAAACCAGAATCTTTTTTAGGGTCTCCTTTTTCATATAATGTTCCAACAAATGTGGAAATATTAGGTTTAAAAAATCCGTTGCCCACAATTATTAAAGACAACGCCAAGAAAAATGCAATGTCATTCTCAACTGCCAATACAAAATGGCCAATAGCCATTAGTATACCGCCTAAAAAAATGGAGTTTCTCATCCCTAAGATTTGATCTGAAATCTTTCCACCAATTACTGTAGATGCATATACTAAAGAACCATAAGAAGCATAAACGGCAGCAGTTGCAAAATCTCTCTCGGCCAGTGCTTCAAATATTACATTTACCATGTAAAGCGTAAGCAGCGCGCGCATACCATAGAAACTAAATCGTTCCCATAATTCTGCAAAAAACAAATAAAATAATCCCTGGGGGTGGCCTAGCATCTGCTTTTGGTCACTGTATTCTGTATTAACTTCAGTCATAGTCGTATGGTTGGTTTATAATTTTTCTTTTATGAAATTGGTCATTTTATTGAATAGGTGAATTCTTGTATTTCCACCATTAATACCATGGTTTTTATCTGGATAGATACCCCAATCGAATTGCTTGTTTGCCTGAATCAATGCTTCTATCATACGCATAGAATTTTGAACATGTACATTATCATCACCTGAACCGTGAATCAACAAATAATTACCTTCTAACAATTCAGGATAATTAAATGGAGAATTATCATCATAGCCACTAGGGTTTTCGGCTGGTGTGCGCATAAAACGTTCGGTGTAAATTGTATCATAAAAACGCCATGAAGTCACCGGTGCCACTGCGATAGCGGTTTCAAAAACATCGTTACCTTTAAGAAGACAGTTTGTTGACATATGGCCACCAAAACTCCATCCCCAGATTCCTGTTCTATTCTCATCAATATATTCTAGCTCGCTTAACTTTTTTGCTGCAGCTATTTGGTCTTCCGTTTCGTATTTCACTAGATTCATATAAGTAACCTTCTTAAAATCACTTCCTTTATAACCAGTTCCCCTACCATCAACACAGGCAATAACATACCCTTCTGACACTAACATTTGGTGCCAGTAATCGTTAGCTCCCATCCAACTATTAGAAACATTTTGCGAACCCGGACCACTATATTGATACATTAATAATGGGTATTTCTTTGATGGGTCAAAATCTTTTGGCTTAATCATATACATATTAAGATTATTGCCATTAATAGAAATCGTAGAGAATTCTTTCGAACTCATCTTATACCCTTCTAACTTTTGAAGTAATTGCTGATTATCCTTTATATCTTTTATCTTCTTACCATTTACGGCTTGATGTAGCGTATAAACTGGCGGTATTTCTGCGCTTGAAAATGTATTTATAAAATAAGTGAAATCGGCACTAAAAGATGCGTTGTTAGCGCCTGCAATGACTGCCAATGCTTTTTTATCATCACCGCCACTACTAATATTATATATACCTCTATTTATAGAACCATTTTCAGTAGATTGATAGTATATCTTATCTTCATTCTGATCATACCCATAATATTTGGTCACCTCCCAATCACCTTTGGTAATCTGGTTCATTAATTCGCCATCTTCATTATATAAGTATATATGATTCCAACCATCCTTTTCACTTGACCAGATAAAACTATCATCCTCTAAAAAAGTTAAGTTGTCTGTTATATCGACGTAGGCGTCATCTGTCTCTTCTAATAGAATTGAAACTTTACTAGTTTTAGCATTAACAGAATACATGGTTAAATGGTTTTGATGCCTGTTTAATGTCTGTACACTCAACATGTTTTTATTGTTCTTCCACTTAATTCGAGGCACATAATACGCATCGTTTAAGTCCACCGAAGCTATTTTACCACTGGCTACATCTAAAAGATGCAAAGTCACGAATGAATTGTTCTCTCCTGCTTTTGGGTATTTAAAAACGTGTGACTGTTGATATAATCCGGTTCCATAAACATCCATAGAAAATTCAGGAACATTGGTCTCATCAAAACGCAAAAAAGCTATTTTAGTTCCATCGGCATTCCACTCAAAAGCTCGTACAAATGCAAATTCTTCTTCATATACCCAGTCAGTTACTCCGTTGATAATTTTGTTTTTAACCCCATCAACAGTTACCTTCTTAGTTTCACCTGTTGCTATATTAAATAGGTAAATATTATTATCCTTTACGTATGCAACTAACTTACCGTTTGGCGAAAGCGTTGGCTCTTGTATTTTAGCATCGCTTATTCGCACTACCTTTTTAGATTCTACATCAAACACATAAAAAACACCTAAAGTAGAGCGTCTGAATATAGGTTCTATCTCGGTTGACAGTAATATCTTTTTTTCATCGGCACTAAAACTGTACGCTGAGAAATTAGGAATGTCGTTTAAATCTGCAGATGATACTATAGTAGAAACCTTGTTTAGTGTCTTATAGTCATATTTATCAATGGTTGAAGATTGATTTATTCTATCCATGTTAAGAACCGTATACTGTTTTCCATTATTCATAGAGCGCAATGCATCCATTCCTTCGGTTCTAAAAGCACCTTGATATATATCCGTTACCTCAATTTGTTTCTCCTGTGCCCAAGTAAATACATTGAAAACTAGTACAATCAATGTAAATAAGTGTGTTTTTCGCATAAAAATTAGAATTTTGTTAAATCTCTCAAGTTTACCACAAATTCCTTAAAAAACCACAATTTACACCGAAAAAGAAACAGCTTTTAACGCTTTAATCCACATATAAAGGTTCGTACCAATATGCTTATATTTACTCTCATAAAAAACAAAAGGCCTTTTAAATAAATGCCGTATAGTTATATCAACCTTTAGAAGAAAGTTATACCTAAATGACTGAGCCGATTAGTGGTTTTTCCAAACTTACGAAAGAAGAGAAAATAGATTGGGTAACCTCCAATTACACACAAAACAAAGAACAATCAATAAAAATTCTACAAACGTATTGGAACCAGAATTCCAATATTCAACAGTTACATGATGAGTTTATAGAAAACACCCTCACCAATTTATACCTACCATTAGGTATAGCTCCAAATTTTTTGATTAATAATAAATTGTTTGCCATACCAATGGCAATAGAAGAAAGCTCGGTAATTGCTGCAGCAAGTAAAGCTGCCAAATTCTGGCTAAATAGAGGAGGTTTTAAAACCGAAGTTCTAGGAACTGAAAAAGTAGGTCAAGTACATTTCTTATTTAAAGGAAATTTTGAAAAGCTAAGTAGTTTTTTCACTTATTTAAAACCGAAATTACTAGCTGAAAGCACTTCACTCACCACTAGTATGGAAAAAAGAGGTGGTGGTATCAGTGATATCGTTTTAAAAAATAAGACAGCTGAGCTAAAAAACTATTATCAACTACATGCTACCTTTCAAACTAAGGACGCTATGGGGGCAAATTTCATAAATAGTTGTTTAGAGCAATTTGCGACAACTTTAAAAAAAGAAACAGCTGCTTATGATGGTTTTTCTGATGAGGAAAAAAATGTTGAAGTAATCATGAGTATTTTGTCTAATTACGTGCCTAATTGTACGGTACGCGCTCAGGTTAGCTGCCCTGTAGAAGAGCTACAATTAAGCGCAGACATATCTCCTCAACATACGGCAGAAAAAATAATACAAGCAATTAAAATAGCCCAGATTGAACCTTATCGTGCAGTGACCCACAACAAGGGCATTATGAACGGAATCGATGCTGTGGTTTTAGCGACCGGTAATGACTTTAGGGCTGTGGAGGCAGGTATTCATGCCTATGCATGTAGAAATGGCCAATATAGCAGCCTAACACATGCCGAAATAGAAAATGGCATATTTACATTTTGGATTGAATTACCCTTGGCATTGGGTACTGTTGGCGGCCTAACAAACCTACACCCATTGGTTAAATTAAACTTAGAAATACTTCAAAACCCTTCTGCCGAAGAACTCATGCAAATTATTGCCGTTGCCGGTCTTGCACAGAATTTTGCAGCAGTTAGCTCATTGGTAACAACAGGTATTCAAAAAGGTCATATGAAAATGCATCTATTAAATATCTTAAATCAACTTGGAGCTTCAGACCTTGAAAAAGGGAAGTTAGTCACCCATTTTAGAACGAATATCGTTACTCATCACGAAGTGGAACTACAATTGAACGCACTAAGGAAATAAGTATTGCGAAATGACTAAGGAACTCTATAGCAATGGAAAATTACTACTCACTGCAGAGTACGCCATTTTAGATGGTGCTAAAGGGTTGGCTCTACCTACCAAATTCGGACAATCTCTAAAATTAGAAACATCAAACTCAAAAACATTCGAATGGAAGAGTTTAAATGAAAACGGCACTATCTGGTTTAGTGCACAATTTTCTAAAATTGAACTAAAAACCATACATACTTCAGATACTGATATTTCTAAAAGACTAGCACAAATTTTATTGGAAGCAAAACACTTAAACCCTTCCTTTTTATCAAGTAAAACCGAATATAACTCAGTTGAAGCAAAACTTACTTTCCCTAGAGATTGGGGTTTAGGTTCCTCATCTACCTTAATTGCCAATATAGCAAAATGGGCAAATGTGAACCCTTACCGTTTATTAGCTGCGACGTTTGGTGGTAGTGGTTATGATATTGCTTGTGCACAACACAATACCCCAATTCTATATAGAAGTAACGAATACAATCCTTCAGTTAGTGAAGTTAATTTTCAACCCAAATTTTCTGACCAGCTCTACTTTGTTTATCTCAATAAAAAGAAAAATAGTCGTGACGCCATCAACAGTTATAGAAATCTAGATTTTGATAAAACTGCTTTAGTCTCAAAAATTGATGCCATTACCAACAAAATTTTACAGTGTAAAGAATTAAAAGAATTCGTTACATTATTAAATACACATGAAAAAATTCTATCGGAAACTCTAAAAATACCTACGGTAAAAGAAACCCTTTTTTCAGATTACTCAGGCACTATTAAAAGCTTAGGAGCATGGGGAGGTGACTTTGTTTTGGTAACGGGAACAGCATCTGAAATGACTTACTTTAGAAACAAAGGGTATTCAACTATTCTCCCTTACAAAGAAATGATACTATAAAAAAAGAGCATCCATTTTGGATGCTCTTTTTATAACTATTATAATCTTTTACTAGTAAAAAGTAGCTCTTTTATCTTCAATTTTTGCAGCATCTTTTAACGCGGTGTAAACCGAAGTATTCACACGACTTGCAGCACTAGTCTTTAGTTGATTTGCATAAACACTGTAATTATCCAATTTTGGAGCTTCAGTCTTATTTACAAGTTCAATTTTGAATACCCCTGTATTACCTTCAATTAAACCTGAAGTTGCTCCGTTTGCCATACCGTAAGCTGTACCTACAACAACTGGCTCACTACCTGCACCTGGAATAGTTGGTGACTTCACTGTAAGTGCCGATGCATTAGAAATAGAAACACTATTATCTGAAGCAATAGTACTCATGTCCTTACCTTTATTAGCGGAAATAATTTTAGCCGCCTTACGCTCTTTTCTAATAATAGGTAAAACCAATACAGACGCATCTTCTGAACTCATAACACCTTCTGCGTAGCTACCTGTTAATTGAACAACGGCATAACCATTGTTGATATTGAAACGCTTAACATCTCCTACCTCAGTATCTCCATTAAAAGCCCACTGAACAATATTTCTTTGATTAGTTAACCCAGGAAGGTTTTCATCTAAAGCTTTAATTTTGTTTACAGGACGAACAACAAACTCTTCTTTTTTAGCCATTGCTGAAAAGGCACTTTCATCTTCAGTAGTTTCCATTTCAAATTTTGTAGCCTTAGTAAACAAGGTGTTTATTGTTTTTTCCGACGCAACAATCTCTCTAGAAATAGTAGCTATCTGAACTACGTCTTCTTTATCATCAACTTTAATTACATGGAATCCAAAATCAGTTTCCACTAAACCTATTGTTCCTACATTATTATTAAATGCAAAATCATTGAATTCAGGAACCATTACTCCTCTTTGGAAATAACCTAAATCACCTCCTTGCGGTGCTGAAGGACCATCTGAATTATCTCTAGCCAATTCTGAAAATACAACTCCAGATTTTTTAGCTTCTATAAGTAATTCTTTTGCTTTTGCCTCTGCTTCTTCTTTTGTTCTAGTTACATCAGGGTTAGCCCTAGTAGCACCTGCATATTGCATAAGAATATGACTAGCTTTTACAGAACCGTTAGACTTTCGAGCAATCATTTTTGAAAGCTTATAAGAACCCCCATCTTTATAAGGACCATAAATTTGACCTACGCCCAAGCTCATTAAAGTATCCGCAACACTAGCAGGTAAATTTTTCTTAGCCTTAAAAATAGTGTCAAACTTCGTGTCAGAGTTTCTGTCCAAAAAGGCAGATACATCTTTAGCATTTCTAAATCCTCTAATAGTATCGTTACGATCTGTTTGAGAGTTATACTCTACAGTGTCATCTAAAAGTTTTGAAATAGCATCTTTAATCTCATTCTCATCTGCTTCAGATGGTTTTTCTTCAAAGTATACATATTGTAAATCCCTTGCTGGATCTTGCTTATATTCCTCTTTATGATCATTAACGTAATCAGCAATCTCACTTTTAGTAACCGTAATAGTACTGTCTGGAATTGAAGAGTAAGGTACTCTTACATATTTAATATCCATTTTCTCGTTTGCCAACTTATAGTCTAACTCACCTTCTTTTAATGTTGCACCGATACCAGCCTTTACCATATTAAAGTAAGTCTGTTCTTTAGCCAATTGAATGATTTCGTTCTCGGTTTGTAACCAAGCGTCATATTGTGCTGGGTTATTAACCTTCCAATCTGCTACTGTTTGCTTAAAGATATTAGGATCGAACTGACCATCTTGGTTTTGAAATTCAGGATTTTGCGCATATCCCGTAGTACGAAGAAAATCAACAATCTGATCTTGCTCAATACCGATACCTAAATCTTCGAATTGCGCTCCTAAAACATTCTTTCTAATTGTGTTCTCCCAAACTTGGTTAACAACTTGCATAGACGATGCAGTTGGGCCAACTCTTCTTGAAGCTGTCTCCACCTCTTGTCTAAAATCATCTATAGATACATCCTCACCATTAATCACGGCAACGGACGAACCTACTTTTTCACCTCCAAAATTGCTACTGGTAAAAACACCAGAAATAACAAATGCAAAAAGCGCCAAACCTATTATCAAGATCAACACTGTTGTACGTTTCCTTATATTTTCTAATACTGCCATTCTAATTAACGTTTAAAATAATCGTTTGTGGTTATTGGGAGGCAAAACTACCATTTTTAATTGAAATAATAAAAACTAAAAAGCCACCTAATTTATTGGTCGATATACGGTTATTGTTCTTCTAAAAGTTCTATTGATACTAAATCAATTTTTGTATTCGAAACCTCTAAAACAGTAAACTTATAAGGCTCTATGGTCAACTCTACTTCTTTTTCTGGTATTTCCCCCAATGTATGAACTAAAAGACCTCCTAACGTTTCAAATTCATCTGAAACCGGAAGCTCTAACTTATAATTTTCATTTATATAATCTACCTCTAAACGAGCTGAAAAAAGAAAATGTCGCTCATCTACACGTTCTTCTCGTAAATCGGTCGTATCATGTTCATCTTCAATTTCACCGAAAAGTTCTTCAACAATATCTTCAACGGTTACTAAACCAGAGGTGCCACCATATTCATCTAAGACTACAGCTATACTTTTTCGCTTCTTCATAAGCGTATTTAAAATATCTTGAATAAGCATTGTTTCTGGCACAAACTCAACAGGAAGTAGAATACTTTTTAATGTCTTGGGTTTTTTAAAAAGCTCATAAGAATGCACATAACCAATTACATTATCTACCGTATCATTGTAAATCAATATTTTAGAGTACCCCGTTTCGGTGAAAATTTTAGCAAGGTTTTTGGGGGTTTCATGCATTTCAACAGCAACAATCTCAGTTCTAGGAACCATAACCTCACGAGCTTTTACTGCTGCAAATTCTAAAGCATTCTGAAAAAATTGAATTTCCGTATCTACATCATCTTCAGCTTCTACAGTTTCCATCTGTTCTGTAATATAATCCCCGAGCTCTAACTTACTAAATGCCAATTGTACCTCATCACCAGAAGTGCGAAATATATATTTTAAGATTAAATCTGAAATCCAGATTATGAAATCTGAAATAAATGAAAATAACAGGTAGAATATAAACGCAGGTATTGCTAATAATTTCAACAGGCTATTTGCATATATCTGAAACATCACCTTAGGAAGAAACTCTGCGGTTATCAAAATGATAAACGTGGAAATCAAGGTTTGCGTTAAAAGACTAAAATCTGTAATTAAAATCTTTAAAATAGCATTTTCAGAGGTCATTCCGGTAAACCAATTCATGAGAATTTCTCCCATAAAAAGACCATAAATAACTAAAGCTATATTGTTTCCAATTAGCATAGTTGCAATAAATTTCGATGGTTTTTTCGTTAGCCTAGTAAGCACCATAGCCAAAAAGCCAGCTTGCTTTTTCTCAATTTCGATGTGTATTTTATTTGCAGAAATAAATGCAATCTCCATACCTGAGAAAAATGCCGAAAGTACAAGCGAAAGAATAATGATAATACCAGCTGTACCCACTATTCTTTAGTATTATTATCTCGCTTACGCTGTTCAAACTTTTTCCGATAGCTTCTTCTAAACAAAAACATACCAATAGATACTATAGCAAAAAATATAAACAAATACGCCATACTTCGGTCCGTATTCCAATCGGTGAAAATTCTAAAAATAGAAAAACCCGCTACTATTATATATAGGTATTCAGTATACCTTAAAATGTTAATCATCCTTTTCTTCTTTTATCAACATTAGACCATAAGTTTTATGCGCATTCAAAAACTGAAGGTCTTTTTGAATATCCATACCCTCTCCATCCATCACCGTACCATCATCTGGGTTGGTAAAGGTAAACTTCTCTTGCGTAAATGCCCACTCATTTGCACGGTCATAATACAATTGAGAGGTCTCTAGCTTTTTACCATCATCCCCTTTTATGAGTACATTTCCACGCAAATCTACAATAGAAGTTGCAGAATACAACACTCCGTAATCTGCTTCTATTGTTGTTTTTTCATTTTTTTCATTAAATATCTCCACTAGCAAACCCTCTGGAAAGGTTTGATATGGAAATGAAAGCTGGTCGAAGTCATTACGGATAGGACCCGATAAAATCGCAAGAACTTTCGAAGTACCTTCATCTTCAGAGTCTAATTTTTCAGGAGATTCGGTATAGGTAAGTACAAAATCTTCAACAACACCTCTAGGATAAACTTTTTTAGCAGCCTCATCGCCTACTCTTTTATAATTATCCTTACAAGATAAAAAAAGCATTGCCATGGTACATACCATGGCAATGCCTCTATAATTGAAAATTTGTATCATTTTTACTATAACGATGGAACCTTTACACTACCACCAACCCAACATGAGAAGGACACAGTTTTACCAGCCATACCTGAACTAAAGATCATTTCTTTACTTGGCGCTTTTGCTAAATAACTATTTACAGCTTGACTTGAAGAACCACCTAAAGATGGATCCACTCTACCTGCTTGTCTTGCCATATCTGCTGCTTTCCAATACATTGCTCTTTTTTCAAAAGTAGTACTACCGCAATCATTTGCACTAGTTGCATATAAATTAGCAATCAATAAATAAGCACGACCATTTGATGGGTTTGCATCAATAGCTTTCTGAGCGTAGCTACGTGCTGTAGACTTACTACCCTTTCTCTTATTTATCACAGCAACCTTATAAGCTATCTTAGACTTTTTATCATTGTTGGTCTCTAAAGATAAAGCTTTATCGAAATCGGCAAGTGCACCTGAAGTATCACCATTCTTCATTTTCAAAGTACCACCGTATACATATGCATCGGCAGATGGATCTAGCCTTAACTGAGCTTCAAATAATTTTTGAAACATTGGGTCATCTGTACATTCTTTGTTGAACATAAGACCTACTGCTCTTTTTACCCAAACAACATCTCCTTTTTTCTCTTCAAAACTCTTTTCGTATAAAGGAATCAGGTTACTACAATCTGCTAAAGGACCTAATTTAGAATCGATACTACCAGCAATTTTACCGTAAACCTCAGAATAAGAGTTATAAGACTTTAAACGAGACTTCTCTTTAGATGTCAACGTACCAGCTTCTTCTTTTGGCAATAACTTAGAGATTTTACCAGTGATTTGTTCGTTTTCTAATTCAATCTTCTCTGTTACAGCGTCATAAACATCAAAAACTTCTTGTAAATCTTTTCTACCAGCTTTATGCTCATCAACCAAACTAGAAAAATAGATATATAGTGCCTTTGGATTCGTGAAATTTTCTTGATCTTTAGTAAAAGCTTCGCTTAACAAGCTATACATCTTAGCATCATCGGCCATTTTATTATCATACATCACCATCGCCTTATCTACATCAGTTTCACCTAAAGAAGTTTTTGATGCAAAATGCTTTAATTTGTTATCATAAAGACCCATTAAGTCATTAGCGAATTTCTCCTTTTCAGCCCCTGTAGCTTTTTCTAGTTTATCTTTAAGTATACGTTCTCCATATACATAAATTGCATTATTTAATTGAGGGCATGTTTCATAAACCATTTTCCATGGCTCATAAGCAGCATCATAATTTTTAACTTTCGCATGCTCTGAAAAGATAGACAGATTTGTCATACATTCAGGGTTCTGAGCCTGTGCATTACTTACCCCCATCATCCCAAGGAACATTATTGCCGTGAAGTAAAGTTTCGATTTCATTTTTTCTCTTTTTAAAGTGGTTAATGTACTAAATTTTTATTAATTGATTTTTCTTTTCTGGAACCAGCGATCATTTAAAGATAGACCTACGTTAAATTTAAAATAGCTCTCTTCTATTAGATTTGCCCTAGTTGTTCCTCTTCTTCCAATTTCAAATCCTAAATTAAGATTAGAGAAACTTCTACCCAGTGGTAAACCTAATCCAAAAGTTATGCCAAAGTTATTAATATCAACATCATTAACTATCATTCCGGTCTTATCTAAACGCAAACCGGCTCTATAAGTTACTCGTTTTAAGTAACTTGTAAAAGAATCATGGTCAGGTGTAATAAAAGCACCAAGTGCAATTGAACTTGCATCATTATAACGTACACTATCTGCTCCAAGAAATACATTTTCAAAAGAGCTCATTGCTTGAAAACTATACTCAGCACCTACAAACCATTTATAATCTTCCCCATAACCAAGACCTAAAGTGGTAGTTGTTGGTATTTTTAATTCTGTATTTTTTAGATTTTGGGCATCTAAATTGACATCTATCTCTTCAATATTACCCCCTGTAGCTACAGAAAAAGAACCAATTTGTCTATCGTTCGTTGACACCAGATTACCCTGGGTATTTACACGTATAGATGAATGTAGCCTATATCTATCTTTTATTATAGGCGAATAATTTAAAGCATAATTAAAATCGAAACCATTTACCCTAGAGCTACGTCTGTCGAATGTTCCAAATTGAACACCATCTATTTGTTGTAGGCGCTGATTTTCTAAAGTACCATAGTTAAAATTAACAGTAGCCCCTATACTTACATCTTTTAGAACCTCATAACCAACAGAATAAAAAACACGGTTTAAACCGCCTTGGCCAGTGTAGACATTCGTTAACGAACCACTTGCATTAGTTTGTTCATTTACTAGATTATACCCTACAGAAGAATAAGGCATAATACCAAAACCCATTCCTAAACCTTTACCTAGACTAAAGCCCAAAGCCAAATAATCTAAACTGGTTATTGAACTTTTCTCTTCTTCAGTAAAACTTTTAAGTCGATACTGTTTATTGGAAACACCGGCAGTATAGGTCACAAGACCCTCTTTATCCATTACCTCTAAACCCAATTTACCGTAAGCAGCAGGGTTTCTTAAGTTAAGATGGATACTATCTGCATACATGCCTATACCTCCCATCATTTGATTTTCTACCGTACTGGCGTTCTTTAAATCACCGATTCCAAAAAAGGAATAGGGAGAAACAGTACCATCTTGAGCGTACATACCAATAGTGGACATGTATACAATTGCAATTACAATTTTTCTGATCATTTAGTGCTTGTTGTATTCTAGCAAATAATTAAGCCCTTTCAGGAGAAATTTAGAATCCGCAAATATGGTATTTTTTAATCGTTTAGACAAAAATAGTGTATCACCCCCTGTTAAAATAATTGTTAAATCTTTAAAACGACTCTTATATAGGTCAATGAGACCGTCAATTTCGAGAATTACACCATTTATAACCCCACTATGCATACAGTTCTCAGTAGTATTCCCAATATAATCTAAGAGCTCTACTTTTTCTAATAAAGGCAACTTGGCAGTTTGATTATGCATAGCATTATATCTCATTTGCACACCAGGAGATATAGACCCACCTAAATACTCATCAAAATCATTCAACATATCATACGTTATACATGTTCCTGCATCTATTATTAGATTATTATGGTGCGGATTAAAATAAAAGGCTGCTGTAGCAAGAGCCAAACGATCTACACCAAGAGTTTGAGGCGAGGCATAAGAGTTCTTAAATGGCACTTTTGAAGTATTCGAAAGCTCATGTACCTCACAAAAAATAGCCAAAACGTTCATTTGTTCTTTAGAAAGTGCCCCAACACTAGAAATAATTGCAAATTGAATTTTCGCATAATTCTTGAAAATTATTTTTACCGCCGCCACAAAATCATAGGCAGCAACAGACTCTAAATGAATGATTTCCGTCTTTTTAAATATCGCCAACTTTACACTTGTATTGCCGGCATCAATGATTAAATTCATGACACAAAGATCATAAATTAAAAAAACAATTCGCTTTTTTTATGAATTAGTTTGTAAATCATAAAATTGAAATTATATTTGCAGCCGCTTATAGCGACATGGTGCCTTAGCTCAGTTGGTAGAGCAATGGACTGAAAATCCATGTGTCCCTGGTTCGATTCCTGGAGGCACCACAATAAATCCTTACTTAACGGTAAGGATTTTTTTGTTTTAATACCTATCTTCAATTGCTATAAACGTAACGATTTTGATACAAATTAGCGAAGACAGCTCTTTCAGTTCCTTAGAAAACTATCTAACCTCTAAAAGCTGGGCAAAAGAAAATGAAAAAATAACCAAAATTACCAAGGCTGGTGAAGGCAATATGAATGTAGTACTTCGTGTAACTACCAGTATACGTTCTTTAATTATAAAACAATCTAGACCCTTTGTTCAGAAATACCAAGACATACCTGCCCCAATAGAAAGAATTGCAGTCGAAAAAACTTTTTATGACGCTATAAGCAACGGATCTATCAAAGAAAATTTTCCGCCAATTATCGGGTTTGACCTTGAATCTTACATTTTAGTGATGGAAGATCTAGGTGTTTGCGATGATATGGGTTTTATTTACCACAAACGCACTATCGGCGATGATCAATTTGAAAAACTTATTGAAATAAGCTATCAAATTCATAACACTGCGACACCAACCAATTTTCCTGCAAATATGAAAATGCGTGAGCTTAACCACCAGCATATTTTTGTTCTGCCTTTTCTTATAGATAATGGCTTCTCCTTAGACGATATTCAAAAAGGGCTGCAAGAACTCTCGATGTCCTTTAAAGAAAATGAAAACCTTAAAAAGCAAGTGACCCTAATTGGTGAAAAATATTTATCGAAAGGAAATACGCTTTTACATGGAGATTACTATCCAGGTAGTTGGATGACTAAAAAAGACCATCTTTATGTTATTGACCCAGAATTTGGCTTTGTTGGTTTTCCTGAATTTGACCTTGGGGTAATGGCAGCGCATTTAATCATAGCCACTCATAATCCCTCTTACTTCGAAAAAATTGAAAAAACATATCCTAAAACTATTGATATGAAACTTTTAAAGAAAATTGCCGGCATTGAAATTATGAGGAGATTAATAGGTTTGGCACAACTACCGTTAAGCAGAACCCTTGCCGATAAAGAACAATTATTACTCATGAGCAAAAACATGATACTATCATGAAATATGTATATCTACTTATCTTAATTTGTATTGTTGGATGCAAAAATGAAAATAAACAATTTGACATTCCCTCACCTACCAACAGCACATATGCCAGTGATAAATTGCAATTAGCAGATTCTGTTTACTACGACAAAGTTTTAGGCGCACTTGTAGGATCTGCAATTGGTGATGCTATGGGCGCATCTACCGAAATGTGGCACAGAAAAGATATTCAACTAAACTATGGCTTTATTAACGGACTAACGCCTGCCGTTCGAGAACAATCTCCTGAAGGTACTTGGGAACATAACCTATTGGCTGGGGCAACTACAGACGACACGCGATGGAAGAGTCTAATGGTTCATTATTTTAAGGATAATCAGAATTCTATAAGCCCAGACAATTTCTCACAATACATCATAGAATACTACCAAAACTTAGCGCAGTCTCTCGCAGATAAAGATATTCAGACCAGCACTGATTTACTCGATACACAGATTGAAAAAATAGATTGGATAAAAGAATGGGCAAGGGTGGCCATTGCTTACAAAAAGGACAACCAATCTTACCTTCAAGCGCAGAATCGTTTTTATGGTGGAGAAATGTCTTGTGCCGGGCAATTATACTCGCCCATGATCGGTCTTATTACTAAATCTCCTTTAGAGGCCTACCAAAAAGCGTATGACTTAAGCCTTTTTGATATTGGGTACGCTAAAGACATAACTGCTTTAGTTTCTGCAATGACCCATATGGCGATGAGAACGCAAGAACTAGATTCTATTATGAGCGCGCCTAAATTCATAGACCCTATTGGGTATGCAGATAGTCGGTTGGTGGGTCGTATACCACTAGCAATTTTAGATGGTGCGCAAAAAAATGTACGTCGAATAGAGGATATTGTTTTTGTCGATTCTTTGCTATTAAATAATAATACCGTCTTTAAAGTACCAACGGGTTACCCCGGGACAAAAACGGATTGGATACGTCAAGAAATGCTTTATCAAATACTAGAAAAGGATAAGCGTGGCATTGCATTTCACTCCGCAGAAATTTGGCAAATATTAGTAACAGGCCTTGAGTTTGGAAAAGGTGATTTTGATAAAACAATGCAATTCATAGTCAATTACGGTCGTGATAATGACACCGTTGCCGCAGTTGCCGGCATGATTTTAGGGGCGAAATTAGGCTACAAAACACTTCCGAAAGAATTGCGAGAAAAGATTCTTAAAGTCAATAAAGAAAATTTAGGGATGGACTTAGAAGCTTTAGCAAAAGAAATGACTTATTGATAGATCTAATCCCAAATACGCTTCATCTCACGCTCGCTAAAATCGTTTATTATTAATTCATCATTTGAATTATTCTCAAGAGTTAAAGCCGTATAGAATTCATTTGGAAATATTTGATTGGTCATAACATACTGCCCTCCGTTAATAAAAAGCTCCATAGAAGAATGATCTAATAGAATTTTCACCTCAACTGGTTCTTCAGGCAAATTTGACATATCCATCTTTTGTAAACCACCAGCAAATTTTTCGCTAAAATCGACTTTGCCCGATTTTCCACGGTTAAAAGTCAACATTTTGTTTTTTCTATCGATTACTATGTCTAAGTTATCACCGGCTTCATTACTGAAATACAATGTCATCTCAGGATTCTTGACCGTGAATCTAATTTCAGATTGATTTCCGTATTTCAACGGAATCATTTCCTTCTGATTTTTCGTTAACTCAAATTGACTATCTGAAAAAGTCTCATACACTATACCCTTCATATTGTCTAAAGGATAATTCACCAAGAAAAGCTCGCCTTCAATTTTACGCAATGTCAATTTTCTAGGCACCGTCATAGCGCTTCGCCATTTTTCGGTTGGTGTATCGCGCGCATAATCCCAATTACTCATCCACCCAATAAATATTCGATCATTGTTCGGAGCATCGTTATAGGTAACCCCAGCGTAATTATCTCGGCCTAAATCTATCCATCGAGATTCTGTTTGGTCTGTTGTAAATGTTGTTCCATCAAAATCACCAATAAAATATTGTGTTCCACTCCCCCCATTTGGCGCACCCGGATTAATACTTATTAAAAGAACCCATTTCTCTTCATCAGTTCCTTCAATTTTTAAAGGAAATAAATCAGGACATTCCCATACGCCGCCATGTGCTCCTTTTTCTTTCCCAAATTCACTTACTTTTTTCCATTCCTTTAAATCTGGCGAGTTCCATATCTGCAAATGGTCTCCTGCCACTAAAAGCATCGTCCAATTTTGCTCTTTAGCATTCCAAAAAACTTTAGGATCCCGAAAATCTTTAATTCCATCATTACCGATCACAGGATTTCCCTCATATTTCGTCCAACTATCTCCATCATCTAAACTGTATGCAATACCCTGTGTTTGAAAATTCTTTTTACCAGACTGTTCTCCTTCCATATCATGATACGTGAAAATCGCAACCATTGCTGGCTTTTCTTTTGTACCAAAACCAGATGTATTCTCTTTATCAATTACGGCACTACCAGAAAATATTAACCCGTGTTTATCTGGAAACAACGCTATTGGTTTGTGCTCCCACTCCAATAAGTCTTTACTAATGGCATGGCCCCAATGCATAGGACCCCAAACAGTGCTGTCTGGATAGTATTGATAGAACAAATGATATTTACCATTGCTATAAACAAGTCCGTTAGGATCATTCATCCATTTTTCTTCTGGGGTAAAATGAAACTGTGGTCGATATGATTCCGTATAATAATCAGATGGTTCTAGCTCTGTAGTAATCTCTTGAATTTTCGCATCCTGCTTACAGCTAAAATTGCACATGACAAGCATAATTAATCCCGATTTAAAAAACACCTTTTGCAAAATTTTAACCATAAACTCGTCTTTTAAACTATAAACCTTGGAGACTAAAAATAGTACCTTTACAGCAATGAAGTTAATCAAATATCTACAAGTTTTTAGTTTATTTTCCCTTCTATGCTTTTCAAACGTTGTAGTTGGGCAAGATGATATTAATCGCGCTTTAAAGACGTGGAATAAAGAAAGCATACCCTATGTCTATCCTGAAAGTTTATCTATGTCAGATTCAATTCTGTTTTTAGATACTCGAGAAAAGGAAGAGTTTGATGTTAGCCATTTAAAGAATGCCATTTGGGTAGGTTATAAAAATTTTGACGAACAAAAAATTCTTGAAACTATCCCTAACACTTCTCAATCCATTATTGTTTATTGCTCAATTGGTGTACGTTCAGAAAATATTGGTGAAAAGTTGAAGAAGCTTGGTTATACCAAAATACGTAATCTTCATGGTGGTATTTTTGAATGGAAAAATAAAGGTGGCGAAGTATTTAACGACAAAGAAAAAGCCACCGATAGTGTACATGCATTTAGCAAGCATTGGGGTAAGCTTTTACATGAAGGCATAAAGGTTTATTAGGTAGGAGTTTGGATAATCAATAAAATTTACTTTGGGAATAATACAAGACAACAAAGAAGAGCGAGATGAAAAGGTAATTGATTTTACACTGGCGAGCTCTAATAATCTACTGCTGATTTTCACAAGAAATCCTGAGCTGGGTAAAGGAAAAAGGCGATTGGCGGCAACGGTTGGTGACGAGTCGGCGCTGAATATTTATCAGTTTCTCCTCAATCATACCGTTAAAATTACAAGTAACTTATACGCAGAAAAGATTGTATACTACTCTGAAGAGATTTGGGAGAATGACATTTGGGACAACAAACGTTTTGGAAAGAAACTACAAACTGGTAATGATTTGGGCGCTCGTATGGCGAATGCTTTTCAAGAAGGATTTCAAAATGAATTTCAAAAAATCATAATTATTGGTAGTGATATGTTCGATTTTTCGCAGGAAGATATAGAACAAGCATTTAAGGCACTCGAAAAAAACGATTTTGTTGTTGGGCCAGCAGAAGATGGAGGATATTATTTACTTGGGATGAAAAATTACACGCCAGAACTTTTTAAAAATAAAGATTGGGGCACCGAAACGGTTTTAATGGATACCCTTGCCGACCTTAACGACAAGAAAACTGCTCTTTTAGAAACAAGAAACGACGTAGATTATTACGAGGACATAAAGGATATTGAAGCTTTTCAACCCTTTTTAAAACATATAAATTCATGATTAAAGAACAATTATTAGAATCTGTAGCATACCTTAAAAACAAAGGTTTTGACCAACCTGAAATAGGAATCGTATTAGGTACTGGATTAGGAAAATTGGTAGATAGCATCGAAGACCCTATAGACGCCCATTACAACCATATTCCATTTTTTCCTCTAGCAACCGTAGAGTTTCATACGGGCAAATTGGTATATGGCACCATTTCTGGTAAAAAGGTAGTGGTTATGCAAGGTCGCTTTCATTTATATGAAGGATATGATTTTTTAGATGTTACATACCCAATACGTGTTATGCATATGCTTGGCATTACCAAACTCTTTATTTCAAATGCAGCAGGTGCTGTTAACCTAAATTACAAAAAAGGTGATATGATGTTGATCGAAGATCACATTAATCTGCAAGGTGGGTCGCCATTGGCGTTTAAGAATGTAGGTGAGTATGGAGAGCGTTTCGCAGACATGTCTGAACCTTACGATTTAGACATGCGAAATAAATTATTAGCTATTGCCAAAGCGAACGATATTTCTTTAAAAACAGGAGTATATGCTTCTGTAGTGGGACCTCAACTTGAAACGAAGGCAGAATATAGAATGATTAAATTAATAGGTGCAGACGCCGTTGGCATGAGTACCGTACCAGAAGTGATTGTAGCCAACCATTTATCATTACCGATTGTAGCTGTTTCAGTTTTAACCGACGAATGCGACCCAGATAATCTTAAGCCTGTAGATATAAGTGAAATTATTGCTATAGCTGAAAAAACTGAACCTAAAATGGTGAAATTGTTTCAAGAATTAATAAAGCAACTGTAAGTTAAGTTATCATTTTACTACCATAAGAAAGCAAAAAGATATTTATGAGTAGTTACCAGCCCACAATTAGTATCATTATTCCGGTATTGAACGAGGCGAATTACATTAAGAAGGTTCTTTTGTCCATTTCAAAAAATGCAGGCTCTAATCGCATTAAAGAAATACTGGTTGTTGATGGTGGCAGCAGTGACGAAACGCCTTCTAATGCGCGTGATTATGGTGCTACCGTAATTAACAGCATAAAAGGAAGGGCCGTTCAAATGAATTTTGGTGCTGCAATAGCAACCGGAGAAATTCTTTATTTTTTACATGTAGATTCCTTGCCTCCAAAACACTTTGACTTGGCTATATTTCAAGCTTTAAAAGAAGGTCATGAAGTAGGTTGTTTTCAAATGCGCTTTAATAGTGATAGTAATTTTTTGAAATTTTTTGCTTGGTGTACCAAAATCAACCATCAGATTTGTCGTGGCGGAGACCAATCGCTATTTATCACCAATAAGCTATTTCATGAAAATAACGGCTTTAATGAAAACTATATCATTTATGAGGATAACGAATTCATAGGTCGAATGTATAAATTAAAACCTTTCAAGATTATACCTGCAGCTGTAACAACTTCTGCTAGGCGATATGAGGAACGCGGAATGGTAATGTTACAATGGCATTTTGCAATGATTCATTTAAAGCATTATTTAGGGGCTAGACCTAATGAATTACATCAATATTATTTAAAATATATCGCCATATAAGTTTTATTCCTCCTCAAAATCTAACAGCACGCCTTCACTAATCCATTTTGCTAATGCTTGACGATTATCGGGATCGACGATTCTAACTTGATCCTTAGCATTCATGATATTTCCAATCTCAATAAATGTCATTGCAGGGTGCGTTTTCTTAACCAAATAAAGCGAGGTTCGATCTTCAAAAGTACCTGCATAACTTCTATTAGGTTGATATTTTTTATACTTGGCATCGAAAGTAGTATGAATACTTTCTGCCAACTTTTTACCATTCTTACTATTTTCATGATAATAGAAAAACACATCTATATTTTGCCCCACACTTCTACTATCAACATGTGTGACAATTAAACGCTGGTACTTACCCTTATTCGACTTATAAAGGTCATTAACGATTTCTACACGTTGTTTTAATCTTGCTACTTGGTTTAAGGGAATCGTTTTATTTGGATAGGCAACCTCATCATGGTCAATTTCAAGAACACGCTCATCTCTAATGCCGTCGTTTTCATCTTGTATAATAATGTAGACCATTGCTCCATGAGCTAATAATTCTTTCGCTAATCGTAATGTAATATCATACGCATATTCATCTTCCGATATGGTTTTACCGGCATAAACACCCATTGCACCAGGATCAGGACCACCATGACCAGAAACTAAATAATACACATTACCTTTCAGTCGTTCACTTTTGGTGATTACTGTTTTATGCTTTTCACCAAAAATAGCATAAGAAGCACTCTCTAACTTTTTAACATCAGTAGATTGTTTTTGTATCGAGTCTACAATTGGCACTGTTTCCAATTCGAACTTCGGAATCACATAGGTTTTACCTGCTATAAGATGCACACTATCTCTTAAATCATGATTATTTAAGGCTACGAATTCATCAAATATTTCATACGGATTAACCCCTTGCTTTCTTAAAAGGGAAAGAATACCATCGCCAGGTTCGGCCGTTACCGTTTTCAACGATTCTTGACCAAATGCGGCTTGAGCAATAAAAACTACTAAAATTAAATACCTAAACATATGATAAGGGAAACAAAGTTTGTGCCATCTTTCGAAACAACTAACAGCCTGCAAAATTGAGACTATTCACTGTACTTTTTATAATTATCGCTGATTATTTTTAACGATGGTTTATTCTGAGGTGTAAATCTGTTGTCATTTACACCACCGGCCGTACCATGGTTTGGAAACCATTTCCAAACATAACCACCTGCAAACCATTTTTCTCCCCAAAATTCAGAGAAAATAGCTTCTTTACAATTCGCTTGAGACACCATATTAGGCCTTTCTTCGGTACGATCCACAAGCCAGGGTTTCTTAGCAGAATAGTCCATACTTCTATATCCATATTCCGTGAAAAGAATTGGCTTTTGAGTTTGATTTGACAACGTTGATATCTTAGATTTCCATGGTTGCCAACCGGCTATAAGTTCCTCAACTGATGGTGTTTTTGATTCTGATAGTGGAAAATAGGCATCAACACCAATATAATCTAATTGATTCCAAAAGGGTACTCGGTCAAACTCATCCCAGTTCGCTGCATAAGTCAGTTTCCCTTTATATATTTGACGTATTTCAGTAATTAATCCATTCCAATACGCTGGTCTATTCTGAACAAATTGCTCTAATTCGGTACCGATACAAAACACATCAACATGACTTTCTTCTGCTAATTGAGCGAACGTCAATATAAAATCACAGTATGATTCTTCTAATTGTTTCCAATGGTCTTCGCTGTCCATTTTTAGAATTCCCGTAAAAACACCTTTAGAAATCCAGATTTGTGGCTTCATCATAACCGAAATACCATTTTCATGTAGCATTTCTATATATTGTTCTGCTCCGCTCTTGGTTTCACCAAACCATTGTCGTTCGGTATTGAATGTAATTTTTGGATTATTCACTTCT
Organism: Maribacter arcticus; assembly: GCF_900167935.1. Classification (GTDB taxonomy): domain Bacteria; phylum Bacteroidota; class Bacteroidia; order Flavobacteriales; family Flavobacteriaceae; genus Maribacter; species Maribacter arcticus. The sequence continues at coordinate 11,831 of NZ_FUYL01000012.1, read as the reverse complement.
CTGATGAATCCAAAAGGCATTACGGCAGCACTATTTGCATTTACCTGTACTATAGCTTCCACTTGTTCTTGAACCACCTTCTCCCTTGAGGCAACAAAACTCACCCCATTAATTTTCTTATTTGCCTGACCAAAACATGAAAACTGAATGGCGAATAAAAACAAAAGGCTTAATTTTTTCATTTTTAAATTCCTTAATCACCTAAAATTATACTATTTACAGCAGGTTGCAATAGGGTACACACATAACTATTTGTTAAGAAATACCAGCTAATGAATAACAAGCTATTGTTTATGCAATAAGAAATTCAACTATTTGGAATTTAAGGTCCAATCGTAAGGATAATAACCCAATTGAACTGCCTCAGGTAGTTTTGAAGTTTTAAATTTATTGATGAATGCAACTATACCCCCTACCCTTTCGAAATCATCTTTATACCATTCAAAGATTTGCGAAACATTAACTTTATTACCTTCTACCCTAATAAAACTAGGATTATTCATTGCTAAAACTGTTTGTCGTTGCAATTGAGTTTCTAGCTTTTTTGGAGTGTACGTTTCATTTATTATCGGTGGACAACCTAAACCTGCACAAACTAATACAAAATGAAATCGTGGTTCATTTGGAAATTTTGCCCGTAACAATTCATTTTCAATGCCATTTAAAGTAATCATTTTACCCCCGATACTATGCTTAGCTTTATCGAAAAATCCATCAACATCTAACGGTGATTTTAATGGATAATTTTTAACGACTCCATCTATCACAATAAGATTATAAGCATTAATCCAGAAGGCTTGGTAGTTCATAACTTCTGACTCTGACACAGAAATATCTTTTGCTAAATGTAAAATAGCTTTTAAAGCTTCTGGGGTTTCTTTAATCGCATTATACTTAACACGACCATCTATAATATTAGCTTTTAAAAAGCTATCGGTTTCGTTAAAAAATGTATTCAATTCTTGCGCTGATGAACCGGTCACAATCAATAAGAAAAATAATGCTTGTATGATATGTCGTTTCATGAAACTTTAAATTTAATATTGTTATCGAGTTACTTTAAGTCGTGCGTTTAATCATTACCATACACTTATAGAATATTTCTTTTACTTTCCTCAATAAACTTCAATTAAATAAAACACTAATTATGTGATTATTAATAACCCATTTAAAGATTATTAAAACGTAAAATAAGTTAAAAAACACTACAGTCTCATCATGAGTTTATAATCTTTCTAAATAAAAATGTAGCTGTTAAGTTATTACCTTTAATACCGACACAAGGACCAACAAAAGCATTATATGAATCATATTGTAATTATAGGCAACGGTATTTCTGGGGTTACTTTAGCTAGACATGTACGAAAGCTATCGAATAATAGAATCACCATTATATCTGCAGAAAGTGATTATTTTTTTTCCCGTACAGCATTAATGTATGTCTACATGGGCCACATGAAATTTGAACATACTCAGCCATATGAAAATTGGTTTTGGAAAAAAAACAAAATCGATTTAGTGAATGGCTTTGTAGAAAAAGTAGCACCTGATTCAAAAAAACTAACCCTAAAAGATGGCTCTACCATTACTTATGATAAGCTGGTAATTGCAACAGGATCAAAACCGAATAAATTTGGTTGGCCAGGTCAAGATTTAAAAGGTGTTCAAGGACTATATTCAAAACAAGACCTAGAATTACTTGAGAAAAATGCTCCTAATAATGCCATTTGTAACCGAGCTGTTATTGTTGGTGGCGGACTCATTGGTATTGAAATGGCAGAAATGCTTCGTTCTCGAAAAATACCGGTGACCTTTCTTGTACGTGAAAAGAGTTTTTGGAACGGGGTCTTGACAGAAGGCGAATCTACTATGATTAACGAGCACATTTTAGAGCATCATATCGATTTACGATTAGACACCAATTTAGAAGAGATTATATCTGATGAAAATGGAAGAGCTAGAGCTGTAGTTACCGATAAAGGTGACATTATAGAATGTAATGTTGTAGGGTTAACCGCTGGTGTCACTCCCAATATTGATTTTCTAAAGGAATCATGTATCGAATTAGGAAGAGGTGTAAAAGTCAATCGATTTTTAGAAACCAGCGCGAAAGATGTTTATGCTATTGGTGACTGTGCTGAACAGCACGAAGGCATAGGCAGTAGAAGACCTATTGAGGCTGTATGGTACACTGGTCGTATGATGGGTGAAGCTTTAGCCCAAACCCTATGTGACAATCCTAGAGAATATAATCCAGGACATTGGTTTAATTCAGCCAAATTTTTAGATGTTGAATACCAAACGTATGGTTGGGTATTTAGCGAACGAAGCAAAGAAGACCACGAGCATCATTTTCATTGGAGACACCCGAAAGAAAAAATTTGCATCACTATTGCATATCATAAAGACACCATGAAATTTTTAGGCATCAACACCTTCGGTATACGCATGCGCCATGAGGTTTTTGACCAATGGTTAACCGAAAACAAAGATGTAGACCATGTAATGACTTACCTCAAAGATGCAAATTTCGACCCTGAGTTTTATAAACTATATGAGGCAGAAATTGTAAATAAATACAATGCGGCCTTCAATAAAAATATACGTCTAGAAAAGAAAAGTTGGAAACGAATTTTTAGCAAAGCTTAATGAACAAAAAAATGAAAGTACTTCAAAATATAGGAATAGTTATTTTTTTGGTAGGTCTAAGCACATTTGCTGCCTTACCGCTTCTTGGAACGTTCAAAGTAGACAAAACCATCGTTCAAGAAATTGTGTCAGATAATTCAATTAAAAGCGAATTATTTATTCAAGATTTAGAAACCAAAATACAAGACAAAGAGTTTAATGGCATACAGAGCTTATCTCCAATAATTGTTTCTGCATTAGCTAATGCGAATGCGACGCATAGAAAAAATAAAGAGTACAAAAAGGTTATTTATACAAAGGGTAGAGACATGGCAGGATCTATTGCCAAAAAATCTGGAGTTGGCTTTATAGCAGAAAACAAAGGCCTTATGTGGTTTCTAACCTTTGGACTAGGTATTATTGGCGCGCTACTTTTTATTGTGCCTCAAGTGGTACTTTTAGGACCCAAAGGAATAAAAAATGACGGCATCTACCATCAAAGTTCTACTAATAAAGGTTGGATAGCTTGGCTAGTATTTATCTTCTTGGTTTCATTTTACCTCGTCTTATATTTCCGCCCAGAGTATGCAACTAATTGGACCTATTTAGTCGACCCTATTAGTGAAAGTTTAAGTGGCAACCCTGCTGGTCATTGGTTCGTGTATGGCTTTATGTATTGTATTGTAATGTCGGTAATGGCAGTACGTATGTATATAAAGTATCGCAACAACATATACCAAGTAGTAAGAACAACATCTGTATTGTTCTTTCAAATTGTTTTTGCCTTTCTTATTCCAGAAATTATGGTGCGTTTACAAATGCCCTATTATGATTTCAAGAATGCTTTTCCTTTAGATTATGATTTCTTTTTTCAATGGAATCTAAAAACGCTTTTAGATAGTGGTGGTATCGGAATTTTCATTCTTTTTTGGGGTATTATTCTAACCTTAGTTATCGTTCCTGTAATGGTCTATTTCTTTGGAAAGAGATGGTACTGCTCTTGGGTTTGCGGTTGTGGCGGTCTAGCGGAAACATTAGGTGACCCATACAGACAACATTCAGACAAATCACTTTTCGCATGGAAAGTTGAACGTTGGTTAATTCACGGCGTACTACTTTTTGCTGTTGTAATGACAGGTATGACCCTTTACAGCTTCTTTTCAGAAACAGGTACTGTTCTAGGTATTAAAACCCAGAGCGTACAAAATGTATATAGCTTAGCAGTAGGTTCCATTTTCGCAGGAGTTATCGGCACAGGTTTTTATCCAATTTTTGGTAATAGAGTATGGTGTAGATTTGGTTGCCCCTTAGCGGCTTATTTAGGGTTTGTACAACGATTCAAGTCTCGCTTTAGAATAACAACAAATGGTGGGCAGTGTATTTCATGCGGTAACTGTTCTACTTATTGCGAACAAGGTATTGATGTTAGAGCATATGCTCAAAAGGGTGAAAATATAGTTCGTTCTAGCTGTGTAGGTTGCGGAGTATGTTCTGCAGTATGCCCACGTGGCGTGTTGAAATTAGAAAACGGACCTGAGAAAGGCCGTATCAATTCTAAAGATGTGTTATTAGGTAATGATGTTAACCTTATGGATTTGGTGAATAAAAAATAGCGCATTTAATTTCACCTTCAATTGTTAAGGTTCAGTTTATTTTACCCTATTTTCATAGCTATAACACTGGTTGTTCTCAACTCAACATACATTCTATTTAAATGATACGCCATTTCCTCTTGCTAGTTTTAATTTCCCTGCCACTTTATGCCCAGGAGGAACTCAATTATCCTGAAGTAATTTATGGCCCCGAAAACATACATGCCAGCTGGGTAAGCCACCCAGATATTTTGGGTGGTGAAGACCGTGTGGTACTTTTTCGAAATACGTTTAAAGTAGACAATACTAGCGCAGATTTCATTATTAATATCTCTGCAGACAACCATTATTTTCTGTATGTCAATGGAAAATTAGTTACTCATGGCCCGCAATTGAGCGATATTCAGCATTATAAATATGAAACTTTAAACCTTAAAAACTACCTAGAAAAAGGCGAAAACATCTTAGCTGTAAAAGTGATTAATTTCGGGAAAAGAAGATTTTTAGGTATGCAGTCTATCTTCACAAGTTTAATGGTGAACGGGGTAACTATAAATGCAGAACAATTGAACACCACCGGAAAGCAAGGTGCCTGGGTGTGTGCTATAGATGATTCGTATAAAGCTAATGAAGTTGTTTGGCGTGGTGATAAAGAAAAGTCAATTGTCGGTGGCTTCTATGCAAACAACCCTACCGATATTATTGATTTAAATGCCTACCCTACCGGATGGGAATTATTAGATTATAATGATACCAACTGGCAAAAAACTGAATTTTTTGAGAATGCCAGTAGCATGGGAGGTTCAATAGCGTATTTACTTGAACCTCGAAATCTACCATTACTTTCTTGGGATGAAGAACAAATAGGAAGTATAGTAAAATCTTCAAAATCTATTACCACAAAATTTCCAGTAAGCGATGAACTTAAAATTCCTGCAAATACAAAAACTACTTTTCTAATAGATCAGCAATATGTAACCAACGGATTTCCTGAATTGCTATTCAGTAAAGGAAAAAATGCATCTATCCGTATAAAATATGCTGAAAACCTATTTGGCCCAAACAATGAAAAAGGTGACCGAAATAACTTGGAAGGAAAACAACTTTTAGGGTATTACGACCTTATTATTTCCAATGGAAAAGATGCACAGAAATTTATACCGAATTGGATGCGGACATTTCGTTTTATTGAATTCGAAATAGAAACTAAAGTGCAGCCCTTAGTTTTAAATTCTTTCAAGAATTATCGATCACGAACTACCATACCATCTGTGGCCCAATTCACTTCAGACAATGAACTATACAATCAAATTTTCGATATCTGCAAACGCACTATCGATATCTGCACACAAGACTATTTTTTAAGTGACGCCTATTATGAAACTATGCAGTATGTAGGTGATACTAAAATACAAGCCTTAATCTGGCAAGCCATGAGTGGTAATACTGAGCATACAAAAAACGCTATTCGCCAATTTGATCATTCTAGAGATTCAGACGGTAATATTCTTGGTGCTTATCCACTTCGTTCTACATTTATTTACCCTACATATTCTTTGGTATGGGTCGATATGATTGCCGACTACTACAATGTATCTGGCGATAAAGAATTCATACATACCTATAAAGATGGCATTGTAAACACATTGGCAGGTTTTGAAAAGAACATGAACGAACTTAACCTAGTCAACAAAACTCCCTATCGTTATTTTATAGATTGGTATACTGGCCCTAATAACGGTAGCGGTACGGCAACAAAAAATGACGGCGAAAACTCTGCGGTAGTAAGTTTACATTATGTACACGCATTACAAAATGCAGCTATGCTTTTTAAAGAAATTGGGGATAACCAAACTTCGCTAGTATATCAAAACCGTGCAGAAGAAATTAAAAAATCGGTTTATGACCTTTGTTTTGATATGGAAACAAACATTTTTGCCGAACGGCCAGATAAGACTATCTATGACCAGCACACCAATATCATGGCCATATTGACCGATGCTATTCACGAAAGCGAGCAAAGAGCACTTCTTGATAAAATATTGAACGATAAAGATTTATTACAGGCGACCTATTATTATCGTTTTTACCTATTTGAGGCGATTAAGAAAGTAGGAGCCCCAGAATTGTTCGATGTTGCCCTAAAACCATGGGAGAAAATGATTGAAGATAATATGACCACTACTTTAGAGCGTTTTGAAAGTATTGAGAAACCTACACGTTCAGAAGTACACCCTTGGAGTGCATCACCTGCTTATTTCTATTTTAATTATCTAGCTGGCATTCAATCCGTGAAAAATGATTTTGAAGAAGTACGTATTGCTCCAGCTTTCGGTAAATTAAAAACTATTATAGGGTCACTGCCTACATCTAAAGGAACTATAGAATTTAAGCTGAATAGAACCAAGAATAAACTATCCGCAGAAATAACATTACCTATTACCATGGCAGGAAATCTGTCTTGGCAAGGAACTGAAATTCCGCTGAAAAAAGGAAAAAACGTATACGACATAAAGAACGAAATCAAATAGTGTATTTAGCAATCAATATATTAAGGGTTTTCACAAATTCTTTGAGTAAAAAAATTACCCGATCTTTGGCAATAGATTTGGGTACAGATTTTAACTGATTAAATAAATGAACATGAAGTTATTAAAATTCGTTTACGCCATTCTAATCAGCTTTGTCTTGTTAGCGTTTATAAGTTCTGAGGACAAACGCTATGAACGTACCTATTTTGAAGATGGCACTTTGGCTAGCGAAGGTTGGATGCGTTTTAATATTAAGACCGATTACTGGTCCTTTTATCATCCGAATGGTAAAATAGCTGAGAAAGGCTATTTTGAATATGGTAAGAAAGAAAAATATTGGTTTTTCTATGATGAAAATCGAATTCGCACGAAAGAAGGAAAATATCTTAAAAACGAACAAATAGGCTGGTGGTTATTCTATGATAAAAAAGGACGTATAAATCACAAATGCCAAATAAATAAGGGCGTTAAAGATGGCTACTGCCTAAAATATAAAGACTCGAAAATGATATCTGCAGAAAAATATAGTAATGGTGCAAAGATTAAAGAATGGTCAACATTCAATGCCTTTACACATGAAAACAATTTATCCAATTTAAAATAATGGCCGATATAAAAGTAATTATTCCGGCTTATAACGAAGTAGATTCTATTGCCCATGTCGTCAATGAACTACCAAAATCAGTTTCTGAGGTAATCGTTGTCAATAATAACTCCTCCGATAATACGGTGAAAAATGCCGAAACAGCTGGGGCTACTGTAATAACAGAACTAAGAAAAGGTTATGGGTATGCTTGCCTTAAGGGACTAGAATACATTGCATCGAAGTCCAAACAGCCAGATATTATCGTATTTATCGATGGAGACTATTCTGATTATCCTGAAGAATTAGATAATGTGGTAGCTCCTATTTTAGAAGATGATATTGATTTTGTAGTTGGGGCCAGAAGAAAAAATTTGCGTGAAGAGGGGTCAATGACTCCGCAACAAGTGTTCGGTAACTGGTTAGCAACATTTCTAATGCGATTATTTTTTGGTGCAAAGTTTACAGACTTAGGCCCTTTTAGAGCCATTAAGTACGATAAGCTCAAAGAATTGAACATGGAAGACAAAACCTACGGGTGGACAGTGGAAATGCAATTGAAAATTCTAAAGAAGAAAATGACATATACCGAAGTACCAGTACGTTACAAACGAAGAATAGGTATCTCAAAAGTTTCAGGAACCGTAAAAGGTAGTATATTTGCAGGCATAAAAATTTTGGGGTGGATCTTCAAATACAGTATAAAATAATATGGAATTAGCACTAGCGTATTTTATCATAGCAATTTATAGTTTATCATTACTATTGATTTTCTTTTATAGCTTAGCACAGCTAAATCTTTTATTCAACTATTTGTCTCAAAAAAGACAGAACCAAACAGCTCCTAAATTTAATCTTCTAGACCCAAAGGAAATTCCGTTCGTTACCATTCAACTTCCTGTTTTTAACGAGGAGTATGTAATGGACCGTTTATTGGAGAATATTGCTAAAATAGAATACCCAAAAAGCAAATTAGAAATTCAGGTATTAGATGATTCTACCGATGATACCGTAATTACAACTGCTGCTAGTGTAGCTAAATTACAAGAAACCGGTTTAGATATTCAGCATATAACAAGAACAGATAGATCAGGTTTTAAAGCCGGAGCCTTAAAAGAAGGATTGAAAATAGCAAAGGGAGAATTCATCGCTATTTTTGATGCTGATTTTTTACCAGCTTCAGATTGGTTGAAGAAAACCGTTATTTATTTTAAGGATGAAGAGATAGGTGTGGTACAGACCCGTTGGGGCCATTTGAACCGTGACTATTCAACGTTGACAAAAATACAGGCCTTTGCCTTAGATGCCCACTTTACTTTAGAACAAGTTGGTCGTAACAGCAAAGGACATTTCATTAACTTTAATGGTACAGCAGGTATCTGGCGTAAAGAATGTATCATTGACGCAGGTAACTGGGAAGGCGATACGCTAACAGAAGATTTAGACCTTAGCTACCGTGCTCAGTTAAAGAACTGGAAATTCAAGTACTTAGAAGATGTTGAGACACCTGCTGAACTACCTGTGGTAATTAGTGCAGCCCGTTCACAACAATTTCGATGGAACAAAGGCGGTGCAGAGAACTTTAGAAAGACCGTTTGGAGTGTTGTTAAAGCCAAGAATATACCCTTTAAAACCAAGTTTCATGGGGTTATGCATTTGCTGAATAGCTCTATGTTCTTATGTGTATTCTTAGTAGCAATATTAAGTATACCATCATTATATATCAAGAATACTTATGGTCACCTAGATTGGGTTTTCTCTCTACTTAGTTTATTCGCCATAAGCACCATCATTTTATTTGTCTGCTATTGGTTTACCTACAAGAGCATACAAGGTAGTGGCTTTAATAATTTTGTAGATTATATACGTATATTCTTTACATTTTTCTCGGTAGCCTTAGGATTCTCTTTACACAATACCATTGCTGTAATAGAAGGCCACATGGGTAAGCGAAGTGAATTTGTTCGTACACCAAAATTCAATATTAGTACATTGAAACAAAGCTGGAAAGGCAATAAATACCTTGCCAAAAAGCTTTCACCTAATATGATTTTAGAATTTGCTTTAATGGTCTATTTCATGTTCGGTATGTACAGCGCTATACCTTTAAATGATTTCGGTTTATTCCCATTCCATTTTATGTTATTCTTAGGCTTTGGCTTTGTATTCTTTACATCATTGACCTCAAGAGCATAAAACCGTAATTATAAAATATTTAAAAAAGGGATAGTCGTTGGCTATCCCTTTTTTATTTTACCTCAATTCTACAAGATTGATTAAATTACAGGTGAAATGGGAATAGGTTTACTAATGCATATATCTACCATAAAAAAATATAGTTACTATATATAATTGTTGGCAACAATTATAAAACAAGGAATTAGACAGTAATGTCGTAAAGTTGTCGGAAACGAACCGTTATCAATTTGTTTGTTTCTAAAATAACTTTGACCAAATAATTAAAACTACAAGAGATGGAGAATATTGGTCAAAAAATTGTCGAACTAAGAAAGTCAAAAGGTTATACTCAAGAAGAATTAGCAGAAAAAGCAAAAGTTAACTTAAGAACAATTCAAAGGATAGAGAATGAAGAAAACAAACCGAGTGGAAATACTCTAAAATTTATCTGTGAAGCGTTAGACACTTTGCCTGAGAAAATCATTGATTATGGAAAAAAAGAGGATTTGAAACTTTTAGTTTTAATGCATTTATCTGTAATTACTTATTTAGTCATTCCTATTGGAAATATATTAATTCCGTTAATTTTTTGGGTTTCAAAAAAAGATAAAATTATCAACTTAGATGAAAAAGGTACTCGCTTACTAAATTTTCAAATAATCTGGACCGTCTTAACAACTATTACGTTATCCACAGCTCTATTAACTGCTACGCTAGAATTGACTAATCTGGAAAACGGATATATCTCCTATGTTTTATTATTTCTATTTGTGATTTTAAATATTATTAATGTTGCAATGGCTGTAATCATTGCGTATAGAATTAAACGAAAATCTAAATACACATCGTACCCGAATTTAATACAAATAATAAAATAACTGTTGCCAACAAAACCTCCTATGAAAAGCCTTCGTCCAGTTCTTTAAAGTTAATTAATATTTTCTTTTTTACTTTAAACCACCTTTTTTTCTTTTAATATAACTTGCTCGCACTCCTATATGTGATCGGTTCGAAACCTGAAACGTCACCGGCATTTGTATGATTATAAATTATAATAGAACCGGTCACTTGCTAAAAATGTGATCCTGAACAATACAGGTCACGGGTTTTGTTTTGTGATACAGTTCTTACTACTTTTTTAGAGCTTTGTTATGATTCCTATTTCTTTGAATTCGTATTTTATTATTCAATTACACCTATGGTATAAGGCACTTCCGTTTTAATTACGGCTAAGGTTCTACTAAGTAACTTTCTTGCTACTTTGACAATGATACTTTTTACGTTCTTCCCTTGATGTTTACGATAGTAAGCCTGCATAACTGGGTCTGCTCGTATTGCTTGCCATGATGCTTCCACAAAATAGCTTCTCAATAAACGGTTTGCCCGTGGAGTCATTCCCATTGTCCTTTGACTATTTCCACTTTGGTATATACTTGGTGCCAGACCAACATAGCCTGCCAAATGTTTAATGTTGTTGAAACGTCTTAAATCTCCTAGTTCACATAATATACCACAGGCTACTATGCCACCTATACCGGGTATACTTCTTAGCAGCATATAATCTTTCTTGTAATGCGTTTTACAGTACCTCCTTAGCTCAGTAGAGACATCACGTAGCTCTTGATCTACGAAACGAAAGAAACGCAGTCGACTATCTAAAGTAGACTTCGCCGTTGGGTATTCAAAAACCATATCATCTAACCAATTTCTGTATTTATGACTCCAATGGTCATTATCGAACTCCTCTGGCTCTTTAATACCGAAATACAATAATTGCATCTTGATATAACTCTTTACTCTTCTAAAATCTTTAACCAAATCATTTCTTCGTCTAAACAGACTGCGAAGCTCTTCTCGTTTCTTATTTGGTATTATGATACTCTCTAAACGACCATCTTTAAGTTCTCTAGCAATTAACTGCGCATCTATCTTATCTGTCTTTGTATGCTTCTCTTTACCCTTGCGATGAATATCTGCCGGGTTCACAACTAAACTTCGCCAACCATAACCTTCAAAACATCGGTGTGCATGATAACCACAGCAACCTGCTTCGTATGCAGTTGTTACTTCATACTCCCGAAAATGTTTGGAAACATAAGTTTGTAATTGCTTTGGATCTGCAGACATACTGAAAGACTTACCTGCAAACAAATCTGTTGCACAATGTACCTTCCAACTTCGTTTGTGTATGTCGATGCCAATATATAACTTCGGTATAGCAGTAATTTGAGTAATCATATCTTTAATTTTTAGTTCATTTTAAAGATACTCGACTTACTGCTTTTTCATCAATGCTAAACGTAATGCGGACTTTAGGGC
>NZ_FUYL01000013.1 GCF_900167935.1 Maribacter arcticus | reverse complement strand
ACCTATTCTCGATTCTTATCTCCACAATATTTCAATGAACTTCTAAAAAAGTACCTAAATCTTACGACTTCCGGCCCTTCGTTTCCCCTAGGTGTTTCCCTAAGCGGCTGCAAATATACAACTGTTTTTTAACCTGACAACTTTTTAAGAAAAATAAATATTTCTTTTTTTAATCCGGTAAATCAACATCTATATGAACTTGCTCCCGACCCACGATTCCAATAACATCTTCCTCGTTTGCGGGGTGCAAATGTACACCCTATTTCTAAATACACAAACCCTTTACATAAAAAAAATACAATACTTTTTACAACATATCATACAACCCTGATTTTACGGAAGTTAACAAAGTGTGACTCGCGATTAAACAACAATTATATTTAACTATCAATAAATCAGCAGATTACGTGATTTTAAATAGCACTGAATATAGCAAAATACACATTACCAGTAACTTACTATTTGGACTAGGAAAAGAAATTCCAGACTAAACCAAACCGAATTACAAAATCACGATAAGGATAATCTGGCGCAGCATAGTAATTATATCCAGAGAAAGCGGAGTTAAAATGTTCTGCCTTTAAATAAATACGTGTTTGCTTGATTCGTGCATTTATGAAAAAATCAAGCAAAGGGTATCCTCCAAACTCCTCTTTGTTCTGAATATAAAACTCTCCCAGAATAGGATTGTAGGCATTCATATTATAACTAGTAAAATATTTGAAAGTAACTCCTGTCTGTAAGTACATGGCTTTCTTAAAAACATCTGAAGAAAAGTATAATGTATTTCTTGTAACAATTTGAGGTAGATTCATTACTTGCTCATCTTGTGTCACATTTTGGTACATTACTGTATTGTTCAAAGCAAACATTCCGACCTTGAATTCCTTTTCATACTTGACTTTCAAATAGGAGATACCATTATTCTCTTGTAAGGGCTTAATGTATGCATTCTCTAAACCATCTTCAATTACATTCTCAGACACAGGAGCGAAATAAGTATAGTTATCTATATTACTGTATTTAAGCATCAGGTTACCCCAGGTACTAGAATTAAACTCAGCTTTAAGGCTACTTATTCTTTCCTTTTCAAACGCCTTACTATTATCCCAGTTATAATTTAAATATTCGCTTTGATATAATAGATAATTAAAATTAGGCAACCTAGAAGAAGAATGAAGAGTGAATTTTAATTTGTTATCCTTATTAATGTCATATGAAGCCGATGCATTCAAAAGGTTCCCTGTCAAATTTCCAGAAATATTATATTTCAAATTAGCATTGAAATCAAAGCATCCTATCCTTTTTTCATACTTACCCCCTATTCCGAACTCAGTACCTTTTAATCTATTTGGAATAACAGTACCATCTTCCTTGATAAATAGACTATTGAAATAGTAATCATAATTGTAGACATTGACACCTCCTGTAAGTTTACCTAGCGTTCTATTATAAAACTCGGCGTTTACTTCGTTGTAGAAAGTTTTTAAATATGCCTTATCATTAATGTCAGTAAGAATAACATCCCCAAAAAGGGTGTCATTTTTCGATTGAATTAACTGATAATACTTGGTTTCATAATCAAATACATGACCAATAGACAGCGATGTCTTTTCAAACCGAGTTGAATCTAACTGTGTTCTTACTAATTTATATACATGGTCTAAATAATAACGTTTACCTAAAATCTTATTGTCCGTATCATCTAAGAGAACATCTACCCTAGGTCTATTAATAAAATCTTTATCCCCAGATTCGAATTGTGCTACCTTTTCTGCCAAACCCCCATTTTCTTGGGATAAAATATTCTGTGCAGCAATATGTGCTCTTAAAGAATATCTTCCGTTTCTTGACAAATAGTTGGTCGTTGTAATAAAATTACCGGATTGTATTTGACTATTATTATACTTACCTAAGGAACGATGGCCAATATAACCTACAGAGAAATTAAGTCTTCTAGATGTATTGAACGTTAAATTCGCATCTAACAATTGGCCCTGTTCCAATGTGGTTTTAAAGAATAGCTCAGTCATTGGAGTGGCGACATTGTAATAATTTATCTGCTCTTTTTCCAGATATTTTCTATCCTTTGCCGTTGCCCCCAAACTTGGATATATATTTATTCTCTCTAAATCAACACCAAGAGTATTATACGCTTGACCAATATTAGAAAAAGACATCAGTTCAAAATCATCTTCACGTAGGTAATTATACTTGTATTCTTTTTGAATGGTAAGGGTAGTATCTAGAAAGGTAGTATCTCTCTCGAAAGTGATTATTTTATAATCTTTTATAGTTATGCCTACCGTATCTGCCTTCAATTTATCTATTGGCTTTAGTGGTATTGCCTTTTTTGAAAGCGAAAGTGAATCGGTCTTTTTATCTCTTCTTTCTATTTTTTCTTGACCATTAATAATCGAAGATGTGAAAAACACTAAAACTAGAACTATATATTTCATGCAGCTTTGTTACCCTTGCAAAGTTAATTTTTTTGTTGCTAAGTAAATGTGAAAGTTTTCGCCATAAAAAAACCCCTTTTAAATAAGGGGCTTTTTTGCATACAAATAAGTTTATTTTATTCAAAAGGAACAACTTGATCAGAGCTTTTATTAGCAACCAAAATATCATTTAAGTTAATTACCGTTGTCACAACACCAGATTGGACATTATAACTAAAAACATCTAAATCTGAAATAACCGCTGAAATAAACGAAGGAATTACAGGAGTAGTACCTGCATCCCCTTGGTTAATATTACTATTAAGTAATATTTCGTTTTCATCTATTACGATTTTAACACCCATATCCACCATACGAAGACCTTCAGCAATAAAAACTTCTTGTCTTGTTTTGTATAATAAAGATAGACCAGCATCATCATCCATCATAGCGTCAATAGCATCTGAGGTTAATGAAGTACCAGAAACAGAAGGAATGCTAACCATACCAGCCTGACGGTCTAGAACTAAACCTGCCACACCATTAACAACTACATCTGCGTTGTCTGGTCTTGATCCTTCGTCTACTTGAGAACGTTGTTCTATTGAATCATCAATATCCCTTACTTCACGTGTTTCGATTACATCTAACAACGAATTTAAATTTGATTTTGCTGTGCCAGCATCATTATCAGCCAACGCCGCTTCCGCCAAAATTAGATAAGCCTCTTCAGCTTTTAAATAATGTACAGGTGCGTCTTCGTTAGGATCTAAAAACGAATACTTAGGATCTAAAAAATCTAAACTTGGCAATGGCTGTAAATCATCAAAAGTTCCTCTTTGAAACAAAGCACTTTCAAATGTATTAGACGGGCCATTTGACTCATCGAACAAAGCAAATCTGTCAAAATCAGAACTTAGACCTAAAGCAGAAGTTGCTGCACTAACGGCTTCAGCTTTATTACCTAAGTAATAATTTGCTCTTGCTACAGCCAAATAATACTCAGGCTTTGCATTGATATCAATTGCAGCACTAAAGGATGCGATAGCGTTTAAATAATGCTGCTCAGCTGCAACAGGAACCCCTACAGGTTCTGCAGGCAAAGCAGAAAAATACATTGCTGAATATAAATATGCCAATCCTTCAAAGAAATTGAATTCTGCTTCTATTTCAGCAGTATAATTAGGATCACCTGGGCCAACTTGATCAATACCAAATTTAGCAAGTTCACGCAATCTTTGAATGGCTCTTTGTGTATCCCTCATATCAGGGTCTGTAATCTGAATCTCTAATCCATCCATAAACTGGTTGAAAAATGTCTGAGTATTCACATAGTTATCAGATCCTAGTTCAGAAAGAACCAATGTTTCATTAAAAACAAAGGCTAATTGTCTTTCTAATCCAATAAGCCAGATTCCTGCAGAGTTGGGCTGACCCACAACAGATGCCTCAGAAAGGTTTGGATTCTGCACCTCTTTAAAGTCGGTTACATCCCCAAAATCACCAGTACAACCAAATGTAACTATGGCAATAGAAAATATTATTAATTTTTTCATATTTACAATTTTTTATTAAAATTCAAATCTTAATGACGCTATGTAAGTTCTTGGTGCAGATTCTGTACCATAAGCAAAACCTCCACTTGCAAAACCATTTTGTACTGCGATACCAGAACCAGTTGTTTCTGGATCAAAATTACCAGCTGTCCAGTTAAAAGGATTTGTTACAGTTACCCCTAAACGAATATTGCTAAATAATGGCTTAGCTATATCTCCAAAGTTGTATGATGCTCCAATATTTCTAATTTTTAAGAAATCATTATCGAATACAAAGAAGTTCACATAGTTAAAAGGCGAAGTAGTACCTATTAATTCCTCAGGAATTCCCGTATCATCCGTTCCTCTTAAATGTCTCAATAAGAAACTTAAATCGGTAATTTTTCCACCAAACTGATAATCTGCAGTTGCAAAGAAGTTAAAATCACCATACGTATAATTAAGACCCATAGAACCAAAATTAGGAGCATACGTGTCACCCAAAGCAGTATTAGCCTCGAACTCGTAAGTACCATCATCTTGTAAAATTGCAGCAGTACCACGTAAATAACCCAAACTTTGTCCTTCTTCTACAACAGAACCAAGAACGTTAAAACCACCAACTACGAAAGCCGGAGCTCCACCAGAATCAGTAACTATGTTTTCGTTAGTGTTATAAGAAAGATTTACACTTAAATTATGCTTCTCTGATTGAAGTATTGTAGCATTTAAAGCTAATTCATATCCACTATTCTCTACCTCACCAATATTTTGGATTTGATTAGCTTGTCCAGATGATGGTGGATCTTGAGGAGTAAATAAAGCATCTGTTGTGATACCCATATATCTAGTTCCGCTTAAATATAAACGGTTACTGAAGAATCCAAGCTCCAAACCAAATTCCGTTGTAGCAACTCGCTCTGAAACTAAATCTGGATTACCTTGATTAGCAAATGTAAAAGACGGTCCTCCTAAGAATGGATTCTGTGCAAATGTTCTATCCTGATCGAAAGGCTGTGCAAAGTTTGTAGCCTCACCGTAATTAGCTCTTAACTTAATAGTTGAAACTACATCACTAATACCTGAATTGATATAAAAATCATGATCACTTAAGTTATACGTAAGACCAATTTTAGGAAGTAATAAAGGAGACGTATTTGCTCCTGAAATAGTGTTTTTATCTAATCTACCCCCAAATTCTAAAAAGGCTACGTCGTAAATACCAACATTCTCTATGAAGTAAAGACCATAGTTAGCATTTTCTAAAACAAAATCTGAAAATGTTTGTTCAGAAAAATTATTCAAAGATCTTGTACCATCTACGCCACCTGAACCATTTAATCTATTCTGCCTATCCGTAGATCTAAAAAACTGACCTCCTAAAATACTTACGAACGAAAAATTATCAGAATAAGCTTTATGAGTAAGGTTAACATCAGTTGTAACTGTAAAAGCTGATCTTAAAACTCTAGTAAGACTACCTTGATCAGTTGTACCCGGTGCAAGACTACCTAGCTCTACCAAAAGCGCATTGCTTTGTAATTCTTCTTGAACCGTGTTTCTATTGTCAACACCTAAAGTGGCATTTACTTGGAAATTTTCGTCAATATCGTAGATGAATTTGTTGGATGCTGTAATACGGTTCGTAGTACTGACAATGTCTACCAACTTCCCTATTCGTTGATATCTTGCAGTTTCTTCTTGGAACTCGGCATCTGTGAATTCATCTGTTGCACCACGCGCAGACCCCTCTAAATTAGAAAACCTTGAAAAACTAGTGTTTGCGTTATAGTCTAAGTTCGAATTAAAGTTTACAAAAGAAAGAGAACCTTGGTATCTTAACTTATCAGTAACCTTAGCCGTAAGACCAAAAGTAAATGTTCTTCTAATTTGCTCATTAATATCATTGTAACTGTCATCTTTATAAAGACTACCACCAAAATTATACGTGAATTTTTCTGAACCACCACTTAAACCTACTCTAAACTGCTGAGACCAACCTGGTTGAAAAATAACATCTCCAGTTCTGTCATATCTTAAGAAGTCTTTTGTAGCCTTAATAGCCCCTACATTGCTTTCGAAAAATGCAGAACTTTTACCATCCTTACCTTTTTTGGTAATAATCTGGATTATACCATTTGCAGCATCCGCACCATATAACGTTGTTGCCGCACCACCTTTAATATATTCTATTCTTTCAATAGACTCAACTGGTATATCTGCCAATGCAGAAACGTTGGCTCCACCTGTTGCAATACCTAATTGCGGGTTAGAGTTCAAGTTATCTACACGAACACCATCAATAATAACAACCGGAGTTCCAGATGATGCTGCGGATATAGGCCCACGTGTTCTAATGATAGCTGCAGTACCTGGCTGACCAGAACTAAGTCTTATCTGAGCACTAGGCGTCGTAGACTGTAATAATTGATCTATTTGATTTGCAGGAAGTTTATCAATATCCTCTGCATCCAATACATCAACAGTTGTAGATAATTTTCTACGAGCAATACCAGAACCCTGTCCAGTTACAATAACTTCTTCCAAAGCCTCTGCATCTTCTTGTAATTGAACATCCATTTTAGCAGATGACCCAACTGTCATACTTACTGTTTTCTGACCTAGGTATGAATACCTTAGGGTCTGACCTTGATTTACATTAATGGTATAATTACCATCAAAATCTGTTTGTGTACCATTGGTTGTACCAACTACAATTACTGATACTCCTGGCAGGGGAAACCCTCCTTGATCGGTTACAACACCGGTCACTTTTTTTTCCTGTGCATAGGAAAATGTCATGAAGAGCACCAATATTGGTGTCAACATCCACGTTAACTTCTGTTTCATGAATTCTTTTTTTTGAATTAGCTTGCTTCAAAATTCTTAAAAATTGTTAAGCCTTACAAGGCTCTTTAACAATTCAAAAAGCCAATTGTTAAAAAATAATTGTTTATTATTATTTTAATAACATTAAACAAATAATGTTTTTATATTGATAATTTTTTAACTTAAAAAAATCTTAAAAAATTAAAATTTTTAACAACTCGAATATCAATGCTTCATAAATTCTATAAAAACCACAAGGAAACAGGGACTGATGAGGCCGGACGGGGATGTTTAGCCGGCCCAGTAACAGCTGCCGCTATCATACTCCCGAAATCGTTCAAAAACCTAATTTTAACAGACTCTAAGCTCTTATCAGAAAGAAAAAGAGAACTTTTAGAACCACTTTTAAAGAAGGAAAGTATCTGTTATGGCATTGCTCATATTCAACCCGAAATAATTGATGATATTAACATATTAAACGCTTCAATCTTAGCCATGCACAATGCCATAGATTTATTGTCAAAAATACCCTCTTATATTATAGTTGATGGCAATAGATTTAAACCTTTTAAGGATATACCTTATATGTGTATTATAAAAGGAGACTCTAAATATACTAGCATAGCAGCGGCATCTGTTTTAGCTAAAACTGCTAGAGATGCCTATATGCTAAAATTACATGACGAATACCCAATGTACAATTGGAAAAAGAATAAAGGATATCCAACAAAAGAGCATCGAGCGGCGATTAAAAAATATGGTACTACAAAATATCATAGAATGAGCTTTAAGCTTTTAGCCGACAACCAATCTTAGTATTACAAATAGTATAACTTTACACAAACTTTAACCCATGAGGCATACATTATTATATGCATTGATTATTTTATCATGCATAACCTGCACTTCTAAAGTAAACACAGAAAATTCTATTTTAGATTTAGTGCCGAATAATGCCACTTTAGTTTTTAAGATAAATGATTTTGAATCTTTAAAAGACGAACTATCAACCAACGAGGTCTTACAAAATCTTAAAACCTTAGAACCTTTTAAAAAAATTGCGAACCAACTACAACCATTAGACTACTTAGCTGACCAAAAAAAAGGACTAATTGCTATATCACCTTTAGACAGTACCAACATAGCATACACCTACATATCTATTGACAGTCTATCATTTAAGAACTGGGAAGGTCTTACCGATAAAAGTATTGAAACTCATTCTTATAATAATTTGAATATTACTAAGTATCAAATCAGTGAATCTCTTTTTTTTAGCTCATATATTGAAAGTTATTGGGTAACGTGCTCATCTGAAAAATTATTACAACAGCTTATTGACGAAATTGATTCGCCGAAAATCAATTCTTCTTTGAAAAGGTTTTACGCTATTTCCAATAAAGAAAAAGTGATGAATATTTGGTTTGATATGGAGCAAGGCGAACGTTTAATAAACCAAATTCTTACTCCCGACCAAAGCATATCTAATTTTGCAAGTTGGTTGTCACTTGACCTTACCTTAAACGACACAGAAATCTTATTAAATGGTATTACCGAAACAAACTTGGAAACAAACCATTTTCTAAATCTTTTCAATAATACAAAGCCAATACAAAACAAAACAGCAACATTAATACCTAGTGAGGCTCTTTACTATAAATCTTTTGGATTTGATGATTTTAAAAAGTTCTCAAAGAATAAAACTTCTGCCAATTATAAAACTTCAATTTTAGATTCACTTTTAAACACTGTTGAAGAAATTGGCTTAACTAAAGTTGGGAATGAGAAAATTTTACTTCTACGAACATATGGTACTGCTACGCTATTAGATTATATTAATGATGAGAAAGTATCTACGGAAGAATATAGCGGAAATGAGATTTGGGAACTGAAATCAAATAATAAGATTTTTAAACCTCTAGAACCTATTATTGGTGAGGCTTCATTTACATATTCAAGTATTATTGAAAACACCTTTCTCTTTTCAACATCCAAAAGTGGGCTTGAATCTTTACTATCGAAATATAAATCTGGTGACACTTTCGATAAAACTAGCCTTTATAAAACTGCTGAAAACAAGCTCACCTCAGCTTCAAGTATCATAACAATATCCAACTTAAAAGGCACTATTGATATTCTTGAAGAAACAGTCTCTAAATCTTTGAGCAAGACTTTTGACAAAAGCAAACTCAACGACTATGTTTTTGGCTCACAATTTATAGTTGATGACGGATTTTACCATTCGAATTTTTTGATTAAAAAAATCACAGAAGAAGATGAACAGAATACAGTAACATCTGCCTTCAATGTTCAATTTAATACAGACCTTGCTACATTACCTCAATTTGTAACCAACCACAATAATCGTAAAAAGGAAATCATTGTACAAGACCAAGAAAACAATCTTTATCTAATATCAAACAGTGGAAAGATTTTGTGGAAAAAGCAATTGTCTGGTACTATTCAAGGCAAAGTACAGCAAGTAGATCTTTATAAAAATGGAAAACTACAATTTGCTTTCACCACTAATAATGAGTTTTTAATTTTAGATAGAAATGGAAATGAAGTAAAGCCTTTTACTATGAAATTCTCTGGAGGAAACTTAAACCCGCTTGCTGTTTTTGACTACGAGAATAAAAAGAATTACCGTTTTGTGGTAACACAAAACGAGAAGGTCTTTATGTACAATAGTAAAGGGGATATTGTAAAAGGCTTCAAATATGATAGCGCAGAGGGAAATATTTTGGACGCTCCTCAACATTTTAGAATTGGCAAAAAAGACTACCTCATTTTTAAATTGGATAATGGTCAATTAAAAATTACCGATAGGGTAGGTAAAACGAGAGTAACTTTAAAGGATAAATTTTCGTTTTCAGATAATGACATAAAATTGTATCAAAGCAAATTCACTTTTACTTCTTTAGATGGTGATTTAATTCAAGTTGATACAAAAGGGGGTATTTCTTCTACCAAACTAAATTTAGCCAAAGACCATGGAATGGATGCTACAACCAGAACCTTGGCCGTAATGAACGATAATATTTTACAAATACGTAACAAGAAAATTCAATTAGAGTTAGGAGTATATTCAAAACCTACTATTTTCTACCTTAATGATAAGATATACATTTCTGTAACCGATATTCAAAATCAGAAAATTTACCTTTTTGATAGTCAGGCTGAATCAATACCAAATTTCCCGATTTTCGGAAATTCAGTTATAGACATGGCTGATATCAACAATAATAAAAAAGCAGAGTTAGTTTTTAAGGACCAAGAAAACACGATCCAAGTTTTTAAGATACGATAACACATTAAATTGAAGATTTTATGGTCGGTTCGCTACCGATTATACATTAATTGTAAATAACTAATTTAGTTTTTATATTTTTAAGTAGTTATTAATTAGAACCTTAACTACTATTGAAAATGAAAACTAAGTCACTTCTCGTACTATTTTTTTTAATTGGCATTATCTCACTTACCGCCCAAGACAATTGTAGCAAATTCTATCCTATGACAGAAGGTGTTTCGATGGAATATACAAATTATAACAAGAAGGGTAAAGTTGAAGGTATAAGCTCATACAAGGTTACCGAAACAAATACAGTGGGTAACACTACCAACGCAACAATGGCCATCAATCTTAAAGACGAAAAAGGGAAAGAAATTTATAGCACCGACTATAAATTATCTTGTACTGGAAACATGGTTACATTGGATTACGAATCTTTATTACCGAGCGATATGATGAATCAATATGGTGATATGGATATCGAAATTAGCGGTAATGATATTGAAATACCGAATGATTTAAGGGTTGGTCAAAATCTAAATGACGCTAATGTGACCATGAAAATTGGCATGAGCGGTATTAATATGAATATCGCAGTAGATATGTTAAACAGAAAAGTTGAGAAAAAAGAAAGCGTTACTACACCTGCAGGAACTTATGATTGTTACGTTGTATACAGCGAAAATCAATCTAAGATGATGATGGCAAATCAAGTCTACCCTTCAAGGGTTTGGCTAGCAGAAGGTGTAGGTATGGTAAAACAAGAAACTTATAAGAAAAATGGAGATTTAATGAGCAGTACTTTGCTCACTGCTTATAGTAATTAATACCCAAAACATATTCTAAACAAAAAACCAAGGCTTAGGCCTCGGTTTTTTGTTTTATCAATTCAGCTTCAAAAAGCGATGAAAAATGACGAAGAAGTCTTTCTTTCACTTCATTCATATCAACTTCTTTCTTACCTAATTCCACGTTCAAAGAAGTTACTGCCTTGCCCTTAATCCCACAAGGAATCATCATGTCAAAATATCCTAAATCAGCATTTACATTTAAAGCAAAACCGTGCATTGTAACCCATCTACTTGCACGAACACCCAGGGCACAAATTTTTCTGGCAAATGGTGTGCCTACATCTAGCCAAACCCCTGTTTCTCCTTTAGAACGTTCAGCTTTTAGTCCATAATCGGCTAAGGTTAGAATAACCATTTCCTCTAAAAAACGCAAGTATTTATGAATGTCGGTAAAAAAATTATCCAAATCTAGAATAGGATACCCTACTATTTGCCCTGGGCCGTGATATGTTATGTCTCCTCCTCTATTTATCTTATAAAATGAAGCACCCTTTTCCTCTAAGGCCTTTTCATCTACCAATAAATTAGAAATATCACCACTTTTGCCAAGTGTATACACGTGAGGGTGTTCTACAAAAATTAAATAATTAGGAGTATCTACACTTTCTTCTTCTCGTCTATTCTTAATTTTAAGGTCAATAATTTCCTTGAAAAGTTTCTCTTGAAAATCCCAAGTTTCCTTATAGTCTTTTAACCCTAAATCTTGAAGTTGAACCCTTTTATTCATAATACAAAGATACAAAAAGCGGTTGCCTATTTTTCAAGTTCTACTTCTATCAATAAAGATTCTGGGTCTTTCATCATATCCAAGAAATTAACCTTATGTATCATCGTCTTACCATCTATCGAAAAAGTTGCTTCTTTAATGTTGGTTGACTTAACACGCTTTGGAAAATGATATTTGAAGGTGTAGATAGAACTTGACAGAAACATCTCGGCGCTAGCAAGACTATCTATACTTTTTTTAAACATTTTTTGGTTTAGAATAACCGTCTCACGTTTGAATTTATTCTTCTTAAAACTATAATTAACTTCTGTAGCCTCGTTAGCTGCATTTTCGGGCATTGATTGACCACCAGCAATTGGGCCAACTGAACTGGCATTCTGAAATGCATTAAACGCATCATTTACTTCTGATACATCTTTAAAATCAGTATACATGTCAAAGTTCATTATACCGCTTTCTGGTTCCACTTTCATATGAAGACTAAACGGCTCTAACCGTTTTAACTTGGCTTGCTCTTCAGCAGACAACTGAGAAATACTATCTTTCTTATCTCGCAACAAATCTTTAAAAACCAGTGTAGAGTCTATCGCCTTGTCTAACTGTGTAGAATCTGTCGAAGGTAGCATCTGCATCATTTCACCTCCGTCAAAACTGATACTCATTTTACCAGTACCATCTTCATTAAAGTAAATTTCTTCTGTGAAATTACAAGCAACAAAAAGTGTTGCTATAAAAATCGTAGTAAATACTTTAAAAAATCTCATGGAATATGGCTCTAATTAGGATTGTTCAAAATTACCAATGCGGCTATGACACCAGGTACCCAGCCACAAAAAGTCAAAAGTAGAACAATTAGAAAAGATCCGCAA
The DNA here is from genome assembly GCF_900167935.1 of Maribacter arcticus. Lineage (GTDB taxonomy): Bacteria > Bacteroidota > Bacteroidia > Flavobacteriales > Flavobacteriaceae > Maribacter > Maribacter arcticus. The sequence goes on along the minus strand of NZ_FUYL01000013.1, from coordinate 113,331 downwards.
CCTTTACCTAAAACTGCCAAGGGTGGAAAAAAAATAGCGAGCAAAACTCTTATTAAACTCATTTGATAATTATTTTGATTGATTGATGTACCTAATAAGTCGCAAATTAAACTGCTTTGTTACAAAATCAATTATTTTAGAGGTTCATTACCTATTCTATGTCAAGAAAGTTGATTTTTATTTTGCTTGTTCTACTAAGCGCCAAGGGTTTTTCTCAGTATAGTTTTAAAGGTCAAATTGCAGATAAAGCAACTAACAACACCATATATCTTTCCATTATTGAAGATTATAGGAAGTTAGGTCGAATATCTATGGAGCAGATTCTAAAGAAAACCACCATCGATTCTTTAGGTAATTTTAATTTCGAAGGTAATAACCTGATTGATGAAAATCGCATCTATCAAATTCATTTAGATGATTGCCCCGAGACTGCTTCGAATTCAGAGCACTTTTTCGGTAGTTGTGAAAACAGCAAAAGTATTTTATTCATTGCCAATAATAATGACACCATTACTTTCCCTACATCATTTGCTAATGAAGCACTTTGCGAAATCATATCTACCAACAAGCAGTCTGCCGTATTGCTTGAAATCGATATATTGAAAGAACAGATGGCTTTTGATTTTAATGATTTTAGAAGTGATGCCAATAGAAAACTAAACTCTAAAAAATGGTTTTCTACTTTTCAAAATTTTGGGGAAAGTATAGATGAACCCTTGGCCGAACTTTACATCTTCAGCTTTTTATCTGATAAAAGAAATGAAACTCATAGCTACTATCAGAAAGACATTACCAAAACCGATTATTACATAGGCTTAGGTGAGCGGTTGACATCAAAATACCCGAACGCACCATTTACCGAATTGTATACATCAGAAATTGCTATAGACCAGCAGTTGGCAAATAATAAAACCCCAGAGCGTAGTCTTTGGAAATGGTTATTGTCTTCTTTATTAGTATTGTCAATTTTCCTAAATATTTTCTTGGTTCTTAGACAAAAGAGACTTGCGAAAAATATGCAAAATGATTCCTTAGAGAAGCTAACAGAACAGGAACAAAAAGTCGTGCAAGAAATTCTTAAAAATAAAACGAACAAAGAAATTGCTTCTGATATGTTTATTAGTGTAAGTACCGTAAAAACTCACATTAATAATCTTTATAAAAAACTAAATGTTAATTCGAGGGAAGAAATAAAACAACGTTTTCAGTAGATTTCGAATATCCATCTAGGGACTAGTCCTTATTTCCACCCCCTAAAATCAAGATTCAACTAACAATTTCTAGAATTTTCAGGTCTAATCTTAAAACTGAAAATCATGAAGTTATTATTTCTATGCACCCTTTTTCTTTTTGTATCTACCATTATTTCATCCCAAAAAATCAATCAAGAAATTAGTGTAGAAAACCAGCAGCCCTTCTTGGTGGGTGAAATCAATGTTGAAGGACTCTCATTTAACTCTTACAAAAATTGGTTTCTCCCCAACTTAGCATCCTACACTGCAAACACTACTAATTTAGAGCAGTTCAAAGATAAACTAGCAGAACACCAAATTCTCATCTTCATGGGTACGTGGTGCGGCGACAGCAAACGAGAAGTTCCACGATTTATTAAAATTTTAGAATCTGTCGATTTCCCTATGAAAAACCTTAAAATTGTTGCACTTGACAAGCGTAAAGAAAAGTACAAAAAAAGCCCGCAAGGAGAAGAATGGGGTTTAAACATTCGTAGAGTCCCTACATTTATCTTTTACAAAAACGGAAGAGAAATAAATAGAATAATTGAAACCCCTGTAACCACATTAGAAGAAGATATTCTAAAAATCATTTTACAAAACCAATACACTCCAAACTATTCAACTTCACTACATTTCGACTAATACAGACAAAGAAATCATATAGTTTTAGGTCTTGCGTATGTTAACAGCATAAGGTAATTTTGCGTCTTAATTTTTTTATATGCAATTATCAGAGCAAGAGCTTATCAGAAGAGAAAAATTGGAGAAATTAAGAGCATTGGGTATTAATCCTTATCCAGCAGCTTTATATCCTTTAAATGCCACATCGGCAAGTATAAAATCCAATTATGAGGAAGGTAAGCAAGTAATTGTTGCGGGTAGACTTATGTCGCGTCGTATTCAAGGTAAAGCATCTTTTGCCGAACTTCAAGATAGTTCGGGTCGTATACAAGTATATTTCAACAGAGATGAAATTTGTACCGGTGAAGATAAAACTCTTTACAACGAAGTCTACAAAAAATTGCTTGATATTGGAGATATCATCGGTATTGAAGGAGACCTTTTTACCACTCAGGTGGGTGAAAAAACTATTATGGTAAAGAAATTTACTATGCTAAGTAAATCGCTAAGACCTTTACCATTACCTAAAAAGGATGCGGAAGGTAACTTATATGATGAATTCAATGATCCCGAGTTGCGTTATCGTCAACGTTATGTTGATTTGGTGGTTAACCCGAAGGTGAAGGAAACGTTCATTAAAAGAACAAAAATCACTAACAGTATTCGTGAATTTTATAATGACAAGGGCTATTTAGAAGTTGAAACTCCGATTTTACAACCAATTCCTGGTGGTGCAACTGCTCGTCCATTTTTAACACATCATAATGCGCTCAATATTCCATTATATTTAAGAATTGCCAATGAGCTTTATTTAAAAAGATTGATTGTAGGTGGTTTTGATGGTGTTTATGAGTTTTCTAAAGATTTTCGTAACGAAGGTATGGACCGTACCCACAACCCAGAGTTTACCGTAATGGAGCTTTATGTGGCGTATAAGGATTATAACTGGATGATGGACACCACGGAAAAATTATTGGAAAAAATAGCCATGGATGCTAATGGAACCACACTGGTTACCGTAGGTAAACATGAAATTGAATTTAAGGCGCCATATGCACGAGTTCCTATTTTAGAAGCCATTAAAATTCACACAGGATTTGATGTTGCAGGTATGCCAGAAGATGAACTTCGTGAAACCGCTAAAAAATTAGGTATTGAAGTAGATGAAACTATGGGTATTGGTAAACTTATAGATGAAATTTTCGGTGAAAAATGTGAACATTTTTATGTACAACCGACATTTATAACCGACTATCCAAAAGAGATGAGTCCGTTAACAAAAGAACATCGCGACAACCCTGCTTTAACCGAGCGTTTCGAACTTATGGTTAATGGAAAAGAATTGGCAAATGCCTATTCTGAGCTTAATGACCCTATAGACCAAAGAGAACGTTTTGAAGAACAACTAAAACTTTCAGAAAAAGGGGATGATGAAGCAATGTTCATCGACCAAGACTTTCTTCGTGCACTTGAATATGGTATGCCACCTACCTCTGGTATTGGTATAGGTATTGACCGTTTGGTAATGCTAATGACCAACAATGCATCTATCCAGGAAGTTTTGTTCTTCCCACAAATGAGACCAGAGAAGCAGCCTCTTCAATTATCTGATAATGAAAAAGTAATTTTCGAAATCTTAAAGGCTGAAAAGAAAATGGAACTTGATGTTCTTAAAACTAAGGCAGATTTAAGTAATAAGGCTTGGGACAAAGGCATCAAAGGCATTACAAAACATCAATTGGCCAAAATATTTAAGGAAGGTGACGTTCTTTTTGTTGAAATATTAAGCTAGATTTTAAAAGGATAATTAAAAAATAGTAGCTTAGAAGCTGGCAAAACCAACCAGCATGAATTTAAGTAGCAAAATAGGCCTGTTCGCAGGCCCTATCATATTTTTTATACTTATTTTTTTACCCAATCCACTGATTTCCGAAAATGCAGACGCCGTTATAGCGGTTGCACTTTGGATGGTTATTTGGTGGGTTACCGAAGCGGTCTCCATTTCCGTAACCGCCCTCTTACCCTTGCTACTTTTCCCTATTTTAAAGATTATGCCCATTGGCGATGTTGGGGCAAATTACGGAAGTCCCATTGTTTTTCTATTCTTTGGTGGCTTTGTTATGGCATTGGCTTTAGAAAAGGTGAAGCTTCACAAACGAATTGCCTTAAATATTATTCGGCTTACAGGTACAACAGCCAATAAAGTGGTGCTAGGTTTTATGATCGCTACCGCTGTTTTAAGTATGTGGATCAGTAATACCGCAAGTACCGTAGTTATGCTGCCTATTGCCATGTCAGTCATTAATTTACTGATTGAAGATGAAGATGGATTTACAAAACGGGACCGTAATTTCGCATTAAGCGTTATGCTAGGTATCGCTTTTGCCGCAAATGCCGGTGGTATTGCAACAGTTATCGGCACACCACCAAACTCTGTATTAATTGGTCTGTTAGAGAATGAATATAACATTGAAATATCCTTTTTAAAATGGATGATTATTGGGCTACCTTTTTCACTCATCATGATTTCAATTTGCTATTTTGTGCTGGTGAAAGTATTTTTCCCTACTCAAAATTTAAAGTTCAAAGCATCTAAAACAATCATTCATGAGGAACTTGAAAAACTAGGACCTACCTCTGGGAAAGAAAAAATGGTGCTTGCCATATTTGGGGTTACTATATTTCTTTGGGTATTTAGAACGTTAATCAATTCCATCTTCCCGAGTTTAGGTTTGTCAGATACGCTCATTAGTATTTTTGCTGCTATAGCTCTATTTGCGTTACCCTATAATCTTAAAAAAGGAGATTTTATCTTACAATGGCAAGACACTCAAAAACTGGCTTGGGGAATATTAATTCTCTTTGGTGGCGGATTATCTCTTGCAAACGGCATGTCGGTCTCTGGTATTGTCGATCTAGTCGCTGATATTATTGCACAAAGTAATCTAAGTATTCTCTTGACTGCATCACTCCTGATTATTCTAATGCTTTTCATGACCGAATTAATGAGCAATGTAGCCTTAGTGGCCGTTCTTGCTCCTGTAGTTGCTGGTATCGCCATTGGCCTAGGTATACCCATCACCTATTTGCTAATACCTATCACTATTGCGAGTAGCTGTGCGTTTATGTTACCGATGGCGACACCACCTAATGCAATAGTCTTTGCTAGTGGCTATATTAAAGTGCATGAAATGGCACGTGCCGGTTTTATTTTAAATTTAATTGCAGTTTTTTTATTGATAGGATTGTTTCAATTTATACTTCCGCTTTTGTTCTAAAAACTCCTAAAAAAATAAAGCCCTTGCATTTTGCAAAGGCTTTATAATTGACTAATTCAGAATGTATAAAATGATTATTCCTATTTAATAGACGCCTCTCACCTTCTATTGTTACAAAATAGGCTTAAGAAATTATTAACTATGTGTTTCATATATTATTTCAATCTTTGAAAGAATACCAAACTAACTCTAAAATGAAAAGAAAATTACTTTTAAAACTATTGCTATTATTATGCATTTTTGGCTACCAAAATGCCGAAGCACAAATTTTCAAAAAAAAGAAAAAAGACACTGAAAAAGAGGCGAGTACTACATCAAAAGATAAGATTCTATCGTATGACAAGGTTATAACAAAAGAGGCTATTTCCGATGAAGGTCTATTTACCACCCATGTAGTCGAAGAAAATTATTTTTTTGAAATACCAGATTCTTTATTTAATAAAGAGATGTTAATGGTAAGTCGTATATCTAAAACAGCTTCAGGTATTGGTTTTGGTGGCGGTAAAATAAACACCCAAGTATTGCGATGGGAAAAGAAAGAAAAAAAAGTATTGCTAAGGGTTGTTTCACATGATGTAGTGGCGGCAGATTCATTACCCGTTCATGAAGCAGTGCTTAATTCTAATTTTGAGCCAGTTCTTTATGCATTCGACATAAAAGCTTTTAAGAAAGACTCATTAAACCCAAGCACCGTAATTGAAGTCAATGATATTTTTATAAAGGACACCAAACCATTTGGTATGCCAGAACGTTATCGTAAACGATATAAGGTTTCACGCTTAGACGAGGGTAGAGGATATATTGAATCTATAAAAAGTTACCCTTTAAATGTTGAAGTCCGCCATGTAAAAACCTACCTCGCTAGTGAAGCACCAAGTAATGAAAGTTTAGGTTCTATTTCTGTTGAAATTAACAACTCAATGGTATTATTACCGGAAGAACCTATGAAACGACGCTATTTTGATGAACGCGTTGGATGGTTTGCTAGAGGACAAGTAGATTACGGTTTAGATGCACAAGAAAGTAAAACGATTAAGTTTTTAGATAGATGGCGTTTAGAAGTTAAAGACGAAGATTTAGAAAAATATAAGAACGGTGAATTAGTAGAGCCTAAAAAACAGATTGTTTATTATGTGGATAGAGCTACACCAAAGAAATGGGTGCCGTTTATAAAGCAAGGTATAGAAGATTGGCAAACTGCTTTTGAAGCGGCTGGTTTTAAAAATGCTATCATCGCAAAAGAGCCACCAACTATAGAGGAAGACCCCGAATGGTCACCAGAAGATGTACGTTATTCTGTTGTTCGCTATTTGGCATCACCCATACCAAATGCAAACGGCCCACATGTTAGTGATCCCCGTAGTGGAGAAATACTAGAATCTGATATTAATTGGTACCATAATGTAATGACCTTATTGAGAAACTGGTATTTCGTTCAAACTGCCGCTATTAATCCCGCTGCTAGAGGTGTCTCTTTTGAAGATGACATTATGGGGCGATTAATTCGATTTGTATCGTCACATGAGGTGGGACATACTTTAGGACTACCCCATAACATGGGTAGCAGTGTTGCCTATCCGGTAGATTCTCTTCGTTCGAAGACCTTTACAGAAAAGTATGGGACAGCTCCATCAATTATGGATTATGCGCGTTTTAACTACATAGCACAACCAGGCGATGAAGGTGTGGCTTTAATGCCAGATATAGGTGTTTACGATAAATACGCAATTCAATGGGGATACAAGCCTATATTGAATACAACTGCTGAAGAAGAAAAATCAACTTTAGATAAGTGGATAATGTTGCATTCGGGAGACCCTCTATATCGTTTCGGTCATCAACAAGTAGGTGATATTGTTGACCCTAGTTCACAAACAGAAGATTTAGGTGATGACGCTATGAAAGCTGGTGAATATGGTATTGCCAACCTTAAAAGAATTGTTCCTAAATTAATTGAATGGACTACTGAGGATGGAAAAAATTATGATGACCTGAATAAACTTTACGGACAGGTATTTTCTCAGTTTAATAGGTATATGGGCCATGTTTCTAATAATATTGGAGGTGTTTATGAGAATCATAAAACTTACGACCAAGAAGGTGCTGTTTATACTGCTGTACCAAAAGCACATCAACAAAAAGCAATGGCATTCTTAAATGAGCAATTGTTCGAAACCCCAGTTTGGATGTTAGACCAGAATATTTTGGAACGTACCGAATACTCAGGATTTTTAGAACAAATGCGTTCAATGCAAGCACGTACATTAAACAATGTATTAAGTCTAGGAAAAATGGCCCGACTTATTGAATTTGAAACATCGTTTTCTAATGAGGCATATACCTTAATACAAATGATGAGCGAACTTCGAAAGGGTATTTGGTCTGAACTTAGAAATGGAGCTGCCATTGATACGTATAGAAGAAACCTACAGAAAGCCCATGTTGACCGTTTAGAATATTTATTAACGGCAGACAACCAATCTAAAGCATCTGATTTCGGTGGCTACAGAAAATCAACAGTTGTCAACACTAGTCAATCTGATATTAGAACCATTGCAAGAGCAGAACTTAACATATTAAATAGAGATATTAAAAATGCGAGAAACCGAACATCTGATATGATGACAAAATATCACTTAAACGATGTTTCTGAACGTATTAACATCATTTTAGACCCAAAATAGTATAGTCTAACTTAGGTCTCTTTTTTGACTCTATCGATGAAAAACCAATATCATCGATGAATGAAATCAGCTTACCACAATTTAAATATCTCTGACATCAAAAAAGGCCCATTTCACAACAATGGGCTTTTTCATGCGTTTATGTTCTATAGATTAGTAAAAAAATAAAACCCCCAAATCATGACCAATAAATTAAAAAGTCTTATCTATTTAGCTTGTTTCATATGTGCTTCAGTAGTATATCACCAAAATACTAATGCAGAAGTTCAAAAAGAAATAGTGAACAATACCTACGAGCAAGAGGTTGATATTGTAATCAATCCTTATAAAAATCTTGAAAATAAAAATCAAACTAATTAAAATATTTACAAAACTTACCTACTTAAAAGCGCGGCCTAAAAGCTGCGCTTTTTGATTTTCATCATATTACAGATGGAGTTAAATATTTACTAAAATAGATATCGGCCTTAAACCTATCTAAAAAATTCATATCCAAGTAATAAATACATAAAACAATAAATATGAAAAAATTAATAATGGCCATTTTAGTAATGGCAGCAATATCGGTATCGGCACAAGATCATAACATGAAAGGAAAAAGAGGCGACATGAAGAATTTAACTCCAGAACAGATGGCAACTCTACAAACCAAAAAAATGACCTTAGCCTTAGATTTAAATGAATCTCAACAATCAAAAATAAAATCTATACTTACAGAAGATGCAAAGACTCGAAAGTCAAAAATGGAAGCATATAAAGCAAGTAAGGATGAAGGTGAAAAAGTAATGTCTGCTGATGAAAAATATGCTAGGCAAAATGAAAGATTAGATCATCAAATTGCACGTAAGAAAGAAATGAAATCTATTCTTACCCCTGAGCAATTTCAGAAATATGAAAAAATGAGCCATAGAAAGAATATGCACGAACATAAAAAAAGAGAAGGCGGTAGAAAAGGCACTGAAAAAAAATAGATTAATTAATTAGTTAAAAAAAGACTTGCTTTCTGCAGGTCTTTTTTGCATTTAATCGCACCTTTCTTATTTTCCATTAATCGTCTATAGCTGTTAATTTCAATGAATTGATTCTTTCATTAATGACATTGTATACTTGACCAATATATTTTAGGTTGCATTCTCTAATAAGGACCTTAGTGGGTTCAAATTTTGAGTTAAGATTAAATTTCGCTAAGCAAAATGCAACTACCTTTCAACGTTATGAACAGGCCTCTTACCGAGTAAAAGATTTCACTACAATCAATTTAAATTATACCTATTACACCATAGACCAGTTTTTCTCAAACACCTTTCAATTGGGTATTCAATATAATTTAAAATAGATAGCAATAATTTCAAAAAACCAAAATAAGCCCTCTACAAGAGGCTTATTTTTTTGAGTTTTTATAATTATTAGAATGTTATCCTACATTTTTGATGTAAAAATCAAATTACCTCTGATCTAAAATCTTAATAATTATTATATTTAAAGGCAAAAAAGCCAATCCTTAAGATTATCTATCAAAACTATATTCTAGTATGATCGAAATGGAATAAAACTCATAAATGAAAAATCTAATACTCCTATTTCTAGCATCGTTATTACTACTCAGTTTTAAACAAGCACCAACAGAACATCAAAAAATACAAGTCGCCGAACCAAAAGGCATTGACAATATTGTTTACAAATGGGGACAAATAGCCCTGAAGGCTACAGCAAATGACACAGAAAAATTCAAACCAAGACCTACAATTACTTCTAGGTATCTTGCTCTTATTTTCGTTTCAGTATTTGATGCTTGGTCTAGATATGATTCAAAAGCAATACCTGTTTATTTAAATGGAGTTGAGCGACAAGAATTAAATGAGCAAAATTTAAAAAATAAGGAGATTGCCATAAGTTATGCAGCTTTCAGAACAATGAATGAATATTATTTTTCTGACAAAGAACTGTTTGCAAACTTTATGAAGCAATTAGGTTTAGACCCAACAAATGAAACTTTAGACCCAAACACTCCTGAAGGTATTGGAAATTTGGCGGCAAAGGCAACAATAGAAGCAAGAAAAGGTGATGGCTCTAATCATTATGGTGAAGAAGAAGGTTCAAACGGAGAGCCATATTTCAATTATGTAGGATACGAACCTATTAATTCTGCAGATTCTAACATCAACCCAAATCGCTGGCAACCAAAATATTTCTCAGATGGTAATGGTGGTCGTTTTGCTCCAAGTTGTTTAACTCCATATTGGGACAAGGTTATCCCTATTACACTAAAATCGGGAGACCAATTTCGCCCAGGACCACCGCCAATGATAGGTTCTAAACAATTAGAATTGGAGGTAAAAGAGGTTATAGAAATGCAAGCCAACCTTACCGATTATCAGAAAGCCTTAGTTGAATTTATGCGAGACGGACCACAGTCTGTTCAACAAGCAGGACATTGGTTAAAATTTGCCCAAGATGTTTCCCGTAGAGATAATCATACCCTAGATCAAGACGTGAAAATGTATTTCTATAATCAAATAGTTGCTATGGATTCTTTTATTGCTTCATGGGATTCAAAAATGTTCTACGATTATGCAAGACCCTATGCCTTGGTACACGAATATTACAGTAATCAAAAAATAAAAGCTTGGGGCGGCGAAGGAAAAGGAATGATGGAGATTGACGGAAGTGAATGGCGACCTTACTCTCCAGAAATATTTTTGTGCCCACCTTTTCCAAGTTATGTATCAGGGCATAGTACTATTAGTGGTGGCTGTGGAGAAGCATTAAAACTATGGACAGGAAGTGACGAATTTGGCTCAACAGCAGAATTGGTTGCCGGTGCCATGACAGAACCTGATAACCTGGGAGATACAATAACTTTAATATTCCCAACATTTACAGAGGCAGCAGAAATGGCCGGCACATCACGGGTATTAGGCGGCTACCATATTCAATCTGATAATATTGCTGGCTTAGAATTGGGTAGAAATGTAGCTAAGGAGGCTTGGAGTTTTTATAAAAAACACATTGGAGAATAGATTATTTTTTAAATGCTATCTTAGAATGAAAACAATCAATCAACCAACATGAAAATATTTCAAATTATAGTAATTTTTATTCTAGCTTTTGTAATGCTCGCAGGGGCTTTTAATCATCTTTACGCTCCAGAAACTTACAAAGAATTTATTCCTGAATTTTTTCCTGAAACTCTTGCCCACATTTTATCGGCTATTGCTGAAGCGGCTATAGGAATAGCTCTTTTAGTTCCAAAATACAGAAAATGGGGAGGTCTTGGTTTTTTTCTACTGATGATAGCTTTCTTACCAATTCATATATGGGACTTAACTAAAGATGCACCAGCAATAGGGTCTAAAGTTGCAGCGATTATCCGTATTGCTGTTCAATTTTTATTTATGGCAGCAGGTTGGTGGATATATAAAACGTATCGAACAAAATCTTAAAGTTGTATCCCCTCTAAAGCTTTAATCGTATCGTCTAAATCAGCATAAGTTAAGGCATCATTTAAAAAATAGCTTTCAAATGCACTTGGCGGCAAGTAAATACCTTTCTCTAACATACCATGAAAATAGGCTTTAAAAGTCTCATTATCACCCTTAGCAGAAGAAGCAAAATCAACTACTGGCTCATCAGTAAAATGTACTGAAATCATACTGCCAAATCGATTAATTTGGTGGTCTATACCTTTTGCCGTTAAAACTTTAGCAATACCCTTATGTAAGTATTCTGTTTTGTCAGCTAAACTTTGAAATACGGCTGGCTTATTGTTCAGTTCGGTCAACATTGCCAAACCTGCACTCATTGCCAATGGATTTCCACTTAATGTTCCCGCTTGATAAACAGGACCATCGGGTGCTAAGTAATCCATAATTTCCGATTTGGCCGCAAAGGCACCTACTGGTAATCCTCCACCGATTACCTTCCCGTAGGTTACGATATCTGCTTTTATATTCAAAACCTCTTGTGCGCCACCTCTCGCTAAACGAAAGCCTGTCATCACCTCATCAAAAATCAACAGAATATTTTCTTGGGTACAAATTTCGCGCAAGCCCTTCATAAAAGAATCCGTTGGCACAATGCACCCCATATTCCCAGCAATGGGTTCAATAATGATGGCCGCTAATTCTCCTTTATTCGCTTTAACTAGTTCTTTTACGCCGTCTAAATCGTTGTAAGCCGCCAATAAAGTATCCTTAGCAGTACCTTGTGTTACCCCAGGGCTATTAGGACTACCAAAAGTAACCGCACCACTACCAGCTTGAATTAAAAACGAATCTGAATGGCCATGGTAGCATCCTGCAAATTTTATAATCTTATCCTTACCTGTATACCCTCTAGCTAAGCGAACCGCACTCATACAAGCCTCGGTACCACTATTGACGAATCTAATTTTATCCATATTAGGCACCATAGAAATAGCCAATTTAGCCAGTTCTGTTTCAATCTCGGTCGGCATGCCAAATGAAGTTCCATTTTTTGCCTTTTCGATAACCGCATTTATAACTGGTTCGTGTGCATGACCTAGAATTAACGGACCCCATGAAGCAATGTAGTCAATTAGTTTATTACCGTCCTCATCATATAAATATGCTCCTTTTGCCTTCTTTACAAAAATGGGATCTCCGCCTACAGCTTTAAAAGCTCTTACTGGAGAATTTACTCCTCCTGGTATATATTTTTTAGCCTCTGCAAATAAGGCGCTACTTCTTTGATAGATCATTTCTCTTAATTGATTTTGCTGAGTTTCACCTTAACTCGCTGTCCTATTGATAAATCGGAGCTTCTTAAATTATTCATTTGCATAATTTCATCAACACTCATATAATATTTTCTAGATAATGAATATAACGTATCTCCCTTTTCAACAGTATGCATTTTATCAGATTCGGTCGCAACAATTGTTGTGTTGTCATAGCCAGCATTTTTAATTTGCTTGTCATACTTATGCAGACCATGTTTCTCTATTAAATAAATAAGTTTTTGTGGATATTTTGGATCGGTAGCGTATCCTGCTTTTCGCAGCCCTTTGGCCCATCCTTTATAATCGGTGTGCTTTAAATTGAATAGAAAGGCATATCTAGACCTGGTAGTCAAGAATATACTATGGTCTCGAAAAGAATACATTGGGTGATTATATTTTCTAAAACATTCGCCCTTTTCATCATCATCATGAAAGTCATAATCACCCTCCCAACCTTTATGGCACTTTATACCAAAATGATTATTTGTTTTCATGGCAAGCTCACCCTTACCATACCCACTCTCTAAAAGACCTTGAGCTAATGTAATACTTGCCGGTATACCATAACCCAACATCTCTACCTGTGCGGTTTCGGCAAAAGTTTCTATATATTCGGAAGGAGATTCTATTCTAAACGGAATAAATTTAGATGGCTCTACCGGTAACACAACTTCGCCCTCGTTACCAGACTTAACATCACCTGATTTCTTTCGCTCATTGAGTACATTTTTTGTACGTAACTGGTCAGAGTATGCTTTTTTAGATTTACAGGAAGTAAAACTGATTCCTATAATTAACAGCAATAATATTTTCTTCTTCATATATCTAACAAAGATAAATTTTTCTTTTTCAGTACACTATTCATGCCAGCAATACCTTGCAGACCACCCGTATGTATTGCCAAAATCTTAGTCCCTTTTGCAAAAGTATTGCGCAATACCATATCGAACAACCCAAACATCATTTTTCCTGTATAAATAGGATCTAGTGGTATATGGTTTTGTTCTTTAAAATCGTTTATGAAGTGAATAAGCTCTTGCGAAATTTTAGCATAGCCTCCAAAATGGTATCCTGAAACTAACTCCCAGCGGCTATTATTAGTTATTTTCTCAATATGCTCAATTAAAAAATCACCTTTTAAAGATGAAAATCCCAGTACTTTTTGATGTGGAAAAGATGAATTTATTAACCCTGCTACTGTACCACCAGTACCCACACTAGTGCAAATAAAATCGAATTTTTCGTCTCCACTTACTAATATCTCTTGGCAACCCTTTACAGCCAGTTCATTTGTTCCGCCTTCAGGCACAAGATAAAAATCACCAAATTCTATCTTTAAATCAGCTAAAAAGCTCGTTTCTTCTTTTTTTCTATAATCACCTCTACTTACGAATTTAAAAATCATTCCATCCTCATGGGCTTTGAGCAAAGTCGTATTTTCACGCCATGATTCTCTTAGCTCTTCACCGCGAATGATTCCTATTGAATTAAAACCTTTTTCCTTAGCTGCGCAGGCAGTTGCTGCAATGTGATTTGAAAAAGCGCCACCAAAAGTCAAAATGGTATGACACCCCATTTTGTTTGCCTCTAACAAATTGTATTTCAATTTGCGATACTTATTACCTGAAATAAATGGATGTAATAAGTCTTCCCGTTTAATGGCAAGTGTCACTTGCTTTTCTACAAATAAGGGTAATTGTAAAAGTTGATTTTCTATTTGCAAATGCGTCGTAATTTAACGACAAAGATATTTAATAAAGCTAAAGGATTTTCTGCTTGACAAATAGTCTAAGTTTTTTTCATGTAAATAAGCCTCTCGTTCAAAACTAAGATTTTGATAGGCCTTATAAGAGTCTAAATACAAAATAGTACGCACGGTCCATTCTAACAAATAGAGAATATAAAATGGAATAATTAATAATTCTTGTTGCTGTCGTAAATGAATTTTTTCATGATTAATTAGAACCCCATCATTTTTTAAACTTCTATTTTTTAAAAATATAAAAGGCCATAGTGATAACCCCACATAATTTTTATAGAAGAAATGTCTAAAAACTAAAATCATAAATTTACTTTAGGTATTCTATTACAAAGATAAAGCCAAATAGTGTTTGTAAGAAAATTACTAGATTTTGTTGCCAACAATGCCGATAAAAGGTTATTAGGCTGCTCAACCTCTATTATGCCTAATACCAAAGGAATGTAGTTTAGGTTATCAACAGAATAAAGTAACTTTATATCATTAAAATGCAACTGTAGATGAAAGAGATTATTCCGATTGAGGAAGGTGATTTTTATTGGTCTGAAAATGGCTTTCGGGTTTTTACAGCGCAATACCACTACAAACGTGGTTATTGCTGTGAAAGTGGCTGTAGGCATTGCCCCTTTGGTTATGACCCAAAAACCAATACACAGTAGCCGTACCCTCTCTCATTCGGCATGATTATTGTGATAATTCTAAATAGAAAATTTAGTACTTAAAAAACCATAACGTTATGAAAAAAATTAAATTCTTTGGTCTTCCATTACTGCTTTTAGTATTTATTACCTCATGCTCATCGGTAAGAGTTTTATCAGATTATGACCAGAAAGCAGATTTTAATGGATATAACTCGTACGCTTTTTACAAAACAGGAATCGACAAAGCACAAATATCAGATTTAGATAAAAAACGTATTCTTAGAGCGATTGAAACCGAAATGAGCTCACGAGGTTTTGTAAAATCAGAGAACCCCGATTTATTGATCAGCATTTTTACCAAAGAACAAGAAAGAGTAGATGTTTACACCAACAATTATGGTTGGGGAGGCGCTTGGGGATGGGGTTATAACCCTTGGGCATGGGGACCTGGTTTTGGCTGGGGCGGAAGCACAGTTAGCGCAAGCACCCAAGGCTCTTTATATATAGACCTAATAGATAACAAGACAAACGAACTGGTTTGGCAAGGTAAAGGCGAAGGAACTCTTCAAAGCACAAGTAACGTAGCTAAGAAAGAAGCACGTATTAAGGAATTTGTTTCCCAAATATTAGAGCAATATCCTCCAAATACAGTTGCTTTAAAATAATACACACTTATTTTAATAGAAGCGGAAGTTAATAGGGCTATTATTAACTTCCGCTTTTTTATAACAAAGGAAAATTAGTATCATTCTTTACCTCGTTTAAAACGAAAGCACTTTTTACACTACCTATACTAGGTAATGAAGCTATCTTAAACTTTGCGAAATCGTAATATGCATCTAAATTTTTGACCACTACTTTCAAAAGAAAATCAAATTCACCACCCACCACAAAACATTCAACGACTTCAGGATAACTTTTAACATCTTCAAAAAATTCATCCATCATTGCTCCTTTCTGTGTTTCCAATGAAACAAAACTAAAAACAGTAATACTTTCCTCAATTTTATCTTTATCCAAGATGGCAACATAGTTCTTAATGAACCCATCTTGCTCTAAACGTTTTATACGCTCATAAACCGGGGTTTTTGTCAACCCTAGTTCTTGAGCAATTGATTTTGCAACCGTTTTAGCATCCTTCTGCAAAATTTTTAAAATTTCCCTATCAATATTATCAAGCTTATCTATCATACTTTTTCCTGTTTACGTTATAAATCGCACCTTTAAAAACAACTTATTCCTTTAAAATAACATAAATTTAGTTATTTTTACCAATTTATATATTATTAACAAATATTAAATCCTGTTTTATTAAATTTAATAGAAATTCAATATGAATGTACTACCTAGCACAAGCCAATATTGCCCGTTTTAAAGCATCTTTAGACAACCCTCTAATGAAAGAGTTTACAGATTTTTTAGAGCCGGTAAATAAATTAGCCGAAGAGAGCGAAGGTTTTATATGGAGACTAACTGATACCGATGGCAAGTCGGCGTCATATATAGAGTCTCCATTTAAAGATGAATTAATGGCAATCAATGTTAGTGTTTGGGAAGATTACGATTCTCTCTCTAATTTTGTTTATAGTTCAGTGCATAGTTACTTTCTACGAAATAAGAAAAAATGGTTTGATATAGGTGGACCCTCTCAATTCATTATGTGGTGGATTCCGGTCGAAGAAACCCCTACCTTAGAAATGGTTAAGAAAAAACTACTCCACCACGAAAAACACGGTGATACGCCGAGTGTATTTTCAATCAAAAAAATGTTCGATACACAAGGTAACAGTATAAAAAAATGAAGCAGATGAACGGTAAAGGCTATGAGAGTAATCCTATTTTAGATAAACTCCCAAAACATCTTATACAATACATAAAGCCTCAAAACTATGAGACTTATACGCCCATTAACCAAGCAGTATGGCGTTATGTGATGCGAAAAAATGTTGCCTACCTAAGTAAGGTAGCCCATAAATCATATTTAGAAGGATTAAGAAAAACTGGTATTTCTATTGACAACATCCCTAACATGTACGGCATGAACCGTATTCTAAAAGATTTAGGTTGGGCGGCGGTAGCCGTTGATGGGTTTATTCCGCCAGCTGCATTTATGGAATTTCAGGCATATAATGTTTTGGTCATCGCTTCTGATATTCGTCAGCTAGAAAACATAGCGTACACCCCAGCTCCTGATATTATTCATGAAGGAGCAGGTCATGCTCCAATTATAGGAAATCCAGAATATTCAGCTTACTTAAGACGATTTGGAGAAATCGGCTGCAAGGCGATATCAAGCGCAAAAGATTTTGAATTGTATGAGGCGGTACGCCATCTCTCTATAATTAAAGAAGCTAGGGGAACAGCGTTAGAGGAAATTGAAAAAGCTGAAAAACACATTGAATTTTTACAAGAAAATATGGGGGAACCAAGCGAGATGGCCCTTATTCGAAATCTTCATTGGTGGACCGTTGAATACGGACTCATCGGCACTGTAAAAGATCCGAAAATATATGGAGCAGGACTTTTGTCTTCTATTGGCGAAAGTCAATGGTGTATGACCGACGAGGTTAAAAAGCTACCCTATTCGCTAGAAGCCGCAAGAACTTCGTTCGATATTACAAAACCTCAACCTCAACTCTTTGTAACTCCAGATTTTGCATTTTTAAGTCAGGTTTTAGAAGATTTCACCAACACGATGGCGCTACGTAGGGGTGGTCTTAGTGGTTTACAAAAATTGATTACCTCTAAAGAACTAGGAACAATTGAGCTAAGTACGGGCTTGCAAGTATCTGGAAATTTTGAAACGTTAATTGAGCATGACGGTAAACCAATCTATTTTCAAACCAAAGGAAAATCAGCCCTTGCCTATAGAGAGAAAGAATTAGTAGGCCAAGATATTAACCAACATGAAACTGGGTTTGGGTCACCAATCGGTAGATTAAAAGGTATAAACATACCTATTGAAGACATGAGTCCGCGCGACCTTAAGGCCTACAAAATTTATGAAGGTGAAGTCGTATCGTTAGATTTTACAGGAGGCATTAATGTTACAGGTAAAATAGTCACGGGTACACGTAATCTGCAAGGACGGATTATTTTAATCACCTTCGAAAATTGCAAAGTCACCCATAACAATAAAATTATTTTCGAATCGAACAACGAATTATATAATATGGCCATTGGCGAAGAAATAGTTTCTGCATACCATGGGCCAGCAGATTTAAAAAGCTTTGATTTACTAGACCATACGCTAAGTAAGGTGTCTATAAATTATGACATTACCAACCTAAATGAACTTGAATCGTATTATAAATTAATACGTGATTTTAGAGAAGGAAAGAATACCATTATTTCAAGAACCAAGGTGTTTCAAGAAATACAGCAGAAATATCCGTTAGATTGGTTATTGCCCATAGAAATATATGAATTGGCGGTAAAAAGTGCAGATAAGGCATTGACCGACAGTATAAAAATTCATCTTGAAACCATTAAGCAAAATCAGCCAAACTTAGGCCAATTGATAGATGATGGCTTGGAATTGGCTTCAACAGAGATTGAAACTACGGCTTAATGACCTGCAAACCTTCTAAAGATTCAATCATTTGTTCTTGGTAGGTTAAACGCCAACCCATAGAATTTGTAAGAATATAGAACTTCTGCAATTCACTTATCAATCTGTTTTCAGCATTGGTTCTTAAAGATGAGGCTTCCACCTTTTTCATCAATGAAGTGTTTACCGTTTTTTTAATTTTATTATAATCGGCAGCATCGAATTGGTTCAAATAGTCTGCGGTAACGTCATAATATTCAAAATCTGGATTCAACTTAATTTCTGCTTCTGGTATACTATTTATTTTAACCGTTTTAGTTGCCATATCAATTTCAAAATCTATTTGACTTAAATCGTAAGCAACCGTTACATCTGCATTTACTACCACTAGCGCTTTTTTCTCGGCACGCAATAACTGACCAAAAAGCTCTTTAGAATCTTTATAATTATACACCTCAGCAAAATGGCCTTCAGTAACTATCAATTTAGAAACGTTTGTGATTTCTTGTTGAATAAGCATGGAGTTCTCCTGCAAAATCGACTTATCTTTCTTACTGTCATTACAGGAACGAATAATAAAAACTATTGCCAAAGTAATTACGACGCCAGCTATAAATTTTTTCATGCTTCAGGAAGTTTGAAATCCATAAATGGATAGGTTTGTTTTATATATGCAATTTTACCCCGTAGCGATGTTAAAAAATTTTGATGAGCCATACCGTTCGGATTAAAAGCCCGATGTCTCAACCCTCGCTGTATCTCATCAACCTTAGTCATTGTATCACTAACGCTATCATCAATCCAAACCTCACAGAATTTTTCCCAAATATAATCAACAGCCATTTCATTAGGGTGCACCATGTCTTTTACATAAAAACGATAATCACGCAACTCATCCATCATAATCTCATAACTTGGAAAATATGAAATCTTATCGGTATCAATTAGTTGATGAATAGCAGAAATTAAATGCGCCTTGCTCAATTGATTCTGTACAAACCCATCTTTTAAATGCCGTACCGGAGATACCGTGAAAATAAATTGAACTTCCGGATTTACTGAATGAACCAACTCGATAGTTCGCTTTAAACTCTCTTTTACATCTTCAACACCCAGTAATTCTTTCGTGAAATTTGAGTGAGGTACTTTATGACAATTTGCAACTACTTGCTTGCTAGAAGTATTTCGATATACCCAAGCAGTACCAAAAGTGATGATGACGTGACTTGCCTTTTTCAATTGAACCAATGTACGTTCAACCGCGAAATTTAAATCTGAAATTAATTTTTCTTTGAACGGATTACTTAACTCTGAATGCGCATCAAAACAATGCCATTGTTCATTTATATTGAACACATCATTTTCAACATAAACATCTTGTTGAACCGCCCTTTGAATCAGTTTTTCAATTGCCAATGGATGAAATAAAATCCCAAACGGATTCTGTAACTCCTGAAACTTATAGTGCTTAAGTTTTTCTCCTATATTTTGTGAAAAACATGAACCCAATAAAAATAATTGACTTGAATAATCAATTGTAGATTTTGCTTTTGAAAGTGGAATTTGGGTTAAAAGATTCATTTTGGTCGCACACTTTCGTTTAGCTTGTGAAAAACTTGATATGGATAAATTTCATAAATAACGTTATCCTCATTAATCGTGTTATCTCCATTTTCAAATGCCATTTTCTCCCATTTCACACCTTCTTCCACATCACCTAATTTAGTCATACTCCTACCTTTAAAGTAAAGCGCATCAGCAAAATTCTCATAAACCATTAAAGACATATTAAAAGATTCAATAGCCTCTTGATAATTACCAAGTTCAAAATCTGCAATACCCAAATAATACCAATCTAGATAATGACATGCCTCTTGTGGCAGGTCTTTAGGAAAGTCTTTAAATTGTTGCTCTTTACTTAAAAGTAAGAACTCTCTAGCCTTAGAAAATTGATTTAATTGAAGGTAATCTAAGCCGATGTAAAAATTATAAGTGTGGTCCATTACATAACCATCGCCATACTCTTTTTTGGCTCTCATAAATTCGGATATAGATTTTATGTAATCCTTAGAAAATATGCATCGCATAAATCCGCTATAATCCAACCATTTTTTAGGATCATGCTCAACAGCTTTCTCTAAAAATGGCTTACCCAACTGATACTTTCTTGCCTTATATAAAGGCATAGCCTTTTGCTGCCAAAGCCAACCGTTATTTGGCTGAATGGCAAGAGCTGAGTCTAAAAATTGTTGATGTTCTAAAGAATGTAAAGGCGTGCTAAAAGCTTTTTGAATAAAACCTTTAATCCGCATTGAATCGACAGAGGTAAGTGCTATAGCTTCGGAACCATCTGTACTGTTTTTTTCTTTGGTTGCCAAATTGCACGAGACAACACTCAGTAAAATAATTAAATACTTTTTCATAAAACTATCAAGTTATTTAACTCCTTCAAATTAAAAAAATGAAGTGTTTCTATCTACATTTTGAAGATAGTCTTAAATTTTTATTTAATAAGATGACCGTACTCTGAAACAATTTTAGCCTATTTAAAACATCAGAATAAATAAGGTGTTATTGCAAATATTCCTTGGCTTTATCTAAGGCCTCGCTTATTCCGTCAGGATTCTTACCACCTGCCGTTGCAAAGAAAGGTTGACCACCGCCACCACCTTGTATATATTTACCCAATTCTCTTACAATAGTACCGGCATTCAACCCTTTTGACGCAACCAGTTCTTTTGACACATAGCAAGACAAAAAAGCTTTACCATTTTGTTCCGTTCCAAAAAGCAGAAAAAGGTTGTCCTTATTATTGCCCATTTCAAAACATAGGTCTTTTACGCCACCTGCATCCAAATCGATATGTTTGGCTAAAAACTGCACTCCGTTCACTACTTGAAGCTCCTGTAACAATTCTCCTTTAAGATTCTTTGCCTTGTCTTTCAACAATTCGGCAACTTGCTTTTTAAGATTACTATTTTCGTCTTGCAAACCAACCACACTTTTAACTGGGTCTTGAGAATTTCCTAAGACATCTTTTATCTTAGACAAAAGCTTATCATTATCTACATGAAAATCTTTCACTGCATCGCCTGTTATAGCTTCGATTCTTCTAATACCCGCCGCTACCGCACCTTCTGACTTAATTTTAAACTGCCAGATTTCGCTCGTATTTTTCACATGGGTTCCACCACATAATTCGATAGACTGTCCAAATCTTATCGTACGAACCGCATCACCATATTTTTCACCAAACAATGCCATCGCACCTGCTTCTACAGCATCTTTCATTGGCACATTTCGCTGTTCCTGCAAATGTAATTGTCCATCAATTCGTGCATTTACAAAATTTTCAACATCATGCAGTTCTTCACTCGTGAGTTTAGCAAAGTGAGAGAAATCGAAACGTAAATATTTAGAGTGCACCGATGAGCCTTTTTGCTCAACATGCTTACCTAGAATTTCACGCAATGCTTGATGTAGCAAATGTGTTGCCGTATGATTCGACTCTGTTCTACTACGTTGCTTTTTATCTACTACGGCTTTAAAACTCTCACCTAAATGCTTTGGTAAATTCTTAGCGAAATGAATAATTTCATTATTCTCTTTTTTCGTGTCGGTAATATAAACAACATCACCATGTGTATCTTCTAAATAGCCCTTATCCCCTACTTGACCACCACCTTCGGCATAAAATGGGGTTAGATTAAAGACTATCTGAAACTGAGTACCATCTTTCTTTGAAACTATTTTACGATACTTAGTAATCTTCACCTCAACATCAAGTAAATCATAACCAACAAATTCTTGCTCGTTATCATCTACTAAAATTTCCCAATCTTGCTTTGAAACAACAGATGCAGATTTAGACCTATTCTTTTGTTGCTGCATAGCGGTATCAAAACCAGCTTCATCTAATTCATAGCCTTTTTCGCTTAAAATCAATGCAGTCAAATCTATGGGGAATCCGAAAGTATCATATAATTCAAATGCTTTACTACCATCAACAGTTTTACCTTTAGTATTTGTTATAATAGTATCTAGTAAAACCAACCCTTGATCAAGGGTCTTTAAGAAAGAAAATTCCTCTTCTTTAATTACGTTTTCGATTAACTGCTTTTGGTCTTTCAATTCTGGATAAGCATCACCTAAAGAATCGGTAAGCACATTCACCAAACGATACATAAACGGCTCTTTCGTATTCAAAAACGTAAATCCGTAACGTACCGCTCTTCTCAGAATTCTTCTTATCACATAACCTGCTCCTGTATTGCTAGGTAATTGGCCATCTGCAATAGAAAAAGAAACCGCACGTATATGATCGCTTATAACACGTATAGCAATATCAACTTCTTCATTTTTACCGTAATCAGAATTGGTTATTGTTTCAATTTCACGAATCAGCGGTGTGAAAATATCGGTGTCATAATTCGATTGTACGCCTTGTAAAACCATACAAAGACGTTCGAAGCCCATACCTGTATCAACATGTTTTGCAGGTAAACTTTCTAAAGAGCCATTAGCTTTTCGATTGTACTGCATAAATACCAAATTCCAAATTTCTACAACTTGAGGATGATCTTGATTTACTAAACTAGCTCCAGAAACTTTAGCCTTCTCTTCTTTCGAGCGAATATCCACATGTATTTCGGAACATGGCCCACACGGACCTTGATCCCCCATTTCCCAGAAATTATCCTTTTTGTTTCCCATGATAATTCTATCTACAGGAACAATTTTTTTCCATAAAGCATAAGCCTCATGGTCTTTTTCTAATTTATCGGCATCTTCACTTCCTTCAAATACGGAAACATAAAGACTTTCTTTATCGATTTTTAAAACTTCTGTCAATAATTCCCAAGCCCATGTAATAGCTTCTTCTTTAAAGTAATCACCAAAACTCCAGTTGCCCAACATTTCGAACATGGTATGGTGGTAGGTATCTTTACCTACTTCTTCTAAATCATTGTGCTTACCACTTACCCTTAAACATTTTTGCGTATCAACAACCCTTGTATTCTTAGATTGACTAATGCCTAAAAAATATTCTTTAAATTGGTTCATACCCGCGTTTGTAAAAAGTAGGGTTGGGTCATCTTTTATAACCATTGGTGCAGAAGGAACAATTTTATGTCCTTTACCTTTGAAAAAATTTAGAAACTGGGTTCTTGTATCCTTGGAATTCATCTAAAATGCTAAGCTTTTACAAATTTTAACGGTTTATATAAAACTATTTTTATATTTGTTTGTTCCGTTAAAATTAAATAACAAAAATAGGATAAATTACATTCATGTCTAAGGTAAAATACTATTACGACCCGGACACCCTGTCGTACCGTAAAATAGAGCCCGTAAAATCAAAGCGCTATAGAAATATCGCATTCTTTGTTTTAGGGTCTTTCCTATTTGGACTTTTATCTCTTATTCTTCTTTTAAACACCAACCTGATTAATACCCCCAGGGAACTTTCTTTGGCTCGTGAAGCAAAAAATTACGAGCTTCAATATGAGCTATTGAACAAAAAAATGGAACAGATTGAGGAGGTTCTTGGTAATATTGAGGAACGCGACAATAATATTTACCGACTATATTTTGAAGCAAATCCAATACCAGACGAACAACGAAAAGCAGGATTTGGAGGTATAAATCGATACAAATCATTAGAAGGCTTCAACAATTCAGAAATGATTGTCTCTACTACAAAAAGGTTAGATATTATTAAAAAACAAATGGCCATACAATCTAGATCATTAGATGAGATTACCAAGTTGGCCGAAGAAAAAGAAAAGTTATTAATGTCTATTCCTGCAATTCAACCTATAAATAACGAAGACCTTACTCGTATGGCTTCTGGTTATGGCTGGAGGTCAGACCCTTTCACCAAAGCAAGAAAAATGCATTATGGTATGGATTTTACGGCTCCAAAAGGAACCCCGGTTTATGCTGCTGGAGATGGCACAATTTCCCGAGCGGACAATAATTCTTCAGGATATGGCAAACACATTCGTATCGAACATGGTTATGGGTATTTAAGCCTATATGCTCATTTGAGCCAATACAACGTAAAGAAAGGTCAAAAAGTTAAACGTGGTGATTTAATAGGTTTTGTAGGTAGCACAGGACGTTCAGAAGCACCACACGTACATTATGAAGTCTGGAAAGACACAGACAGAATCAACCCAATCAATTTCTACTATGGCAGTTTATCTCCAGAAGAATTTGAAAACATGTTGAAATTCGCTAATCAAGAAAACCAATCATTGGATTAATGCAAATAGAACTTCCAGAAAAAAGGTATTATGGCATCGGCGAAGTAGCTCGTGCTTTTGGAGTCAATGCCTCACTAATTCGTTTTTGGGAGAAAGAATTCGATGTGCTTCAGCCTAAAAAAAATGCAAAGGGCAATAGAAAATTTACACCCCAAGACATTAAAAATCTTCAGCTTATTTATCATTTAGTAAAAGAAAGAGGATTTACCCTTGATGGTGCCAAAACACATCTTAAGGAAGAAAAACAGAAAACACTTTCAAATTTTGATATTATTCAAAAATTAGAACGTGTAAAAGCTGAACTAAATAAAATTAAAGACCAATTATAATACAACCAATATGAAAAAAGGAATTATTGCATTAATTGTCATTGTAGTAATAGCATTCGGGCTATACCAATGGGGCGTAGGCTTCAACAATACAGCAGTAGCATTAAAAGAAACTTCTACTAAAAGTTGGGCGAATGTAGAAAGTCAATATCAACGTAGAAATGATTTAATTGGTAATTTGGTAAAAACCGTACAAGGTGCAGCCGATTTTGAAAGAGGAACATTGACCGATGTAATCGAAGCAAGAGCGAAAGCTACTTCAATAAGTATTGATCCTGCTAACATTACACCAGAGCAATTGGCACAGTTCAATCAAGCACAAAGCGGACTTAGCAGCGCATTAAGTAGATTATTGGTAACCGTAGAGCGTTATCCTGATTTAAAGGCTAATCAAAATTTTCTTGAACTTCAATCTCAATTAGAAGGTACTGAAAATCGAATAAATGTAGCCAGAGATAGATTCAATGCAACCGTTGAGCCTTATAATCTACATATTAAGAAATTCCCGAATTCAATACTAGCAGGCTTCTTAAACTTTAACGAATTGATATATTATAAAGCTGATTTAGGTTCTGAAAATGCACCAGACGTGAATTTTGAATTTGATTGATTCCCAAATGTCGAAAGTAGAAGATTTTTTGACCGTAACAGAAGAGCAAGAAATAGTTGACGCTATTTTAAAGGCTGAAAAAAATACTACTGGTGAAATTAGAGTGCACATAGAAGCACATACTCAAAAAGACCATTACAAACGCGCTCAAGAAGTCTTCCATTTGCTAAAGATGGATAACACCAAGCAAGAAAATGGCGTGCTTATCTATGTAGCCGTAAATGACAGAAAGTTTGTTATCTGTGGTGACAAGGGAATTGACAAAGTAGTTCCTTCAAATTTCTGGCAAACTACTAAAGATACCATTCAAAGTCATTTTATTAAAGGAGCATACAAAGAGGGCATTATAGCTGGTGTTTTAAAAGCCGGCACTGAATTGAACAGCCATTTTCCATGGCGTTCAGATGACACCAACGAATTAAGCAATGAGATATCTAAAGGTTAGCCTTATACTACTTTTTCTTTGGTGCAAACCTGTTTGGAGTCAATTTGAGATTCCTGATAAACCAGCGCTACAAACAAGTGTTTACGACTATACCAATTTACTAAGTGACCAACAAAAAAATGAGTTAAGTCAGAAGTTGGTTAGATATTCTGACAGTACTTCTACTCAAATAGTAATTACTATTATCTCAACCACTAAAGGTGAAGACATTAATTATCTCGGCGCTAACTGGGGACAAAAATGGGGTATTGGCCAAGAAGGAAAGGACAATGGCATTTTAATCATTTTAGCGCAGGATGATAGAAAAATCGCCATTAGTACAGGCTATGGCGTTGAAGGCTCATTAACCGATGCTCTTTCGAAAAGAATTATTGAAAATATTATTCTACCAGAGTTTAGAACCGGTAATTTTTATGGTGGCCTAGATAAAGGATCCGATGTTATTTTTCAAGTACTGAATGGAGAATTTAAAGAAAATCGAACTTTTGACAATAATGAAGGTTTTCCTTTTTCCTCAATACTGCCCTTTATTATATTCATTGTGATTCTTTTCATTCTATGGAGTCGTAAAAATGATAACAACAATGGCAGTGGCGGAAAACGTAGAGGCTTAAGCCCTTGGGATATGATTATACTTAGCAATATGGGGCGCTCAAATGGTTCTGGAAGATTTGGTGGCAGTAGCGGAGGCGGAAGCTTTGGCGGTGGCGGATTCGGCGGAGGTTTTGGTGGTGGTGGCTT
Organism: Maribacter arcticus; assembly: GCF_900167935.1. GTDB lineage: Bacteria > Bacteroidota > Bacteroidia > Flavobacteriales > Flavobacteriaceae > Maribacter > Maribacter arcticus. The sequence goes on along the minus strand of NZ_FUYL01000013.1, from coordinate 86,428 downwards.
CGGCGGTGGCGGTGCTTCTGGAGGGTGGTAAATTTTATTGATTACTAGCCTAACCAAAAAAATGGTCAAATAATTTTACTTTCATAAAACTACTTGACCAATTCTTAATTTCAAAAAAACTATTTCTTACGCATAAATACCGTAATCGGTACTCCTGTAAAATCGTATTCCTCTCTAATTTTATTCTCTAAATAACGCTTGTAAGGCTCCCGAACATATTGTGGAAGATTACAGAAAAATGCAAATTGAGGATAAGGAGTAGGTAACTGCGTACAGAACTTTATTTTCACAAACTTTCCCTTATAAGCTGGTGGTGGGTAGTGTTCTATAATTGGTAACATTGTTTCATTAAACTTACGTGTAATGATTTTCTTGTTTCTGTTATTATAAACTTCTACCGCCGTTTCTATAGCCTTAAAAATTCGTTGTTTTGTAAGCACTGAAACAAAAAGAATTGGAACATCTGTAAATGGTTCAATTGCTTTTTTGATTTTATCTGTGTAGTGCTTTATGGTATTGGTTTCTTTGTCTTCTACCAAATCCCATTTGTTTACTAAAATTACAATTCCTTTATGGTTACGCTGTGCAAGCCAGAAAATATTTTCTACCTGTCCGTCAAAACCTCTAGTAGCATCCAATAGTAAAATACATACATCACAATGTTCAATTGCTCGAACAGAACGCATAACCGAGTAAAATTCTAAATCTTCCTTTACTTTAGATTTACGACGGATACCTGCCGTATCGACTAAGTTAAATTCAAACCCGTAGCGATTGTATTTTGTATCGATACTATCTCTTGTAGTACCTGCAATATCTGTAACTATATATCTTTCTTCACCAATAAGTGCATTTATAAATGAAGACTTTCCTGCGTTAGGTCTACCAACAACGGCAAATCTTGGCAACTCACTTTTCTCCTCAACAACATCTGGCAATTCCTTAACTAGAGCATCTAGCAAATCACCTGTTCCACCACCATTGATACTCGACAGTGTATAATACTCGCCTAATCCTAATGAATAAAATTCAACTGCATCCTCTGCACGTTTAGCGTTATCTACTTTATTTATTGCTAAGAAAACAGGTTTTTTTACTTTACGTAGTAATTTCGCAACATCCTCGTCCATACCGGTTACACCAGTTTCTACATCGACCATAAATATAATGGCATCGGCTTCATCAATAGCCAACTCAACTTGCTTATCAATCTCTTTTTCGAAAACATCATCACTACCGACAACATAGCCACCCGTATCAATAACCGAAAACTCTTTGCCGTTCCAATCACTTTTACCATAATGACGGTCACGTGTTACACCACTAACGGCATCAACAATAGCTTCACGTCTTTGAATCAATCGATTAAATAAAGTAGATTTACCTACATTAGGTCTTCCCACAATGGCAACAATAGCACTCATAGCTTAAATTTGGCGCAAAGGTAGTGCTTAAAGTGGCAAATACAACAAAACTTAAATAGAGAGATTAGACCTAATCTCTTGAAGATTTCTTAAACTTGGTAAAGACTGCTTTTTAGAGGTAGTCAAATAAGGTTCTCCAATTATTCTTTTACGAATAATTTTAGCAGGCGAACCGTAGGCTAGTATATTATCACCAAAGCTTTCTACAACTAAAGAACCAGCCCCAACAATTGAATGTTTACCAATTTCAATTCCATTAATAATGTCAACTCCTAAACTTATAGCAGAAAATTGACCAAGATATAAATTACCCCCACAACATACCGAAGGCGCTAGACTAGAATAAGATTCCATAATTCCATCATGCCCTAGAGAAGAATTCGTGTTTATTATACAGAAATCATGAATTATAGAATTTGCATTAACTATTGCTCCTGGCATAAAAACGTTTCCACATCCTAAAAGCACATCTTTACCCAATATTGACTTCGGATGTACTGTATTTACAAAATTAAAATTGGGAACTATTTTTAATATTTTATCAACAATGAGCTTTCTTATCCAATTGTCTCCAATTGCTACAATACCACCAACTATGTTAAATCTATTTATTAAATATGGAAGGTCAAACTCACTACCAAGAACTTGATATCCATTAATTTTTGAGTCTTTTTTTTTGTATGAATCAACAAACCCAATAACATTATATTTACCCTCTTTTTCTAAACAATCCAGAACAACACTACCATGGCCAGAGGCTCCAAAAATAATTACATTTTGCATTTCATCGGGGTTTTTGAACGCTTTGTCGATGATTCAAATATAACACTTTCTTTTTTATTTGAATCACTTAAATACAGAATAGGGCAATTATTTTATTTTAAACGTCAAAAAAATATGCAAAATCCACACTAACCAATTGATTATTAAAAAGTATTTTTTTTAGACTTAGGACACTGCAAGGATATTAAAAAAGAAAATGTATGAAAATTGTTCTGAAGCCAAAGCAATTAATAGAAATAACATACTACTTATTATACCCAAACCGTCTTAGCTGCCTAGAATCACTTCGCCAGTTTTTATTCACCTTAACATACAGTTCAAGATGAACTTGTTTGCCAAAGAACTTTTCTAAATCTTTTCTAGACTCAACACCAACTCGTTTTAATGCAGCTCCTTTATGACCGATGATAATTCCCTTTTGAGAATCGCGTTCAACCATAATTACCGAGCGCATGCGAATAATATCCTCATCTTCAAAAAACTCCTCTGTGTCTATTTCTACAGCATACGGGATTTCCTTTTTGTAGTTTAAAAGGATTTTCTCACGAATGGTTTCATTAACAAAAAATCGCTCAGGCTTATCAGTTAACTGGTCTTTCGGATAGTAGGCTGGAGCAACAGGCATTAATTCAATAATACGTTCAAATACTCCTTTAATATTAAAATTTGATAATGCAGAAATAGGATGCAGCTCTACATTAGGCAACATTTCTTGCCAATACTGAACTTGCTCCTCCAATAATTCTTGTGTAGCCGTATCAACCTTATTCAACAACAACAATACAGGAATCTTGCTGTTTTTTATTTTTTCGAAAAATGCTTCGTCTTTTAAAGCCTTCTCCCCTATCTCAACCATGTATAGAAGCACATCAGCATCTTCAAATGCAGATTTCACAAAACCCATCATACTTGACTGTAACTCATATGCTGGTTTAATAATACCAGGAGTATCAGACAAAATCATTTGAAAATCATCACCATTGACAATTCCTAAAATTCGATGCCTTGTTGTTTGTGCTTTTGACGTAATAATTGACAATTTCTCACCCACAAATGCATTCATCAGTGTGGATTTGCCAACATTGGGATTTCCAATAATATTTACGAAGCCTGCCTTATGATCTGCCATCTTTCAACTTTATTAAGTATTTTTTCATTTCCGCATTCACCTTTGGAGCCAACAAAAGTACGGCAATCATATTCGGTATTACCATTAGTGCATAAGACAAATCAATTAAATTCTTAACTAGATCCAGTGAAGCAACAGCAGCGAAAACAATCATAATCACAAAATACCAGTTATAGAGGCGTCCTATTTTTGCATTGGTTAAGAACGAAAGCGATTTTACACCATAGTACGAGTAGGTGAATAAGGTTGAAAGTGCAAAGGCAGTTACGATAACCATTAGCAGTACATCGCCCCAACCAAACAATGTAGTTTTGAAAGCTGAAAGCGTCATTACAATACCACTAGTATCTTCCAAATAAGCTCCGCTTAAAATGATAACAATAGCCGTAAAGGTGCAAACTAGTATTGTATCAATAAACGGACCCAACATCGCCACCAAACCTTCTCGAATAGGCTCATCGTTTTTAGATTGGCCATGATACATTGGTGCACTACCCAAACCAGCCTCGTTAGAGAACATTGCTCTACGCACTCCTATAATCACAAGACCCCAAAAACCACCTGTTGCGGCAGATTTTAAATTCCAAGCCTCAGTCAAAATCATTTTTAAGGAAGGTAATATCATTTCAGAATTTAAGGCCATTACCACTAACACCGCTACTAAATACAATGCCACCATAAAAGGAACTATAGCAGAGGCTACTTTCGCTATTTTCGTTAATCCGCCAAATATTACGAATGAAGTGATAATTGCTAAAATAATACCTATTGTCCATTTCCAATTTTGATCACTCATCTCAAAAAATGCAGTAGATGGCTCAACGACACTCATAAAAGTTTCAGTAAACTGATTTGCCGTAAAAACACCTAAAAAACCAAAAAGACCACAAACAGCAAAAAATACAGCTAGTGGACGAGCTTTTTCACCCAATCCTTTGGTAATATAATACATAGGGCCACCTTGCAATTTTCCGTCGGAATCTGTCCCTCTATACATTATAGACAAACTACAGGAATAAAACTTAATACACATACCGATCAAAGCGGTCATCCAAATCCAAAAAACAACTCCTGGGCCACCGTCGTGAATAGCAATTGCTACACCAGAAATATTCCCTAAACCAACTGTGGCTGCCACTGCTGCAGACAAAGCTTGAAAAGAACTAACATCTCCAACAGAATTTTCATCGTCATATTTACCAGCAGTAATAGCAATTGCATGACCAAAAAAGCGATAAGGCATAAATTTGGAATAAAAAACAAGAAAGAGTCCGCCGCCAATTAGCAAAAGAAACATTGGCCACTCGGTATAAGGAAGTGCGCTTGCTATAAAATCATTAATTGTATCCATAAATTGCTAAAAATTCGAAGTTATGGATTTTATGTTTTTTACTAGCTACTGACTTTGAAAAGATTCTTTAAATAAGTTTTGAAATTATAATAATTTGGTTGTATATTTGCAGCCCGTTACAAATAGTAGCGCTCATCTTGTCAGCGTAATGAACTGAAGTTGTTAAACAACAAGTAAGATGAAAACCCATATCGCGGGGTAGAGCAGTAGGTAGCTCGTCGGGCTCATAACCCGAAGGTCGCTGGTTCGAGTCCAGTCCCCGCTACTAAAGCTTAGGCTAATTAAACTAACGGTTTGTGTTCGCACAAGCCGTTTTTTTATGTCTAATTTTAAGGAGTTCATTACCTTTTAAGATGAAAGAGCATACAATTTTTCAGTAGAGTGAAACTTTTCAATCCTTTATTTGAACTTTAGTCTAAAGTAAGCTTTCTCTAATTGACTTGATGAAATCTTGATTATCAAGCAACCAAGCATTGATTCATTTCAATTTACACCTTTACAGGAACACCAAAACATTTAGTTTTCTCTAAATATTTTAAAAACCAAATCTTTGGTTAATTGCTGTCCTTTTGCTTTTTCACGAATAGAATCGTAACTAAACCTAAAATCGCAGCCCGTTTTATATTGGCTACAACCATAAGCTGTTTTTCCCTTAATAATAGTTCCTTTGTTACATTTTGGACAACTATTTTCTTCGGAAGACCTTACCGAAACAGGAAGACTTTTAATGTTTAATTGTTTTTTAGGTTCTAATTTTAGTTTAAAATTTTCATCAAATCTAATAAGACCTTCAATAGCGGCATTACGAACTTTAAAGCCTTTTAAATTTACGGTCGACCCTTTTTGCAACAATCTAATGTATTGTTTTTCTGAAATGGTTTTACCTTCAAATATAAATGGAATTATAAAATCGCAATTCTTTTTAAATTCAGAACAACCATAAGCATTTTTTCCTTTAAGGATAGATCCACTCTTACATTTAGGGCATTTATCGGATGATATTCCACTTGTTTTCTTGGCTGTTTTTTTCATTGTGCCAGCAGAATTATTATGTACTGACGAAATATTAGCTTTCTTAGTTTCACTTCTAACTTCGTAAACCAAACGATCTACCATTTGTTTCATTTGCTTAATAAAACTACCAGCACTAAATGTTCCTTTCTCAATATCTTTTAACTGTTTTTCCCACTTACCAGTGAGCTCGGCAGATTTTAATAATTCATTTTGAATAGTATCTATTAATTGAATGCCAGTATCCGTTGGGATTACTTGCTTTTTATTTCGTTTTATATATTTTCTACGGAATAAAGTTTCAATAATATTAGCACGTGTAGAAGGGCGGCCAATACCGTTTTCTTTCATAATTTCACGAAGTTCATCGTCGTCAACCTGTTTTCCTGCGGTTTCCATAGCGCGCAGCAGTGAGGCCTCAGTAAATTGCTTTGGAGGTTTGGTTTGTTTTTCTAAAAATGACGGTTCATGGGGTCCTCTTTCACCTTTTTTAAATGTTGGTAGCATTCCAGATTCTTTAGTTGCTGCATTAGGTGTTTCAAAAACAATACGCCATCCTTTTTCTAAAATCTCTTTTCCTGTGGCTTTAAACTTTACTTTTTCAGCTTTACCAATTACAGTAGTGTTCGAGACTTTACAGTCTGGATAAAACACTGCTATAAAACGACGTACAATAATATTATAAACCTGTTGCTGATTGTATTGCAAATTCATTTGCTGCCCAGTTGGTATTATTGCGTGGTGATCTGTTACTTTACTATCATCGAAAACCTTTTTAGTTTTCTTTAGCTTTTTACCATGTAAAGGTGCTGTTAAAGCTGTATAATTGGTTAAATTCTTTAGTATTCCAGGTACTTTTGGGTACACATCGTTTGGTAAAAACGTGGTGTCAACTCTAGGATAAGTAACTACTTTTTGTTCGTATAGTTTTTGAACAATCTTTAAGGTGTCGTCGGCACTAAAACCAAACTTAGTATTACAATAGACTTGTAAACCTGTTAAATCAAATAACTTTGGTGCATATTCATTGCCTGCCTTTTTTGCAGTAGAAACAATTTCGAAATCGTGTTCTTTTACAATTTTCGCCAGTTTTTCTCCATCTTCAACTTTAAGAAAACGCCCTTCTTCGTAGCTAAATAAAGTTTCGCGATAAAGGGTTTGCAATTCCCAATAAGGTTGCGATTTAAAATCCTCTATCTCCTTAAACCGGTTTACTAACATAGCTAATGTTGGTGTTTGCACACGACCAACTGATAATACTTGTTTGTAACCACCATGTTTTAAAGTGTACAACCGTGTTGCATTCATACCTAAAAGCCAATCTCCAATAGCGCGAGAAAAACCTGCATAATATAAATTATCGTAATCTGAAGATGGTTTTAAGTTTTTGAAACCTTCTGTTATGGCTTCGGTTGTAAGCGAAGAAATCCAAAGTCTTTCAACCTTGCCTTTATAATTCGCTTGATTCAAAACCCAGCGTTGTATTAATTCTCCTTCTTGCCCAGCATCACCACAATTTATAACAACATCTGCTTTATCGAATAATTGCTTTATAATTTTAAACTGTTTTCGAATACCAGAATCTTTAGATACTTTGGTTTCAAAATGTTCTGGCAGCATTGGTAAATTGTTTAGATCCCAACTTTTCCAATGCGGTTTGTAATCGTTTGGTTCCTTAAGCGTACAAAGATGCCCAAAAGTATAGGTTACAGCATAGCCATTGCCTTCATAATACCCTTCACGTTTGATGGTAGACCCAAGTACGGAAGCAATTTCTCTTGCTACAGATGGTTTTTCGGCAATACAGACTTTCATTTTATATATTGAAAATTTAAAAAAATCGAGTGCTATTATTATTCGGTATAAACTATTGATGATTTAAGGCATTTATAACCTCCAAGTTTACTGCTTTCACTTCTTTTATATTCATCTTATCTACTTTACGGTCATAAGTCATAAAACCGTTTACCTCTCCTTCAACATCAGTCGTTTGTGTATATACCGCAGCTGAGAATCCAGCCTTAACCAGTTTCTTCAATTCTTTAGCATACTTAACATATTCGGCTGTAGATTCTTTTGAATTTTTGAACTTAACATAGCCCCAATTATTATCAGGTTTCCATAAATGATTTTCTAAAGGAAGTCCAATTCCTCCATATTCACCAAGCACATTGACTCTTTGTGCATCATACAAATACATATCAGGACCTGGGTAGTTATGTAAATCAACAATATCACCTGTACGATAAAAGTTGCCTCCACTTGCAGAATTAACTAACCTATTTGAATCATATGCTTTTGTCCATTCTGTAATTTCTTCTGTTTTAAATTGGCCCCAAGCTTCATTGAAAGGTACCCAAACCACAATACTTGGGTAAGAGTATAAATAGTCCATTATATCCTTCCACTCTGTTTTATATATCTTTTCTGAAGCTGCACTTCTCTTTAGTTCGGTGCCATCAAAATAATTATGGCTCTGCCATTGAGGACTCTTGTCTCCACTTGGCATATCTTGCCACACCAAAATACCCAGCCTATCGCAATGGGTATACCATCTTGCTGGTTCAACTTTTACATGTTTTCTAATCATATTAAAACCCAGTTCCTTGGTTTTTTCAATATCATATTTTAAAGCATCATCACTAGGCGCAGTATATAGCCCATCTGGCCACCAGCCTTGATCCAATGGGCCAAATTGAAAATAATCCTCGTTATTTAGCTGCATACGAACAATACCAAAAGCATCCTTTTTCATACTAATCTTTCGCATACCAACATAACTTTCAACCTCATCTACAACGTCATTATTACTTAATATCTTTATTTTCAAATCATATAAAAATGGTGATTCTGGTGACCAAAGTTTCGCATTAGGTAACGACAAAACAAGTTCTTCACCAACAGCTGCTTTAGCCGTAGCTACTTCATTATCGCCTTCAAAAACAACAACTTCAATTATATCACCATACTCAACTCCTTTAACAATAGGCAACACTTTTATTATTCCATTATCTATATCAGGTACTGTCTTTATATGTTCAATATGTTTTTTTGAAACAGGTTCTATCCACACAGTTTGCCAAATTCCTGTTACAGATGTATACCATATTCCTTCTGGTTTATTCACCTGCTTACCTCTAGGTTGAGGACCATCGCTAGTAGGATCCCAAACCTTTACGGTTAACTGCTGCGGTCCATCAACAAGAAAAGGTGTGATATCAAATGAAAAAGGAGTATACCCACCCAAATGAGAACCTACTTTTATACCATTAACCCAGACAACAGTTTCCCAGTCAACAGCCCCAAAATGTAATAATATGGCTTGATTCTTCCAACTAGAAGACACTTCGAAAGTGGTATTATACCAAAGCTCTTTATCTGTTCCAACCTCTTTCATAACTCCAGATAAACTTGACTCGACCGCAAACGGAACTAGTATTTTACCTTGATAATTAGTCGGTGCAGTACTCCCTTTTTTCTGTATAGCATAATCCCAAAGACCATTTAAATTTCTCCATTCATCACGTTCCATAATTGGTCTGGGATATTCTGAAAGAACAGTATCTGGAGTGATTTTTTCAGCCCATTTTGTTTTGATTTTATCTCCCGATGGGCTCCATTGTCCCATTATTGGTTGAGAAATAGAGATAAGCAAAAGGAATAAAATTCGTAATACTTTGGTTTTTGGTGTATTCGAAATAATCTGGTTCATCTTTTGTTTTTTATAATTCAACTAAAATAAAATTATCAACTCAATATTAACCTACTTTTTGTGTCAATTTTTCCTAAATATAGGTCATTCAACGTTTTCATTCTTAGAGACACAAGAATGAACTAAATAGTCTTATCTATGAGACAAATTGTAGTGAGCTATTCGCTAAATTTTAACGATATTCGAACGTTTTTAAAAAACTACTAGCATCCTTTGTTTAATTCTAGAAGCTTGTAACTGAACCATCCTAAATAGTTAGGGGATATCTTCTTTTTTAAACCGAATTACTATAAGATATAGATTGGTCTTTAATAAAACAGTTTTTACAAGCACATTCTGCTTTAAGAAAGTGTAATAAATGACATACCCTCCATATAGCTTTTCAAGGGCTTATTTTATTTAATCTGGGCGTTGATTCTAAAAATATCGTTATAACATAATTCCCTTGATAAAGTAATTTTACCATCTATTTTGGCATTTCCAGTATTGGTGCTTACCTTGTTTAGCTTACACGTTTATTTAGTACCAATTACACATGATAACATTAATTGAAAGAGCCTCTTTGTTTACAGAAAGAGTTGCCATCAAAAGTGATGGTGAAAACCATACATACTACCAACTATTAGAGCAATCAGAACATGTTTCTGCTAACGTACTACAAGACAAAAAGGATTTAAACCAAGCTAGAATTGCTTTTTTAGTTCCTGCGAGTTTTTCATACGCCGCTGTTCAATGGGGAATATGGAGAGCTGGCGGTATTGCTGTTCCCTTGTGTGAAAAACATCCGCTACCTTCTATTCAATACGTTTTAGAAGACACGCAAGCCACAACAGTAATTTATACAGAAGCTTTTACAGAATTACTTTCTCCTCTATTTAAAAGCACCAATATTCGATTTATTAAGTATGCAGATATATCATTAAAAAAATGTGAATTACCAACTATTACCTTAGACCGTAGCGCACTTATTCTATATACCAGTGGTACTACCGGATTACCAAAAGGTGTCGTAACTACCCATGCCAATATCGAAGCACAAATTACTGCCCTGACTACCTCTTGGGAATGGAACAAAGATGATCATGTGCTAAATGTCTTACCATTACACCACGTACACGGCATTATAAATATGTTGAGTTGTGCTTTATGGAGTGGGGCATGTTGTGAATTTCTTCCAAAATTTAGCCCGAAAGCGATATTTGATATTTTCTCAAAAGACGAGGTTAATGTCTTTATGGCCGTACCAACGATATATTTTAAATTGATTACTTATTTCAACGAACGTACTACTACAGAAAAAAAGGAAATTTCAAAACACTTATCCAAATTCAGATTAATGGTTTCCGGTTCCGCGGCACTACCTGTTAGTGTTTTAGAGGAATGGAAAGAAATTAGTGAACATACCTTATTAGAACGCTATGGCATGACTGAAATGGGTATGGCCATTAGCAACCCATATAATGGCACACGTAGACCAGGTCATATCGGTCAACCGTTACACGGTGTATCTATTAGACTGGTCGATGAAAACAATCAAATTGTTACCGTTGGTGAACCTGGAGAAATTCAAATTAAGGGACCCAATGTTTTTAAAGAATATTGGCGAAAGCCTGAGGCTACTGCTGAGGCCTTTACTGCTGATGGATGGTTTCATTCTGGAGATATAGCCATATTCGATGTAGATAGTTACCAAATTTTAGGTAGAAATTCAGTAGATATTATTAAATCTGGCGGATATAAAATATCTGCTTTAGAAATTGAAGAAGTACTTCGTACACACCCCAAAATTAAAGATTGTGGTGTCGTTGGCATTCCAGATTTGGAATGGGGAGAAATTATCGGTGCAAGTATTGTTTTAAAACTTGATGAACTATCAGTTGAAGATTTAACATCGTGGATTCATGAAAAACTACCTGCTTACAAAACACCTAGAAAATACATTTTCCAAGAAGAATTACCCAGAAACGTTATGGGAAAAGTGACAAAGAATGACATCAAAAAACTATTTACATAAATTCACAGAAGTATGAAAATATATGGGGTAGCATTACTAGCAGCCTGTTTTTTACTCGGCAAATTTTTAGGAAATTTATTAGGCAAACTCATTAACATCAATAATGATATTGGTGGCGTAGGTTTTGCCATGATTCTATTAATGGCCTCGAGTATTTATCTTAGAAAAAAAGGTTGGTTAATTCCTGAAACTGAAAAAGGTGTTTGGTTTTGGAGCGCGATGTACATTCCCATTATTGTTGCTATGGCTGCAACGCTTAATGTAAAAGCTGCAGTTTCTGGTGGCTTCGTCGCTGTTGTTGCTGGTATCGTCACTACTATTATTTGTATGCTTTTAGTCCCTGTTTTATCTAAAATTGGCAGAAACAATGAAATTCCAAAAACATAAGTATGGAAATCATTGAAAAGATTATTTCAAAGAATGGACTCGTATTCGCATTTCTATTTGTAGGCATCATAATGCTTTTTTCTTTTTGGATTTCCAAAAAACTATTGAGGAACAAAATACCTGGGGTAGCCATTGCAATTCTAATAGGCTTAGCATTAGCATTTACTGGTGATAAGAAAGGTATGGCAGATATTCCCATTTTTGCAGGTATGGCAATATTAGGTGGGTCTATGTTTAGAGATTTTGCAGTGGTAGCTACTGCAATGAGTGCCGACATTTCGAAAATAAAACAAGCCGGACTTGCCGGTATCATTTCGCTACTTATTGGAGTCACTGTGACATTTTTTATTGGGGCTATAATTGCTTACTTCATGGGTTATACAGACGCGGTAAGTATGGCAACCATTGCAGCAGGTGCTGGAACCTACATTGTAGGCCCGGTTACTGGCACTGCACTGGGTGCAAGTTCTGATGTAATTGCTATTAGTGTAGCCACAGGAGTTGTAAAAACTATTTTCACCACTATTGCAACTCCATTGATTGCCAAACGAATTAAGTTAGACAACCCGCATGCCGCTGTTGTGTTTGGTGGATTGATTGGCACTACAAGTGGTGTTGTTGCAGGTTTGGCGGCTACTGATGAAAAGCTCGTTCCTTACGGAGCATTAACAGCAACATTCTATACAGGAATTGGTTGTTTATTATGCCCTTCCGTTTTTTATCTAATATTGAAATTTTTAGGTTTTTAATTTTGATAAAAACCAATCGTCGAAAATGGTTTACACAACTGCAGCAATATCGACAGCAACTTTTAACGTACTTTGTCCACTACCGTAAACCACTCCTTTTAACGGTGGTACATCATAATAATCTCTACCCCACCCTACAACTATATGTTGGTCTTTTGGAATCTGATTATTAGTAGGGTCAAAATCTACCCAACCGAAACTAGGTATAAAAATGGCGAACCACGCGTGTGATGCATCGGCGCCAACCAATTTTTTCTTTCCAGGAGCTGGTAAGGTTTCAATATAACCACTAATGTATCGTGCAGGTAAACCGACAGAACGAATACAAGCAATTGCAATCTGTGCGAAATCTTGACAAACTCCCTTTTTCTCTTTCATAACATCTTCTATAGGAGTCGAAATTGTAGAAAACTCTGAATCGAAATCGAAATCGGTATAAATACGTTGCATTAATTCGTAGGCTGCATCAAAAACGGAACGGTTTCCTTTAAAAGACAATTCAGCATAATCACGTATATTCTTATCTGTTCTTCTGATAAAAATCGATTCAAGAATGTACTGTTTTGCTTCGAGAATTTCAGGACTCATTCCTTTCAATGCAAATAGTGCATCATTCATGGTAATACTCGTACAAGCATCACTATTAAACAATTCATGATATTGAACATATTCTCGTTTAATTTTACTCTTGGTAGTTACCTTTAATACCTTATGCTCTGTTTGAATAGAAAAACGGGTAATAAAATTTCCAAAAAAATCAATACGTTCAGATATTTCAGCGGGTTCTGGAGTTATTTGTATTTTATAATCTAAAAGCTCTTGCCCCTTCGATTCCCTTGGTCGTAACGTAGCAATATTATGACAATAACTGACCGGGGCATTATATTCGTACTTAGTGGTATGTGTTACATTAAATATCATACTCAAATAGGAAAAGACTGTGTAAACAATTGATTTTGCTTGTCTGTGTGATTGAAATACGTGTTTGAAATAGATTGCGAGGTCTGATGCAGAAGCTTAGAGAGAGTTTTCATTAAATGATTAAGTTCTTCTCTAGCATAATCAGTTTCAGATTTTGTCTTAGCTAATTCTGTAGATTCTGCTAACCTCAACTTTGAAAAGGCCTCGAATACAAATTTCTGATAGTTACTTAATTGATGGTCTTGTTTCGAATGTGGTAAACGAGAAATATCTTTCTGTAATCGATTTATCATAAAGGTTAATGAACGTGCATAATCTAAATCAAGCACTACTAAATCAAGCACATGCTCTAACTCAATATGCGAACGATAACTGTATCGATAAATATTCAAACTTTCATGGCTTGTCAGTAAATACTCCAACAAATCATATTCTACCTGCTCGTCATATTTAATGGTTAGTAAGGCACGACATTTAGTAATAGTCAACGAGCTTTGCTCTAATTGCAATCCAATAAAATAAAGCAACAAACCTTGTTGCACCATAATACTTTCTTCAATCAACCCCATAAAAGCAATTAAGCGGGTAATTAATTGATTCAATACTTTTAAAATTCGGTTGATGGAATGATCCTCACCATCTACTAAAGAATTCCATAATTTTTGGATATTTTCAAATACACGCCACATATCTGAAGACCATAAATTACGAATAGAATAGTATGAATTACTGAACATACCTATGGTGTGGGCCAAACTACCAACTCTATTTTTATCTAAAATAACAGATAGCATTTCTTCGTAAGGATTATCCATTGCCAGTTTTCCATTCTTATCCTTCTCAATAAAACCTGGGTAGGTTGCCGTTAAGTGGGTAACGGCTTTGAACAACACTTTTAGCTTTTCAGAATCAGGTTTTTCATCCCTATTTTGTACTATAGCCATTTGGCGCATTACGGTACGTAAAAAGCGAGCGTTAACTAAAGTACGCCCAACATAACGCCCTGCCCAATATAAATTTTCTGCCGTTAGACTTGGCAAGTCATTTAATCCTGAAATTGCAACCGATGATTTCTGTTGCCATTGTCTACTTTTATCTTCTGTTGAAGCGGTCTCATCTAAAATCCATAAATCTTTACTTGTACCACCTCGCTGATTAGAAACCCTAACTGTTTCGCTGTCTGATGCAACCCTAACCAAACCACCCGGCATTACCGAATATTGGTCTTTTGAGGCAATACAAAATGCCCGAGCAACAACATTTCTTGGTTCTAAGCTTTCATTTGTAAGATTCGGAGCTGTAGAAAAATTAATATGCTCTTGAGCAACAAACCGATACGGTCGTTCTATAATCACTTTTTTAAGTGCATCTATCTCTTTGACACTCATTAACTCTCCAAAATAGATACTTTCTCTATTGGTACGATCTATTCTTTTAACTACTAATTTCGATAAATTTTCTAGTACGTAATTTTTCTCTTTTTCTTGTCCGCACCACCAAGAGGCTATTTGCGGTAATATCAACTCTTCTTTCAAGAAATATTTAGCAATCGCTGGCATAAAAGGAATTAACCCAGGATTTTCAATAACTCCACTTCCTATCGGATTAATGACCGATACATTTTTTCTTCTAACTACATCTAATAATCCTGCTACGCCTAAATGTGAATCTTCACGTAATTCTAATGGATCTGTAAATGCATCATCTACCCTACGCAATACTACATCTATCTGTTTTAAACCTTGTAATGATTTCATCCAAAGAAAACCATCGCGCACGACCAAATCATTGCCTTGAACTAATGGATATCCTAAAAAGGAAGCCATGTAGGCATGTTCAAAATAAGTTTCATTATGTGATCCAGGAGTTAGAATTACAATATTCGGATTCTCTTTTTTACCTGGAGCAGCATCAATAAGCATCTGATTGAATTTTTGAAAGAAACCAGACAACCGTTTAACATTCATTTTCGCGAACATCTCAGGAAGAATTCTACTGCTTGTAGATCTATTCTCTAAGGCATACCCCATACCTGAAGGTGCTTCTGTACGATCATTAACCACCCACAAACGACCATCGGTGCCGCGACATAAATCTGCTGCGTATATGGATAAAAACTTTTCCATATTAAGCTCCATTCCAGAGCATTGTCTTAAAAAACCACGATGCCCATAAATGACCTCATATGGCACAATACCATCTTTAATTAGCTTTCGCTCGCCGTAAACATCTTTTAAAACTAAATTGAGTAATTCGGCCCTTTGTTTTAAACCTGCCTCTACCCTATTCCATTCTTCTTGATGCAATACAAAAGGAACCACATTCAAGCTCCAAGGCCTATGCATTCCTTTTGGATCATTGTATACGTTGTAGGTTACGCCGTTCTCAGACAATAACCAATCAATATCTTTTTGGCGCGCCGTTAATCCATTCACCCCAAGTTTATCAAATCCCTTAAATAATTTATTCCAATAAGGTTTTACCTCATCGTTCAATGAATACATTTCATCATTGCCCTGATGGGTTTTGTAGCTATTTAACCAGCTGGTCTTCGTTGTTGGCATTACCTTTTTCAATTACTTCTTGCGTAAATCGGTTACATGTGGATACTCTGGATTTACCGGCATCTCCTTATATACAAATGTATTTGAACCTGACTTAGGTTCTACCATTCTACCGGTAAAATTTGTCGAAGCGACCAATTCTTTCGGTGTTACCTCATCTTGTGTTAAACCAATGTCCCAGAACCTATTTATTCTTCGTGACTCGGCTTCAAGACTATTTATAGGGTAATTATCATAGGAAAGTCCGCCAGGGTGTGCCACAAAATAAGTACAACCTCCTATTGATTTTTGGTTCCAATCATCTACAATATCAAAAACCAGTGGTGTATCTACACCAATAGTTGGGTGCAATGCAGACCAAGGATCCCACGCCTTAAAGCGTACACCTGCTACATACTCCCCTTTTGTACCTGTAGGACTAAGGTCTACTTTTACCCCGTTACAGCTCAACGTATACCTTTCTACAGTGAAGTTGTTAAGCTTTACTTGTATACGTTCTAAGGAAGAATCTACATAACGCGAAGTACCACGCCCTGTCATTTCTTCCCCCAATACATTCCAAGGCTCTATAGCCATACGAAGTTCTAATTGCATCGCATTTATTTCTACCATGCCATACAATGGAAAACGGAATTCAAAGAACGGGTCGAACCAATCTAACTTAAACGGATAACCGGCATCGTTTAATTGTTCTACAATATCTTTTATATCTTCTTTTACGTAATGCTCTAATAAAAATTTGTCATGAAGTTCAGAACCCCAACGTACCAACTTATGTTTATAAGGTTTTTTCCAAAACCAAGAAACCAAGGTACGCACCAATAACATTTGCATTAAGCTCATTTGTGCATGTGGTGGCATATCAAATGCACGAAGTTCTAGTATGCCTAACCTACCTGAAGAAGAATCTGGGGAATATAATTTATCGATACAAAATTCGGCCCTATGGGTATTTCCTGTAATATCGGTCAGTAAATGGCGGAACAACCGGTCGGTCAACCAAAAAGGCACTTCTTTATCGTCGGGTATTTGCGAAAATGCAATCTCTAGCTCATACAGATTTTCCAATCTAGTCTCGTCAACTCGTGGTGCTTGACTCGTTGGTCCTATAAATGCCCCCGAAAACAAATAAGACAACCCAGGATGATGTTGCCAAAACGTCAATAAACTTCGTAACAATTGTGGGTTTCGCAGTAGCGGACTATCCGCTGGCGTAACCCCACCTAATGTAACGTGATTTCCACCTCCAGTACCGGTATGCTTGCCGTCAAGCATAAATTTTTCTGTACCCAAACGTGCTTTTTTTGCTTCAGCATAAAGCGTCAACGTATTATCTGTAAGTTCTTTCCAATTATTTGCCGGATGAACATTTATTTCAATTACACCGGGATCAGGAGTTACTTTCAACACCTCTAAACGGTTATCGCGTGGTGGCTCATAACCTTCTAAAATTATCGGAGTGTTTAATTTTTTAGCGGTTGTCTCTATACTCGCCACTAAATCTAGAAAGTCTTCTGCGCTATCTAAAGGTGGTAAGTACAAGTATAATTTATCTTCACGAACCTCAGCACATATTGCCGTACGAACAAAAGGTTGATTTTTATTTTTTCTAGCCGTTGTTTTTCTTCGTTTTCTTCGTTGCAAGTCGACACCATAAGCAGGTAAAGCAGGCCTTTTCTCAAAAAGTTCTGGTTCTGCCGTTGGCTCTGAAGGAATCTCTGGATTTTTTGGCAACGAGTCTAACGGTAATCGCAACCCAATAGATGAGTTACCAGGTGTCAGCAATAAATGCTTTCCTCTAAACTCCCACGGATTGGTAATCCATTTGCCACTTTTCTTCACTAAAGGGAATATGTGGCCTACAGCCTTACCGATACCTTGCTCTAAAATATCGCCCAACTTTCGACGTAAGTGCGTATCGTTTTTATTGTATTTTTTGGGATCTACATCGATAGGTAATTTACCTTCTTCCCATAAAAAGTAAAAAGCATCTTCGTATGCAGGGGCAACAGAATCATCGTCAGTTCCTAAAAATTTAGATAATGTTTTTAAGAAGGTTTCCGTGATATTTACGGGTAGTTTATAATTTTCCGCAAAAGAAGCCAGTAACTTTGGATCTCTCCAAATAGGGTTTCCATCTTTACGCCAATGAACACCTATTAACCACCGTGGTAAAGGTTCTCCGGGGTACCATTTTCCTTGCGCATGATGTAAGACTCCGCCTTTTCCAAACACATCCATTAATCTTAAAGACAATTTACTTGCAAGCTTACGTTTATGCTCACCATCGGCCTCGGTATTCCACTCTCCCGACTCCATATCATCTACAGAAACAAAAGTTGGTTCGCCACCCATGGTTAATCTTACATCATTCGCCTGTAATTCATCTTCTACAACAAAACCTAAATCATAAATGGCTTTCCATTGGTCTTCTGTATAGGGTTTGGTAACCCGTGGAGACTCGAAAATACGTGTAACAGAATTCTCGAACTCAAAGGTAGTTTCGGCAAAATCGGAAAATCCACTAACAGGTGCTGCACTTTCATAAGAAGGTGTACATGCTAAAGGAATATGACCTTCACCAGCCAATAGACCAGATGTGGCGTCTAAGCCAATCCATCCCGCACCAGGTAAATACACTTCGGCCCAAGCATGTAAATCGGTGAAATCCTCTTCAGGACCAGATGGGCCGTCCAATGATTTTTCATCAGATTTCAATTGTACCAAATACCCTGACACAAACCGAGACGCCAATCCTAAATGCCGTAATGTTTGTACCAATAACCAAGCATAATCTCTACACGAACCTAATTTACTATCCAAAGTTTCTTCACACGTCTGCACCCCAGGATCCATACGTAATGTATAGTTTAAATGGTTGTACAAATCACTATTCAAACCGATTAGAAAATCAATACTACGCTTAGGTGTCATGTCAATTTTCGCCAACCAATCTTTTAAAAGCGGGCCACTTTCTACCTTCTCCAAATAAGGTAAAAGCTCTTTTTTCAACTCTTCAGAATAGGTAAATGGAAACTCTTCTACTGCTTCCTCAACAAAGAAATCGAACGGATTAATTGTTTTTAAATCTGCAATAATCTCGACATCTACAGAAAGTTCGGTGGTCTTATCTGGAAATACGATTCGCGCCAAATAATTACCAAATGGATCTTGTTGCCAGTTAAAGAAATGATTCTCTGGTTTTATTTTTATGGAATACGCCTCAATGGGCGTTCTACTATGTGGTGCAGGCCGCAATCTAAATATGTGTGGAGATAGATTTATGCTTCTATCGTAGATATATTTTGTCTTGTGTTTAATTGCAACTTTTAATGCCATAGTTTGGTCGTATTTCTGTCTTACCTAATATAAGCACTTATAATTATAATTGTATACCCAAATAAGTTAATCGTCTTAATTTTTATTCATAAAATAGCTAGGACGATTTTTATTGCTAGATTGATAATCTGGTGATTGATTTTCTATTTTTTCTATGAATTAAATACTTCTGTAACCAGCATTGAAAATGCATTAGACCTGCTAATAAGCAAATGGGTAAATTAAATCATTATTAATTTTTGTAAATTATAGTTCAATTTCAAATCAACTACAAAATGGAAAAGGCACTTAAAACCATGATTGACAATATGCCCAAAAAAACGGGTAAGTCCTTAAAAGAGTGGAAATCACTTCTAAACTTAAAATCATTTACAAAGCACTCTGAAGCTGTTAATTTTCTAAAAAAAGAACACGGTGTCACCCACGGTTTTGCGAATACAATAGTCACTTTATCCAAAGAGGAAAATAGCACACCAAACGACCTTGTCGAGCAACAGTACAAAGGGAAAGAAAATTTAGCCCTTATCTATAACGCATTATTAAAAGTGATAAAAAGATTCGGTGACGACGTAACTATCACCCCTAAAAAGACCACTGTCAGCTTGATACGAAAAACGCAATTTGCTCTTATAAAACCTGCAACGAAGACCCGAATTGACCTCGGACTTAAAATAAAGGATAAGCCTACAAACGGCCGATTAGAATCTTCTGGCCCTTTTGGCACCATGTGTACGCACAGAGTTCAACTCACCGATGCTAAGCAAGTTGATGATGAACTTATAGCTTGGCTTACCGAAGCCTATCAAAAAGCAAATTAATAGGTGTTTATTTTACTTAAAACTGATATTTATACACATAAAAATATTCTGTGCTTTCTGATACTATTACCTTTGCTACATGAGTATCGAACAAACTGCAATCAAGACCACTTATTTCAGTATTATCGGAAACATTGTCCTAGCATTAATTAAAGGGTTTGCTGGTTTTTTCGGTAATTCATATGCCCTTATAGCAGATGCAATTGAGTCTACAACCGATATTTTCTCTTCCTTTTTAGTGCTCCTAGGGTTCAAATATGCAGAACGCCCAGCAGATGAAAATCACCCTTATGGTCATGGTAAAATAGAACCTATAATTACTTTTTTGGTTGTAGCATTTTTGGTGATTTCTGCAACAGTTATTGCCTATGAAAGCATCGAGAATATTCAGACTCCGCATAAGGTTCCAAAAACTTGGACATTAATCGTTCTAGGTTTAATAATTGTATGGAAGGAAATTTCATACCGTATCGTGATTAAAAAAAGTGAAGAAACTAATAGCACTTCTCTAAAAGCGGATGCTTGGCACCATAGAAGTGATGCAATTACTTCTGTTATGGCCTTTATTGGTATTTCTATTGCTGTTGTTTTTGGTAAAGGATATGAAACTGCAGACGATTGGGCAGCATTACTTGCATCAGGCTTTATTCTTTATAATAGCTATTTAATTTTGAGACCTGCCCTTGGTGAGATTATGGATGAACAACGTTACGATGACCTCATAGAGGAAATTCGTATAAAATCAATAGAAGTTCCTGGAGTTACAGGAACAGAAAAATGCTTTATTCGTAAAGCCGGAATGCAGTTTCATATTGATTTACATGCCATGGTAGATGGTGATATTTCAGTAACCAAAGGGCATGATATAGCTCACTTACTTCAAGATCATTTAAAGGCTGAGATTCCTAATCTCTGCCATGTGTTGATTCACATAGAACCTGATGACCTTTAGTTTGGAATAGAAAACTAATCCATATTTGGAATCTCAATAAATAATTTAGACCCTAAAGATGTAGCAAAGCCAAAGCATCTTCAGTCTTTCCTTCTTCCAACCATTTTTGGGCTAGCTTATGAATTTCAGATACATTCATAGTTCCTTCTAAAATGGGCTTTACTTGTGGATGTTCTGCGACTTTTTCGATTGATTCTTTCGTTGGTAATTCTTCTAAATTCCCTAATCGGCCTAAATTATTACCTGTTAAAATTGAGCTATTACGTACCGCTGGTGGCAACATATCCACTCCGATTCCTTTTGTTCGAATAGGCTTAGGGATTTCGAATAAAGCATCGCCATTTGCTCTGCAATACCAATTACCACCCATACGCGCCACTAAATCTAATTTTGGAGTATCTAAATTCCCTTCCGCATCTAAATAAGCTTTCTTTACATGAATTTGAACCACTTTAGCTAATATTAAGTTGCCTGCACCTGGTCCGTCACCCAATGCAATTACTTTATCTACCACACACTCAAATGCAACGGGAGCTTCTCCTACTCTTGGCGGCTTCACTTTGTCACTAGGTACTTGCGTAAAACCAGCTTTTACGAACTCATTTACACCTTCATCATATTCGGTACTTGATAAAGACATTTGCTCTACCATATCATAATTTACAATATTGATGACCGTCTCTTTTACTTCTAGAACATTTTCCAACGTGTGTTTGGTGGTATTATCACGTCCTCTTCGCGAAGGTGAAAATATCATGATTGGCGGATTAACACTAAACAAATTAAAATAACTGAACGGACTCAAATTCACATTTCCATTCGCATCTATAGTACTGGCAAAACAAATAGGCCTTGGTGCCACGGCAGATAACAAATAGCCATGTAGCTCTTGTTGTGAAATACTGTTTGGATCTATAGAATTGATTTCCTCGTTCTTTGACATGCTGGTATAATTATTCTACTTTAAAAAATATCTGATTTATTT
The DNA here is from genome assembly GCF_900167935.1 of Maribacter arcticus. Taxonomy (GTDB): domain Bacteria; phylum Bacteroidota; class Bacteroidia; order Flavobacteriales; family Flavobacteriaceae; genus Maribacter; species Maribacter arcticus. The sequence continues at coordinate 64,289 of NZ_FUYL01000013.1, read as the reverse complement.
ACTCGATAATATGGTACCTGAAACTTCACCGAAACCTACTTTAATTCCCTCTTTTTCTGCAAAACCTCGCATAGTGATGGTATCGCTATCTTCAATAAAAGTTCGCTGACTACCATCGCACAATGTAAATGGCTTTTTACCTCCCCATGAAATTTCTAAAAGTGAGCCAAAAGAGCTTTCATCTTTTCCTGAAATAGTACCGGAAGCCATCACATCGCCGACATTTATATTACACCCATTTACCGTATGGTGCGCTAATTGCTGCATCATATTCCAATACATATATTTGAAATTTGATTCGCTAATAACAGTTTCATCTGAAGTTTGCGCAGACATACCCACTTGCAATTGAATATCATAATTAAGTTGACCTTCATATTGTAAATAGGACAGCACTTCTGGTTGTTGCTCAGGACCTTGAACTTTAAAAGGTTCTAATGCCTCCAAAGTAACTATCCATGGAGACATGGAAGACGCGAAGTTTTTCCCTAAAAACGGACCTAATGGCACGTATTCCCATTTCTGAATATCACGTGCAGACCAGTCATTGAACAACACTAAACCGAAGATATGTTCAGCGGCATTTTTGGTTGAAATACGCTCTCCCAACTTGGTACTTTTACCTATTATAAAACCCATCTCCAATTCGAAATCTAAACGATTTGATGCTTGAAAAACGGGTGTTTCCATATCATTGGTCTTCACTTGACCCATTGGTCTGTGAATATTAGTACCACTCACCACAATTGATGATGCTCGACCATGATACCCTACCGGAATATGTCTCCAATTAGGCAAAAGGGCATTTTCTGGATCACGGAACATTTTACCCACATTTGTTGCATGCTCGATGCTAGAATAGAAATCGGTATAATCGCCAATGCGCACAGGAAGATGCATTTTCGCATCTTCCTGCGGTATGAAAACTTCAGGATGATTTTTTAAAGGTGAGTTATCCAAAACCAATAATCGTTGAACATCTAAACGCACTTTATTGGTAATTTTCTTTCCCAGAGCGATAAAATCGTTGAGGGTCGATTGTCTAAAATAAGTAGTATTAACATCCAACAAACCTAAATTTGCTAAAGCGGATAAATCTACAATCTGTTCGCCAATAGCTATGCCAGCTTTTGGCTCATCACCATCGACTGAAAAGATTCCAAAAGGAAGATTATAAATTGAAAAATCTGAATTTTTGGGAACTGAAACCCATGTATTGAGTGTTGTCAAATTCTTGTAGTTTCATTAATTATACTAACCGCCTTGCCTTCTAATGCGCTCAGGATGATATTTTCTTATTTATTTATCCAACCAAGATTTATAGTAATCACCATCATCTAACTCCATCGCATTTTCTGTCACCATCAATGGTTTAAACGTATCAATCATGACCGCTAACTCATCAGACCCTTTTTCGCCGATACTACGTTCTGCAGCGCCTGGGTGTGGACCGTGTGGTATGCCTGCCGGATGTAAAGAAATATTACCTGGTTGTACGCCGTTTCTACTCATAAAATCACCATCAACATAATACAACATCTCATCAGAATCTATATTCGAATGATTATATGGTGCCGGTATGGACTGTGGATGATAATCATACAACCTTGGAACAAAAGAACATATGACAAATGCATTCGTCTCAAATGTTTGATGTACTGGTGGTGGTTGATGAATGCGCCCTGTAATGGGTTCAAAATTATGAATGGAAAATCCGTAAGGGAAATTATAACCATCCCAACCCACAACGTCAAAAGGGTGCCCTATGTACACCATTTCATGCATGACACCTTGCTTCTTTACTTTAATCAAGTGTTCATTGGTATCGGTAAAGGTTTCCAAATTTTGCGGTAATTTATAATCACGCTCACAAAATGGGGAATGCTCTAATAACTGACCGAACCAATTTCGATATCGTTTTGGTGTATAAATTGGTGAAAACGATTCGGCATACAATATGCGATTGTCTTCACTATCAAAATCTATTTGATAAATCGTTCCTCGGGGAATTATTAAATAATCTCCGTATTCAAAAGGAATCTGTCCGAAAATAGTTCTTAAAGTTCCAGTACCTTTATGAATGAACAACATTTCATCGGCATCGGTATTCTTATAAAAATAATCTCGCAGCGATTTTTTTGGTGCTGCAACTCCTATAATAATATCACTATTTACTAATAAAGGTTCACGAGCTTCTAAAAAATCATCTTTTGCCGGAGCATTAAAACTTACCAGTTTTAACGAACGTATATTTCTCTCTAACGCAATTTTAGGAGATACATCGGTACTCTTTACAATCTCCTTGACCATAGTAGGTCTATTATGGTGATATAATAAAGAGGACATTCCATCGAACCCAATTGTACCGAACAATTGCTCAGCATACAATTCACCATTTGGTTTCCTAAACTGCGTATGCCGCTTAGGCGGTACTTGTCCTTGTTTATGATAAATAGGCATATACGTTCGTTTTACTAGTTAATAAAGCTTCCTTTAAAAGTAATCTATTCTTGGTTTGTCAAGAAATCTGTTGACCTTATAAAGTTCCTCTCAATTCTTGCTCACGCTCGATAGCTTCGAATAGGGCTTTGAAATTTCCTTTTCCAAAAGAAGTAGCTCCTTTTCTCTGAATAATTTCAAAAAACATTGTTGGTCTCGCTTGAACAGTTTTAGTGAAAATCTGAAGTAAATAACCTTCATCATCACGGTCTACCAAAATACCCAACTTACGTAAAGACTCAATATCCTCATCAATTTCACCAACTCTTTCTGTCAATACATCATAATACGTTGTTGGTATGGTAAGAAATTCTACTCCTCTACTTTTTAAGTCAGATACCGTTTTTACGATATTATCTGTAGCTACTGCAATATGTTGTACGCCTTCACCTTCGTAAAATTCTAAATACTCATCTACTTGAGATTTTTTCATTCCAGGTGCAGGTTCGTTAATAGGAAACTTAATACGACCATTTCCATTACTCATTACCTTACTCATTAATGCCGTAAATTCAGTAGAAATATCTTTGTCATCAAAAGACATAATCTGCTTAAAGCCCATTACATTGGCGTAGAAATCTACCCAATAGTTCATTTGACCTTCATTCACATTACCAACCATATGGTCAACAAACTTTAAGCCTGTAGAAGCAGGCTGGTAGTCGCTTTCCCATTTTTTATATCCAGGAAGAAAAGTACCATTATAGTCTTTACGCTCTACAAAAACATGAACCACCTCACCGTAAGAATAAATACCTGAACGCACTACTTTACCGCTCTCATCTTCTTCTGTAACAGGCTTCATATAACTTTTAGCACCCCTTTTCACTGCCTCTTCATATGCATATGTAGCATCATCTACCCAAAGAGCCGTTACTTTTACCCCATCACCATGCTTATCGATATGTCTACCTACATCTGTTCCACTTTTTAATGGAGATGTCAATACTAATCTGATTTTATCTTGCTCAAGCACGTAAGACTCATACTCTCTACTACCAGTCTCCAAACCTCTATATGCTAAAGATTTGAACCCGAAGGCAGTTTTGTAATAATGTGCCGCTTGTTTAGAGTTACTTACATACAGTTCTAAATAATCTGTACCGTTAATTGGCATAAAATCCTGTGCCTCTTTGTGTTTGTTTTCTACTGCTGTTGACGTTGACATAGTATATGAATTTAAATTTTTATTTTATTTATTGTTGCTTATGCAACATGCGTATTAAAAAAATATTATGCTGTTGTGGTTTGGGTTTTCATTAAAACTTCTAAAGCAGCCAAAAGTGCTGTATTAGCCTCCCTAACACCAAAGGAAATACGGACTTTACCAGGCGCACCAAAATTACCTACTGGGCGTACCATAATTCCCCTTTGTTCTAAAAAAGATGTAAATTCTATATCTGATATTGGTGGGTCGATTAGCACAAAATTACCCTGGGTTGGCCAGTATTTTATATTCAAAGCATCAAGTCCGTTCAAAACAAATTGCCGCTCCTCTTTTACCAAGGCTACCGTTTTATTTACAAAATCGACATCTTCTAAAGCTGCAATTGCACCTTCTAATGCTAAAGAAGACAGTAAGAATGGTTTACATATCTTTCTCATGTAATTACTTATTTCTAATGGAGCATAGCAATAGCCTACTCGTAAACCGGCCAAACCATATGTCTTTGAAAAACTGTTAATGGCAATTACATTTTTACCTTCTAAAACAAATGGAATGCCTGAGGTGTAATCTTCTGCTTCAGCAAAATGTCTGTATACCTCATCTAATACCAAAACTACGTGTTCAGGCAACTTGTCTATAAAGTTTCTCAAATCCGCCATAGGAATATAATTTCCTGATGGATTATTTGGAGAAGCAAGAAATACCAGCTTCGTTTTATCTGTAATGGCTTTTAGAATACCTGGTAAGTTATAATCATAGTTTTCGGTCATTGGAACATTGATTGCCTTTGCCCCCATCCATCGTGTAAAAGCAGTATAAGGCAGAAAACAAGGCTGACTAACAATTACCTCATCATTTTCACGCAAGAAAGCTTTGGAAATCATATCAATAATTTCAGAACCGCTGTTGGCCGTTATAAAATTATCAGCACCCAATACCCCGTCGAAGTCTTTTACTAGGGCTTCTCTTAATCGGATATCCGTATTGTCAGGATAGAAGCTCAAATCATCTAACGTATTTGCTAACGCCTGCTTCACTTTCCGTGAATACCCTAACGGATTCTCATTTGAAGATAGCTTGTGTACCGTAACGCCATCTGGCATTACAATTTTTTTACCTCCACCTTTATAAGTGCTATCTTCTAAAATATAATTCTTGAAACCTAATTGCATATATCCAATTTTATACCTTCTTGGCAGTAGTAAAATTACAACTATTTTTTAATTTTGTTGCATTAACAACAAAATTAACGATAAACTCCGTTACTTTTGGAGGAATAAGTACAAAATATATGGACAGGACTGAGGGATTCGGCGTTTACATTGACCGTACCCTAAAAAAAGTACAAAGTACTTTTTTACAGGTATTTGCAGAAAATAGTATTGATTTAACTATTGAGCAATGGGTTATTTTACAGCGCGTACATTTAGAAGGCAAAGATGCTTCGCAAGCAGATATCGCCAAATCTAATTTTAGAAATCGAGCAACAACATCGAGGGTTATAAGCGGTTTATGCAAAAAAGGACTCTTGAGAAAGTCTAGATTTAGAGATGATCAAAAACGTTTTAAATTGGTAATGACCGAAGAGGGCACTAATCTTATGAAAGAGGTTATGCCCTTTATAAAGAATTTAAGAAAGGCTAGTACCCTGGGTATCACAGAAGAAGAATTTGAAATATTCTATAAAGTCTTAGATCAATTGTGGGAGAATTTTGACCAATACGAAGGTAGGTCGTAGGTGTATTTTAGCACGTACAAGAAATAATAAAAATTTTAATTGATTTTGGTTTTACCAGTCTATAAATTTCACTAAGTTTGCACCCACATTTGAAAAAATAGTGACGGTGGCATAGCTCAGCTGGATAGAGCACCTGCCTTCTAAGCAGGCGGTCCTAGGTTCGAATCCTAGTGCCATCACTTCAAAGCCCCTTTTAGGGGCTTTTTTGTTTTAAGCACTTACTATCTTCTTTAATTCTTAATTTGCATTTTCCCATTCATTATTTGATAGACCCTGTAAACACAACCATAAGCAACAATATTTCTATTGTTAGAATTTCAATTTTTTTTATCAATCAAGAATAATAAAATTGGAGATGTACACATTAACTCATGAGTCTACTGCAACTAATACCGTAAAGGGCGCTGAAATGGAAGAGCTATTAGAAAAAGCTCGTTCGAACAATCAAAATGATGATATTACCGGGTATCTCATTTATTATAAAGACAGATTTGTTCAATTGTTGGAAGGTGATAAAAGAAAAAATGAGGCTCTCTACGTAAAGATTAAAAAAGACGAGCTTCATAAAAACGTTACGCTTTTCTCTGAGGATGAAATTAGTAAGCGGACATTTCCTAACTAGGACATGGCCTATTAACGAGAACCACGCCACCAAATATGAATTTGAATAATTTAGAAGAAATTTAATTATGTTGTCTGACCTCGTAGAGCCTATCAGAGAAACGGCTAAACAATTTTGAAGAAAATAAAAAACCTTATTTCACACCCTCCATTATAAGTTTCGTCAGCCTTAATTCTTAAAAAAAAAATAAATGCAAACATCTATAGTATAGGTCTTGAGTTTGTCAAGACAATAAAAAGTGAAAGATTACTCACATAATCGTAGTCAGGACTATCGAACATTATAAATAGCTATACTATCTCTTTTTACTGTTTATAACAGTAAAAATTAGGTGTTTGAGTTAAATTCTTGATGAATAGCATTACTGATTTAACTCCATATTTTATAATTTACAAGTGTATTTTATTAAAACTTTTACAAATCATTACCCATGAATTAATAGTTTAATTGATTGACTTAAAATGAGCAAAGCTATACTAAATGTCTATCTAGCAGATGATGATAGTGATGACAGGACTTTTTTTTCTGATGCATTACGAGAGATTCCAATACCGTCTAAAATTTTTGAATTTAATAATGGGGTTGATTTAATGGCCGATTTAATATCGGAAACAATCGATAAACCAAATGTTATATTTTTAGATTTAAAAATGCCTATGATGGACGGATTTGAATGTCTTTCTGATATTAGAGACCTTGCCAAATATACCAATACACCAGTAATCATATATTCTACTTCATATCACCCTAAAGAAATTCATAGATTAAAAGAAATGGGTGCTTCATTATACTTACAGAAACCATCCTCGTACAATCAACTTAAGACACTACTGCATAAATGTCTTCGTTATGTCAACAGTTCTGAAGGAATAAAAGTAGAACCTGAATTTGTTATCTCTATCTAAATAACTAAAACTAATTACTAACCATCTATTACTATTAGCTATAGAAAACCACCAATTCGTTTTTCTTATATTTTTTTAATTGAAGCTTCCTTGATTAAAGATACCATCAATTCCTTTTTGCAACTAAATTAACTGTTTGATCAAAGCATATAAAACCACGGTCCTTATCAGAAAGGATAGGCAATTATGTGTATTTTGAAAGAACGACACCCCTTTTAAGTTATTATACTAAACTTTTATAAATAAGAAAAGCCAGCTATCGCTGGCTTTTTCTCTATCTTATATGTGCTATTATGCAGAAAGTGATACTTTTCTAATATTCATTAAATATGTTTTTGGAGTACACTTATATCTATTTCTAAAAATCTTTGAGAAATAACTTCTACTCGTAAAACCGATAGAATAAACTATCTCAGAAATATTCATGTCTGACGTTTGAATTAATTCTTCTGCTAAAATAAGACGCTCATTTCTAATAAAATTGGTTACTGTAGTACCTTCCATAACTTTAAACCCTTCTTGAAGTTTTGTTGGCGAAAGACCATATTCTTTACTTAAATCTGTAACCGTGTAAGAGTCTTCAGGCTTTCTTTTAATTGCATTTACAGCCTCTTCTATTCTTAATAGCTCTTTCTTGGTTAACAATGTGCTTACTTGCCCATCGCTTTCAATATCTTGCTTACAGTGAAGAATTTCAAGAGCTAAAGTGAAATTTACTATACCTTCAATTAACAATTTTCTAACCAATCCTTTTTGAGTTATGGCACGAATTTGTAATAACTGCTCCTTAATTTTTAGGTTGAAAGTTCCAATATGAGCACTATCATCTTCATTTAAGAACGATGCAAACAGTTGATTATACAATTCAGAACCATCATTATTTTTCATTGAATGCTCACCGTCTTGTGTTACCCTAATTACGGACAAGTTAGATTTTGTTCCCTGTCTTAATTTAATGTTGATAATCTCATTAGAACCACCAACTACCACTGTTTGTAAAGCCTCTACTTTAGAAGTTTCTGTACCCTTGGTAAAATTGAAATTACCTTCTAAACAATAAATAAAGTACAAACTACGGTTTTCATCTAATTTCAAATCGAAATTTAAATCTTCAACCAGGTCCAAATCATATTCAGAATAAGATATCCCAGAATTTAAAGAAACTGTTTGAATTCTACCTGTTCCATTTTCATTATCATATTGTAATATACGGTCACCTTCAAAACTTGATATACTACCGCCTAAAATAGTATTAAAATAGCTTAATTGATTATGAACTACTTGCATGATATATTGTTTAGTGTGTTATCGAATAATTTATTTGCCGAGCTTTTGAAGCTGTCAACAAAACCAATTGCACCTTGATGATTATTTGTAGAATTACTGTTATAAGCTTTCGCTCTTACAGCACCAACTCTAGCGTATTGAAGATTTTTCATAAAGATTGATTTATTGTTGATACAAATATCTACCCTATGACCTATTAATATGTTACATCATTTTTAAAACGTGTTACACAATTTTAAGAACTACCAGCAATTATAACTCTAAACGATAAGTCGGTTATTGTAATACTGGCAAGTATATCGTAAACTCGGCGCCTTTATCTAATTCGCCTTTTGCCTGTATTATTCCATTATGTGACTGTACAATCTTTTTACAAATTGATAATCCTAAGCCTGTACCTGAGAATTCATTTTTTCCATGTAGCCTTTGAAAGATTTCAAATATTTTCTCCTCATACTTTTTCTCGAACCCTATACCATTATCTATAAATTGTAATTTAACGAAATTACCTCCAAAAGATAAAAGTTCAGTTGGTATTTCATTACGAGAAATAATTTTGCTTTTGATTTGAATTTTAGCCCTCGTTTCCTTCTTTACATATTTTAAGGAATTACCTATAAGATTGGCAAATAATTGTTCGAGCTGAAATTGTACGCCATTTACAACCGGCAAAGCATCTGAAGCAACCTCAGCACCGATATCGTCTATACGTTCACCTAAATCATCTAATGCACTAATTAAAACGTCATTTAAATCTATTCTTTTTGGTTGCTCTTCAACCTCATCTACTTTTGAATAGGATAATAGGTTATTAATAAGATTACGCATTCTATTTGAAGACGATTTTACTTTCTCTAAATACCCTTGAGACCTTAAACTCATAGAGTCTTTTTCTTCTTCAAACAAGCGACTGACAAACATTTGAATTTTACGCAAAGGTTCTTGCAAGTCATGACTAGCAACCCGATTGAAGGCTTCTAGATCTGAATTTGTTCTTTTTAATTCGGCATTTTTCGCTTGTAGTTTCGACTCTGCTTCTATTTGCTTTGTAACATCGCGTATTACACCTACCATATACCTATTTCCTTCTTTTTGGTAACACTCCCCTATAGTATTCATATACTTCAAATCGTTAGATTTTGTGTATATGCGAAAAACCAAGTCTGTTTTAGTTTTGCTAATTCGAGCCTGATGAAAACTATCCTTTACTTTGTCAATATCATTGGGATGTACAAAAGCCAATAAACGGTCATATTTGCTATCGAGTTCCTTAGGCTCAAAGCCGAACATGCGATACACGTTTTCAGAATATTTGATTTCTTCTTTACCTAAATTCCAGCGAAAACTTCCAATATTCGCCACATGCTCAGCCTCTAAAAGCAATCTATTCTGTATAAATAATTGTTCTTCGTTTTTCTTTTCTCGGGTTATATCTTTTGAAAAAAGGATAATACCATCATTCATCTTTACGGCTCTATTACTCAACCAATATGACTGCTCGTTAAAGAAAAACTCCTTAATGTAATCTTGATTCTGTCCACTATAGAAACATTCTTTTAATTTTTCAAATACTCCATTTTCAAAGTTTTGAGGATAATACTCGCAGAAGGTTTTACCGATAATAAATTCTGATTCTTCCTGGGTAATATCGTCCATTCGATTATTGATATAATCTATTCGAAAATCGGATATAACATAATGATCATCAAAAATTGGCCTTAGATAAGAAACCATACTATCATAACTATCTAAAACTCCATAACTAAATAAATTGGAAATTTCAAGTTCATTTATTCTAGCTTTTAAATCGTCTTCCTGCAAGTTCGATTCTTTATGGACTACGTAAGATACCTTAGCCTCTGTGATACCTATCAAAAGCCCCGAATCGTGACTTTCAATTTTAAAATGCATGTTCAAATTCTTGTGACCGACCTTTTGAACAAAATTGAAAGCCTCATGTTTTTTTGACTTTATTACTGAATTTAAATGATTTAGCAACTCACCAAATTCGAGAAATTTCGGCAACTCTTTAATTTCCCTATTCTGAATACTTTCTTGTGTATTTGCAAAAAGTGATTCAGCCTTTTTATTTGCATAAACAATTACATATTGATTAATTTCATTTGAAATTTCAGCATTAGGACTCACAAAAACTAAAGCCTCATTAGAGCCGTCGACAATATTCTTAAAAAAATTATTTGTGGAAATATTTGTCATCGGTGTGCTTGAAATTTAAACCTCTAAAATAGATTACTGCTAAATACGTGGTATTATTTGGGTTTGACTAGTGCTAAAACTTAAAAAGTTGCTCCTAACGGAACAACTTTTTAAAATTCAATTTGAAATGAAGAATTATATTTTCAATAAAAAATTCTCTTTTTTGAAATCATTTAAATGATAGGCCCAATTTATTTTAACCACTTGTTTCAATGATTTTTTCAATTCACTAAAACTTGAAGGCTTTTTAATATAAATATTTGCGCCTTTTTCAAAAGTTTCTTCAATATCTCTTTCTGCAGATGATGTTGAATAAATAGCCACTAATATATCTTTTAAATGTGGTGTACGTCGAATTGCTTCTAAGCACTCGAAACCATTCATTATAGGCATGTTCAAATCTAGAAAAACCAAATCTGGCGGATTCTCAGTTTCTTGAATCAAATACTCCATACAGCTTTTACCATTCTCTAATTGGCGTAATTCTGTATTTAGCTCAATACCCTCCAATGCATCTGCAAAAAATTGCCTGTCATCTTCATCATCGTCTACAAGAAGTATTCTTAATTTATCCATTTTTCAAATTTCGTATTTATTGAAGAATTGTTCTTCTTATTTTTTTCTAAACTTCAAGTATTGAGTTATCGTTAACCCGGTTACTTTTTTAAATTGATTAGATAAATGGGGAACGCTGCTAAAACTTAGATCATGTGCTATTTCACTTAAGCTAGCATTGTCTAAGAGTACTAATTCCTTCACCTTTTCTATTCGCACTAATATATAAAAATTCTCTATTGACGTATATGTCTTACTAGAAAATAGATTTGAAAGATATGGATAACTGAAACCTAATTGATTCGACAGTAGCTCTGAAATTTTCAGATTTCGTATATCACCATCATGCACCATTTTCTTAACACAAATCTTGATTTCCTCAACAACATCACGATTCTCTTTCGTTTGAATTTTAATGCCAAAACTATCAAGTTCATTAGAAATTGATTTAAGCTGCTCCTCACTTAAATCATCTATAACCGTAATAGTTCCGCCTTGCAAAATTTCAAAATCAACCCCAGCCGCGACCATTGTTCTATGAATTAATTCATTAACCATCTTTTCAGAATCATATATGAAACTATACTCCATTCACTACATTACAATTAATACGCTGCTAAAAAGTTTGTAAAATTATTATTATCAAAAAACAATCTATAACAAAATACGGTAAATTATCACCACTTTTGAACCCAGACTTAAAATACCACTGCTTTATTTCCTAAGCTTTCGTGAATATTAAGGTCGCATTTGAAGGCATGTTTATTTTATCTATCCACTCTTTATTATCCGTTTATTTTTCAACCACCTCAATACTATCTACCGATACATCTGAAAAGGCAGCATCATACTCTTTACTGGCCTCATTTATTCTTAAGTAATACCGTTGATTATCGTCGAACCCTATACCATAATTTTAATATTCTTGATTACTGAAATTTAAGACCACCAAGACTGTTTCGTCAGTATTATTTACTCTAAAAAGAGAAAAAAACAAATTTCATTTTATTGTTATGTATGAGAAATACTCTTTAAACTAAACCATATAGTACTCCTCACAAAAAGTTAAAAACAGTTTCTCTAAGATGTGCCTAACTGACTACTTGGAATAATGATTTGAAATACAGCACCTTTACCCGATTCGCCATTTGCACTAATAAAACCATTGTGGTTCTGAACTATCTTCTTAACAATAGCCAATCCAATACCAGTACCTACATATTCTTGCTTTGAATGCAACCTTTGAAAAACTTCAAAAATTTTCTCAGAGAATTGTTTATCAAAACCTATACCATTATCAGTAATCGTAATTTTAGTATAGCTTTTACCCGCTATTAAAAGTTTGTCATTACTTTCTAAACCATCTATAACCTCACCCATAATTTTAATGACTGGGGGTACATCTAACTTAGAATATTTTATCGAATTTGATAATAGATTATAAATTAATTGACGAAATTGAAATGGTACTACCTCAATTTTACAACTACTTAATACTTCGACTTTGCCTTGTTTTTTTGCCAACTCTTCACCTAAATCATTCTCAACCTCATCAATAACATTTTTTAAATCGATAACTTCGAAAACTCTTTTCTCGGTATCAGCTCTTGAATAGGCCAATAGGTCATTAATCAACGATTGCATTCTATTTGCCGCAGATTGTATTTTCTCAAACTTTACTTTACCTGTTTTAGATAAGTTATCATACTCACGCTCCATTAAAACTTCTGCAAACATTTGAATCTTTCTTAGCGGTTCTTGAAGGTCATGACTAGAAATGTAGGCGAATGCCTGAAGTTCTTTGTTCATTGATTCTAGTTTTATGTTGCTATCTGCAAGCTCCCTAGTTCTAATTTCAACTTCACTCTTTAAATGCTCTGCAAATGATTTTTGCTGTTCAATGTTCATTCCTGTTCCTATGAAACCAACCAGCCTACCTTCTTCAAACTTGGGGGCTGCCATAACCTTAAACCATTCATAGTTACTAGTTGACGCATTCTTTATTCGAAATTCTAAAGCGATTTCTGATAGATTTTGTACTGCATCAGCGAAACCAGAAAATACTAACTCAATGTCGTTTGGATGTACCACATCCTTCCAAACTTGTCCTGTAAAATCAGATGAATTCTCTATTCCAATATAGTTTAGAAGTTCTTTATTTGCGTATTGAACATTCACCTCAGCATCGGTTATCCATATCCATATCGGTGATTGGTCGGCCATTTCACGAAAACGGCGCTCACTTTCGCGCAAACTATTCACAGCCTTAACGGCTTCTGTATTATCAGTACACACCGTTAAAACACCAGCAATATTACCAGATTCATCCTTAACCGGACTATAACTAAAGGTCCAGTAGACATCTTCAATTTGTCCATTTCGAAAAATAGGAATCAGCTGATTTTCTCTCCAAATAGATTCCCCTTTTTCAATAACAACTCCTAATAAAGGTGAGATATCATCCCATATTTCTGGCCATGCCTCTTTACCGCTCATTCCTAAAATGAATGGATGTTTTCCATTCATTCCAAGACTTGGCCTGTAAGCATCATTGTAAAAACATTTTAGTTTCTCACCCCAAAAAAGAAACATTGGAAAAGGGGAATTCAACATTATACTCATTGTCGTTCTAAGCGATTGCGGCCAAGTTTCGGGTAATCCAATTAGTGTTTTTGACCAATCCTTTTTACGCATCAATTCGCCCATTTCACCACCGTCTTCAAGAAAATAAAACTTCTCACTTTTATTGCTCATGGGATGAAAATATCTATTATAAGGCTTTTTGTTTAAAACGAAATTAACTACAAACAGTAATAAATATGCTATTCCATTGATAGATTTTTGAGAAAAAATTAGGATTCAATTTACAAATAAAGCAATTCACAATTAAAAAATTAGCTCAATAAAAATTGAGAGTAATCTTTTATGCTACAGCCTAATTCTTCGATTTGTAAATTGATTCTTTTCAAACAAGACCAAAACATAAATTCCTTTTCCTACTTTTTTATAATCAATACAAAAATTACGACGTTTTATTATCTCATTATTTTTATATAACATTTAAAAAATATATGGTTCATTGGGTCACTATTCTTATTTTGCATTGATATACCAATTCCATCATTAAAATGACCAATTCTACCTATTCAAAACCAATACTATATTTATTAATCATTCTTTTAGCTCATCTCCCAAATCGTGTCAATTCTCAAGAAATGAATACGCATGAAGATTTGGTTAAAATTTTTAAGGAGTGGAGGTCTTTTGAAAAGCCACCTTTGCAAAATGGTGCACCTGATTATACTGAAACAACTTTTTTACAAAGAGACCCTCAATTTAAAACGCTTCAACAAAAACTTCAAGCTATTGACACCGCAGGTTGGTCAATAGCCAACAAAGTAGATTATCACATTGTCAATGCAGAAATGAATGGTTACGATTTTAACCAAAGAGTTCTTAAGCCTTGGCTTAGAGATCCAGCATTTTATACTACTATATGGACAGACCGTAGTGATGTACCTGCACATGAAGGCCCTACTCACCATGCAATCATAGATGTATGGAAATACACCTTTCCGCTCGATAAAGAAAATGAATCAAAATTACTTGCAGCTTTAAAGGTAATTCCGGTTTTAAACGAACAGGCTAAAATAAACTTAACGGGTAATGCTAAAGACCTATGGGTGGCCGGTATACGTGATATTGAAACTCAAAGTAAAAACTTGGAAGACATGAAAAGTCTTTCAGGAATATCAAAAAATAAAAAAATAGTATCCGCTATTGATGATGTTATAAAATCTACAAACAGTTTGGTCGATTGGCTTAAGGCAGAGGCTCCTTCTAAAAATGGACCTTCTGGTATTGGCAAAGAAAACTACACTTGGTATTTACAAAATGTGCATTTGGTTCCTTTAACATGGGAAGATGAAGTAATGCTCTTGAAAAGAGAACTTACTAGAGCATGGTCTGCCTTAAAATTAGAAGAACATAGAAATCGAAAGTTACCACCATTGGAAGATGCCAGTACTCCAGAAGAATATGACACTAGAGCTAAAGCTTCCGCTAAAAGTCTTCTTAATTTTCTCGACAAAAATGACATGGTTACGGTGAAAGATTATTTTGAACCTGCCCTTAATGAACATTTAGGCGCCTTTGTTCCTAAAGAGAAAAGAAATTTTTTTTGGATAACCGCTCATTACGACCAACGCCCTTTATACTCTCATTTTTACCATTGGTTCGAATTAGCTAGAATGGATAATGAACCAAATTCTAGAGAAATTAGAAAAGAAGCTTTGCTATATAATATATTCGATTCTAGAAATGAAGGTACCGCAACAGCCGTTGAAGAAATGTTTATGGATGCCGGACTTTATGATGACCAACCCCGTTCAAGAGAAATCGTCTATATTATGATTGCACAACGTGCGGCAAGAGGTTTGGGTTCTTTATATGCACAAGCCAACGAAATGACATCTGAAGAAGCCGGCATTATACATTCGAACTACACACCGAGGGGTTGGATGAAAACAGAGAAAGATTTATTGCTTTTTGAGCAACACCTATATCTTAGACAACCTGGCTACGGCACCAGTTATATTACGGGAAAATATCTTTTAGAAAATACACTAGCAGAGTATGCCCGAATGAAAGAGTCTAAAAACGAGCCATTCGAGATGCGTGCATTTTTTGACCAACTAAATGCTGTGGGTAGCATTCCTATTTCCTTAGGCCGTTGGGAAATGACAGGGGTACAATCTTATCTTGGTCAAGAATAGCAACTAAATTGCAATTCAAATCATCATGGTCAATATAGTATCTTAAAAACTAGTCTGTAGTCTCAATGCTAATTCTATGTTTGGTTTTAGTAGTTTCTAAGTTTTTTAACCATTAGCACTCATAACAACAAAAAACAACTTCTTAAATAAGCCACATTCCTTTTTAAAATTGCATAAATCTTAAAACACTATTAAATTAATAGACAAAATTCGCAAAACCAATTAACCCTACTGGATATTCCTGATTTTTAGAAAAAACAAAAAATATAAAAAACACTCGTTTTTATCCAAAAATGAAGTAAAAACCTTTTAAAATAGTCAAATAAATCATAAAAAAGTCGATAAACTTGCGTTTTAACTAAATTTTGCTATGTTATATATATACTAATTCAAAAACTATATATGCGACAACTAAAGATCACCAAACAAATTACTAACCGGGACGCCAAATCATTAGAAAAGTATTTTCAAGAAATCAGTAAAATAAATTTGATTACTGCTAACGAGGAAGTAGAACTGGCTAGAAAAATTCGTGAGGGAGATCAAAAGGCGCTAGATACATTAGTAAATGCTAATTTAAGATTCGTGGTCTCTGCCGCTAAACAATATCAAAATAGAGGCTTACGACTTACCGATTTAATTAATGAAGGCAACTTAGGTTTAGTAAAAGCTGCCAAACGTTTTGATGAAACTAGAGGGTTTAAATTTATTTCCTATGCAGTTTGGTGGATTAGACAATCTATTCTTCAAGCACTTTCAAACAAATCGCGTGTAATTCGTTTACCTCAGAATAAAATCGCTACCAATACTAAAATTTATCAGGTATATTCAACTTTAGAACAAACCTACCAAAGAGCACCGAGCCCGTCAGAAATTGCGTCGGAACTTGATATTAGCGTTTCAAAGGTAAAAAGTTCTATTAAGTCTTCTGTTAAGCATATATCCTTAGATGCTCCTTTTAAAGAAGGTGAATCATCAAATCTTTACAATGTTATAGAATCTAAAAAACTCGACAGTCCAGATAAAGAAATGATTAATGAATCTTTAGAAACGGATATCGACCACGCATTGAACAAAATTCCGGCAAGAGAGGGAGATGTTCTACGTCTTTACTTTGGTCTTGGCAACCAACCCGCAATGAGTCTTATAGAAATCGGTGAAGTTTTCGATGTTACTAGAGAACGAGTCAGACAAATAAAAGACAAAGGTCTTAGAGCACTACGTCGCAAAACCAATACAGAAGTTTTACGCGCTTATTTATAGATTGAATCCTATTTAAATGGTGGATATCTCCCGTAAATCACCATAAACACCCTTTATTAACCATTATAACATAAGCTTAACACGTCATATTAGGACTTGGCTAGGTATATGTTAAGTTACCATAGATAATAGTACAACATGAAATTTATATATATAAAAAGACAGAGTATTACCAAAGAATTGTATCGAACACAAACAGGATTAAGAAATTCAAAGGTTACTTCGATTACAAAATACTTTATGGGTATTCCCATAAAACAAATTCATAATTACAAGCAAATCTATTATGGCCGAAAAAATAACGCTATAGAAAAAATGCTATTCATATAAATACGAACACAAACAAATACTATCAATATAATAATTTGAATTCATGAAGATATTAGTAATAGGAGCTGGAAATATGGGGTTGACTTATGCAGAAGGCATGTCTAAATCAAAATTACTCAAGAAAAGAAATATTATGGTGTTAGACACCTCAGAAGAAAAATTGGAAGAGCTGAGGGAGAATCCGCAATTTGATGCGTTCGACGATTTAAAAAAATGCGCCCCACAGGCAGATATCATTTTCATCGCAGTGAAACCGTATCATGCAGAGAGTGTATTTTTAAAGTTAAATCCGTTGGTGAAACCTGGGCAGATTATAATTTCTATTATGGCAGGTGTCACTATGGAGACTATTAAAAATCTTACCGGTCTTACCAAAATTGTAAGGGCTATGCCCAACTTACCTGCCTCTATAGGTAAAGGTTTAACTTCATTTGTAGCTTCAGACGAAGTAACAAGAATAGAGCTGCTTACCATAGAGAGTCTTTTAGACACTACAGGTAAATCAGTATTGGTGAGCGATGAAAACTTTATCGACGCCTCAACAGGTATTTCTGGCAGTGGACCGGCGTATGTTTTCTACTTTATGCAAAGTATGATGGAGGCTGCCCTTAAAATGGGCTTTTCACCAAATGTTTCAAAAGTATTAGTAGCGCAGACATTTACCGGTGCCATCGAACTTTTTAACCAAAATGAATTATCACCAAATTCATGGATGGATATGGTTGCAAGTAAAGGCGGTACTACCCGTGCAGCTTTAGATTCAATGGAAAACAATAATGTTGGAGAATTAATTAAAGAAGCGGCATTCGCGGCCTTTGAGCGTGCCGTTGAACTTGGAAAAGAAAAGGCACATGTATAAACAAAAAATTGTAGTTAAAGTAGGTACAAATGTAATGACCAATAAAGACAACCGGATCGTAAGACCGGTATTACGAAATTTGGTACAACAGATAGCTGAACTTTATGAACGAGATATTTTGACCGTACTTGTGTCCTCTGGATCCGTAATTGCAGGTAAAGAGGTTTTAGGTACATCTAGTATTGAAAACGAAACACAGCGCAGACAGGTTTACTCTGCAATCGGGCAACCTCGTATGATGCGTCACTACTATAATATTTTTAATGATTATGGTATGAAATGCGCCCAGGTACTGCCTACCAAAAGAGATTTTACTCCGGGTATTCACAGGCAGAACATGATTAATTGTGTTGAAGGACTTTTATCCGAAGGTGTTATTCCTATAGCCAATGAAGATGATGCGGTTTCGGTGACCATGAGTATGTTTTCTGATAATGATGAGTTGGCAAGTTTAATCGCGCAACTTATCGATGCTGATAAACTTATTATTCTAACGGATATCGACGGTCTTTATAATGGGCACCCAAATGCCGAAAGTAGTGACCTTATAGAACACGTGAATCCTGAAGAAAATCTTGATGAATTCATCAAAGACAGCAATAAGAAAGCTGGTGAAGGCCGTGGCGGTATGGGTTCTAAATTAGATTATGCGCAACAAGCAGCAGCTAATAACATCCCTACTTACATAGCTAACGGTAAAAAAGCACGTACGCTTATTGATATTATAGACGGAAAAAATGTGGGCACAAAAGTGACCCTTGAAGAAAAAATAGAAGTATAATGAAATTACTATCTACAGAAATAAAGAACAACGTATTACAAAGTATGGAGCGCACTTTAGATGAAAATCGAAAGGCCATTCTTGACGCCAATAAAAAAGATTTAGAGCTCTTTAATTTGGAAGATCAAGCCATGTACGACCGTTTGATTGTTACCGAAAGTAAAATTGATGGAATGATTGCTTCAATTAAAGAAGTGAGATCACAAGAAGATCCGGTAAGCAAAACCATTTCTACAAAATCATTGGAAAATGGACTGGAAATAAATAACAGAACCGCACCTTTTGGCACCATCATGATTATTTATGAATCAAGGCCAGATGTAACTATTGAAGCTGCTGTTTTAGCGTTTAAGGCGAATAACAAGATATTTTTAAAGGGAGGTAAAGAAGCGTTGCACAGTAATACCATCCTTACTGAACTATGGCATAAGGCTTTGGAAGAAAACGGATTGTCAAAAAACTATATTCAACAATTAGTTTTGAACCGTGAAGAAACCCAAATGTTTTTGAAAAATCCGCCAGAAAAATTAGATTTAATTGTGCCAAGAGGCGGTGAGCGCTTAATTAACTTTGTAAAGCAAAATGCCACTGGCGCTGTGCTTGTAAGTGGACGTGGCAATAATTTTCTATATGTAGATGAAAATGCAGACTGGGAGAAAAGCGTAAAAGTTATTCTCAATGCAAAAACAGCTAAAATATCGGCTTGTAATGCGTTGGATAAAATCTTGATTAGTTCTAAAATTGAAAATTATACCGAAAAACTTGAAGACCTCTATAAGCTGTTACAAGTGAACGGGGTAGAAACATTAGTGGATAACGATGTTAATATTTTAATTGAAGGATCCAATCTCATTAAAGATGCATCTGTTTGGAAAGAAGAATTTCTTGCAATGAAATGTTGTTTGGGCGCTGTTGATTCTCTCGAGGAGGCCATTGAAAAAATCAATATCAATTCTGGCGGTCATTCGGCAACCATTATGACGGCAAACAAAGTCAATGCAATGCAATTTATGGAAGAAGTGGATTGCGCTGCAGTGTATCAAAATGCTTCTACGCGTTTTACCGATGGTGGACAAATGGGTGTTGGTGCAGAATTAGCAATCAGTACCGATAAATTGCACCATAGAGGTCCGTTAGGTCTAAAGCAATTGGTTACCAATAAATATTACATATTTGGTGATGGCCAAATTCGTGAATAAAAATTTCATTATCGTAAAGACAACTCTAAATCGTAATTCATGTTCGAAAAAATAGAAACCATAAATGGTGCATTGGTATACCATGGTAATATGCACAATCGCATTTATTTCACTGAAGCAGATAATGTTGATTTAGGAATTCTAGTTCCAAAAATGAAGGCCCTTGCGAAGCAAAAGAAATATGAAAAGATTCTTAGTAGGGCATCCGAAAGTTCTATGGGAGTTTTACAATCTAACGGCTTCATGGTAGAAGCTAAAATTCCTGGGTTGTACAACGGTACAATAGACGGTTATTTTCTAGCTGATTATGTCAAGAAAGAGCGATATATAAATGATGAGAAAAGTCGTAAAACAATTGAGTCAGTAAAATCGATTGCACTTGCGGCCAATAAACCGCAGACAGATTCTCATTTTGATGTGCCTGTAAATACTGAAATCAAACGACTGACTTCAGCAGATTTTCTATTGTTGGAAGATTTGCATAAAAAGGCTTATAAATACCATCCGAATCAGATTAAGGATGTTAGCCACTTTTCAATGTTGCATGAATTGAATCATCAGTTCTACGGACTTTTCGAAAATGGAGAATTGTTAGTTTCGGCCATTTTAGATGTGCACGAAACGGAATCAAATATGGAAATTGTTGATTTTGTTACACACCCCGATTATCGCGGTCAAAATCTATCTTATTTTCTAGTGCAGGATATTAAAGAAAAGATGAAAACCTCTGGATGTAAAACCGTATACTCCATGGTTCGTGCCACCTCATATGGTCTCAATATCACCTATAGTAAACACGGTTTTATTTTAGCAGGAACATTAACGAACAACTGTGTAGTTCGTGATACAATGGAGAGTATGAATATTTGGTATTTTAAAGGAGACGAAAAAGTTTAATCTTTAATATTAATATGATTAAAATTTGAGTATTACCTCTCTAGTTAAATGAATTCAAGAATCAACTTTTCTAGATATCCCTCTTTAAATGAATGTACTGATTCTGAATAGTTAGCTATTCAGAATCAGTACATTTTTATTATTGTCTCTTTTTATGACAATAATCCTTTGTTTGCATTGTATTTTGTCCTTAATTTGAAAAACGCATTCAAATTTTATCAAAATAATCAATGAAAGGTTTAGAAAACAAGAATTTCATACCCAACCTTTCCTTTGACTGTGTCATTTTTGGTTTTAACGGCAAACTTCTTAAAATACTTATTTTAGAATACCAAAACACGGGCCTTTATGCGCTGCCTGGCGGCTTTGTTGAAACAAACCAAAGTTTAGACGATGCCGTAAAACAAGGTGTAAAGGATCGTACTGGATTAGATAATGTATTCTTAGACCAATTTTACATATTCGGTGAAGTAGACCGAGCAGACCCTGCGTACATGAAACGTTTGTTGGTTGCCAATAATGATGATACCGAGGAAAATAGTTGGATGTTAGAACGGTTTCTCACCGTTGGTTATTATGCCTTAATCAACTACGAAGAAGTAACTCCAGAACCTGACCATTATTCAGACAGTATAGGCTGGTATTCGGTAGATGAACTACCCCAACTAATGATGGATCATAATAAAATTGTAGAAAAAGCCTTGCAGGTTCTTCGTAATAATTTAAGCGAAAAGCTCATAGGCATGAACCTACTGCCCCAAAAATTTACCATGAAGCAATTACAAATGGTTTTTGAGGCTGTTCTAGATCAGAAATTAAGGCGCACCACCTTTCAAAGAAAAATGTTATCACTTGACATTTTAGAACGACATGAGAAATTATTTCAGGGTAAAGCACACAAAGCCCCTTATCTATATAGCTTTAAATAAATAGTAAAAACTAAATTATAACTCTTAAAACAACAACAATGAAAAAATCAATTATGAGCAACATTTTTAAATGTTTAGCCCTAACCGTATTTATGTTCGGTTCACTTGCAACGTATGCACAATCTAAAATGGGAGGTCTTGCACTATATACTGTACGAGATGATATGGGTACAGATGCTAAAGCCACGCTACAAGCTGTTGCCGATGCAGGATTCAAAAATATCGAAGCTGCAGGATATGCAGACGGTAAATTTTACAACATGACTCCTGTAGAGTTTAAAAAGTTGCTTAAATCTTTGAAACTTAAGCCAATTAGCACACACCAAGGCTCGGTTACCTTAGAGAATGCAGACCAAATGATGGCAGATGTTAAAGCTGCCGGATTCAAGTATTTTGTAATACCTGTTCCACCAATGGGCATGTTCGAATTCAATAGAGAGAAAATGAGTATGGGCATGAACGGTACTATCGAAGATTTGGCCAAGATTCTAACCACGCTAGGTGAAAAAGCAAACAAAGCAGGTCTTAAGCTTTTGTACCACAATCACGATTTTGAATTCAAGAAGAATGAAGATGGTATTGTTCCGATAGATTATTTGTTAGAAAATGTAGATCCTAAATTATTGAATTTTCAGATGGATCTGTATTGGGTAACTAAAGCAGAAGCAAACCCTATTGCCTATTTCAACAAATACCCAGGGCGTTTCAAAATCTGGCATGTAAAGGATATGGACGATCAAGGCAGATTTGCTCCTGTAGGTCAAGGTTCAATTAACTTCAAGAACATCTTAGATAACAAAAAACTATCGGGTATGAAATATTACATGGTAGAACAAGACATGACTTTTGATGGGTTAAAACCATTAGAAGCTATTAAGATTAGCCATAAAGGACTTAAAGAAATAGGCTTTAAATAGTCGATTGCCAACTTAGAACTATCAAAATGAAAAACTATATTCAACTAATGGCCTTAATGGTCGTTATCACTTTGAGTGCAACAATTTCTGCGCAAGACGTGGTAATTACAGGCTCACAAGTTCCAGTAACTGAAACAGAAAACGGTACAATTCGTGGATACATCCATAACGACATCCACACCTTTAAAGGCATTCCTTATGCGCAAGCGAAACGTTTTGAGGCTGCAGAAAAACCAGCAAAATGGAATGGCGTAAAAAGCACCACCATGTATGGGGCTGTTTCTCCATTAATTACGCCTACAACTTCTATTCAAGATGAATCAGAATTTGTATTTGACCATGATTGGGGCTTTCCAAATGAAGATTGTTTGAGCTTAAATGTTTGGACACCTAATGCATCCACCGATAAAAAAAGACCTGTACTTTTCTGGATTCACGGTGGCGGCTTCACTGCTGGCTCTAGTCATGAACTTCCTTCGTATGACGGTGAAAATATGGCTAAAAACGGTGATGTAGTGGTTGTTTCTATCAACCACCGTTTAAATGTTTTAGGCTTCTTAGACTTATCGGCTTACGGTGATAAATATAAAAACTCGGCGAACAATAGTATTATGGATATGGTTGCTGCTCTAGAATGGGTAAAGAACAATATTTCTAATTTTGGTGGTGACCCGAACAATGTGACCATTTTTGGTCAGTCTGGTGGTGGCGCAAAAGTAACTACGCTTATGGCTATGCCAAAGGCAAAAGGTTTGTTCCATAAAGCAATCAACCAAAGTGGTTCTTTTAGAACTGCCATGTTAGAGAAAGAAGACACACAAGCGATTGCTACAGAAACCTTGAACATACTTGGGTTAGAGGGTAGTTCAGTAGATAGTATTCAAAATATTCCATTTGAAGTTTTAGCCGATGCAAGTAGCAAAGCTTTAAAGGTGGTAGCCGAAAAAATGAAAGCTGCAGGCAAACCTGTAATCGGCTTCGGACTTAGTTGGGGTCCAAGTAAAGATGGCAACGTACTTCCATATCAATTAAGTTCAAAAGAGGCGTTGGCCGTATCAAAAGATATCCCTTTTATGATTGGTACCGCAAAGAATGAATTTGCGCCATTTGCTAATATGCGTTTTTTAGGAGCATCTGAAGAAACCATCATGAAACATATTAAAGACACTTACAAAGACAAAGCAGATGCTTACGTAAAAGCAGTTAAGAAAGCGTATCCGAACGACACTGATGTCAAAGACCTTTTAGATGTAGATACCATGTTCAGACCTGGTGCCGTATTAGAGGCGAATGACAAGTCGGGCCTAGAAGGGGCACCTGTTTATATGTATCTGTTTACATGGCAATCACCAGTGTTCGATGGCAAGTACAAGGCATTACACTGCATGGAGCTTCCTTTTGTTTTTGACAATATCAACCTGGCGAATCATATGACTGGTGGCGGACAAGAAGCACACGAGCTTGCAGATAAAATGAGCGGTGCCTGGATTAATTTTGCAAGAACAGGCAATCCTAATCATGAAAATCTTCCTGAATGGCCTGCCTATAATAGTAGTAATACGGCCACTATGCATTTCGACGTTACGTGTGAAGTTAAACCTCAGCTCGACAAAGAATTATTTAGTATTGTTCAGGGTCAATAAATTATACTAAGATTACCCCTTAATAAATAAAAAAATCTGTCGTTCAGAGATAAAAAACTGTCGATTACAGGTTTGGGGCAAATCAAAATTATAATAGTGATTAAATTCACCCATTATCATTTCAACGTACATATCAATGAAAAAACCAACTATTAAATTTACAGCGACAACGCTTATTCTACTGTCTATATTGACTAGTTGTTCTGAAAAGTTCACGATAGACCAGAAAGAAAATTATACCAAAGTCATTAATTCTGACGGTGCTACCTTAGGTTATTCTCCTGAGTCTGGTATTAAAATTATATCGCAAGATCGATATGCTTTTAAGGATCTCAACAAAAACGGAACACTAGATAGTTATGAAGATTGGCGTTTACCTGTAGCCGAGCGTGCGAAAGATTTGGCTAGCCAAATGAGCCTAGAAGATATCTCGGGCCTAATGCTCTACAGCTCACACCAATCTATTCCTGGTAGTAGCCGTGGTTTTGGCGCTTCACAATATGGGGGTAAGCCATTTCCAGAAAGTGGTGCTTTGGCGAGCGACCTTTCAGATGATCAAAAGAAATTTTTGACCGATGACCATTTGCGTCATGTACTGATTACTTCGGTCGAAAGTCCGGTAATAGCAGCACAATGGAACAATAATGCCCAAGCCTTTGCAGAAGGTTTGTATTTGGGCATACCGGTCAATACAAGTTCGGATCCCCGTCATGGCAGTGATTCTTATGCAGAATTTAATGCCGGTGCAGGTGGTTCAATTTCTATGTGGCCAGGAACTTTAGGTATCGCCGCTACGTTTGACCCGTCTATAATGAAACAATTCGGGGAAATAGGCTCAAAAGAATATAGAGCCTTAGGAATTGCTACGGCACTTTCACCACAAATTGATTTAGCAACAGAACCACGTTGGAGCAGGTTTGATGGCACTATGGGTGAAGACCCAGATTTAGCTACAGATTTGGCCCGTGCCTATGTTGATGGTTTTCAATCGACCGATGGTGGCGATTGGGGCATGCAAAGTGTCAATGCCATGGTAAAACACTGGCCTGGTGGCGGACCAGAAGAAGGAGGCCGTGATGCTCACTTCGGGTATGGCGCCTATGCCGTATATCCTGGTAAGAACATTGCAGACCATATTAAACCATTTACCGAAGGTGCCTTTAAATTAGACGGCCCTACTAAAATGGCATCGGCCGTAATGCCGTACTACACCATTTCTTCTGGCGAAGGCGAAAATGTAGCCAATGGTTACAATAAGTATTTGATTACAGATGTCTTACGTGGCAAGTATGGTTATGAAGGTGTACTATGTACCGATTGGGGTATTACCAGAGATATGAGCGCTATACACAAATTTGAAGGGAAACCTTTTGGCGTAGAAAACTTATCCGTTGCAGAGCGTCACTATAAGGCTATTGCTGCAGGAATGGATCAATTTGGAGGCAACAATGATATGGGTCCGGTTTTAGAAGCTTTTAAATTAGGTGTGGCCGAACTTGGTGAAGAAGCGATGCGAGCACGTTTTGAAGCTTCTGCGGTACGTTTATTGACTAATATTTTTAGGGTGGGGCTTTTCGAAAATCCATATTTAGAGGTAGCCGAAACTGAAAAGATAGTGGGTAACAGTGAGTTTATGAAAGCTGGTTTTGATGCACAATTGAAATCGATTGTAATGCTTAAGAATCAAAATAAAACTTTGCCAGTTGAAGCCAAAAAGAAAGTATATGTACCACAACGTTATGTAGCACCCACTACGAATTGGTGGGGTATCACCACACCCGAAAAAACCGTAGATGCTTTCAATATGCAAGTGGTCGCCAAATATTTTGATGTAGTCGATTCTCCAGAAGAGGCAGATTTTGCTCTTGTGGGCATCTACAGTCCAAATGGTGGGGTGGGTTACGATTATGCAGATTTGGAAAATGGAAGCAACGGTTATGTGCCCATTAGTCTTCAATATGACACGTATACCGCAGATACTGCTCGTGAAGTAAGTTTAGCAGGTGGTAGCCCGTTAGAAGACTTTACTAACAGAACCTATAAAGGCAAAACGGTGAACACCATTAATACGACCGATATGCAATTGGTAAACGATACGAAAACAAAAATGGGTAATAAACCTGTAGTCGTATCGGTAAAAGTCGGCAAACCAATGATTTTCTCTGAAATAGAAGGTAGTGCTGCGGCCATAGTGGTTCACATGGGTGTACAGGATCAAGCGTTGATGGAAATCATTACAGGAGCGGTAGAACCATCTGCCCTACTCCCTTTTCAAATGCCAGCAGATATGTTGACCGTAGAAGCTCAATTTGAAGACGTACCAAGAGACATGAAGCCTTATACAGATGCCGATGGCAACACCTATGATTTCGCGTATGGCTTAAACTGGAGCGGCGTTATAGACGATGCACGTGTAAAGAAATACAAATAAGAAGTTGAATTGTTTTTTAAAAGCCCTATTAAGGTATTTCCTTACAGGGCTTTTTTTTATTTTTTCGCTGAAATAAAAAGAACCTGGTCATTAAACCATAACAACTAAATTTCGTCTAAAGACCTATAGAACAATAACCCAATACAAGCATAGCTTAGAAAAAAAATAAACACAAAACCATTAATTATTTTAAGATGAGAATGACAACCGGATTACGCATGAGAATTATACACCGATATTTAGGCTTCTTTTTGGCAGGCATTATGGCCATGTATTCTATTAGCGGAATCCTTATGATTTTCAGGAATACCGATTTTTTAAAGAGTGAAAAAATAATGGAGCAACAATTGAACCCTAACTTAAAGGCCGGTGAGCTAAGTGCAGCTTTACGGATTAAAGGAGGTGTAAAACCCGAGAAAACCGAAGGGGACGTCGTTTATTTTGCACAAGGCGAGTACAATGCCAAAACCGGTATGGCGACCGTAAAAAAAATGGAGCTCCCTGTTATTTTAGGTAAGATGGAGCATTTGCACAAGGCAACTACCGACAGCCCTGTATATTGGTTGAATATTTTCTTCGGCCTTTCATTATTGTTCTTTGTCGTTTCTTCTTTCTGGATGTTTATGCCACAGACCTCTGTATTTAAGAAAGGGTTATATTTCTCGTTGGCAGGTATTGTCTTAACGATTATACTACTATTCGTATAGCTATAGACTTTCCACTCATATAATAAAAACCTCCATTTGGGCTTCCCTAGATGGAGGTTTTTTTATTTTTAAAGTATTCCCCATAAAAAATGTGCCTCAATTTTAGTATCTTGTAGTTCATTAATCGAAGTATACTCCCCCTCTCGCTTTTTGCGTAAGTAATTTAAAACGAACTATATACACAACCCAATACCCTATATATCTCCGTATTAGTTGATTTAGGTATTGGTTCCTATTTCTATACGTTCTACGCAAGTTGAACGAAATACATGTACATAACTCTTAAACTTTAAATTATGAAAGTCAGCAAAAAAAACATTCCAGTAACAATGGAAGGACCTGGCACAATAATGCGAACTAAAGACAATTTTGGAGGAATGACCGTTGGCTTTAACGAACTACCAAAAGGAACAGATTTTACACCGCTACTAAAAGGTCTTGAAAATGACAGCTGCCATTGCCCTCATTGGGGATATATATTAAGCGGCAAACTACTAGTTAAGTATACTGATGGAACTGAAGAAATACTGACAGATGACGATGTTTATTTTCTTCCAAAGGGTCATACTGCCATAGTGCAAGAAGACATAAAAATGATTGAATTTAGTCCTTCAAAAGAATTAAGTGAAGTGATGGCCCACGTTGGTAAAAAAATGGCCGAACTAGGCGGATAAACCCAAAACTTGCATAGAACAATTGGTATAGCAAACCAATTACCAATGATACGGTTTTTAGAAGGCTGAACGGTTAGCGAAGGTCTAGTAGACCTTTGCTAGTGAAGAGTCAGCTATGGCGTAGGCATTAAAATACTACTATGATAAAATTATTTCGAAAAATACGTCAACGATTAGTATCTGAAAATACTCCTGACGCACCAAAAGGCAGTCTAGGCAAATATCTGCTGTATGCTGTAGGAGAAGTCGTGCTGGTGGTTATCGGTATTTTAATCGCTTTGGGTATTAATAACTACAATGAAAATCAAAAAAGTATAGCACAAGAACAGGTTATTCTGAAACAGCTTGCGACGGAATATAAAGCGAACTTACTTCAGTTAGAGAATAAGATTCAAATGAGACGCAAACTTATTGCCGAAAGCCTGAACGTGCTAGAGATTACTTCAAATGACACACTCATCAGTGAAGATTCCCTTTCCATGATTTTCGCCACTTTTTTTATGGACCCTACCTTTGACCCCATTGAAAATGATGTGATAAATTCAGGAAATATCAAATTGATACAAAATGATAGCTTAAAACAAGCCCTGTCCCATTGGACATCGGATATTAAAGCATATACCGAGTCTGAAGATATACAACATAACCATTATATTTCTGAAATTATTCCTTTTATGAAAGAGGTGGGCATCATGCGCAACGCAAACCATGTATTTTGGAGAGCTAAAGAGCTTAGAATGGGCTTTTTGGACAAAGGCAAAAATGACAAAATATTGACTATTGGCAAAAGCCCTAAAGAGATTGATGTTCAATCCATTTTAAAAGACCCACGTCTCGAAGGTTTGGTCACCTTCATATTTACCTTTTCTCAAGTTTGTAATTTAGAAGGGCAAACACTGAAAGAGAAAATGCAAAAGATTATTAAAATTCTTGAGGACGAAATTGAATAAGCAATGGGGTTATAATAAGCCTCCCGAAAAAACCTTTTCAAAACTAACCCAATGGCTCTATAAATAAGCGAACTTAGCATAAGCTCATAACAACTAAAAAATTAAACCATGCCTTTAAAATCGAATGAAGTATCGGTTGTAATACTCGGAGGAAGTGGTGCTGTCGGTAAAGCAGCCTTAAAAACATTATTGCAACTCAATAACATACAGCAAATTACATTGTTAGGTAGAAACCCTATTTCAACTGTAAAAACCAATTGTGTTCAACAACACAAAATAGATGTAAGTGACCCTAGATCATACCAGAACTATGTGCAAGGACACACAACGGCTATTTGTACCTTAGGCGTTGGCCAACCAACGAAAGTAAGTAAAGAAGAATTTATAAAAATCGATAAAATTGCGGTACTAAATTTTGCAACGGAATGTAAAAAAGTTGGAGTCAAACATTTTGAATTATTAGCCTCTGTGGGTATCAATGCAAAGTCATCTTCCTATTATCTACGCACAAAAGGTGAATTGGTAGAAGCGCTTAAAGCATTGGATTTTGACCGTCTTAGTATTTTTCAACCTTCTATGATATTAACACCAACGAACCGATACGGTATAGGGCAAGCCATTACTTTAAAAATTTGGCCACTTCTAAAACCATTTTTCATAGGTAGTTTACGAAAATACAAAGGTATTCCTGTGAATGTTCTAGGGCAGGCCATGGCAAAGAATATCCTTAAAGAAGGCGAAGCATATGAAG
Organism: Maribacter arcticus; assembly: GCF_900167935.1. GTDB lineage: Bacteria > Bacteroidota > Bacteroidia > Flavobacteriales > Flavobacteriaceae > Maribacter > Maribacter arcticus. Next base: position 34,192 of record NZ_FUYL01000013.1, on the reverse strand, counting down.
TACTTCAATGGGACCAATTTTATACCGTTAGCAAATAGCCACTTGTTGGCCGTCAGTTGAAAAAATAAACTCTGAATTTAAAAAGGTACTTAAACGCTAATTTGGATATATAAAATGAAGAAACCTAAAAAGTTGTTTTACACGATTGTAATGATGGTATTTATTTTTACCAGTTCTTGCAATCAGAAAAAGGATAGTGAATGGATACCCATTTTTAATGGTAAAGACCTAACTGGATGGTCACCAAAATTCACGGGTGAAGCATATCGAATAAACTACCTGAACACCTTTCAAGCTAAAGATGGGAAGTTAATTGTCTCTTACGATGACTACGACAATTTTGATAATAATTTTGGACATATTTTCTATAAAGAAAAGCTTTCGCATTATAAGTTGCGGTTAGCGTATCGCTTTTTAGGAGAGTCGGTTCCTGGTTCGCCAGATTGGGCCTATAAAAACAGTGGTATCAAATACCATTCTCCGCATCCTTCTGAACTACCAATAGACCAAACATTGTTAGTTGCCGTTGAAGCCCAAATACTTGGAGGTGATGGTAAAACAGAACGGTTTACAGGCAATGTATGCACCGCAGGTACTCATATCGTAATGAATGACAGTTTAATTACACAGCACTGTACAAATTCAAACTATCCTGCTATAAATGATAGCAGTTGGGTAAAGATGGAAATTGAAGTTTATGGCAGCGAAAAAATAATTCACAAGATCAATGGTCAAGTAGTTATGCAATACTCTAAACCCCAATATGATAGCACTGATAAATTTGCGCGAGAACTCATGAAAAATGGTTATCCAAAAATCATAAGCGAGGGTTACATCGCGCTTCAAGCAGAAGGTCATCCCATAGAATTCAAGAACATCGAGTTGATGAAAATCAATAAATAATCGTTCAACCTTTCATACCTGATAAACCTGAGATAGGTGCCAAAGAACTGTTACCAGTAAAGTGGCATACAGATAGTTTTGTAGAAATACCTATTTGAAAGGAATAAGGCATAGACTCACCGAGATACTACTATTGTAAAAACACCCATGTATACATTTAACCCGAATTGGCACATTGAGCGCAGTCGAAATGCACAGGTTTTAAAAATCTAAAAACACCATTCTCATTTTCTTATTAAAAACAAATGTTCTTATCTGAATATCAATGGCATAAGAAAAAATATCACAAACTTCTGTATATTGCAGTAGACCAAGCAAAGTACACTCCCCCAACATTTTAGTGTTTGCATTTGTAAAACACAAAAAAAAATATTAGTAACTATATTTCTTGATAAAAGGAAATATCTGTAGCAGTAAGCCTAAACATACGTTGGCAGCAAATAAACATAAATCATAAAAACATAAATATGTCAATTAAAAACACTTTAAAATACCTAACATCTTCTTTTTTTAGTTTGTTAATCGTTTCAGCTGCCGCACAAACTGTTCTACCTCCAGTGATGGAATGGCATGGAACAAGTGAATCTTTAATCGCTAAAACTAATGATCCATGGGTAACACCTTCAGAAAAAGCAAATTTTAAAACGACTCCTAGTTATAATGAAACCGTGAATTGGTTTAAAAAACTTACGGCCGCTTCCCCATTATTATCTATGGTGAGTATCGGAAAAAGTGTAGAAGGACGGGATATTTATATGATTATTGCTTCTACCGATACCGATAAAAGTCCACAATCATTAAAAAACTCCGAAAAACCACTGATGCTTGCTCAGGCAGGTATTCATTCTGGAGAAATAGATGGAAAAGATGCCGGAATGATGCTTCTTCGAGACATTGCTTTTGGAAAAAAGAAAGAGTTGTTGATGGAAGTAAATTTTCTATTCATTCCGATTTTAAGTGTAGATGCACACGAAAATTTATCAGCCTTTAATAGACCGAACCAAAGAGGCCCAGAAAACATGGGTTGGAGAACCAATTCACAGAACTTAAATTTAAATCGTGATTATGCGAAGCTTGACACTGATGAGGTAAGAGCAGTGGTAACCGTAATTAATGAATATAATCCTTCATTGTATATGGATATACACGTCACTGATGGTGCAGATTATCAATATGATATTACGTATACAGGTGCGGGAGTAGAAGGGAATTCCCCTGCTATTTCCAATTGGTTAGAAACCAAATTTAAGCCAACAGTAGACGAGGATTTGAAAGCCAACGGACATATCCCAGGGCCTTTATTGTTTGCGTTGAATGATAGAGACTTTTCGAAAGGAAGAATCACGCTCACTGGCGGTGCTAGGTTTTCAGATAGTTATGGCAATCTCCGTCATTTAACAACCATCCTTGTAGAAAACCACTCTTTAAAGCCTTACAAGCAGAGAGTTTTGGGTACATATGTATTGTTAGAAAGCACCTTGAGGTTATTAGAGAAGGAAGGCCAGTCACTTCAAGAAATCACAGAAGCCGATAAATCCATAAGGGATAAAAAAATTCCAACAGCTTATAAAGTTCCTCAAATGAAGAACAAAGTTGATTTTGAATCATTGGCTCTTCTAAAAGCTTCCGATGAATCAACACCTCCTGATACATTCCTCTTGCTTGGAATAGAATCAAAAATTCATAAATCCACTATTACAAATGCAGATTATATCGAATGGTTGGGTAGGCCAAAAACAATGAAAGTTGCCCACTATAAAGAAAGTGACCCCATTGATTGGATCACACGGCCAAAAGGCTATTGGGTTCCGGCTTCTTGTAATGTAGTAATTGAAAGATTGAAAATACATGGAATTGAGATGGAAGTACTTACTGTAGCCCGTGAGGTGGCAGTAGAGATGTATCGGATTGAAGACGCAAAATTTGAAAATGAAAATCATCAATCATTACCTTATGAAGGACATATGCAAGTAAGTGGGACAACAAAAACAGAATTTCGCAAAGAGATATTTTCACCCGGTTCTGTTTATATATCCACTAACCAACCTTTGGGAGATTTAGCTATGACTTTATTAGAACCTAAATCAAAAGATTCTTTTTTCAGCTGGGGTTTTTTTCTTAACATTTTCCAGAGGACCGAATACATAGAAGCTTATGTCATGGAACCAATGGCAAAAATAATGTTGGAAGACTCTCCCGAATTAAAAAAAGAATTTGAACAAAAGATAGCACAAGATAAAGATTTTGCAAATGACCCTAATGCTATTTTTAGTTGGTTTTACAGCAAAACAAAATATTATGACGACCGGTACTTATTATATCCGGTTGCAAGAGAATTGTAAGTCAATTTAGATTAAATCACTAATACCTACCGCTAACATTGTCCTTAATCCCGATAGCTATCGGGGCCAACCCGTAAACCAATGACAAAATTCTTTCGAAAAATTAGACAAAATTTACTTTCAGAAGGAAAAGCTGGAAAGTATCTGAAATACGCTATAGGGGAGATTATTCTTGTTGTTATTGGAATTTTAATTGCATTAAGCATTAATAATTGGAACGAAACCAGAAAACAATCTGAATCAGAAAAGGAATTTATTACGAGCGTAAAAAATGACCTCAAACAAGATAAAGCTTTTATTCAACTGATAGTAGAAATTATAAAACCAAGAATAGAAGCTTATGAAACCTTAAATAGTGACTTACCAAATTTATATGCTAATGACAAAAAATCATTAGATTCCATTTTTGATAATTATTTTAAATCTCAACGCACATTCTATCCGATATCTGGTTCTTATGAATCAGCGGTATCAGGAAATCAAATTACTGTTTTTAGAAATAAAAAATTAATTCAAAAGATTATTAAATTGTATAATTCAACTTATGATAGGTTGATTGATAACGGCCAAATTTTGGATGAAAGATGGGCTTTTTTAAGTAAAAAGTATAGTTATGAAAGAAGAACTGGACACTTTCGCGAAATGACACCTGAGCAACTTTCTGAATTTCTTGATGATTTGCATCATCATTATGTTCAAATGGAATGGTACCTAAATCAGTTAAAATTAGCCATATCTGAAATTGATAGCATAACTACAGAAAATTAATTGAATAAATCTGGAAACAGAATAAAGAAAGCACAACAAAGAACTGCGATAAAAAACCAGCGTCTTTTTACACGCTACGTTTCATACATAAAACCGTTGCAACCAATTTGACAAAACCATCAATAATAAAGTACTTATAGCAAAATATGGAACATGAATTGAAACCATTTTGGAATAAGATTTTCAAGTTTGATTGGAAATTTGGACTCTTTTTGATTCTAATAATCTGTATTCCTCGCTTTATTTTGGTTTTGCACGCTAATGAAACCGCAAGCTATGGCTACATCGGCCTTATTATGGTCATTTCAACGATTGCACCATTCTTATTTTTAAGCAAGTTTGGTAGAAACAAAATCGGAATTAAAAAACCTACGAATTATCGGTGGCTAATTATTGCATTCATAATTGGAATAGTATGTAGCATATTGCTTTACTTCTTGGGAGAAACCTTATATGGTAACTCTTACGAAAATTGGTATTACTACATTGGAAAATCCTATAACATTCCAACTGAAATTGACCAACAGAGTAAGCTCGCTATGTTTGGGGTTATGGCATTGACCGGAATGACATTTAGCCCAATTGGAGAAGAACTATTTTTTCGAGGAATTGTACATTCAAGTTTTGCTAATTCAGTGGGCAATAAAAGAGCATCGATTATTGATAGTTCTGCATTTGCCATTGTCCACATTTCGCATTTCGGATTAATTTTTACGAATCAGCAATGGCAATTCTTGACCGTACCGACTTTAATTTGGGTTTTAAGTATGTTTTGTGTCAGCATTTTATTTTACCGATGTAGAAAAAATTCAGGTTCGATTTTAGGAGCAATACTATGCCATTCAGCATTTAATTTAGGAATGATTTATTGCATCTTTTATCCAATTATTGGGAGTTAGTACTGCGCACAACAACTTATATAAAACATTTTTAACTATGAAAAATATACTATTCGCTATTTCATTACTCTTGAGTTCTTCCGTTTTCGCACAAGAAATTGAAGATAAATATGCTGAAGACGTAAAGTCAATAGATGCAATCATAACCGCCTACTATGATGTTGTTTCGGGTTCGAGCAGTGATCCTTGGAATTTTGAAAGAGACAACTATATTCATTCAAAAGATGCCGTCATAACAAGACTAGACGAAAATGGAAAAGCAGAATCTCATACGTTGGAAGCAGAATATATTCCCGTAGGCCTTTCACCGAAAGAGGATTTTTATGAAAAGGAAATTAAAAGAATAGTTAACCAATATGGGAATATTGCACAAGTTTGGAGCGCTTTTGAAATACGAACCGACCCTAAAATTGAATCTAATACTAGAGGACTAAATAGTGTTCAACTTCATTTTGAAAATGGTAGATGGTATATAGATAGCTGGACGTGCGAAATGGAAACGGAGAAAAACCTATTAGTAACCGACTTTTTAAAAAATGAATAAAAATTGCTAAAAGAAACTGCTTGTTCTGGCCTATAGTGAATAAGACGTTTTAATATGAAATGGTTTTTCAGGTTTAAAAGCCCAAACACACTCACCAATTTTCCAACCAATAGAAACGCTCTTCTTTGAATTTCAAGGACATAAGAAATTATACAATAAACTTCTGTATATTGCAGTAGACCAAGCAAAGTCCATTCCCCCTGCCACTTTAGCGTAAATAGTTCTATTTGAAAAATACTGGTTCTAGCAACTATATTTCTTCAGATTAGAGAATATAGGTACTTGTCACTGTACGCTTTTTACATATTCGATTTGGTTAAACCAACCCGAAAGACATCGTGCTTTAGAACAACAAAATTGACCAATAAAAGAACCTCATGAATTCACCAAAACCATCTTTTCTCAAAACAATCATTTTTGGCATTTTAACGGTATTGATTTCCACTACCCTTTGTTTCGGACAAACTAAAACCGAACAGCTAGACGAACTGCTCAATCAATATCTTGATTATGGCAAATTTAACGGCTCTGTACTGGTTGCCGACCAAGGCAAGGTGATGTATAAAAAAGGATTCGGAATGGCGAATATGGAATGGGATATACCAAACAAACCAAATACCAAACATCGATTAGGTTCTGTCACAAAGCAATTTACGGCCATGCTCATATTACAGCTAGTAGCTGAAGGCAAAATAGATTTACAGACACCTATAACCACATATCTACCTGATTACCCTAAAGAGAACGGAGATAAAATAACGACACACCATTTATTGACCCATAGCTCGGGCATACCTAATTATACCGCATTTCCTGATTTTTTTGCAGCGGAAAGTCGTAACCCTTATACACCCGATCAATTTGTAAAAAAGTTTGAGGACAAAGAATTAGAATTCACTCCGGGTGAAAAATTCAATTATAGTAATTCTGGCTATTTTCTTTTAGGAGTACTAATAGAAAAACTGTCTGGTAAGACCTATGAAGAAATGCTACATGAAAAAATATTTACACCTTTAGGCATGCATGATACAGGGTATGATAATCATAAAGATATTTTAAAAAACAGAGCTACAGGCTACGAAAAAAACGGAACCAGCTTTATCAACTCTGCTTACTTAGATATGTCTATTCCTTATGCTGCGGGCTCTTTATATTCTACTGTAGAAGATTTATACCTATGGGACCAAGCATTGTATACCACAACCCTATTGCCTCAAAAATATATGGATTTGTTCTTTACACCCTACATAGCTGCCTTTGGTAATTCTCAATACGCTTATGGTTGGGGAGTAGGAAAAGAGGTCATAGGAAATACGACCGATAGCATAACAGTAATTTCCCATGGCGGAGGAATCAATGGTTTTAATACCAACATTTCGCGTTCACCATCAAACAAATCTTTGGTGGTACTCTTAAACAATACCGGTGGCGCACCGCTTGGTGAAATGACAAGGTCTATCATAGGCATTATGCATGGTAAAACGTACGACATCCCTAAAAAATCTCTTGCTTATGATTTTTTAAACGTGATTAAGTCTAAAGGTATTAAAGCAGGTTTAGCTTATTATAATACTAACAAAGAAGGTGATAATTTCGAATTAAACGAAAATGAGATGAACCAAATTGGTTACCAATTAATGGGAAATGGTACTGTTGAAGAAGCTGCTCAGGTTTTTAAACTAAATATAGACGCTTTTCCGAAATCACCTAATGCATACGACAGTTATGGCGAAGCGCTAATGAAGTTAGATGATACAAAAGGTGCTATAACAAACTACAAAAAATCGATAGAAATAAATCCAGCAAATCAAAACGGAATCGATATGCTGAAAAAATTAGGTGTGAACACTAACGACTTAGTAAAAGAGGTGGTCGTACCAGAAGCTATTTTAAAAACCTATATCGGTGTCTATGAGCTTACGCCAGATTTTAAAATCACCATTTCTAAAGAAGGAAATCAAATAAAAGCTCAGGCAACAGGGCAACCCATGGCCGACATTTATCCTAAATCGAATGAAGAATTTTACCTAAAAGTTGTGACCGCTCAAGTTATTTTCAACAAGGGTGAAAATGGGGAAATTGAAAGTTTAACGCTTTTTCAAGGAGGACAAGAAATGATGGGCAAAAAAATGGAATAATATAAATTACCCACCCCTAACCTCTCCTAAGAGGAGATAAGTAAGTTATTACGATAAAATATTTTTTTATAATATTGACGAAATAATACTTTTGGCATTAGCGATACTCAACACCTATCTCTTCACAACGAAAAACAAAAATCTCGCCTCTTGGGAGGGGATAAAAGGTGAGTACTATGATTAAATTCTTTCGGAAAAATCTACTTTCCGACCCGCCCGAACGTTCCTTTTCATGCATGGTTAAAAAGAAATAAAGTATATATAATATGGATAAGTTTTATATAGATGCAGATATAAGAAAAGCAGAAACATTACCTGCACAATTTTACAAAAGTCAAGAGGTGTTTGACAAATTGAAAGAAAATGTTTTTGTAAAATCATGGCAATGGATAGGCGATGAAAACACCTTAGTTCCTTTAACCGAAAGTGTGTATCCATTTGTATTGCTAGATAATTATTTAACAGAACCGCTATTGGTTGTTCGTGATAAGGAAAATAAAACCAAATGTTTAACCAATGTATGTACACATCGTGGAAACTTGGTAATTCATAACCCAGGTAAAGCTAAAAACTTGACGTGTATGTACCACGGAAGAAGATTTGGGCTTGATGGTACATTTAAATCAATGCCCGAATTTAATGAGGCCGAAAACTTTCCCAGGCCATGCGATAATCTCCATGAATTCTCCCTTAAAAAATTAGGCGCTCATTTGTTTGTTGGACTAGACCCTGCTTTTGATTTTTCTGAAGTAATTGATGTGATGAATGAACGAATTGGCTTTTTGCCTCTAAACGAATTTAAATTAAATGAAACTTTAAACAAAGATTATATTGTCAATTGCCACTGGGCACTGTATTGCGATAATTATTTAGAAGGCTTTCATATTCCATTTGTTCATGAAGACTTAAATGCTGTTTTAGATTATGGGAGTTATACCACCGAAATATATGATCATGTAAATCTTCAAATTGGGTATTCTGAAGGTGGTGAGGAAGTTTTCGATTTACCAGAAGGGCATGTAGATTATGGTAAAAATGTGGCTGCATATTACTATTGGATATTTCCGAATATGATGTTCAATTTCTATCCATGGGGTTTATCTATAAACATTATTAAACCCCTGAGTATCAATAAAACTAAAGTTTCTTTTATCACCTATGTGTATGATGAAACAAAAATGAATGCAGGCGCAGGTGCCCTTTTAGATAAAGTAGAACGTGAAGATGAGTTTGTGGTAGAAGGTGTGCAAAAAGGCTTGCAGTCACGATTTTATAAGGCGGGTAGATTCTCGCCAAATATGGAAAAAGGAGTACATCATTTCCACAGGCTTCTGGCAAAATATATGAATACCGAAAATTAATTTTTTTTTACTCGCTTATTGTAGACAACTATACGCAATCAACTACGGATAAATCAACTATGAACAAATCAAACAAGGATAAAGGATTAAAACGTGTAGTTGATGTATTTGGCTTGTCACTTAACATTGTAAATATAACCGTTGGCGCAGGTATTTTTGCACTGCCTGCAATTGTTGGTATTGAACTGGGTGCATTTAGTGTGTATGCATATCTATTTTGTGGTATTATGATGGCTGCCATAATGCTTTGTTATGCCGAAATTGGCTCACGCATTACCAATACAGGAGGCAGTTATGCTTATGTATCGGCAGCATTTGGAGATTTCGCGGGGTTTATCGTAAGCTGGCTAGCTATTTTTGGATGGAGTATTTTAGGCAGTGCTGCATTAATGAATATTATTGCCGATTCCCTTGCAGTAATTTCACCAGCTTTCTCAAATCCGTGGATACGGGGTATTTTCTTTTTTGTACTACTCAGCTTTTTGGTCATCACCAATATTCGTGGTGCAAAGCAGGGTGTTACTTTTATAAAGTGGATAACCATCATAAAATTATTGCCCTTATTTGGTATTATCATTTTCGGATTCACGCTGATTAATACCGAAAACCTCCATTGGGAACATTTACCCTCAATTAAAACTTTTGGCAATACTGCCCTAATATTATTTTTTGCTTTTGCCGGCTTTGAAACGGCACTAGGTGCAAGCGGGGAAATTAAAAACCCTCAACGAACGATTCCGTGGGGTATATTAATTGGAGGTGGTTCGGTGATTATCATTTACTTGCTCCTACAAATAGTAACTCAAGGTGTTTTAGGACCACGAATGCTATCGGTTAAAGATGCACCATTAGCAGCGGTTGCACAAAGCATTGTTGGTATAGTAGGAAGTACAATACTATTAGTTGCTGCCGCAATTTCTAGTTTTGGCACAGTTAGCACCGACGTCTTAAATACACCGCGTGTATTATTTGCTGGTGCTAATGATGGTTTGTTTCCGAAATTTCTGGGTGAAATACATTCAAAATATGCCACACCCTATTGGTCTATAATCTGCTTTTCCGGACTAATTTTTATTTTTTCTATTTCTGGTGGTTTTCGACAGTTGGCCATATTAGCAAGTGCCGCCATATTACTTATTTACCTGTTGGTTATTATTGCCACTATTAAACTGAGAAGTAAAAAACAAGAAACAACTAAAAAGACATTTAAAGTGCCAGGTGGCTTGATTATTCCTAGTATTGGCATTGTTTCTATTCTCTGGTTGCTTACCAGTTTAAGTACATGGGAAATAGTATCAACTATTATCTTTATTGCGGTTATATGTGTTGTCTATTTTACTATGAAGTGGTTGAAGAAACGAACTAAAACCTTGAAAAAATTAGAATAAAATACCCATACAACCATAGCTATTAAAACCAACCAATACCCAAATGATAAAATTATTTCGGAAAATTAGACTAAAGATGTGGGTCGAGAATAAACCTGCTTCCCTGGCAGGCAGGTTGAGTCTTTATTTTCTAAATTAGGCTCCTTAAAAACCTATTTTCTTTACAGGATTAGATAAAAAAGTACAGTACGAATGAATTTTAGCATTAGGGAGGCAACACAAGCAGATTTAATTCAAATCGCGAACTATTTTACAAGCAAACCCAATGAATATTGGTTAAACATGGGCGTTGACCCAAATAAATTACCAGATAAAATTAAATTGCTACATATACTTCAAGAGGAATTTGATAAGCCTATTGAGGATAAACAACTTTTTTATATTATTTGGATCGTTGACGGTACCGCTGTGGGCCATTCAAATATAAACAAGATTAAGTACGGCCAAGAAGCAGAAATACATTTACATTTATGGGATCACGAAAACACGAAAAAAGGTGTGGGTATACCCATGTTAAAACTTTCCATAAAAAGATACTTTGAGCTTTTCAAGTTGTCCAAATTGTTTTGTGAGCCATATGCCAAAAATATTGCGCCAAATGTAATTATTCCCAAGCTCGGCTTTGAATTTATGCATGCTGTAAGACCAAATCCTGTAGGTTGGATTCATTTAGATGTTGAGCTGAATAGCTATGTACTGACTAAAGAAAAATTCAATTCATTAAAAGAATTTTATAGTAGTTCGAATTAAACCAAAATTCAATAATTATAAAGTGAAATATATAACAAAGACGGTTTGGATTTTATCATTGGTTAGTTTGTTTACAGACACCGCCAGCGAAATGTTATATCCAATCATGCCGATTTACTTAAAATCAATTGGTTTTTCTATTGTACTAATTGGCATACTTGAAGGAGTGGCAGAAGCTACAGCAGGTTTAAGCAAAGGGTATTTCGGTAAACGCTCAGACCATTCAGGAAAAAGAGTTCCATTCGTGCAAATTGGCTATGCTTTTAGTGCAATTTCAAAACCAATGATGGCAATTTTTATTTATCCACTTTGGATTTTCTTTGCTCGAACTATTGACCGTTTCGGAAAAGGAATTAGAACAGGAGCAAGAGACGCCATACTTTCAGACGAAGCAACCACAGCAACAAAAGGTAAAGTTTTTGGCTTTCATCGTTCCATGGATACGTTGGGTGCAGTAATAGGGCCTTCTTTAGCGTTGCTCTATTTATATTATAATCCAGAGAACTACAAAACACTTTTTTTTATTGCCTTTATACCTGGCATGCTTGCCGTATTGGCCTCTTTTTTATTGAAAGAGAAAAGCGGTGATGACCATAAACCAAAAGTTGCTACTCCGTTTTTTTCGTTTCTTACCTATTGGAAAACAAGTCCAATAGCATACAAAAAATTAGTCATAGGGCTTCTTGCTTTTACACTTTTCAATAGTTCTGACGTTTTTCTACTTTTAAAAGCAAAACAATCGGGCCTTGATGACACTATGGTCATCGGAGTTTATATTTTTTACAATCTCATTTATGCTTTGTTTGCTTTTCCAATTGGCATCATTGCCGACAAAATCGGATTGAAAAAGGTATTTGTAATTGGCCTTGTCTTATTTTCAGTGGTCTATTTTGGTATGTCAGCGAACACAAATCTGTTTATGTTTTTCGTGCTGTTCTTTCTTTACGGCATCTATGCGTCGGCAACAGAAGGTATTTCAAAAGCGTGGATTTCAAATATAACAGACAAAAAAGATACTGCAACAGCAATTGGAACATTTTCAGGATTTCAGAGCATTTGCACCATGTTAGCTAGCTCATTAGCTGGCCTAATATGGTTTCAGTTTGGTGCGACAATGACTTTTTTAGTTTCTGCATTAGCAACACTACTTGTTATTTTATACATCTTAACAATTCCTAAACCTGAAACTGTGAGAAATGAAGCATAATGTTCGTTATCTTACAGTGGTTCATGTAAAACACACTCCCCCTACACTTTAGCGTATTTAGCTAAAAAATATACATACTACTAACTATATTCCTTGATATTGGGGGCTATACGTATGTATTACTTTACACTATTGTTGTAGTGAATTAAAAACCGAATTATGAAGTACAATTATTTTAAAGTTGACATCGATAATAAAATCGCACAGGTTGCATTCAATAGACCAGAAAAATCAAATGCGCTTCACATGGAAGCATGGATAGAAATGCAAAATATTTTTGATACGCTTTCTACTACTAATGAAGTTAGGGTTATTGTGCTTAAAGGTGAAGGAAAGCATTTTTGCGCTGGAATTGATTTGGAGTTATTAATGTCTGTTGCCAAACTTCAAGAAATTTCCTGTTCTGGAAGGCGAAGTGAAAAGATTAGAGGTTTGGTAAAAACATTGCAAAAGGCAATCAGTGCCATCGAAAATTGTTCTAAACCAGTACTTGCTGCCATTCATCAAGGATGTATTGGTGGCGGTGTAGATATTGTTTCTGCTTGCGATATGCGTTACTGTAGCGAAGATGCCTATTTTACTATTAAGGAAATTGACTTAGGAATGGTAGCTGATATCGGAACCTTGCAACGTCTTCCAAAAATAATATCACCAGGTATGGCAGCCGAAATGGCATATACTGGAAGGCAAGTATTTGGAAATGAAGCGAAAATTATTGGACTTGTAAATCAATGTTATGCTTCGAGAGAGGCATTAATGGAAGGCATTATGGAAAAAGCCACAACCATTGCTTCTAAATCTCCATTGTCTATTCGAGGAACTAAGGAAGTATTGCTATATACGAGAGACCATTCTGTTGATGATGCGCTTAACTATATGTCTACTTGGAATGCCGCCATGCTCATTTCAGAAGATCTTACAGAAGCATTCAAAGCCACAATGGAAAAGCGTGCACCTCGGTATAAAGATTAATAGAACGTCATTTCTTGATTTAGTTAATTTATTGATCTCTATAAAAACTCGCCACAACAACGTTGGGCAACATTTTAAAAAATTAAAAATATGGAAAAATTAAATTTAGCAGATGCGAAACAAATCGGTACAGACCTTGGCATTGACTGGAATGAAATCAACCTTGAAGAATTCACAATGGGTTTAAATGTTGAATTTGAGCATGGAACAAGATATCCTGAAACCAATGTTACAAACAATGACAAAAGCTTGACAGGAAAGATTGCTTGGGCGCATCTTAAAGAATTCCCAGACTACTATACAAGATTAGAAAAGATGGAGAAGGAAGCTGATGCGTATTGGAAATCTAAAAAATAAGACAAAAACGATTGCCCAAAACCGTATATACTCTATCGCTAGTTCTAACATATAATCACTACGAGTGAATTTACGAGGTACAAGTAAATTAGTATCGAGAACTTGTTTATCACCATCTCCCACAACACCTAAAAATACCCTCACCAATTTCGTGATAAAAAAATAGGCGCTGAACTTAACCTCAACGGTGTCGTTAATAGTGAAGCCATTTTAGTATAAGTTATTGATTTTAAGATAGTATTGGTAAAGTTCAAGTATTAAAGCTGTATACTATGAATGAACAATTAAAACAACAAACATGGGAATAATTAATGATAGAAAGAAATTCAAAAGAACAAAAGAACAAACTAATCCAACAAATCCGACTGGCAATATCAACCAACTAAACAAAGAGTATAACATTGATAAGCCAACCATAAAAAAACAACAAAACGAAAAATAATAATTGCTAAAAAAAGAGAAATAACAATCTCTTTGACAAAACATAAAAGGGATTAAAAATCATAGAAAATGGAATCTCAAAATGACCTTAATGAAAATATCCGATTGACAACCCTAAAAATTCAAGAGGAACATCCAGAACTGGTCAAATACATAAATGAAATACCAAGAAACTTCCCGTTAAAAACGGAAAAAGAAGTAAATAACAAAGCACTAAAAGCGTATTTAGATTCTCTAAATAATATTTTAGAAACCTATTCAAATAAGCATTAAAAAACGACACATATGACAATACAAATAAATACAGATAAAAACCTAAACGGCGAACAAAGAAGTGCCGATTTTTTTTCTTCCCAAATTGCAGAGGCATTACAAAGGTTCGACGCTCATATTACTAGAGTAGAGGTTCATTTGAAAGATGAGAATGGAAGCAAAGACGGCTTTAATGATATCTCGTGTCTTCTAGAAGCTAGATTAGAGGGCCGAAATCCCATTGCTATTACTAATCAAGCAGACACTATGGAAAGTGCTGTAAAAGGTGCTATTGATAAAATAAAAACCGCTATAGAAAGTATTCTTGGGAAAATTCAAAACCACTAAAACTTAACACCCTATAAAATGAAGTGCTAGTGCAAGCTTACGTATGAAAATCTTTTAAGATTTTCATTTTACCGCCTACCTGCAAAACCTAAATGCCCGCCGTGGAAGAGCGTATCGAGAAGCATACGTGTACCAAAGGTTCTCGATACGCTTTTTTCTTTCGTTTCACTTCAAGAAAAAAATACGCTAACAGACAATGCGTTTTACATTCAGCTCTTGTTAACCTTTTCAATTTAAGTACTATTGTCACTTCGAGAAAATTTACGAAGTACAAGAAAATTTGTATCGAGAAGCTAACGTGTTCCAAACCTGTTCTCGATACATTTTCTTGCAGAAAACACTCGAACTGGCCATACGTTCTTTGTTCAACTCTTGTTAGCCTTTTGTTTAAAGTCAGGTTGTCAATTCGAATGTTTTTTAGATAAGCGAAGCGGTTCTAAAAAATGTATCGAGAACTCGTATGTCACCATCTCCCACAACACCTGAACACCCTCTCCAATTTCTTAACTTAAGAATTAGTTTTTTCTAACAACTTTATTGTAAGCCATAATACACTGAACCTCAAACTTCTTTATCTTGCAGTAGACTAAGAAAAGTATACTCCCCCTACCACTTTAGCCTTGTTAATTTTAAAATAGATATAAGTACGATTACCTATACTCCTTGCTATTGGGTAAAATACGTACTTGTTACTATATACAATTGTTAGCGGCAATAAATCGAACAAATTATGAGTAAAAATTCAAGATTTCTCATTTTATCAATGTTTTTAATGTCTATCCTAATTGTGAGTTGTCAATTCAATCAAGATAAAACACAAATAAGTGATAAAACTACATCCAAAACAATACATCCCGAATCAAATGAAGACGAAGATATCACAGCTGTACTAGAGAAAATATTGATAGCTGTTGGAAACAAAAACGCACGAGAACTAGGTGATTTGGCCACAAATAACGCTACCATAGGATTGACCTATTTACAAGATGGCGCTTGGATGAATAAAGAGCTAACTATTAAAGAGTATTTGCGCAAAATAGTAGAAAATAAGAATCCAAAACCTATTGCAGAAATAGCCGAAGGATTTGATATCTATGTTTCTGAAGACCGCTTGGCGATGGTAAAAGCAGAGACCTTTGTTTCTCAATTTGGCGTCCCAAAAAGTAGAGAAGTAAACAACCTGTTAATGATCAAAGAAAAAGACGATTGGAAACTTCAGAGCATAGCATGGACGGTTCATCCATTGCCGGAAGAAGAAAGAAAATTTAATCTGAATCTATTTGCACACACCTATGCCCAGGTCTGGGGCAGTAAGCGACCAGAGTTTGTTGCTATGTTTTTTGAAGAAGGTGGAGCGTTACAAGTAAATGACGGAGATCCTGCTCTAGGGAGAAATGCTATTTCGGATGTCGCCCAAAGTTTTATGACACAATTCCCTGACATGAATGTGAGTTTTGATAGCTTGGTACATAAGACCAATGGAGTAGAATTTCACTGGACTTTGACGGGAACAGATGCAGACCCTAACGGAAAAGGTCATAAAGTGAATATCAATGGATATGAAACTTGGACCATGAGTGAAGGAAATTTGATCAAAGATTCAAAGGGTCACTTCTCATCCGATGAATACAAAAGACAACTTGAATTTGGATCTACCAATTAAAAACTGCCGCTAACAATGTATGAAAATAATAGCCGATACAGTAGTAAATTCAGAGGTTGTAGCCCGATTCAACTTTATCAAAATTTAAAGATTTGAGTTCCACAGTTGGCTACTATTCTTATACTAACCGTTTTGGGTAATTCAAAAATGATATACTTAAAAATAGTAAAAAGAGCATTATATATTCAGAAACCATTAAAAAAATGGAGTGTTACTGAAATACCAAATGAGTAAATAAATTTAAAACAAACTATTATGGAAAAAGGTATGATTAAAGTAAGCGTTTTGTATCCTAACGGAGAAGGCAAAAATTTTGATATGGATTATTATTGTAACCAACATGTACGAATGGTTGGTGAATTATTAGGGGATTCTGTAAAGGCTGCAACCGTTGAAAAAGGACTTGGTGGAGGTGAACCTGGGTCAACCGCGGCTTATGCAGCAATGGGAAATTTATATTTTGCTTCCATGGATTCATTTCAGAGTTCATTTGGTCCGAATGCGGAAAAAATCATGGGAGATCTTCCTAATTTCACAAATATTGAACCTGTTGTTCAAATCAGTGAAGTAATGATTTGAAAAAGTTAGAAAAAAACAACCCACAACAATGTATAAGTGGCATTAAAACGACCACTTATATAAACCGTTGTGATTCACCCGATAGCTATTGGGACTAACCGCTAACCAATGATAAAATTCTTTAGAAAAATTAGACAAAGATTACTAACTGAAAACAAGTTCAGTAAATATTTCCTATATGCCATAGGAGAGATTGTACTTGTTGTTATTGGGATTTTGATAGCGCTTCAGATTAATAATTGGAACGAAAACCAAAAAGAAATAAAACTAGAGCAGGGCGTTCTAAAAAATCTAGCACAAGAAAACAAAGCAAATCAAGCTAGTATAAAACAGCTTATCCATACGGTTTCTAATTGTTATGAGGCCAATTATTCATTAATGGAACTATTTGCTAAAGACGACTTATTTTTGAGTACACAAAATATCGATAGCCTAATTTTTAATAGTTTAGAATTTGATAGATATAGCCCATCAGAGAATGTATTGCAAGAACTCTTATCATCTGGCAAACTAGATATTATTCAAAGTGATTCTTTAAAGAATACCCTATTTGACTGGACCCGTGTATTAAACGTAGCCGAAGAACGCTACTTAGACTGTAATCGAAAACTGGTCAGCGACCTTACACCATACTTGACCCAAAACTATGTTTTCAAAGATTTAGACCAATATGGAAATTTAAATTGGAAAGAACCCAGTAAATTCAAAAAGAACAAACAAGCTATTTTTGATGATTTGGTTTACGAAAATTTAATCGATGATTTTATGTATCGAATAGATAGATACTTAATAGAGCTAAAGAAACTCGAAACCATTATTAAACAAGTTGAATCACATACCAATGATTAAATTGTTTAGAAAAATTAGACAAAGATTACTAACTGAAAACAAGTTCAGTAAATATTTCCTATATGCCATAGGAGAGATTGTACTTGTTGTAATCGGAATTTTAATTGCTTTGCAGATTAATAATTGGAATGAGTGGAGCAAGGATCGAGTGAAAGAAAAGGAGGTTTTGGTAAACCTCGCGGAAAACTTTGAACTCAATATAGAAGCCCTTGAATCTGATATAGAAAGCCTTTTTAAGTTTAACACGTCATCTCGAATTGTTCTTAATGTTTTGGATCATCAACAACCCTTTGCTGATAGTCTGGCTAAACACTTTCACATGGCGCGAGTACCAAAAACGATTTTGAGCCTGTCCCAATCCGGGTATGAGCAATACAAGAACATGGGTTACGGCATCATTATAGACAAACCCACAAGTAGGGAGGTCGTTGATTTTTTTGAATCCACATTGCCGATATGGTTTACCGAATATACCCAGGTAAATGCTCCGTATGTGCCGTTTATTGATCATCATGTACCGTTATTCATCTATAAACGTGAGAGCTTGGTGCCTATTAACATGGATCAACTTTATAAGGACGATTACTACTTGGGTTGGATGAGGGCGTATATGGAAGGAAGGAATACCCTGATTGAGATAGAGAGCGAATTTATCAAGGAGAACCAAAGAGTTCTTCAACTCATTAAAGATGAATTAGATGATTAACGAAAGGCTCACAAAGTATTTTTTTATACCAATTAAAGACTATTGCAACTGACCCTCAATTAGTCTCACTGAATATCTAACCAACCAATCATTCCTATATGCTCTCATTACTCAAATGCTTAAATGCAACCGCTGAAAAAAGATATACATCAGCCTTATTAAAGACAATAGCTATACTGGCTATTCTTGTTTCAACATCTTGTGCTAATAATGAAACTGAAGCTATAGAAAAGAATTATTCTCTATTGGGTATAGGGCATGGCCTTCATGCGGCAACGCTTATGGTTAACGATTTAAATCGCACGCGAGATTTTTATGCTGATACCCTCGGGTTTAAAATGGCTGAAACCGCGAAGTTTGAAAAAGGTTTTTTTGATGGAACTTTAGTTACTAGCATCAACTTTCCAGATGCTTCAAAATTAGATTTTCTTTCTGTTGAAGATTCTTTAATTACAGATGCCCCGCCTGCTTTTATCACGTCATTCTTGGCTAATCATGAAGGTATACAGAAGTATTACTTATCCAGCTCTTCTGTCGACACTACCGCTTTATGGCTGAATGAGAAAGGATTTAAAATGGATTCTATTCAAGCGTACCGTACGTCAACCGAGCCGGTTAAAGGATGGTCAAGAGATGATGGCGGATTACAAGAACGTAGTTTAGATTTTCAAAATGCAAATGCTACCTACCTACCCCAGTTTTTAGAAGACGCCACTATCGATTATGAAAGAATGCATAAGGACTGGAAGACCTATTATGCCTATTTCAGAAGTTATACTAACCACCCAAATGGTGTTGTAGGCATCAATGCTATTCAGGTAGCCGTAAAGGATCTCGATACTGCCCGCAAGGATATTGAAAACATGGGGCTTATGGCCTCAAACCCTAATACATCAGAAAAAACAGCCCGTTTCAAAATAAAAGGACATCAAGAATTGGTGCTAAGCACCCCTCAAGCCAGTAATGATGATATGTCAAAGTTTATAGCAGAACGTGAATCTGGAGTATATGCCATACGTTTCGATGTGAAAAATATTGATTCTACCTACCATTATCTAAATCAGCGTTTACCCGCAGAGGCGCTTTTACGCGATACCCTAGTACATACAATCACAGTACCTCGTCAATTTGCTTATGGCGTTCAAATAGAGTTTATAAATGAACCAAAAGAACAGGCGCTACTGGCAGATCAATATAAAATAGGCGCTAAACTAGATAGTACCGCTAGCAGTAATGCTGCGGGAATGTATCAAAAATATTGCGCCTTATGTCATGGTAAAAATAGAGAAGGCTACGCGGCAGATAATGCACCATCGCTTCGCTCTCATTCATTAATGGCAACTTCGTGGACCACTAATTTTCAAAGATATACAGTGCATTACGGTAGAGAGGGCACAGCCATGGGAGGGTATTTAAATACACAAGGTGGCCCCTTAGAATACATTGAAATTGAACTATTATTGCAATGGCTATATGACCAAAGCGGCGTAGAAGAACCTATTGAACTCTCAAGAGAACCTGTTACCGGCGATGTTGCTGTGGGCGCTGAGATCTATGCAAATACGTGTGCTGTCTGTCATGGTGCAGATGGCGAAGGTGTCTCGGCACCTGCCCTAGGCAATTCTATGTTTTTAGCCACAGCAACAGATGAATTCTTAAAATATGCCATTAAAGAGGGGCGAGATGGTACACCAATGATAGCCTTCAAAGACTCTCTTATTGATGATGAAATTAATGGGCTGACAGCCTTTTTAAGAACGCGTGCCTCAGGTTGGAATATACCAAGTACGGACACCATTAGTGTACCAACGCCCGATAAATACATATTGAATCCTACCAAAAAAGCACCAAAATTTAATTTACGAAAAGGACTTTATGTTCCTGCAAAAGAAGTGTATCAGGCGCTGCAAGACAGTGCTCGAATGATAATTTTAGATGCACGATCAGAAGTGGCCTGGCGACAAACCCACATTCCAGGATCAGTACCTGTACCATATTACGAAGAGCCAGAAGCATTTGTAGACGACCTGCCTAATGATGGCACTTGGATCGTTGCGTATTGCGCTTGTCCGCATGCAGCTTCGGGCCGTGTGGTGAGTACGTTGAGAAGATTAGGATATAAAAACACCGCCATCATAGATGAAGGCATATTGGTTTGGGGGCAATTAGGCTATCCGGTTAATTATGGGCAGTAAGGGTTCGCAAGTAACGAGCAACAAACAACACAAAGCTAATTTTAAAGAAAACCCATGGCTATTACCCATCAAGCAGACACTATAGATCGTGCTGTAAAAGGAGCCATTGATACAATAAAAACCGCTATCTAAAACCACTCGAACTGACCATACGTTTTTGTTAGCCCATTTCTTATTGCTATGCTGTCACTTCGAGTGAATTTACGAAGTATGAGAAAATTTGTATCGAGAAGCATGCGTGTACCAAACGGTTCTCGATACAATTTTAGATCTTCGTTGCTCTCAGCCTAAAACCACTCGAACTGACCATACGGTTTTGTTAGCCCATTTCTTATTGCTATGCTGTCACTTCGAGTGAATTTACGAAGTATGAGAAAATTTGTATCGAGAACTCGTGTGTCACCAACTCCCACTGCACCTAAAACCCCCTCTCCATTTTCCTAACTAAAAGAGTGTTCGTTCAATTTTAGAACATCCGTAAGTCGCTGTACAACAAACTTATGTATATTGCAGTAGACCAAGCAAAGAATACTCCCCCTACCACTTTAGCCTTGTTAATTTTAACAATTGATTTAAGTACGATTACCTATACTCCTTACTATTGGGGAATATACGTACTTGTTACTATACACAATTGTTACCAGCAAGCAAGACAATCCTTATATAGAAATGAAAAAAATAATTATAACATTAATCTTAAATATTCTTGTTAGCACAATTTATTGTCAGACAAATGACTCTACCTCAATAAAATTGACTCAAGAACTTGAAAAAATATACGCAAGAGAATATATTAATGGATTCTCTGTGGCTATTGTAAATCAAGATGGTGTTCTATATGAAAAAGGGTTTGGGTACTCTAATATTAAAGCAAACAAGAAATACACTAATAATACAATTCAAAACATTGCTTCCATTTCCAAAACTTTTATTGGCATTGCATTACTTAAAGCTCAGGAACTTGGAAAACTTAACTTAGAAGACCCTATAAACAAATACTTACCATTCGATGTAAGTAATCCACATTTCCCTAATGAACAAATTACAATACGACAATTGGCAACTCACACATCTAGTATTAAAGATCCTTCTAGATATGAGAAGAATGGATATATTTTAAAAGAAGCAGAGAATAAGGAAGCTAAAGTAAATAGAAATTTTCGTTCACCTAGTGAAAAAATGGTTCTGGATGAATTTTTAAAGAATATTCTAAGTCAAGATGAAAAATGGTACAAGAAAAATAATTTTTTAAAGATAAAACCCGGAGCAATATTTGAGTATTCAAATGTTGCCGCAGGATTAGCCGCCTTAATAATAGAAAAAGCTACAAATCAATCATTCAACAAATTCACCAATGAATATATTCTTAAACCTTTAGAAATGTTTGATACTGGTTGGTCTTTTACTGAAGTAGATTTTTCAAAACATTCTAAACTATATCTAAACAATGAAACTGAATTAGCTTTTTATCAATTGGCTAATTATCCTGATGGCGGTTTAATTACATCATCTACTGATTTAGGGAAATACTTAATTGAACTAATTGCTGGCTATAGTAGTAATGGAAAAATCCTAACTAACGAAAGCTATAAAAAGTTGTTTAAACCGTATTTGACAGATAAAAATTTTAAAGAAAGAAATGAAAGTGTCTATAATGATGAATATAATATGGGTGTTTTTATGGGAATCTCTGCCAAAGGACAAATAGGCCATACAGGAGGAGACCCAGGAGTTGCAACACATATGTTTTTCAATTCTGAAACTAAAATCGGAAAACTTTTGATTGTGAATACCGACCTTAAAAAAGAAGGAATAAAGGAATTTATAGACATTTGGAAAAAATTAGAAGAATATGAAACTAAATTATAAGCCAGCTGGTAACAATGGCTATAATTAATACGGGTTTTGTGCTTAACCCAAAGTTTAGTGCTTTTAACCAAGTTCGCCAAATTTTTTAATTTGACAAATTCCAAAAAACAAAATAATTAGTAAATTTAAAAATTCGGCTTGTGTATCATCCGAAAAGTTAACGCATATTTTCAGCGCTAATTTTCTTATACATAAACGTTGTGCGTCCTATGAGAAAAACTCAAAATGAATAAAATAATAAACTTGATTTACCTGATATTCATATTAACTCTGAACTTTTCTTGCGTTGAAAATAAATCAACCGAAAAAGAGATTAACAAACCTGAATTTATACGTAATTCAAACACCGACACCCTAAAATTTACTTCAGGAATTCGCTCTATCATTCAAGATAGCAAAGGAAATTATTGGTTTGGAAGTCTTCAAGAAGGAGTTGCAGTTTATAACGGCAAGTCATTCATTTACTTTACTAATAATGACGGGCTGACTGACAACCAAATCCACACCATACAAGAAGACAAAGAAGACGTTATTTGGTTTAATACTCAAAAGGGAGTGAGCAGTTACGATGGAACAAGTATAAAGAATCACACCAAAACAAACATAGAAACTTCACAAAATATTTTCCCAATTCAGAGTAATGAACCTTTGCAAGGTGAATGGATGAAATCGGAGAATGACCTTTGGTTTGAGGCTGGAATTAAAGAAGGGGTCTTTAGATATGATGGTCAAAAATTAAATTATTTAGCCTTCCCTTCCCATAAAGTCCTTAACCTTTATGATAATTTATTTGCTGTGACCAGTATTTCAAAAGGAAAAAACAATATGATTTGGTTTGGAACTTATGCAGGTATTTTTGGCTATAATGGAAGTGATTTTACAATCATCAATGATGAAACCTTACGATTAGATAGAAATACCGAACCTCTACATATAAGAAGCCTTCTCGAAGACTCTAATGGCAGACTTTGGATTGGTAATAATGGAATTGGCGTATTACTAAAAGAAGGTGATTCAATAATCAATTTTTCTAAAAAGAATAACTTAATACATCCTGCAAGTTCAGGAAAGGGAGATAAATCGCAACCAGGTACACTTGAACACGTTTTCACAATCGCAGAAGATAGTCAAGGAAATATTTGGTTTGGAGATAGAGATGCTGGAGTTTGGAAATATGATGGTAAAACCATGTTTAATTATACAGAGAAAGATGGACTAACAAATGATTTCGCTCAATCAATTTATGAAGATAAAAATGGCGAATTGTGGTTTGGAATGGCAGATGGAAATATATTCAAGTTTAATGGCAAATCATTTGACAAACAATTTTAAAAACAACAATACGAACGCACAACAATATATATAAAAAATAGATGAAATATTAGTAAAATCAAGGCTTTGGGCTCGTTTCAGAATTTGTGTTTAACCGCAAGTTTAGTCCTTGAAAATCGCCTACTTTTCATATACTAAACGGTAGTAGTAATGCAAAAAAAATAACAGATAGTTAATAACCAGTCACAAAATAAAAAACCAACTAAATCATGAAAAAATACACTTTATTGCTCTTAGCATTATTCGGAATAGTCCTAAGTACTCAAGCTCAGGAAGACAAATATCTATGGCTAGAAGAAGTTGATGGACAAAAAGCATTGGAGTTTGTAAATGCTCAAAACAAAACTACTATTGCAGAATTGAGTGCCGAAAAAGAGTATCAAAATATTTATGATAAAAGTTTAGCCATATATAATTCCGACGAGAGAATTGCATATCCATCTATTCGAGGAAACTATGTATACAATTTCTGGAAAGATAAAGACCATGTAAGAGGTATTTGGAGAAGAAGTACTGTAGATGACTACAGAAAGGGAAATCCAAATTGGGAAACACTACTTGATATAGATAAACTTTCAGAAGAAGATGACATTAAATGGGTGTACAAAGGAAGCAGCGGGCTATATCCAAATTACAATCGTTTTTTAATTGATCTATCCAAAGGTGGCGGTGATGCAGTAGTTGTTAAAGAGTTCGATGTAACTACAAAGCAATTTATAGAAAATGGATTTTTAATAGAAGAATCAAAGGGGTCTGCCAGTTATATAGATGAAAATACGCTGATTGTTACTTCCGATTTTGGAGAGGGCACCATGACTACTTCGGGGTATCCTAGACAAGTAAAATTATGGAAACGAGGAACTTCTTTAAACGATGCACAGCTAATTTACGAAGGGGAAACTTCCGATGTGGGTGCTTGGGGTGGTGTTTTACTTGATGGTTCAGAAACATTTACATTAATTTCAAGAGCTTTAACGACATTTTCTAGCGAAAACTTGGTTTGGATGAATAATGAAATCATCAAATTAGACATTCCTGATGATGCTAGTTTAACGGGAGTTTTGAATAATCAACTGATTGTTCAATTGAAATCAGATTGGACTGTACAAACCAACACCTACAATACCGGTACACTTTTAAGCCTCAATTTTAGAGAGTTATTAAAAGGAAATAAGGAAATTCAAGTCATCATAGAACCCGATGAATTTTCTAGTATTTCTCAAGTTTCCACAACCAAAAATAAACTACTTATTGGTCTCTTGACCAATGTAATTAGTGAATTACATACGTATTCGTTTAGCAAGGGAACATGGAGCAGTGAAAAAGTGAATGCACCAGATTTTGGAAGAATTTCCATTGTTGGCACCGACGACTTATCAGATCAGTATTTTTTTGATTTTCAAAACTTTATTACGCCATCTACCTTGTATTCAGCTGATGCAGGTGACAACACGTTCAAAGCCCACAAATCATTACCAGCATTTTTTGATGCGAGTAGATATGAAGTAACCCAATACAAAGCGAAATCAAAAGATGGCACCATGGTACCGTATTTTATGGTAGCTGCAAAAGACATAAAAAATGATGGAACCAACCCAACCTTAGTATATGCGTATGGAGGCTTTGAAATTTCCTCACAGCCATTTTACGCGGCAACATTTGGGGTGTCTTGGCTAGATAAAGGCGGCGTTTTTGTATTGGCAAATATCCGTGGTGGTGGTGAGTATGGCCCTAAATGGCATCAAGATGGAATAAAGGAAAAACGACAAAATGTTTTTGACGATTTATATGCCGTATCTGAAGATCTAATTACCAAAAAAGTAACCACACCAAGGCATTTAGGTATTATGGGAGGAAGTAATGGCGGTTTGTTGGTAGGGGTGGCTTTTACACAACGACCAGATTTATACAATGCGGTAGTTTCTCAAGTGCCATTGTTAGACATGCAACGCTATAACAAACTTTTGGCGGGTGCTAGCTGGATGGGCGAATTCGGTGATCCTGATATCCCTGAAGAATGGGAATACATTAAAAAATATTCACCCTATCATAATCTTAAAAAAGGAATGGACTATCCAGAAGTATACTTTGGCACTTCTACTCTTGATGATAGAGTTCATCCTGGCCATGCGCGAAAAATGGTTGCTAAAATGAATGACATGGGTTATAAAACTTATTATTATGAAAATACCGAAGGAGGTCATGCAGGCTCTTCTACAAATGAGCAAAGTGCAAAATCGGGCGCTTTGACGTTTTCTTATTTGTTGATGAAGTTGAAGTAATATAAATAGTACTGACTGTATTAATCCAATCTATAAACTACTGCTAACAATGTGTAAAAAATAATAGCAGTTTAATCCCTTAAATGAACTTAAGGAAATATAAAAAAGGTTGGTTTTTAACTGAAAAGTTTGTGGGTAAAATTCTGATGCTATGCTTACACTAAACGTTAGCCTTCATTAAAAACAAAATAAATCATATGATTCCATTCTTTAGAAAAATACGTAAGAAAATGGCAGATGATAACAGACCATTAAAATACATGAGATATGCCATTGGAGAAATTATTCTTGTGGTTATTGGAATTTTAATTGCACTGCAAATCAATAATTGGAATCAGGAGCGTATTCAGGCAACAGAACTCGATGGGCTTAAGAAAAGTATTTCCAGTGCTATTCAATCTGATATCAGATATTTAAAATTAATCCGAACGGGAAGAGAAAATATTGGCATTCGGGCAGATTCTATTTTCAAGACCTATTTTGATTCTCAAAAAGAAGTATTAGTTTTTAATGATTACGCTTTTATAGCCAATACCTTTGGTGAGTTAAATAATATCATTTATTACCAACCCAACCTTAGTGCTTTCGACGCGTTAAAAAATTCAATTTATCTAAGTAAACTTCAAGGTACAGATATTGAATTGTTACTTAATTCGTTTTATTCGTCAGCCGAACGTTTACACCAACAGGAGGAAGATTATAATCAGACATTGAAAACTGATTTTCAAACATGGTCCTATAAATTCAGAAATGAAGACGGTACACTTTTTAAGAGACCCTGGGAATATATGGAATCAGGTGATATTAAAGAGCAGTTTTTAGATGTTTTAAACGATGACTATACGATAGCACTATTTGCTAAAAGCTTTGAAGAATTAGATATGGTTGATTTATACGATCAGCAAATTATTCTTGGAGAAAAATACATTGAAATGGTCGAAAAAGGAGAGGTGAATTTTGATGAACAGACCAAAATAGATTTTAGTGGTACTTTCTATTCCTATGCAGAAGTTGATGTCTTAAATCTTTTAGTCAATGGCAAAATACCTTCAGATTTTGGAGTAATATATGCACAATCAAGTAGCAAGTTTTTTGATAGTATAACATTCGAGAATGACGCTATGATTTTGACCTATCCTGAAAATACGTTTGACTGGGGCTCCCCTTATTTTACTATTAACGCATTGAATAATCGCGTAACTGAAATGGATTTTACAAAATACAAAAAGGTAATCCTTGAAATGAAGGGGGCCATTGGTGGTGAGCAGTTCGCTTTAGCGATAAAAGATAAGTATGATCTTCCTGATGGCACAGAATCAAGAGTTGATATTACATTAAGCAATGTCTGGGAAAACTATGAAGTGCCTTTGGAGAAATTTGAAACGGCAGATAAGAAAATCATAAAAACACCGCTCGCCTTTGTTTTTTTAGGCGGTGAAGGAAAAACTATTTATGTCAGATCAATTCAATTTAATTAAGAAAAAAGGAATTGAAAAAATAAATAAATAACGAAAGGCTAGCACCGTGTAAAAATAATTGCTTGGTTCTTGCCTACTCAAAAAATCCTGCAGATTTTCCTCTGGTTCGTTCCATTTTTAGTAAGTTAGTTGCTTTCACACGCGAGTATTCTTACACATAAACGTTAGCCTTCATTATGCCTAAAAAGAATGAATGATTTGCATTTGAAATAAATTTTAAAAAACAATAATAATCCATAAGTATCAACAGATGAAAAACGTAAAAAAGTCCTTAAACATCTTTAAAATTCTCGTGTTTATTTGTTTTTTCTTTTTTAATTTTAATGGAGAAGCACAAGTAAATTGGACCAACGATGGGCGTTCTTATTATAAATTAGAAAAAAACCAATTGCTCACCTATACCCTACCCAACCACGATACAAAAACAGTCATAACCAAAGAGCAACTTACTCCAGCAGATACATCAGAACCTTTAAATGTTGACCATTTTTCATTTTCTTCAGACCAACAAAAAGTGCTATTATTTACCAATACTAAAAAAGTTTGGAGACTCAATACCAAAGGAGATTATTGGGTATTTAACTTTAAAACAAATACGCTAAGGCAAATTGGTAAAAGCCTTCCTCCATCATCTCTCATGTTTGCAAAGTTTTCTCCTGACGGAAATACCATAGCGTATGTTTCTAATAACAATATATATGCGGAAGAGGATGCAAGTGGCAACATTAAGCCCTTAACGACCAATGGTACCGTTTCCTTAATAAATGGAACTTTTGATTGGGCTTACGAGGAGGAATTTGCTTGTAGAGATGGATTTCGTTGGAGCCCAGATAGCAAGTCTATTGCCTATTGGCAAATCGATGCAAGCGATATCAAGAAGTTTTATATGATCAACAATACTGACTCTATTTATTCTCAATTAGTACCCTTAGAATACCCAAAAGTAGGTGAAACTCCATCTGCTTGTAAAGTGGGCGTTGTAACTATTTCCGATGCCAAAACAACTTGGATGGATGTTCCTGGAGATGTTTCACAAAATTATTTGGTAAGAATGGAATTTATTCCAAGTACCAACAACCTTTTAATACAACAATTAAACAGAAAACAAAACCAAAGCAAATTATACATTGCAGAGGCGTTAAAAGGAACCACAAAAAGTATTTATGAAGAATCAGATGAAGCTTGGGTAGATTTATTTCAACTAGGTAATTCTTATGCAATTGATTATACCAATAATTTTAATTTTTTAAATGAAAACAAAAGCATTCTTTGGGCTTCTGAAAAAGATGGATGGAGGCACTTATACCAAGTTTCCTTAGAAGGAAAGCCAGAGGTACTCATTACCAAAGGTGAATACGATGTGATCGATTTGAAGCACATTAATTCTAAAGAAGGTTTTGTGTATTATCTAGCTTCTCCAGATAATGCCACGCAAAAATATTTATATAAAACGAAATTAAATGGAAAAGGGAAAAACGAGTTGCTAAGTCCAGAAAGTTTAAAAGGAAGCCATGATTATTCTTTTTCTTCAAACGGTACGTATGCAGAACATACCTTTTCAAATCATTTTACCCCCTATTCTAAAGAGTTTATTAGCGTTGCCAATCACAAAGCTTTAACCGAAGAAGAAAGTATTCTTAAAAACATTAAAAGGCTAGAAGAAAAACCAACAACAGAGTTCTTTACCATCACCACTTCAGACAATATTGAAATGGACGGATGGATGGTAAAACCAACAAATTTTGATCCAAATAAAAAATACCCAGTAGTGTTTTATGTGTATTCTGAACCTGCCGGTACCACAGTAAAAGACACCTATAATGTGAGTAGAAATAGGAATTATAATGGGAATATGGCTGAAGATGGATATATATACATTTCGTTAGATAACAGAGGCACTCCTGCTCCAAAAGGACGCGCATGGAGAAAGTCAATTTACAGAAAAATTGGAGTGATTAATATTAACGATCAGGCTATGGCAGCCAAAGAAATATTGAAGTGGAATTTCGTGGATTCTGAACGGGTAGCAGTTTGGGGACATAGCGGAGGAGGATCTGCAACATTGAATTTGATGTTTCGATATCCTAATATCTACAAAACAGGAATTTCACTCGCTGCAGTTGCAAATCAACTAACCTACGATAACATTTATCAAGAGCGCTATATGGGCTTACCTCAAGAAAATATGGAAGACTTTATTGAAGGTTCTCCCGTTACCTATGCAAAAAATCTAGAAGGAAATTTACTTTATATACATGGAACTGGAGATGATAATGTCCATTATCAAAATGCAGAAATATTAGTTAATGAATTCATAAAATATAATAAGCAATTTCAATTTATGCCTTATCCTAACAGAACTCATGGAATTAGAGAAGGAGAAGGAACATATAAACATTTGTCAACCTTATACACAAATTACTTAAAACTGCATTGCCCTCCAGGAGGAAGATAAATTTTGGTTTTAAAAGTTATGCGCTTAGTTAAGAAAAAAAACTTTTGACAAATGACAGCTAAAAAATAGAAATTGAATTTTTAGACCATGTAGCAATTCGAGATGTAGTATGCCTATAATTAATACGGGTTTTGGTGTTTAACCCAAAGTTTAGAGCTTTAAACTAAGTCCGCCATCCCGATAATTATCGGGATGGGATTTGGCTTTAATAATGAAAAAATAAAACAAGACACTAAGATTTAACTTCGTGAGCAGACGTTAGCGACAAGCGGCCAAAAAACATCGTAACTATATGAAAATAATTGAACGATTACTATTCTTGATGTCTTGGACAATAATTATAGGCTTATCAGCTTATTTTTTTCTGGAAAATGTAGGTGTTTATTTTACTGGATATAGAAGTGATAGTTACATTAACAACCCGATTTGGGTAAGCGCCCACTTAATAGGCGGAACATTAGCGTTACTGACCGGACCAATACAATTCTCTAAATGGATTAGAAACAAATATTTGAACTTTCACAGACTAACAGGGAAAGTTTACATCATTGGAGCATTTATCGCAGGTTTATCGGCGATTAGGCTATCACTAATAAGTTCTTGCTTGCCGTGTAGAGTTTCACTCTTTATTTTAGCTGTTTTGGTCCTTTTTACTACTTTTTCAGCTTGGTGGTGCGTGAAAAATGGAAATATAAAAGCACATCAACAATTTATGGTTCGAAGTTATATCTGCATACTTTCATTTGTAGCTGTAAGAATTGGAGGGATTATTCCTTTGGACTTTTTATTTGGACAAATTGAAGACCCAACATTTGGCAGAACTGTAAATGAGTATTTCTTTTCATTTGTACCAATAATTTGTGGTGAAATATTTATGATTTGGATTCCAACATTAAAAAATATTAAAAGAAAAACAAATCGAAATAAAGCCGGTCGCTAACACCTTATAAAATGTATTTCACGTGCAAGCCAATTTTCGAAAATTCTAGCGGCCTCGATAGCTATCGCGATTCTATTTACTAAATTAGGAGCTTAAAAAGCGCAACAAACCTTATAAAAACACGCTATAGCTACTAGTAACTATATTCTTAAATATTTACAGATATAATTAACAGTTGCTATATCCTTTTGTTAGCCTTCATTAAAACAAAAAAACCAAGGATAAAATTCTTTAGAGGGCCGAACGTAAGCAAGGGTCTAGCAGACCTTTGATAGTGAGGAGCCAGCTGTTGCGAATGAATTAAAATATAAGAGCATGATTAAATTTTTTAGACGAATAAGGCAACGCTTGTTATCTGAAAACAAATTCACCAAATACCTACTTTATGTAATTGGAGAAATTGTTTTAGTTGTAATAGGAATTTTGATTGCTTTACAGATAAATAATGCAAATGAGATTCAAAAAACAGAACTAAGAAATACAAAGAACTTAAACTCATTGGTCGAGGAACTCAAGGCCAATAAATTGACCATCACTAAGAACCTGAATACGATTAGAAATCAAATTAGTAATTCACTTCACCATATCGATTCATTGAGCAATCCAGATTACGAAATAGCTGATTTAGAGACTTATTTTCTGCACTCGCAAAATGATCTTGGCCCAATATCTATTAATTCAGTTGCTACAACTTCATTAAGCGAATTGGTTTCATCTGGCGGGTACAGTGAAATCGCATCTGATTCGATAAAAGGAAGCGTTTCGGAATATCAAAGCCAAATAAATGATTTAGATAAAAGCATTTCTGCATTTCAAATCTATTGGAACAATATAGAGCTTCCTTATACAATAGACCATCATAGTCTTTTAGATATGTGGCTCAAAGAACAACATGTAGACTTAAAGAAAACAGAAAAGCAAATAGACCGTAAACTACCTGATTTCAAGAGAAACATCCGCTATTTCCCTGTTCAAATGGGTGCCTATAAAAATAATCGTGCCTATGCAAATATGTATGTTCTTCGGTTTTTTGAACTGAGTCGTATATTGGGGAGTATAGAAAACCTCGATAATTCGGTCGATAAGTTAACTGAAAAGATTAATGAAGTTCTTGAAGAATAATTACATAAAAAAACGAAAGGCTAACAAGGTATAAAATGTATAGCTTCCTACCGCCAGCTACGAAATCATACACAAACACGTTACCTTCAATTAAAAAAAACACTAAGTATACCTTATGAATGACATCACCGTAAACGTAGCACTAATTAGTATCTTGATTTGTCATTTAGTATTCATATCCATCGGGTATAAAATGGAAAAGACCACTCTTTTTATTTCTTATTTAAATGCGATTGTTGTGATGGGTATACTTATTTTTTGGGTCAACAAAAATCTGAATATACAACAGCATAACTTCGAATTTAGAGAATCATTTGCATTATGTCTAGAAGCAATTCTTTTGATATTCGCACTTTACTCCATCATAGGTTTTCATAATAATACCTATGTAAAAGTCATAAATTATATTGGCTTTGGCCTTCATTTATTGGCTACAATAGCCATGCTCATTTTTATGTTGGTATTCAAAATGAATAAGCTTTTTTAACAACAAAACTTACGCTGGTAGGCAAGTAAAAATAAAACAAGAAGAAATGGCTGCGGTAACAGATGAACGTTTAACCCAGCAAGTAACACCTTATAAAATGTATTGCAAGTGCAAGCCTACTTGCGAAAATTCTAGCGCTCTCGATAGTTAATGAGATTCTATTTCTTAAATTTAAGTGCTTAAAACAAGCAAAAAACCATATAAACACGCTATAGCTACTAGTAACTATATTCTTAAATATTTACAGATATAATTAACAGTTGCTATATTCTTTTGTTGCCACCAATTTGAGAAAACCGAAGTCTATGATAAAAAAAGTAATAGTTGGAATCATAGCAATCGGAATATTTGGTTGCAATTCTGACCAAAAGAAAAACAACTCGAATGAAACCTATACAGACATTAATATTGTAGGCGCAATGAAAAATGTTATGTGGAAAGGAGAATTAAGTGGAAGTATAAACCTTGATACTATTTCTAATAAAAAAGGACTTTATGGACTTGGACCAGAAAGTTATCTGACAGGAGAACTACTTATCAATAATGGACAAAGTTATGTTTCAAAAGTCACGTCTGACTCAACTATGACGGTTGAAAAAAGATTTGATGTCTCAGCACCTTTTTTAGTGTATGCCAACGTAACTGAATGGAATGAAATAGAATTAGCCTCAAGCATTAAGTATATTAAAGACATTGAAAGATTGGTAGATGAAAAGACGACTGATTTCAAAAGACCTTTTGCCTTCAAACTGACAGGGAAAATATCAAAAGCAATTATTCATATTCAAAATTTACCTCAAGGAAAAAAGGTTTCATCACCAAAAGAGGCTCACAAAGGACAAACCAATTACGAACTGAAAGATGAAGAAGCAACGATTATTGGTTTCTTCTCAACGGAACACAAAGGAGTTTTTACACATCACGACTCAAATATTCATTTACACTTAATAACTAAAGACGAAAGTAAAATGGGACACTTGGACGAGCTGGAAATTGAGAATATGAAATTGTATTTACCGAAAAAGTAAAAACTGCTGGCAACAATGGCTATAACAAATAGGGCATAAAGTGCTAAATTTAAATGCTTGGGCATATTTGCTAAGTCCGCCAAATCTTTTGGATTTGGCAATTAAAAAAATGAAAATAATCACAAAACAAAAAGCTTTGGCTACTAGCGCAGACGGAAACAAAAGGTTTCCTTGCCCGCCCTACTTGCCATAGCCGCAACGTTATCTGCAAGCTTGACCCGTCCTGAAATATGTATACAAAACACTTCAAGTATATGTATAAAAATGATGGATATGTAAGACGTTATAGCGAGAGCTTTAAACTAAAGGTCTTAGCAGAACTTACCAAAGGAAACCATTCCAAAAGACAAATTGCATTAACTTACGGGATACAATCCAGTACTATAAACGTATGGATCAAAAAGTATGATCGTAAAGATTTAATGAACACCCGTGTAACAGTGCAAACAGACGACGAACTTTCCCGTATCAAAGCCCTGCAAAAAGAGCTTAAACAACTTAAGGACCTTCTTATCAAAAAGGACTTGGACAAACTGG
>NZ_FUYL01000016.1 GCF_900167935.1 Maribacter arcticus | reverse complement strand
TTGGCGGAATCATAACCGCTTATCAGACCAGTACTGTTTTTAGCGGAGTATTAGCTGGAACGTATAACGTTCGCGCCATGGATGCGAATGGGTGTATTGATTTAATTGACACACCAATTGTAATTACAGCTCCAATTATACCAGTATTTACATTACAAGAGACAGTTTGTTATAGTGGCAGCAATGATGCGACCATACAAGTAGATGTTACTGCAGGAAACGGAAATTATCTTTTCAGAATCAACGGAGGTACTTATGTGGCCCCAAGTCCGGTTACCGCAACAACGTATACCTTCACGGGACTATCTAGCGGAACGTATACTATAGAGGTTACGGACCAATATGGTTGTGATACCGCGCCTCAAACAATAACTATCGAGCCGCAATTAACGGTATCGGCAAGCGCAAGTAATATAACCGCTTGTGGTACAGATACCGATATCGATATTACCGCTGCTGGTGGAGACGGCAATTATGTGTATGCAGTTGTGGCTGATGGTGCTACACCTACGGCAGGTGATTATGCTACGATCAATCCTGTGACCGTTACTGGTGCAGGTGACTATGATGTATATGTTCTTGATAAAAATGGAGGAACGGATGCGTGTCCTGCAATGTATGATATTACAATTATACAAGATGCTCCAGTAGCGGCAACACCGACAGTTATAGATGTAACTTGTTTCGGCGGCACCAACGGTAGTATTTCTTTAGCACCTTCTGGTGGTGAAGCCCCATATACTTTTAGTATTGATGGAGGAACAACCTATGGGTCTGTAAGTACGTTCAACAATCTGACAGCTGGCACTTATGATGTTAGGGTAAGAGACGTTAATAATTGTGAACTCACATTATCAGTTCCTGTTGACGAATTACCGCAAATAATTGCTGAGAGCGTTCAAACAGAAGATTATACGTGTAATCAATTAGGAGAAATCACTGTTGGTGGCGTAACCCCTACAACAGGAGGTTCAAATAGTTATCAGTATAGTTTAAATGGAGGAACTTGGACTGCAGCGACTGCCGCAGGAGCGGTTTTCACCAATTTAACCGACGGTACATATACTGTACAAGTAAGGGATGCCAATAATATTGGGTGTACTATAAGTCTTCCTAATATTATAATTGCGCCTTTACCTATAGAACCATCTGTGAGCAGCAGTGTTGCTTACAATTGTGATGGATCTGGAAATATTACCATACTTCCTAGCGACCCAACGTATACCTATAGCATCGATGGTAATACCCCACAAGCCAGCAATGTATTTAACAATGCGATTGTAGGTCAACATACCATCACGGTAGATTATGGCAGTGAATGTACGACCGAAATTATTATAGACGTTCAGCCTGGTAATGCATTCGAGGCATCTGTACTTACTTATGAGGATCTGAACTGTAATGCCGACAATTCGGGTACCATTACTTTCGAAGTGGACAATTTCGGCGCCAGTGGATATGAATATAGTTATGATAGTGGTTTTGCAACGATAGAAGGTAATGATACGGCATCAAGTCATACCATTTCTGGATTATCTGCGGGGAATTATACGGTATATGTTAGGGACATAGACAACCCAATAGCTGGTTGTACTGTAACGCTGACCCAAACAATATTGGAACCAAATACTATTTCCGTTAGTAACGTAGAAACTCAACCTAGTTGTGTTGATGATGGTTCAGTTATAATAACTGCTACAGGCGGTACAGGAGCATTTTCATACGAAATTGAATTGCCTGATACTTCCACTACGGGCGCACAAGGCAGTAATTTGTTTACTGGTTTAAACCAATTAGGGTTACATACAATTACCGTTACTGATGCAAATGGATGTACAGCTACCGATACTTTTACATTGGTTGCACCATCTTTACCTACAGCTAGTATTGACCCAACTTCAGATTTGTGTTATGATTCATCTAACCCTGGCTCAGCAACTATTGTCATTGGAGCTTCTGGTGGTTTGGCGCCATATGTGTACAGAATGAATACTGGTGCATATAAAACATCGAATGATTTTGCAAATCTTACACCTGGTAATTATACATTCCAAATAAGAGATGCAAATGGTTGTACAGACACGTTATCATTTACTATAGAACCACAATTAACCGCTAATGTGGTTTTAACGAAAGATATCGATTGTTCGGTTTCACCAGATGCAATTTTAGATTTGCAGGTTAATGGTGGATATTCGCCCTTTACTTATGAATTACAGGTTGATGGAGGTGGTTATACCGCATACATTGGTTCTTTTCCTTACTCAACGGCAACCCCTGGTTTATATAGATTTAGAGTAACAGATGCCCAAGGTTGTAGCGCAGAATCAAATGAAACTACAGTTACTGCAACGGTAAACCCAGTTGCAACTGAAACAGTTATAAATCCAACATGTTTTGGAGATGCCAATGGTGTTGTAGAAATCAATATTGACCCTAGCTATGGATCATCGCCATTTCAAATAAGCTTTGAAGGTAGTTCATTTTCAAATCAAAGAGTGTACCCAGGCTTAGCGGCGGGCACATACACTTACACGGTTAGAGATAGTAAGAGTTGTGTCTATACTGACACTGTTACAGTTACGGATCCAGCACTATTTGATGCAATTGTTGTTGCTACCGATGTTAGTTGTGGTGGTACGGGGGACATTCCTGGTAAAATAGACATTACAATTACAAGCGGAGGGGCGCCTAACTTTACGTATACCTTATACGACAACCAAAATAACGTAGTCGTAACTTTAGGACCAAATCCGATTGTAAATACATCTGCAACAACTGCGACTTTTGATGGTTTGACATTTGGAGATTATTACGTTAGAGTTTTAGATGCTAATGGCTGTGAATTTTATCAGAATCCGGTGCGTGTTTTATCCAACCCGTATTTAAGTATCGATGCCGTTGTACCGGCTGTTAGTTGTATTAGTGGTGGTACGGTTGACTTATTGGCAAGTGGTGGTTCTGGAAATTATGATTTTACCATTTATGGTGCAGGCACAGTTCCTAATTCTGAGACTTCTGGTCCAGGAATCAATGAAGAAAGTGCGACCTATAACGGATTAAACCCTGGGCAAACTTATGTATTTCAAGTAATAGATACAGGCACTAATTGTTCAAGTTATGTTGAAGTGGACATTCCTAGTTTATCATCTATTGACGTTGTTGCCAATCCAATAATTACAGATGTGGCTTGTTTTGGAGATACAAATGGATCGATTGCATTTCAAATTGAAGGATACGATGCATCAGTAACCGATTTATACTATGAAATTAGAGAATCTATAACAAATACATCTTTAGGAGGCGCTTATTCAAATACCATAATTGGAGCGCCAAATGGTCCAGGCCCGACAGCTGTAGAAACAGTGACTAATATTCCTCCAGGAGATTATGTATTATTCTTTAGAGAAGACTCTACTCCAGATTGTACGAATACTTTTGAGTTTAGAATATTGGAACCAAACCCTGTTACCTTAACTTTAGTTGATCAGAATAATGGGTATTGTACTGAGAATGCTAACGTAACAGTTATTGCTGGCGGCGGTAATGGATCTTACACCTATGCTTTTGTGGAAGATGGGTTGTCACCTGTATCAGGAGATTATGGTACAAGTAATTATGCCGAACTAGACCCTTCTGTGAATACAGATTGGGATATATATGTATTAGATGGAAACGGCTGTTCTACAACGCTTCCTTTAATTGTAACAATTGCAGAAGATCCAGCACCAGTAATATCAGCAGTTGTATTAAATCAATGTGCTTCAGATGAAGGTGGATTTATAATTGAAGTAACCTTAGACGGAGAAGGAATTCAACCCTATACATTAAGTGTAAATGGGGGGTCTTATCAGTCTTCAACGCTAACAACTCTAGGTACTACACACCAGTTTAATAATTTAAGTTCAGGTAATTATACAATAGAAGTACGTGATTTTAATGGTTGTGGCAACCAAGTACCTTTAGAAATCTTTAAACCTTCTAATATAACGGCTGAAGTAAGGGCACAACCTACCTGTTTAGGGGGTGATGGCTCTATTTTCATAACGGCCTATGGAGGGTCTGGAGCTTATGAATATGAATTATTTTTCTTTGGTGGCGCATCGGTTGAGGGGCGTAAAGCAACTCCTTTATTTTCTAATTTGGATGCAGGCATGTATACAGCGGCTGTATATGATTTAGACCCTAGATATACTATTTGTAGCGCATTAGTTGATGTAGAATTAGAATTACCAACAGATGTTGCATTTACCACATCAGTAACAGACGTGAGTTGTTTTGGCGGAAGTGATGGTCGTATTGTTGCAACTTTAGACCCAACAATGGACAATCCTCCATATACGTATCAATTGTTTCAGAGGCCTCTTATTGGACCTTTGGTTCCTGTTACGTTGTTGCCGCAAACATCAGGTATTTTCAATAATCTACCTGCAGCCGACAATTATGTAGTACGGGTTTATTCTGGACGCGGTTGTATTTTAGATGAAGACGTTATTGTTAACGAACCTGATGCCATTGCGAACCTTACTGCTTCAGTTGTGGAGTTTGGTTGTAGTGTAGGCAACAATCCTAATAATGCGACGATAACTATTGACGGTTCTGCCATCACTGGCGGTAGTGGTAATTATGTAATCTATGAGTTTGTAAATAGTGGTTCTACGGTTGTACAATCGGGAGCTTCAAATATACTTACGGTAACAGATAGAACAGGTGAGACGTATACAATTAATGTTTACGATGACAAAGGATGTTCAGGTAGCACCACGGCAACGGTACTTCCTTTTGATGAGATGACAGGCGCTACGGCAGCAGTAACCACTTCGGTTACCTGTGCACCAGGAAGTGACGGTGTAATTACGGTTACGGCGACCTCAACGGCTAGCGACAATACTAAATATGAGTACAGTATCGACAACGGTTTAAACTTCCAAGTTTCAAACGTATTTGGAGGATTATCCGCAGGTACGTATAACTTCTTGGTAAGACATACCGATACCGGTTGTATCGTTACGACTTCGGCCAGAATAGAAGAACCAAACACCTTTACCATCGATGTTGTTAAGACGAGCGATGTAGTATGTTTCGGAACGGCTACGGGCGAAGTAACCTTCGAACTTGTTGATGCGACCTATACTACTGGTTTCGATTGGGAAGTTTTCTTGACAGATGGCACTTCGGTTACTAGTGGTTCAGAAGCTGCTAACGGTCCTACACCAATTGTTAACTTGGGTGTAGGCGAATACTATGTATCTATATCACAAGCAAATAATCCTTTCTGTACAAATGTTGAATATTTCAATATTGCAGGACCTGATGCTGATATCAGCGGAGCGACTGCGGTAACAGATATTACATGTGCACCAGGCAATGATGGAAGCATAACAATCATCGATGTAGTCGGTGGATGGGGAGGCTATACGTACTACGTAGGTGTTGGTGTTCCGGTAACTACAGATTTTGTAGCTGGCGCTTCGTTCACGGGGCTTGTAGCAGGTACGTACCAAGCATGGGCACGTGATGCACAGGGTTGTGAAAGATTAATTCAGGACAACATTGTACTTGATGTACCAACTGCAATAGCGGCAACGATACAAGTGAACCAAGAAAACTGTACCAACCTACAGGGTGAAATAGAAGTGTCTTTACCAACTGGCGGACAGGGAAGCAACTATACCTACCAATTGATTATGGACGGAACCAATTTCCGCGCACCTCAGAACACAAGAGTATTCTCTGGACTAGGAGCTGGTAGTTATGAAGTATTGATTACGGATCAATGGGGTTGTA
>NZ_FUYL01000022.1 GCF_900167935.1 Maribacter arcticus | reverse complement strand
TGACCCGTCCTGAAATATGTATACAAAACACTTCAAGTATATGTATAAAAATGATGGATATGTAAGACGTTATAGCGAGAGCTTTAAACTAAAGGTCTTAGCAGAACTTACCAAAGGAAACCATTCCAAAAGACAAATTGCATTAACTTACGGGATACAATCCAGTACTATAAACGTATGGATCAAAAAGTATGATCGTAAAGATTTAATGAACACCCGTGTAACAGTGCAAACAGACGACGAACTTTCCCGTATCAAAGCCCTGCAAAAAGAGCTTAAACAACTTAAGGACCTTCTTATCAAAAAGGACTTGGACAAACTGGTGACCGATAGTTATCTTGAGGTCGCTGCTGAAAACTTGGGCTATAGAGATGTGGAAGAATTAAAAAAAAACTTAAACATAAAGCCCTAATGAAAGTAGCACCAATAAACCGTAATAAAAGACTGTTTCCCATTGGTACTATCTGTAATGCTTTTGATTTGAAAAGAGATGCATATTACAAATACCAAAAAAGGTTTGCAATCAAAAAACAGATAGAACAAGATGTAATCGGGCTTGTTCGAAAAAGTAGAAGAACACTGCCTAGGGAAGGTACCAGAAAACTCATGAAATCATTAAAAGATGAGTTTCATAAGTACGACCTCAAAGTGGGCAGGGACCAGCTATTCCGAATCTTAAGAGAGAACAGGTTACTCATTAGAAGAAAAAAATACTCTTCTAGAACCACCAATTCTTATCACAGGTTTTATAAATATGACAATATCATAAAAGACCTTGAAATCAACAGACCTAATCAGGTTTGGGCTTCGGACATAACCTATATCAGAACCATTAAAGGTTTCTGTTACCTAGCCTTGATTACCGACATGTACTCACGCAAAATAGTTGGGTATGACCTAAGTGATAGTTTAGAACTAAAAGGCTGTGTAAGGGCTCTTAATAAAGCCATTTACAATGCCAAGAACATTGACCGGCTTATTCATCACTCCGACAGGGGTATTCAATATTGCAGTAATGTGTATACTCAAATATTGAAAAGAAAGAAAATAGAAATCAGTATGACAGAAGAGAACCATTGCTACGAAAACGCCCTAGCCGAAAGAGTAAACGGTATTCTAAAAGATGAATTCTATCTTGACCAAACCTTTACCAGTGTGGTCCATGCTAAAAAAGCAGCCAAAAACGCAATCAAGTTATACAACTCTAAAAGATTGCATTTATCTTTAGATTATAAAACACCTAATTACGTGCATCAATATGCCGCTTAAAAATAATATTAATCTGTAGCCGTATTTTAGGACGTGACA
>NZ_FUYL01000019.1 GCF_900167935.1 Maribacter arcticus | reverse complement strand
CTTGGGTATGCGTTCACTTAACTGAAAACTATTGAAAAGCTTCTCTTGATAATCTTTATGTCCTTGCATAACTTTTCTACAAGACCGTTCCTTGAAAGAATACCTGACTTTGACTATGATGCCAAATGCAAAGTTCTTAAAGTAACCCAGAATGGATCTATTAGATGGAAATCGTATTACTGGGTATATGTAACCGCTTCATTAATGGGAAAATATGTAGGTATTCAAGAAATGGGAAACGGTATTTGGAGGGTATTTTATAGAAACGTATTTTTAGGTTTCTTTGATGAAAAGTATCTAAGAAATAAAGAACAAGCAACAAGATTAGAAATTAATTTAGTGTAAACCTTAATCTTTAACTTGTGTAAACTATGTGCCTTAACGAACATAATGACCAACCAAGAAACCGATGATAAAATTCTTTAGAAAAATTCGCCAGAACTTGCTTATGGAAAATAAAACTGGAAAGTATTTTAAATATGCCATTGGAGAAATAGTGCTAGTGGTTATTGGAATTTTAATTGCGCTTCAGATTAACAACTGGAATGAGCAACGTAAAGAAATAGCACAGGAGCAAAAAATATTATTACAACTAAAATTAGATTTTAATAAGAATCTGGAACAATTAGATGAGAAAATTTCAATGCGGTCAGATATTACTGAAGCTTCAATAAAATTATTAGGATTTATTGATAATCCAGAATTTGTTGAGCTTGATAGTATTATTTTCCAACTTTCATTTCTTTTAACAGACCCTACTTTTGACCCAGTAGAAAATAATTTAATTGAATCTGGAAATTTACATTTAATTAGAAATGATAGCTTAAAACTAAAATTGACTAATTGGTCTACTGACGTTTATCAATTACAGGAAATAGAGCTTGAATATCAAAAAATTAGAACGGAAATAATAATCCCATTCAACGAAAAAACAGGTTTGTACAGGAATATTATAAATGCATTATGGAAAGATGGTTATATTCCAAAATTCGCTTTAAACAAAACAGCTATTGTAAAACACAAAATAGGAAATACTAAAAAACAACTAAATATTAGTGAAGTTTTGAATAATATAGAATTTGAAGGTATTGTGGCAGATTCATTCAATTGGAGTCATATAGGGAATATTCAGTCTTTAGCCTTGAGGAATCAAATTATTGAAATATTAAACCTAATAGACAGCGAAATTAAAGAATAACGAAAGCACAACAAAGACGTGTATAATTAATTGCTTGGGAGCTTTTAAAGATCACTCGAGGATTTCTGCCGAAATCCCTTTGCTCCTCCCCTTTTTACTATCTTAGTCCTTCAAGCAACTAATCATACACAAACCGTTGTGCTTCACCAGAAACCACTAACCAATGATTAAATTCTTTAGAAAAATTAGACAAAAAATGCTGACTGAAAATAAGTTCAACAAATATCTGATTTATGCAAT
The DNA here is from genome assembly GCF_900167935.1 of Maribacter arcticus. Taxonomy (GTDB): domain Bacteria; phylum Bacteroidota; class Bacteroidia; order Flavobacteriales; family Flavobacteriaceae; genus Maribacter; species Maribacter arcticus. The sequence goes on along the minus strand of NZ_FUYL01000019.1, from coordinate 1,307 downwards.
TGGAGAAATTGTACTGGTTGTCATTGGTATTTTAATAGCTCTAGCCATTAATAACAATAACGAAGAGAATAAAAACATTGAACAAGAACAAGTAATCCTTAAACAACTTAAAGCGGACTACAAATCGAACCTTCTTCAATTGGAGAATAAGATTGAAATGAGACGAAAATTAATTTCAGAAAGTCTAAATATTTTGGATATTACCTCAAAAGATATATCCATTAGTCAAGATTCTCTTTCAATGATATTTGCCACTTTTTTTATGGACCCAACCTTTGACCCAATCGAAAATGATTTGATAAATTTAGGAAATATCAAATTGATAAGAAACGACAGTTTAAAGCAATTACTTTCTCATTGGAATTCGGATTTTAAAGCCTATAGCGAGTCTGAAAAAATCCAACACGACCACTATATTTCTGAAATCATTCCTTTTATGAAAGAAGTTGGAATCATGCGCAATGCGAATCATGTGTTTTGGAAAGCGCAAGAACTCAGAATGGGGTTTTTGGACAAAGGAAAAAGCGACCAAATTTTGACTATAGGAAAAAGCCCGAAAGAAATAGATGTTCAATACATTTTAAAGGATTCACGTCTTGAAGGCCTAGTAACATTCATATTTACGTTTTCTCAAGTTTGTAATTTAGAAGGACAAACACTTAAAGAGAAAATGCAAAAGACAATCGAAATTTTAGAAAATGAAATTAAAAAATAACGAAAGCACAACAAAGAACTGAGCTAAAAATCAAATAAAATTTAGCTTAATCTTCCAACATAGTTTCTATCATAATCCAAACCCGATTTTGATATTCCATAGGCTTGCTTAATCAGTTTATTGCAAACAGCGCTCAGGGCAAGTTTTTTGCTTTTACCTTTTGTGATTAATTTTATACATAAACGTTAGCCAAGTTTTCTTGAAATCCTCATAATCTCCTCACTGACCCTCTTCTGAACAACCTTGCCATAATACTCCTGTGTAATTTTCATACTAGAGTGCCCAAGCAGTTCACTTACAATCTCCATAGGCACATCATTATAAAGCAGTACAGCAGACGCAAACGTCTTTCTAGCGATGTGTAATTATTCATTACCTTAGGTAGTACAACCAACTACCTTCTTTCCATGATCAAATTCTTTAGAAAAATTAGACAGCAACTTCTGACTGAAAATAAGTTTAGCAAATATTTACTTTATGCCATTGGAGAAATTGTACTTGTTATGGTCGGTATCTTACTGGCACTTCAAGTTAATAACTGGAATGAATTAAGAAAAAAAGAAGAAGCAGAAATACAACTGTATCATAAAAT